>NZ_CP027190.1:1247454-2494909 GCF_002970915.1 Lactobacillus sp. CBA3605
GCTTGGACCGTTAAATCAATCTGCTTAACGGCAAATTTAGCGCCAAATTGTTTGGTAATACCGGTTGCTGTCAGTAATGTCATCGCTACACGCTCCTTATCAATACCCCAAGTATACAGGAGTAGTGGCTGGCCTGCCCCCAACTTTGCGATAAGTGGTCTGAATGTTGCGATAAGTTGTTGCTTTCAAGGCATCAAAAGGAAACACCCACTAGGGTAAAATGGAACGTTGTAATGCGATTGCTCAAATTGGGATGCCTTTAGCAGAACGTTCAAGGCTACTTTCTTGTGCAGATATTATAAATTTGGCTTGCAAAAGCTAATTATGTCACAGCCTCGATTTCATGTTGATACTCGAAAGCTACTTTTTTAATAACAAGGCATCTTTATGTTCACGAACATAGGCCTTAAACATCGGATCAGTAAAATGCCAAGAATTACGATCCTCACTAGTTAAAATACCGAACTCATCACTTTTCAGCTGTGTAAGTGCTGGACTAATCGAGTTGGCACCCTTTTTATCATCATGTCGTAATTCGTTAACTGCTTTCAGAATATCTTGCATCGTCATCGTAGTCCGATCATCATTAGCCATTGCGTACAAAATGTAATTTCTAACTGTCGTTTTCGTACTGGTCTTATTTTTGGCCTTATCTAACAAGAACTCAAATGTTAATTCATTAACTTCAAAAATTTCATGAATTGCATCATTAATATAGCGGTCTTCAATCTTTTGATTGTTTTCATCAACGGCGGCATAGCCCGTTTTCTGACCTAATTCATGCACTACTTTGCCAATTCCACTTGAAATATACGTTGTTCGCTTAATCTGTTCCTCAGAACTATTCAGATTGGCTTTATCCCAACCAGTTCTGATAATTTGATTGCTTTCTTGCTGATTTAAATAGGGTACGGAGATTGTTGCTAATCGACTGCGTAAAGATTGTACGTCCCGCCAAAGTTCTTCGGCCGTTTGAGCAATCCCAACAAATATAATCTTAGCGTAAGAGTCTTCATAGTTAACCGCATCATCTGACATATTTTTAGCAATTTCAGCTAACCTAATTCTAAGATTCTTGGCATCTGCCGATAGATTTTCCATATCATCAACGACGAGTACCGTATTACGTTTAAACAAGGCTTCTTCTAATATGGCAAAGTCATCAGTACCTGTATATTGCTCATCAACCACTTGCTGGGTATTTTTAATCTGCTGCGAGCTACGCAAAGCAACCCATTTTGCTAGACCTAAGACAGTATCATGACCAGCTTCAGTCGTAGAAACTTGTTGTCCTTTGCGTGTTAAATTCATTTTCAGCGCAATGTCTGAAAGAAAACTTTCAACAGTCGTTGTATTGGTCATGGTCACTCTAACGCTATTAGTTTGATAAAGGGCCTGTAACTTGTTCAAATTATCAAGAACCATACTAGTTTTCCCAGCACCTGTTGGTCCAAAAACTAGCACTTGTCGGCCTTGCTGCGAGAACTCTCTAAATATAGTTTTATCCAGAGCGCCACGATCAACATAATTTCTTGTCGCTGGTTTACTGGGTGTGAACCACTTTGTTAATTCAACTTCTGCTTTTTTGCTATCCCAAGCCATTAAAATTTCCTCCCTCAAACATCTAATAGTCACCACATTATAACATTCTTGCGAGCAGGTAGGTGGGTATGGATTGTCATCATTGTGTCCAGATTTCAGCTTAATAGGATGTCTGAGCTATATCCCAAAAAAATAGTCCAATACCTTGAAATCACAAACTAACAAGGTACTGGACTAACTATTAAAAACTGATCACATTAAATCTGATTTACTTCACATACGTTCCCATAAATTGCGTCACCTTTTGCGTATACAATTTCGGTTGCTTAGTATACGATTCGGCATGGCCCGCACCTGGTACTACCCAGAGCTTTTTGGCCTTGACTGTCGTGGCACGATAATTTTGGTAGACCATCTTGGTCGGCACAAACGTATCCTGACCACCATGAATGAAAAAGATGGGCAACTTATTATGCTTTAGCTGCGCAACCGAACTCGCTTTGAGAAAGTTAAAGTGGGCCTTTGCATCGGCAACCCAACTCGCAGTATAAATTAATGGGAACTTTGGTAAATGATATAGTTCTTTGAGTTCATAACTCAACTCATCACTCACACTCGTATAACCACAATCTTCAATAATCGCTTTAACCTGTGACGGTAACGGTTCACCGCTCATCATCATGACAGTGGCACCCCCCATTGAGACACCGAATAACCCAATTTGGCTCTTGGTGCCAACACGTTTCACAACTTGGCGCGTCCATTTAACATAATCTAAGCGATCCGGCCAACCAAACCCATAATAATCACCCGCACTTTGACCGTTACCCCGATCATCAGGGGCTAAAACATTATAGCCTCGACGATGCCAGAGGCGAATATAGCTTGCCATCTGTTCCTTATTCCCCATATAACCATGGGCAACGACAATCGTACGCGTCGTTTTTTTAGTTGCTGGTACAAAATCAGCCACTAATTTTAAATGATCCGTCGCTGACCATTCATGCCAAGTTTGTTTTTTGACCGTTTTTAGCCAGGCTTGATTCTTTTTTAAAGTCGTCTGACTATTCTTAGAACTATGCGTCAAAACTTTGGGCGTCGGCTCAAAAGCAAAATGATAAAGATAAAAGCTCCCACCAGTTATCCCCATGATAATGACAACTACGACAGCTACTAGCGCAATTGTCCACTTTTTACGTCTAGTCATTTTTCGATACCTCACTAACTAAAAGCGCTAATTGTTGTTTGGTTAATAGGTGTGCTCCTACGGTTTGAGCCGCTAATTGAATGGCCCGTGTCATCGGATCCAGTGCTAACTCGACCCTTTCTCTACGCAACGTTTGTTCAAAAGCCCGACTAAACTGCGTATAGCGAGCTTCAATCTGCCGGGATTCTCGAATTGTTAAAATCGCCTGACTGATTGTCGTTAAGGAAAAATCTTGCTTTAAAATCGTCACAACTAACACGGCCACTAATTGATGGCGTGCATATTGCCGACCTGCTGTGGGTCGACTAAAGAAATGCTGCTTCACATAACTATTAACCATCGTTTTAGTGACGGCTGAAATGCCCAACGGCGCTAAGGTTTGATTGACTAACTGTAATAATTGCTCCATATACACCGGTACTGTTGGTAACTGTTGCCATGATAATAATCGAAATTTATTTAATGGTTGTGCTGTCATCGTTAAACCTCCTAAGCTATTATTAAGTTACCGTAACTTAAACTAAAATTCAAGCTAATTTAGTGTTATCAATTAGATTATATAGATTTATAATCTACATAATCAGTAGCAATCCGGCTTCTTATTGAAAACAACTTGAACCGCTACCCAACTTTCGGCTAAAATGAATGAGACATAAAATTATGCACAACAGAAAGGACCCTTTCATGAATAACGTTTATTTAGCAGCTCCCTTTTTTGACGAGGCCCAAAAAGCACGCATTGCTCAGGTTAAAGCCGCTTTAATCGCTAACCCAACAATCAATTCAGCCGGCATTTTCTTGCCAGAAGAACACCAATTCGAAGCTGAACCCTTTGGTAGCCGAGCTTGGCAACAATACGTTTATGCCTCTGACATGCGGCAAGTTCACCGCGCTGATCTAGTGGTCGCCCTACTCGACTTTGACATGACCAGTGACACTAACGAACCTGATTCCGGTACTATGTTCGAGATTGGCGCCGCCGTGGCTGAAAAGACACCGGTTCTGGTCGTTCAATTCGATGCTGACAAACAACTCAACTTAATGATTGCCCAAGGCTTAACTGCTTATTTCGATGCTAGCAAAGACGGGTTACAAGCTTTAGCCACGTACGATTGTGATGATCTTAAATCTAGACCAGCCAAGCGCCCCGTTTTTTAGGCCTTTAAATCGTCACATGCTAAAAACCATCATTCCATCCGACACTACGTCGTGATGAAACGATGGTTTTTTAGGTACTAATCCGCAATAAAATCTAATCGAGCACGAACATTTAACACCGACAACGGCTAAAACTTTGCATTGTTCGTTACCAAACTAAACTTAAATGGCATTAATATTGTTATAATAGAACTTAAACAAAATGTGGAGGCCCGCCGTTATGCAAATCAAATTAATCTCGACTAGTGATGTTCATGGTTATTTAGCACCCACCGACTATAGCCGGCGTGACCACGTGGTGCCCTTTGGCCTTAGTCGAGCGGCGACAGTGATTCAACAATTAACTCAAGTAGACAATGACGATGTTTGGCCGATTGTCATTGACAATGGTGACTTCGTCCAAGGCTCACCTTTAACTTACTTTATTGCCCGCCAGCACCAAGAAGCCGCTCCGTTATACTCGCGGTTAGCCAATCATAATCACGTCCAAGCGGGCGTTTTTGGCAATCACGAATTTAACTACGGTCTCGACTTTTTGGACCTGTGTGAATCGGCCCGTAATTATCCCATGTTGGCCGCTAACATTCATGACGACCAGCACCGAACGTTATTCTCAAAACCTTACACCATTCTGGAACGCGCCGGAGTTAAAGTTGCCATCTTAGGCCTCACCACCCAATTTGTTGCCCATTGGGAACTCGCCAAACACCTAGATGGTCTGCACTTTGAAGACGTCGTGGCGACGGCGAAAACCTATGTCCCTAAGTTACGAGCATTAGCAGATGTCGTGGTCGTTGCTTACCATGGTGGCTTGGAACGCAATCCCCACACAGATGCGCCTACAGAACGCCTAAACGGCGAGAATCGTGGCTCTGCTCTATTAGCAGAAGTCCCGGGAATTGATGCGCTCATTACCGGCCATCAACATCGAAAATTAGCCGTCACGGTCCACGGTGTTCCGGTGACCCAACCTGGGATGAAGGGCACTAACGTTGGTGTAATCACGCTCGATCTCAATGATCAAAAACAAATTATCCAAGGTCAGTCGGCAGTTTTAAGCGTTAAGAATGCGCAGCCTGATACTAAAACCATGGCATTGATTCAGCCGATTAATCGCAAAATGGAAGACTGGTTGGATACCCCGCTGGGTAAAATCAACGGTAATATGCTGGTACATAATCACCTAGAAGCTCGGCTACACAACCATCCTTACATTAACTTTATCAACCAAGTTGAGATGACCGCCACCGGAACCGATATTGCGGCGACAGCGCTCTTCAATAATGATGTCCCTGGTCTAAAACAACATGTCACGATGCGAGAAGTCATGAATAGTTATATCTATCCCAACAAACTCGCTGTCGAAACAATTACCGGTGCCGATTTAAAACAAGCGTTGGAACGCTGTGCCAGTTACTTTTTGTTGCAGGCTGGGCAAGTTATCGTGAATCCTGAATTTTTAAAGCCTAAACTACGTCATTATATTTATGATATTTATAGCGGCATCGACTACACCTTCGATTTGACCCGCCCTATTGGGCAACGCGTGGTTCAACTCGATTATCATGGGCAACCTGTACAACCTGATCAACCCTTAACCGTCACGTTAAATCATTATCGTGCCGGTGGCGGTGGCAACTATCCAATGTATTCACGTGACAAGATCGACCGTCAACTATCGATTGACATGACGGTTCTAATCGCTGATTATTTTGCCGAGAATCCAGTGGTGACTGCCCGTCAACCGACTAATTTTAAAGTCCTTTATTAAAGAAAGCGGGTCCCTAGCTAAATGTCAACATTTAGCTAGGGACCCGCTTTAACTGCTAATCTTTAGAAATCAACTTCATCAGGGTCGTTAGCTAAGCCAGCTACCCCATGCATGCCATCAATGGTTTTCACATCTTCAGCACTCAATTCAAAATCAAATAATTCTGTATTTTGTTGAATCCGATCAGCGTGCACTGATTTTGGTAGTGGTAAGAAACCGCGTTGCAATGACCAACGGAGCACCACTTGGGCCACACTCTTTTGATACTTATCCGCAATCGTCTTCAATGCTAGAATACCAAAAATCTTACCTGTGCCTAATGGACTGTAGGCTTCGGACAAAATGCCATGCGCTTCATTGTAAGCCACAACTTCAGGTTCAGTATCACTAGGATTCAAGAAAATTTGGTTCACAGCTGGGACCACTTTAGCCGTCTTTAATAAGACATCCAAATGCGCTGGGCGGAAATTAGAGACCCCAATTGCCCGCGCTTTGCGAGCCGCATATAAGTCTTCCATGGCGCGCCAAGTATCGGCCGTCAATTGTTCAAAGTTATCCCGCATCGCTGCTGGATTAGGCCAATGAATTAAATATAAATCAACATAGTCTAAGCCTAACTTGTCTAATGAGGTGGCTAACGCGGCCTTTGTCGCTTCATAACCATGATCGGCATTCCAAAGTTTGGTGGTCACAAATAAGTCTTTGCGGTCAATGCCACTATCTGCAATCGCTTTACCAACACTATCTTCGTTGCCGTAAGCAGCTGCGGTATCAATATGGCGATAACCAGCTTTTAAAGCCGCCAGTACAGACTCATAAGCCACTTGACCATCGGGTGTTTGCCAAGTCCCAAAACCAACAATCGGAATCTTGGTACCATTATTCAAACTATACGTATCGGTAAGCTTTGTTAATTGTGTCATTAAGAAATGCCTCCAGTATTTTATTTACTAAGACTAAGTTTACTCGTCAAGGGGGGCTTTGGTCAAGTATCTTGTCCCTAAATAGATGACACCATCCCGATTCGGTGCGAAAATATGATTATCTTAAATAAATGGCGGTGATAATAATGGCCGATGCGACTTTATTAATGCAAACAGCCCTATTAGCTGGTGCGACCTTGTTAGAAAATGGCGCTGAAATTGCGCGGGTAGAAGATACAATGCAACGAATTGCCACTAACGCCGGTTATCCCGACGCCCAGATTTTTGTTTTGTTAACTGGTATTACCATCTCATTGCCAACTATCACCGCTAGTCAGGTACGCGCCATTCATCAACGGGGCATGGACTTAGAAAAGGTGGACCAAGTGAACACGTTATCGCGCCAATTCGCCCAACACCAAATTACCCTCCCAACATTTGCAACCAAGCTCAAGCATGTCAGTCAAGCCGTCCCAACCTTCCGTTTTTATTGGTTAGCCTTAGCAGCTTTAATCGTTAGTGTGACACTGATGATTGCCTTTACCGGCCATGCCACACCAGCCGATTTAATCACGTGTGGTCTGGCTGGCATCGGCGGCTTTAGCGTTTATTATTGGATTAATCGCCTGGGTCAAATTCGTTTTCTGAGTGAGTTTGCCGGGGCCTTAATTATCGGTATCGTTACCTTAGTTGGGTTTTATCTAACAACCGGTCACTATCATCCGGATGCCATCATTATTGGTGCCATCATGCCTTTAGTCCCAGGGGTCGCCATTACGAATGCCGTCCGTGATACAATGACTGGTAACTTATTAAGCGGTCCAGCCCGTGCGATGGAAGCGATTCTATCCGCTTGTGCCATTGGCGTTGGAATTGCCTTAACATCGATTTTTTATTAAGGGAGATGCTTAACATGGGACATTGGTTGTTAACCACTGGCTTATTACAAACCCTGCTCGCCTATTTAGCCACCGCGGGTTTCGGTGTTTTATTAAATATTCCACGGCGAGCAGTTAACCTGAGTGGCTGGGTTGGCGCAGCGGGCTGGGTCACCTATGAAGCAATTGCTCAAGCTTTGCCGCTGACCATCAATATCAAGCTTGCATTAGGTAACTTAGGCGCTGCCATTGTGATTGGCGTCGCTAGTGGTTGGGCGGCACACTATAAACAAATGCCGATGATTATTTTCAACATTCCCAGCTTAGTGCCACTCGTACCAGGTGGGCAAGCTTACCGCGTTGTTCGTAATCTGGTTACCGGTCATCCTGCCATGGCCACCCATTATTTTGTCCAAGTTGTTATTATTGCGGGCGTGATTGCGATTGGCTTTTTAATCGCTGAATTTATCAACCGGTTAACTTGGACTTTAGCGCAGCAACTGCAAAAGGATCACGCTTGAAATTGGTTTTCAAGCGTGATCCTTTTTAAAATCAGTCGTTCAAGGCTTAATGGACCAGTGTAAAGTAGGCGATTACTAAGGCCCCTAGTACAATCCGATACCAACCAAAGACCTTGAAATCATTACGTTTGATGTAATCTAGCAAGAAACGAATGGATAAGTAAGCCACTACGAAGGAGACAATCACCCCAACTGCTAGGACAACCCCTTGGGCGCCAGCTAACGAATTGCCGTGATCAAAATACTTATACAACTTCAATAATGACGCCCCAAACATGGTTGGAATCGCCATAAAGAATGAGAACTCAGTCGCCACATAGCGTGAAGTCCCAATTAGAATTGCGCCTAAAATCGTGGCGCCAGAACGTGAAGTCCCTGGTACTAACGAAAGTAATTGGAAACAACCGATAAAAAGCGCCGTCGTATAAGGCAACGTCTTTAATTCACTGAACCGCGGTGTTAAACGTTTATTATGATTTTCAATCACAATAAACAGCACCCCATAAATAATCAAAGTTGCTGAAACAACCGCCCAATTCATCAGATGTGCATCCATCCAGTCATTTAATGGCAAGCCAATAATAACTGATGGAATGACCGCTAAAATCACTTTACTCCATAACACCCAAGTATCCCGCTTTTCCGGCCGACTCTTACGTGGCGATAAGGGATTTAATTTATGGAAGTAGATGACAACCACCGCCATAATCGCACCCAGCTGAATCACCACATTAAACATATCCGTAAACTGCGTTGATTGTTGCATCTTGATAAACTCATCAACTAAGACCAAATGCCCCGTTGAACTAATTGGTAAGAATTCAGTAATCCCTTCAACAATCCCCAAGATTACTGCTTTAATAATATCTAACACTGGCTAATTCCTTTCTTTTTCAACCCTTGCAACTGGCATTTAAACTATTTAATTATATCAAGGCCACTAACGAGTTAATAGCACAATTCAGTAAGTATTTTGTAAAGTTTAGGCTGATAGGGCCGCTAAAGCCTGATCAAAGGCACCTTTAGTTTCGTTATCGAAACAAACAATCTGAATTAATTGCACCGTTTTGGCCGTGGTTTGGGCCGTTGCTTGTAAAGTTTGTAGTGCAATTGGGGCCGCCAGCGCTAAAGGAAAGTGATAGACCCCTGTACTAATTGATGGAAACGCCACCTGTTGACAACCATGGGCTGCAGCAATATTCAAGCTATTGCGATAACTATTCGCCAGCAATTGCCGTTCATTTTGCTGCCCACCACGCCATATTGGGCCAGGCGTATGAATGATAAATTTAGCCGGCAAACGATACCCGCGAGTTAGCTTAGCCTCACCCGTTTCACAACCGTTTAATAGCCGGCAGGCCGCTAATAAAGCGGGACCAGCGGCCTGATGAATCGCGCCATCCACGCCGCCCCCGCCTAACAAAGTTGTATTCGCTGCGTTCACGATAGCATCCACTTTAACTTGAGTAATATCGCCACGAACAATCTCAATTTTAACCATCCGCTAGCTTCCTTCCACAATTAATTGAACACTTACAGTTGCCTGTTGTTTTAACTGGGCTGCGCTGGGCGCTTGCTTCGCTAAAATCTGTAACCCAGTCCGAACTTGCATTAAACTAGCCGCTAAGGCTGCCACAGAAGCTGGTAAGGTCGCCGCATGAGGACTTAATAGCCCCACTAACCGCGTTTGTAAACCAGCATATATCGCCTGCGTCTGGTCGGCAATAAGTTGATCTTGATGCCCAACTTCGGCCATTAAATTAACCATGAGACAGCCCGCTGGCCACCGGTCACTTTGAAATGGCAGTAGCACACAATCTGTCAAAAGACCTGTTAACGGGGTTCCCAACGCTTGATCACGTTGTATCAGTTGTGTTAACTGCTGATCCAAAACGGTCTGATAAGCCTGTAAACTTTGCCGTAATGCGACGGCTTTGCTGTGATAATGCCGATAGAATTGTGAGCGTGACAGTTGCCCGACATGGACTAGATCATCCACCGTCGTCTGGGCATACCCGTGTTGCCAAAACTGCACCATGAAGGCTTCCACCACCGCTGATGGCATTACTTTTTGCGTTGTTGTCATTGCCGACACCTTCCTTTACTCGGTGACTAGATACTGAATGCCACGCACAATCGCCCCTAAATAACTCACCAGGGCCACCAATCCTAGCACTCCTAGCAAGCCAATTGCTAACCAACTACTCTGACTTAAATTAGTCATATAAAAGCCCGACACCGCCAAAATAACGATGAAAACAATCGCCAGTACTGCCGGTAATAGGTGGAGCCAAAAAGCATGGGCGGCCGTCCGATGCACGTCTAGATTGTCACGTGATACAGCCCACACGATTAATGGAAACAAAACGGGTAAAAATAAAATACTAAGATAACTTAAACTATTAATAATCCGATTATGAGTCATCTCAATCCCACCCTTCAATTAGTTACCCCGAGTATAGCGAAACTCGTCCTTATCAGCAAATGATAAAGAATTTTTAAAATGTTTAGAAGTCTCTCAAGGTTCGATACCCAACCCGTGCGCGTCCCCCTTCTTCTGCTATACTTTAAAGTGCATTAGTTAAGATGCGGAGGGAAACTGCTTATGAAACGACATATCAAATTCAAATGGCGACTGTTACTAGTCGCACTATTCCTGAGTTTTGGCAGTTGGCAAATGCTAGCCCATGCGGCTGACGAGCCGATTGTCACCTTAGGATCTAGCCTCACGAGTAGCCAAAAGACGGGGACAATCAGTACTTTAACCGCTAGTCTAAATGGTGATAGCTATCAAACCTTAACAGTTAACGGGGATACCTTAGTCAAATACCTGAATCCGGCCGGTGAAAGCTTTACTAGCGCTTCAGGTGTTTGGTCGAGTGCGATGATTCAAAAGACCAGCTCAGGATCGGGCATTAATGTTCAAATTCTCGATTACAACGGGACTAACAATATTACGACGATTACTGCTAATCAATATAAAAATGCCGCATTAACGGCTGGGATTACGGATGCTAATATCTATGTCACTTCAGCCACCCCAATTGACGGCTCAGGGGCCTTAGCAGGAGTTTACGCCGCTTACGCCCAGAGTGGTAACCAGTTAAACACCAAACAAGTTAATGCCGCTCAGAGCGAATTAAGCACGTTAAGCGGTATTACCAGCACTAATAAGAATAAAACCGGTTACTCAGATGCCCAACTGAATAACGCCGTAGCTGGTGCCAAGCAAGCCATGGCTAAAAAAGGTAGCACTGTGACCAATAATGAAATTACCACGATTGTGAACCAACAAATCACTAATAATAACTTAACTAATGTGATTACTAACAATCAAAAAACACAGTTGATTAATCTCTTAATTAAAGTTCGTGATTCCGGCGCTTTAGATTCAGCTAGCTTTAAGACACAGGCCAGTTCGCTGATGAAGAACATCCAGTCAAACGCCAAAGGTATTTTTAGTAAGTTAAACACTAAAGAGAATCAAAACTTATTGCAACAAGTGTGGACGGCAATCACAAATTTCTTTAGTTCGATTTTCAAATCAATTTTTAGCTAATCAACTAAAACGCATGGATCCAAGCTCCTTCAAGTCTACCAAAAAGGTCATTTAACTAACTTGTATAAGTTAGCTAAATGACCTTTTTAAATGAGACGCACTAAGCTTGCTTTAAAGCCGTGTACTTAGGCTTCTCAACTACCTTGCTGGCATCTTCATTAACGAATTTATCCATAAATTCTTCTACTAAGTCTAATGTTTGATATTGCTTCGCTAAGTTGAAAGTTTGTGACCATTCCCGATTGCGTTGTAATAACTCAGAAAAGACAACGTGTTCAACCCGTGCGCCTTCAGGAGTTAACTTCAATACCTTATTACGGCGATCATGGTCCTCAGCTTCTTGATATAAATAGTCTTTACGTAATAGGCGACCGATTAACCGTGAAATCGCTGACCGCGTAACGCCATGAGTTTCCGCGATATCCATTAAACGAATCTTGCCTTTAGCTTCGGCAATATCATAAAGAATATAAAATTCGTCTAGCGTAATCCCGTGCTCCGTGGCTGGTTCCGCAAACATGTCAGCTAAGTTTTTAAAGCCGTGTAAATACATATGGCTAAACCGGTTAAAAAATTCCATATCATCATTCATATTAAAAATCTCCCTTTCGATTCAAAAGCCGAATTATAATCTGTTAGTCTTCATAATTCGCTCCAAAGTTATTATAAAATTAGTAAGCGCCTTTTATCATTTCCCCGATTTAAAGTGTACTAGTATATTTTATGAAATACAAGGTCTTTGGGTTATTTTTTATATTAAATTTTTATTTCAGAACTTAAATCCATGGTCCCCCGTTCACGTAAGTAATTAACGAATTGGTTATAATAACGGTCAGTATTATACTTAGCGGTACTCAAGTAAATTCGGTTAATTGTTTGCTTATCTGCACCAAGAAACAAATAAAAAGCTTGTTCGATATTTTCGGCAATCGTTTCCACGCTGACGCGTAATAATTTACGTTTGAAAAAAACTGCCATGCCACCAGATATTGAAAAATTAATGGCATATCTAATCGCTGAAGTTTCACCTGCGACACCGACACTCTCTAGCCAATCCAGACTAACTAAAACCAGCTCAGTCGTTAGTTCTGGGCTAGCGAAGATGTCTTTACTAAAGTGTTCAAGCTTAGGATTTTCATCCAATACACGTAATATAAAACATATTTGAATCATCGTCCGTTGCTCTACTAACAAATCAGTTAATTGTTCATTACTATAAACAAAAACGCTCAACATTATTTCATTTAACATCGTACTTAATAGCACAATTTTCTTAGGAAAATAGTGTTGTAACAACGACTTACTAATATCACACGCTTCTGCAATATCTTTCATCTGTACGAAGTCATAGCCCTTTTCAGCGATCAACCGAAAAGCCGTATTTACTATTTCAGATCGCCGCTGGGTATTCTTTTTCCGAGGCACCAGCTTCACCTTCTCTTCATTACTAGCCAGCTTAAAATCAAGTTAACTGTTTTAATCATTTCGAATTATGACTTAATTCTACCATTATTTTTGATATTTACATTAAATAAACTATACTAATATATCTTTACTTGCAACTTTATTTGAAAATCCACCGTCTTATTACAATCTATTTTCATAAATCGAGTTACGAAGATTTAGCTTACCGCATCATTTGCTTCACTTAATAAAACGCTTACATACGGCCGTTTTATGTTAAACTTAGACTAAGTATCATGATAAGGAGGGGTCAACATGAGTACAAAAAACACTTATCAACTAGCCGATATTGGACGTCATAATCCAATCTTCTCACCATTACGCTCAACTATTGAAACGGCTTTTTATGCCAATAACATGACTCACGTGACAACCGTTAAAGCCGCCTATAATCGGGCAGCGACCAGTCCCGGCACAATCAAAACCGATCTACCCATTTATCGGGCAACCGACCTTGGATTACCAGCTGATGCTAAAATGTTAGTCGACAATACTGGTAAAGTCGTCGGTAGAACTGCTCAAGCACGTCGAATCCTCGGTGATTCAGGCGTCGATGAAACTGATATGACCAGTCGCATTCGGCAAGCTATCTACGTTAGTCAAACACAGCCTTTCATTAAAACTGACGTCTTGGTCGGCTTAGATCCAGATTTTACAGTCCGGGCCCACTTAGCGCTCCCAGCTAGTTTTGCAACTAATTTGTTATCTTACTTGTTGAATTTCCAAGCACTCACTGCTAAATATCAAGCCATGTTTAAAGCTTCCACACCCTATCCAGAAGGGGATATTTATATCTATGCAGACCCAACTTATCATGATCCCGATTATCCTAACGGGCTCGCCTTATTCGACCCTAAACATAATGTAGCTGCCATTCTTGGCTTACCGTATTTTGGCGAACTCAAAAAAGCCACCTTAACGCTGGCTTGGTCAATCGCCCATCGCCACGGTTATGTCGCTTGTCACGGTGGTTTAAAGGCCTTTCATTTCGAACAGCAAGCCGATCAAGTTTTCGCTATGTTCGGCCTCTCAGGTTCAGGTAAGTCCACTCTAACGCATGCTAAACATGATAATCATTATGACATCACTGTTTTACATGATGATGCGTTCGTTATTAATCGCAAAAATGGTAGCTCAGTCGCCTTAGAACCAGCCTACTTCGATAAAACCAACGACTATCCAATGACTGCTAACGAGATTAAGTATTTTATGACCGTCCAAAACGTTGGCGTCACATTGGATGATCAGGGCCGCAAAGTCCTTGTCACCGAAGATCTGCGCAATGGTAATGGTCGAACCATCAAGTCACGTTATGCCTCAACTAATCGCGTCGATAAAGAAGCAGCTCCCATTAATGCTATTTTTTGGATTATGAAAGATGATAGTCTGCCACCAGTTATTAAAGTCGATGATGCCGTACTAGCCGCTACGTTTGGCGTCACACTGGCAACTAAGCGTAGTTCAGCAGAAAATATCGTCGGTGACATTGACCGCAACGCCTTAGTGATTGAACCCTTCGCTAACCCATTTCGTGTCTATCCCTTGTCAGAGGACTACCATGACTTTAAAGCGCTCTTTAAAGACCGTCAACTGGATTGCTACTTGCTTAACACCGGTTCCTTTGGCGCTAAAAAAATCCCGAAGGAGGTCACCTTAGGGGCTTTAGAAGCCATCGTTAATCAGACGGCGCAGTGGGAAAGCTTTGCGGGGCTGGACCACTTGCAAAACCTACAACTAACTGATTTCCCCGTTGCGGCTAAAGATTCCGATTATCGTCGCTTAGTTGCGGCCCGGTTAGCCATTCGTGCTAACTTTGTGGCCCAGTATCAGCAAACTCATACTGATCAGCTACCTAATGAAATTACCGCCATGCTAACTAAACTGCAAGAACAATTAACCAATCAGTAACTTGGCATTCATTCGCGCCCCGTTTTGACTCAATTAAGGTTATAATAAAAGTATCAGTTACCGCACTGAACTTTTACGAATCTTAACAATCGGGGTGAAGAGCATGGAACTACCATTGAGTCAATTATCAGAAAAAGTAATCGAATTTGAACGTCAACATCATCTTACCGATGGCGACCTCGCCTTTGGCAGCCAGCTATCAGTTGAACGGATTCATAACATTAAATCTGGCGAAGTCACGCCAACGCAAGCAGAAATCCAATTGCTGAAAAAATTCATGAATAGTCGCGCTAAGGCTTAACCGAACGTTGTGACTTACTTCTGAGCTTGGGAAAACTCCAAGCTCTTTTTTCATCAACAAAAAAAGCTGACCCAATTGTCAAACGACAGTTGGATCAGCTTTCTAACTGGACTAAAAGTCCATTATTTTTTAATTACATGTGGATAGCAAAACTTGGTGTGAAGTAAGCAGTACTCTTAACAGATGCTGGATCACCATAGTCGTGCGCACCAATATATTGGCCGCCGCCTAAGTAGATTGCAACGTGATAAGGGTTTGAAGAGTTACCCCAGAATACTAAGTCGCCAGCTTGAGCTTGGCTAAAGGCAACATGGCTACCAAGTGCAGCTTGTTGTGAAGTCGTCCGGCCAATGGTAATCCCGGCCTTAGCAAAAGCTAATTGCGTAAATGCTGAACAGTCTAATTGACCGCTACCAGTACCGTAAGGCGTACCAACTAAGCTATATGCAGCTGAGATAGCTGAGCCATAAGTTGCACTGCTAGTTGAGACAGACTTAGTGCTCGTTGAGTTGCTGTTAGTTGAGTAAGTTGTTTCAGTTGCTGAAGCACTTTGCGCACTGGCAGTGCTAGTGCTTTGGCTAGCAGCACTTTGCGTTGATACTGAGCTAGTTGCAGCTGAGCTCTGTGTCGTTGCTGAACTAGTAACAGCTGAACTTTGCGTTGAAGCTGAGCTAGTTGCGACACTTGATGACGTCGTTGAGCTAGTTGCGGCGCTGGTTGCGCTACTTACACTAGCTGTTGAGTTACTGCTTGATTGAACCGCAGCACTCGTTGCAACGCTACTGCTTGAAGCAGCTTGGCTGGTACTACTTGCACTAGTAGTCGTCGTCGAGCTGATTACAGCAGCACTGGTTGCTTGGCTACTAGTTGAAGTAGCAGCACTCGTTGACTTAGCACTGCTTGCACTAGCAGTGGTGGTTGTCTTTGAGGCCTTGTCAGTAGTTTTAACACCAGGGATGTTAATCTTTTGACCAGCAATAATTAAGCTAGCATCGCTTAAGTTATTTTCAGCAGCAATTTGCTTAACTGAAACGTTATATTTTTGTGAATAACTCCAAACCGTATCCCCAGAATGGATTGTAAGTGTGTCGGCATTTGCGACTGCTTGACTAGTTACTAATAAACCAGCTAAAGCAGCGGTTCCTAACATTACTTGTTTAATATTTACTTTCATTTTAATGATGATCACTCCAAAAAGAATGTCACGCATATGTACTTCAAGCCAAGCTCTATACTACCTAATTTGTGTTACACAGCAGTGCCATTTAAATAACATTATGTTACGAACGTTACAGAATCTTAACATTATGCGACAAACGTAATATTACAGTTTCAGATGCCTACAACCACGCGGTTTGTCACTCATCATTTTTTGGGTTATAAACAAATCTTTTTTTAAAAGTTTTTTAAAATTTTAAAAAAATAAGCAAATGAGTTGAAATATCTCATTTACTTATTCCAAATTTAGCGCTGGCGACGGTGTGTTCGTGGTAAACCCAATAACCAACGCACGTCGTTACCCGTAAAATTAATTTTTAAAAATTCAGTCTGCTTGGCTTGGGTATACATCGTTGTTAAGACGTTATCACCCAAGGTTAATACCCGTTGGGCGATGCTATCATCAAATAAATAAAGTAACGTGGCCGTTGTAATCTGAGTGACCATAAAGATTTCAGCAGCATTTTCAAATAATGCCACCGGACTATACTGTAATTGCGCCCGTTTAAAATCCGCATAAGCTGCATTCAGAACTTGTTCTGCTTGGGTCATCAATGCCGTCGTTTCTGCCATCGCCGGTGCCTCCTTTAAATTACCTTCATTTTAACGGCTATCAGCCATTTTAGCTACAACTAACGACTTATTTTGATAAAAATTTGTTATACTAAATGTGCTTTAGGAGGAAACTAACTTGCCAAATACCAATGAACGTTATTATCAACCTACCGATTTAAAAGATGCCATGCTAGCCATCCAAAAATTATTTAATTCTTACGCTGAAGCACCATTGACGCCAGAATTAATCGCCTATCATCAAAAACTGATTACTCAATTACAAACAAACTTGCTAGTGGTCGCCAAAGAACAGCATAACCAATTGCGGCTTAATCAACTCGATCAGATGATTGCGGTCATGCAGGATTGGTTAAAATTACGACTAAACGGCAAAATTTTCAATGGCAAAATGCAACACTTTAAATTCGTCAGTAAAGTCCAACCACAATTCAAACGCCACGTACATAAAATTCGTGGAAACCAAAATCATCGCGCAAGTCGTCATTAACTTTCGATTTCAAATTCAGGGGTTGCGCCTACTCGTTTTTGCGGTATACTGAATTAGTACTTGGGCCCTTAGCTCAGTTGGGAGAGCGCCTGCTTCGCATGTAGGAGGTCGTCGGTTCAAATCCGGTAGGGTCCATTTTGGCATCATTCAGAATTAACAATAGCCATCAAATCATTGTTATATCAGCATTTAGCATAATCCCTATTTATGCCAATTATGACTAATTGGATAACATAGATAACATCAGGGATAACATCAGAATATTATTCCGTTGACTGACAGGCGGTTGCCGTTACCCGATTAAATGGGTGACGGCTATTTTTTTGTCTCATAGCAAACAAGCAATCGATGAAAAAATTCACTTAGTATAATTCTATGTTTTCATTAGTAGAATTCAAAACACATCAAGATAAATTATTACTATCTAATTTGTACACCCCCTCACGTGTGATATAAGTCGCTGTGAAGTCTTGACCCCTACCCGTTACTCATTCCCCCAAGGGATTCATAAAAGCTTTGTGGGTAGGGGTAGTAGCTCTGACAACCATCTATATCCCCCTCACATATAGAACTACCCAAACTACCTTTCCGAAGTCGACTACTACCCACCGGTTCCCAATTAAAAAATTATCGTTCATTTTTGGTAACCCGGGGGCAATATAAAAACGGATGCAGTCAACAACATCCGCCTCGATTTAAGATATTCACTTTCAACATATATAAAACCAAGCCCACACAACCATCAATACGAATCGCAAGTGGGTCAATCAGATTGACTGAACTTTTTACCAAGCAACAAACTACTCATTCAATGTAGCTATCTCAAGTAAATATTTTGGGGGTTGAGTACCTTTTGAACCAGTGAAACCCATTGCTAGCAACATGAATCCGTCACGGTTCATGTAAAAAGCACGCCGATTTCTGCCATAACTATCTGGAACATTGCTATCGGAAAACATCTGCGCAAAAGTGCGCACATCTTTCTGAAGACCATAGATACTCTTCAACACATCTCGATGATTCTTTTCAAACACTTCTGCCACTTGCAAGCTACTAGTTACCGCTTAATTATTCGCCGATTCATAGTCTGCTAGTAATGTGATCAACTCAACCCCTTTAGCGTACCAACGCTTTACAGTTCGTGCTGACATGTACAATTTGGTTGCAATGTCTTCTATATGGTACATCATCAATAAACCTCATCTCTAACACTTGTGATGCTTGCGGTTCTGGTAAGCAATCAATACAATTAAGTATCTCGTCTCTAATTGGTTGGGCCTCTTCCCTCAGTGCACGTACTCGCTTCATTAATTCATCATACCTAGCCATATCATCATCCAATGAGTACCGTCGAGTTCCTCGTGGTATCTCACTTAACTGCGGGCTATGTACGCTCTCCATACGTTGCTCAAGCACCTTTAATTTTTCGGTTAGCCTTTTAATCTGCCTTGCATAAGGTAAGTACTGCAACATAAATTCACGCTTAACCTGATTCATTAATAACCCGCTCTCCTCTCTACTCACCATGATCACAGCTAACTAAAAGAAGCTATCCGTTACGGACAGCCTCACAGTGATCAGCTCAACGCTTGTTTGTGGTTAACAGTAAATACAATTGGTAACCAATGCGGATACTTGTACTCACGATCAGTTTTTGCCACTGGCAAGCTAGGTACTGCTCCATCAATTAAATAAATCATTGGTGAACTAATTTGCATCGCCACATCTGGCCGTGTGATCACATTATCAAATATCTGTACCGCATCCGATGACCAATCAAACCAAAATGATAAGTTTCTTTGCCCGTGCACCCCGATTTCTAGGCCACCATGGTAATCATAATTAAGCCGGTCAAATAATTGTTCTAACTCAACAAAGCTAGTGGCGTCATGCTCACGGATATAGTTGTACATCTCTTCTTCAATTTGTTTAGGGTTCATTGTTATTGCTCCTTTCAATAGATGGAACACATGGAACACTAGCGGCTCACTGCTATTATGCCGTTCATACTTACTCTCCCAAGGGTTTTAGTGTTCGGAGCACTTGGAACACATCATTTCAACCTTTTATAGTCCTATACCGTACCCCTATACCTATATACATAATAAAAATAATAAATCTAATATAATAGAGGGACAGTGTTCCAGTTCCTTATAAGGCCTTTTATACCAAGGATTTAGGGATGGAACACATCAATAAAAATAGTGTTCCTTAGTGCACCCGCTTATAGCCACGCTTCTTTATTCCGTTGATTCGGGATTGTGCCGGTTTCCAGTCTTTTTTGTTGTCCATCACATACTTAATCTTATTGGAAAGCTTTCGATTTTTAACCAACTCTGGAACACCCATCTTAAAAGCGATTTCAGCACTGGCAACAAAATCACCTTTAATCTGGTCTAACGCTTCTTCTATTTGGGCTTCCTCTTCATCAATATACATAAAGTTTTCACGATTGCGAGCCAGCATTAATGCTTGTTCGTTGGTCAACTTAAAGCTAAAGCCATCATGGTAATAACTAACGAATTCACCCCATAACTGATCAATGGTTGCTTGTGGTAATTCGTCCACCGGTGACTTTTCCTGCTGACTGGGATTAACCATAATTGGTAAGAAACGGCGTTCTCCGGTCTTATCCTTTAAATAGGTTAGTTCATTGGTGGTTCGGGCCATGACAAAATTTTTGTACTCTCTAATATAGTTACGCCTATAGGCTGGTCGAAACTCTAACATTTCTAAACTGGCAAACTTCTTCAATACTTCAAAACTGCTGTGAGTAGTTGCCGTCATTTCATCATCATTTACAATTAGTGCCCGCATCATATTGCCAAAGTCGTCCTTGTTTTCAAAACTAGTAAACTGGTCGGTGTACCATCCGTTAGCCATATTCTTTAACAGCGTAGTTTTACCCGTACCTTGTCCGCCAACTAGGTCTAAAACAAAATCAAACTTAGTTACTGGTTTAAACGTCTTAGCCACCGCACCAACAAAAAACAACATAGTTTGCAGAGTAGTAGTTTCCGAATGATCAGCACCTAAGTAGGTTGGTAGAAAATCCGCTACCCTTTTCTTGCCATCCCACTTTTTAAAACAGTTGTTGAAATACTCAATTACCGGATTAAACACGTTTCGGCGTGAAACGTTGGTTACTGCATCATTAATCAGCTTAGGTGAAAAGATTACCCGGTAACGTTCTTCAATGTATTCTTGAATGGCTGGTGTATACTCATCCTTTAACTGACCTTTTTCAATTAATAATTCTCGTGAATCTCTGGTTACCTCAGTTTCGTGCGTAAACTCGTTAAACGCAAAAAGTTGTTTTAAAACTGTATCATGTTTTAAAATTAAGCTAACGTTAGCAATGCTATTGATTTTAATGTTCCCTTGCGCCGTAGTCATAAACTTAATACCATTGCTATTGTCAGCTTGGGACTCTTCTAATTTACGAAGCTTGTCTGCTGCTTCTTCTGCACTCACAGGGCGACACCCTCTTTCTTTAAAGTTTGCTTCCCACATATTTTGAAGTTAAACGATCGTTCTCTTTATAACAATCCGTCAATAGCCGTTGACTCACTGTAATTAGTGCCAATAGTTGTTTACGAACGTGCAACGCTTCAATTGCTACCACATTAATATTCATGTCAGATGGTTGCCGGTCATATCGGTTCACCACGTCCGCAAAGCCACCCGCTAGGTCTTGGGCGGTACCTAATAGTTGAATAGCGTCGTAAACCACGCTATTATTTTCTTCAAAATCAAATGGAAAATTATTATTATCAGTTTTAGTCATTGCCTATTTTCTCCCTTTATAATCAGTGATAAACTAAAACCGTTTAGGGGTTCTAGTTCTAAGTCCTTGCGTGCGTCCACACGTTAGGACTTTTTCTTTGTGCTTATTTAGCCACGGATTAAATACCATGAAACACCGCTTTAAGCTCGGCGGATGCATCGTTTATTGATGGTTACGGCATCCGCTACCGACTTGCCATAATTTAATCTGTGAACCGGCCAGTACTAACATTCCATCATTACTAACGCTACTTTATCCATCCGTGAAACTGCATTTTTCCTAACTAGCACCACATAATCAGACCGATATTACTAATTCCAGCTAACTAGCCACGTTTAATTAAAACTGCTTAAACGGGCTTAAAATCACTCCTAGGTGCATGCAATTTTTTTATAACTATACCGCCTGTCAGCCTGTTATTTTTAAACTGCATTTTCATCCATGAAATTATTAATATCTCGCTTACTAATCCGTTTAACGTTACCAATGATACTAACTGGTAACCCCTCACGGATAAAACCATTTAACGTGTTCCTAGCAACGTTTAGATAATTGCATGCTTGCCCCAAGTCCATGTAATCCGGGTAAGTGGCCTGCTTACCAAACTTCTCAAACGCATCACGGCACGCTTCGTACATTTCCGCTTTCATTTGCGTTTCGACTTCCGTCGGTACTGTAAAACTCATTTCCATGTTGATCACTCCTTAAACGTGTTCATATAACCATCCGTTTAATTTATTTAACGTTGTTGGATTAATATTTTCAGACTTACCGTTTAATAATCGATCCAGTGTCCAACGACTAACCCCGGTTTGTCTGGCAAGTTCTAAAACTGAAATATTTAGCTCACCACGTTTCCGCCCTAATGCCTTGGTTAAATCACTCGTTATCTTAGCCATACAGAAACCTCCTTTAACAGATACATTTGTAGCACATGTACATAATACAAAAGTAGCACAATTTTGTCAATACATTTGTAGTACCTTTATGTTATAATCACTTTAAAAAGGTGGTTTAACTTAAATGAAACGAATACGTGAACGCCGATTAGAATTAGGATTAACACAAAAAGAACTAAGCTCCATTTCAGATATTCCTTATCCGTCAATCCGTGCCTATGAGACAGAAGTACGTGAACCAAAAGCCGAAACATTAGAAAAGATTGCCACAGCTTTACAAGTTCCAATTTCTTATTTACAAGGTAATACCGATGACCCAGATGGCTTTGACTTATGGGAAAATGCAACTGGTTACGATCAAAAACAAATTCAGCATGAAATCGAACGAATGAAAAAAGCTAACCGTGTATCAAGTGACGAAACCTTACAACATTTGATAGGTCGAGCCGTTGCAAACCTTGATGGCGATATGGGGGGTGAAACGGATGCTGCGGTACTTAACGAAATTCAATATCTGTTAAGCAATATTCGTAATGAAGTTCTTGATAAATACTATTTGGATCCTAAAAAAGTTGACCAACTTCCCAAATTGGGTAACATGCCACTTTTCAATCCCGGATCTAAGCACTCTGATGGTTCATTATTTTATGATGATATGAATGCGGATGTTTACAACCAGATTTCTGAAATACTTTCAAACGCACGGAATCAAATTGCATCAATTAAAACTAAGTAATTAACTATTTCTTCCAATACATATCTTTACCGCCTGTCAGCCGTAACGATATGGAGGAAACAATCATGGCATCATTTAAGCAGTACACTACAAAAGGCGGGAAAACCTTATGGCGGGTATCGGTATATGCTGGCCTTGACCCTAAGACTGATAAAAAGAAGTATCTGGTCCGAGGTGGTTTCGATACACGAAAAAAAGCCACCCTCGCCGGTGCTAAATTAGAGTTAGCAATCAGTAAGGGTGACTTTGAACAAGAAATACCAAAGGACTATTTCTATCAAGATGTTTTTAATGAGTGGTGGGACAACTATATTAATACTGTCCGTGAATCCACTCGTAACCGGGTAACCGGCTACTTCCATAACCACATTTTACCAGAATTTGGCAATAAAAAAATAGCTATGATCACAACTAGAGACGTTCAAAAAGCCGTTAAGAAGTGGTTTAAGCAAGTCCGGGTTAATTATCGCCGGTGGTTCGTTTATGCATCTGGGGTCTTTGAATACGCTGTACGTCAAGGCTATATTAAAACCAATCCGGCTAACAATGTTGTAATACCTAAACGGGAGGAACAAGCCGGGGATGATAAAGATAAATTTTGGGACAAGGACCAACTAACTAAGTTCTTTGGTTGCATTGATCCTAACGAACATTTAGACGTTTTTATGATGTTCCGGCTATTTGCCTATACTGGTGTTCGACGTGGTGAACTACTAGCCCTAGAATACAATGACGTTAATTTTGATGAAAATACGATTACCATCAATAAAACGTTAACACAGGGTGACCGGGGCCGGCAGATTATCCAAGCACCTAAGACTAAAGCATCACGGCGAACCATTCCCGTGGACGCTGAAACTATGCAATGGCTTAGGAAATGGCGAACATATCAGAAACAACTTTATTTTAAGCTAGGGTTTAATACACTCAAACCCCATCAACTAATTTTTTCGAACACTAAGAATGGTTTTCATTCACTTAACACTCCGGCCAAGCGTTTAAGAACAATCATTGACGCCAACCACTTGACACCGGTTATCTCGGTCCATAAGTTCCGTCATAGCTTTATTTCTAATGCGTTAATGGCGGGGGTACCCGTTTCAACAGTACAAAAATTAGTAGGACATAGCTCGCCAACTACCACCCTACGCATTTATGCCCACATTAATCAGGAACAAGCACGCAAGGCCACCGACAGCCTAGCAAAATACCTTGAAATGTGAAAGGATAACATCAGGGATAACATCAGAATTATTTATATCTTTTAAAATGCCGGTATCGCTGGTATATCAAGGGTTTCACATTTCCAGTGTGGTACCCCGGTAGGGTCCATAATAAAACGCATCACGCTGATTTTGATCAGTCGTGATGCGTTTTATTGTACTTTAGAAAAGTTGGACCCCGTTATGGCGGCAGATAACTAGGGTCACTTTTAGATTTAGGCTAAATCATCTCCATTAGATTTAATGACTTTCTGATACCAGTAGAAGGAATCTTTTTTAATCCGAGCCAAACTCCCTTGACCAGCATCATCTTGATCAACATAAATAAAACCATAGCGTTTGGACATTTCAGACGTCGAAAAGCTGATTAGGTCAATCGGGCCCCACATGGTATAACCCATTAAATCAACCCCATCCGCAATCGCTTCCTGCATTTGCGTAATGTGTTGCCGCAAATAGTCAATCCGATAATCATCATGAACTTGACCATCCGCCGTTAATTGGTCAACCGCGCCTAGGCCATTCTCCACTACGAACAACGGCTTCCGGTAGCGATCCCACATCTCGTCTAACGTGATCCGTAACCCAACGGGATCAATTTGCCAACCCCAGTCGGATTCTTCCAAATACGGATTACGCCCGCCAGTCGCCATGTTACCATTGGTCTGTTCACCAGCATCCGCGGTCGTGACCGTGGTCATATAGTAGCTAAAGCTAATGAAATCCACTGGATATTGCGCCAAGATAGCTTGGTCATCATCCGCCATTGCAAGCTTAATCCCATTGTCGGCAAAATAGCGATTCATGTATTCCGGATATTCACCGCGCGCTTGCACATCGGTAAAGAATAGGTTCTTATCATCTTCCAATTGCGCTGCTTGCACATCAATCGGATTCGGGGTACCTGGATACGTTTGCATCCGTGCTAACATCGAACCAATTTTTGCATGCGGATCAATTTCGTGTAATTGCTTCGTCGCAATCGCACTAGCCACGAATTGGTGATGTAAGGCTTGATACCGAGTTTGTAACTGATCGTGTTTCGACATCGCCGTATCAATAGCGCCCGTTTCATGGAAACCCCAAGTACCCGTGTTGATCTCATTAAACGTTAGCCAATAGGGCACTTGACCCTGATAACGCTTGAAAACGACTGCTGTGAAGCGATTAAATGCTGCAATAGTCGCCCGACTAGCCCAGCCATTTTGTTTCAAAGTTAACGCAATGGGCATCTCATAATGTGACAACGTAATCAATGGTTGAATATCATACTTCTTTAATTCTGCAATCACCCGGTCATAAAAAGCTAAGCCGGCCTCATTTGGTTGCGCTTCATCACCATTTGGAAAGACCCGCGACCATGCGATGGAGAACCGGTAAACTTTAAAACCCATTTCGGCAAATAATTTAATATCTTCTTTATAGTGATGATAAAAATCAACACCCCGGCGTTTCGGATAACGCGTATCCGTGGCATCAGCCACTGCTGCCTGGATAGACTCAGTCGTGACCGCGTCCATCGACATTTTCTTACGATCTGTCGCCTTTTCAACGACTTCCGCCGTCGTTAAACCTTTACCATCTATATTCCAAGCCCCTTCAACTTGATTAGCAGCGGTCGCACCGCCCCATAAGAAATCTTTGGGAAATCCTTTAGGATAAGTTGTTTTATACATTTGCAGTTACTCCTTCATTAGTTGCTAACTTCAAAATCCAGTTATCGGCTGCGGCGGTTGCATCCGTTGGCGTCACCGCTTGATAATCATTCGTATTTGTCACAATGACCATCACCGTTGGATCGTACCCAGCCGCTTTAATCTTCGCAACATCAAATTTCGTGATGACCTCACCCCGTTTAACTGATGCATTTTGTTTAACTAAAGTTTCAAAGAATTGACCATTTAACTGGACGGTATCAATCCCAATATGAATCAAAATTTCAACACCTGCTGTGGAAGTAATCCCAATCGCATGTCCAGTTGGATAAACGGCGCTAATTGTCCCATCGACGGGCGCTTTAACCACACCATCAGTCGGCACAATCGCTAACCCTTTCCCCATCGCTTCTGAAGCAAAAACGTCATCGTTAACACTCGTTAAGGGAATAATCGTCCCAGTCACAGGTGCCGTAATCGTCGTATCAGCAGCAACCAACGTCGTTGTCGTGGTAGTCGTTTTAGTCGCCGTATCTGTCGTAGTCTTAGGCATCCCGACTAACAGTGTCAAAATTAATGCACCGACAAAGGCCACGATTAATCCAATGACTTCACCGATAAAGCCCTGACCTAAATAGGTCGGTAAGGCGAGTAAACTTGGTAAGGTGAAGGAACTGGCATGGACTTGGAACGCACCACTAATTGCCCCACCAATGGCCCCACCAACAACCGCACAATAGAATGGTCGTTTTAATTTCAACGTTACCCCATAAATTGTCGGTTCCGTAATTCCAAAGAACGCAGTAATCACGGACGAGCCGGCTAAAGCTTTCATCTTGCTATCTTTAGTTCGTAAAAAGACACCTAAAGCAGCTCCCGCTTGAGACAAGACGGCTGCACTTAAAATTGGTAACAATGGATCATAGCCCATCTTAGCAATATTGTTCATCATCAATGGGACAAACGTCCAATGAACCCCAAAGATAACGAAAACTTGCCAGAAGGCCCCCATCAAGACGCCGGCACCGATTGGGAAGAAGTTATAAACAGCCATCATGCCGGTTGCTAACGCATTACTAATCGTGCCACCGATCGGGCCGACAACAAGTAATGTCAATGGCATCATGACAATCAAGGATAGTAACGGCGTGAAAATATTTCGCACGGCTTCTGGGAAAATCTTGTCAAATAACGGTTCTAAATAGGATAGCACCCAAATTGCCAACAGAATTGGAATGACCGTTGACGTATACGTCGTGGGCACTACTGGAATGCCAAAGAAGTGCAGGGTCGTTGCATTTGACATTACTGAAACCAACGTTGGGTACAATAATGCGGCGCCTAATGACACACTAACAAATTGATTAACACGTAATTGTTTGGCGGCCGTGAAGGCTAAGAATATTGGTAAGAAGTAAAAGATTGCATCTCCTGCCGCGTACCAAATCTTATAAGCACCACTGCTAGCTGATAACCAGTTTAAAGCGACTGCTAGTGCTAAAAGCCCCTTTAAAATCCCAGCACCAGCTAAAGCACCCAAAAACGGCGTGAAAATGCTTGAAATAAAACCGATGAACCGGTTAATCAAGTTGGGCTTATCCTCTGGTTCAGTGGTAGTCGCTTCTGGTGTCGCCATAGTTGCCAAGCCAGCCAAGTCTGCTAAAGCATCGTACACTTTAGCGACAGAGTTTCCAATCACGACCTGATACTGACCGGCACTTTGAACAACCGTAATCACACCATCTAAATCATTGATTGCGGCAGTATTGGCAGCATCGGTCGATTTCAAGTTAAATCGTAACCGGGTCGCACAATGCCAAGCTTTAGTAATATTTTCTTTGCCACCGATATTCGTTAATATCTGCTGGGCTAATTCTCGATAATCCATAATTGACACACTCCTTAAAAAAATAAAAACCCAAGTCACCCCCTGCTCGTCGTAATTGACGATTAGAAGATCACTTGGGTTTTGCCTAATTCAATAGTTACAATCCCATTATTAATGTGCTTCGTTCAACATCCGTTGAATGTGCATGGTTAAATAAATCTGTTCATTCATTGAAACGGGTTGTTGTGCCGTCTTTTTTATAAACGTCACAATCTTTTGTACACAAGCAAAAGCTTGCGGATACTTCTGTGAAACATGTTGAAATAAGATTTCATCTTCAGTGCCTTGTGAGCGATCAACCTCTTTCAACGTTAGCCGCTCGGCAAAGAAACGCAAATGAACTAAGAACCGTTGCAAACTTAGACTGTCATCCGTCATCGTTAACGATAATTGATATTTGACGATATTCAAAACATCATTAATCAATTTCGTCATAACGATCGTTTGATCAGCATCCGAGGTTGCCATACTATTCTCAACAAACTTCATGGCAATAAAACCGGCTTCATCCTCAGGTAACTGAACCTCAAATTGACTCGCAACCAACGTTAAGGCTTGTCGGCCAACTTGATATTCTTGATGATAGATGCGTTTGGTTTCCCACAGAATCTCATTTTTGATATCCATTTGATGTAAATGTCGATACACGGCAAAATGAATATGATCAGTCAATGAGATAAGTAAGTAACTATTAAACGTGGTATTCAGCTGCTTTTCCGCTAAATCAATGATTTGCGACGCAACTTCAAAGTACTCTGGTTCAATATCACTCATAAGTGACTGAAAGTTGGCTAACCAATTATCGGCTGTTGGTGTATATGTCTTGGTGACGCGGGTCTCATCTACAGAGTCGCCGCTTTTCTTTTGAAAACCAATCCCTTTACCAATTAAAATAACTTCGTGACCATGCTGGTCCGCCAATAACACATTATTGTTAAAAACCTTTTTAATCCGCATGCCTCACGCCCCTTGACTCTTGGTCTAAAAATAAAACCCAATAATTTCAAACCCAGTGATCGACTACACCCATCACGGCATTCAAAATTATCAGGTTTTGCCCACTAACGTGTTAGCGGTAACAATCCTTATTTACAATTATTTAGTATAACGAGTCGAGAAAACGATTGCAAGAATTTTATTTATTTTGTTGATTTTTAACTATTTTATAATTTTTCTTGACAAATCTTAATCATAATTCTTATACTGAGATTATCTTAAATGAAATCGAAGTGACTTTGTAATGTCAACGCAAAAACAATTCATGCAAATGATGTGCTGTCCATGTTGTGCAACTAACAACATGGCTATTTGCGTTAAATTACAAGCGTCGCTAGTATCTCAAAATTAACGAAATTGAGCTCAAACCGTTATTTTTGAAACGCCTGCTTGGAATCTGACGAGATTCCTAACAGGCGTTTTTTGTTACCGATTAAGGATGTTTAAGTCAAACAAATGTGAAAGGTAGGCCTCAAGATGAGCAGTTGGGTCATTATTCAACAAAGTCTCCCCTTGTTCGAAAAGGGCTTCTTCATTACGCTAAAATTAGCTGCGCTAGGAATTATTGGTGCCATCATTATCGGTTTAACTTGTAGTCTCATCCAGTACTTCAAATTACCAGTGCTGAACCCTTTAGTTACCATCTACACTGAAGTAGCCCGTAATACACCGTTACTAATTCAATTATTTTTTCTCTACTACGCTTTCCCCGCTCTTGGTTGGCGGTTAACGGCTAGCCAATGTGGTGTTATTGGCCTCATTTTTTTAGGCGGTAGTTATATGGCGGCTGGCTTTAGCGGTGGTTTTGATGGTATTACATCAACTCAATTAGAAGCGGGCCAGGCAATTGGCTTAAACCGTTGGCAACTCGCACAATACGTTATTTTGCCGCAAGGACTTACATTGAGTGTACCGGCCTTGGCCGCTAATATCATTTTCTTAATTAAGGAAACCTCAATTTTTACAGTCATTGCAATTCCAGAATTGACGAATACCACGCTCGATTTAATTGGTATGTATTACCACACTAATGAATACTTACTAACCTTAGTGGTAGCTTACGCCATCATCTTGATTCCTTTATCGTTACTCTTAACCTATCTTGAAAGGCGGGTTCGCTATGGCACATTCGGGCATTGAGGTTCTAACAACCGGAACTAATTTTGTCCGGTTACTAGGCGGATTGTGGACCACTCTTAAAATTGCGCTAATTGCTTTAATTATCGGCTTACTCGTGGGCAGCTTACTAGGCGTTTTGCGGACGACCAATAACCGACCACTCCGATGGATTTTACGGTTATATTTAGAATTTTTTCGAATTATCCCAACAGTCGTCTTGTTATTTTTATTCTATTATATTTTACCAAAACAATTTAATTTAAATCTCCCTGCAAACCAAGTGGCCACGTTAGTCTTCGCCCTCTGGGTCGCCGCTGAAATGAGTGACATTGTGCGGGGCGCTTTAGAATCTGTCCCGCAGCAACAACGTGAAGCAGGCCTTGCCATTGGTTTAACTTATTGGCAACTTCAACGTTATGTCCTAATACCGCGAGCTTTACCACTCTGCTTGCCGGCAACCGTTAACTTAATGACCCGCGTTGTCAAAACGACTTCTTTACTAATGCTAATCAGTGTCATGGACATTATTAACATCGGGCAGCAAATTATTGAAGCTAATAATCAAACCAGCCCCAACGGCGTCTTTTGGATCTACGGCTTGATTTTCCTATTTTACTTCTTGATTAATTATCCACTTTCACTTTGGGCCAAGTCCCTAACTAAACGCCGATTGGAGGCTAATCACGTATGAGTGAACCATTATTAAGCGTTCAACACTTAGAAAAATTTTATCAAAAAACTCATATTTTGCACAACATTAATTTTGACCTATTTGCGGGCGAAGTTTTGACCTTACTCGGACCATCGGGTTCCGGTAAAAGTACACTACTACGTTGCTTAAACGGCCTTGAACCTTATCAACAAGGTACACTAATTTTTGATGGACAGACTATCACCCAACAACCCAAGCAATGGCAACACTTACGACAACAAATTGGGATGGTCTTTCAAAGTTACGATTTGTTTCCAAATCGAACAGTTCTAGAAAACATCTTACTTGGACCAATTAAAGTTCAAAAACGGTCTCGGACCATTGTATTACCAGAAGTTCAATCATTATTAACCCAGGTTGGCATGCAAGACTACGCTCAGTCCTACCCGCGCCAACTTTCCGGCGGTCAAAAACAAAGAATCGCAATTGTCCGGGCGTTAGCCCTAAAGCCTAAATTAATGTTATTCGATGAAATCACAGCGTCACTAGACCCAGAGATGGTCCGTGATGTTCTAACCATCATGCGGCAACTTGCTGATCGTCATCAGATGACCATGCTGATTGTGACTCACGAAATTGCCTTTGCCCAACAAATCTCTGATCAAATCCTCTTTTTAGCAGAAGGACAAATTCAAGAACAGACATCAGGGTCTCAATTTTTCACACATCCACAGACTAAGCGAGCCCAAGATTTTTTAGCTAGTATGGATTTTTAATTTAATTGGAGGAATATGTAAATGAAAAAAAACAGTCTTAAAGGTCTATTGACACTACTCGGCTTAGTACTCTTATTAATCGGTGGCTTGGCCGGTTGTGGCAACCAACATCGTTCTAGTACCAGCAATAGTAGTTCCACCGCTAATCGCAATCAAAGTACTGTCGCCAAGATTAAAAAACGAGGTACTCTACGTGTTGCTGTTTTTGGTGACTTACCGCCTTATGGTTGGGTGAACTCCGCTGGTAAACGTGTTGGTTATGACGTCACTTTGGCGCGCCGGCTAGCAAAAGATTTAGGCGTTAACCTAAAATTCGTTCAAGTGAACGCGAACAATCGAGTTGACGCACTAAATGCAAACAAAGTCGACATTGTCTTAGCTAATTTCACTGTTACCAGTGCTCGCAAAAAAGTTGTGGCCTTCGCCAAACCTTACATGAAAGTCTCAGTTGGCGTCATTTCACCTAAGAACAAGCCCATTACGAAAGTCAGTCAACTCGTTGGTCAAAATCTGATTGTCACAAAAGGAACCACTGCTGAAAACTACTTTACTACCAAGCAAACCAACGTTAATTTATTAAAATTCGATTCTAAAACCCAACAATTCAATGCCTTAAAAAACAAGCGTGGGATTGCCTTAGCAGATGATAATTCTTATCTCTATGCTTGGGTCAAAAACAACCCTAAATATACCGTTGGTATTAAGAGTATTGGTCCAAAACAATATATTTCGCCTGCTGTAAAAAAAGGAAATCATTCACTTTTAAAATGGACGAATCATGAAATTACGACATTAACTCAGGCAGGTTTCTTTAAGACTGATTACACCCAACAACTCCAGCCTTACTTTGGTAAAGAAGTTAAAGCTAGTGACATTATTATCAATTAGTTTTTAAAAAACATTAAGAGTGGGAGAGAATCCCTAAGCTTAGATGAAACGTCTAGGCTTAGGGATTCTTTTTAAAATGATCAATAGCTATAAAATTCAGCAGTACCGTCAAGAACCGCCTGATCCTATCTTTTATGTCAGCTTCGCTAACCATAATTGTCGCAACCTGCTATAGTAGACATAATAAAACTTACTTTGGAGGTTATCACATGGCAAATCGTTACTTGCATAACGTTCAGGGCCTTTTTGATACGATTGCCCCAAACTATGATCGGATGAACACTATTATCAGCTTAGGCACTCATCGCCATTGGCGTAAACAAACCATGGCACAGATTAAACTCGCACCATCAGCTGAGGTGTTGGATCTCTGCTGTGGCACCGGTGACTGGACCATTGCACTTGCCCAGCAATTAGCTTCGACTGGTGAAGTTATTGGTTTTGATTTTTCAGCACCAATGCTTCAACTCGCCCAACAAAAAGTTAATCAGGCCAACGTCGCTGACCGTGTTTGGTTACGGCGGGGCAATGCCATGCGGCTACCCTTTAAAGCCAATACCTTTGACCTCGTTACCATCGGCTTTGGCTTGCGCAACTTACCGGATAAGCGTCAAGCATTAGCTGAAATTTATCGTGTCTTAAAGCCTGGGGGTCAGCTAGTCTGCTTAGAAACATCACAACCAGATCAACCACTAATCCGGCCTATTTGGCAATGGTATTTTACTAAAGTCGTCCCGTTGTTTGGTCGCCTATTTGCTCATCAATATCAAGAATATTCATACCTCCAAGAGACCACCCGCCACTTTTGGAGCTATCGACAATTAGTCACTCATTTCGAACAGACGGGTTTTACAAATGTTCATTATCAACGCTTCAACTTCGGTGCGGCCGCCGCTCACTTCGGCTTCAAACCTGATTTGGCGGTGACTCATGACTAATTTAACTGCACTTAATCAATGTTTGACTTGGCTCACGCAGCCCGCACCACCAGTCAGTCCAATTGATGGCCTGATTCTATGCGGCAACAGCCTCCCATTAACAACGCAACTAGCCGCTCAATTAGCACTCAAGCACCACTTATCAACTATGATTATCACTGGTGGTATCGGTCACGCCACCAGGTATCTACGCCAGAATTTACAACAGACTAACGATGATAGTGAAGCCAAAATCATGGCAGCTAGCGTCCGCAACGCTGGCTATCAAGGTGACTTACGCCTTGACCCCACCTCGACGAATACCGGTGAGAATGCTCAGCACACCTTAACTCTAGTCCCAGCTCATTGGCATGACGTCCTACTGGTGCAAGATCCCTTATTGGCCCGCCGAACACAGCTCACTTTCGAATCAGTCTGGGGGCCGAGGTATCACTTTGCGCGCGTCATACCTAAACAGTTACAGCTCACTGCACTAACGCCAACACTTAAATTTAGCGGCGCTCCCGAATACGACGCAGCCTGGTCACCCGCCTACTTCACTGAATTATTATTAGGTGAAGTGCAACGACTCTGGGATACCCCCACCGGTTACGGTCCGAAAGGTCAACGCTTCATTCCGCATGTTGACCTCCCACAATCGGTATTAACGGCCTATCAATCTTTAATTGCGACGACATTACAGCGACACCGTTAAAATTTAAACTTACCCAACGAATTTGACCCTAAATTCGTTTTTTTGATGTCGAAAAAAATAACTAGCTACTTTTTACGAATTTAACTGATATAACACAGCTAAAATAACTTGCCATTCAAGGTAGTATTTTCAGTGACATTTCAATCTAAACAAAAAAACTAACCCCAAATCAGCCGAAATAACCGGCTAAAGATTGCGCTAGTTAACCATTCTGCTAAGCTAACAGATAGCCATTTGTCCAAGGAGGACGCCATGAAAACTCGAAACTCAGCCTTTGAATTACTAAGAATTATTGCCATGTATCTGATTGTACTTTATCATGCTACTTTTTGGGGGCCATTAAATACGATTACTGAACTATCGGTTAACCGTGGCTTCACACAATTATTTGCCGTTGGTGGTAAATTAGGCGTGAACTTATTCGTCATGATTAGCGGTTACTTTTTAATTCAGTCTCACGTTACCCCTAAAAAATTAATTCCAATGTGGAAACAAGTATTTACCTATTCAGCGGGCTTTTTTGTTCTTTTTTTAATCATTAACCATGGCCATTTTCAATTCATGGCTTTATTACGTGGGCTACTGCCCGTCATTTTCAATGAATACTGGTTTGTAACTACCTATATCATGTTATATCTATTAGCGCCTTATCTAAACCAATTAATTAAGTCATTATCCCGTGTAGCCTTACTCAAGCTGGTCGCCCTACTGACTGGCTTAACGTCCATTCTGCCCAGTATTTTTCAAAATCAAACCGCCGTTAGCGAATTGGGCTGGTTTATTTTATTGTACGTCATTGCAGCGTACTTACGACTCTATGGGATCCCCACTAGCCTAGCCAGCAACCAGCGCTCTTGGCTATTCTTAGGTGGGAGTGCCTTTATCCTCGCCGGGTCCATCTTAACCATGGACTTATTAGGCCGACGCTGGCCTGTTTTCCAAGGGAAAGAACTCCACTTTGCAGGACAAGAATCCATTTTGTTACTTTTGCTCGCAATCGCCATTTTCATCCGCTTTATGCAACTCAAACCATTTAGCAATTCACTGATTAATCGCTTAGCTACCCTAACTTTTGGGGTCTATTTGATTCACGATAATGAATTTATTCGGCCACTACTTTGGCAACATTGGGTCCCAGAAAAGACCTTCTATGCCAGTGCGTTTTATCCATTACATCTATTGCTCAGCGTTTTAGCTATCTATCTTGTTGCTTCGGTCCTTGAGTTTGGCCGGCAAAGGCTATCAACTCTTTGGTTACACACCAAACAGCATAGGGTATAACTGCTGCAAGGCTTGCGCCAAGTATTGCCCCGCCACTCGTGACCCCGCTCGGTCCAAGTGTACATAATCAGTCGTTGTTGGCGCCCAATCAGCGGTTTCAATCAACTTGATTGCCGGAAAAGTCGCAACCACAGTACGAATGATTCGGTCAAAAGCTTGATTGAATGGCACTAACACCGCAATTTGACTCATCGGATATAACTGTTGGACCTGTTGGAGAAATTGGCGATAACTCAACGTAAACTCAGCCGCTGAAGACCGACGATCATTGGTCCCAACATTGATAACCACCACCGCCGTGGGTTCCGGTTGCCAAGACGTTGTTGCGTTAATCGCAGTCAAGACTTGTGGTAACGGCGGCACACCACCAGTACCAGGACGTTTTAGTCCAGCGGCACTATAAGCAATCCGAACGTTTCGAGCATTCAATACATCACTGGCAAGCACCGCATAGTTAGCTTCCGCCCGATAATCAACGGCAGGCCGGTTGCCAGCAACCCAACAACCGGCCGTAATTGAATCACCAATAAAGGTAATCCCATGCTGACCAGGTTTCACAGCCTGCAGTTGACCATCACTTTCAAGTCCCACTACTGCAAAGCCACTGTCACCTTGCCAGACTGGGTCAGCATCCGTATTACCACTCATCACTAATCGAATCACATGCGACCGACCGTCTAAAGTTAATCGGTACGGCAGCGTACTAATTGCGATGCGCTGATACGGTAATCCATCAATTTGTAGCGCCATCCATGAGGCTTCGGCAACTGCTAACGGGAGCATCTTTATCGTCACTAATTGCGCCTGAGTCACCTTAAACCAGACTTCTGAGCCAAGATTAGTACTATACATTACGGTTTGGTTCTGAATTGTTTTCACCGCCCAACGCCCTTGGAAATATGCTGTCATCACGGGGTTATTCGGGATTGTCACTTGCACTCGCATTTAAATTAACCTCCTAATTGCTGAAACTTGATACCCATCAATTTAATCTGCTCATTCCGATTATATACTAGACTCATCAAATCAAATGAGGAGTCTTACTTATGAAATTCCAACAATTTTTAACCAAGTATACCAATCAAATCACACTCATTACCGGAATCTTAATCGTCTTGGGAATGCTAAGTAAATATGTACTCAACTTTACATTAGGCTATCAACTCACCCTAGCTGTCGCTTCCATTATTGCAGCTATCCCCATCGCCGTTCGTGCTTGGAGCGCACTAATCAATAAAGTCTTCAGTATCGAACTATTAGTCAGTATCGCCGTCATTGGTGCCTTTATCATTGGTGAGTTCAACGAATCGGCCATTGTTACCTTCTTGTTTCTATTTGGTTCTTATTTAGAAAGCCGAACCCTTCAAAAAACACGTCACGCCATCAAAGGCTTGACTGAAATGGCCCCAACCACTGCCACGTTAGTCACTACCACGGGTACTGAAACTGTTGATGTTGATGACGTTGAAACCGGCGACGTCGTCTTAATTAAGACCGGGAGTCAAGTCCCCGTTGATGGCACGGTGATTGACGGTAATGGCTACCTGAACGAAGCTTCCATTACTGGTGAAGCACGCCAAATCAACAAGCAAGTAGACGACCAAGTTTTTTCTGGGACCCTAGTTGAAAATGGTTATTTAAAAGTCCGAGCCACCCAAGTTGGTGACGATACGACTTTCGCTAAAATCATTGATTTAGTCGAAGAAGCACAGGATACCAAATCTAAAGCTGAAAAATTCATTGATCGTTTTTCACAATACTATACACCCGCCGTTTTAATTTTAGCCGTGCTAGTCTTTATTTTCTCCCGTGATTTCCGCCTAGCTATCACCGTCCTCGTGCTCGGTTGCCCGGGAGCGCTAGTCATTGGGGCCCCAGTTTCCAATGTGGCAGGTATCGGGAATGGCGCCAAACGTGGTATTTTAATCAAAGGTGGCGAAGTAATTGACACCTTTGCGAAAGTCGACACGCTGGTTTTCGACAAAACCGGTACTTTAACCGAAGGCAATACTGCGGTCACTAGTTTTAAAGCTTACACCCCGCAAACTACTGAAGCATTAACCTTGGCCGCAACTATTGAAGGCGTTTCTGACCATCCTTTAGGTCAAGCCATTGTCACCTATGCTGAAAAGAACGCTAACAAAATGACAGCCCCAACTTTAACCAATACCGAAACAGTTAAAGGCCAAGGTATCTGTGCCGAAGTCAATCACCAACAAGTGGTCATTGGTAATCAAGCCATGTTAACGGCGCATCAGATCAAGCTAACAACGGCACAATTGCAAACCCTCAAGACGATGCAACAAGCTGGTCAATCAACGGTCATCATGGCTATTGATGGTACTGTTACCTTGATGTTTGGGATTGCAGATACGATTCGTCCCGACGTCAAAGCTTCCTTAGCGGCTTTGAAGACCCAAGGCATCAAGCACCTCGTCATGTTAACTGGGGATAACGCTTTAACTGCAGATGCAGTCGCCCATGAACTCAACATTGACGAAGTCCACGCCAACTTATTGCCCGCCCAAAAAGTTACTTATGTTAAAAAGTTACAGGCCGCTGGCAATACAGTCGCCTTCATTGGCGACGGCATTAATGATAGTCCGTCAATTGCCAACGCTGATATCGGCATTGCGATGGGCAGTGGAACCGATGTTGCGATTGATACGTCCGACGTTGTCCTAATGCAATCCAGCTTTCCTGCCTTAGTTCATGCCCATGGTCTCGCTAAAAAAACGGTCTTAAATACCCGAGAAAATATCTTTATCGCTATTGCGACCGTTGTCTTTCTACTAATTGGCTTAATCTTTGGTTACATCTACATGGCCAGTGGGATGTTCGTGCATGAAGCCAGCATCTTAGTCGTTATTTTTAATGCGATGCGCTTAATCAACTTTCAAACTAAAACCAATCAGCCAACGCAAGTGACTCATACAACTGGTAAACTTAGCTCGACTGTTAAAGGATAGATTCGGTCTATCAATAAGCAGTTGCAGCCATTCTCAATGAGAATGGTTGTAACTGTCTTTTTGTGACTTATCTCGCGGGACGACCAGATAGTTTCAAACTAATTAATTGCTTTTGCATACGGGCGGGGGTATATTGATAATTATCAAACACCCAGTGGGGTTATTTAAATTTGGAGGGAATCAAGAATGATTAAAGAAATTCATGACCAAGATTTTGCTAAAGAAACCGATACTGGCATTGCCGTCGTCGACTTTCGAGCAGACTGGTGTCCACCTTGCCGGATGATGGACCCCATCTTAAAATCCTTATCTGAAGATTCAGCGTATAAAGATCAGGTTAATTTCGTTTCATTAAATGTTGACCATGATCAAGAAATTGCCAGCCAATTTCAGGTACAAGGAATTCCAACTTTCTTAATTAAAAAAGACGGTCAAGTCATTAGCCACATGGTCGGCGCTCGGCCGAAACCTGATTTTGAAGCTGAATTAAAGAAAGCCGTCAATTAATCATGGCTACCGACGCAACGCCTTACGTAACCAGCAAGCAAATCACGACACGCTTAAAACGTTCGGCTGGACAACTAGACGGCGTTCTACGAATGATGGCTGAAGACCGCCCTTGTGATGAAGTGCTGGTTCAATTATCTGCCGTTAAATCAAGCGTTGATAAGGCTATGAAACTAGTCATCGCTCGCAATATTAGCGATTGTCTTGACGACACAACCGCCGTCGATGCTGAACAGCTTGCCCATTCGTTAGATTTATTGCTCAAAACTAAATAATCAGACTAAAAAGCGGCCATCAAAGTATTTCACCTCGATGGTCGCCTTTTAGTGATTCTTATTTATCCCAGTTACCTTTTTTCCAATCATCGTGTGCCCAGTCATCTTGGTCCCACGCCGCCTGTTCTTTATCGGCTTGCTTCATTTGTTCAGCAGTCGGTTGCTGTTGTTTGGCACGTCGCATTAACACTGCCGTTGACACGACTGTAATAAATCCAGTTGCAAGGATGAATACGAACGTCCACATGATAATTTCACTAATTGACATCCTTAATACCCCCAGTATTGATTAGCGCTAGTATACCGCAGTATCGTTTAATTTGTCATCAAGCACGATTTTTCCAAAATAAAAAACGACCATCATTAGATAGTCGTCTTGCAATCGCTTTAATCGTCATCCTCGTCTTCTTCATCTAACCCAGTCCGAGCTGTGTGACCCAAGAAAGCTTGTAATTGGCGAATTTGGCGATTATTACTGCCACGATAGGCCGTTAACCACGCCGCTAGTGCTGGCCGATCTTCTTTGACTGCCAACTTAATTGCGCGATCGGTAAATAGATTTTCAGTATCGAAATCTTTAACAGTTGCTGTAACCATGGCATTAGCATCCGCATATTTGAAGGCCCCATCCTCGGTCAACATCGTATATTTGACCAATTCGGCCGTGGTTGACGATGGTTGTTGATCTTCATCTAATAATAAATCAGCTAACGCTGCAAAGTTTTGCGTATTCAAGGTAATTAACCGGTCATATTCAGTTCGCAACGCCAATGAATCAGGGCCTTGAACATACCATTTGACTTGATTTAACTTGACGTATTCGACCATTAAGTTAGCCAAGATATGATTCGTCATGGCGCCGGCCGTTGGTAATTTATGGTCAAGCTCACTCTGTTTTAGTTCAGCGGCATATCGTTCAGCCATTGTTAAGTCACTCATCATTAAAATCTCCTTATTTAACCTTCACATTTTCAACTTCGTAACCCAGGCCAGTCACGACTTGGCTCAATTCATCAGCGTTTGTCACGCTTTCATCAAAGGTCGTCTTAACCTTGCTGGCATTAAATAACACCTTAACCGTTGCTACACCGGCTTGATTCGTCAAAGCCTTTTCAATTTTTGTTAAACATGATGGACACGTTAAGGTTCCTAATTGCATCGTTGCTTTTGTCATTATCATAACCTCCAATTAGTTTTACTTCCGATTGCTTGAACCTATCATAACGGCTCAGCGGCAATTAAAAATTGATCCCCGTCAAGAAACCAAATAAATTTTCTAAGCAGTGATTAGGACCTGAAAGTCCCCGTCATATCTGCTATAGTTATGATGACTTATATGAAGGAGGTTCTTACCATGCCCACTCACGCCACGCACGACTGTGTGCAACTTGTCCCCATTTTCAAGAATCTGGCGACCGACCAATTGGATACAATTGAATCCATTGTGCAGCATCACCATTATCAAGCTGGCGAAACGCTATTCAATGCGGATGACCCGTTAGATACCTTAATGATTGTTTCTGGTGGCCAAGCTAAAGTTTATCAACTCGCTGCAAATGGTCGCGAACAATTACTCTATCTTTTACAAACTGGTGATATTGATGGCGAAGCTGCCTTATTCGAAAATAAAAACCGGACTTCTTACGGCGAAGCTTTAGTCCCGACTGATGTTTGTAGTATCCGGCGTGAAGACTTTCAGGGCTTGATGCAGACCTATCCTAGTATCAGCCTGAACGTTTTGAATGTTTTTGGAAAACGACTAACTCAGCTAGAACGTCAAACAACCAGCACCGCTACTGAATCCGTTGAGGCACGATTGGCCAATTATTTAGTGGAAACTGCGGCTTCACTCAATGTTAAGGCTTTCAAACTCCCATTAAAGAAGAAAGATTTAGCCACCTTCTTAGGCACGACCCCCGAAACCATCAGCCGGAAGCTCACACGTTTTGAAGAGACCGGCCTAATTACCCAAAAACCGGGTAAAGTCATTCAACTTAATGATGTTGATCAATTGTTACTGGTTGATTGACGCCCATTGGGACACAAATAAACCGCCCGCAAAATTGTGGACGGTTTATTTTATTAAATTATTGAATTTCACCGACTACTTGACCAGCTGTTACTGCCATCTCATTGTAATTGACACTATGTTTCTCTAAATTTGTAAAAATTACCATTACATCGCTAACCTTGTTCTGCTTAGCTAGATAGTTTAGATTCATATTAACTAATTTAGTCGTCGCAGTTACTTTGTCACCCTCCGCGACTACAATATCAAAACCAGCCCTATTCAATTCGACTGTATCAATTCCAAGATGTAACAGAATTTCAAACCCGCCTTTAGTTTTTAGACTAATCGCATGTTTCGTTGGAAATATCGAAGTTATTTGGCCCTCAATTGGTGCATAAATAGCTCCATCTTTTGGTTCAATTGCGAACCCATCGCCCATTGCTTTACTTGAAAAAACTTGATCAGGAACCTTTTCGATTGCCTTAAGATTACCAGTCGCAGGTGCATAAATTGTCACTTTACGTTGTTTAAAAAAGCTCATAACTCATCTTCCCTTCAAATTACGGGACTAATATCGGAACCTGCTTGCCAATTATCTGATCAGTCCGATCAGAAATAATAACAACGTCGGTTAATTGAAAAGCTTGAACCGTAGCTATACGATGAAATTTACTGCTATCACAGAGTAAATATGTTTTTTTAGCATTATTCTTTATCAAACGTTTTTTAGTTGCCTCTGAAATGTTAGGCGTAGTGACTCCTTTTTCATCATCAATACCATTAACGCCAAGAAAAGCCCGATCGAAGTAAAGCGTACTGAGATTATTCTCAGTCAATGTCCCGCTTAACGATGAAATGGATGACGTATAGCGTCCACCTAACAAAATAATCGTCGCATTAAACTCCCGAGTAACATTAAAAATCGTTGTATTTGTCGTATAAATCGTAATATTCCGATCCAATAAATCATTCAATAGTAACGCACAGTTAGATCCCGAATCTACATAAATACTTTCACCATCACAAACTTCTTCAGCAGCCCGACCCGCGATTAGTCCCTTTTGCTTCGAGTGTAATTCTGCTTTTTGTGCCATTGGTAATTCTCGAGTGGTCGTGACCGCTTTGACACCACCACCATTTAAATACTCGATCTTACCTTCATTTTCTAGTGTCTTTAAATCTCGCCGCAGTGTTGAATACGAGACTTCTGGTAAATAAGCTTTAAGTTCATCAATTTTGACTAATTCTCGAGCTGTCAATAATTGACTAATTTTTTCTTGTCTTTCATATGGAATCATGTTGACCCTCCATAATATCTATCTAAGTAGTGTGAATCCCTTATATTATTAGTATTATCGCATATTATGGAAAGTTTTAAAAAATTATCACCAGACTACACTAATTTTTCTTCCCGTTTAGTAAACAGATAACCGAGCACAGTTGAAACAACAAACGCAATGGCTAGTCCAATAATCGCATTAATGAAGTTACTCCCATTCTTTTCAATAAAGGCTGGAAAAGTGGTAACGCTGCCAAAAACAAAAGCATTAGTAACGACCTTAGTCAGTCCAAGATAGGCACCACCAATTGCGCCACCTATGATTTGTGCTAGCCAAAGTTTACGATTCTTAACTAACAAGCCGAATAAAGTTGGCTCAATGATGGCCGACAAAGCAACCGTAATCGCCCCAGTTAAGGCAAAGCCTCGCAGTTTACTATCACGCGCTTTTAGCCAAACTCCCAATGTTGTCCCAATCACCGCAAAGTTGCAGGCAAATGTCCAAGGACAGATGTAGTCAAAACCACTGTTAGCAACATTATTAATCATAATTGGATTAACAGCCCAATGAATTCCCATGCTGACCAAAATACTCCAACCACCACCAACAACAGCGCCGGCTAAAATACTACTACGACCAATCAACCAATTAACAAAGGCTGCAATTGCTTCACCGCCGTAAACACCTAAAGGACCAATAACAATAATTGTTAACGGCACCATCACTAATAATGAAACCGCTGGTAACACAACCAATTTCAAGTTTTCCATAACGTGTTTATCCAGCCACTTATACAGATATGAGTAGGCCCAAATCGCCAAAATAATTGGGACTACTGTTGAATTATAATTCATTAAAACCGTTGGAACACCGAAGAAATGTGTCACTGCACCATTACCCGCTTTACCCATCAAAGCAATAAAATCTGGGTACAATAATGCCGATCCAATTAGTGCTGAAATATACGGGCTAGCCCCAAACCGTTTTGCAGAAGTAAACGCTAACAATACTGGCAAAAAATAAAAGACACTCATCGATGTTGCGTATAAAATGACATACGTCCCACTACCCGTCTTAACCCAACCTACTTGAGTAACTAAGATTAATAGACCACGCAAAATCCCAGAACCCGCTAAAGCTGGGAGCAAGGGTGCAAAGATTGCTGAAATCGCTGAAAACATTCGTGAAATGATACTACCCTTAGCAGCATTTTTTTGTTCATCAGTTAATTCAACCGGTGCATCACCGCGCTCAATTTTAACGGCCTTTTCAAACTCAGCATATAACTTAGGTACTTCAGTACCAATTAGGATCTGATATTGACCAGCTTGATAGACAACATTTAATACCCCTGGGATAGCTTCAACTGCCTTATCATCCGCTAATGACCGATCAACCAAATTAAGGCGTAAACGAGTGGCACAATGGGTCATATTACCAATATTTTGGGCGCCACCAACCGCTTTTAAAATATCTTGTGCCGCTTGTTTAAAGTCCATACTCATATCATTCACTCCTCATAGTATTATGCTGGATTATCTAGAAAGCCCATCATTAATTTTTGGACTTCAATGGCATCATTTTGATCAATAATCCGTTGAATTCGGTCAAGCCCAGCTTTATTTAGCAATGTATCTAATCGAGTCACCATTTCAATATTACGTTTACACTCAGCTGTCGCATTTTCAATTACTGGGAACGTATCAAAATACAACATACCATCATAATTGTGTTTTTTTAGATAGTATAAAAATTCTAAAGTTTTAAAGGGACTCGCCGTGCCAATCATTAAGCCATCGTCGTTCAACCCATAACCATCATTTAAATGAACACCGAATAATTGTTGCCGACTGCCAAATAAATCGGCGGCCATAGCAGGATTTTCATGTTTCATTAACATATGACAATAATCCAATGTCACCCCAACATTTTTACGATTAATTTCATTAATTAGCATGCCGTCAATCCCCATACTATCAACGAATGCATACCCGCGTGGCTGGAATGGCTTATATTCAATGCTAAAATTCAAATCTGGTGCGTAGTCCGCCATCGTTTGAAAAGCTTTCACCAACTGGTTCCAAAAGCGGACATAATCAATTTGAAAACTGTAGTCAAAACCATCATGTGCCATCCAAACCGTTACAACATGTCCCCCAGCCTCACGGCAATAATCAGCTGCATCCTTGCACAATTGAACTGCTTGCTCTTCAATTGCGGTATCCGTATTGCCTAGCTCGCCATTAATGAAATCTGACTTAAAACGAAGTGCAACCCCGTTAAGTTGCAAATCATTCGACTTAAGAAGCGCTTTCATTTCAACTGCTGAATAATCATTAATATGTTCTGGATAATTCAAGTCCACATGCGTTAAGCCAAGTTTGTGAAACTGTTGAAACACCTGCTGCATATCCTCATTATTTACTGGTAAAAACGAATTGATACGGGTTGCTAATTTCATTATTTTTCCTCCTCAATATTTAACAAAATTAGTATAGCACCATATTTTTCCGTTTACAATCATATTTTGTCATTTAATTCCATAATTATTCATTTTAGTTTTTTAAACCAGAAGCAAAAACCCACTTGCGTCATTAATCTACGGTATAATGAGGATTGTATTAGAAAATCAATCGAGGAGTGAATTTAATGGCAACAATCAGTCCAGCAGCAGTAAAAAATGACTTATATGACGCCGTCAATGGTGACTGGCTTAAGACAGCCGAAATTCCCGCCGACCATGCTTCAACCGGTGGCTTTATGGATTTAGTCGATGCAATTGAAAAAACCTTAATGCATGATTTTGATGCGATGGCCGCCGGTGACTTGGCGACCGATGATCCCCAATTAACTGAGTTCATTAAATTTTATCAATTAGCTAAAGATTTCCAACAACGTGACCAAGCTGGCGCCCAACCACTACTGCCTTATTTGAAACAAATCGACAGTTTGAGTGACTTCGCCGACTTACAACAACGCATGCCTGACTGGATTTATGACGGCCTACCGTTGCCATTTAGCTTAGACGTCGACGCTGACATGAAGAATACCAAAGTCAACGCCCTCTTCGCTCAAGCGCCTGGCACTATTTTGCCAGACAAGACTTATTACGATGAAGGCAACGAATCTGGACCAAAATTATTAGCCGTTTATAGCCACATGATGACTCAACTCCTTCAATTAACCGGTGCTGATGAAACCGAGGCACAACAAACCGTCGCTGATGCTTTGAAGTTTGACCGTTTAATTGTCCCTTGGGTTAAAAGTGCCGAAGAAAGTGCCGATTACAGTAAGATGTATAATCCACGGGCTTTCAAAGATTTTGCTAATGATAGTAAATACTTGGACTTAGCCGCCATTACTTATTCAGTGATTGCTGGTAATCCAGAAACAGTTATTTTGCCAGAACCTGCCTATTTTGATCACCTTAACGAAGTCGTTAATCCTGATAATTTCGACTTAATGAAGAACTGGATGAAGACAAAATTAGTTCAACGACTTAGTGGCTATCTAAGTGACGAAATTCGCACTTTAGGGACCACTTATTCACGTACGCTATCTGGGCAAGAGCAGCCACGTAGCCAAGCCAAAAGTGCTTATTATTTGGCTACCGGTGCTTTTGACCAAGTCGTCGGCCTCTATTATGGCCACAAATACTTTGGCGAGGCCGCAAAAGCGGATGTCCACCAAATGGTCACTAAGATGATTGGCGTCTATCAACGCCGATTACAAGCCAATACTTGGCTCAGTACCGCTACCCGTGAAAAGGCCATCACTAAGCTCAACCACTTGGGCATCCAAGTTGGCTATCCCGATAAATTAGAAGCTGTTTACACTAAGTTCAAAACACATACTGCCGCTGAAGGTGGTAGCGTATTGAGTAACGTCTTAACTTTTGGTCGGATTGCACGACAAGATATGTTCGCTAAGTGGAATCAAGCAACCGACCGGACTCGCTGGGAAATGAGTGCGGATACCGTCAATGCCTATTACCATCCATTCATGAATATCATTGTCTTCCCAGCCGCTATCTTGCAAGCGCCATTTTACAGTCTCAAACAGTCTGCTAGCGCCAACTATGGTGGTATCGGTGCGGTCATTGCGCATGAAATCTCACATGCCTTTGATAATAACGGTGCATTGTTTGATGAATTTGGGAACTTGCATAATTGGTGGACTGAAGCCGATACGACCCATTTTAAAGAATTGGCAAAAGCAATGATTACCGAATTCGATGGGCTTGAATTTGCCGGTGCCAAAGTTAACGGGACCTTAACTGTTTCCGAAAACATCGCCGACGCTGGTGGGCTAAGTTGTGCTGAGGAAGCTGCAAAGAGTGAACCTGAAGTTGATCTCACGGCCTTCTTCACCAACTGGGCCATGGTTTGGCGCATGAAAGCCACCAAACAATACATGCAATTACTGCTGTCCATTGATGTGCATGCGCCAGCTAAATTACGCGCTAACGTGCAACCAAAGAATTTAGATGATTTTTACACCACTTTTGATGTTCAACCCAGCGATCCAATGTACTTAGCCCCTGCTGACCGCGTCAAAATCTGGTAATGTCCCTTATTAAATCCGGGTTACTTGCCCGGATTTTTTAGTTATTGCGAGGTATCCGTATGTCAAAATTTGAAAAGTATCATCCGTTATTAACGCCCCACTACACGTTTGATTGGTTAACCAAGGTTCGAGTTAAGAGTGTCTTCACCCTTTATCAACAGATGAGCGACACCCAAACGCCGCCGACCATGCTAACAACGGCCGATCAGTTAAACCAAACTATGCGCGAGATTTTTCACGATCAAAAATTAGTTTGGGGAATTAGTACCCGGCCAACTGATCAATTCGTCGGTCAGGCTGGCTTTGATCCGATTGATCTCACTACTAAAACAGCCGTCCTCACCGTGACTGTTCTGAGCGCTCACCATCAAACTGCGGTTTTAACTGAGATTTATCAACGGTTAATCGCATTTGCATGGCATGAACTTCACCTCACCCACTTGACCGTGGTACCGGCAGCAGACGACATAATCACACGTCATCTTTTAGTACAGCTCGATTTTGTTCCCAAAACACCTGCGGCTCGTGCTTATGAATTAAAGAATTAATAACCTGCTATACCGACTCACAATCATAAGATTGTGAGTCTTTTTATATTAGGGCTTATTTTTAATAACGGTTTGAGTTATCATTCAAAGTCAGACCAATTTAATCATGATCAAACCACATAGTCGCCCTCGAAATCATTAGTATCCCTGTAATATCAGCATTCATTTATCACATAATTAATGAAATACTTTAACTTTCAACCCGTTTTTGGTTGCGTTTTCTTTTAAATCTAGTAAAATAGAATTGTTAACAAAAACATATTGTGCAATTGTGATTGTGAAGATAGACACATTAATTAAGGAGTGTTTTAAAATGAAAGTTATCGTTATTGGTTGTACCCATGCCGGCACCGCTGCGGTGAATCAAATTTTAGCCTCAAATCCAGAAACAGACGTGACTATTTATGAAAAAAATGATAACGTTTCCTTCTTATCTTGTGGGATTGCGCTCTACTTAGGTGGTCAAGTCGCCGATTCACAAGGCTTGTTCTACTCAAGTCCTGAAAAGCTTGCTGAACTTGGTGCCACCGTAAAAATGCAGCATGACGTCACGGCCGTAGATGCCAAGGCTCATACTGTCACAGTAACCGACTTAGTGAGTGGCAGCGTTTCAACCGAACACTACGACAAATTAGTCGTTACAACCGGTTCTTGGCCAGTCATCCCGCCAATCGACGGCATCAACAATCCCAACGTTTACCTTTGCAAAAACTGGGGCCATGCGCAAAAGCTCTGGACCGATGCTAAAGATGCCAAACGGGTGATTGTCATTGGTGGTGGCTACATCGGGACCGAGCTAGTAGAAGCTTACCAACACCAAGGTAAAGAAGTGACCTTAATTGACGGCTTACCACGAATTTTAAACAAGTATCTAGATCAAAATTATACTGATCGCATCGAAAAGGACTTTACTGATCATGGGATTAAGCTCGCCCTTAGTCAGATGGTTAAAGGCTTCAGTGGCACTGATGAAGTGACCGTTACGACTGACCAAGGTAGCTATACCGCTGATATGGCGATTCTCTGTGTTGGCTTCCGGCCTAACACTGGCCTGTTCAAAGGCCAACTCGAGATGTTACCAAATGGCGCCATTAAAACTAATGATTACATGCAAACTTCTGATCCTGACATTTACGGTGCTGGTGATTCGGTTGCTGTTCACTACAACCCAACCCACAAAGACGCTTATATTCCGCTAGCAACTAATGCTATCCGTCAAGGAACTTTGGTTGGCTTAAACCTTTTCAAACCAACTCGAAAGTATATGGGAACTCAATCAACCTCTGGCTTAATGCTCTTTGGCAAAACGATTGTTGCTTCTGGGATGACCCTAGAACATGCTCAAGCAGAATCAATTCCAGCCGCAGCTGTCACAGTCGAGGATAACTACCGGCCAGAATTTATGCCAACCACTACCCCAGTCTTAATGCAATTAGTCTACAATCCTGAAACTCGCGTTATCTTAGGGGCCCAATTCATGAGTGACTATGATGTTTCGCAATCTGCAAACACGATCTCAGTCATGATTCAAAATAATAACACGATTGATGATTTAGGCTTCGTTGATATGTTCTTCCAGCCAACTTACGATCGGCCATTTAACTACTTGAATATTCTTGGTCAAGCAGCAATCGCCCAAGCTGAAAAACAAGTTCACGCTTAAACGTCAAAAACCACTAAGGCCCGACGATGATTATCGCCGGGCCTTAGTGGTTTTTTGTTAGCTAGGTGCGTTACTCAATGTCCATGTAATTTTACCCGAATACGATCCCGGCGTCGCCGCCGCATTAGTTTCGATTAATAAACCAGTATCCGCCGTCCAATCCTTCATCACATCGTACTCATCGCTGTCACTAGTACTTTTGTGACTATCAATAACCGTACCAGCCCCATTGATTATGGTCGACTGGTCACCATTTTTATAAACAATCTGACTAGGTAACGTTTGTCCGTCTTCATTGGTAAAGTCACCAGCGCTAGCTTGTAATTGCCAACTAGACCCTTTACCCCGTTCATCAGAAACCACTAATTGCCAGTCGTCTTCGCGGGTAGCAGTCTGAGCTTTTCCATTAACGGTAATCGCTGCGAATTTACTAGTTGACGCAATCGTCTTAAATCCAAGCTCACCACTACTAACCTTAATCGCAATCGTCACTTCATTTGATTCATTTTCATCTTCATCAATAACATGAATCTTCAATTCGTTATCACCAACATGCAGTTGATCCGCTTTGAGGACCATGCTGAACACCCCTGACTCATCGTCATCACTCATTTGGAATGAATCAAGTTTTTCACCATTCAAGCTCGAATTGACTGTTATCCAGCTATTCTTAATTTGTTCAGAATCTTCCGCAAACACAAATCCAGTGATTTTTAAGTCGCTACCGTTATCAATGGTATAAGATTGTTTCGGAATATAGAGCTGAATATCTTGGTCAACGGTCACCGTATAATTAGGTGCCGTCGTACTCGTTTCAAATTTGTCACTCGTAAAGGTGGCATCTGTCGCCGTTGTAGCCGTATTAATCTTCACCTCGTCAGCTTGCCCCTTCAAGGTAATCACCGCATTAGGATTGGTAGTCGACAACGCCTGTGCCAAATCATACGTCACACTACTAGCACCGGCAGTGGGTGCATTGATACTTTGGGTCTCACCGTTAGCATAGGTAATGCTAGCTGATGAGAATGTAATGCCAGTTGGCAACTTTAGATTAGCTTTGATCTGATCCCAATTAACCGCACCACTTTGATAGTCTAACTTGTATTCATAGGTCACCTTGTCTTTGGCCTTCACCTTTGAACCAGTGGTCACAACTTTATCTTTGGTCGTATCAGTCACTTTTACATCCGCAGTTACATCTAGTAAGTTGGGCAAGGATTCAAATACGACTAGGCTACTCCCAGCATTACTCCCATTGGTCCCAACAAATCCCCAACGGACTAACCCATCACTACTCTTAAATTGACTCGTATCCACATCCTCAGTTTGTGTGATAACATTCGCATTAGCTGACCCATCAGGATTAACATCGTTAAACGCATAGGTCATCGTCTTCGCACTAGCATTCCATTTTAAAGTCAAGTGGTGCCAGGCACCATCCGTCAAGGACAAACTTGGTTTGGCGTCAATATGATTTTGGGTAAATAGATACCGATCAGCCCAAAGGAGTTGGGTGACCTTTGTCGCCGTGTATTGATCGGCCGAACCGGGATACCCGGCGGCAATATGCTGGCCTTTAATACCGACATCAAACGCCGACCCGCTCCCTGCATCACTATATGATTTCGAGGTGTTAGAATACGTATCAAATTCTAACGCCCAACTATTTTGAATCCCAGTTGCAGCAATTTCAGCCGCATCTGTCCGTTGTTTGTCATCATCAACGCCCCAAACCCCCATCGTTTCACCGATAATGGTTTGTTTCGTATAACTCGATGCGGCGCCGGTACCATTGGCATCATTTTGCATCACAAATGCCAACCCATCGCCCGCTTTGCTCGTAGAAGTCCCCAGATAAAGCCACATTTTCAAGGTTGCATCTTGATTAATGTCAAAACGATTGGCATCCGACGACCATGCGCCACCCAGTTGCTTTTTCGCACTATTAATCTCAATAGCTTCAGTATTAGGCGCGGCCGCATTAGTTACTTTCTGAATGCTGGCACTGTTTTTAACCCCATTTGTAAAGGTTTCTGGTAACGTAAATAACTGACTCAATTGGTTCAATCCTTTTGGAGCAGTCGTTAATGGGGCAGCCGCTGCTTCAGCGGACCCGTCAACGGCTTGAACACGCGCGGCACTCGCCCATAAACTAGCCCAGATGATAAATCCGGCCAATAATAGTCTTCGTACTTGACGCATTTGATTAGCTCCTCTCCCTAATTAATCCTGATTGCGACGACGATTCTTGAGTAATAACCAGATAATAAGTCCCAGCAAAGCGACAATAATCACACCAAGACCCACGAACCACCAGAAGTAGTTACGTTGTTGCACCTGACCAACTGCCGTTTTATTCAAGCTATCAGCCTTTTGCTGACTGATCGTAAAATTACGGGTAAACTGCCATTTGTATTTGCCATTGTCCGCCGTTGCCGTTAAATGCAACGTATATTTTCCAGCTTTTAAAGGCTGCTTGCCATCCCCAATCGCAAAGTTGAAATTACTATTGGGGGCCATCGCCATATTTTCTTTATTCGTTGTTAATAGCTTTTTAGTCGAATTAACACCAGTGACATAACTCTTAATCTTGAGCCGATGCATAATCACGGGTTGATTATTTTGTAGATTAGCCGTGACATAATTCTGATAGTTAATTTGCTTCGCCTTAATCCCCAATAACTTCATATTAGGTTTAATGGTCTCACTAGTCGTTTCATGTAATTGCAGCCCAATAACATAGGCATACTGATTTTCAATCGTCATACCACTGGATTTTTTGGCAGTTGCCGTATCTTCCTGAGTGACATTGATTCCACCTAATGCAATCCCAGTAAATGCTTTTTTGGGTACGGATAACTTGATAGTCACTGCCTTAGTTGACTTGGCTGGAACATCAACCTTTTGGCGCTTTGGCAAAGCTTGTTTAATATCAAATTTCAATGACGCATCGGCCTTAGCCTGATACCGACTATAATCGATGACCCCGTTACTATTAGTGCTTGCCCGATTAGGCGAAACAATATAAGTATGGGCCTGACTATCTTTATTCTTAATCTTAATCGTTAAGTCTTGTGTCTGGCCGGGACTAACTTTCAGATCAAAGTAAGAAACATCTGTATTCACTTGATTGTCAGGCAATTCCGCAGCAACACTGTAGTTTAGATTGTCCGCCTTAGCAACCATAGTCAAGCTGCCAAACATCACACTTAGGATGACGCTTAATTGCCAGAATATTTTTTTCATCACTATATTTACCTTTCTTTTTCAAATCATTACTTATGTATCCGGGCGAGGTGCCTTAATGACGGCGCCTCGCCCGACTAAATTTAGCTCGGTGCGTTAGTCAATAACCACGTTAGTGTGCCGGTATAACGCCCATCTTCAATGGTTGGATCGTGTAAATGTAAGGTTGTCGGAACCGTGCCCCGATTCATAACTAACAACCATGTTCCCAAACCTGTGTTAGGCGCCGCAACTAGTACATTATTTACCTGACCAGCTATTAAATGACCGGTATTAACTAACTTTGGCGCTGAACTCACGTTAACTCCCACGGGTTTAATTTCAACCGAACCTAAATCAATTGTCGCATGTAATTCACGGCTAGTACTGCTTGGTGGACTAGGATTAACCTGTAACGTCCACCCAGTCGCACTAGCTCGCCGATTAGAAATCTGAACCATCGCCCGTTGGTTCTGGGCTGGTACAGCTACTGGCCCTTGTTTAATCGAACTGGGCTCAAACTTTAAATTACTCAAATAGTCAATCGTTAGGTCACCTTGCGAACCAGTACCATCGACATTACCTGGATCAACTTGATCACCTGGATAGGGTCGATTTGGATTATCTGGATCAACTGGTGCAACGGCACTATCATCCGTATTAGGCGTAATTTCAATTTTTACTTGGGACTGATGAGTCGTGGCAACCTGACCCACTAATGGCATCAGTAACCAGCTGCCGGCGAGCGTACTGCCAGCTAACGATAACCACGTTAAGGCCCTTACCCTATGCATCAGCTACACCTCACTTCTCGCAGTGAAATTTCAACTGAATTAACTTATGATTACGATGGTGCGTTCGTTAAAGTCCATGTTAAGGTTGATTTGTAGGCGCCCGCTGAATTCCCAGCAGGAACATTTAAACTAACATTGTCTTTATCATGGGTCATGGTGAAAATCCCAATCCCTTCACCAGCATCCGCTGATAAAATCGATTGATTCTCTGTATTAACAGTCACATCTTGAGCAACCGGTGCTTTTGAGGCATTACTTGTATCTGTAGCAGCTACCTCGCCACTAGCTAAACTCAAAGTCGCACCTCTTAATGTTCCAGTACTACTATCAAAGCTCGTCCCTTTAACAGCTACATGCCAACCATCTGTGTTCCCTGGATTGGTCACTTGGGCTAAACCAGAAACCGATGTAGCAGTGTAAGTTTCAGTTGTTAAACTATTGGTATTAGTCCCAAGATTAATATCCGGTGCCGAGTCTAAGGTAATATCTTTGTTAGTTTCGTCCTGTGTTAATTCAATTTCAGCAGTCGTATCTTTGCTAGTGTCTGCAGCTTGGGCAGCCAAAGGTAAAACGGTCATTAGTGAAACTCCTGCAAGTAGTGTTCCGATATATTTCTTCATCATGATTGCTCCTTTATTTGTCGACGGCATTGCCACCAGATTCTGATCAATAGTCCTAATAAACTAACTATAAGTAATGCGATACCACCTAAGACCCCGGCTTGACTACCACTTAACTGTGGCAGTATCCCCGATAACCGGCCTGCTTGCATCGCATCGCCAGCTGCATGTGCGGTTACGGTAATATCATAGGTGCTTTGTTGAACATCAGCCAACGCATTAAGCGTCCAGCTACCATTTAATACGGCTGCTAGTCCGCTCAGCAAAATTCGCCACCACATCTTACCATCACACCCTTCGCTTGGCTTTACAATTAATCGCTTAGTCAACTTAAATGTCAGTTACTAATAGTTAACATTCGTTAGCGCTTCCCTATCAGCAACGAAAATATAGCACGGAACGCAAATCGCTGTCAATTAATTAGGGGCGTTAACTATTGGCTAAAAACACACTTCTAACGGTCTTCTGAGGCATTTCTCATTTTTATAAAAAGATAAAAATAGTTATACAAACTACTTTAATCAGTTTGGTAACAGCATTTTTAAGCAACTAATAAATCAGTTTTTGAAAAAGTCAGTAACCCCATTTAACTAATTAACCCGTTAACATTATATTGTTATTAAAGTTTAATGTGACCAGCTATTAGTCATTTGCTTTAATTACTATAACCAACAATCCTTAATATAAAAATGGAATGTTAACGGGTTCATTGTTGCTATATATAGCTTATGTTTCTAAATTTCCAACAACTGTAATGACAATTAAGTTGCAAAATATTTTCTTTTATGAATCACACATTTCAATATTTGATTAGAACTTGCTATAAAAACAAAAAAGATTATATTAAATACAACCTTTTTTGTTTTTCCATGTTAACCAATCAACCATGAACACTGCTAATCCGGCCCTTTCCATATGGTATACTAAGAAAAATAAGTGATTTAATCAGAAGGAGACCCTGATCTTGCCTGCCAAGAAAACCTTTAACGACGACCAAGTCATCACCCAAATCATGCAGTTGTTTTGGCAAAACGGCTACTACCATACTTCAATGGATGATATTGTTACTAAGAGTGGTGTCAAAAAGCAAAGCCTCTATAATGCTTTTGGTGATAAGCACACCCTTTATCTCAAATCCTTGCAGCGCTACCACCAATTAACTTTAAAGGCTTGCGCACAAGCGATGCAACCGCTAGAACAAGCTGGCGAATCCCCTTTAACTATTCTCATGATGCTATTTAGCCGTGAGTTAGTCACGTCGACTCAACCGACTGGTGACTTAATGGCCAATGCCATCGCAGAATTTGCCACAACAGACGCCGCCGTTACTCAAGCCGCTGAACACTTCTATACGGACTATTTAACGTTAATGGCTGCTGTTATTTTGAAGGGGCAAGCCAGTCAAACCATTAGCAATGCCCAATCCAGCATGGTTTGGGCGCAAAGCTTATTGGAAGCTCGAATTGGCTTGCAAACCCGAATACGACAGGGACAAAAACCCGATATTACGCAACGTCAGCAAGCGTGGACCGCATTACTTCAGGTCTAATCAAATAGGGCCTTTGTTATCCGTATGACCTAGTAACAAGTACTAGTCACAGCGTTTGGTCTCACGTTTCAACCTGTAACTTGCAGTCGTTCAAAAGAGAATCCGGCAAAAGAAAATGGTTGCTTCAAGAATTTGTGAATTCTTGAAGCAACCATTTAGTCTCTACCATCAAAAGTGCTGAAATCTACACAACAAAAGTCAGTTTAGACCCGTTCTCTTTTGTTTCACGTGAAACAATTAATCAAAGGCCAGTTGATAGTGAACCTTGCTTTCACCATTACCATTTGGAATAACTTGTAATTGCGCCGGTAATTGACTTTCAAGCTCACTAACATGACTAATAATCCCAATCATGCGTGATTGGCCTTCCACTTGCTGCAACGTTTCCATGGCCATTTCTAAAGCTTCTTCATCTAAAGAACCGAAGCCTTCATCAATAAACAACGCTTCAATTTTGATGCCACCGGCCTGCGCTTGAATAACCTCAGCCAACGCTAATGCTAAGGACAGCGCAGCCACAAAGCTTTCACCACCTGATAAAGTATGCACACTTCGAACTTTGCCGGCATTATCATCATAAATATTGATTTCAAGACCACTACCATTCCGGAAGGTCCCCAACGCCGTCTCTAGTTGGAATTGATAGCGTCCACGCGTTAATTGTTGTAACCGATGATTAGCTTGCCGCAGAACTTTTTGCAGATAAGTCCGTAATACAAAGCGTTCTAAGCTTAACTTTTGTGCGCCGCTACCGTTAGTGACATCAGCTAACTTAGCCAGTTGGGCCAACTCAGCTTGTTGATCACGAGCCTGAGCTAACGCCGCTTGCATTTTAGCGACTAAGGTTTGATTGGCTTGCAATTCACGATCCAAATCATAATATTGATGTTCAATTTGTTGTTCGGCCGCCGTCGCCGTTGTGACAGCTAATGCCAAAGCAGCCAAATCTGGCTGTGGCTGCTTACCAATCGCTTGTTGCACAGTCGCAAGCCGACCTTGTAATGTTGAAAGTTGTTGTTCAAACTGATTAATCTGCGCCCGCAAAGTAGCCAACGTGGTGACTGCCTGTAATTGCTGATTTAGCCGTTCAAAATCAACGTGCGACCAGGCTGCCTGCATAGCTGCCGTTAAGGTTTCAGTCGCAGTTTTAACTTGGTGTTGACTAGCGGTTAAATGGCTAGCCGTCGTTACTAATTGTGCCTGGACGGCCGCTAATTGTTCATTGATAGTCGTCACGGCTTGATTAGCTTGCTGCATCGCCGTTTCATAATCAGTTTGCGCCTGTGATAACTGCTCTAAATACTGATTTAGGGCCGTCAAGGTTGGATAATCCGGTGCTAATTGCTGTTGTTGATCAGCTAACTGCGTCTGTAATTGTAGCCCTTGTTTTTCAGCAGCAGTTAGGACCTGTGTCACTTCAGCTTGTTGTTGCGTTAATTGATCGATTGTTGGTACCAACTGAGTCAATTGGGTCTGGGCCTGTTGCGCAGCGGTCACTTGCAGCTGATTGTCAGCTTGTTGCGTGGTCAGTTCGGCCTGCATGGTAGTTAGTGCAGCGGCTAACTGTGCGACCACCGTCGTCAAAGTTGGTTGCTTCGCTTGAATCAATTCGGTCAAAACAGCGGTTAACTCATCCAGTTGTGATTGCGCCGCCTTAACTTGTTGTTGGTCATTTATTAATTGCGTTTGTGCGGTCGTCAACGTTTTCGTGGCCTGCATACTTTGTTTTTGAGCTGTTTTCACATCAACCTCAGTTATGGTCAACGTATCGCTTGGGGCCGGCTTGGGATGCGTCGTCGAACCACACACCGGACACGGTTCATTTGGCAATAAGCGCTGACTCAACAAAGCAATTTGTCCGCGAGCCCAATCACTATCTAATTTCCGATAGATTGTCTCGGCCTGAGTCGCCTCGGCCGTTTGCTGCGTCACCACATTTTTCTGTTGCTCACAAACTACCTTTGCTTGGGTTAGCTTAACTTGTTGACTTGTGACCGCCGTCAATTGTTGCGTAATCTCAGTTAAATCGCGTTGTTGATTACCCAAAGTGGCTTGCCTCGTTAATCGACTAGGTAATTGGTCACTCAGAGCCGTTAATTCAGTCTGTTGCTGCTGCAATTGTTGTTGCCGCTTGGCCAACTCAGTTGCTTGTTCTTGAAGGTGTGCCACTTGTTGGTGTGCCTTATTTACCGCTATCGTCGTCTGCTCAACTTGTTCATATAGCCCCTTTTTAGCGGTTAATGTCGTCAAACGTTGCTGTCGGTCATCGGCAATAGGCTGTTGGTCTGCTAGCTGCTGTTGCGTTGTTTGTGCTGCTTTTTGTTGGACTTTCAAGCTGGCTTGCTGATCAATTAACTGTGTTTGCGCCGTCCGTTCAGCTTGTACTCGGCCCTGTGCAGCCGTCAATTGTTGCTGAACTGGTGCTAATTGCTGCGCCCATTCTAAGTGCTTCACCTGTTGCCGTTGTGCTTCAATCTGTGGCATTTGTTGCTTTAATTGGGTCTGTTCCATCGTTAATTGTTGCTGCGTCGCGTACTTTTCAGCCAGTGCCTGCCCGGTCGCTTCAGCTTGCTGGACCTGCTTTAAGGTCTGTTTAGCAGTGGTTAGTGCTGTATTTAAGGCTGTTCGTTTAGTCACTTGCTCGGTTTGCCATGTTAACTGGGCTGTTACCGCTGCCTGTGGTGCCAAATCAGCACCGGTCATTTCAGGAGGCCATGTTAATTGTTGTTGATACGTGGCCAACGTTTGCGTGGTTGTCGCATTAGCCTGCTGTTGTTGCTTTAGCTGTTGCTTCAGTTGCGCCGCCCATCGGCCATATAGACTCGTCCCAAAAATTCCGCGTAAGACTTTTTCTTTTTCATCACTATTAGCCATTAAAAATTGGCGAAATTGGCCTTGTGGCAAGAGCACGATTTGTGAAAATTGAGCTCGCGTCAATTGTAACAAGTCCCTAATATGCGTCTGGACCGCATTAACTTTCGTATATTCCGCAACCGCCTGACCGCTGGCATCAAAAACCGTTAAGGTCACGGTAGCCGGCTGATTATGTGTCCCAGTGCCCCGTTTTTTTGCAACTGTTTGCTCAGGTGACCGGACGAGCCGATAGGTCTGTCCCTGGTGTTCAAAATCAAACCTAACTTGGGTCAATTCATCAAACGTCGCAAAGTCGGACCGCATTTGTTTGACTTGCCGGTCGCCCCCCGACGTACCGCCAAATAACGCAAAACACATGGCATCAAAAATCGTCGTTTTACCAGCACCCGTTTTACCACTAATTAGAAAGACTGGAAAATCATTAAATTTCGTGAAATTAATCTTTTGATGGCGAAACGGACCAAAAAAATCAAGTTGTAAGGTTAAAGGTCGCATCGGTTATTCCTCCTGATTGGCTGCCGTTAATGCTTGGGCGGCCCACTTTTTTTGTTGCGCACTAAGGGGACTAGTCGTCGTTTGTTCAAAGAATTGCGTTAACAATGCCATTGGATCCAAGTTTGGGTCCAGTTCAGTTATCTGATTATCGGTATTGATTGGACCATCAGCACGCTCTAATTCAATAATATTAGGATAGATTTCCCGTAATGCAGCCATGACGTTAGGAATAACGGCCTGGTCAGTTAACCGAACAGCTAAATAATCAGCCTGTTCTTGTTGTTGATAAAATGCGGGATCAGTTAGTGTCGCAAAGGCTCCAGTTAACACCCGGACATCGTGGATTGGTGTTACCGGCTTAAATGTGACTTTAAAAGGTGCAGTATCAACAACCCAGACCCCTTTTTGTTGCTGGGCTTCTGAGACGGAGAACTTTACTGGCGAACCGCTATATCGCACACGCTCAGCATGTAAAGCATCTTTACCATGCAAATGGCCTAACGCCACATAATCAAATGGCGCGAGCAAATCAACTGGAATTGCATTCAATCCCCCAACTGTTATCTTAGTTTCTGAATCGACATGTTCACTACCAGCCGCAAAAAAATGCGCCACCAAAACATGTTTTTTTGTTGAATCGAAGCGCGCCACCATAGCTGCCACTAATCGTTCCATTCCTGCTAACGCCGTTGTTAAATGCTGGTCATCGAAGTACTGTCGCGCTGCGAACGGTTCAAAATACGGCAATAAGAAAAATTGGGTATCCTCGAATTCCACTGGTGTGACTGCCTGACTTAACGTCGTATTGAGGTAATAATTGGTCGCTTGAAACCAAGGACTCCCAGTTCGCAACCGGGTTGCGCTATCATGATTACCACTAATTGCCAACACCGGTAATTTAGCTTTTAAATTTAAATCAATCAACATATTGTCTAGTTGGGTCACTGCCCGCTCACTCGGAATCGACTGATCATACAAGTCCCCAGCAATAACGACTGCGTCCACTTGTTCATCAATCGCAATTTGTTTAATCTGCTGATAAGCCGCCTGCTGTTCCGCAGCTAGATCAAACCCATGTAGTTTCTTGCCAATATGCCAATCAGCTGTATGTAAAAAACGCATGTTTATCGTCCTCCTAAAAATAGTTAGTTCCATTATAAAGCAGCTAGCACATTAATTAACTCAGTTAGGATCATTTACATATTAAGTTCGTTAAAATGACAAACTAGCTATGCTTAGAATTACCTCACTAAGTAAAATCAAAAAAATTATTATTGAATTAAACGTTTAGAACTTTTAATTATAAAAACGCTTATTTATCAGCAAAGAAATCGTTTCCATTAACATCATATTTATTGTGTTTAATTTATCGAACTCATCGATATAATACGTATATTACGAGCAGTCCATTTTAAAGTATTGTAGAATAGTCAATAGGTTGTCATATTATAAAAAGGAGCGTGAATTTCATGCGCAAATATCTAGCCGAGTTTCTCGGTACATTCATGCTGGTCTTTCTTGGGACTGGCGCCGTTGTAGTTGGTAAGGGTGGCGTCTTAACCATTGGTTTAGCCTTCGGGTTAGCGATTACGGTTTCAGCTTATGCTTTCGGTGGCATTTCCGGTGGACACTTTAACCCAGCTGTCACTACTGCAATGTTGATCAATCGTCGCATAGCCGCTCGCGATGCCTTGGGATACATCGTCAGTCAAATCTTAGGGGCAATTGTTGCTTCGGCCGCAATCCGTAGTTTTGTTAGCGCCTTGGGCCTTGCAACCAACTCACTTGGTCAAACAGACTTTTCAAAGATCAACAGTGGCATGGCCTTCTTCGTTGAAGCCTTAGTGACCTTCTTATTCTTAATGGTCATCTTAAATGTCACCAGTGCCAGCCACGGTAACAGTGACTTTGCCGGCTTAATAATCGGGGTTACGTTAGGTTTCTTAATTATCGTTGCCTTGAACTTGACCGGTGGTTCATTAAATCCCGCTCGTTCAATCGGCCCAGCACTCTTCGCCGGTGGCACTGCGCTCTCACACTTATGGGTCTACATCTTAGCCCCTGAAGTTGGCGCAATTCTAGCCGCTTACTGCTCACGTGCTTTGGGTAGTGAAGACTAGCACTTAAGTTAACATCAAAATTAGTTCAAAAATAATACCGCTAATCGGCCCTCGTGCCTGTTAGCGGTATTATTTATTTTCGGCGCCAGTGTCGGTACCATTCGTGTAGCGTCCCAATTACCAGACCGACAATGACAATGACGGCCGTGACGTAACCAAAAATCCCAATATTAGTAATCCAACTATTATCCGAGTGACTTTGAACCAATAAAGAAGAGCCCACAATCAAAGCCGCTAAAATCACCGCTAAAACAACCTTATTGACCATTGAATCAATCCGATCGATAAACATTTTACGGTGTGAAAAGACAATATTCACCCGTGTCTGTCCATTTTCAAAAGTATCTAAAGCCGCTAACAATCGTGACGGTAACTTCGGCGTATCTCGTAAGCCCTGTGCTGTCGCTAGCAGCCCATCTTCCAACTCATGTTGTAAATTAAAATTCTCGCGAATATATTGGCGGGCAAAGGGACGGGCAACATCCATCATCGACAACTTGGGGTCCAACGTTTCGACAATGCCTTCAATCGTGCCAAATGCCTTACCAAGTAACGTCACTTCAGAGTTAACCTGAATATTATTACTCCGACAAACTTTGACCATTTCAAAAATTAGTCCTTGAAAATCAATATCGCCTAATCCAGAATTATAATACTGCCCTAAAAATGGTGCTAATTCACTAAAGAAAGCTTCTTCATCCACTTCGCCGGTGCGATTAGAAATCGCTAGAATGGCTTTGCCAACTTGGCGCGTATTTTCGGTCGTGACTGCAACCACCACGTTCGCAATCCCCGTCATCAAGGCTGGACTAATCGCTCCCATCATACCAAAATCCAAGTAGACTAACCGGTATGGTGGTACTGAACGTTGCCCTAAGCGCCCTTTTTTCCGGAGAACCGTTTCGTGATAGCCAATATCAGTTGGCGCTAATTCACGTAATAAAATATTACCAGGATGCGGATCAGCATGAAAAAAGCCATCCTCAAAAACTTGTTTTAAAAAATTGGTAACTAATACTTGTGCCAGATATTGTCGTTCTTCATCATATTGATGATCATCAGCCGCATCCGCTGCAATGACTTGCGCCATAAAATGCTGAATACTGGTCCCAGCCATATATTGATTGACTAAAACTTTTTGAGTACTATATTTCGCATAGACCCGGGGCACACGAATAATATCATCTTGGTTATTCAGTCGATAAAAGCGTGTCCCATTTTTCACTTCAATACTCGTATCTAATTCGTTAAACAATGACCGCTTAATTTCAGCTACCATTTCTCGTAAATCAACCACCGATGAATCTGGAATATACCGTAAAAGCGGCAAAGCCCGTTCAAATAATGAAATATCCAATGTCACTTCGGCATCAATACCGGGATGTTGCACCTTCACGACCACTTTTTGACCGTTAAGTAAGGTTGCATGATGGGTTTGCCCCATCGAAGCAGAAGCAAACGGCTGCTCATCAAAAGCCGCAAACATCTGATCCATTGACTGATTGGTCTGAGTTTCAATGGTTTGCTTGACCACTTGGTAATCATCCGCACGAACATTATCCTGTAATTTTTTGAATTCATTGGCAAATTCTGGTTTAACAATATCAGTTCGCGACGATAAAATCTGACCAATTTTAATAAAAGTTGGCCCGAGCTCTTCAAAGGCTGCCCGTACCTGGCTTGGATGCTTCTGCCGAGCTAAATTACTGAGGACATTATATTTTCGTAACACGCTCACAATCGTGCGAAAACGCGTATGTCGATTTTGGTTAACTCGCCATTGTGGTTCTTCAGTCGTGGTTTTAGCCATTTGAAGGCCTCCGATTCAGAAATTGAATTAAGTCTATTATCCATCTTTCCATCACAATACGCACGACTTAAACTGTCTTTCCCCAAAAAAGAAACCGTCTCGACGCCAGCTACTAAATAATCGCTGCAAGAATTGGACATTCTTACAGCGATTATTTGGTCTTTATTCAAGTTTAATTTTTCAATTCTGATCGATTTGCCAATTCCCACGTGCAGTCACTCGTGGTTCAACACGACCTAAGTCTAACTCCTGTTCAACCGCCTGTTGGCCGACCAAATTCAAATAATTAAATGGTTCGTCAAAATTTGGTTGGAACAACATGTCGATATAAGCCAAATCATCAATCGTATTCTGATTTTGAATCATCACCGAAATCGTGTTCGCTGATTGAGAAACATCGTGCTTACTCCAAAATTGCGCACCTAAGATTTGGCGCGTTTTATAATTATAAACGAGATCAATCAATAGGCGTTCTGCCGTTGGCATATAGGTTGGCCGCCAAGTCCCCTCAAAGATCACATGCCGAACTGGTAACTGATCACGTTGTGCCGCCACGTAGGTCAAACCAGACGTTGCCAGGGTAGTGTCAAATAACTGCATCGCTGAAGTGGCCTGCGTGCCCACATACGGCTGAATATCACCAAAGACGTTGATTCCCGCTAGCGCACCTTGCCGTAGCGCATTCGTGGCTAATGGCGTATAGGCGGGCTTGCCAGTCGGATTATAGTTCACCACACAGGCATCGCCAGCCGCGTAAATATCTGGATCTGACGTTTGAACGTAGTCATTAATAATGAGCGCACCATGCCGATCCATCTTCACTTGGCCCCGTAATAGTTCGGTATTCGGCACAAAGCCGGTACAAACAATGGCTAAATCAGCCGTATAGTCACCTGACGAACTCTCAATAACCAGTTGCCCGGCGTCATTATCACTAAAACCAGTTACCCGTTCATTTAAGTAGACTTTAACTTGATAATCCCGTAATAACTGAACCGCTTTGGTCGATAGCTCAGGGCCAATATAATTATTCAAAATTTGATCATGCGACTGAAACAAGGACACATCATGATCGGTTGACGCATAACTTTCAGCTAATTCAGTTCCCATGTACCCAGCACCGATAATTGCGATATGCTGGTTATCTTTAGCGGTGGCATAGATAGCCTGGGCTTGCTCATAATTCTTACAGAGCAGGACCTTTGATTGGTCAATCCCCATGATGGGCGGCACTACCACTGAGGAACCGGTCGTCATGATTAACTTGTCATACTGGTCATCAAAAACTTGACCAGTTTGCATATCAGCCACCTGCATCGTCTTATTTTTCGTATCAATCCGTAAGACATTATGCTGTGTTCTCACCGTGGCCCCAATCTTTTCCAAGGCTTCGGGTGATGAATAAAACATGTCTTCTAAGTGCTTAATTTTCCCAGTTAAATATAAATAAATCCCACTAGAAACAAATGAAATATTATCGTGCCGTTCATATACCGTCACCTGAGTATCCGGATGGCGTCTTAAAATTTGCTTTGCCGCTGCGGTACCAGCGTGCGTACTACCTACAATAATAACCTTCATGTGATACCTTCCATTCATAAAAATAAACTTAACTAATTAACATAAAATTAATGACCCAAATGATAAAATTACAACCTCATCTCGATTTTTTAATACTAATGCTAATTAATTGATTAGTAAACCACAAGGCGTTATTAAAAGATATAAAATTTTAAGTTTATTTTTATATCGTTACCATTTAATCGCTAGCTAGTACCGTTAAGCGGCTAGTTTAAAGCAGCTAGCCTAGGTTAATCCCTTGGGCTGGCCGCTTCTTTAACTAAGTTAACTCGGTTGTGCCTGTAGTGTTGCTTGCGTGGTTTGGGTCGTTTTTAGCACCTCAACTTGTGGTGAAACGTGCCCATATGCAGTCGGCAAAACCGCTTCATAATTATCAGTATTAGTGACAATCAACATCACGGTTGGATCATATCCCGCTGCAATAATCGCATCCTGATCAAATTCAACTAGCAACTCACCTTTTTTAACCCGCATGCCTTGGTTCACATGACTCTTAAAATACTTACCTTGTAATTCAACCGTATCAATCCCAAGATGTAACAGGATTTCAGCGCCATCATCTGAAGCAATGCCAATCGCATGTCCCGTTGGATAAGCAACCCGCACAATACCACTCACTGGTGAATAGACCTGCCCATCTTGACTCCCAAATGCAACTCCTTCACCTAAACTCAGTGAAGCAAAGACATCATCTTTAACCTGTGTTAATTCAAAGCTAGTTCCAGTCACCGGCCCCATTAATGTTTCATTATTTTGAATGCGTACTTTGTCAGTCACAGTTGTTGCCGGTTCATCGGCATCTTGATACCCAAACAGGACCGTTAGCACTGCGCTACCTACAAAAGCTAACCCAATTGAGATTAAAAACGCTGTAAATCCTTTACCAACAAATACTGGGATACTGAGAATACCAACTGGAATTGCTGCCAACGCGGATGTTCCGGCTGCACCGGTGATTCCCCCGGTAATTCCACCCATGATACAAGCAATATAGAACGGCTTTTTATACTTTAAATTAACGCCATAAATTGCCGGTTCAGTAATACTAAAGAATGCTGTGATTGCCGCAGACAAAGCGGTTTGTTTGATATCAGCTCGTTTCGACTTGAGAAAAACACCAAAAGCTGCGCCCGCTTGCGCAAAGTTCGCCGCGCCAGTCATGCCGACAATCGTATCACTGCCAAACTTAGCAATATTTTGGGTGATAATCGGTATCATGCCCCAATGAATCCCGAAAATAATCAGAACTTCCCAGAGACTCCCAAAAATAATACCCGTAATCATCGGATTGATTTGATAAATAGCCAGATACCCTTTAGCAATCGCATCACCTAAATAAGTCATCAAGGGACCAACTACGATATAAGTTATTGGAATAGTCAATCCCAAATCTAACATCGGCGTTAAAATATTACGAACATTTGGATGTATCCGTTTACATAATTGATCAATTTTCGACATCAAATAAATCGCTAAGATAATCGGTAACACCGAAGAAGAATACGTCGCTGACACCACTGGAATTCCTAAGAAATCTAGATTAGACCCGCGACCAAAAATAGTCACAATACTTGGATAAAGCAATGAACCGGCGACGACTAAAGCTAAAAACTCATTCACTTTGAATTTCCGCGCAGACGACAGGGCTAGCAGGAATGGTAAAAAGTAAAAGACAGCATCACCCATCCCATTTGCGATAATGTAAGTACCACTTTTTTCACTCAGTCCAAATTGAACCGCCAGCATAAGAATACCTTTCAGCATCCCACCACCGATTAAAGCCGGTAATACCGGCGTGAAAATTCCCGCGATCAAATCAATCGCTTGATTGAGGATATTCCCTTTGGGACCATCATTGTCAGAATTCGATTCGTCAGCGTCATTCAACTGCGGCACAATCTGATCATACACATCAGCAACTGTATTCCCAATCACTACTTGAAACTGGCCGCCACTTTTAACGACTGAGACAACGCCTGCTATACTTTCAATACTCGCCTGATCGGCCTTGCGCTCATCTTTTAATTTAAAGCGTAGCCGCGTCGCGCAATGCACTAAACTATTAACATTATCTTTACCACCAACACCAACCAATATCGCATTGGCAGTCTCTTTAATCTTATCACTAGCCATATCTAAGCCCTCCTAATAACTACCGCTACTGATCAGCGTATCGGTCCGAAGTAGCCGTCCGAATAGCTTCAAATTGTTGCTCATCATTATTTTCAATTGCCGCTAATTCATCAACTCGTCGTAAATGACGCCCCCCAATAAAGCTAGCATCTAACCAGGCCTTAACAATCATCTTGGCTAATTCAGGACCGACAACCCGGGATCCAAAAGCTAAAACATTGGTATTATTGTGTTGTCGTGATAATTGGGCCGAATAAGGTTCGCTACAAACAACCGCCCGAATCCCTTTAACTTTGTTGGCAGCTAAGGAGATGCCAACACCGGTACCACAAATCACAATTCCTAGGTCAAATTTTCCACTAGCAACGGCCTCACCAACCCGCTTACCATAAATCGGATAATCCGTTCTCGTCGTTGTATTCGTACCAAAATCAGTTACGTCATAACCGAGTGTTTTTAAATAAGCGCTAATCGTTGGTTTTAATTCAATTCCCACATGATCTGATCCAATTGCAATTTTTGTCATCATTATTCTCCTTAATTTAAATCGTAACGGTATTTTCTTGTCGAACTTCATGAATAATTTGTTGATAGGTTTGAGGCTTGTTAAATAGCGCCGATGTGCCCAGAATAAAGTTTTCCACGCCTAAAGCATGTAATTGCTGAATTCGTGGCCGTGAAATGGCCCCATCGACACTGATGGTGTACCCAAATTCAACTTGTTTGGCAGCCAAGGCCTCAATCTTCGGTAAAACGTAGTCTAAAAATGGTTGTCCAGCAAATCCGGGATTAACCGTCATCACCATCACATTGTCGACAATTGGGAGTAGTGCTTCGATGGTTGCCACCGCAGTCCCAGGATTAATCGCAATGCCAGCTTGCTTACCCAGTGCATGGATATCATCGATTGTTCGAGCCGCTTGTGTTTCCGCTTCAGGGTGAAAATAAATCACTTGCGCACCGAGGTCACTAAATAACTTGACGTAACGCCGGGGATGCTCAATCATCAAATGCACGTCCAATGGCTTTTGTGCCACCTGACTGATGTAGGCATAATCTTGTAACCCCATACCAAAATTAGGAACAAATTGACCATCCATAATATCCATATGAAAGTAATCAATCCCAGCCTGATTTAAAGTTGAAACTTCATGCTTTAACTCGGCGAAGTTAGCACACATCATTGACGGACTTAGTCGTAATTTCATTAATTAATCCTCATTTCTTTTAAATTACTCATGAGTAATCGTTTACTCAACCAGCAAAAAAATTAATCCAATGTTAATTTTAAATTAGCCCCATTGGTGGCAATAACCCGTTGATACCAATAAAAGCTTTGCTTCTTAATCCGTTTTAACTGCTGGGTTTTATCAACATACACGAAACCGTAACGCTTTTCAAAACCTTCACGGGTTGAGTACAAATCCGTTGCCGACCAGGTTAGATAACCGACCATTTCGACCCCATCTTCAACTGCCTCACGCATTTTCTCAATATGATCGGCTAAATACTTGATTCGGTAGTTATCAACCACAGTGCCATCGGCTTCCAACGTATCACGAGCACCTAAGCCATTTTCCAAAATCAAGATTGGCAATTGGTAACGACTATAAAAATCTTCTAAATAATGTTTAAACCCATAAGGATCAATGGTCCAGCCCCATTCACTAGTTGCGACGTACGGATTAGGCGCTTTAATCCCATTCATTTCATGACTGAGATCCGTTTGTTGTGCTGAAATCGCTGACGACATGTAATAAGTTAATGACATAAAGTCTGGTTCAGCCTTAGCAATTATCGCTAAATCCCCTGGTTCAATGACCTGATCAAAATCAGCACCTGGAAAAGCTTTCAGATAAAATGGGGCATATTTACCACGAAAATAAACATCCGCTGGCCCGTAACCAACACGCTTTAATAAGCCATCCGTTGCTTCGACATCCTTTGGATCTGCGGTCATTGGATAAGCACAAATATTACCAATATTACCACCCACCTGCGCTTGCGGATCAACTTCATGCACGAGTACCGTTGCTTGGGCATAGCTTAAATTAAAGTAATGTTGCATCTTAAAAATTTCAGTCTTATTTTTTCCATGGTAACCAGTCATATATTGCGAATCCATGGGTAAAAAATTTTGCTCATTAAAGGGAACCCAATACTTCACGCGCCCTTTAAAATAAGTCACGACCGTCTTAACATAATGCAAATAGTCTGTGATAATTTGACGATCCATCCAGCCGTTATAGGCTTGCAACAAATGCAGCGGTAAATCATAAGCATAAAGCGTCACGACTGGTTCAATATGGTATTTTTCCAGCTCGGCTAACATCGCATCATAGTAGTCTAAACCAGCTTGATTAGGTGTAGCCTCATCACCATTCGGGAAAATCCGCGTCCAGGCCATCGTAAACCGATAAATCTGAAATCCCATTTCACCATATAAAGCAATATCTTCTTTAAACCGATGATAATGATCCGAAGCCGTTTTAAAATCGGCAAAGTCAGCACTCGATGCCGCCGTATTAGTTTGAGAACTAGCCGTTTGACGGACATCCGCTATCGAAACGCCTTTATTCCCGGCGTTGGAACCGCCTTCAAATTGTTGCGCATTCGTTGAGGATCCCCACTTAAAAGTCTTTGGAAACCCAACAGGTAGTAATTCTGTCATTGTAAAACCTCCGTTTAAACTATATAATAGCCTTTGAGTAATCGTTTACTCTTTACGGTTACTATCGTAATACCTTAAAATGTAATTGTCAACGCTTACTTAACTAGTTTTATTTAAAAACATCGAGGTGACTCAAATGCAGCACTATTCAATTAAAGATATTGCCCGGCTCAGCGGGGTTTCCGTGGCGACCGTTTCACGCGTCATTAATAATAACGGTCGTTTTTCTGAAGAAACTCGTAAAAAGGTATCAACTGTTATTCAAAAAACTGGCTATGAAACCAACTATAGCGCTAAAAATTTACGCATGAATCGTTCTGATACCATTGGCATCTTGATTCCTGACATCAGTAACTTTTTCTTTGCTGAAATCACTAAATTGTTAGAAGAAAAATTGTTTGCCCATGGCTACTCTGTTATTATCTGCAATACGGCACATGATGATCAACGTGAACAAAGCTATCTTCGAACCTTAGAGAGTAAAGGAATTGACGGCCTGATTGTCATCTCTGGTAGTGCCACCTTTGAATTTACGCAAGGAAACAGTCAAAAAAAGATTCCTTATGTCTGCGTTGATCGTAAACCGGCCGATAAGTCCAAGACTATTTTTATTTCTTCAGATCATCAGCAAGGTGCTTATGACGCTACCAAAGCACTTTATCACGCTGGTTGCCAAAATCCAGTAATTGCAATTGGTACCTTTGACACCCCTTCAATGCAGGGCCGACTTGCTGGCTTTAACGCCGCCTTAACCAATCGTACCGCCCAATGGGGCCACATCTTTAAATTATCAACACCAGCGGCTGGTACTGATGACCTAACCGCCTACTTACAACGACATCCCCAAACGGATGGCATCTTTGCGGTTAATGATTCCGTCGCTTTAAAATTACATCAGATTCTACGGAAATTGGCTATTTCAGTCCCAGCAAAGATGAAACTGATTGGTTTTGATGACTCACCAACCGACGAATACGTGACGCCTACCCTTTCATCAGTCGCTCAAAATAATACTGAGTTAGCTGAGCAGACCGTCGCACAATTGCTTGGGCTCATTGACAAGACGACACAACCAGGACACGAAGTAATTATTCCAGCCAAGCTACGATTACGGGAAACCAGTTGATTCTTGCCTTGCTTCAATAGCGCCACTGCTGACACTTGAAAGGCACTAGTAAATAGACATTAAGCCTGACGCTTATGTCTATTTTTAGGTTGCATTTTATTAAAAATCTGCTGGTGGTAATCTGAGTTTTCACTTTGATTACCACCAACAGAAATTATTGCACGCAAAAATCGCTATTTCATACTTGTTTATAATGATTTTAAAAAAAGGCGACCTAACAGAAAGTTGGCGTGGCTATCATGACTATCGCCTGACACTAACTTACTTCGTACTATCTCGTTCCACTAACTGTGTGCCTAATTCAATCCGTTGTGGAATCTTGCGGCCATTTTGTAAACGACTCACAATTAAATCTACTGCCGTTTCGCCCATTAATTCAGTCGCAACCCGAACCGAGCTTAATTCCGGATAAACGAATGTCGCTAACGACGTATCATTAAAGCTGAATAGTTTGACACGTTCCGGGACCTGGATTTTAGCCGCCTGCAAAGCCTTGAGCGCGCCGGCAGCCATTGGATCATTGGCAACAAAAAAAGCCCGCGGTAGGTCATCACCTAACGTCTCAATGGCTTGCTTCATCATCTCATAGCCACTTTGCCCCGTATAATCACCTTCAAAGACAAGTTCCGGCTGATAAGCTTGATGTGCCGTCATCGCCGCCTTAAAACTAAGCAATCGTTGGTCGACTACCTGGACTGCCTGATCAGTCGTAGTTTCAAGACCATGAATCATCCCAATCGCTTGAATACCTTGTTGCCAAAAATAATCCACAACTTTAGCCGTTGCCAGCTTAAAATCCGTCAAGACACTATCAAAGCCAGCTGCAAACTGGTCGTCATCCACAAAGACCAATTGATCCGTCAACGCTGCCATATCCTGAACTTGATGTGGACTGAACTTCCCAATTGCGATTACCGCATCCACATCGGTCGCAATTTGTTGCATGTCATTTTGAAAAATCCGGGTGACTTCAAATTGTTGGGCCTGACCTTGGCGCTCAATCCCCATCCGTACGGACATATAGTACAAATCATCTTGTTCTTTTGATTCAGAATACCATTGCACAATTGCCAACTTTTTACGTGCAGTTGGCATGGTTGACCGCCGTTTGTTTTTCGAATATTGTAACGCTTCCGCTGCACTAAAAATTCGTTGGCGGGTCTCATCACCGACCGATAAAGACTGATCATGATTCAAAACCCGTGAAACGGTTGCTAACGAAACCCCCGCTGCTTTGGCAATATCTTTTAACGTTGCCGCCATTACCCAATTCCTCCTAGATGATAAGAATGCCAGGCCCACAGAAGTTGCTGAGCCTGGCGCCTTACTGTCATTTAACCTGACAATTTTTTACATTTAATTACTGGCTCTAACTGCCGTGACAAACCGATCAAAGGCCGCTTTTCCGGCATCATCCCATTTAAAGACCCCCGCGTTAGCAAGGACTTCTGCAAAGACTTGACCCACTTCACGATCCAAAATTGTCGTCACATTAGCGGCCGTAAACGTATACTTGGCTTTCAATGCATCGGCCCAAGGCTGATGCATTGGTACCATTTGATTATGACGGTCTAAGAGGTATTTTGCAACTTCTTGAAGTTCGGTTTTTAGCCGAGCAGGTAAAATGGCACGACCCATGACTTCGATTAAACCAATATTTTCTTTTTTAATATGTTGCACGGTTTGATGTGGATGGAAAATCCCGTCTGGATAAGCCGCTGATGTTTGGTTATCCCGTAGTACCAGGTCTAAAATATATTGATCGCCCACTTTACGTGCAATCGGCGTCGTTGTGTGGTGGCGCGTTGTCCCTGTATAAGCCCGCACATCAACCGTTTCATCCGAATAATTTTTCCAGACTTCATGAATCTTAGTCGCCGCATCTAGTAATGCGGTCTGATCTGAACTGGTCAAACGAATGGTCGACATCGGCCACTTCACGATTCCAGCCTCAACGTTAGCAAGCCCCAAATCAATCGGCCGATCAATGGGGGCCTTCATCATTGGAAAGTCGTGGCGGCCACCTTGATAATGCTCATGTGACAACATCGACCCGCCCACAATTGGCAAATCAGCATTACTACCGACAAAGTAGTGTGGGAATTGGGTCACAATCGCTAACAAGTTACTGAATGTTTGTCGATTAATCACCATTGGTCGATGCACCCGATCTAAGAAGATTGAATGTTCATTAAAGTAGGCATAGGGCGAATACTGAAAGCCCCAAGTGTCACCTGCTAAAGTGAAACGAATCACCCGATGATTACTGCGAGCTGGGTAACCTAAACGGCCCAAGTAGCCTTCATTTTCTAGACATAGTTGGCACAACGGATAACCATTTTCCGGTTGATTACGTGCAGCTGCAATGGCTTTAGGATCTTTTTCTGGTTTTGACAAATTAATCGTAATTTCAAGTTCACCAAAATCAGTCTGCGCTGGAAAAACAACATTTTTCGCAATGGCACTCGTTTTAATGTAGTCATTTGCTTGACTTAACTGATAAAAATAATCAGTTGCCGCTTTAGGACTCGTTTGATACTTATCCCAAAAATTTTGATTAACCACGGATGGCAATGGCGTGACTAAATCCATCAATTGATCCGCTAAAATATCACGTGCCGATTGATCAGCCGCAATCAACTTATTTTGGACTGCAGTTTGAACAAGGGCAGCAGTAAGACTCGTCAGCTGATCATCAGTCGCAGTCAAGACGGGGCCTTCACCGACTAAGGCGAGGACTCGATTGGTGACATAAATCCGGTCTAAGGCTGTGTATTGTGATGGCGACGCAATGACTGCCGTCACAAATTGATCAATGGTTGTCATTAGGCTTGCCCTCCCCGATCGTCATAGCCAGCGGGATGGCGCTGTTTCCAGTTCCAGGCAGTTCGAATGATTTCTTTGACATCATCATACTGTGGTTGCCAGCCCAAAGTAGCGCGGGCTTTATCACTCGCAGCAATTAAGGTACTTGGATCGCCGGCTCGACGTGGCGCCATCACGGCTGGAATCGGTTGTCCAGTCACTTCACGAGCTGCATCTAACATTTCTTGATTAGAAAAACCCGTTGAAGAACCTAAGTTAAAGGCTGCACTGGCATGACCTTGTTGTAAATAAGTTAATGCCAGAATATGTGCATCCGCTAAATCAACCACGTGGACATAGTCACGCACGTTGGTGCCATCTGGAGTTGGATAATCATCACCAAAAATCTGCAATTGATCCCGTTCACCCGCAGCAACCTGCAAAATAATCGGCACGAGATGCGTTTCTGGGTGATGATCTTCACCGATACTGCCGTCTGGTTTCGCACCAGCCACGTTGAAATAGCGCAATGCGACAAACTTAATCCCATAAGCAACATCTGACCAATGCATGATTTTTTCCATAGCTAACTTGCTTTCCCCATAAGGATTCGTCGGCACTTGGGAGTCAGTTTCTTTGATGGGAACTTGCTTGGGTTCGCCATAAGTTGCGGCAGTTGATGAAAAGACAATTCGTTTCACATCATGTTTTGCCATAACTTCTAGTAATTTCACCATACCGGCCGTATTATTATCAAAATATTTCAACGGATCTTGCATTGATTCTGGTACGACAGAAAAGGCTGCAAAGTGCATAACCCCTTCAATATCTTCCTGATCAAAAACCGAATTCATAAACGTGGTATCACGGACATCACCTTCATAAAAACGGGCTTGCGGATTGATAGCGGCCTGATGTCCTGTCACTAAATTATCCACCACCGCAACATCATAACCTTGTGCAACTAACCGATCGACTGCATGTGACCCAATATAACCGGCTCCACCTAAAACTAACACTGCCATGTGATTTCCTCCTATTCAATTCAGCTACTTATGCCCAAGCTTATTAAGCTAATTCTAAAGGTCCATCCGCAATTTCAGCAATATAGAAATCAGCATCATAACCCACTGTATCCCGATAAATTTTACCCACGTTTGCCTTAAAGGCTTCGACTTGATCCTTTTCAACGATTGCAATTGCACAGCCGCCAAAACCAGCCCCAGTCATCCGAGCGCCTAAAACGCCAGGTTGCTGCCAAGCAGTTTCTGCCAAGGTATCCAATTCTTCACCCGTAACTTCATAATCAAAATGCAGTGACACGTGTGAAGCTGTCACTAAGCTGCCGAAAGTTTTTAAGTCAGCGTTAGCCAAGGCTTCTGTTGCGCGAATCGTTCGCTGATTTTCAAAAACAGCATGCCGGGCGCGCTTAATTAATGTCGCATCATTAATCAAATAAGCCGCTTCATCAAAGCTAGCTTCATCTAAATCACCTAATGATTTAATAGCTAACTTAGTTTGAAGACGTGCCAAGGCTTCTTCACATTCTGCCCGGCGTTCATTGTATTTCGAATCTTGAAGTTCACGACGTTTATTCGTATTCATAATCACAATAACATGATTGCCCAATTTAACGGGTGCATATGAGTAATCCATTGTATTAGTATCTAATAGAATAGCTTGGTCTTTTTTACCCATACCAACTGCAAATTGATCCATAATTCCAGAATTAACGCCAATGTAATTGTTTTCAACTTTTTGACCTAATTTAACGAGGTCTAATTGGCTAACCGTTAAGTTAAAGCCAGTTTTTAAGACGATGCCCATCAGCAATTCGATGGAAGCTGATGATGATAATCCAGCCCCATCTGGTAAATTCCCATGCACATATAAATCAAAGCCGTGGTCAAATGTAACCCCAGTCTTCGCTAATTCATCCATCATACCTTTAGGATAATTTGTCCAACCAGCGGCCTTGTCATAATTTAAGTCATGGACATCGAAGGTGACGATGCCCTGATTCGGAATATTAGCAGAATACATCCGCACCGTGTTGTCAGTTCGAGCAGCATAGACCCCGTATGTCCCAATACTAATTGCACACGGGAAGACATGCCCACCATTGTAATCCGTATGTTCGCCGATTAAGTTAATTCGACCAGGTGAGAAAAAGACCCGTTCTGGTTCACTGTCAAAAGTCGTTTTAAATTCTTGTCGTAAGTCGCTGGTTTTCATAATTGTAGCCTCCGGTATGTTTTAGTAAAACTTTATTAATCTGAATATAAAACAATTACCGATGTTTGTCAAATGCTAATTATCCCCGTCTTAACAAAAATGGTAACGCTTTATCAAATAGCTATTTTTTAATTCACTCGCCTAGTTAATAACCAAATCCAGGCTTATTTTCATCTAATTGGTAAAATTATTTCAGTTAATTTTAACTAAATATTCTATACAAATGCCTAGTTTTGCTTTATATTGTTTGTGTAAGCGTTTTACAAAATGCCGTTATTTTTGAAAGGAGCACCATTTATATGCAAGCTGACCTTGAGTGGTTGGATGACCCCGAAGTGTTTCGCGTGAATCAACTTCCGGCTCATAGCGACCATTCCTTCTATCAAACCAATGCTGAAATGACCCAAACTAGCAGTTACGTGCAATCCTTAAATGGCTCTTGGCAATTTAACTTTGCCAAGACCCCTGCGGAACGGCCCTTAAATTTTTACGACCTAGATTTCGACGCCAGTGCTTTTAAACCAATTACAGTTCCTGGTCATATTGAATTAGCTGGCTACGGCCAGATTCAGTACATTAATACGTTATATCCTTGGGATGGCCAAGTCTTTCGCCGGCCACCCTACACTTTAAATGCCGATCAGTTAGTATCTGGGCTCTTCAGTGATGCTGCTGACAATACCGTCGGCTCATATCTCAAAACGTTTGAATTAACCCCTGAATTCCACGATAAACGGACAATTATTCAATTTCAAGGGGTCGAAGAAGCCCTATACGTCTGGTTAAATGGACATTTTGTTGGCTATGCAGAAGATAGCTTCACCCCATCCGAATTCGACTTAACGCCATTCATCACAACCGGGGAAAATACGTTGGCAGTACGCGTTTACAAGCGTAGTACCGCCGCTTTCATCGAAGATCAAGATATGTTTCGATTCTCAGGGATTTTTCGCGATGTTAATTTATTAGCACTCCCGGCCGTCCATATTGCGGACCTCGATTTACGACCAACCGTAGCTGCCGACTGGCACACTGGTAGATTAGCAGTTACGACCAAGTTATCATGTGTGGACACCGCCCCAACGGCCACCTTACAACTCACGGTTACTGATCCAGCCGGTAAAGTCATTGCCAAACAAACCCAACCAAGTGCTACGACGGTCAAATTTGACCCGATTACTGTCACGGATGTGCAACTTTGGGGACCCGCTACGCCGAGTCTGTACCAAGTCACGTTAGCAGTTTTGACAGCTAACCAACACTTAATGGAAGTCGTGCCTTATCAATTTGGATTCCGGAAAGTTGAACTACGAGCTGATAAAGTAATTTACGTCAATAATCAGCGCCTGATAATCAACGGTGTGAACCGGCATGAATGGAACGCAAAAACCGGCCGCGTCCTATCAATCGCCGACATGCAAGCGGATATTCAAACCATGTTAGCTAATCATATCAACGCCGATCGAACTTGCCACTATCCTGATCAACTCCCTTGGTATACCTTATGTGACCAAGCAGGCATTTATTTGATGGCCGAAAACAACTTAGAATCCCATGGTTCTTGGCAAAAACAAGGGGCCATCGAACCGTCTTATAACGTGCCCGGCGACAACCCCCACTGGCTAGCCGCCGTAGTGGACCGTGCGCGCACCAACTATGAACTCTTCAAGAATCATCCCGCCGTCATTTTCTGGTCCTTGGGTAACGAATCTTATGCCGGGAGCGATATCGCTGCCATGAATCGTTTCTACAAAACCCACGATACTTCTCGCTTGGTTCATTACGAAGGCGTCGTCCATACGCCCGAATTGAAAGACCAAATTTCAGACGTTGAAAGTCGGATGTATGAAAGTCCTAAAAACATTGCCGCTTACTTGGATAATAATCCACAAAAACCCTTTATCGATTGTGAGTACATGCATGATATGGGTAATTCACTAGGCGGCATGCAGGCTTACAATGCCCTAATTGATCGCTATCCAATGTACCAAGGTGGTTTTATTTGGGACTTTATTGACCAAGCCTTATTAGTTCACGATCCAATTTCTGGACAGGATGTTTTACGCTATGGTGGCGATTTTGATGACCGTCATTCAGACTACGAATTTTCGGGCGACGGCTTATTATTCGCTGACCGGACCCCGAAACCAGCTATGCAGGAGGTGAAATATTACTATGGTTTACACAACTAATCAGCTTCATGTCATTTACGGTGATGGGTCACTCGGTTTGAACGGTGCTGATTTTCATTATCTTTTTAGCTATGAACGCGGTGGGTTAGAGTCCTTACAAATCCACGGTAAAGAATGGCTTTATCGCACACCAAAGCCAACCTTCTGGCGGGCCACGACCGATAACGATCACGGTAATCATTTTTCAGAAAAATCTGCACAATGGTTAGCAGCCGACCTGTTAACGCCTTGTACCCAAGTTAAGTTAAGTATTGACGGCCGGCTGTTACCAGAGTTGCCGATTGCGCCGTTGAATAATCGTTATAGCAACAACGAAACTGCGACTGAGGTTGCCTTAACTTTTACCTTTAGTACCAATACCGTGCCTAGCACACCGGTCACCGTCACCTATACGGTCACCGGTACGGGTCAATTACACGTCCAAGTCCACTATACGGGAAATGCCGCCTTACCTGACTTACCCGCTTTGGGACTACGCTTGATCATGCCAACTACTGCAACTGGTTTCGACTACACTGGTCTCGCCGGCGAAACCTACCCTGATCGTCAAGCTGGCGCGGCCCACGGGACTTACCACATCGACGGCTTGCCAGTCACCCCTTATCTCGTACCGCAAGATTGTGGGATGCATATGGCGACCCAGCAAGTCACCGTAACCCGTAATCAAACGCAAAATAACGCCGATCAAACCAGGACGCCATTTGCCCTAACCTTTGAACAAGCAACACGCCCCTTCGCTTTTAGTTGCTTGCCTTATACGGCTGAAGAACTCGAAAACGCGACTCACATGGAAGAGTTACCCTTACCACGACGAACCGTATTAACGATTTACGGCGCTGTCCGCGGGGTTGGCGGCATTGATAGTTGGGGTGCCGACGTCGATACCCAGTATCAAATTCCTGCTAGTCAAGCCATTGATTTTGACTTTACCATTAGTCCTAAACATTGACATCTATTTAAAATTTTGAGCTTGGGTTAATCCCAAGCTCTTTTTTTAAACACCAAAATTCGAGTGCTCAATCATGAGTCCCCACACCGCTTCAACAGCTGAATTAACATCAGTGGTAAAAGGTTTGTTAAACTTTTTAGTAAAATAATCATTGACATCTTTACTGAAAACGATTACATTAAGACTTGTAATTTATAACGAGAAAGATGTGAGGCGATACTATGACTGATCCTGTAACGACTAAAAGTAAATCGCGACGCGTAACTTCGCAATTAGCTTATTCCTTTGGAGCTTTCGGGCATGATGCGTTCTATGCAACGCTATCCACGTATTTTATTATGTTCGTCACTTCCCATTTATTTGATAAGAGTAGCGGTGCTCAAGGCTCCAAGATGATTGCGTACATTACGTTAATTATCGCTGCCTTACGATTCGTCGAATTGGCGATTGACCCCTTAATCGGGAACGCCATCGACAACACCAGCTCACGCTGGGGACATTTCAAACCTTGGATTGTCATTGGTGGAACGATTGGTTCAATTGTCTTAGCTATTTTATTCACTGACATGGGTGGGCTAAATGCTTCTAACCCCATCCTATATTTAATTATTTTTGCTATTTTATACATCACGATGGATATCTTTTATTCCTTTAAAGATGTTGGTTTTTGGTCCATGATTCCGGCAATTTCATTTGACTCGGCAGAACGTGAAAAGACGGCCACCTTCGCTCGAGTGGGCTCAAATATCGGTGCCAATTTAGTTGGAATCGTCGTTATGCCAATCGTCTTATACTTCTCAGTTAACGCCAACAGTGGTCAAGGTGATAACCGTGGTTGGTTAGCCTTTGGCTTAATCATCGCTTTAGTTTCTTGGATTTCTGCGATGGCAGTCGCTGCCGGCACCAAAGAAAATGATTCCGAATTACGTCAAAACACTGAGAAAACGACTTTCAAAGACGTCTTCAAAGTTTTGGGTCGTAACGATCAATTAATGTGGTTAGCTCTCACCTATGGGATTTATACGGCTGGGATTGCCATCACCAACTCTTTGGAACTGTATTACTTCACCTATATTTTAGGGAACGCTTCTGAATACACTTTGCTAGCTAGCTTGAACGCCATCATCGGCATCTTCTCTGTCTTGGCTTTCCCATCACTAGCCAAGAAATTCAGTCGCCGTAAAGTCTTCTTCTTAGCAATTGCCATCATGATGGTTGCCTTAGCCTTATTCACATTCTCCGGTCAATCTTTAGCCTTAGTTTTGACGGCTGCTGTCTTATTCTACATTCCACAACCATTAATTTTCTTAGTTGTCCTGATGGTCTTAAGTGATTCCGTAGAATATGGTCAATTAAAGTTTGGTCACCGTGACGAATCGTTGACCTTATCAGTTCGCCCATTGTTAGATAAACTTGGTGGGGCCGTTTCCAACGGAATCGTTGGTTTAACTGCCGTTTGGGCCGGGATGACTGCAGGCGCAACTGCGGGTGATATTAGCACCCATGGTCAAATGATCTTTAAATTTATGATGTTCGGCGTCCCTGCACTGATGATTCTAATCGGAACGTTTATCTTCTTTAAAAAAGTTACTCTAGACGAAACGATGCATGCTAGCATCGTTGACGAACTCGAAAAGACTTGGCACAAGCATCTCGATACCGACGAAACCCCAGCAGAGGTTGAAGCTGAAACAACTGCAACAACCAGTTACCAACTACCTGTCAGTGGAACTTTACAAAAGTTAAGTGCCGTTAGTGATCAGACATTTGCCAGTGGCGATATGGGCCGTGGTTTTGCAGTTAAACCGACGGATGGTGGTGTCTATGCACCTTTCAACGGGATAGTTGAAGCAACCTTCCCAACACGTCATGCTATCGGTCTTCGCTCAGACTCCGGAATCCTAACCTTAATTCATATCGGAATTGGGACCGTTAACTTACGTGGCACTGGTTTCGTACAATATGTTCAAAAAGGCGACCGGGTCACTCAAGGTCAAGAATTGATTGAATTTTGGGCACCGGCAATTACCAAAGCTGGTTTAGACGACACCGTTATGGTCGTCATCACCAACCATCAAGCCATTCAAAGCTTTGATTACTTGAAACATACCGGAACTGCTACACACGGCGAGGTAATTTTAAAACTTTCGAGTCCCGCTGCTAAAAAATAATAAAGTCATTGAAGAAGCAATCCAAACCAGCTATTGGCCGGTGCGGATTGCTTTTTTGTCCACAATTGCCCTAGGTGCCAGCCGGACCATTGATTTCACTGTTAAAATTCGTTATTCAAAGTATAAATGTAAACTTTATGTTATGATAATAATATAATTATTAGGTACAGTTAGGGCCCCATCAAATTGATGGGGCCCTAACTTTTAGCCGTTTAGTTTAATGCTTCATATTGATAACTAATGGTATGCGTTACAGGATACCCTGGCCGCAATACGATGTCACCAAAATCAGGATGATTAATCGCATCTGGTAAGGTTTGAGCTTCCGTCGCTAACGCCGTATATTGATGAGTGGCTTCCTTAGCCGTATCAAAAGGATTCGCCGTATAAATAATCAAGCTATTCCGATCAGAATAGAGCTTCACTTGCCGTTGCTGCTCGGTATCACCAATAACCGCAATAGGCGTCGTCGCACTAGGGGTCACTTCGTACGCATCATCAAATTCAATCCCTTTGCTAGTCGCTTTTAATTGATCCAAAGCAGCTTGAACTGGTTGTGGTTCATTGAAATCATACGCAGTCTTAACAACTGGCAATCGTTGGCCAGTCGGCACCTTTTCAGCATCAAATTCTAAGCGCTTAGCACTATGAATTTGGAGCCATTGATGAGCCAACGTAGTCCGATCATCCGCCACATTCCAATAAACGTGGTTTGTTGGATTAAAGAGCGTTGCTGCATCCGTATCACCCGTAAAAGCAATCGAAACACGATTTTGGTTATCCAAGGTAAACTTAATTTGAACGTCTAAATTACCAGGATACTGATCGGTCGTCGTGGTAATCTGACGTCGTAAAGTCACGCTAGCACTGTCACGTGTCTGGCTTAATTCACCGGTAAAATTCAAGGTGTTAAAGCCATGTCGACCGCCATGTAAGGAATGCGTCTGTTCATTCATATCAACGTCATAATGCTGATCGTCAATTTTAAAGCTAGCGCCACCGATACGACCTGCGACACGACCAATTGATTGGCATAAACAGTATCCGACGCGTTGATAGTCCGCCATATTGTCTAAGCCCCAAATTAAAGGCCGCTCGACACCATTTTCCACAACTACGAACTCCTGCCACGTTCCCCCATAACTCAAAACTGAAATACGGGTTTGGTGATCATTAATTAACGTATATCGCATAATATCTTGACCGTCTAACTGGTCAAAAACTGTTGTTTTCGTTTCCAAGGCAATCCCTCCATATTTAAAACGCTTTCATTATCAATTATAGCCTATTTAAACTGGAATTGATATTATTTTAGTAAAAGTTTAACTAAAAAGCGTTAGTCCTTCGATTTCGAAAGACTAACGCTTTTTCAATTAGGCCTGTACGGTCGTTTTAGCTTCTACTGCGGTAATGTAATCTAAGAAATTCCCGAAACATTGCTTCAAGAAATGCTCACTACCATCGTCATCTAAATGGTCATTTTCATCAAATTTGCTACCCGCTTGCGGTAACATGAATTCATTACCCGGCATTACTTTAGCATCCACCCCAGGTGAATCCAGAATCTGCCGTAAGTTCATTTGAGCGCGAACGGTTCCTTGAATCCCTAAGGATGTCCCCACAATCATAACTGGCTTATCCTTAAACGGATGTTCCGCACACGATAACCATTCAATCGCACTCTTCAAAGCGGCTGGAATGGAATGATCATACTCCGGTACCGCAATGACGACGCCATCAGCGGCGTCAATTTTAGCCGCTAGCGCTTTGACAGTCTCAGGTTCATTATCCAGATCATCTTCGTTAAACAACGGCAGGTCCTTAATCTCACAAATATCTAAGCTAGCTTGTGCATCGATTAAGTCCTTCATCGCATACAAAAGTTTTCGATTATATGATTTTGAGGCGTTGGTGCCGACAATTGCGACAATATTAGCCTCATCGTCACCGGCTTTTTGTTGCGCTTTAGCATTCTCACTCGCCGCAGCACCCGCAACGTAACCGGAGGCAATTCCCCAAGTGTTCATCATGCTTGGCATTGAATCGTGACCATTGGCACCCCCGATAACTTCACCAGCACCAAAGTAATTCGCCACTAAAGCATTCTTACTCGTCAATAATTGTAAGCTCTTAGAATCCGTGGTGTAACCACCTAGCGTGGTCGCAAACCGGTCACGCTGTTCGATGAGATAATAAGTATCGCCTTCATATTGATGTAAATATTTCGGATCACGACCAAATTCACGATCATGGCCAGCTTTAACGTAACCCTGATAGTCAGTAACGGTCTGTGCGAGCCGATCGGCATTTACCCCAGCCGCTTTAGCAACCGTCTTTAAGTCACCCTTGACGAAAACTGGTCGCTTAGTTGAATCCGCAAAGAACCCTTTGATTTCTTGGGGCGTGAAGTCATGTAAAATCAAGAGATCATAAACTTGTTTCCAAGTTCGTTCATCCATTAATAAGTAAGCTGTTTTGTCCGCTTGCTTTAAAATGGCATTCCGAAAGGCAGTGTATACGTTAGATTCATTAACAATTCGTTCACCCTTAGTATTCACATAGATGGCACCCATGTCCGTAGCTTGTTTTGAGGCATAGGTTGTTAACTTAGCAACCCCTGGTTCTACTTCAACCCCATGTGGATAGATCTTGTACCAATCTAAATCATGAGTTTGTAAATCTAAGTCTGCATTAAATTCATAGGCATCACCTGTGGACGTCATCGGGCCGTAATAATCAATTCCTTGGCTTTCGGCGCCACGCATTTTTTGATTAGCCCCGTGACCACCAGTAGCTAAGACAACTGAGCGCGCTTTAATCTTAATCAATTGACCATGTCGTTTGCCTACTAAGCCATTCAATTGGCCTTGGCGGTTAAAGGTTAACGATTGAACGGGGGTATCTAATAAGATTTCGCCACCCGCTGCCGTAAAGGCCTGTGATACTTTTTGAATCAATTCATAACTGCTAGCTGAAGGTAGTTCGATTTGCCGATTGATAGAATGTTCAGGCGTTTGCGTTTGGGCTTTTTGGTAATGTAAGTCCGCAAAATCACTGATAAAATCAATCGCTGGTCCAATATGATCAACCATTAACTTGGTTAAGGCGGGATAGTTGGTCTCTAAACTTTCACGGGCAACATCTTGCGCTAACATCTCAGGAGTATCGTGATTGTTATCGAAAATTTGAGCGGATACCTTAGATCCCGTCCCAACGACATTGGAACCATTTAGAATCGTTGCACCACCAAGATAACCATTCTTTTCAACTAAAATGACTTTTTGACCCAGGGTTAAGGCCCGACAACCCGCAACCAAACCAGCTTCACCGCCACCAATGATGACAACATCCGTACGACGATGTTGCGTCGTCATGGCCTTTTTTGATTTGGGTACTGGCGTTAACGTAATCCCTTCATCAGCGACCGCTTTTTTGGCAGACGTTAATAACGCTTGCGTCATTACAGTGGCACCACTAATCGTATCGACATTGAATGACTGTTCATCAATAATATTTTGTTTTAATTTATCAATGACTTGATTAAAAATTCCGGACGTTTCAGAATGTTTCAAGATTTTCAAATCTTCTACTTTATCATCTTGAACGTCAACCTCATAACTAATAATGCCATTATGGCCCATGGCTTGGCCTTTAATTTGTTGTTCTGCTTTACTCAATTGAATACACTCCCTTACGTCGCGGCTTCAAGCCACTCGTGACGCTAACTTGTTGTTGACGATCGATAAAAATTGCTTCGACTCCTGGTAATTGCTCGATGGTCGCCATACCAACTTGACTACCTTGAAAATAACAAACAGTTGCTAAAACTTCAGCTAACTCTGACTGTGCGGTAATAATACTGACTTGAGCCAGTTTATTTTCAACTGGGTAGCCCGTCTGTGGATCTAAAATATGATGGTACACATGCTGACCAACTTTAAAATACCGTTCAAAAATTCCAGATGTGACTACCGTTCTAGCCGGCATTTGAACTTGTAGTAATGGTTGTCCGCGTGACGCCGTTGGGTTCTGAATACCAATCTCCCAGCGCTGGTCCGCAGTAAACGGCTGCGAACCCAATAACTTCACGTTACCACCTAAGTTAACGATTGCCTGCGTGACCCCCGCTTGCTGTAATTGCAACACAATTTGATCCGCAAAGTAGCCTTTAGCAATGGCGCCTAAGTCTAACACCATGCCTGGTTGTTGCAAATAAACAGTCTGTCGAACAGAATCTAACTTAACTTGATTAGGATCCATCAAGGCTAGGCACGCCTGAATACGCGTTGAACTAGGCACTTGCTGCCCGCCAAATCCAATCCGCCATAACTTGACTAACGGTCCAATCAACACGTTAAAACTAGCCGGATATTGGCGTGTATAGGCTAGTGCCGCCTCAATTAATTGAAACCCCGGAGCACTGATTGCAACCGGCTGCTGACCGGCTTGTCGATTAATTGCACTTAATTCCGAATCTGGCCGATTCATCGAAAAGACTTGGTCCATCCGTTGCAAATAGTCATAAACAGCTTCAACAACCGGTTGATTCCGTTCAAATAACGTAATTGAGATAACCGTGCCCATTAACGTAAACTGGGAAACGTATTTTTTATGTGCCTGATGCGATTCCGTCAATGGTCACAGCTCCTTTTTTATTTAGCTTAACTTCAAATCTGTTAACGTTGGCCGTAACCGGTCCAAGGCAATCTGCCCAGGAGCTGAGGCGGCACCAACTGTCGCAAAGGATAAACAAGAACCAAAGACTTCTCCCGCTAGGCGTGATACTTTACCAAGATCACCCATGGACATGGTAATCACTGGTTGAGTCAGACTTTGATGCGCTTCGTTAGTCGCTGCTAGTAAGGTTAACACATCATTTGATGTTTGTGGCATGACCGCCATCTTCGCAATGTCTGCGCCAAAAGCCACCATACTGGTCAGCCGTTCCACAATATCAGCTTGCGCTGGCGTCTTGTCAAAATCGTGATTACTCATAATAACGACAACCTTTTGCGCATGTGCTTGGTCAACTAATTGTTTCACATCAGCTTCATCATGATACCGTTCAATATCTAGCGCATCCGTAAAATGACCCGCTAATACCGTCGCATTAACTTTGAAGTAAGCGACATCGCTTAACGCCAATTCGCCACCTTCGCCTTGCGTTCTAAACGTGGTTAACAGGGCTAAATCGCCTAACGCCTGACGTAACTGTTGACCCATTTGTGTTAATTGGTCTGGTTGCGTAACACCTTCATAAAAATCAATGCGCCATTCAACTAAATCTGGCTGGGCCGCTTTAATCGCTGGCACGGCCGCAAGAATTTCAGCCGTGGTTTTACCCGTAATTGGGACCGCAATTTTAGGCCGGCCAGCACCTAAGGTTAAGTGCCGTAATTTAACGATTTTTTGCATGATTGAGACTGGCTCCTTTCTGAGTGGGTTTGCCAAATAAATGATAATAACGAATCGTTATTAAGACCGCTAAGATAAAACCAATCAGCGCAATAATAACATCAAACAAAAAGATATTAGCTAAACTATCAGCCATCATTCCAGTAACTAGCGGAATTGTAAAGGAAGCAATTGAACCAGCCGTATAAAAGGCTCCGGTAATTGTTCCCTTACCTTGTGGGAAGAAGGTCGACATAACCGTTAATCCTAATTGCATGACCCCACCGGCAGCTGAGAAACCAATGACAAATGACATAATTGAACACATCATCGCCGTTGGGAATAAGTACATCAATAAAAGGGATAAAAATGACATTAACGTATAAATACCTAAAAATTGAATTTCTTTCACGGCGCGTTTGGCCAAAGCCGCGGTTACTAAGACACACACAATTGAGCCGATACTATAGTAACTAATTAATGCCCGTGACCCAGTGTCACCCATGCCAGCAACATGCGTCCCATACTGACTTAACCATTGGCTAACAAGATAAAAAGTGGCTTGTGAGACATAACCATAGAGGATAAACAAGGTGCCATCAAACCATAAACTACCTTTAGGTTTAGCAGCTGTTTCAGCTTTAGTGGCAGTAGTCGTCGCGGTACTAGCCTGATTGGCAACTGGAAATTTTCCAGAAACTAATAAGAAAATCAAGTTAATGACTAAGACAACGATACACAGAATAAATGACCAACCATACCAATACTTACCAGCAACTAAAAAGCTAACCAATAAGGGTAATCCAAATTGTCCAACTGAGATGAATGCTTTAATAATGACATTTGCGGTTCCTTTAGCATTCGGAAACATCTCCATTAAAGCGGGATAAGTCCCAGAATCTAAGAACGAGTTAGCGATCCCTGCTAGAATCCCAAAAATATATGCGATTGAGATTGACGGACTCATTAAGATCCCCACAAAGAACAGCAAATAGGTAATGACCCCTAAAACAACGAATGGCTTACGACCAAATTTATCTGATAAAAATCCTGAAACCAATAAGACAATTAAGCGACCAATTCCTAATGAAGAAATGACGACCGCGACACCGCCCGTATTGGTATGCCACTGTCCAGCCAATGAATCCATGTTTTGGGCTAAAATAATGACCCCAATCCCATGAATAAAGTAGTTTAGGTATAGGCTAATTGCGGTTGGCATATACTTATTTTTCATAATATCCTCCTAAGCGCAACTTTTACTTATGGTCAACAGCATCTTCATCAAATAAAATATGGCGAATATAATCAACTGGCATTTCTTTACCCGTCCATAATTTAAAGGCTGCGGCGCCTTGTTCAAGCATCATACCTAAACCGTTAAAGACATGTTCAACCCCAGCTGCTTGGGCAACTTTCATGAGTTTAGTTGTCCGTGGCGCATAAACTGTATCAAAGACAATCAAGTCCTTACGCAACCAACTTGGATCATCAATTAGTGTCTTATCTTCCAAAGGCTTCATCCCAACCCCAGTTGAATCGGTATAAATATCAGAACTTTGAATTTCTTGTTTGAAATCAGCCCGATTTTCAAGTTCATGTAAGGTTGCTTTGCAATCGGTCCGTTCATTAATTAACTTAACATTACGTTCTGCATTTTCCCAAGAAGCATCATGCATATTAAAGATCGACATTTCTTTAACACCATCTAAAGCTGCTTGAACAGCAATTGCGGTACCAGCACCACCGGCCCCAGCTAAAGTCATCTTTTGACCACGAATATCAATACCTTCATCTGCCAAAGACTTCATAAAACCAATGCCATCAGTTGTATATCCAGTTAACACGCCATTATCATTGACAACTGTATTAACTGCCCCAACCATTTCAGCGGCAGGATCTAATTTATCTAACAATGGAATAACTTTTTGTTTATTAGGCATTGAAATATTAGACCCACGCATATCTAAAGTTCTAATTGATTGAATCGCACTTGGTAACGTCTCATTTGTCACTTCAAATGCTAAGTAAGCATAATTCAAGCCTAGTTTAGCAAAAGCATTGTTATGCATCGTTGGTGACATTGAATGTCTAATTGGATAAGCCATCAAGCCGATTAATAATGTATGTCCGTCAATTCGTTCTGTCATAATAATTCACTCCTAAATATAATTTATAATATTTTGTTACTCAATTCACTTGTCATCTTAGCAGATTGATCTATTATATTAAATAGGGCTACATTAATAAATCAATAGAAATAATCTATGATTGAAAGGGGTACCATTTTCATGAATTTACGTCACTTAATTTTTTTCAAAGAATTAGCACGAACACAACATATGTCGCAAGCGGCTGACAGCCTTGGTATCTCGCAACCCTCGCTAAGCTATGCCATTAAAAAGTTAGAAAAAGAATTAGGCGTGCCACTTTTTGAACCTGATGGTCGTAATATTAAGCTAACTCCGATTGGCGAGGTCTATCTAAAATACATCACTGCCAGCTTAAATGATTTATCACAAGGCAATGAATTGGTTCACCAATTGATGAATCCAGACACTGGTCATGTTAATTTGGGCTTTACTTACACCCTAGGTCAACAACTCGTCCCAGAGCTACTCACTAACTTTCAAGCCGATTCTCAAAATAAAGCCATTAACTTTGAACTTGGTCAAAATAACTCCAACGAATTATTACAAGACCTAGCCACTGAAAAATACGATTTAATTTTGGCTTCTAATATCGAAAAATTTGGTGAACAAGTCGCTGATAACCTATTTGATTTTATACCACTAGTGCAACAAGAAATTGTGGCTGCCATTCCTAGTCAGCATCCTTTAGCAATAAAAGAGACCTTACAGGTCGCCGATTTAGCTCCTTATCCAATGATTCTTTTCTCTAAGAATAGTGGGCTCCGACCCTTAATCGATCAAATCTTAGCACAGGCTAAAGTAACCCCTAAGGTTGCTTATGAAGTCGAAGAAGACCATACGATGGCTGGCTTTGTTCAACACAATTTAGGTGTCGCCTTGATGCCTTATTTACCATTGCTCAATCAAACCAATGTTCATTTAAAGCACCTTAAGGATCAGCCTTTACAACACCAAATATATTTAATTGTAAAACAAAATCACTTTATCACGCCCTCTGTTCATCGTTTTCAAGAATTTATTCGTAGCTATTGCTGGCAACATTATACGAATCAAGATCGCTTAATTTAGGACCTAACGTAGAGAATTGGTCAAAAAAACAGCTGCTACAAGAATTCAAATTCTTGTAGCGGCTGTTTGGGGACGATATAAACTTAAAACGATGAGACTGCAGATAACCCCAACAATCGCAATCCCAACATCAAACCACATAATATTTCGAATACTGACGCGCGAAATCCAAGCAGTAAACACTGGAATCGTAAATGAAGCTAACCCACTAGCCGTATAGTAAATACCGGTAATGCGGCCCTTAGCCCGTGGGAAGACATCACTCATAATAGTTAGTCCCAATTGCATCACGCCACCAGCTGCTGAACAACCAATGATAAACGAACAAATCAGGGCAACACTCATCGTTGGTACCAAAGTTAAAACAACTAGCGCCAATAGCGAGATTAAAGTATTAACTAGCATTAGCCACACAGCCTTAATTACTCGTTCAACTAAAATAGCAGTCACAATTACGCCAAGGATCGAGCCAATACTATAGATACTAACCAACATCCGCGCATGCACCAGATTAAGCTTAACCACTTCGCTACCATATTTAGTTAACCATTGACTCACCAAGTAAAAAGTCGCCATCGAGACATAGCCAAAAACAGTTAAAACAATCCCTAATATTAACTGTCGTGGCTTTAGCCTGTTTGATTTTGGCACCACTTTTGTCACAGCCGTTTTAGTCGCAACTGTGGATAGTTCTGGGAATTGACGAGGACGTAAAAAAATAAAATTAACCACTAGCAAGCCAACGCATAGTAAAAATGACCATCCATACCATAAAGTTAAATGATCCAGCCCTGCCACAATGATTGGTAATAATAACTCACCAATCGATGCAAACGCCTTGATCATTATATTGGCAGTCGCTTGTCGCTTCGGATATAGTTCCATTAATGCCGGATAAGTGCCCGAATCTAAAAAGGAATTTGCCATCCCCGCTAAAATGCCAAAACCATACGCCACTAGAATATTCTTCGATAGGATAATGCCAATAAAAAACAGCGTATACGTTAAAACACCAATTTGCACAAAGAACTTGCGCCCAATGCGATCTGAAAAAGTGCCGGCAATATACAACACTAGCAAGCGGCCAATACCTAACGATGAAATAACCAATGAAACGCCGGCATCATCAACGTGCCACTGCTGCCCTAGAACAGTCATGTTCTGAGCTAAAATAACAATGGCCATCCCATGGACAAGATAGTTGAGGTATAAGCAAATCGTCGTTCGAGTCCGTTCTATCTGAGTCATCCGTCTTCACCTGTGCTTTGCTTAAATTTGAATTGAGTAACAAAGCACTTTGCTCACCTGTTAACACAATCATTAAAAGGTAAAAACCTGGGTTTGTCAAGGCAACCTGCTGCCAAAATAAAATAGTACTAGCTTTCAACGACCCCCAGCCGTCTTCACAACTGGCTGAGCCCGGTAACTAGTACTACTTCAATCGCTATAATTAATCTAAGTCGACCTGAGCACGTTCATCATCAGTTTTAGCCTTTTTCTTCGTCAAACCATTATTTTCAATAACACTTTGATACCAAAAAAAGGACTGTTTCCGATAACGCTTTAGCGTGCCTTGACCCTCATCATCTAAATCAACATAGATGAAACCATACCGTTTACTCATCTCACCCGTTGAAGCGCTGACTAAGTCAATACAGCCCCAAGGCGTATAGCCCATCAAGTCAACACCATCGGCAATCGCCCCGGCCATGGCCTGAATATGTTGCTTCAGATAATCAATTCGATACTGATCATCCACGTAAAAATCCTTATCCGGCTTATCAATTGCGCCCAGACCATTTTCAACGACAAACAGTGGTTTTTGATAACGATCATAAAGTTCATTTAAAGCAATTCGTAACCCGGTTGGATCAATTTGCCAACCCCAATCACTGGCTTTCAAGAACGGATTCTTGACACCACCCATTAAGTTACCCGCAACGGTAGCCGTGTTTGGATCCGTCGTTTCAACGGCCATTGACATGTAGTAACTAAAGCCAACATAGTCAACTGGATATTGCTTCAATAACGCTAATTCACCATCCGTCGTTGCTAAATCTTCAAATTTCAAGCCATATTGCCCCAATAGGCGCTTCGTATAGGCTGGGTACTCACCACGAACTTGCACATCACCACAGAAAAAGTTAAAGTCTTGGCTTTGTTGCAGGTTAGCTAGCTGATTTTTAGGATTAGCATCATAACTGTAGCTCGTCGCATATAAAATCATACAACCGACTTTGAGCTCTTTTTTCAGATTATGGGCAATTTTAACCGCTTTGGCACTGGCGACAAACTGATTATGCCAAGCTTGGAAGACGTTCTTTTTATCATCGGCGCCACTTGATGGCACCATGCCTTGACCCATCACTGGAAAATGGGCGGCACTATTAATCTCGTTAAAGGTCATCCAATACTTCACCTTATCTGCATAGCGTGTTAACACTGTCCGAGCAAAGGTTTCATAAAATTCGATCAAGTAGTGATTCTTCCAACCACCGTATTTTTTCGCTAAGTTTAAAGGCAATTCATAATGTGAAATGGTGACCACTGGTTCAATCTGATGCGCTAAACATTCATCAATCACCGCATCATAAAAGGCTAAGCCGGCTTCATTCGGTTGCGTTTCATCCCCATCCGGGAAGATGCGTGACCAAGCAATCGAAAACCGATAGCATTTAAATCCCATCTCCGCAAATAAGGCAATATCTTCCTTATAGTGATGATAAAAATCAATCCCTAAATGATTGGGATACGTATATTTAGCTTCATCAATCGTCCAATCAAAATCTGGTTGTGAAACAATTTTAAACCGATTCTTGCCACCTGGTAACGCATCCGCAATGGATAACCCCCGGCCGCCTTCTGCATAGCCACCTTCTAGTTGATTAGCAGCGGTAGCGCCACCCCATAAGAAACCTTCTGGAAATTCTGACATTTGCTTTGCACCCTTTCCGACTTATGCTTTAGAACTAAATGTTAGCCCTTACATTCAGTATACGAACTTTGTAGTTGAATTTCAAACGATTTTGAAAGCGATTACTCTAATTTGGCACCATTAGTCGCAATTACTTTTTGATACCAGTCAAAGGATGCTTTACGACTACGCTTTAACGTTCCTTGCCCAGCGTCATCTTGATCGACATAAATGAACCCATATCGTTTAGACATTTCAGAAGTTGACGCACTGATTAAATCAATCGGTCCCCACATCGTATAGCCCATCAAATTAACACCATCTTTAATCGCTTCTTGCATTTGCTGAATATGTTGCCGTAAATAATCAATTCGATAGTCATCATGAATTTTGCCATCCGCTGCGGGTTTATCCAAAGCACCGAGCCCATTTTCAACAATGAATAACGGTACCTGGTACCGATCCCAAAACTCATTCAATGTGACGCGTAACCCAATCGGATCGATTTGCCAGCCCCAATCGCTAGTTTCTAAATACGGATTCTTCCCGCCCATATTTAAGTTACCACTTGCTTTTTCGACATGATCACTGGCGGAAGTCACCGACGACATATAGTAACTAAAACCAAGATAGTCAACTTTCCCAGCCTGTAACAGCGCTTCGTCTTCCGGTTCCATTTGTAACGTGACACCATTCTCGACAAAATAACGATTCATATATGTTGGATATTCCCCACGCACTTGGACATCCGTAAAAAATAAATTTAGCTGGTCTTGAAGTTGAGCAGCCCGAACATCTACCGGATTAGGCGTGTTTGCATAAGTTTGCATCCGCGCTAACATGCAACCAATTTTAGCAGCTGGATCAATCTCATGACACTGTTGGACCGCAATAGCGCTAGCGACAAACTCATGGTGTAATGCTTGATAACGTAACTGCATTTGCCCCGCAGTATCTAAATCACTATCCACCGCACCAGTTCCCATAAATCCCCACGTTGAGGCATTAATTTCGTTAAACGTCATCCAATACTTCACAACACCTTGATACCGGTTAAAAAGAACTTTGGTATAGCGTGTAAAATCCGCAATCGTTTGACGACTCGCCCAACCATTATTGGTGACTGTCAAGTTAAGTGGCATTTCATAATGCGAAATTGTGACTACCGGTTCAATATTATACTTGTGACATTCAGCAAAAACTGCATCATAAAATCTCAACCCGGCTTCGTTTGGTTCGGTTTCATCACCCTGAGGGAAAATACGTGACCATGCAATCGATAATCGAAACGCTTTAAACCCCATTTCCGCAAATAGTTTTATATCTTCGCGATAATGATGATAAAAATCGATGCCCCGTCGTTTCGGATATAACGTATCAGTCGCATCAGCCATCGCCGTTTGAATACTGGTTGCCGTTACCGCATTCATTTGATCAATATTTTGACGATTCTCAGCTTTTTTAACGACTTCGGCCGTCGTTAAACCTTTACCGTCCACGTTCCAGGCGCCTTCAATTTGGTTAGCGGCTGTTGCACCACCCCATAAGAACCCCTTTGGAAAGCCAGTTGGAATTGTTTTTGAATACATTTTTAACCATCCTTTCACTCATTAACGACTAGTCTAAACACAATAATGGTTCAGTGACTTTGATTGTTTTTTGTTGTTCATTGATTAAGTCAACGTGATGATAATTTTTTGAATTAGTGACAACGATTGGGGTCGTAACCGAGAATCCAGCCGCTTGAATCGCTTGAATATCAAACTTGACTAGTGGTTGTCCCGCCTTAACAGTATCGCCTTGGCTAACTAAAGTTTCGAACCCTTGTCCGTCCAATTCAACCGTATCCATACCAATATGCATAAGGAGTTCAGCGCCCGCCGTCGTATTCAACCCGACAGCATGTCCAGTTGGAAAAACCAAGGCAATTGTCCCATCAGCCGGGGCTACTAAGAGGCCTTCGGTTGGTTCAATCGCAATTCCTTGCCCCATCGCACCTGATGAAAAGACTTCATCTTTAATGGCACTCAACGGCAGGATCTGTCCTGTAACCGGACTATTAAGTTGTGTCACAGCGTTATAGGTCACAGCTGGTTTTAGCGCCGTAGCCGTAGTACCGGTGACCGCTTCCACGTTCACTCCCGCCATAACTGGTTCTGGGGTAGCCGTCGATGGCGCTTTAGCAGCTGAATCGCCAGCGTCAACGCTTTGCCGCCCAAATAACATTTGCAAGGCAAAACCTAGGACCGCTGCAACACCCATTGCAATGATTAAGCCATAAACAGCTCCATTAATGCCACTTTTAGCATTAATCGTAGCTGGAATACTGAAAATACCCATGCCACCCATCATCCACAATTTAGTACCGGCAAGACCAATAATTCCACCACCAACAGCAGAGGCAATACAGCTTAAAATAAAGGGCCGTTTCCGTGGCAAGGTTAACCCATAAATAGCTGGCTCGGTAACACCGAAAATTCCAGAAATGAAGGCTGGAAAAGCAATTCCACGTGTTTTTTGATTCTTAGTTTGTAGCAAGATTCCTAAAACCACGCCCGTTTGAGCGAAAGAGGCTGCCAATGATAAGACGACAATTGGATCATAACCTTTAGAAGCCAAGTTAGCCATCGCCACCGCAACAAATCCCCAATGAACCCCAAAGATGACGAAGACTTGCCAGAAAGCCCCAACGATGACACCAGCTAATACTGGGCTAATGTCATAAAGCGCCACACAGGCCGTTGAAAGCCCATCACTGAGCCAAGTGGCAATGGGACCGATAATTAAAAAGGTCACTGGAACTGCTACTAATAACGTAATAAATGGTACCAAGAAGGTCTTAACCACTGTTGGAATGACTTTTTTAGCCAATTTTTGAACTTTAGCAGCGAACCAAACGGCTAAAACAATCGGAATAACGGATGACGTATAACTCATCATAACAACTGGAATTCCTAAAAAAGTAGCATGAATAGAAGATTCAAAGAAAGTCCCACTAAATAATGTCGTTAAAACTGTCTTACTGCCGTTTAAGGCCACAATATCGGGATAGCAAAGTGCCATGCCAATTGCCATGCCGACGTACTTATCGAGATGGAATTTGCTAGCTGCGGACATCCCCAACACAACTGGTAAGAAGTAAAAGAACCCGTCCCCAATCGCATATAAAATTCGATAGGTCCCAGAATTGGCTGATAACCAGCCAAACGCTAAGAACATCGCATCAAAACCTTTAATCATCCCAGCTGCGCACAAAACACCCAAAATAGGACTAAAAATACCAGAAATCAAGTCAATGAACCGATCAAAAATACTCATATTGGCGTCATCAGCATCATCGTCTGGCACGGTCCCGCCATCTGCGAAACCGCCGACTTTGATTAACGTTTCGTACACATCAGCGACCTCATTACCAATAACTACCTGATATTGCCCACCTGATTGCACCACCGTAATGACACCATCGGTATCCTTTAAAACAGCTGTTTTTGCAATACTTTCATCCTTTAACTTGAACCGTAACCGCGTTGTGCAGTGCACCACACTGTTAACATTATCCTTACCGCCAACTCCGGCGATAATCTTTTTACTTAATTCTTCATAAGCCATCTTGTTTCCTCCTAAAAATATTCGACTTGGATAAACAAAAACCCAAACGTCCTTGCTTAAAGGCCCCACCATTAGTCCCCTCATGGTGATGATGCTTAAGCAAAGATATTTGGGTTCATGCCTGCTTGACCAGTAACACACCTACTTAATCTTCGGTTATTCAGTTTTCTGTCGATGCGTTACCCGCCAGATATGTAACGTTAAATAGACTTGGTCATCTGGTGATAACGTCCAATTTGTCTTACTCTGTAAAAAATCATCAATCCGCTCGACTGTTTGATACGCCTTGGGATATTTAACCATCATTAGCTGGAGCAATGATTGATCTAAATCACTGCCCGTTGAAAGTGTGTGACTAGCACGTTGAACCATTAATGATCGTAAATGCGCCACAAACCGATTATAATTGAATGACTCAGAATCAAGTGTAATACCATATTGATACTGAACAATGTCGATAATCCCACTAATGAGTTTCGTAATTTTAATGGTTTCCTGTAACTTAGAACCATCCGAAGCCGCATTGACAAAGTGATACGTCATAAATACGACTTCACTCTTAGGTAATGCCACCTGCGCACAATCTTTAATTAGTGCGACCGCTTGTTGTGCCGCTTGATACTCCTTATTAAAGAGCCGCTGGACCTCCCACCGAACAGTACCATTATCAACATCAATACCATCATTAGCACGTTTAATCGCAAAATCAATGTGATCTGCTAAAACGAAATACTGGTAATCGCTAAAACTCAATCCTAAAATTGGTTCAACCAAATGAATCACCTTAGCTGTAATCGATAGTGCTTGCGGCCGCAAGTCCTTAAAACTATCCACATCTAAGTTGCCCGTCATGGTAGCAATAAATCGTCGATCAATTTTAGTTTCATCAATCAGGTCATCATGATGTTTACCAAAACCCACGCCATTACCAATGACTACCCATTCAACACCATCTGCATCCTCGACCAGGGCCGCATTATTATTAAAGTTTCTGATGAATTTCATATCTGCGCCTCCCGGATTAAATAAAAAGCCTACTTTAAAAGTAGTCCAATTCCCGCTAATGAAGAATTGATATACTAATATAGTAGGCTCATGCCTGATCGAGTCAGTAACACGCTTTATTTATGGATTAATAGTAGCAAGGATTGTAAGCGTTGTCAATGGCGTTTGTTAATTTAATTAAAATTGTTTTTTTACAGGTATACCAATTCATTAAATGTGTAGACAGATCAACGATGAAAATTTATTTATCAATTTATCATTATAATCGTGATAAACTATAAAGAAGATACTTACAATTTGAAAGGAACCAACTTTTTAATGACATATAAAACTATTCTATTCGATGTTGATAATACCTTAATTGATTCAGCTTCCATTGCTGCAACTGTCTTCCATGATGTTATTGCGACCTATGGTATCAATATTCCTGTACAACAGCTCCGAGATTTGGTCGGTTTACCCACTGATAAAATTCTGAAACAATTACAAATCGAACCAGTCGCTGAAATTGCAGCCAACTATGTTAAAGCAATTAGTGCTTACAAAGATGATTTACAATTCTTTGATGGTATTCGAGATACTTGGGAACACCTGAATAACAATGGTATTAACACTGGAATCGTGACCTCAAGAACCATGCCCGAAGTTAAGAGTGACCTAGCTAATTTTCCAGAAATCACTAATTCTAAAATCATCGTAACTGCTGATAAAACTAGTGAACATAAGCCAAGTGGGGCACCACTGGAATTTGCTATAAAACAAAACAACTTAGTTAAAAATGAAACTATTTATGTTGGCGATACTATCTATGACATGCAGGCAGCTTTTGACGCTAAAATCGACTTTGCTAGCGCTTCTTGGGGAGCCCTACCTAGTGTTGATTTTTCTGAAGCAACTTATCAGTTGAAACAACCCTATGAACTGTTGAGCTTGTAATGATGGTTCTTTTCGATGGGTGTTGATAAGTTTTTTAAGCGTTAGGGTTATAACCCTGATTTAAAAGAAAAGTTGATAAAAAATTCTCGTTTTTTGAGAATTTTTTATCAACTTTTCACTTTCTTCTTAGTAATACCTTGATCAATTTTGAAATATTATTGGTCATCAATGCTATTCCAACTTCATGCTAAGGCGTTGTTGCCGGTTCTTAATGAACTGGATCTTCAAAATACTCAGTAACCCGATAGACCTTGTCTAGTTCAAGTATAGTTGCATAGAAGTGCAATTATCGTCTGCATATCCGTAGAAATGACTTCAGCTAAACCGTTAATTATTCAAACGATATATTTTAGGAGTAGATCAGTCAAGTTCTAGTTTTAAAGTTGTTTAATTACCGGTATAATGCATTTGCAAGGAAAGTATCTTTATTTCTTTTTGTTTTATCGAAATAAGAATACCAGAGAACCTTCTCTGCTCTTTTTATAGAATAATTAAAATTCTTATCCCAAACCCTAGTTTAATTTCCTGTAATTTATCACCTTAGCTAGTAGCACCCAAAATTTCAATTCTACTTCCAACTTTAAAATTCGGATACTCACCTTTAGTAACATATAACGTACCTGGAAGCTTAGCCCTCGTAGCACCCGTAAAACTGATGGCCATATGACCAAGCCGTCCCAAATTAGCTTGTACTTCAGTCCCGACTGAAGTAATTATATACTTCTGTTCGTCAATCTTCAGCATCATTCCAGAAATAATTTGTTCTTTAATGGGTTCTATCTTAATAATGAAACATGACGGTCGTAATGCCGCTGGTGCTTCATCACCAAATAATATTGCCATGTCGATCATCTTAAAATCCACCGTTTCAGCACCAATCTCTACTACTTTTGTTGAGAAAAATTTTTTTTGCTTTTTCATCGTTTAAACCACCTTCACAAACAACTTATTTTGCATACAATCCAAAACTGGCAATCCATGCTACAAAAACACGTGGAACCCCATTAATAAATCGACTGTACAGCACGGATGGCACCCCAACCTCAACTGTTTTTGAGTCCGCTTCAGCTAATCCAAGACCTACTGGGATAAAATCACATCCATTTTGCGTATTAATGGCAAACAATGCCGGCAGTGCATATTGAGGAGGAATGTTTCCCTTACCAATTTCAACCCCAATTAATGTTCCAATAACCTGACCAATTACCGCCCCTGGACCAAGTAGAGGTGATAGAAATGGTAAAGAACAAATAAAGCCTAAAATCATAAGTCCCCATACATTTCCTGCCAACGGTTCCATAACACTAGCAAAAGCTTTACCAATACCAGATCCATTAATAATACCAATTAATAGTGCGACAAAGGCCATGAAGGGAATAATTGTATTAATAACCGTTTGTACCGCGTCCTTAGCAGCTTGATTAAAAGTCGAAACTACCCGACCGGCTCCAATTCCAATCTTAGTCAGAATACCCGGATTTTTTGTTTGCGCAGTTAAAGTTTTGGTATTATCAAATTTATCATCGTCTATAAGATCGTCACTGTTAGCGCTTTCATTTCCGTGTTCAGCTCCTGAATCTGCATTCGTATCAACTAATTCAATCTGTTCAACATCTACATTAGAAACATAATTACTCTCGTTCATAAACTGTGACAAAGGTCCACTTTTTCCTGTTGGTAAAACATTAATTGTTTTAATACCTTTTTTGGGATAGATACCACAACGTAAAGTTCCACCACAATCAACGACTGCCAGAGCCGTCTCTTCATCCGGAATTGAAGTTTTAAATCCATCAATTGCTTTCATACCAGTTAGTCTAGCAATCTTATCAACTATCGCTGGCTTATTACCTCCTGTTACATACACAAACTTATGTTTTTGCGCCGTTGGCGTAATAATTAGCGGACCGCCCCAACCACCGGATCCCTTAACAACTTTAATACTACGAAATTCTTTTGCCATTATTCTAATTCTCACTTTCTTAGTTACACACTCAATTCAACTTTTTTAGACAAAGTAATCCCTTGTTGTCGACAAACATAAGCAGTTGTAAAATCAGTAATCCATCCACCAATAAAGTTCATAAATAATCCAACTAGCATATATCGAATTGCTAAATCCATCGTATTTAGTCCTAATTTTTGAATCCCTTGAGCAATACCCAGCCAAATAAAATATTCAGATGGATTAATATGAGGAAAAACACCATTACTAGTATGACAAAATTGTGCAATTGACGCATACCAACTAGGTTTATAATATTCTGGTAAGAATCTTCCCATTGAGTGGGCCATAGGATTACCTAACATAAAAGCTGAAACAAATGGTAAAATCAAGTATCGTGTAAAAGGATTTTTAGAAGAGGCCTTAGCGAGTTTAGCCATCTTCTTATCACCAACGAACGCAATAATCGCATTCATTAATACTAACAATAATAAAACCACAGGTATAATGGATGTCATCCATCCAATTAGAGTTTTTCCTCCACTTTGAAATAGTCCCATAAACCCAGTGGCCAGATCAGTAACTACTTTCATAATAACTATGCTCCTTTAATTCATCTATTAATCATTTGGTTTACTAAGCACTTTATAATAAAATGCTTTGATTTTTTCAACCATTGGTAAACTCCAAATTTTTACAGTACTGTCAAAATCTTCAGGTATGAGCTTCTTAGAACGATAGTCACTATAACTCTTATATGCGTCTAATAAACATATTCGAGTCAGCCTATCAAACTGTCTTAGTTGTTGATAGGAAGCCGCAACCTCAGCCAAATTCTTTTGTCGTAATATTTTTATCTCTGTAAATTTAGCAAATATTGTAACGCCTTTCATCATTTGCGCTTCAATAATGTTCCCATCTGCATTCACCGCAACCAGAATCAATGTTCCTGAACGTACTTTTTTAGGATTTTTACCAATTGCTACTGGTGCCATTAATCGGAGTCGATGAAATGTAGTTGAAAAATTTTCAATCTGCTTTAATCCTAGTAACCCTTGTAATATAAAAGCACCAACTAAAATCATACCAAAATAGATTAACATTAAATCGCCTCCATTAATTGATTTAATCCACGATTTTCGTCATAATTTTTCAAATTATTATAAATATTACTATTAGCCATAATGCTCCTGATTAGATCATAAACTTGTGACAAAATTCGACTTAAATTAGCATCTAATTGATATGGTATCGCCACCAAAAAAACAACATTGACAGTTTGATTGTCAAAAATAACTGGTTTATGAAATAAGCCAACTGTCACTAAAATCCGCCGCAATCCTGACTTATCAATAACATGAGGTAACGCTACTCCATTTCCAAAAATACTACTGGAAAGCTGTTCTCGTTTATGCCAATCATTAATAAATCCAGATGTTAATTGTCCATCCAAAATTTCCTGATTAATTAGCTGGCTAACTCCAGTTAAATATGTTTGTCCCCCATTAAATCTTGTAACTCTAAAGTTACATAATCCACGACCAATCGCTTCATCAACTACTGATATTTGCAATCTTTCTCGAAGCGTCCCTTGATTGAAAACTGCATTTAATCTGATGGTTGGCGTATGATCAATTAAGATATTATTAGTTAAAAATCCATTTGAAAATATTAACAAATACTTTTCTGAGCTATTCTCCAAATCGCTTTCTGAATTAAAAATATCAACCTGAAGACTATCATCCAGTAATTCCTTTAACTTTTCAGTAATAAACTTTTTCATACCAACACTAATAGGTCCAACTAATCCCACTCGATGTATTAGTGGTGCAGCCATATATTCTTCTAGTTCCATCTGAAAGTAAACTGTTAGATAACCTAATTCTTGATTTCGAATTCCTATATGTAGCTTTTTAGCAATTGCTACAAGTGTTAATTGCGCTAATTCGGTTGAAACTGGATATTTATTCAGCACATCTTCTGAAATGAATCCTTCTGCTTTGACATCAAAAATAGCCCGATTAATTAAAAATAGCAAATGATACTGCAACTCTACTAGTAGTCGTTTAAAATCTAAATTAATATCCAACTTCTGTTTTAAGCTGGGGAAAATTGTTTTCATTAATCTATTAACATCCATTAAAGCTGCTCTAATTAATGTGGCATTATCTGTCGTTATCTTTTTTATATTAAACGGATAAGAGATAAAATCCCATTCCCCAATACTCAACGAATCCCCAACAATATCAGTAATAAAGTTACGTAATTTCTTAGTAGTTGCGGATGTTAGTAACTGATAATATTGAGGTATTGGTTGATTAATTCGAATATTATATTTATGCAACCATTTAATAACTGAGATATTTCGCTTAATCATCATAACTGTATCATCACTGCTATCAATCTGTTTAACTAATTCGGTCAACTTAATATCAGCGGGCACATCCCAAGTACTCCCCAATTCATAGTACTTTCCAACCAGCATTCGCGTAATAACAGCATACATATAATCATTTTTAACTACTAAATGTATACCACGATTTGTTTTAGTCTCAATTTTGACATTATAAAAATCTAGTTTATTTCTTAACACTTTTAAATCATTATTCACTGTCCCACGGCTAATCGTCAATGATTCTGCTAGATCATCTAAAATTATATATTCTCCGGTCCGCTTTAAAAGTGTCTTTAAAATTGTAGCTTGTCTTTTAGCTGGGTCATTGAAATCTAAATCTTTTTTCAAAAAATCAGTTTGTACTTTTGCAATTACCGTGTAATTGTTAATTATTAAATAAAATTTTGATTGATTAGTATTAATACTGGCACTACCATCTAAATACTCATTAATTTCACGAATATTTTTTTTGATCGTTACTCTAGAAACAGAAAAATGCGTTTGAAGCTCCCTCAAAGTCAGTGCATCATTATTAATAAAAAAGATTAAAATCTCAAAGTTTAGTCTATTCATCATTACACCACATCCTAACCCAGACCCGAAGGCTAGCCGCGACTCTTACCACCCGCAACATTAATCGTTACACCCGTAATATAACTTGCCCGATCTGAAAGTAAGTAATTGACGGCATCTGCAACTTCCGAAAGTTTACCGCTCCGGCCAAGCGGTGTAGTAGAAGTACTTTCGTACCCAACACGAATATCTTTAACCGTCTTATGCCGTGTATATGCTAATGCTTCTTCATATGTGCGAGTTCGTAAGCCAGTTGCTTCCATGATACCCGGAGCAACACCTACAACTCGAATATTATGTTCCCCTAGCTCCTTAGCCCAAGAACGCGTAAAACCATTAATGGCACCTTTAGTTGCCGAATAAACACTCTGGCCTTGTGATCCTTCCAGTCCAGCTTCGGAAGACATATTAACAATCACACCATACCTTTGTTTTTCAAATTGATGCGTTACTGCTTGAGATACTTGAAAGACACTCTTAACATTTACGGCAAACATTTTCTCGAAATCATGCTCGGTAAACTCATATTGACTATGCGGTTCTGCTGCATCTGCCAATAGTCGTGGCAAATTAATCCCAGCATTATTAACTAACCCATCAATTTTCTGTTGTTCCTTTACGACTTGTTTAACTAAACCATTAACTTCCTCATTATTAGTAACATCTGTTTTAACAAAGTATAGATTCTTATTTTGAATTTCTCCTTTATTTAAATCTGCATTATACACAATTGCACCATTACCCAACAATTCTGTCACAATTGCCTTGCCTATGCCTGACGAACCACCAGTAACAACATATACCTTACCTGCAATATTAATCCACGATTTATCCATTACGTTTTTCTCCTTTTATAGTTTCCTATTTTCACTAACAAGCATACAAGAAAACGCATACATTATTAATACAGTCTTTTTTCACCTTCTTTTTAAATTGGTATACTAATTCAAATAAACCTAAAAATCTAATTTAAACAAACAATATTTTTATGACTTCTAATTTATTAAAAAAGCATCTAGACCTGGTGTATACCCAAAAATTCACCTATCAACACCGGTTAACAAGTTTCTGAATTCTAATTATAGAATATAGATTGAATTCAAAATAAAAAAGGCTCAATTCGTAAATGAATTGAACCCAAACTTCCCTCATCAACACTGCTTGACAAAGAGTTTAAAAATATTTAGTTTTGTATTGTTCTTCATTTTCATGACAAGAAGTCGACACTTAAAACTTACTATTTCATTTGATTATTTAACTAATTCAGTTGCAGCATCAGGTGTTAAGAAATCTTCGTTAGCCTTTAAATCAAAACGCTTGATTAAATTGCGGAAATCTTTATCAGTGATTGATTGTAAGATTTCACCGCCTTGTTGACGAATCGTCGTGTAAATCAAGGCTGACTTTTCAACGGTTTCAACCAAACCATAGGTTTCATCCAATGAGTCACCAGCAGCAAAGACACCATGATGTGGCCAAACAACGACACGGAAATCACGCATCTTTTCCGCAGTCTTTTCACCAATTTCGTTAGTCCCTGGACACATGTAAGGAATCACACCAATACCTTCTGGGAAGACAACAATAGATTCTGGATGCATCTTCCAAAGAGTCCGGCTGAAACGCTTAGATGATAGTGGAATAGTAAAAGTCATCGCTACCAAGTTAGTTGGGTGGCAATGCATGATAACCCGTTGATTAGGATTTTGTTTAAGACGTTCGATATGACTCATCAAATGAGCTGGAAATTCACTGGTTGGTTCACCACCATCATTGAAGCCCCACATCAAGTCAACACGGTTGCCAGCCTTGCTAATCCGAATTAATCCCATATCACGTTCTGAGTAATCGATCATGTTCTTGAAGTAGCGCCCAGTCCCTGTAACTAAGTAATATTTACCAGCTAGTTCACTAGCATCAAACTTAATGGGAATCTCGCGTAGAATTTTATCAGTCCCAGTAAAAGCTTCAACTTCATCTTTGGTGAGGCGTAAGCTGACGTTACCACCATTACGTTCATCCCAACCATGGCGATACAAATTGTTAGTTGTTTTAGCCATATCACGAACATATGGTGATTCAATAAAGTCTTTCATTTTTACAACCTCTTCTTAATTTATTATTTTGGCAATCTACAAAATCTAATTATTGATTGTCACGTGGAAATTGAACTTTTTTTTCATAACTGTGAATATCATTCAACCAATCGGTTCCAACTGGGGTATCATTTTGCAAACAGAATTCATCCCAGATTGCGCCAAACGGAAATGACTTCAATTCTTCGGTGACTGCTAAACGCTTGGTGAAATCAAAATTCAATTCAGCTTCCTTCAAATCATCAATTGGTGCTAACATCGCTTGCAACAATGCCTTTTGAGTAGCACGGGCACCAATAACCCAAGCCGCAACTCGGTTGATTGTCGCATCAAAGAAATCTAAGCCGATATTAGTCCGACCTAATTCATTATCGCGAACTAAGGAACGCGTAATACGAGTTAAAGCATCGTCAAAGATGACAACGTGATCACTATCCCAACGAACTGGACGTGAAACGTGTAACATCAAACCTTTACCAAACGGTAAGAAGGCTGAAAACTTGTCAGAAACATCTTCTGTTGGGTGCCAATGACCAGCGTCAATTGTCCAAAGCTTGCCACGACTAATTGCATAGTTGTTATAGAACAAATGTGAACCAACAGTGTACGATTCAATTCCAGTTCCGAATAACTTACCTTCAACGGCTTCAATCGTATTCTTTTCGTCATACTTCTTAGCAAAGACTTCATCCAAAGATTCAATCAAGCGTTCACGAGGTGCTTGTTTATCAATCGGGTTATCCTTAAAGCCATCTGGAATCCAGAAGTTATTGACCGATTGTTGATTAAGTTCTTCACCAAAGTAATTTGCAATGGCCCGAGACTTCTTACCAACTTCTATCCAGTAATCACGAACTGCTTTTTCTGGACTAGCTAAAGTAAAATTATGCTTAACCATCGGGTTTGAGAAAAATGAAGGATTCATATCCAACCCAACGCCTTCTTGCTTAGCCCAATCAACCCAATACTTAAAGTCTGATGGTTCAACTTCATTGAAGTCTTTCTTCTTATTAGTCACACCATAAATGGTATGTAATTGCACTTTGTGACTACCTGGAATCAAACTCAAAGCTTCATGTAAATCGCCAGTCAATTCATCAGGGGTGCGGGCGCGGCCAGGATAATTACCGGAAATACCAATCCCACCAGTTAATTCTTGATCAGGATTCAAGAATCCATGCAAATCATCGCCTTGCCAACAATGAATTGATAATTTAACTTGTGTCAATTGTGCCATGACTTTATCAGTATCAACGCCTAATTCAGCGTAACGCGCTTTAGCAACTTGATAAGCTCTTTCTACTTCATCTGTTTTGACCATTACAATTCCTCCTCAATCTAAATGAAACATTTCCTTCAGATCTGTTGTGACGGGACTATTATCAGGATTTGTATCCATTAGTGGCTCCATATAACGCCACCATTCTTTACAAACCGCTGTATCGGCAATCATGTTATAGGTTGTTTCATCTGGTACTTCTAAATAAGCAAAAGTTTGACCAGTCGCTTCATTTAGAAAAATCGAATAATTCGAAGCACCATATTCCTTCAATGTTACACGCATTTCTGGCCACAATTCCGAATGACGTTTTTTATATTCTGCATAAGCATCCTTATGTAGATACATGACTTGACCTATTCTAACCATCTATGCCAACTCCTTACTATGGCTCTTCAAAAAGTCTTGATAGCTATTTAGAACACCTGAATACTTATCAGTTTCAGGAATAAAGTGATTTAATTCAAATGATTGACCAATCATTTCACGCCCAGCTTTTAAGTCGGCCACATCACCAGTGCTAATCATTTGAACTAACACATTACCAATTGCTGTCGCTTCGTTGGGACCAGCAACTACTTCAACCTTGGCTAACGTACTAGTCATCTGATTTAATAATGCAATATTACTACCACCACCCACAATATTTAAGGTGGTCACTTGACAACCTAAAATTTGATCAAGCTTTTGAACCTCATTTGCATAGAACAGGGCCAAATTTGAATAAACCGCTATCATAATTTCGCTAGGCGTTCGTGGAACCGTTTGGTGGGTCTCCCGACAATACATCTGGATTTCATTAACCATATTAAATGGCTTAATGAACTGTGGATCATTAATATCAATAAATTGTTGGAAAGGTTTTTCCTGAGCAGCCATATTTGCTAACTCACTAAAACTGTAACAATCGCCAAGATCCCGCTTAATGCACTGGGCAATCCAAAGTCCCATAATATTCTTTAAAAACCGGTAAGTCCCATAAGCACCCCATTCGTTAGTGTAGTTGTTTTCAAAGGCTTTTTGTCCACTCTCAGGAGTGTTTAATTCTTTTCCGAGTAACGACCAAGTTCCAGAGCTTAAGAAGGCCCAATCATCACCAACACTAGGAGTCCCAACAACGGCAGAAGCCGTATCATGAGTCGCAACTGTAATCACTTTAGTCACTGGTAAATCGAAACACTTCATCCAATGATCAGTAAGGGGTCCCAGATAAGTTCCAGCTTCAACTAGTTTTGCAAATTGACTATCGTGAACATTAATTTTCTTCAATAAATCTTCATCGAATAATCCGGCTCGTAAATTTAACATCTGTGTCGTTGAGGCATTCGTGACTTCTGTCACAGAGTGGCCCGTCAATACGTAACCGATATAATCCGGGATCATCATAATTTTGTCAGTCTTACCTAATAAATCTTGATTTTCTTCATATAATTGATATAACGTATTAAAATCTAAAAACTGAATACCAGTTTTTTTATACAAATAATTTTTAGGTAAATCACTGGTTAAATCTGAAATGGCATGCAACGTCCGATTATCACGATAGCTGATTGGATCGGCAAGCTTGCGCCCATCTTCACCAACAAGGACATAATCAACTGCCCAAGTATCAATACCTAGATAGACTTGTTGGTATCCGGCCGTCTTCACTTTAGTCAGCCCAGTCATAATTTCATGAATCAAATAATCAATATTCCAACGGTCATGACCATCATTCTTTTTAAATCCATTTTTAAAACGATGAATTTCTTTTAATTTGATGTGTTTGTTTTCATCACATTCCGCTAACATCAGGCGTCCACTAGACGCACCAATATCGACTGCAACATAGACATTTTTCACTGATCATTCACCTCGTCCTGCTTCACAGCAACTTATATTATTCATTAATATCATTTCTATCAAGATAGTCTTTTATGTCCCCTGTCTTGATTACACTATAATTGTATGCGCTAACAACGGTCGTCACAATGTCACAAAATGCGAGGAAAAGTATCATATTTGCAGATATTATTTTCCTGATTGGAAACTGTAAAAACTTAAAAAACCCGATAAGTTAATATCAGGCTCCGTTTAACACTATTTTTAGGCATTATGATTTCTTGTTTCTGTTGGCAAATGTCCATATTTTTGTTGGTACTTATTATAGAAATAGTTTTTATTGGAAAAACCAACTTGCCGAATAATTTGTGAAATCGGCAACTTAGTTGAAGTGATCAATAGTTGCGCTTGTAACAGCTTCTGCTGATTTAAAAGCTCTGTGAAGGTCTGACCGGTCTTTTTCTTGATCAAATTGCTTAAATAATAGCGATTATAGTTTAGTTCTTTGGATACTGACTGCAGAGAAACCGTAGCGTAGCCCTTTTCAATATCCTTGAGGACCGTTAGCATCACTGGATCGTTCAATCGTTGCTTGGATTTATTCATAATTTCGCTCTGATAATCACGAACTAACGTAATTAACAAGATTGGCAAATAACTGCTAATAATTTGATTTGAGAAATTTCTAGAAAAATAGTACTCCGACAGAATAGTATCAATTATATGGATAACATCAGAATCACCATGTTTGTGAAAATAAATAAACAACGGTTCTGTTTGATCCTTAGTCGTTGTATTCATTAAAAAATTAAAAAGAATACTATCTGAATCATATAATTTATCAAGCAAATCAAGGTGAATATCTTTATTTCTAAACAAAACATTAATCAGAATATCGTCATCACCAAGAGCCTCTAAACTATGTGAACTCCCAATATTAAGCAGAACAACATCCCCTGCTTTCAATTCAACACGCTTACCATCAATATATTCCACACCATGACCAGAGTACATATAATTTAACTCTAAAAACTGATGAGTATGAAGTGGGTACTTGGCATATCGATTATGTTTACTGACATAGATATCCTTATTCTTAAAAAAATGACGGTTATTCAAAGAGATAAAATCATCATTACTGGCATCAATTGTATCATCCGGTAAATCCTGCACGTATTTATGCGTCTGCTTTTGAACTTCTTCAACAGCAGTTAGTTGGTGTAAAAGCGCATCTAATTGCTTATCCATCATATTTATTCATCCCCTGTAAATCCAATACACATCTAGTAAAAATATCATATTGCAATACTCATTGTATCATTGTTTAATGTTATTGGAAGCGGTGTCATATTTTTTTTGTGCGGACCTTTATTTAATTTGTTCAATTTGCTAACCATAAATAAATTCATTTAATAAAATATTTTCAGAAGGGTGATTAGTCATGAAAATCGGTATTCGTGCTCATGATATTCATATTTTCGATAATCCTGAGAAGCTAGCTATTAGCTTGAAGGAACATCAATTTCAATACATTCAGTTTGCACCACGTGTTTCTTTAGCTGGTTTAACTCAGAATGGTGCTCACATTAATTTCGGCTTAGGCAACCGTGTTAAACAAGCCTTTGATCAAAACGGCGTTAAAATTGCCGTGCTCGGGTGTTACTGCAATATTATTGACCCGGATATGGTCAAACGCCAACGAGTCTTACATCAATTCAAGAAGTATTTAACTACGGCTCATTCATTCGGTGCTGATTTAGTAGCTACTGAAACTGGAAGTGTCGATCCAACTTTTCATAAGACACCTAATAATTTCACAGCCGTCAAGATTGACGAAACAATCGAAATCATCCGCAATTTAGTTAAAACTGCCGAAAAAGTGGGCTGTTTAATTGGTATTGAACCCGGCGTTAACCATCCAATTTATTCTTTAGCCGTCACAAAACAATTACTCGCAGCAATTCCTTCACCAAGCTTACAAATCGTATTGGACCCTGGCTCATTAGTCATGAACGCCGACGATGACCCCGTTAAGATTCTTAAGCAAGGCATTCACGACTTTGGTGACCGGATTTATGCTTATCATATCAAGGATTTTGTCTACAAAACTGATCATATTGAAATTACACCAATCGGTGAAGGCCAAGTAGACATTGAAGCACTATTCAAAACGATCAATGCCGCTCAACCCGGAGCCTATGCTATTGCCGATGAATTATCTACAACTTCGATTGAGCAATCATTAACTCGCCTACAAGCAATTGCGCAAAAAATTAATTAAAGTAAAGGATCAACTTAAAATGTCAATTCAATCAACTAACCCTTTAGCAGGTAAAATGCTCTATGCTTTTGGTTCGAGTATCGTTAATGGTCACTTAGCCAATACAAGCTTTGTCGAAGACGTTGCCAGAGACAACCACTTGCAATATCGTAAATTCGCCATCAATGGTGCCACCACCCGGACTAGCGATTCCAATAATATTTTAAAACAAATTGTCTCTGCACCAAGTATTATTCCTGACTTCATCATCTTTGATTCTTGGGCTAATGATGCTTATCCTGAAGTTGCCAATGATCCAAAACGATTTGGTGAAATCACTGACGACTTCGATACCCGGTTGGACTCTAAAACCTATTGTGGTGGGCTTGAATCCATCTGTAAAACACTAACCACAAAATACTCTGGTGCCAAGTTTATTCTTTTAGCAACTCACAAGACTCCTGCACGTGAATTTGCAATTCAAGAGAAGATGTATCAAACAGCCATGACTATTTGTCACAAGTGGTCATTTGATGTGGTAGATCTGTTTAACGCTGGTAGTTTTAACACGTTTGTCAAAAACTATCAATATAACTATTCTTATGACCAACCGGACGAAAATGGCGGCAACTATGCCTATGGTGGTTCTGGAACCCATCCAAACGCCGATGGCTATCGTCGTTTTTACGACACATCGGTAACTAACAAGTTATTATCATTCGTTTAGAACTGTTCATTTCATCAAAAAAGCGACCCACCTCACCAGTAGTTTTACTAGTGAGGTGGGTCGCTTTTAGTCATGCTTTCCTAAGACTTAATTTTAACGCAAAGTGATTGCATCAATACCTGATGCGAGTAAGCTAAAATCCATTCCTTGATCGAATTGACGATCTTCCAGCGTATTAAATCGTTCAGCCATGTAATAAGCCGTCAAATACCGCTTCAAAATTGCCTTTGATGCCTTCAAATCATCGGCTTCCTCTGGATGAAAATTCTGAACAACTGCATAAGCAAATTTTTCTTCATCTAATTTCATTTTATTTTTTGCCATAATTAACACTCTCCATTTCTCATTTATAACATGACTAGTCCCGTGGCGCCCACTAATAAGATAAGCAAACCCAAAACGATTTTCTTAACTTGCCTGTGAACCAATTCATGCAAAACTATACCACCAATTAGCGTTGACACAATCACGTTTAACTGTGACAAGATAAATGCGTTGACCATGCCATTCAAAGAAAGCGAAACCAAGTAGGTCGCTGCCGCCGCTGAGAAAATGATGCCCGAAGAAATACTTTTCAACGTTGCGAATTGCCAAACTTCATGTGGCTTAGGCATGCCAATCACTAATGCAGCTGTCACCATGCCTAAAGCTTGCGGTAAAAAGCCGTTTAAATTCGAGCTAACTTGGGCATAATGTGGTAAAGCTGAATAACCCCAATAACCGATAGTTGTAAAAATCAAAATAAAATATTGTTTTGACAGAACAGTTGTAATTTTCAACTTACCATTTGTCAGATAAACTCCCAGTAAAATCACTATCAACATCACGAGACTGAACATAATATCCTGCGCCCCATGCCACTCATGAAATAATAAGCCACCAATGATACTGTTACCAATAATTTGTAACGCCGTCGACAGCGGCATCGTCGTGCTAACCCCTAACTTCTCGTAACCGTTATATTGACCACTCTGACCAAAGCTCCAGCAAAAACCAGAACCAAAGAAAATCAAACCAGCTTGCCAAGTCACGGTTAAATGTAAAAGCCAGGTTAATATTGCTGCAACTAACGTAATCCCAATGGTCGTCCCAATCATCTGTTGACGAAACGACCCACCAGCGATCTTACGAATCCAAATTGGTAAAATACCCCAACAGATTGCAGGGACTAACCCAATTAATATTGCCCACATAAGATTACCTGATTTCATCTGCTTAAAAAATAAACGGCACCACCATTTGGTGAACACCGTCTATTTTCTAAATCTTAACTGAACTAATCTTCAGTTGTAGCTTCTTTAGCACGACGAGCTGCTAATTCAGCATCAACTGCATCAATCTTCTTCTTACTCAATGGATACCAGAAAATTAGGATCAAACAACCAATTGCTAAACAAGCTGCAGGAATTAAGTTGGCAATCGTATAAATTCGGTTAGTAACGGCAGCTGTTTGCGTTGCCCCACCAGTAGTAGAAGAAACATAACCAATTGCAGTTAACATGAAACCACCGATGAAACCACCAACAGCTTGAGCAACCTTTCGAGCAAAGGAATTAACACCATAAACAGTACCGTCTTCACGGAAACCGGTCAAATATTGATGGTAATCGATAACATCAGTAATGAAGGCCCATACCATTAAGTTGAACATCCCTGAACCTAAGGTTGCTAAGAATAGGAGACCCAAGTATAACCATGGATTAGTAATGTGCATAAAGTACATCAACAAATACATAGCAGTCCCAAAAGCTAAACAAACGATAGAAGCCTCACGTTTACCAAAATTTTTGATTAGCTTAGTCGCAAATGGTGCTAAAACAACAACAGTCCCATAGGTGAACAGTAAAGCGATTGACAGTGCTTGTTTATTCTTAAAGTAATCAGTAAATAGATAAGTTGCTAAAGTACCCGATAAGTTTTGGTTGATAACAATGAATAAATCACAAACAACCAATGACATTAAAGCCCGGTTAGTAAATAAACCCTTAATTAATTTACCGGCACTGACTTTTTCAGTCTTTTCAACTTGAACCCGTTCAGTCGTCATACGATAAGTAATGTTGTAAGCGATGAACGCAATAATGGCACATAACATTGAAACCATAAAGAACCGGTTAGTTGAAACGACTTGTTGCCCATTTGCTAAAGTCTTGTATACCAATAATGGAATCATGAACCCAGTTGTGGCACCACCAATGGCAGAACCAACACTCCGAAAAGTAGAAAGTGAAGCCCGATCATCAGGATTATCACTAATCGCACTAGCCATTGAACCATAAGGAATATTAATACATGAGTTCAAGACACCATAAACTAAATAAGTGATAAAGATGTAAACAATTTTAGCGTTCATACCCCAGTTGTTAACGAAAGGCAAGAATAAAATAACGGTGATTGCAGTGAATGGGTATTTCATCTTGCGGATCCATGGACGGAACCGACCAGCTTTAGTCAATTTCGCTATATCGGCCATCCGACCGACTGTAACATCTGCAAAGGCATCAATAATCCGAGCTGTTAAGAATAAAATCCCAACGACAGCCCCAGAAATCCCCAAGGCGTTCGTATAATAAATAGTCAAAAAACTGTTAACTAAACCTAAAATGAAACAGTTTCCTAAGTCACCAAACATGTAACCAATCTTGTCGCGCATCCCAAATGGTTTAGCTTTCGTTTTAATCATTTGATTTCCGCTGGCCGTTGGTGCAGCATCTGATACAGTATCAGTAGTTGCTTTCATTTAAAACACTTCCTTATATTTTTCACATGGCCTACTGGATTGCCTAAACTAACGATGGCAAGAGAATAACTAACCAGCAAGCGCTTTCATCATATGTGTTTAGAAAAATTCCTTCAAATATTCTGTTAAAGCTAATGCAGCCATTGATTGACCATAAGGCATGTTAGAAGTTTTAATACCGTTATAGAAATCTTTAGTTTCACCCATTGGTGTCCCCGCAGAGGTCTTAGCCAACGCTCCAGTTTCATCAATGTTGTTGAATAAGGCATGAATCCCTTTCATGGCAACATCACGATAACTATCGTCAATATAATGTTCATGTATCGCTTTTAAGATACCGTAAGTGAATCCAGCAGTCGCTGAGCCTTCCAAATAAGTTTTAGGGTCATCAACTAAGGTATGCCATAAACCAGTCTTTTCATCTTGATACTTAGCAAGTGCTTCAATTTGATATTTCAAGTTCATAATCATGAATTCACGGAAAGCATCGCCTTTTGGCAAATCTAATAAGCAAAGTAATTCTGGAAAAGCAATTGTGATCCATGAATTACCGCGACCCCAGAAAGCGCCAGCAAAGTTATCACGACGTTTAAAACTCCAACCATGGAACCAAAGGCCGGTCTTCTTATCTTGTAAGAACTGAATATGTAGTAAGACTTGCTTCTTCGCTTCTTCAACATATTCAGGCTTGTTCAAGGTCTTGCCTAACTTAGCTAACGTTAAGATACTCATCATTAACGTATCGGCCCACATTTCGTCAGGGTTCAAGTCACCATAAGTAACGTGTTGGAAACCGCCTTTTTCAGTCCGTGGCAAACGGTAATATAGCCAATCGCCCCAAGCTTCAAGGTGTGGCAAGTATTTCTTATCCCCAGTTTCTTCATAAAGATAAGCTAAAGTTAACATTTGAACCATGGTGTTAATGTTCTTCTCAACAGGTTCTTCATCGAAGTGATCATCGTACCACTTGATAATCCGATCAAGGACTGCTTGTTTCCGGGTTAATTTGTAATACTTCATCATTCCGTATAAACCAACACCAGAAGTCCATTCCCAGAAGTCAAAACTTTTGTTATCAATAATAGAACCATCGGCAACCTTAATGGAGAATTCTCCAGTGGGGTCACTCAAATTAATTTCGTTGTCAATCAGTAAATCAACTTTACTTTCGACATCCTTCTCTTTATATTGTGCCATTCTACACACACCTTTCGCTTTCTATATGAAAGACTAATTTTTCCTTTATTGTAATCGCTTACAATTACTATTTAATAACTTATCTACTTTCACCGCAATACCAATATTCCAGACAAAAGTACCACATTTAAAGGAAACCGTTTTCCAAAACAATAAATACTGCTATATCAACATTATTGCAACATATATTTTTGACAATCAATTAACGATTTCTAAACCAATTACAATAATTTTTCACCATATGTGAATTCAACCACATTTGATTTTCAACAGATTAATCGTTTTACGGAAAAATTCAATTATCTAAAAATTCAATACCAAATATACGAAAACGGTTACAATTAATTTGCTATACTTAATTCAACAAGGAGGAAATAATTATGTTTCTAACAAATAAGAATGATAGTACCGCCAAGTTTTTGGCGACTATTCCGGCCTTTAAACCTGTTTTTGATTTATTAAACCGCGATGATTTGGATAACTTCCCATTAGGTAGGTTTGACTTAACTAATCAAATTTTTGGTGTCGCACAAGAATTCGATAGCTTACCTGATGATAACGGTCGCTGGGAAAGCCATCAAAAGAACATTGATATTCAGTTTGTCGTTTCAGGGACTGAATTAATCAAGAGTACTCACCTGGACCAATTAATTGTCGCTGAAGATGCCCTGAAAAAGAACGATGCCCTCTATTATGGTGACTTTAAAGGTAACTATTCTCGTATCATCTTACGTCCCGGTGACTTCGCTATCTTCTTGCCAGAAGATGCTCACAAACCATGTCTTCAAGTTGCAGACTCCGTTAAGGTTAAAAAGATTGTTGTGAAGGTTCCTTATTCACTCGTTTTTTAACAATTGCAGTTATTCCTAGTTGATTGCTAAGCTCAAAAGGTGTCGCTCAGAGAATCGTCAAGGTTTTCTGAGCGGCACTTTTTTAAGTTCTATGATATTTAGTGTTGATGGAGAAATCCGTCGACACCAGACAGGTTGCTACCGTTTCAGGCCAAAGATTCGTTACTCATTTTCATCCGCCAATACTTGCTACAAATAAATCACTTTCAATTGAATGCGATCATGCGGGCATCATGTCAAGGAATTATACATTAACGAGTTCTGCTGGACCGTTTGCTTAACAAAAATCATCGACCTCTGAACGGTATTAAGAGCCCCTATATCAGTTAATTATCGAATCGCTTTTTGAATAGTATCCCGTGAGATGGCATAGATATTTGATAGTTCACGCTGATTAGATAACTTATTGGCTGAAAATATTTCTGATAAATCTTGGGTAACAAAATCGACTTTTCTATTTTAATTCACCACATTTCTTAGTTTTGCCATACCACGAACAAAACCCAGATGACCAACTTCCTTGATCATCCGGGTTGACATTATTAATACCATAATAAAAGCTAATCCGCTTGTTCTTGATAATTGAAATATTTAAAATCAGCAAAGCTCAAATGTTGATCTAAATCCTGTGCACAAATACCGACCATCGCACCAGTAAAAGCTAATTTACCATGATCTTTAATATAATCATCCGACAGCCGTTCAGCTGGTAACCTAATCCCAATCAACTGCCAACCTTGCCCTTCATCATAATAAAACTGGCTTTGTGTTTTTTGAACTAACACAGCCAGTTTAACCGTCTTAGCCGCTAAATAGTGACGATTAGAAACATAATGGTGTTCCCCTAATTCTGCTACTTCAAGCTGTAAATAGGCTTGCTGGCAAGTTTCATCATAAGACCACTGTAAATATTCATAATTATCCGTATCATAAAACAGAGTTAGACCTGCCAATTGTTGAAAATTATGCGGACTGAAGGTAACCTGCGTTTCAACATGAAAATTAAATGATTGCCACCGCCGAGCCAGTAGCGTTTGCGTATGCAAACTAGTAATGCTTTGGGCACCATATAAGCGTAAATATCCTGGGTGATCGATTAATGACGCTCGTTGTTCTAACGGACCTCGTAACGTTTTTAAAGTCATCGGTAATCGTTTGAATTGACTAAAGTCGATTTGTTGCGAATAATCAGTGCGTTGAAAAACATTTTGAGCAATCGTCGGGGCCTCAAAGTATAAATCTGGGTGATTAGTATGATTGGCTAGTCGTGGCCAACCATTAGTCCAGACTAAGCGTTGTAACCCAGTCTCACGACCAAGTGGACAGTTGCCTCGTTGAATATTGATTGGTCGTAAAGGGCGGGCCATGATGTGTACTAAATACCATTCATCTGGCTGAATTTCAATAAAACTAGCATGACCTGCTTTTTGAAGTGGGTTGCACGGGTCATCCTTAGTGGTCAACAACGGCTGATACGGTGAGACCGCATATGGCCCCATAACCTGGCGACTACGGCAAACCGTTGCGGCATGACTGTATCCAGTACCACCGGCTGCTGATAATAAGTAATACCAACCATCTTTTTTTAGCAATTGCGGTCCTTCGCATACTCCCAAATCTGTTCCAGTAAAGAAATGGACACGCCTACCAACCAACCGCCGCTGTGTTAAATCTAATTCCTGAATCACTAGCCCGGAAAATCCTGGCCGATCCAAACGATGATCATATAACATATTAATAACGTAACTATGTCCATCATCATGAAAAATTGACGGATCAAAGCCGCTAGCCATCAAGAAAGTTGGGGCACTCCACGTTCCACCCATTCGATCTGTTGAAACAATATAATTCAATGTATCCTTATAAGCACCCGTTGTCTTAACATCCGTATAAATCAACCAAAATTTGTGTTTGGCATAACTAAGATGTGGTGCCCAGATACTCCCTGAATTATAATTGCCACGCAAATCTACCTGATCAACACGGGTTAACGGATTATCGACCAATTGCCAATTAATTAAATCTCGTGAATGATAGATTTCAATTCCCGGCCACCATTCAAATGTCGACGTGGTCAAATAATAATCTGTTCCAACTTTTAAAATACTTGCATCAGGATTGAATCCCGGTAAAATTGGATTTTTAAATTGTTTTGGCATCCTGAAATTCCTCCACTCCTAATTTAACAATTCATCAATGATTGCCTGTAACGGCTGATGATTATGGTCTACGGTTACACATGTTGCACCTTTCTGTACTTCCGGCAACGCATTAGCCACCGCATAACTTCTACCAACCCCTTTTATGATTGCTAGGTCATTTAAGTAATCACCAACTGCCACAACGTTATCTAAAGTTTTAGGGTCATTTAAAGCAATCTTGAGACCACTAAGCTTCGTTACACCCTGTCGCGTCACCTCAACATAACAAACATCTGAAATAGTGACCTCGACAGTCAAATCTGACAACAGTAATTTGAAATATTCATCATCATTAGCCTTCAAAGTCTTAATAGAAACTTTATCAATTAACTGGCCTGTTGCTAGTTTAGTGAACAATGCCGAAAAAGTAAGCTCATGATGTTGCCGAGAAACTGAAACAACACGCCAAGAATCACCGCTAATTGTCGCGGTCAAAAAATCATAATGTTGTTCCTGTAAACGCAATAAAATCTCATAACTAACTGCTGCTGGAAGTTCTTGTTGCACGATTTGATGATCAATCGTCTGAATGTAGGCCCCATTTAAGGCCACAATAAAATCCGGTGGTGACTGTAGCATTGCCGTCACATTCGCTAACCCTGACAGTGCACGACCGGAAGTAATCCCAAATAACTTTCCTTGTGCCCGTCAGCGCTGAATAGCGACTTGATCCATCGAGGATACCCGCTTATTCTGATTTAACAAAGTCCCATCCAAGTCTGAACAGAGCACCTGATAAGCTTGCCGAACTACCACAATAAAAGGTCTTTCCCTAACAAACGCAGTAACCCCTCTACTAAATAATAATCACCATAATTCAAATTAACATTTTGACCAGTTTTATCATGATAAGCGGTAGTAGCTCCGGTTAAAACACCGTCATGTGCTGGGTTTAAATCGCCATATTGGGTAACAAGTTGTTTCAATATTTTCTGAGCAGCGTTTTGATATAAGGCTTGCTCAGCTATTGGGACATGCTGCGCAATTTCTAACAAGCCACAAGCAGCAATCGCCCCTGCAGACGTATCCACCATCAATGGTATCTTCGGGGCCCGAAAATCCACAGCAGGAATGGTGTTGTTTTCAGCAATATTAGCTAGAAAATAATGAGCGACTCGTTTCGCAGTTTCTAAATAGGCCAGATTATGGGTATGCCGATATGCTAAAGCAAAACCGTTAATCGCCCAGGCTTGACCACGGCTCCAACTACTACCTACTCCGTAGCCTTGGCCGCCCAAGGTCTCTACCTCAGCACCAGTGTTCGGATCAAAAACAACAATGTGGACTACAGAACCATCCGCACGAACATGATGCTGCATGACAGTATTAGCATGTTCATTTGCCATTAACTTGTATCTAGGATCTTGTGTCGCTTCGCTTGCCCAATACAAAAGCTGAATATTGATCATTGAATCAATAATGACCCAACCCGCACGATCACGGTTCCAAGAACGTAAATAATGGCCAGCCAAATTATAACGACCCGCTAACAGGTCTGCAGCATGACGGCCACGCCAATAAGCACGATCGTCATCAGTTAACCGATAGTCGGCTACTGCTGTTGGCAGCCACATAAAGCCGACGTCATGATGTAAGCCTTCATACTTGAGAAAGGCTTGGTCCAAAGCGACTTCATTTTCCTTAGCTGCAGTTACTAATTCTGGATTTGCTTGATAATGATTCAATTGCCACAAGAGTCCACCCCAGAAACCATTCGTCCACCAGGTAATATCAGTTTCAACCATATTAGTCTGATAATGATCTGCCGTAGCCATATATGGAATATTATTTGGTCCCAATCGTTGCACGCTTGCAGTAGTCTTTTGATAAATTTGTTGTAATATCGTTGTCGCCCAATCTGCCATGAGTAAATACCGTCTCTTTCACATTGATTTAAATAATAGGACTGGACAATTAATCATCCAGCCCTATCACTTAAAGTTAATTTGTAAACTAAATATCTGCCTGAGGATTTTAGTTCATAATATTGATATTAGTTAATCACTTATTTAGTAATTCCCAAAAATGTCAGTACAAAAGCTAGAATAACAATTGCTACCAAAGTCCGAACCGGCTTATTCTTTTTACGCAAATAGAAGAAGCAGCCTAATACCAAAGCCAACGGTAATAGATCTGGCAAAATTGAATCAAAAATACCTTGTAGATCCAGTGTTTGTGCGGCTGTTTTAATTTTTAGTGAGGTCGTAAACGTCACATATTGTGCTGACATTGCTCCGACCATCATCAAGCCTAAAATAGATGCTGCTTTTGTGATTAAATTGAGTGTCCCTGATTTCATGGCATTTACAATAAAATTATTTCCCAACTTATAACCATATTTACCTGCTACCCACTTAATACCCCAATTAGGAACATTTAATAGCAGCATAAACAAGATCGGTCCTAACCAACTGCCTTGTTTGAAGAAGCCAATCGCAATCCCAGTTGCAATCAAACGAATCCCATTAGAGACTAATGAGTCACCAATACCTGCTAACGGTCCCATCATACTGGACTTCAAAGCACCGATACTCTTTGGATCAATCCCATTCGCCTTATTTTCAGCTTCCATTGAAGTAACCATCCCGAAAATAAATGGTGCAGCTGTGACATTCGTGTTGAAGAAGTCTTGGTGTCTTAACATTGCATCATAAAATTCCGGCGTATCTTTTCCGTAGATTTTTTCAAGGTACGGCATTAAAACCCATGAAAAAGTTACCGCTTGTTGTTTCGTATATGACGTACAGAACATTAACCATTGTGAACGCCAAAACAAATTATTATAAAAATGGTTTTCAGCCTTTTTATCAGGTAAAAAAGTTGTTTCAGTTGAATTAGTCATTGTAGAAGTCCTCCTCTTCACCAGTAGCAGCATCTTCAGTCGTCGCTGCACCTTTATCCATTTTATGATTTGTTAATTGACCAATAATTGCTAATACAGCAATTGCTGCACCTAAAAAAGCAATTTCAATTAAAGTTCCTTTGAAGAAGGCTACTAAACCAAAACCAATGAAAAAATATGGTGCTAACTTTTTATCCCACAATGTGATCATTAGCAGAGCCATCCCTAATGCTGGTAGCATCCCAGCAGCCACCGTCAATGACGACATGACGGCCGTTGGAATATTATTAACTAACGCTTTAATGGCATTTGTTCCTACCAAAATACTAATAAAGCCAATCAAGAAATACATGGTCAGATAGACCGTTGCTTGTGTGAACCAAAGTCGTTTAAATGCGCCAATTTGATGATCCTCAAGATGTTTTTCGAAACGGGTAATTAATGACGTTGCCCAGAATTTGAACAGATCGTAAACCAGGGTGCCTAACATACTAAATGGGATTGATAATGCCACTGCTACTGAGGGCTTAGCAGTCGCTAAAATTGCAAATGCACATCCGAAAACACCACCAAGACCGTAATCTTGCGGCAAAACGCCACCCATCGATTGCGTCCCCATGTAAACAAGTTCTAGTGCGGCCCCCACTGTCATCCCTTCAACTGGATGACCTAACAAAATCCCAGTAATCGTGCTGGCTACCATTGGACGATCCCAGCCCATGACCCCCCACCAAGCCCCAAATTTAACTAGCGCACATGCGAGGCCAACAGCCAATGCTTGCATAATCATAATTATCCCTCCAATAATTCATCGACAGACTTAACAGCATCATTTGGTAATGGTTGATAGATGAAATGGCTTCCCTTAGTGGCCATTGTTTTGAAAATTGTCACTTCATCATCACTTAAATAAACGGTATCCGTGATCTTATGGCGACCCTCAATTCCTGCAACCCGACCATAATTTGCAACATCTAGAACACTTGGTTGCGTGGTTAATTCCGATAATAATTGCGCAACTTCGGCCGGATTATTCATAACCAGTAAAATCTTCAATCGATCAGCTCGTGGATCGTTCAACATCTTAGCAGCCTTATCAACTGGTAAAATAAAAGCCTTAATTCCTTCCGGTGCGGCCATCTTTAACGCACTAACCTGAATTGGATCCTGACTAATAGAATCACTCGCCACAATAATCCGATTGACGGCTAACTGTTTTGACCAGGTCACTGCCACTTGCCCATGGATTAGCCGATCGTCAATTCTCAACATCTTAATCATTTGTCAACGCCTCACATTTCTCAAAATTTCAAACTAAAATAATCCTTCAACGTCATTAACCGCACTAACTTTAAGGTTTAACTTCTTAATTCGTTTACGCGCTTCCTCGATCTCATCATCTAAGTTAGCCGTTTGTGAACTCAGCACAACCTGCAATGCCAAGGCTAAATTCGAACCAGCGATCAAAGCCACATTTGGTCGAACAGTTAATCGTAATGCTGCATTACAAACACTACCGCCTTCCAAATCACCTAAAATAATTACCGTATCCGTAGTGGCGATATCAGCCTCAATCTGGCGAACAATTTCATTAGGATCTCCACCAGGTTCCAGCCCATAAGCAGTAACATTTGGCTGTTTACCAGCAATCATTTCAACTGATCGTTTTAGGCCTTCTGCAAAATCATTGTGTGAAATAAAATAAATTTTTCGACTCACACAAGTGACCTCCTTTACAATTTATTAGTTGGTGCTTCGATCAGTTTCACGATGTATCCAACGATCACTACCGGTGACACCCAGCCACCACTGAATCAAGTTTGTTACGTTTCAGCGGGTCTCACTAATATATATGCAAAAATGATGCCAACTTTAGTCGAGAAAAACTTATAAGTTTCCAAAACGTTACCACTAGCGAGGCTATGAAAGCCCTTGCAAAAACAAATCAAGCATGTTAGATTAACTCCGACAGAAAAAATCACATTTTACAATGTGTCGAAACTAAAAGGAAGATTTCTTATGACAGGTATCAAAACAGTAAAACAAGCCCTAATTGCTGCAACAAGTGCAGTTAACCAGCTGGCAGATATTGAGACTATCACGACTGAACGACTTGCCAAACAAGTTGGCCTAAGCCGTAATACGGTCAGTCAATATTTAAACGAGCTACTTAAGCAAGAACAGCTCATCCAAATAAAAACGCGGCCAACGAATTTCGCTGACCGGGCTACTTTTTGTAAATTGTTTTTCATTCCGAAGCAATTGGTTTATCCATCAATCAAGACACTCCAACAAGAGCAAACTGGCAATGCTAATGTTTTTCAATCTTTTATTGGCCACCAACTCAGTATGAAGGACAGTATTGATCGGATCATTACTGCTGTCACTTACCCACCGAACGGCTTGCCCTTTATCCTATCGGGAAATACTGGCGTTGGAAAGAGTTACCTAGCTAAATTAACCCACCAATATTGTGTTGAAACTGGAATTTTGGCGCCACAAGCACCTTTTATCGTTTTAAATTGTGCCCAATATTTTCACAACCCAGAATTACTCTCTAGTAACCTTTTCGGATATGCCAAAGGTAGCTTCACCGGTGCCACCGAAGACTTCAAAGGCATGCTAGAAACTGCGGATGGTGGCTTTTTATTTCTCGATGAGTGTCACCGTTTGAACGCTGAAAGTCAGGAAAAGCTCTTTTCTTTTATGGATACTGGGACGTTTCAACGAATGGGCGAAGGCAATCGGACTCGCCATTCTAATGTCCGTTTGATCTTCGCAACAACTGAAAATCTTCAAGAAAATTTTTTAAAGACTTTCATGCGCCGTATCCCAATTTCCATCACTATTCCAGACTTGAATGATCGGTCTAAATTAGAATTACGCCTACACATTTATAAAGCCTTTTTGGACGAAGGTAAGCGCATTGGCCGAACGATCGTCGTTAGTCCGTGGATCATTAATCGACTTTATAATTTTAAATATAAAAGTAATGTCGGTGAGTTAAAAAGTACCATTCAGATTTTATGCGCACAAGTCTTTAGTCAGACAACCCAATCTAGCCAAATTACAATTAACTCTGAAACAATCGGTAGTAGTTCCTTAACCGATTTCTTGGCAGTTAATGAACAAGAAACGATTGTCCAAGATGATGTTATTTTTAACCCAACTGACCAGCTGAATGATTACGTTGCTCAATGGTATGATGATAACAATTTGATTAACGAGTTGGTCACCAAACTCGTTCAATTAGACAATCAGTATAAAGAACAAAAAATCACGACAAAGGTCTTACAGCAACACATTGCTCGTGAAACCAGTGCCTTAATGGACAGATTAATTCATCAAGATGGTGATTTTGAAAATGAAGCACTCAAATACATGGTCAAGGTCATTCAAAAGCTCTTCAATTACCTTGATACTTCCTTTTTCGTAAAGATTAAAGGAAACGCAGTTGTCGCCATTGCGAATTTTATGTATCGTAAACACGACTTTGACTTAAGTTTGACACCAACGACCATGGCTAAAATTCAGCAACTTTTACAATTATTAAAAGAGAACGCTACCATGGAATATCAACTTCTGCAAGCTTTTCTGGATTTAATCAAAACGAAGCTAGACTTTAAAATTGATACTTTTGATGAAATCTTACTACTTGGTTATTTAATTAGTTTAAATATTGATCTCGTTGATACTGGTCAACATGCAATTATCTTAGCACATGGCTTTTCAACTGCTAGCAGTATTGCCGATGTTACCAACCGTTTCTTAAATCATAAAATCTTCGATGCGTTTGATATGCCTTTATCAGCCTCAGTTGATCAGGCTAAAGAATTTATGCTGCAATATTTTAAAAGTAATGATTGCCATAAAGGTTTAATTATTCTAGTTGATATGGGTTCACTAATGTCCTTGCCAGAAGCATTAAAAGAAGCAATCCCTGGACCCGTACTAATCATTAATAACGTTTCAACGCAAGAAGCCTTGTTTATCGGTGAAATGATTCAAAAGAGCACGGCCATTGATGAAATTGGGCGCCAAATACAGAAAACACTACTACCCAAATATCAGTTAACTTACCCAGTAATTAAAAAGTCACCGATGATCATCACAACTTGTCACACTGGCATTGGCTCGGCTAAACAGATCCAAGATCTAATTAAAAATAGTATTCCTGCCAATCTAGACTATCAAGTTGAATCCGTCGACTATGCCTATTTAAAAAAATATGGTCAACAAAGCCCTATCTTTAAGCAATATGCTGTTCAGGCGATTGTTGGAACTAGTGATCCTAAAATTAATGGGATGCCATTCATCTCGCTTGAACACCTCGTCTCAAGTAGTGGCACCAAAATCATTAAACAAATCTTTCCAACGGTCACAGATTCAGAAACAATTACTAGCATTAATCACCAACTAGTTCAAAATTTATCAATCGAACGGTTACTTTCAGCCATCACTATTTTAGACGTCAAGAAAGTTATTCACTCTATTAGCGACATGATTGATCGACTAGAAGAAGGTGTTCAAATTAACTTATCTAACAACCAGCAAGCCACGCTTTACGTCCATATTAGTTCGCTCATTGAACGCTTAATCCGTAATGAGCCTGCTTTAACCTATATTCCAGATAACTTAGCGGACCGGACCCAAGGACTTACTCAAATCAAACGCGCCTTGACAGATATTGAGGCAACTTACGGCGTAAAAATTGCGGCTGGCGAATTGAATTATTTATACGATATTATCTTTGATGATTGAGGTAAAAAACGATGCAAATAAAATTTGATTTAGAACACTAGTGTTAAACAACGCTACCAATCAGCTTTGTGTATTTAAATCAAAGTAATGCGGCTTATCTACCAAACCTTATTATGACCATTATGGAGTTTCTTCACGGCTGAGCGTCCAAGTCATGCTGATCAATTTTATATTGAATAATTACAAAAAATAATCGAATCAAATAACCTACCAACCCATCGACAAATTGTCATAGAAATAGGTTCACTAGCCTACGCACTGAGCACCTATTCAACGAAATTTTTTGGTTTTATGCTCCACGACTAGACAACAATATCTCATCACCTGATTGAACAAAATTAACATAATTGAATGACCTGCTGGCAATTGGTACTTCTTTTAGTCTTAGTTAATGGCGCTTTAAAACAAAATCGCCTTCCCTATTCACAAGCTAAATTAGCTTGTGAACTTGCTCAAATTGAGTCGTTCTATTTGGGTCATGATTAGTATCCGGACGAACCTGGCCAACAATGTAATTACCATGTTGTTTTATGGTTTGTTCTATGCTCGAATGGCTAATTGAAGTGCTTCATAATTGTACCCGCTATGGGATTTTTTGTTCGAAAATATGTTGCACTTCAATTATAAATTCGTTACTACGAATAAAACACATACAAAAATATCTGCCGCCAGTAATCAAGATTTTACTTAATTACCAACAACAGATGTTTTAGAACTTGATTTTCACTCTGGGGGGCATTCGTCATTGAACGCAGTTTTCCTCATTAACATTGATTGACAAAGAACCTTTTAATACAAGAAATTATGTCATACTTCTCTTTTTCAAATTAGTTCATTTTAATTTGATCTAAAGCTTTGATCAAGTACTCAAAATTAGTACTGTTAGTAAACTTGAATTGATTTGACTCAAGTTTGTTAAACTTTTCTATCAAGAAGTAAGCTTGTAAATAACGTTTTAAGCCATCTTTGCTGGCTCGTAAATCATCTTCAGCCTTTAAGTTGGAACCACTCACGACGGCACGAGCAAACTTGTCTGGATCAATCATTACCTTTTTATCTTTTGCCATTATTAACCCTCATTTCCCTATATGGTAACTATCATATAAATCGAAATGATTACCGTCAACAAGGTTTCCAGCAAGAAACGTAAAATCAATATTAAAAAACTTAAAATTTGCCACTACCCGCTATCGCAAAGCGCTTACATTAATGTCTCATAAATGTCGAAGCCAAGATCGTAATCGCCTTGATTTAACTTTTTCCGCCTCACAGGTTGGCGCCGGAAAGCGTTCATCAATATTAACATTAACAACATTTAAGGCACAATCTGAACATAAAATAATAGCAGCATTGTCCCAATCATGATGATAATATTGACTATTTCTGATTGCAAACGGTACGCTAACTGATTGGGCTAATTTAACATAGCGACTTAAAATATCACTATCCAACTTAGCATGTATCAACAAACCTAGGTTCTCTCGTCTTTGTAATTCTGATAAAATCTCGGTCGAAAAGTCTCGTTGCAAGGCTTGACGGAAACTTATTCTCAAATCAATCCGTTCTTGAAAAGTTCCTAAGCAACGATTTTGTTCATCCGGATGTAACAGCGGCGTTCCAAATAATGCGTTTTGCAAACGTTTATCCATCGCTTGATCATTGTCAGCCATGGGTAATCACCCCTACTCAAGAAATCCAATCTTTCAAGTTAACTAATCAACTAAATTTTGACGAAATTAGAGCTAAGCCTAACGATTCATTGCCGACGCACCGGAATCCATCAACCCACTAATTTCAGCTTCACTAACTAAGTTCAAGTCACCACTAACTGTCAGCTTCAAGACACTAGCTGCAATGGCGTAATTGACTTGTTTTTGACCATCAAAACCATGGAGAAAACCATGCAATAAGCCCGCACCAAAGGCATCACCACTAGCCACACCTTCATACACGTGCAACTGGTAAACGGGACTTTCATAGAACCGACCATCACGTAAGGTCAAAGCAGACCAAAGACTGTCTTCAACTGAGTTAATATTCCGTAAGATGCTGGCAACCGTATGCACATTCGGATACTTATCGGTAACGGCATTCATGCCGACTTTGAAGCTTTCTTTTTGATCAATCCCATGAGCCATATTACCATCAAAGGCTTTAATCCCTAAGCTTGATTCAAAATCTTCATCATTAGCAAGGCAAACGTTAACGTATGGCATAACCTTAGCTGAAAAGGCTTGTGCTTCAACAGGGGTCCACATCTTACCACGATAGTTGGTATCAAAAATAACCGTAATTTGATGTTTAGCACAGTATTTAACCGCTTTCAAAATTGCCGATTGCAATTCATTTGAAATCGCTGCGGTAATCCCTGAAAAGTAGAAGTAGTCAATGTCTGATAACAGATTCTCCCAGTCAAAGTCAGCAGCCTTCGATGTGGCAAAAGAACTTTCAGCACGATCATAAACCACGTTAGTCCCACGAACACTGGTACCTTTTTCAAAGAAATAAATCCCTAATCGTGGCCCTCCACGTAAAACTTTATGAGTATCAACGCCAAATTTGCGCAAAGTTCCTAGGGCTGAATCACCTAATAGATTCTCTGGAAATTTAGTGACATAAGCAGCTTGATCGCCTTGCAATGACAATGAAACTGCCACGTTGGCTTCGGCACCACCATAAGTAGCTTCAAAACGGTCACTTTGTAAAATTCGTTTACTCTCACTTGGCTTTAGTCGTAACATCATTTCGCCAAAAGTTAAAACTTTCATCTTGACACACCCAATCTAATTTTTAAATATTATATTCCTGATATTTTCTATAATAGCCTTTTTTAAAACGCGCGTTAAGCCTTATTGTAACCGTATACTTCAATTTGAGTGAGTGCTGTAAATTCAGCACTATTTTTGGCTTTTTTCAAATTATTCAATACTATTTTTTGCGTCACGTGAGCTGGAAACTTTAACGTTTGCAACTCAGCGGTCGCAGTCGTTGGACAATCAATCGTGGTGCCATCATCAAATCCCAACGTCACTTGATCCCAATAACCATCATGATCCCATTCCAAATGATCATGACGTAGCATTAATTTAACGCAATCAACGGTCACACGATGTGCAAATTCAATTGTTAAAGCTGCATCTGACTGTTGATGAATACCCCATGAACCGTAAGGATACGAGCCATGCGAAATATTCGCCAGTTTTCCATCAATCGCATTTTGCGCAATAAAGGCCGGATTCGTTTCAGCCGTCACATTCGTCACCGCATGTGGGTAAGCACCAGTATCAGCCTTTTGATCGTGAGGGTTGAGGGCTAAATTACGATAAGCCGTTATTTCAACTGTCGTTGCTTTGCGAACCATAACATAGTGCCGCTCAGAAGAGAAAGCGGTATCAATTTGATGCTTATCAGTCGCAACTGTGTACGTCCAACTTGGCTGTGCCAAATAAATCAAGGTTGGGGCTAGAGTTTCATCCAATTGAACCCAGATATACTGTCCACCTTGATCCAAGTCAACCTGAATCTTTTCACCCATCTGCCAAACCATGTTCTTAAGTCCTAAAACTGCTAAGTCAGTGCCAGTCACTTGATACGGCTTGCTAACCTTATCGTATGAAAAGACTCCTTGTTTAACCTGTCCAGCTTGATCCAATAATTTAATTGTAATTTTCAATCTAATTCCTCCTTAGTCAATCTAGGCCATCTTTTCAGACCAACTTTCAGTGTACCCGATTTAAACTCATTTCACACCCCAGTACATCTAAATTACTGTCCAAATCACCATAAAATCAACACATTCCTCTTCAATCGTAATATGGCTTTGCCAAATAAATAATCGTCGTAAATCAAGGACACTTCATAAGTTTTTGGTCGACAATAAATCTCCATACCAACAATAATGCCATCCTCGATTAGTTGCTAGTTCTCATAATAACTGACAATTGTCCAGATGATTTTAATCGTATCTTGCCGATATGGCGACTATTGTTGCTTTAATAATGGCTCCACAAAAGCTAATAAAACTGCTAATAGAGTATCATTAGTCAACTGACACTACTGACTAAAATAATCCACAAGCCATTTAGCAATAGCTACGAAAAGAGCTTTAAATCGCTGTGATTAAACGCTATCAAGAAACTAATTAGCACTCAGAGATTGAATTTCACTCAATTTTCTGCTCAGTTGTATTTTAATCCGTTCACCACTTTTAAGATCTATACCGGTATGTATCTCAGACCATAAAAAGTGTATCCACAATCAATCAGACAAGTAGCCCCAAATTTTTCAACTGAATTTAGTGACCGAACAAACCATTAATTATTAACACATTTAGGCTAATAATTGCCGTGATTGCTGGTCTTTCGCTCTTAACTCACACTATAAACTTTCTATATGGTCATCAAAATCATTTTATTGGTTTTCACACGAAGACAATTGACAGCGCTTACATATGGTGTTAGTTTTAAATCGTTGTTTTTTAGTTAAACGTTTAACTAAAACAATTATTAAGGACTTAATAATTTCAAGTCGTACTTAGTCGGCCTCATTCGGTACACTAACGACTTACTAGAATTATCGCGCGAATTCTAGAGTTACATCGCAATGATCAGTTTTTTTCAACAAGTCAAACATATTTAGGAGCGAAAACAATGGCCGATAAAAATCAAAAACCGACTTCAAGTGTCGTCGGCAAAATAACTAACGCAAAAATTAAAGATTCAGAACAACCCAAATTACCCTGGCTAGTTTCCTCAGCAATGTTCCTCGCACCACTTTGCTGGTATGGCCCCGTTGTTGGGGCGCGTAACGTTTTATTACCGCAATTATTTAGTCAAATTGATCCTGCTAATAAGGTTTGGGCAGTTGGCCTGTTAGCCACGGTCGCCACAATTACTAGTGCGATTACTAATCTTGCCTTTGGGGCCCTTTCAGATGTGACCCGAACCCGTTTTGGTAAACGAAAACCTTATATTGTTTTAGGTGCTGTTGTGATGGCGGTACTTTTAGCCGTTATCGCCAACATTTCTTCGATTAAAGCTATTATATTTATTTGGATTATTGCCGCAGCCGGTGAAAATGCCATTGCGGCTGCGATGTACCCACAAATTTCCGATCGAGTTGCTCCAAAATGGCGCGGAACCGTGTCGACCTTCTATGGCGTTGGATTTACCATCGCACAACAAGGCTTCGCTTTGATTGCTGCTCAATTCTTAGGCAATGTTAAAGTGGGGATCTACGTCATGGCTGCTACTTCCATCGTTCTTTCAATTGTTCATGTTTTATTGATGAATGAAAAAGACAACCTAGTCGAAGACCATATTCCGTTAAACAAAGAAACTTTGAAAAAGTACTTCTTTTTCCCAACTGAAGATGCCCGTGACTTCTATCTCGCACTCAGTGGTAAATTCTTCATGGTGGTCGGTTCAACAATCGTCACGACTTTTGAACTCTATATTTTTACTGATTACATCGGTCAAAGCACTAGTGACGCCGGCCGTTCAATTTCAATTTTCTCATCAATTATGTTATTTATCGGGGTCTTCTTTGCACTCGTTAGTGGGCCATTAGCTGATAAACTAAATCGAGTTAAAATGCCCGTCGTCATTGCCACCTTTGCGTTAGGGATTGCTGCGTTATTCCCACTATTTGCTAAAGCCGCTTGGGCGATGTTTGCTTACGCCGTAATTGCTGCTTTTGGTAATGGTCTTTATAACTCTGTCGATGGTGCTTTAAACATGGATGTGTTACCTTCTTCCGATACTGCCGGTAAAGATTTGGGCCTGATTAATTTAGCGAACACTTTAGGCCAAATGCTTGGTGCCATTGTTGCCGCAGCCATCGTCGGGAGTTTCGGCTACCAAGCCATCTTTATCTTTGCCGTTATTATGGAGATCATCGGTGGGATCTTAATTGCCGCTATCCGTCGTGTTCGTTAAGTTATCATAAGCTGTCATTATGAAAGGAACAGTGAGCTAAACGATGAACCATTTCAATAGTCAACTTAAAGACAACCCATTAAAGACACGAACTGATTATGTCCAAGCATTATTATCCTTGGTCAAACCGGTCTACGCACTTATGGCGGATGAAAAAAAGCTCGGTCGCGTTCATATCAGTGATTCTGGCTCAGTTTACGATGAACAGCGCCGCGAAATCGAAGGTTTTTTACGCACACTTTGGGGTATTGGCCCGCTCTGTAGCACTGCTGAACGTGCTGAGCAATATCGCCAATACTTTACGCCAGCAACCCAAGGTATTGTTGCTGGTTGTGACCCAAAATCACAATTCTATTGGGGAGACCTGACCGATTATGACCAACTCTTTGTCGAAATGGGTTCATTAGCCACCATGCTCATCTTAACAAAGCCGTTCTTCTATGATCGATTGACCCCTACAGAACAACAAAATATTTATCACTGGTTGGATCAAATCAACCACCGCAAGATTCCACAAACGAATTGGCTCTTTTTTCGGGTTTTGGTTAATACCTTTTTCGAAAAAGCACAGTTAACTGATGTGACTGACCAAATTGATCAGGACCTAACAGCTCTCGATAGTTATTACCTTGAAGATGGTTGGTATTTTGACGGCTACCGCAATCAAATCGACTACTATATTCCATTTGCCATGCAATACTACGGTATCTTGTACAGCATCCTAGCCACGGACAAAACTGAATCACATGTGGCTAAATTTGCTCAGCGTGCGCAACTATTTTCTAAAACATTTAAGAATTGGTTTGTTAAAAACGGGACGGCCCTGCCATTCGGCCGCAGTCAAACTTACCGCTTTGCACAATCGGCTTTTTGGGCTGCCAGCGCCTTTGCTAGGCTTCCTGTCACATCGACGGTTCAAGCTGAAGGCAAATATTTACTCGGAGCAAACATGCATCAGTGGTTTAGCTTGCCGATTTTCACCAGTGATAACTTGTTAAGTATCGGTTACGGCTATCCCAACTTAGTCTTTGCTGAAGGTTACAATGCCCCGGGGTCGCCTTATTGGGCTTTGAAAAATTTCATTGTCTTAGCCTTACCCGATGATGATTCCTTCTGGCAGTTACCAACCACAATACCAAGTTTTCCGGTTCAAACAGTTAATCAAGCGTCACGCATGCTCCTTGTTCACGCTGATCAGGGTCAGGAACTCCAAGCCTTTACAGCTGGTCAACATTCTCACGAACATGCTCATGGCGAAGATAAGTACGAAAAATACGTCTATTCCACGACTTTTGGCTTTAGTGTTAAGAAGGGTAGCGTCTTGCCTAAGCAGGGTGCCTACGACAATACCCTAGCCATTAGTGAAAGTGAAACCGATTATCGGACAGCCTTTGGCTATCAAAAGTTTGCCATCCATGATGATTACGTTTATTCCCAATGGCAGCCTTGGTCAGATGTCACGATCGATAACTTTATTGTGCCAGTATATCCTTGGCACATCCGTATTCATCTGATTCAAACAGCACGCACTTTGAACTTATTGGAAGGTAGTTTCAGTGCACCCAACGGTGGCGTTGCGTTAACAACTACCGAGCCCCAACAGGCCATCTACAATAGTTCCGTTGGTGCAACTGGCATTGTCGGTTTAACGCCGAACTTAACAGCCAATATCAGTGAACCGGAACCAAATACGAATGTCTTTTTCCCCAAGACAGCTTTGCCACTAATCAGTGGGACGGTCACCCCAGGTAAACAACTGGTGATCACCGCTTGTCTAGGGGCTGCTCATCAACAAGCTGACGCTGTGCCACCTATGACCGTTAATCTCGACGGCCAACTCGCACACATCACCATCGGGTCACAACACTTAGACGTGACCCTCAACGAACTAGCAAATTAAAAATTAGCGAGGAATTAACATGGAAAATTATCAAGTATTTGCAGAACAAACATTGCATAAAGTGACCAGTAAAATGGCCGCCGTTATTAACCGAAACACCGGTATTATTCCCTATACCACGGATGACCAGCACCAATTCATTAACGTTTATCAGCAAGACCCTTTTTGGTGGACTAACGGATTCTGGGGCGGCATTATGTGGGAACTGTACCATTTGACCAGTAACCATATTTACCGTGAACAAGCCCTCGAAGTGGAGCATAAACTAGACGGCAACTTAATGTCAGCGGTACATTTAGACCACGACAATGGCTTTAAATGGTTATTGACCGCTGTTGCCCATTTTCAAGACGACCAAGATGAAACCGCTCACAATCGAGCTTTGTTAGCTGCCAACAATATGGCCGGTCGCTTCAATTTAGCCGGTCACTATTTCAGAGCTTGGAATGACGAAGATGGTCGTAATCGTGCCGACTTGGCTATTATTGACTGTCTGATGAACCTTCCCTTACTCTATTGGGCTAGTGACACAGAAAAAGATCCCCGGTTTAAACAAATGGCCTATGCCCATGCTTTAACCACTCAGAAATACATGATTCGGCCAGATGGCTCTGTAAAACATATTGCGGTCTTTAATCCTGAAACTGGAGATTACTTACATTCTCAAGGTGGTCAAGGCTACGGTCATGGTTCTTCTTGGACTCGTGGTCAAGCCTGGGGAATTTACGGCTTTGCACTCAGCTATATTCATACAAAAGACCGTTCCTTCTTAGCAACTGCGCAACAAATTGCCAATTACTTTATTGCTAATATTCCAGCAAGCAATAAAATCCCAATTGATTTTCGTCAACCAGCTGAGCCTTGGTTGGAAGACGCTTCAGCGGCAGCTATTGCTGCAAGTGGCTTATTAACACTCGCAGACCAAGTCAACCCAGCTGACCAAGCAATCTATCGTGAGGCTGCCGGACGGATCCTTAAGACCTTAACTGACACTGGAGCTGATTGGGACACGACCCATGATGCTTTCGTTACCCATTGCTCTGCTGAATACCATGAAGACCGCCACGAATATCCAATCATCTACGCTGATTACTTCTTTGTTGAAGCACTCATGAAATTGGCTCATAAAGATACCGTCTTTAATCCTTGGTAATTAACTTCAAAACTAGCGTCATAACGTGGTGCCTCCCATGTTATGACGCTGGTTTTAGTTTACCCTATGCCAACTTTGCACCACAGACGGTCTCTGTAAGTTACGACTGAATCCACAGCTTATCTTGACTTTAACCAAAATCATATCTAGACTTTAAAGAAAAGAATGGAGGCGGATCATGAGTAAACCGGTGAATATTACTGAGATTGCTCGCCTCGCGAATGTGTCAGTGGCCACCGTTTCAAACGCACTTAAGGGCAAAAAAAACGTCAGTGCCGCCACACGTGAGCGCATCATCAAAATCGCAACCTCACATCACTATCAACCAAGTATGGCTGCGCAGGGCTTACGTACTCAACATACCAGGCTAATTGGTATGCTAGTTCATGACTTTCAAAACGTCTTTAGTAGCACCATTGCGGAGGACATTAATCAGGAACTACATAAGCGTGGCTACTCGTTGGTCATGATTGCTAATAATAGTAAACGCCTACTAAATGCCAGTTTATTTGATGGCCTAATTGTCTTTAATTATCCAGCTTCAAAACAACACCTGGAAAATATGGTTACTGCTTCCAAGCTGCCCACTGTCCTCATGGCTAGTGACAGTACTTTAGACAACGTCGTCAACATCGTCACGGACAATCAGCGATCTACCGCCAAATTGAGCCAGTTATACGAGCATACGGACCATACGAAAGTCTGCTTTTTAACAAACGATCTCGATTCCTATAATTCTGAACGCCGCTGGCAAACCTATCATAACTATTTTATGCGCCATCATCACTATGATATAACTTCAGATACTTTTAACGCTCACTTCCGTAGCGAACCCGCTCGTGAACTCGCCCTGCGTTTATTACAAGCTCACCAATACAATTTCTTCTATTGTTTGAACGATATGATGGCTTATGGTGTCTATCAAGCAGCCAAAGCGCTTGGTTTAACCATTGGACAAGATATTAGTGTTGTCGGCTTTGACAATACCCAACATAACTTAGCCATTTTCCAGCCCAAGTTAACGACAGCTGATCCTAGTATGCATTTATGGAGTGAAATGATTAGTAATAGTCTCGTTAGCCGTATTGAAGGACAACAACCACTCACTAATCAAACTGTCTATGTCCCTAGTCACGTTATTCACGGTGACTCTGTTCATTTAGTTAAATAACATGGTTCTTCAAGATGACTATTGCTGGCTACAATGTCGTTGTCAACCCTTGCTCTTTAATGATACACAAAGGTTAAAAGCACCAAAATCGTCTCGATTATAGTGATATTGACAATAGCTATGTCTAAAAATGGATTTGTACGAATTCATTGCTTCGTCAGTCAATATGAAAAATTGGGTCAAAACAAATGGCCAACCATCTAAAACCAGTGTTTAGCTATATGTTGTTACTGATAACATCGGATGTGATGGTGTCTTGACCGATAATTTTATCAGTCTTACACCCTAGACATATCTGAGAAAATTGGCTGTGAATTGCCAGTAACTGTGATAGATTAATTAACACGACACACACTTATAACAAAAGCTGATCGAAAAGATACCCAATCAGTAAACGATGCCTTGCTAGAAATGTTCTTTCAAATTCTATTATCCCTGATCAAGGTACAGAGTTCCTACAATTAAACAATATTCGAGATGATTTAGGCATCACCATCTATTGGTCAAACCCATGTTCAATAGAACCACGAGGAACCAATGAAAATACCAATGGTTTAATTCGAGAATATTGTACGCCAGCAGAGCTTTTATTCGTGCTGCTATTAAACCTGTACGAAAAAGAGATTGTGCTCATTGCCCAATCTCTTGTAACACTGCTATTCATCATTGTCGTTATCAGTTGTTTCTAACTGCGTTACAACATCAAACAGATTATCCTGACCAACTAGTAAAGCTGCTATCGGCTGATATGCATCGTTGCTTAAGTTTAAATATAAGTCTAGAATCATTGGTAAATTAAGGCTGGCTAGAATACTAACTTGCTCATTATCTGCGTATTGTTCCAAACAAACATTGCAAGGAGTTCCACCCGGTAGATCCACAACGATCACGGTTTCACTCGTTGTTGAACATTCAATATCTATCCGCTGACCTAATTCATCCTTACTGATTTCGCCATCAAAAATTACTGCAGCAACATTTTCATGCCCACCGGCGATCATATCCAAGCTATTCAAATAACTCTGTGCCAAATCACCATGACTTACTAATATTAATTTTCGCATTCGTCTGCCTCCTTTGCTTGATCACTAAATTGTAATTGGGTAATTGCTTTTTCAGTTGTCTCAAAAACCACCAATTCATTCTGACAGGACTTTAAAAAATCTTTCGGAATATACAAAGTTTGCATCGGACCGGCTTGCCAATACCGTCCTAAATTATGACCGTTCAAAATCGCAACACCTTTACCAAAATGAGAGCAATCAAGGTAGGTTCCATGTAGCTCCGAGCAGTCAAAGTTAAACCTCGTCAACGTTGGCCCATATTGAACAGTAGTGCTCGTTTGCCAGTCTACTTGAGATAAACGGCTAAAATCAATAAACCATTGTCGCCAACCAAAATGTAAATGTCGATCAATGACGACCCCAGTTCGAATCCCCTTAGACTGCGTCGGCGATAATAACCGTTGCCCATAATTAACGCGACCAGTATTTTCAACCAGAATCTGTAACTGAGTTTGCAACGTAATCAGTACTTCTAGTTCATCACCTAAGGTTGATTGATATTGGGTTGCCACCAATTTTTGATTGACATAAATATCAGCACGATCAGCAGCATCGACTAATTTAAGTTTTTCAGGCTGATTTTGACCCGCAACCGTCGTTTGATAAAATTGATAACCATAGCCACTACCCTGTTCCATCGGCAGGGGTATGACTGAATCAGCGACTTGCCCGAGCTCGTCTAAGACGTCAATTAACCGCACTTGCACCATTGCTTTAACCGCTGGGTAAGTCTTAGTAGTCGGCATGTTTGGTACAACAGATGGCACCTTTAAGACCGCCTGTAATTCAGTAAATTTGACATTAGGTTGACCATTTTCATGCAAAATTGCGTCATAGTCATACGAAGTCACTTGTGGATAATCAATCACTTGCCGGGAAGAACTCCCATTGTAAAATCCAAAGTTAGTTCCGCCACGAAACATATATAAATTGAAACTAGCACCAGCATCAACTAGCTCTTGTAAATCAGTCTTAAAACTTGAAACATCACGTTTAATGATTTTTTCCTGCCAACGATTAAACCAGCCATCCCAAAATTCCATACACATAAGGGGCCACTGTTTACCATGTGCTTTCATAAATTGCCGTAATTCAACTAAATTTTCTGATGAATGGGATCCAAAATTAGCCGTGACGAGCACATCATCATCAATCAAGCTCCCTGCAGCCAGGGCTTGTTGCCAGCTACCATCCGCGGTAAATAAGGGAACATCAACACCGTCATCGATCATGATCTGCTTGATTGCACGTAAATAGGCCTTATCATTACCAAACGATCCATATTCATTTTCAACTTGCATCATTAAGACTGGCCCACCATGAGTAATTTGTAAGGGGACCAAGACCTTAAATAATTCGGCATAATACGCTTTGACCTTACTCATAAATCTAGGCGTATTCGAACGAACCAGCATATCTGAATAACGTAATAACCAGGCTGGAAAACCACCAAATTCCCATTCCGCACAAATATACGGACTCGGTCTTAAAATGACGTATAAGTCTAACTTTTGCGCCAATAAGACAAACTCCCGGACATCTGCTTGACCAGCAAAGTTAAATTGACCTTCCACTGATTCATGGATATTCCAAGGAATGTACGTCTCGACCGTATTCAGCCCGGACAACTTCAAGGCGCGTAAGGTAGGCTCCCACTCACTTGGTGCCAAGCGAAAATAATGAACTGCCCCCGCATGAATCTTAAACGGTTGGTTATTTAAATAAAATTGTGATTTAACTTCAAATTTTTCCATAATTTATCACTTCTCACCAATATGTTTGCCAAGCCGGATCATGTAGGCGCATCAAGGCTTCCATATAGAAGTAGTCACCCCATAAATTGGCTTCATCAATTCCTTTGCCTTGTGCATAAGCATACACCCCATGTTGTAACAAACCGGCTTGACCCGGTTGAGTACGATAAGCATCGAGTGCACTTAAAATTCCTTTCGCATCACGTTGACCGTGTAACACATAGCTTTGTCGCTGGGCTTCAATCAACCCACAAGCGACAATCGCTGCTGCTGAGCTATCTTTCGGTTCATGACTGGTTTCATCAAAAATCAAGTCCCAATAAGGTACCTGATCGGTCGCTGAATGCTCCAAGTAATATGTGAGTAGCCGGTCGTAAAGCTGCCGATCATCCGCTGTTGGAAAACAACTTTTATACAACGGTAACCCTAGCAAGATCCAAGCTTGACCGCGAGCCCAACAGGAATCATCCGAATAGCCTTGATAAGTCGCACCTTTTAATGGCGCACCCGTTTTAGGATCAAAGTAAAACGTATGGTAAGTCGAGTAATCCGGCCGCACAATATGCTGAATGACTTGTTGGTAATGGGCTTGTCCGGCCGCCGCGTATCGTTCATCACCAGAAAGCCTCGTGGCGGCAAATAATAACGGTAAGTTTAGTAAAGAATCAATGATCAATCGATACTCTTTAGGATCACCAACTTGACCCCAAGCCTGAATAAAATGTCCCTTACTTTGGAACCGGCTTAAAAGCACATCCGCCGCTTGCATAATCATGTCTTGATATTGACCAGTGACCTGATACCCCGCTACCGCTGATAATGAATACAAAAAACCAATATCGTGATGATCCAAAACAAAATGATCATCCAATCGTTGCTGAAAACTGACTAACTGATCGCTGGCAACCTGACGATACTGTTCATCACCAGTAACTTGATAGCTCATCCATAACATGGCCGTCCAAAACCCATTGGTCCAGTCATCATTACCTTTAATCCGATACTGCATCTCTGTCGTGCAAGCTGATGGAAAGTGACCACTAAACCTAGGCATTTGGGCGCGCACTTTTTCAACACAAGCCATCAATCGATCTGTTACCCATTGGTCATCTACCGGTGCTGCTAATTTTGTTAACTGTGCAGTCGCTTGGGCTTTTAACATCTTCCACCACTCCTCACGTTCACTTTAAACTAAAAGCCCGCGATCTCACTGAAATGACGCTGTCAGCGAATTGCAGGCTCCACCATTTATCTCTAACGGACTATTTCAAAAACTTGCTCATTTCAACTTCCGCATCATCCGGTACCATTTGCGCCGTCACGTCAACACCTTTAGCAATCAAGGCTTCTAAATCAGCCCGTTCTTCAGGTAAGAGACTGACTGACTTTTTGACCTGCACCGTACCTTCACGATTAGACATATTACCAACGTTAATTTTGGTAATATCTAAGCCAGCATTCACTAAATCCAATAAAACACTGGGCCGTCGAACGACTAGTAACACCCGTTGTTTTACATATTTATCGGCTTGAATATTCGTAATTGCCTTTTCTTCGGTAATAATTGAAGTACTAATGCCACTAGGGGCTGCCATCCGTAAGATACTCTTTTGAATGCTATCGTTAGCAACTTCATCATCGATTACCATGATGCGGTTGACCCGTAAACCAGTGGCCCAACGCGTAGCAACTTGACCGTGAATCAAACGATCATCAATTCTAATATTTACAAATCCTTGCATGTTTAGCGCTCCTTACTCTTTAAGCAAAAATCTTCAAGTTATAAGCTAAAACTCCGACTACGATCAAGATCAAGGTAACTCGAGTTGAATTCATCTTCTTACGACCTAATAACCAGTAAGCCAGCAAAACAACTAACGCAGGAGCAAGACCTGGCATAATTTGATCCGCCATATCCTGTAATGAAATCTTAACGCCACCCTGTTTGTACTTGTAAGCAAAGACCGCAGTGATGACGGATGGAATCAATGCCCCAATAACGGTCAAACCAAGAATATTGGCTGCGCTCGTAATCTTCTTGAGTCGATTACCAAGAGAATCAATCAACTTGATCCCTTCACGATAACCCATGCCGAAGAAGCTACGCATAATTCCAAGACGCAAGAACCCGTAAGCAATCCATAGAATTAACCCAACTGGATTACCCTTCAAAGCCATGTATGAGGCAATCGAGCCAATGATCGTGTTTGGAATAACCGCAAACAACGTATCACCAATCCCGGCGAATGGTCCCATCATCCCAGTTTTTAGACCGGCAACTGTATCTTTAGCGGCAATCCCTTGTTTTTCTTGGATCGCACTGTCGACACCTAAGATGATTGGTGCCATCGAGTTATTCGTATTGAAGAATTGTAATTCATTAATGGCAGCTTCGGCAGCAATATCGGTTTTACCATAAATTTGTTTTATCAGCGGATAAACACTGTAATAATAGCCTAAGCCTTGCATTTTTTCGTAGTTCCAACCGGCTTGGCCGAAGAAATACCAGCGCCAAAAAGTCTTTTTATTCGTTTTGCTTAATTCAACTTTATTACTCATCTTCCATATCTCCTTCATCATCAGTGTCGGCAGCAGTTGGTTGTGCTGATTTTTGATTGTCCATACCAAACGCAATTAATGCCATGGCTAAACCGATCATTGCAGCTCCGATAACGGGGACCTTCAAAAAGGCCGCTAGGAAAAAACCAACTAATAGAAAAGCAAAATTTTTCTTTAATGGTAAGTAGCGTAGCAAGATAGCAATTCCTAAGGCTGGCAAGATACCACCGGCCGTTTTCAAACCATTCATTAACCACATTGGTAGGTTATTGACAACATCTTGAACGAATTGTGAGCCGAAAACTAATGCTAAGAAAACAGGTAACATCCGCGAGAGTGACGTTGGAATAATCCCATACAGGTTCATATATGTCGCAGACTTCAGCTTACTTTCACTAACCAATTTTTCAGCATGGTGTTGTAAGAACGTGTTGCAGAAACGGGCCAAGACATCTAACTGAATCATCAATAGACCAATTGGAACAGCTAGAGTTGCCCCAAATTCAGCTCCTTTTCCGCTCAAAACAGCAAACGCTGTTCCGAGCAAAGCCCCGGTCATATAATCTGGCATCGAAGAACCACCAAAGTTTCCAACTCCGAGGACTAACAAGTTCAAAGTTCCACCAACAATCAGACCAGTTTGTACGTCTCCCATGATTAAGCCGGCAAAGAAACCAGCCATCGTTGGCTTAACCATTCCAAATGTGGTGTTGTTACCATCATAAATTGCAAAACCTGAATATAGCGTAATTAATAATATTTGCCACCATTGAATTGTCATGTTACAAAATCCCCCTTAAACGGTTTTTACTTCTACTTCAAAATAATCCCATCGTTTATAACTCTCGACATATTCAATCACTGTGTTATCGAATAAATAGCTGTGACGGTGAATAAAAGCCGCTGGTTGTTGTGCTGAATCTAATTGTAGCAATTGACTTTCGGCCATTGGTACTGGAAAAATGATATTAGTTGTTTCATCAATCTTGGTACTGAATAAATCAATACCACTATCATCACGGATTCGCTCATATAATGAATCATAATAGCTTGGATTCTTAAGCGCTTTCAAATTGAAGTAGTCAGCAACTAAATAAGTATGTTGCAACTGTACAGGGATGTCATTGGCTTGGCGTAACCGCATAATATGATAATAGCCATCGCCAGTTGCTAATCCCAATTCTTTAAGAATTCGCGGATCATGTTCTTTATTAATTGATAAAACTTTGACCCGCTCATCAGCATCGTTATTTTTTTCCCGATCGAAGATCTTAACGACTTGCCCATTTCGAGCACGCGACACAAAGGTCCCTTTTCCTTGATGTCTAACCAATAATCCCTTTGAAACTAATTCATTAATTGCCTTGATGACAGTTGCGGAACTCACTTTAAATCGCTTTTTAAGTTCGGCTTCTGAGTAGAACTTATCACCTGCCTTAAATTCACCATTCTTCAATTGATACAATAAAAACTGTTCGACTTGCTGATATTTTAATTGCATTTCTTAAACACCTCCGGTTAACCGGTTAACCCAACAAATATAATTTAGCATGATTTCCACCATTTGTAAACGGTTTCAACAAGTTTATTATTAAAAAGTGACTAACTTAACTTTAAAAGCTAAGTCAGTCACTCATATTATTATTTATTTAAAGATCGAAAGACTAAAAACTATCATGTCAGCAACTATTGTTCCTAAATTCGCATCATGGAGAACACTCCGTCAGTCAGAGCGACCAGTTATATACTAATCAAAACCGTTGATTAACTGTAGCTTGCTGCTGATAGCATCGGACCTGACAGTGGTGTAAGACCGCACTATTTCTGGATCTACGTCTGCATGCTATCAGTAACAACAGGAAGTCATAATAATATTCCAGCAGTTTTCATCTTTTAACCCCTGAGATTATTTATTATTTAAAGTCGTGCATAGGCCGTCATAAATGATTCCAATTCATCTGGTGTTGGATAACCATCATTATCTCCAGGGGCTTGCACAGCAAATGATCCCACTGCATTACCTCGTAAAGCTGAAGCTTCAATTGATAGACCATCTAACTGACCAGTAATAAAACCAGCAGCAAATCCATCGCCAGCACCAACTGTATCAACAACTTTAGCTACTTTATAGCCCGGCACACTATAAGTCTCCCCCGACTTGGTTTTCAAGAAAGCGCCCTTGGCACCAAGTTTGACAACAACCGTCTGCGTGGCCTCACCATTAGCTAAGAAGAAATCGGCAATAGCTTCCGGATCCCGCGAACCCATCAAGACTTCACCTTCGTTAATCCCTGGCAGGATAATTTCAGCGTCAGCAGCGAGACTATTGATCGTGGTTATCATTTTTTCACGACTCTCCCATAATTGTGGCCTTAAGTTTGGATCAAAAGTCGTTTGAATATGATGTACTTTTAATTTAGCAACTAATGCCTTGAACGTTGCCAAAGCTTCATCTGAGGTACCAGGAAAAATTCCTGTTAAGTGTGCCAACTTTAATTCAGAAAAATCAATTTTGTCTAACGCACTCATAGCTAAGTGTGAAGCAGCTGACCCATGCCTGAAATAGAATGTATTGGGATCACCAGTACTAACTTTTTCCTTCATTTGAAAGCCAGTTAAATAGTCGGTGGTCGTACTGATGTAATTAGTTCCAATTTGATTCTGATGCAACTGGTCCTTAATATACTCGCCCATCGGATCTTCACCCAATTGCGTGACATATTCAACGGAATGATCCAACCGTGAAACCCCCACAGCAACGTTAACTTCGGCACCTGCTAAAAATTTTTGAAAGTGCGTTGCATCTCTTAAAGTCACATCTTCATCTTGTGAGGCAAATAGTGCCATTGGCTCACCAATTGTTAAAAATTCACTCATAGGTAATCGACTCCTTATCTTTTGACGAAATAATTATTTTTTAGTTACTTTTTCAAGGCTTGTAAACCGGTTTCCTAAATTATAGGTTATGATGCTTGAACACATTTGTCAACTACTACATCATAATGTTACATCCCATGAGGCATAAAAATTTAAATTGAATACCGATCCATTACATCTGCGGATAACGTATGTACTTTAGCGGCCTGATCACAATTACGTCCCTTCATCAAATCCATTAATATCTCTGCAGATAACCGACCAATATAATCAGGATACTGTTCAACCGCTGAAATTCCAGGATTAACCAGACCAGCCCAGTTCCAGTCATCATAACCCGTTACACCAGCTTGGTCTGGTATGGTTAATTTTAAATTTTGACAAATACGCAAGACCCCCGTCAAGACTTTACCGTTTGCCGCAAAAATCAAAGGATGCTCATCAGATGCAATTAAAACAGAGAGCTGCTTTTGAATCTCAGCCTGATTTTCATCATATTCAATAATTTCAACCGGTAATGGCGCAATCCCCACTTTAAAACCTGCTAGACGATGTTCACGAGTTGAAACTGCTTTAATGTTTTCGCTAATAAAAATCCCCATCGTATATTTTTGTGTCGACATCTGCCCCAACTGGCCAAGATACTGTGAAGCACTGTAATTGTTAGTTACAATGGTATCCCATTGTAATGGACTAGTTTCACGATCAACGAGGACCATTGGTACCTTTTCGGTGGCAATAAAGTCATAATCTGCTGATTCTCGAGAATTGGGTTGCAAAATAATCCCTTCGACTGACTGATCCAAGAGTTGCTTCAATTGCTCTTTTTCCTGCATAACTGAATTGCTAGACTCCATAATAATCATTTGATAGCCAAGATTTTTTAAATAACTATCAATCCCCTTCAACAATAGTGACACATAAATATTAGAAATATCAGCAATCATGATCCCAATCAGACGACTGTGCTTCGTTTTTAATGATTGCGCTCGTCGATTAGGGCGATAGCCCATTTCTTTTACTGTATCGGCAATCCGTTGTCGGGTTTTAACTGACATATGTGAGTAATTTTGATTCAAGAAACGCGACATTGTTGATTTGGACACACCGGCTGCTAATGCAACATCCTGAATGGTGGCTTTTTCCATAACATTGATAGTCCCTTCCAAATTTCAATAAGTTATCTTTATTCTAGTAGTTGTCAGACCAGTTTGCCAACTATTTATCAGAGAGCTAAATTTATAAGATAAATTTACGCTTGAAGTACAACAAATGATAAAAAAAAGAAAATCCATAGCTTGATTTCTTGTAAAATACGGTCACCACAACATCCTTACAAGGAAGACTTAGACCATGAACGCCTACTGTCGTGATTAACTTTAAAGCAGTCTTACAAAGTCATTGCCTAATAGCATTGAAATACAACACAAAATTTAGTCACAGCATCTCTGAACGGCTATTCAGCAAGCAGATTTCATTTGATACCTACAAAAGTTTACTACTAATTTACTTTTTTCCACTTGCATTTTTTTTGATAGCCGTTATACTGAATTTGTAAGCGCAAACAAGAAACGTGTTTTCTTATTTAGAAAATGGAGGGTTTATTTTATGTCATTTAACATGGTAACACGCTATGCACATAGTCCCGAAGATATGGATCATTACAATACAGATCAAATGCGGGAACAATTTTTAATGGAAAAGATTTTCAGTGCCGGTGATATTTATTTAACTTATACTTATAACGACCGGATGATTTTTGGTGGGGTTACCCCAACAACTGAACCATTAGAGATTAAATTAGACAAACAATTAGGTGTTGATTTCTTCTTACAACGCCGTGAACTTGGCTTTATCAATATTGGTGAAGGCGGCTCTGTAACGATCGATGGTAAGAAAGAACATATTGAACCACATGATGGTTACTATATTGGTATGGGTACTAAGCATGTCGTCTTCGAATCTGACGATGCTGACAAGCCTGCCAAATTCTACGTTGTTGCAACACCTGCTCACAAGACCTATCCTTCAAAGAAATTAGCCTATAAAGACTCAATTTCAATGCCTTTAGGTGATCAAAAGCATATGAATAAGCGGGTCATTCACAAGTATATCGATGCTTCACAAATGGACACTTGTCAATTACAAATGGGTTATACAGTTCTTGAACCAGGTAACTCATGGAATACGATGCCAGCTCATACGCATGCTCGTCGGATGGAAACATACCTTTACACTGAATTTGGCGATCCTGATACTCGTGTTGCGCACTTTATGGGTACACCTAACAACACTAAGCATATCTTCCTTGAACCAGATCAAGCTGTTGTCAACCCTAGCTTCTCGATTCACTGTGGTGTTGGGACAACTAACTACTCATTCATTTGGGCAATGTGTGGTGAAAACCAAACTTATGATGACATGGACCAAGTCGACATGCATGACTTGCGTTAATCATCAGTAAAACACTAATAGTTCTGATAAATGCAGGGCCACGGCTCTGCATTTATTATTCCCAAAAATGACAGCGCTTGCATACGATAAAAGTAACGTAGAGAGAAGATTTTAGCATGCCAATTAAAAAAGCAATTGATAAAGTACCTGGTGGTATTATGATTGTGCCACTCATTATTGGAGTATTAATCCACACCTTGTGGCCTAAGCTGGACATTGAATTATCCGGGGTTACAGGCTCGTTTATGGTTGGAACCTCAGCATTATTATTCGCTTTCTTCTTCTGCATTGGTACCGGGATTAATTTGAAAGCCTCTGGAAAAATCGCAGGCAAAGGGATCACTATGTTACTCGTCAAAGTCTTACTGGCGGCCCTGATTGGGATTCTTATCAACAAGGTATTGCCAATCACTGGGATTACCAGCGGTGTCTTTGCTGGTTTCTCAACCTTAGCCGTAATCGCCTCCTTTAACGCGGCCAATGGTGGTCTGTATACAGCCTTAATGTCCACGATTCCAAATCGTGAAATTGATCTAGCAGCGTATCCTTTCTTTAGCATTCAATCAGGACCCTTCTTTACAATGCTAACACTTGGCATCGCTGGTATTGGGGCCTTTCCTTGGCAAGCACTCGTTTCGACCTTGGTCCCATTTGCTTTAGGATTGATTCTAGGTGGTTTAGATCCTGAAATTCGGAAGATGTTCCATCCCGTTGGTGGTGCATTGATTCCATTCTTTGCTTTTACAATTGGTTATAGTATGAACTTTAGTATGCTCTTAAAATCCGGCCTAGTCGGTATCTTAATGGGCATCGCTGTCGTATTTGTCAGTGGATTCGTCCTATATCTGGCCGATCGTTACATCGCACGTTCTGATGGTTTAGCAGGTTGGGCAGCCTCTTCAACTGCGGGTGCCGCAATTTCTGTTCCTGTCGTCATTGCTGAAATGGATAAATCATTTAAACCAGTTGCTCAGTCAGCCACAGCAATTGTGGCGACCTGTGTCTTGATTACGGCAATTTTGACCCCAATTGTTACCATGTGGTATTACCGTCGTTTGCAACGTAAAGGACGCGTTTCAAAAGATCTGACTAAATAAAATCATGATCTCTCTTAATTGCGTTTTAATTCATCACCTCAATGTTGGAATCTAAAAGGGATGGTACTGTGAAATCACAGTGCCATCCCTTCTAGTGCTTAAAGCAATTTTTGAATTTGATGCTGTGTTTCTAACACCAACCGAATAAAATTGCGCCGTTGTTCTTCTGGAACACGATATTTTGGTGCGCTCACGCTAAATGCCCCGTAAAGCTGCTGATCCTTCACGATCGCCGCCCCAATACAATAAACATCAGGTTCGTTTTCTTCATCATCAATCGAAAAGCCGACATTTCGAATATTCGTTAAGTCGCTCCGCAACTGTGGAATCTTCGTGAGAGTATTTCTCGTCACTGGTAATAATTTAGTCCGTGCAAAATAGGCCTTCAACTTTTCATCTGAATACTGTGACAAAATAGCTTTCCCCATCGATGAGGAATATAAGTTCATTCGACCGCCGATCGTTGATTTTAATTTAATACTCGAAGGACTCTCAAGCTTTTCAACTAAAACAACACGATCATCTTCACAAACACCTAGATTAACTGTCTCACCAGTTACATCTCGTAACTGTTGTAATAATGTACGCGTGACTGAACGAATATCAAAGCTTTCAGAAGCCTTTTGACCGTACATCAAAAATTGAGTCCCAAGATAGTACTTTTTGGAGTCAGAATCTCGCCGGACAAACCCCAGAGCCTCTAACGTCGTTAGAATTTTTAAAGTTGTTGGTGTATTAAGTGTTGCAACTCGGCTAACTTCATTCAAAGTTGGTGCGGATTCAGCAGTCAAAATTGCATCTAAAATCATTTTAGCTTTAATAAGTACCGACCCATAAAGCTTTGGTTTATCATTTCCCATCAGCCATTCTCCTTAAATTGATGGATTTTCCCTTTTATCTCTATGCTTTTATGCTAAATTACTCAACCGGCCAATTATAGTTGGTATCGACATTTCCCATCTGGAAAACAATCCATTTTAAATTATACTGTTTACTTTCCAGATTAACAAGTATTACCTTCAAAATGCTAATTCTACGTATTTGGTACAAAGATAATTAAAATAGCCCTTGATTTTTTACCGTAAGCGCTTTATATTATTAAGTGTAATAAGGAAATTCAATTTCCTATAAAGAAAAAATATAAATTTAAGGGAGTGCTTTTAATATGGCAGATACACGTGAAGATATTTTAGCTCGTGAAAAGGATTTAGACCATTTCAATATGGATTTGTATTCATTAAAGGGTAAAGTTGCCGTTGTTACTGGTGGTGATACTGGTTTAGGTCAAGCTTACACGATTGCTTTTGCTGAGGCCGGTGCTGACATTTTTATTCCTACCTTTGGTCAAAATGGCTGGGAAGATACTCGTAAGATGGTTGAAAAACGTGGCCGTAAAGTTGAATTTATGGATGTTGACTTAACCGAAGCAGGTATTGCTGATAAAGTTATCAAAAAGGCTGTTGATACATTTGGTCACATTGATATCTTGGTTAACAACGCCGGAATGATCAAACGTAACCCATTGCTTGAATCAAAAGATTCGGACTGGGATCGCGTTATCGGAATTAATTTAAGTACCGTTTACCACATGTCATTAGCTGCTGGTAAAGTTATGGCTAAGCAAAAATCAGGTAAGATTATCAACATTGGTTCAATGCTTTCATTCCAAGGTGGTAAGTTCATTCCTTCATACACCGCAAGTAAGCATGGGGTTGCCGGTTTAACTAAGTCATTTGCAAGTGAGTTGGCTGCTTACAACATCCAGGTTAATGCTATCGCTCCTGGTTACATCAAGACCGCTAACACAGAACCCATCCGTGAAGATCCCGCCCGAAACAAAGAAATCCTTGACCGAATTCCAGCTGGTCATTGGGGTGGTACTTACGAATTAATGGGTGTTGCCGTATTCTTAGCAAGTGCTGCTTCAAATTATGTCAATGGTCACCTATTAGCTGTTGACGGTGGTTACTTAGTACGTTAAGCCACCTGTGGCATTCCTCTACAAGCACCAAATTGAATTGATTACAGGAGAGTAATACACATGCAAAAAATCGAAATTTTGAAAAACATCGAAGCTGCTGGCATAATTGCCGTTGTTCGCGGCAATTCATCAGAACAAGCTATTAAAACTTCTGAAGCTGCCATTAAAGGTGGCGTCAAAGGAATTGAATTAACCTTCACGGTTCCTAATGCCAATGAAGTCATTGCTAAGTTAGCTGAAAAGTACGTCGATACAGATGCCGTTATTGGTGCTGGTACCGTGCTTGACGCACCAACCGCTCGATTAGCAATTATTGCTGGCGCTAAATTTATAGTGGCTCCTACTTTTGATCCCGATGTTGCTAGATTGTGTAACCTCTACGAAATCCCTTATATTCCTGGCTGCATGAGTGTTACTGAGATGCAAACCGCAATGCAATACGGATCAAGTCTTGTTAAGATGTTTCCTGGAAACATCTTATCTCCTAAGATGATTGGCGACGTCAAGGCACCCTTCCCACAAATTAGTATTATGCCTTCTGGCGGTGTCAATCTTGAAAACTTGAAAGACTGGTTTGCTGCTGGTGCAACCGTTGTTGGTGCCGGTGGTAATCTAGTTGGACCTGGCGACAAAGGTGACTTTAATACAGTCACTGAAAATGCCGTGAAGTACATGAAAGAATTCAACCGCATTAAAAGCGCTTAATAATTTTCAATCATCCATCATCAAATCATTAAGCGTTACTATTACCTCAACCTATATATTGCTATAAAAAAAATGGAATCAGGTTAGATGAAAAGTGCAATTCATCTAACCTATTCCATTTTTTATGAGATGAATTATCAAATCAAACGCAACATTTTACCAAAGAAAACCTCACTGGGACTTTTCCAACCCAAGATTTTGCGTGGACGATTATTTAGGTCTGTGACGAATGCGCTGGTTTCTTGCTCATTCAGATCGTTTAAATCTGTTCCTCTAGAAAAATGCTCACGAATCAAGCTATTAATATTTTCACTGGTGCCACGTTGCTGTAGTGCGTGTGAGTCTGGAAAAACACTGGTATTTCTAAGGTGTTGCTGATCTCCTGATAATTGGCAAACTCAGTACCTCTGTCGGGAGTGATGGCTCATACATGCTCTGGTATAATACTATTTAGTGAATCTATCATGACTTGTACCACTGGCTTGGCAGCTACTTTACTAACCCGCTCGGCCAATAAATATCATGATTTACGATCAATTAAAGTGACTAGTGTTGAATGGCCAAAATGAGTCCAATTTTTATGTGATTTGTTTTCATTAGTCACACCGACGATTATGTCTAAATCACCACAGCTGTTAATGTGGATTCTAGTTGGTTGCGTTTTATTCAATGCTTTATTCGGCTGGCTTACAACCCGGCTAATTAAAAAATATAATGTTAAAGACCCTGTTTATAACGCTTAATTCATTTATCACCTAGAAATTTTCATTGGTGGATCATATCAGGCTTAACAGAATCAACTAAATAACCCTCTCTACACTTTATTGCGTAAAGAGGGTTATTTCGGTTCTATGATAGCTTGTCTCAGTATCATACTTTATAAATAAACACATATACCAAGCTACTTCTAATAATTAGTCTCAAAACTGATTACTAGTACTTACCTGCTTAAACCAAGCAGCCGACTTCTTCAAAATCTTTTTCTGCGTATGAATATCATCACGAATTAAACCATAACGATTGTGGTAGGCATGATTCCAAGACCAGCAATCAATCGCGGTCCAGACAAAGTAGCCTTGACAGTTCGATCCAGCGTCAATGCCTTTTGCCAGCGCACTCAGATGCGCCTTCATAAAGTCAATCCGGTAATCATCCTGAACAACACCATCGGCATCTATAAACCGTTCCTCACCAGCGACGCCCATCCCATTTTCAGAAATGAACCACGGAATATTATGATAGTTATCACGAATATTATTAGCAATATCTGTCATTGCTTGTGGGTAGATTTCCCAGCCACGATCAACATTCATCACTCGCCCAGGCATCGCATACTCTTTAAAATAAATATCTGGTAACCAAGGTTGCAGGCTAGTAGGACTAATATCTGGTCGTTCAACACGAAATGGATGGTAATAGTTCACACCCAAATAATCAACTGGATTAGCTGCAATCAATGCCAATTCTTCGTCAGTCGCATCCCATAAAACGCCATCGCGATCTAAAACTTCAATCAATTTTTTAGGGAAATGGCCTAAAACGGCGGGATCCAAGAAAAGATTATTCGACCATAACTCTGCAAACTCGGCTGCGGCAACATCTGCAAGATCATCTGAGGCAGCATAGGCTGGCGTCAGATTCAAAATAATACCAATTTTCTTAGTTGCTCCCGGACAAATTTCATGGAAACGCGCAATCGCTTTTGCAGAGGCCAAATTCATGTTGTAGGCAACTTGAACAGCCTTTGGTCCATCCGTTAAACAAGGATAGTGCCAACCATACAGGTACTGACCATCAACGACAACCTTAGGCTCATTAAATGTGAACCAATCATAAACTCGGTCTCCAAACAATTTAAAACACTGAGTCGCAAATTTTACAAATAAGTCCACCACATGCTTGGATTCCCAACCACCGTATTTATCATAGAGTTCAACCGGCAAATCGAAATGATGCAAATTGAGATACGGTTTAACATGATTGTAAAATAGAACGCCAATTATTTGATCAGGATCATAAACAAGCAATCGGAACTATTAGTCATAGCCTCTTGCCTCAACTAGCCACTTTACACCGCCATGAATTAACTACCTTAGCGGACGATTGCTTAGCGAATACTGATAACCAACAGCTGATAATCGCACTTTACCAAACTCAAGGTAATGTCCGTCAAGCAGCCACACATCTCTTCTTACACCGCAACACTTTACTGTATCGCATTGATAAATTTGAACGCTGTAGCGGGTTTAACCTTAAATCAATGGATGACCTCGTTTACTGCTATTTGCTAACGTTAGCTCAGGTTACCAATTAACTTTCCAAACAAAAAAAGATCACCGCCGCCCAAATCAGGCAAGTGACGATGATCTCACATAATGCTAATAATCTTCTAAAGCTATCAACCTAGATCAAATTTTTATTTTTCAGTTCCCTGACCATCCCATTCACGTTGCATAATCGCCTTTAATTCACTAATCAAAGGTTCCCGTGGATTGGCCGTGGTGCATTGATCTTCGTACGCTAATTCAGCTAACTGATCGACATTAGCATCGAACTGTTTTTTCTCAACACGGTTCGCTTTCAAAGATAACGTGACATCCATTGAATGCGCCAAGTCAATATACGCTTGCACTAAGCTTTCTTTGAGTTCTTCATCCGTATTGCCAACTAACCCCAAGGCTCGCGCAATGTTGGCATAGTCCGCTAATGCTGTATTGTGCGTATATTTAGGCCACATCGCTAACTTAGTTGGGATTTCCGCATTATAGCGAACGACTTGCGGATACGTAATCGCAATCGCTAATCCGTGTGGTAAGTTGAATGCACCACCTAATTTATGAGCAATCGAATGATTAATTCCCAAAAAGGCATTGGCAAACGCCATCCCAGCTAGAGTCGAGGCATTATGCATCTTCTCACGTGCTAATTGATCACCATCATACGAGGCTTTCAAATACTTAAAGGCTAATTGTAGCGCTTGAATCGACCAACCGCGGGTGAAATCAGAAGCCATCGTTGAGACGTATGATTCCGTTGCATGCGTAATCACATCTAGGCCCGTCCAGGCTGTTGTTCGCTTAGGGACCGTTTCCACAAACTGTGGATCCACGATAGCGATATCTGGTTGCATTGCGTAATCAGTAATTGGGTATTTAACATGGGTCTTAGAATCCGTGATAACTGCATATGGCGTAACTTCTGAACCAGTACCAGACGTTGTTGGAATCCCAATATAAGTTACTTTATGCGCTGCTGGCACTTGATAAGTCCGCTTCCGAATATCTAAAAACTTCTGCTTAGCCCCTAAAAATGACGTTTCGGGATGTTCGTAAAAGAGCCACATCCCCTTAGCTGCATCCATTGCCGAGCCCCCACCTAATGCGATAATTGTATCTGGTTGGAACGCCTGCATCCGTGCGACCCCTTTAATCACCGTGTCTGTCGAAGGATTAGGTTCGACCTCTGAAAAGATATCAATATCGACCGGTTCAGTCCGTTGATTTAAGACTGCCGTTACGCGATCCGTATACCCAAATTTAACCATTCCAGGATCACAAACGATAAAAACCTTTTTGAGACCACTCATATGTTCCAAATACTGGACGGCATTGCGTTCAAAATAGACTTTGGGTGGCATTTTCACCCACTGCATATTATTGCGGCGTTTTGCGACCGTCTTAATATTAATCAAATCCATATCTGTCACATTATGTGAAATAGAATTACCGCCGTATGAACCCGTACCTAGCGTTAACGATGGCGTCATGTTGTTATAAATATCGCCCAAACCGCCCACAGAAGATGGGGTATTAACTAAGATTCGGCAGGCCGGCATTTGGAGTCCAAACGCTTTAACCAAGGCATCATCTTTGGTATGGATACCCGCAGTATGCCCTAAACCACCATAATGCAATAATTCATCTGCTCGTTTGAAAGCAGCGGCTGTCGATTGGGCCTTGTACAAAGTCAACACTGGCGAGAGTTTTTCACCAGACAATGGATAATTAACGCCGACACCATCAATCTCCGCAATTAGAACCCGACAATCAACGGGGACTTGTTTCAAGCCAGCCATTTTAGCAATTTGATAAGCAGTCTTCCCAGCAACCGGCCCGCGTACCGTATGACGTTCGGGATCAATCACAGCATCGCTTAAAGCTGCGACTTCTTGCGGTTTCACGAGGTAACAGCCCAACCGATTAAACTCAGCTTTCACTGCATCATAGATTTCGGCATCCACAATGGCACTATTTTCTGAAGCACAAATCATTCCATTATCAAAAGTCTTCGATAAGACAATATCATTCACAGCCTGTTGAATATCAGCCGTCTTCTCGATATAAGTCGGGCCATTCCCAGGGCCAACACCCAACGCCGGCTTACCAGAAGAATACGCCGCCGTGACCATGCTAGGTCCACCAGTTGCCAAAATCGTTGCAATCGCAGGATGATGCATCAAGGCATTGGTCGCTTCAATACTAGGATGTTCAATGTATAAAATTGCATCGGCTGGCCCCCCAGCGGCCTTAATTGCGGCTTGCATAATCCGAGCAGCCTCGGCACTCGCTTTTTGTGCTTGCGGATGGAACCCAAAAACAATGGTGTTCCGGCCCTTTAATGAAATCAACGTTTTAAAAACAACCGTTGACGTTGGGTTAGTGACTGGGGTAACCCCGGCAACAATCCCAACCGGTTCTGCAATTTCCATCAATTGCGTTTCAGCATCATCTTTCAAAATACCAACGGTCTTATCGTGCCGAATACTGTTCCAAATGTATTCACTGGCATAAATATTCTTAATGGCTTTATCTTCCACGACCCCACGGCCAGTTTCTGCCACGGCCAATTTGGCTAACTTCATATGATTATCTAATGCGGCGACGGCGACCTTTTCACACAAATCATCAATTTGGGTTTGTGTATACGTTTTCAATTCAGCTAATGCAGCTTGTGAACGTGCCACTAATTTAGCGACTTCAGTTTCAGCAGCGGTCTTTTTTTCGTTGGGTTTAATTTTAATCATGAGATGTTCCTCCATTCAATTCTTTTGTGAATTAATTTACAAACATTATTATAACGGACTCCTGCAAAAATGCAAGCGCTGTCTTTTTCGATTATTAAAATCAATTCATATCAACAGTTACACAGCCCTTACCCGGTGGGCTTTAAGCCGTCCCGATCACATTAAAAATAAAGTTTTATTTTGCACAAAGTCCACAAAAAAAGCCTCAACCAAATCTGTTTTACAGAAGTAGTTGAGGTTCAAATACTTATCTTTTTACATACAATAATTTAATTTTTTCCGTAGCAACAGTATCATAATTTTGCGCCCATAGAGGGATACTTTTCCCAGCACTTTGAGGATTATTACCTAATTGACGCGACATTGATATAGTATTTGAAACCATCTTAGGTGCTACCTTAGTCCACACTTCCAATGGATCAACAGCCCATTTAAATGAGTCGCCATCATCTTCAATTAATGCTCTGAATCCCCCTAAAATTGGGAAAATAAGTCCTGTTGATATTTGATAGTCTAATTTTTCTTCTGAATATTTTGTTTTTCCTCCCTTAGTATCCACACCTTTAATTCGTCCAAACTGTCCATTATTGTTCGCTTTTCGATATACACTAGGCATATCTATCTCAATGCGATCATATAATTTGGTGATTTCGGGTAATAGTACTGCTAATTTTTCATACGGATTATCAGATTTTTCTTTTTTTTCAGCTCTATCATATTCACTTAAGTAATCTTTTAATACCTGTGCTTTACCACTATATGCCTGAATTGGTTGTTTAAAAGAACCTTCCGCATACCTTTTAAGATTCATCGCAAACATTAAGCGTACAAGATCAACTGCATCAATATCTTTATCCGCTTCATTTTGCTTATAAGCAATACGTTTCTTAAACGCTTCTTTTTTAATGGCATTTTTTACAAAATCAAACTTACCAGCTAATTCAGCTATTGCTTTATCGTTGACTTGAATACTACTATTACGAGCAGATGCCATTTCGTCAATATCGCCAATGTCCGTCATGATCTCTAAGTGTACGAACTGTAAGTTGTCAGGATCAAGCTCTGAGCGTTTATTTAAAATAGCTCTGTACGTATGACCACCATCTAGAATACCGTATTTACTCCGATCATCATCATTATCATGCCCCATACTAATTTTCAACGTTCCCATATCATTGCTTATTTTTTCAGCTGACAGCAAGATACCCCGATTTTTTTTATAAAACGCGTGGTCATTTTTCTCTAACCCATTTTCCATCATGGTGGCAACCTTGGTGTGCATATTCGTCTTTCTTGGATTTACTTCTGTAGGAATATTATCTGGTATATCCTGGACATTAGCGTATACATGCCAAATATAACTATTCGACTCTGAGTAGGGACTCTTAATACGTACTGCGCTGGCAGTAGGAATCGTAAACTGGATCAAAGCATCTTTTTCCATGATAATTTTCCCTCCTGTATAAATATTAAAATTGTTTTTAATTACATTTATAATATAATTTATACTAAGAATAGATTCAATGGTCCAAGGACCAAAATAAATTGGCCCTAAGACATTTATACAGGAGAGTATATTTATGACACAAAAAGATAGTATTAATAAATTAGATCAACTCATCGGTAAGAATTTGATCACATTACGGAAAAAAAACGCAATAAGTCGCACTGAACTGTCGCAAGCAATGAATATCAACTATAAAACACTCTGGAATTGTGAAAACGGTTTTAATTCCCTTTCTATTAATTTATTAATAAAAATGAGACCCATTTTTCGTGAGAAAAACATAACCTTGGAGATGCTCTTTGAAAATATTGTAGTTTCTGCATTGGAACAATACGAAAGTGACAATAACAAGTAATTTGTTCACTATACAATCCACTACGTGCTTAACTGACTCTGAAAACAACAAAAAAAGGATTGTCCGCTGAAACTAAACTGCGGACAATCCTCTACTCAAGTCATTTATTCAAGTGTTTGACGCCCCATTACCGAACAACAATCACAGAAACGGGCGCTTTTCGAGCTAGCCGGGGACCAATGGCAGCCGTCATCTTCGCATGGGCAAATTCAGTATCGGCCCCTGTTACTAGTAAATCTGGCTTAAAATCAGGAATGACTTGGTCCAAAATAACGTCATCCACATCACCACCTTCGTAAACTAACGGTTCAACATTTTGAACCCCACGTTCGGTGGCGAGCTTGACGTAATCTTGAACAACTTGCGTCACATGATTCCGTTTCGCCTGTAATTTCGACGGTGTCAACGAATCAAAGATATTAATATCTTCGCTCTCCAAGACCGACACAATCCCCAAGGTAACCTTATAATCATGGGCTAACGTCAGCGCGTAACGAAAGGCGCGTTCAGAAGACGTCGTGTCATCCTCATCCACCGTCAATAAAATCCGCCGATAAACGAAGGGCTTATCAATCTCATTTTGATCCATCTACATGACCTCCTCATTAAATTGCTGCTTACCATCGTCATTATACCAGTTCCACTGCGGCAACGTGTCGCAAACAATCGTATTCTTAGATTGACTTACCGATTCACCGGTAACGCCGCTAAAGTCTGCTTAAGCCAATCAACATAGTAAGTTTCACGACCAATCGCATGCTGCAAAATCAAGTAATGACCATAAGTCGTTGTTTGCGGTTGACGGCCTTTAAAAACCGTCGTTAGTCGCGCTTGCAGATGCATTAATTTTGTTTGATGTAATTGTAATTGTTCCGTTAACATTTCTGGCAAACGCGGGTCACGATTCGTTTGGATGAAATATAATTTTAAGATAAACTCATCCTTGGTCGCTGTTAAATCTGGGGTGCCCACACTGATCCACTCCCGTAACCAAGCTAAACCAGTCGGCGTAATATGATAGAGCTTTTTCTCTAATTTTTCACCACTGATTGTAATTTCATGCGTAATGGCCCCTTGCGTTTCAAGCCGTTTTAGCTGCGGATAAATTTGGCTATGCTGTGCCTGCCAAAACTCACCAATTTCATGATCAAATGCTTTTGTTAAATCGTAACCAGTCAATGGTTGTTGATTCAATAGTCCAAGAATAATGAATTGTAATTTATTTTTTTGCGCCATTTGGTAGGACCCCCTTGACGAATCTTTAGCTTAAGTATACACTAGCTTTGTTGTTTAAAACATGTAATTTATAACACGTTTTAGTTTACTTATTTTCACTTTTGAAAGGATCTTTAATAATGACCAAAACATTTAAAACTTTAGCTGACTTTTTAGGTACCCATTTTATTTATACGTACGATAACGGCTGGGAATACGAATGGTATGCAAAGAATGACCATACCGTTGACTATCGTATTCATGGCGGTATGGTTGCTGGTCGCTGGGTCAAAGACCAAGAAGCCAATATCGTCATGCTAACTGAAGGTATTTATAAGGTTGCTTGGACCGAACCAACTGGAACTGACGTTGCATTAGACTTTTTGCCTAACGAAAAGAAAGTTAACGGTACCATTTTCTTCCCTAAGTGGGTTCAAGAACATCCTGAAATCACCGTTACCTTCCAAAATGACCACATCGATGTTATGGAAGCAGCTCGTGAAAAGTATGCGACTTATCCAAAACTAGTCGTTCCTGAATTCGCCACTATTACTTATATGGGTGATGCTGGGCAAGATAACGATGATGTTATTAGTGAAGCCCCTTACGCTGGCCTGCCTGATGATGTTCGTAACGGTAACTATTTTGACGAAAATTATCATCGCCTAAACAAATAATGTTTCACGTGAAACATTAAAACGCATGGCATAAAAAGAATAGTCGCTTCAAGAATTTTTACAACTAATTCTTGAAGCGACTATTTAGTATCTGCCATCAAGGTGCCAAAAGTCAGTTTGTGCGCATTAATCCACGTTTAACGCCACATATTGCTCAGTATGTGTATCTCTTAATGTGTAGTTGGGTGGCAAAGCATCGCGGTCGGCCTTAACAATCTGAAACCCAACCTGCGCATAGAATCGTAGTGCGGCTTCGTTGGCCATCACACACTTTAATGTCATTGGCTCGGTGGCATATTGTCGCATTTCAGTCAGCAAATTTTCACCGACACCTAATTGGCGAAAAGCTGGATCGACAAATAAGAGATGAATAAAATTAGCTAACCGATAAAGTGAACAAAAGCCCGCTCTTTTTCCATCAATCCAAGCCACCAAAACAAATTCACCCCGACTATCTTGGTCAAAATCTTGTAGTCGTGGATTCGTCACCCATGGAAAATCCTGCTGACGATCAACCAAATAAATCTGTGCTAAGGCGGTCCGGTCAGCTTGCGTTGCAGTTTTAATTTGAATCACTGCCATCGTTTTCATAACCTCCCCCATAATTTATTTTATTATGCGAGTCTTTGTAACAGAATACAACCAAACTAATAGCATCAAGAATCGCTAAGTCTTAATTTCACGCAATCAATGATTGTTTTTTTAATATTTGAACCTGGCAAAACTAGCTTTCACCCTCGGACTAGCGGTATAATACAGTCTAAATCTTTCACCCTGAAAGTAGGAGAAAAATGAGAACAGCAATTGTGACCGATAGTGCCAGTTATTTATCAGCTGCGGATATCGAAAAGTACAATATCCACGTCGTACCAATTACCGTGATCTTCGGTAAACAAACTTATTTAGAAAACGTTGAAATGACGACCAAAGAATTCTATGAACGGATGCGTACAGCTCCCGAACTGCCAACCACCACGCAGGTCACGTTGGGACAAATGCAACAAATGTATGACCAATTAGCTGCGGAAGGCTACGATAATGTCATTAGTATTCATCTATCTTCAGGCATTACCAGCTTTATCACCAACCTTGAAAGTTTTCTGCCCAATGTTACCAACATCAAAGTCTATCCATTTGATTCTTTGATTACCGCAGCTGGCGAAGCTTACATGGCGCTTTTAGCAGCCAAACTAGTGGCCGCTGGCAAGACGCCAGAACAAGTCATTGAGCAGCTTCACCGACTCCGTGAAACAACTGAGGTTTACTTTGTCGTCGATAACCTTAGTCACCTCGTCCGGACTGGCCGGTTATCTAACGCTTCCGGCTTAGTGGGTAACCTCTTACGGATTAAACCCGTGCTAACCTTTGAGGATGGCAAAATTGTAGCAATTGAAAAAGAACGCACAATGCGTCGTGCTTATCAGGCCATCAAAGCTAAGCTAGCCGCCGCTATTGCAGCTGCGGACTATCCTTTGCGTGTGACGATTGAAAACGGCAACAATCCTAAATTACAAGCAGAGTGGACCGCCGATTTGATCCAAAGCTTCCCGGATTTAACTATCGACGAAAGCGAAATTGGCCCCGTAGTCGGTGTGCACGTTGGCGAAGGCGTTATGGGACTGATTTGGGCCAAAGATTGGGAAAAATGGCCCGATTGATTGACTCAATCTTCAATAACTAAGCACAAAAACAAACTTCAACAATGACGTCGCAGATAATCAAAAAACGCCATCACCTACTTCAGGTTGACGGCGCTAAACTTAGACTATTCTGAACGACTGCAATAAACGATTAGTAAAAAGCCATTATTTTTTGGCTTTTTTCTTTTTACCTTTTGGCTTACTCGTTTTGGCCGTTGGCGCTTGTTTAAGTACTAATTTACGCGCCTTTTTAAGTAACTTCTTTTGATTCGTCGCATCGAGCTGCTCCCATAATGTGACTAATTCAGGCGTCATTTGTTTTGGCCCTGATGCCACAGTAACTGTGCCCAATAACCACTCGGGCGTAACCGATAACGCTTGTGCTAACGCCGTGACTTTATCTTGTTTCGCCACGTATTTACTGCTTAACCACTGACTGATGGAAGACCGCCCAATCCCAGTCGCTTTAGCTAATTGTGCCGATGTCATTTGGGCTCGTTGCATCGCTGTTTTTAATCGTTCAGCAAATAAACTCATTCAGAATTACCTCCGATCTTAGTTTGCTTTAGTGCTATCAATTAAATGAACTTGCCATCAGTTTAGCCTTGTTAGTACGGAAATTCAATGCAAACCAACTAATTGTTTACTTTTCTAAACTATTTCAGTTTAATTTATTTAAATTCATCTAACATAGTGCAATCCAAGCAAAAAAATGAACCCAGGACAACTCCCCAGGTTCACCGTTTACTTTAATAACCAATGGCATTAACATTATGTCGTTTCGTCGTACTGGTATCCCAAATTGGCACTTTAACCACGCCCAAGACTTTATTCGCCGGGACAAAGCCCCAATATCGACTATCATTTGAGACCGAACGATGATCCCCCAGAACAAAATACGAATTTTTAGGAACTTTGGTTGCGGGAATGGCCCAACTATTCTTATTCGAGATTGAAGCCAAACTCCAATTTCCCGTACCTTGCGTCCGTTCAAACTGACTAATAAAACCTTGTTTAATGGCATGACCGTTAACATAGACTTTACCATCCCTAGAACTAACGGTATCCCCTGGCATCCCAATCACGCGTTTCACATACTTAACTGTCTTAGATGATGCATCCGGATCAACCTTATAAGCATTAAAGACTATCACACTCAGGTGCTGAATCTTGGCGGTCTTCACAACCGCCACCCGCTCATTATTCTCGAGATTAGGTTCCATTGACGGCCCATCGACCCGCACCATCGTGAATACAAAATGGCGAATGACCGTTGCAATCAATAATCCCACTACAATCGGTAATATCCAGCTCATGATATTTTTGAAAGTTTTCATCAACACTGCTCCCTTATCCCCGCCTTAAATACTTTTAATAAGTATAATCCAATTAAGTAAACTTGTCCGTTAATCTCTAATGCTTTTTACAAATTATAAAGAACCCCATGCCCCTAACCTTGAGTGGCGATAACGCTCTCAGCCTCAATCTGCTAAGTTTGCATCAAAAAAGAGCTTGGATTTTCTCCAAGCTCAAGTTCGTTATTTCATTGTTAAAATCAATTAGTTCGCAACTTTGGCAATCCGACCTTGTTGAATATAAACACTCAAAATCGCAATATCAGCGGGCGTAACGCCACTGATTCGTGAAGCCTGTGCAATCGTCGTTGGTTGAATCTTCTTTAATTTTTGATGGGCTTCTGTGGCTAATCCATCAATTGCATCATAATCAATCCGGTCTGGAATCTTTTTAGCTTCTAGTTTTTTCAAGCGATCAACCTGTTCCTCAGCCTTCTTAATGTAACCCGCATATTTGATTTGAATCTCAACTTGTTCAATAATATGCCGTTCTAAAGGTGTTTCAGGTGCTGGTATAAAGGTCATCAAATCAGCATAACTCACTTCTGGTCGTTTCAAGAAATCAGCCGCTAATACGCCATCTTTTAATTCACCTGAATGATGCTCCTGTAAAAATTGATTGACGGCAGCATTCGGTTTAATTCTAATCTTGCCTAAACGGTCAAGTTCATTTTCAATTGCGGTTCTTTTAGCTTCAAAAGCAGCATAACGGTCATCACTAATGAGCCCAAGTTCCCGGCCCTTATCTGTTAACCGTAAATCGGCATTATCATGCCGTAAGATTAACCGGTATTCCGCCCGACTCGTCAATAAGCGATAAGGTTCATTCGTTCCCTTAGTCACCAAGTCATCAATCATGACCCCAATATATGCATCACTGCGCTTCAAGGTCAATTGACCCCGGTCTAAAGCCCGTAACCCAGCATTAATCCCGGCAATCAGCCCTTGACCAGCAGCTTCTTCATAGCCGGAAGTCCCATTGGTTTGACCAGCCGTATAAAGATTCTTAACCCGTTTCGTTTCTAGCGTGGCCTTTAATTGATAGGGCGCTACCACATCATATTCAATAGCATAACCGGGCCGCATCATCTCAGCCGTTTCGAGACCTTTAATTGAATGCAAAATCCGTTGTTGCACTTCTTCTGGCATTGATGTTGAAAGGCCTTGAACGTACCATTCATCCGTGTTGCGTCCTTCTGGTTCTAAGAACAACTGATGCCGTTTCTTATCAGCAAACCGCACAATCTTATCTTCAATTGATGGGCAATACCGTGGCCCAACCCCTTCAATCACCCCGGTAAACATCGGAGCACGGTCAAGATTTTCTCGGATAATCCGATGGGTCGTTTCGTTCGTATAAGTTAACCAACATGAGAGCTGATGCTTTAAGTCAATGTAATCTTCATCTTTAGTTTCAAAACTAAAATGATGCGGATCCTTATCCCCAGGCTGTTCTTCAGTCACACTATAATCAATGGTCGTCCCATCAACCCGTGGTGGGGTTCCTGTCTTGAACCGTTCAAGGTCAAAACCAAGCCGTTCCAAATCTTCTGATAACTTCATCGCGGGTTGCGAATTATTCGGACCCGATGAGTACATCAATTCGCCAATAATAATCTTGCCACGAGCTGCTGTCCCAGTGGTCAACACCACACTCTTAGCCCGATAGCGCGCACCAGTATTGGTAATAACGCCTTCGCAGACACCATCTTCAACGATTAAGCCATCAACAATACCTTGGCGTAACGTCAAGTTGGGTTCCTGTTCAATGGTATGCTTCATTTCAGAATGATAAGCATGCTTATCTGCTTGGGCCCGCAAAGCCCGGACAGCTGGACCTTTACCCGTATTTAGCATCCGCATTTGAACGTACGTCTTATCGATGTTATGACCCATTTCGCCACCAAGCGCATCAATTTCACGCACGACAATTCCTTTGGCCGGACCACCAACTGACGGATTACAAGGCATGAAAGCTACCATATCCAAGTTAATCGTCATTAAAAGGGTGCGATTACCCATCCGGGCAGCCGCTAACGCCGCTTCAGCGCCCGCATGGCCGGCCCCAACGACAATGACATCATAGTCGCGGCCAGTATATTCCTTTACTTCTGTCATGATTATTCTTTTCCTCCGTACCGGCTACTTGCCTAAGCAGAACTGGCTAAATAATTGATCTAATAATTCATTTTCATAACTATCCCCGGTAATTTGACCGAGAAATTCCCAACAACGAGTCATGTCAATTTGAACTAGGTCCACCGGCATCCCTGTGGCAATCCCAGTCTGAACGTCTTGCAAGGCTTGCTTGGCTTGATTTAACAAGCCAATATGCCGAGCATTGGTAACCATGACCGTATTTTGACTACTTTCGATGCCTTCATGGAAGAACATCTTCGCAATTCGTTGCTCCAGCTCATCGACGCCTGCTTGTTGTAACACAGACATGTTTAGCACGTCGCTGGCATCAACCACTTTTAATAAGGCCGTTTGGTCCAATTTCGCTGGCAAATCAGTCTTATTCAAGATAACGATGCGTTTAGAAGCCGCCGTATCACGTAATAACTGTTCATCTTCGGGTGTCAATGGTTGGCTATTGTCGAGAACTAATAAGACCAAGTCAGCGGCCCCAATCGCTTTACGACTGCGTTCAACACCGATTTTTTCGACTTTGTCATCCGTATCACGAATCCCAGCCGTGTCGACTAACTTCAACGGCACACCGCGCACATTGACATATTCTTCAATCACATCACGCGTTGTCCCAGCGACATCCGTGACAATCGCTTTATCTTCGTGCAGTAAGTGGTTCAATAAACTCGACTTACCCACATTCGGCCGGCCGATAATCGCCGTTGCCAGGCCTTCACGCAAGACTTTACCTTGCTTCGCCGTGGCGAGTAACTGACCAATACTTTGGCCGACTTCGGTTGCTTTTTCTTTTAGCATCTTAGTCGTCATTGCTTCAACGGCATCATATTCGGGATAGTCAATATTCACTTCGACTTGCGCTAACACGTCTAAGATATCTTGACGTAAGTGACGAATCAAGGTAGAAAGATCTCCATCAAGCTGATTTAAGGCCACCTTCATGGATTTATCAGTCTTAGCCCGAATCAAATCCATCACGGCTTCGGCCTGTGACAAGTCCAGCCGGCCATTAAGAAAGGCCCGTTTGGTAAATTCACCAGGTTCAGCCATCCGCGCACCATGACTCAAAATCAATTGTAAAATTTCATTAGTCGCGACCAAACCACCGTGACAGTTAATTTCAATGACATCTTCACGCGTATACGTCTTGGGAGCCCGCATCACGGAAGCCATGACTTCATCAATTTCTTGATGGGTTTCTGGGTCAATAATATGCCCATAGTTAATCGTGTGAGTGTGGACCTGACTAAGATCCTTGCCCTTGAAAATCTGTGCAATGACGTCTAAGGTCTGATCACCGCTCACGCGAATAATCGAAATCCCCCCTTCACCAGGTGGCGTTGAAATTGCTGCGATTGTATCAAATTCTGTGGTTACTGCCATACCTTCAGGTCCTTTCTAAACGTGTCTGGAACGCTTTACCGTCTCAAATACCATACCAAATTTCACTTACAATTAGTTAACAATATGTCCTAAAATGCAGAAAAAAAGTGCCTAGTCCACGCCACCTTAAAGCGTGGATAAAGCACTTTGACTACTTTATCTAAAAGATAAGAATGATTAATACCTATACTATAATAGCTCATTTGCGGTTTGTCAAACGCCTGTTTGCATCCGCAACAGTCCTACTTCCGAATCGCCACAACCACGGCCCGGTGCGGATCACGGCCCGCTGAAAAAGTGGTGACGTGATGGTTATCAGCTAATTCCGCATGAATGAGTTTCCGTTCAAAGGATGGCATCGGATCTAGGAAAACTTGTTTGCCCGTCGCAATAACTTCACGCGCCGTATTCTCAGCTAATCGCTGTAAAGTCTCTGCACGCCGTTCACGATAATCGTCAACATCTAGGCTCACATTAACATGGGAGGCCCCGTGATGATTCATGTAGACTTGTGCTAAATCTTGTAATGCATTAATTGTACGCCCATGTTTCCCTATCAATAAACCTTGCTTCACCGTATCAAAGTTCAAGAGAGCATAGCGATTGCCAAAATCAACATCTAAGTCCGCCGTAATCCCTAACTGCTTCACAATCTTTAATAAGTAGGCACTTAAATCACGGACCGCTTGCTCATTGGCTGCTTGCCGGGCCGCAATTTGGGCCGGTGTTTTTTCCGGCGTTACTGATTTTGCCGGTGTCGGTTGCGGTTGCGTGACCGCTGGCTTTGGTGTCGGTGTTTTAGCTTTAGTCACCTTTGGTGCTACTTTCACCACACGCTTGGCTACTGGCTTCACTGGCGCTTTAGCTTGGACTGGCTTTTTCGCTGGTGTTGTAGTGACCTTAGGCTTAGGCGCTGCTTGGGGCTTCACGGTTAACCGGACTTGCGCCGCTTGCTTGCCAATGCCTAAAAAGCCCTTCTTAGGCGCTGTTACAAGCTCAATGGTGACTTGATCACGCGTCCGTGCCAATTGTTTTAAACCAGCTGCAACCGCGTCCTCGACGGTATTACCTTCAAATACTGTCATACGATTTCCTCCTCGATAAAAATACCTGCATTCATTATAGCATTCTCATCTCCCACTCGTGTTGCTTCCGGTCAATTGACCAAGTTGCCATCACATTTATCATTTTGACTGCTTGGTAAAAATGCATATCACGACCACTACTATTAAAAAATCCCACAAAAAAAGACCCACCAATCGGCAGGTCCAACTTACATTTAACGTTTATGATTCCGAATTGCGCGTTTTCTAGCTTTTTCAAGCGCTTGCGTCCGCTCACGTTCTTTTTGCTTCTTCGCCGCCCGTTCGCGATTAATCTTGAAGGGGTTTTGAAGTAGTAAAGTTTGACCAACTTGGAACGCATTAGAAATCACCCAGTATAATGACAACGCTGATGGCACATTGATAGCTGTAATTAAGATTACTAACGGCATCAAGTATGTCATAGACGTGGTCATACCATTTTGTTCTGGTTGTGACTTCATCGACAACCATGAACTAGCGAACGTAAAGAGCGCCGCTAAGATTGGTAAGATATAATACGGGTCTTTGCTCCCAAGTTGTAACCATAAGAACGTCCCGCTCTTCAAGACTTGTGTCCGCCAAATGGCTTGATACAAGGCAATCAGAACCGGCATTTGCACTAGTAACGGCAACATGCTGGCCATCGGATGAACCCCATACTTTGAATAGAGCTTCTTCATCTCGGCTTGGAGCTTTTGCTGCGTTTCCATATCGCGTGATGAGTATTGCTTTTGCAGCGCCTTCATCTGCGGTTGGATCTCTTGCATTGCAACCATGCTTCGAGTTTGGAAGACCATCAATGGTAGGATCACAATCCGAATAATAATGGTAAAGGCAATAATCCCTAAACCATAACTATGACCGAACAACTGTGATAGCCAAATAATCGCCCGTGAGAAGTTCAAGATGATCCAGCCATCCCAAAACCCAGTGCTCTTATCCGTAATCGGCGTATTGCTACACCCCGATAAAACCAGCACTAGTGCCAGTACGGCCAACATCGCCAGTATTTTTCTGTACTTTTTCAAACGAATGTCCTCACTTTAATCATTGTCCAGCAGGTGCGCTAGCTTTAGCGCATGGCTTAGATAAGCTTTGGTTTCGGCTTGCGACTTGCCGGCAACGGCTGGTCGGGCAATGACGAGGAAGTCCGCATCTTGTTTAAGTTGCGGCTTTAACTCGGTAATTGATTGCCGAATCCGGCGTTTCACCCAATTACGAGCAACGGCGTTTCCAATCTTTTTACCGACTGAAATACCGACCCGAAAATGTGGCTGCTCCGGTTTCTCCAAAACGTAAATGACAAATTGACGATTGGCATACGAGTTGCGGGTCTCAAAAACTTGCTGAAACTCAGTTTCTTTTTTTACCCGATATGATTTTCGCATAATCCATCTCCATGTGTGCGCTCAAGCTCACCTGAGCGAATTGCTACACAACTTTACAGTCCTGAACCTAAACGCGGTTCAGGACTGTAAAGAAAAAGCCACTGATTATCAGTGGCCTATGCAGACAATACTTTTCTGCCTCGTTGACGTCGACGAGCTAACACTTTACGACCACTGCTAGTGCTCATGCGTTTGCGGAAACCGTGCACGCGTTGACGATGACGTTTCTTTGGTTGGTAAGTTCTTTTCATTACAAATCCTCCTTCAATCTAATGACATGAATCAAGTCGATTAAGTCGTTATTTTCAAAACGCAGTCTATATCTAAATGCATTTCCTGAATACTATAGCATAAATAACCTTATTTGAAAACCACTATCTTGTTTTTATCCTTTTACGACCGGCTTGCCAGTCACAATGCACGCCTTGATTTTATCCTTTTTAGCACCTTAGCGATGATCTCAAGTTTGGTGCAAAACACTTGTGGATGAACCAGCTGCCATTTTTCTTGTCCCCAGTTTATGCACCGACTTGTCGACAAATTCACGGGGTGTGCATTAGTTTTCCACAGGGTTATTTTTTTGTGTGTATAACTTCTATAAACGCTGTTATAATACACTCAATTCCAAACACGTCACTGTGGACAACTACCGATTTTTAAATTATTCGTCGCTTTTTTGACAGCTTGTGCATAACTTTAAAAACAGGGTGTGATTTATTTTAACAACTCACGCACCCCCTGTGGAAAACTCACGATGTTCATGCTAAAATAGAATTACGTTTTTTAAGAAAAGGGGTATCCACGTGCTGGAACGTAATGACTTATGGAATATCATTAAGTTCTCCATGAAAAGTGATCTTTCATCGATTACCTTTCAAACGTTTGTCGAACCGGCGAAACCACTCCAGCTCAATAATTCGCAAATGACGATTGAAGTCCCCACAAAACTTCATCGTGATTATTGGGAAAATAACTTGGCGGCTAAATTTTCAGATTATGCTTTCCAAGCGACTAATGAGCAGATTACGCCGGTGATGATAACCGAGGAAGAACGTCAGCAGCTTACGAAAAAATCGCAAGCTGCTACTACCGGTAACGTTGCTAGTGACGCACCTGTCGCCGCAACTACCCCCACATTTATGCGGGAAACGAAACTCAACCCGAAATATACATTTGACAGCTTCGTCATTGGTAAGGGGAACCAAATGGCTCATGCCGCAGCCTTGGTGGTCTCTGAAGAACCTGGTAATATGTATAATCCGTTGTTTTTCTATGGGGGTGTTGGGTTAGGCAAAACCCATTTAATGCACGCTATCGGTAACAAATTACTCGAGTCAAATCCTAATAGCAAGGTTAAGTATGTCACGAGTGAGGCGTTTACCAACAACTTGATTAATTCCATTCAAACTGGAACACAAGAATCATTTCGCGAAGAATATCGGAGTGTTGATTTACTACTTGTTGATGATATTCAATTCTTCGCTAATAAAGAAGCCACACAAGAAGAGTTCTTCCATACATTTAATGCATTATATGAAGATGATAAACAAATTGTGTTAACTTCCGATCGCTTGCCTAACGAGATTCCTAAATTACAAGATCGCTTAGTTTCCCGGTTCAAATGGGGCTTGTCCGTTGATATCACCCCACCTGACCTCGAAACACGAATTGCCATTTTACGGAATAAAGCCGATTTAGAGGGCATCAATATTCCGGACGATACGCTCAGTTATATTGCCGGGCAGATTGACTCTAATGTCCGTGAACTCGAGGGCGCTTTGGCTCGTGTTCAGGCTTATTCGCAACTAAACCAGTCACCAATTACCACCAGTCTAGTCGCCGACGCCCTCAAAAGTCTCAACCTTAGTAGTAAACTATCCGAGGTTTCAATTCCCATTATTCAGGAAAAAGTGGCTAAATATTATCACGTCACAATGACGGAGCTAAAAGGTAAGAAGCGGAACAAACAAATTGTGACGCCGCGCCAAATAGCAATGTATTTATCCCGTGAATTAACGGATAGTTCCCTACCCCGGATTGGCAACGAGTTCGGTGGCAAAGATCATACCACGGTCATTCATGCTTATGATAAAATTGCGGCCGCCTTAAAAACTGATCCTGATTTACAGCAAGCCATCGGCGATCTCAAAAGTCAGCTAAATGGCTAGTGTGGATAAACTAACTTAAGTCAAAAAGTTTTCCACAGCTTATGCACATGTGGAAAACTCGATTGCTACAAGGGTTCTACCTATTTTTCCACAGTATCCACTGCTCTACTAGTACTACTATCTTTTATAACTAATCTATATTAAACCCGCATCAGCAAAGAAGAGAGGATTTATTATGAAGTTCACGATTAATCGATCGGCCTTTATTAAAGAATTAAACAATGTTCAACGTGCCATCTCATCAAAAACCACGATTCCCATTTTAACGGGACTAAAATTAGACGTGGCTACGGAAGCCATTACCTTAACTGGGAGTGACGCCGATATTTCAATTGAAACCACGATTCCAGCCAATGATGATAACAATACGTTAGTCGTTGAAGAAGCAGGTTCAATCGTTTTACCAGCCCGTTTTTTCAGTGAAATCGTTAAAAAATTACCAGAAACCACGATGACTGTAACCGTTGCCGAAGGGTTTCAAACACAAATCACTTCAGGAGCAGCTTCATTCACCATTAATGGTTTAGATCCTGATAACTATCCACATTTACCAGAAATTGATACGACTAATACGATTACGTTGGCCGGCGATGTCTTCAAGGAACTTATTGGTCAAACGGTTATTGCGGTTTCTAATCAAGAAAGTCGGCCCATCTTAACTGGGATTCACTTTATCTTAGCTGATGGTGAATTTTTAGCCGTCGCTACCGATTCACACCGCTTGAGTCAACGTAAAATCAAATTACCAGCAGCCAATAATGCCAACTATGATGTGATTATTCCCGGAAAAAGTTTAACTGAATTGTCACGAATGATTGGTGATGACAACCCAGATGTTCAAATGCGGTTGTCAGAAAACCAAGTGCTCTTCGTGCTTGGTAACACGTCGTTTTATTCCCGCTTGTTGGAAGGAAATTATCCCGATACGTCGCGGCTAATTCCCAAAGACTCAAATACGACAGTTGAAATCGAAGCGCCTGCGTTATCCGCAGCAATTGAACGAGCTTCCTTACTGTCACATGAAAGTCGCAATAACGTTGTTCGTCTTTCCGTCAACCCCAGTGATAAAACCATCACGATTTTTGGAAATTCACCCGATGTAGGGGAAGTCACGGAACAATTACAACCTGCTGAATTGACGGGGGAAGAACTCGAAATTTCATTTAATCCCGATTACATGAAAGAAGCTTTGCACTCATTCGGTCAAGCCATGATTAAGATTTCATTCACGATGGCGTTACGACCCTTTACGCTGGTGCCAACTGAAGAAGGCGAAAACTTTATTCAATTGATTACACCAGTGCGGACGTTTTAATTTGGTTGAATAAATATACAAAAGTAACTAAAAGTGCGCCAATTCGGTATGAATTGGCGCACTTTTTTTAATCAGCTCGGGTCAATATAATCAAGCTATAGCAAGGATGAAACGTGATGAAACTTTTGGAGTTACCGTTATTTGAAAGCAAGGCTGGTTTTATGCAAGTTATATAATTTAGACACATTAAGGTGAAAAGAAAGCCCTGAGCAACTAACCGTTAGTTTTAATCAACCCAATTTATCCTGATTTTAACGGTTAAAAAAACAGTGATTTTGCGAAAATAAGCGATTTTTTCAAATCCTAGCAAATTTACCCCGGGGTTAGTACCCCGACATTAGTTTTACTTAAATCGGCTTAAAATGGCTCTGAACGCGGTTATAAATTGAATTTTGTGCGAAAAACAAGTATAATGTAACCTGTTGAAGAGTGGACCAAAACCGGTAACGGTCAAGCTTGAAAGCTTGTAATTGAAAGGTTAGGTAGGTGATAGTTATGAAAAAGCCAGTACAAATTGATACGCCTTTTATTACTTTAGGCCAATTATTAAAAGAAGAGGCCATCATCAGTTCCGGTGGTCAAGCCAAGTGGTTCTTACAAGAAGTAGATGTTTTGGTTAATGATGAACCCGATGATCGGCGTGGCCGAAAGTTGTATCCCGGTGACACGATTGACATTGCCGACAATGGGTCATTTTTTATACGCTCAAATCAGACAGAAACGACTGATTAGATGTACTTAGAGAATTTAGAATTACATGATTTTCGCAACTATCCGGATTTGGCAGTGAGCTTTAGTCCGAGTACGAACGTCTTATTAGGTAAAAATGCGCAAGGCAAGACAAACCTGTTAGAAGCGATTTATGTGTTGGCCTTAACACGCAGTCATCGAACCGCTAATGACAAAGAGCTCATTCGCTGGGAAACCACGACCGCCACTTTAAAGGGTCGGTTACATAAGACGACCGGTAGCTTACCACTAGAATTAGAATTGGGTCGGCGCGGCAAACGGGCCAAAGTTAATCATTTAGAACAAGCAAAGTTATCGCAATATATTGGCAACTTGAATGTGATTGTCTTCGCGCCGGAGGATTTATCGATTGTGAAAGGAGCGCCGGCCATACGCCGCCGATTTATGGATATGGAATTTGGACAGATGAGTCCGAAGTATCTTTATAATCTCAGCCAGTACCGCGCTATCTTGAAGCAACGTAATCAGTATTTACGGCAGTTACATCATCATCAAGCGAAAGATAAAGTTTATTTAGAAGTATTATCCGATCAGCTGGCTGCATTTGGGGCAGAAATTATTGCCAAGCGGCTAGAATTGTTAAAACAGCTGGAGCGCTGGGCCCAGGTAGTTCATGCCGAAATTACGCAAAATCAAGAGCAGCTGAGCTTTCATTACAAAACGCAACTTGAGGCAACGCTGACGACGGTTGAACAGCTCTATCCGGCGTTACAGCAATTGTATGCACAACAACAAGCTAAAGAGATCTTTCAAGGGACGACGTTACTAGGGCCGCATCGAGACGATCTGCAGTTTAGTGTGAACGGCAAAAACGTGCAGACTTTTGGGTCACAAGGCCAACAACGGACGACGGCATTATCAGTTAAGCTAGCTGAGATTGATCTGATGAAAGCTGAGACTGGTGAGTATCCAGTTTTATTATTGGATGATGTTTTATCAGAATTAGATGCGGCACGGCAGACCCATTTGTTGACCGCTATCCAAGATAAGGTACAAACCTTTTTGACTACCCCGAGTTTGGATGGGGTGGCCCGTAAATTAATTAAGCAACCCAAAGTATTTGAAGTTAGCCATGGCATTTTACATGAGGAGGAACCGCATTGACCGAAAATGAAAAAGAAACCAAACTTGAACGTGCTCGTGAATATGATGCGAGCCAGATTCAGGTCTTGGAAGGTCTTGAAGCTGTCCGGAAACGGCCAGGAATGTATATCGGGACGACAAGTAGTCAGGGTCTCCATCATCTTGTTTGGGAAATTGTGGATAATGGGATTGATGAAGCCTTAGCAGGTTTTGCCAACGAAATCCATGTGACCGTTGAAAAGGATAATAGTGTCACGGTGACCGATAATGGTCGGGGAATTCCAGTTGATATCCAAAAGAAAACAGGGAAACCGGCTTTGGAAACAGTCTTCACAATTTTACATGCCGGTGGTAAATTCGGCGGTGGCGGATATAAAGTTTCCGGTGGTCTGCATGGGGTTGGGGCTTCCGTTGTGAATGCCTTATCTTCAGAACTCGATGTTAAGGTTATTCGGAATGGGAAAGTCTACGGCATGGATTTTGCGCGTGGTAAGGTTCAAACCGCCATGCGAGTTGTTGATACCGCACCAGCGGATGCTCATGGGACAATCGTGCACTTCTTACCAGATGCTGATATATTCCGTGAAACAACGGAATATGATATTAGTATTTTAACGACGCGGATCCGGGAACTGGCCTTCTTAAACAAGGGCTTACAGATTACGATTCGTGACGAACGCCCGGAAAAACCTACGGAACAAGATTTCTTGTACGAAGGTGGGATTCGGCACTATGTTGAATACTTGGATAAGAATAAAACGGTGTTATTCCCCGAACCGATTTATGTGGAAGGAGCCCAAAATGGGATTACTGTGGAAGTGGCCTTACAGTATACGGATGACTACCACAGTAATTTAATGACCTTTACGAATAATATCCATACCTACGAAGGTGGGACCCATGAAGAAGGCTTTAAGCGGGCTCTAACGCGGGTTATTAATGACTATGCGCGAAAGAACAACTTATTAAAAGATAACGAGGCTAACTTATCAGGGGAAGATGTCCGTGAAGGTATGACCGCCGTTGTTAGTGTGAAGCATCCGGATCCACAATTTGAAGGCCAAACGAAGACCAAATTAGGGAACTCGGATGCGCGAGCTGCCGTTGATCGGTTGTTCTCAGAACATTTCAATAAATATTTGATGGAAAACCCTAGTATCGGGCGCAAAGTCGTGGATAAGGGGTTACTGGCCTCTAAAGCCCGCGTTGCTGCCAAACGAGCGCGGGAAGTTACACGGAAAAAGAGTGGGCTAGAAATCAGCAATTTACCTGGTAAATTAGCTGATAACTCAAGTAAAGATCCTAAAATCAGTGAATTATTCATTGTCGAAGGGGATTCCGCCGGTGGTTCTGCTAAGCAAGGCCGCTCACGGTTGACGCAAGCAATTTTGCCAATTCGGGGTAAAATTTTAAATGTTGAAAAGGCTAGCATTGATAAGATTTTAGCCAATGAAGAAATTCGATCCTTGTTTACCGCGATGGGCACCGGTTTTGGTGGTGACTTTGATTTAAGCAAGGCTAACTACCATAAATTAATTATCATGACCGATGCCGATGTTGATGGTGCCCATATTCGGACGTTATTACTAACGTTGTTCTACCGTTACATGCGGCCATTAGTTGACGCTGGCTTCGTCTACATTGCGCAACCACCGTTGTATCAAGTTCGCCAAGGTAAATTTGTGCGGTATATTGATTCGGACGAAGAGTTGAGTGAAGTCATGGGGCAATTAGCGCCATCACCAAAACCCGTTGTGCAACGGTACAAAGGGTTAGGGGAAATGGATGCTGAACAACTGTGGGAAACGACGATGGACCCTGAAAAGCGTCGCTTACTCCGAGTGCGGGATGAAGATGCCGCCGATGCAGATGGCGTCTTCTCAATGCTGATGGGTGATCATGTCCAACCACGACGTGAATTTATTGAAGATAATGCGAAGTTCGTCCAAGATTTGGACGTCTAAGCAAACCGATAATTGCCCGGGAAATAATTGGCAAGCGTAGATGAAGGAGGATGAAAGATTTGGCTGAAGCAGAATTACCAAATCGGATAACCGATGTGAATCTGTCCAAGACGATGCGAACGTCGTTTTTGAGCTATGCCATGAGTGTTATTGTGGCGCGGGCTTTACCTGATGTACGAGACGGTCTAAAACCCGTTCACCGGCGAATCCTTTATGGGATGAGTGAATTAGGTGTTACCCCTGAAAAACCATACAAAAAATCAGCCAGAATTGTCGGCGATGTCATGGGGAAATATCATCCCCATGGGGACTCGGCTATTTATGAATCCATGGTGCGGATGGCCCAAGACTTTAGCTACCGGTACATGCTAGTTGATGGTCATGGGAACTTTGGTTCTGTCGATGGCGATAGCGCCGCAGCCATGCGGTATACCGAAGCCCGGATGAGTAAAATTGCCGTTGAAATGCTCCGGGATATTAATAAAGACACGGTTAGATGGCAACCTAACTATGATGATACCGAACGAGAACCAGAAGTATTGCCGGCTCGTTTTCCAAACCTATTAGTAAACGGGGCAACTGGGATTGCGGTCGGAATGACGACCAATATTCCACCGCATAACTTAACGGAAGTTATCTCTGCCATCCATATGTTGATGGATAATCCGGATGTGACGACAGCTGACTTGATGGAAGCTGTCCCAGGTCCAGATTTCCCAACTGGTGGGATTGTGATGGGGAAATCCGGGATTCGAAAAGCTTATGAAACGGGTCGCGGGAATATTATTATTCGCGCCAAAGTGGATATTCAAGAACAAAAGAACGGTAAGGAACGCATTATTGTTAATGAATTACCTTACATGGTGAACAAAGCCAAGTTAATCGAACGTATTGCCGGTTTAGCACGGGACAAAGAAATCGAAGGTATCACTGATATCAACGATGAAAGTGACCGTGAAGGGATGCGGATGGTGATTGATATTCGGCGGGACGTCAGTGCGTCCGTCGTTTTAAATAACTTGTACAAGATGACGTTGATGCAGACTAACTTTGGCTTTAACATGCTAGCTATCGTTAAAGGGGCACCTAAAGTCTTAAGCTTGAAGCAAATCTTAATCTATTATTTGGAACATCAAGAAGATGTGATTCGGCGTCGGACCCAATTCGATTTAAAGAAGGCCCAAGCTCGGGCTCACATCTTGGAAGGGTTACGAATTGCGTTAGATCATATTGATGAAATTATTGCCATTATTCGACAATCACAAACGAGTGAAATTGCTAAGAACCAGTTGATGGATAACTATGGCTTGTCAGATAAGCAAGCACAAGCCATCCTAGATATGCGGCTGGTAAGGTTAACTGGTTTGGAACGTGAAAAGATTGAGAATGAATATCAAGACTTGGTCAAGTCGATTGCGGACTACAAAGCCATTTTGGCTAGCAAAGAACGCATTAACCAAATTATTTACGAAGAATTACTTGAAATTCAACGTAAATTTGGCGATGACCGGCGGACTGAACTCATGATTGGGGAAGTTTTGAGCCTTGAAGATGAAGACTTGATTGAAGAGGAAGAAGTCGCTGTGACGTTAACGCATAATGGTTACGTTAAACGCCTCCCAACCACCGAATTCAAGTCACAACATCGTGGTGGTCGTGGTATTCAAGGGATGGATGTCCATGATGATGACTTTATTGAGCACCTCTTAACGACTTCTACACATGACGTCTTGTTATTCTTCACGAATGCGGGGAAAGTTTACCGGATGAAGGCTTACGAGATTCCTGAATATGGTCGAACGGCCAAGGGGATTCCGGTGATTAATTTACTGGGGGTTAACTCTGGTGAAAAGATCCAAGCCGTGGTCAACGTTTCCGGCGATGCCAGTGAGAGTGAACAGTTCTTGTTCTTCACGACCGTTAAAGGGGTTGTCAAGCGGACTCCGGTACAAGAATTCGCCAATATTCGGAGTAATGGGCTAAAAGCCATTACATTGAAAGACGACGATGAATTGATTGGGGTTACGATTACTGATGGTCACCAAAACGTGATTATCGGAACCCATGCTGGTTACGCTGTTAGTTTTGATGAAACAACGGTTCGCTCAATGGGCCGGACAGCTGCTGGGGTGCGTGGGATTCGCTTACGTGATGATGATTTTGTCATCGGCTTCGATATTCTTAAACCTGACAGCAAGGTCTTTATCATTACCGAAAAGGGCTATGGTAAGCAGACGCCAGCACTTGATTACCCAATTAAGGGACGTGGTGGTAAAGGGATTAAGACAGCCAACGTGACCGAAAAGAATGGTTCCTTAGCCGGTTTAACGACGGTTGAAGGGACTGAAGATATTATGGTAATGACCGATCATGGGGTCATGATTCGCTTTAATATTGCGACAGTTTCACAGACTGGCCGGGCAACCTTAGGGGTTCGTTTGATTCGCTTAGATGATGGCGGTAAAGTGGCGACAATGGCGAAGGTTGATCCAGAACCAGACGTCATCGATGATGCCACTGCGGATGATCAACCGGAGGATGCGGCGATTGATGCCCCAGCTAGTGATTCAGTTGACGTAACACCAACTGAAACGCCAGCAACTGAGGCTGATAATCCTGCTGATTCAGAATAATTTAGCTCAAACGAGAAGGACTAGTGAACATTGCTGGTCCTTTTTTGTATGGCACGCAAGATTAGAGCAACGATGACATTGGTTGCTCTAGCAGTACCTAGTCACAGCCTTCGTTAGCATTTAAAATTGAAAATTCATCAACAAAAAAGTATTTCCCGGGTAATAAACGTAATTGATAAGTGTATCGTGCATCGGGATTTTTTGTTTCGTCGGCCGTTCCAACCTTGCAACAGATTAATTTAGATGCTATACTTATAATTCGTGAGTATCTAACAATGATTTAGATTACTTTCCTTGCTCTTTCAAAAGAAAGGGCCTGAAGTCCATAAGGAGGTGCAAATTTCATGAGTGAATCAAAGAAATATGAAATTACTTACATCGTTCGTCCAGACATTGATGATGCTGCTAAGACAGCTTTAGTTGATCGTTTCGACAAAATCTTAACTGATAACGGTGCCGAAGTAATTGATTCAAAAGATTGGTCAAAGCGTCGTTTCGCATACGAAATCGGCGGTTACAATGAAGGTACTTATCATATCGTTAACGTTAAAACGACTGATGATGCCGCATTGAACGAATTTGATCGTCTTTCAAAGATCAATGATGACATTTTACGTCACATGATCGTTCGTCGCGAAGATTAAATTAAACTTGAAATAAATTACGAGAGGAGCACTTCTGTCTATGATTAACCGTACAGTTCTTGTTGGCCGACTAACAAGAGATCCCGAATTACGATACACTTCTGGTGGCGCTGCTGTGGCAACGTTCACGCTGGCTGTTAACCGGAGTTTTACTAATCAAAATGGGGAACGTGAAGCTGATTTCATCAATTGCGTCATTTGGCGTAAAGCTGCTGAAAATTTTGCGAACTTTACCCATAAAGGGTCGCTGGTTGGGATTGATGGCCGGATTCAAACCCGGAATTATGAAAACCAACAGGGACAACGCGTTTATGTTACAGAAGTGGTCGTTGACAACTTCTCATTATTAGAATCACGTGCAGAATCTGAACGTCATCAGTCTGCTAATGGTGGTAGTAATAACAGCAATAATGCTAGTTATAACAACACTAATAATAGTGGGTATAATCGTCAAGACCAAAACGCAGCTCCTCAACAATCATCAGCGACTAACAATAATCCTTTTGGTAATGGTAATCCTAGTGGTGCATCTAACACCAATGGGACGGCTGGTAACAATAGTGCCCCAACTAGTGGGTCTAATGAAAACCAAGCTGATCCATTTGCCAATAATGGGGATCAAATTGATATTTCGGATGATGATTTACCATTCTAGCAGACTAGCTGCAGATATCGAGGAGGGAAATACTAATGGCACAACAAAGAAGAGGTGGCCGTCGTCGTCGTAAAGTCGACTTCATCGCCGCTAACCACATCGAATACATCGATTATAAAGATACTGACTTATTACGTCGTTTCGTTTCAGAACGAGGCAAGATTTTACCTCGTCGGGTAAGTGGGACTAGTGCAAAGAACCAACGTTCTTTGACTATTGCTATCAAACGGGCTCGGATTATGGGCTTATTACCATTCGTTTCTGAAGAATAATTCAGATCATACTAGACCATGGCTAACCAGCTATGGTCTTTTTTTATTCGATTTTTGGGTGATTCTTAACTATACCAATTGTTTTGGCAGCGGAGAAAGTATCGATGACGAAATGATTAATAGTTAAGCCTAAAATAAGACTATGAGGACAAAATTAGTGAATACCCAAAGAAATAAGCAATAAATAGTTATCCAATTATTGATAATTTTTAATTCAAAACTAAATATTATGCCCAGACCAATTTTGCCGTCACTTAATTTTCTTAAGTGACGGCAAAATTGATAATAAGCATTTATTATACTGAGTAATGATTGATTATTATGAAAAACACGTGTACATTCTTGAGATGTGTTGGATTATGTTAAGGTGCTAAAGCGTGCCATAGTACCTTATCTAATACCTTCACTTGTGATTGCAAACGGTGAAAAAGCCGTGAACTAATCGCTTAGGCGTTATTTAGTAGTATTACTGAATGTAATACGCCAAAAAGGCGTCACTAACTTTAGTTACGAATCAGTGCAAAACCCACGTTAACGTTAGCAAGGTTAATAGTGACTATGGTAAACTATCAATAACATATAAACAAAAGGGGATATCTCAATTATGAAAAAAATTATTGGAAGTTTACTATTATCTGGGGCACTTTTAGTATCAGTCGCATTACCAACGGTCGCACACGCCGCTGAAAGCCGCGATGGGAGTACAGACGTTACTGCAACGTTTACGGCTGGGAATACAGACGTAACCCCCGTTGACCCAACTGATCCTGATACACCAAGTACTGGCGGTGATGGTAATAACGGTGGGACTGCTGGTAGTGGCTTATCACTTATCTATGTCACGAATAAATTAGACTTCGGCTCACATGCTATTGATGTTTTGAACTCAAATACTTACGCAGCTAACTACACTAATGCTGAAGATGCAACGACCAATGCCAATACAAGTGCCTTATGGGGCAACAAGGCTGTCATTGAAGTCTCAGATACCCGTGGGACTAATGCCGGCTGGTCTTTACAAGTTTCTGGTTCAGCACTAAAATCAGAAAGTGGTGATACCATTGAGGGCGGCACCTTAGCTTTACCAGTTGGGGATGTTACGAACTCCGGTTCTAATGGCGCTAATGGTGCTAAATCAGTTGCAGTTACGAATGCATTAGGAACCGCTACAAATGTTTTGACTGCTGCTAATACAATGGGTGCTGGGGTTACTGTTGATCAATTAGATCCATCAGATGTTAAATTAACGGTACCAGCTAACACGGCTAAAGCCGAAGCTTATTCAACCACTGTTAACTGGTCATTAACTGACACACCAGCTAGCTAAAAACAAAAACGCACAAAATAAGATGGTCATTGTGCAAACAGTGGCCATCTTTTCTTACATAATTAGGTTGAAGAGGGAGTAAGCAAATGAATAAATTTATGAAACGTTGGTTATTAATGTTAGTAACGGTGGGGGCCGTTTGGGGTGGGGGCGCTAGTCAAAGTGTGCAAGCCGCTAATAGCAGTAGTAGTAGTTCGTCTGCCAGCAATAACATCGGCTATAGCGTGGCAGCGGAAATCCCTAAAAATCAAATCAATAAGAAGAATTCTTTCTTTGATTTAAAAATGACGATGGGACAGACTCAGACGTTAAAAGCTGTTTTGTACAATTCGTCAGATAAAGAGTTGAAAATTGCAACGGCCATTCACACGGCTTATACCAATAGCAATGGGTTAATCGAATACATCAACACGACTAAGACTTATGACCAGTCGTTAGAATATAAGATGAGTACTATTACAAAACTAAATACCAAAACGGTAACGGTTCCAGCCAATGGTTCAAAAGTTGTGAGTGCCCAAGTTACAATGCCTAGTGGGAACTTTAACGGCGTAATTTTAGGTGGTTGGTATTTCAAACGCATCGACGATAAAGTAACCGGCTCAGTTAAAGGGTCCATGAATATTAAGAACGAATATTCATATGTTATCGGGATGAAGTATACCGTGGGTAAGACGGTGACACCGAACATGAAGTTGACTAAGGTTAAAGCGGGACTAGAAAATTATCATAAAGGGATTTTTCCTTACTTACAAAATCCAACCGCTGTTATTATTCCGAACTTAACGATTAATTCGACGATTACCAACACGAACACTGGAAAAGTTGTTAAGACAGCAAAGAAGACGGGCGTGCAAATGGCGCCAAATTCAACGTTCCGGTATCCCTTACTCTTAGGTAAGACGGAATTACAGGCTGGAAAGTATCACATTAAGATGGTGGTCAAGAATACGGATCACACCTGGACTTTCAATAAAGATTTTACGATTTCTCAAAATGATGCCAAAACATACAATAAAAAAGCGGTGGATAATTCTGGAATTAACATTTGGTGGTTAATCGGGTTAGGCGCGTTAGCAATGTTGATTATTATCATAATTATTGGGTTGATTATTTACTTCATTGTTAAGAAACGACGCCAAAAAAAGTCTGACGACTAGGTAAGACCATCAACTGTTGGGGGAAGGTGATCGTGATGAAACGTCTCATATTGAGTGTACTAATTGGATTAGGGTTAGGATTTATTAGTGTGGCACCAGTGAGCGCAACAACGATTAATGGTGGTAGTATGGCCGTCAATATTGATTTTTATCAAGCGAAAACGACAGCGAGGACCTATGCTGATGTCATTGATATCCCAGATGGTCAAACACCATACTTGGTTAAGACTCAACTCATTAAAGCACAACCTGTAACGGCAGCGACCTTAATTAAGCAGGTCAAACAGCTACAATTACCACAAACTAACGAAGTTGGCACGATTCTTACAACCATTATCGGTGTATTACTATTATTGGGGTTATTAATATATCGATTAAAACGGCGGGGATTAGCTGGAGAAAAGTATCGGGTGAATGAGCAATGAGAAGACAAAAGATAATTTGGCAGTTAGGCGTAGGATTATTGATGTTAGTTGGCGTTGTATTTGGTGGCCGGGTCGTTGGACAGGCTGCAGATGCGGATACGTTTGTTGATGTGACAGCGGATACTAGTTTTAAGAATGGTGTCAATAAAGTGTTGCATAGTTATGGAGATACGTTTAGCGTCACGTCGTGGCCAACTGTCACGGCGGTTAGTGCCAATTATACCCTCGATGGTAAAATTACTAATCGGACCACGAAAATTAAAGTGACTTATCGTGGGACGTTTACAATTGGCGGTAAAGGTTGGTTTACCAGTGTGTATGGTGAAATAATGAGTGCCGATGGGACCATTTTGGGTACCGATGCGAATTTTGATGGCGGCGATACTGAAAACATTTTCGGAGCGCTCGGACATAAAGCAATTGATCAATTGTTGAGTTTTAGCATGGATACATCGAATGTGCAAAATATCGGGATTAGTTGGGGAACTGGAACCAAAAAGTGGAACGGTACGACCCCATTATATATCGCCTTGAAATTCCCAACGAGTAATGCGCCTACTGATGCTGGTGCGATTGGGCTAGCTGAGATTGATGATTATAAGGCGTGGCCAGCGGATGCTAATCCAACGATTACGAATACGCTAACCACTAGTTCAACCACGATTAAAGGTAAGGGGACCACTGCTGGCGATGTCATTAGTAGTGACGTTAACGGCGTCACAACGACAGTTGGCAGTGATGGCACCTATACCCTGAATTTAGGTACAACGTTAGCTGGTAAGAGTACCGTCACGGTGACAGAAAAAAATAGTGTCGGTGATGCTGGGACTGCTAGTGCTACTGTCACCAAAGATTTAACGATTGCAGCTGATAAAACCAGTTTGAATTTAGATGCGGATGATGTGGTGGCGTTAAAAGACAAGTCTGATAGTGATATGATAAGTTGGATTGTAAAACAAGCTGGTATTACCGCAAAAAGTGGCTCTGGTGGGACACCAACATTTACTGCTGACGAGACTGGTTTAGCAGCGACTATTCAAGCCTTAGCTGAAAATGGTAGTACGACAGTTAATATCTACGCTAAAAATGGTGCTGACGTTTCTGATAAAGTGGCGGTGTCATTGATTAAGGAACCGACAACGTTGACTTTCGGCACGTTATCAGCGGATATTAGTTTTGGATCGACAACGGTACCGAGTAAAGAAATGGTGATTAGTCCAACCAGTAACTTTGACATTAATGTTGAAGATTCACGAGCGACTGGGTCGAAATGGTATGTCTATGCGACGGCCACGGCACTAACAACGGGGACTGGAACGACTGCGCACACGTTAAAAGGTAATTTGATTTATAAAACAAGTAGTACGGACCAACAGAATCTGACTAATACGAGTACGTTAGTGGGGTCGGGGACTAAAGTTGCCGGGACTACTGATACTAAGGTAACTAGTGATTGGGATAGTTCTAAAGGTATTGGTATCTTCTTAGAAGCACTGCCAGGTATTTATGCGGGTGATTATACTGGCCAAATTAATTGGAGTTTACAAGATACGCCAACTGAGTAGCATAGTTGATAGTGATTGGACTGCCAAACGGAATTCATTGATAATGATGAATTCCGTTTTATGCTATCTGGATAGAAGGCGTCAGGTCAGTCACTTAACCTGAAACTAAAATGAAAGCGCGGTTTGTGATAGAATATAACTATTACTGAGAACTCTTGAGGGAATTTCAAATGAAAAAATTTTTTTCGCGCGAAAACATTCCATTTTTCTTACAAAATCAACCGCTACGCCTATTGTCGTTAGTCATTTTGGGCCTATCGCTGATTACGCTAGTGACTGGTTTTTTAGTGAACTGGATTTTTGGTACCATTATCTTAGTCCTAATTATTATGGCCGGTATCCTGTCTTACAACACATTGATTGAACTAAGTTCGAGTGCTAATGAATATATATCAGATTTATCCTATCGCATTAAGCGTGGCGAACAAGAAGCCTTGATCCAAATGCCGATTGGGGTCATGATTTTTAATGCGGACCAAACAATCGAGTGGGTTAATCCATACCTACAACGTTACTTTGGGCAACAAGACGTCTTGGGCTACCGGCTAGTTGATCTCGATAAGGAACTGGCGGCGGCAGTTAGCGCCCACCAAGATGAACCGGCGACGATTCGGTGGCAGGACTATCAATTTGATTTACGCGTGCAACAGAGCACTAATACGTTATATATGATGGACGTCACCAAATATGCTGAGTTAGCCAATCAATTTGAGGATGAGAAGTTAGTCATTGGGCAAATCTTTTTGGATAACTATGATGAGATTACACAGTCAATGGCCGATACGGATATTTCTAATCTAAATAATTATGTGACCAACGAACTGTCCAAATGGACGCAAACGTTTGGGATGTATTTGAAACGGTTAGATGATGACCACTTTTTCTTATTAGGCTATGCCAATAGTTTACGCCGGGTGGAAGAAAATAAGTTTCGGATTTTAGACCGAATTCGTGAGTCAACTTCGAAGCAAAACTTCCCTTTAACATTGAGCATTGGGATTGCGTATGGTGAACGTAATATGAATAACTTGGCTGATTTAGCGCAAAGTAATATGGATTTGGCGCTTGGCCGGGGTGGCGATCAAGTCGTGGTTCGGGCTGAAGATGAACCTGCTCGTTTCTACGGTGGGAAGACCAATCCAATGGAAAAGCGGACCCGAGTCCGAGCCCGGATGATTAGTCAAACGCTCCAAGAATTGATGAATCAATCGGACCAAGTCTTTGTGCAAGGACACCATCAACCGGATATGGATGCGGTGGGCGCTTGTTTAGGTATTCGGCGGATTGCGGAGATGAATGGCAAGCAATGTTGGATTGTTTTAGATGAACAAAACCTACATTCGGATATTCAACGTCTTTTGGACCAATTGCGGTCGGATGAGACGATTGAAGCGGCTATTATTTCACCAGCAGAGGCGCTTGAGAAAGCCACTGATCAAAGTTTATTAGTGATGGTTGATCATTCAAAACCCAGCATTTCGATGTCACAACCGCTCTATGAACGGTTGGAAAACCGCGTGATGATTATTGATCATCATCGGCGAGGCGAAGAATTTCCTGAAAACCCAGTTTTGGTTTATATTGAACCGTATGCCTCATCAACGTGTGAGCTGATTACTGAAATGTTTGAGTATCAGTCACATGATGCAGAAGCAATTAATAAGATTGAAGCCACGGCGATGTTGACTGGGATTGTCATTGATACGAAGTCCTTCTCACTGCGTTCTGGATCGCGGACCTTTGATGCGGCCAGTTACTTACGGTCGGCCGGTGCAGATAGCTTATTAGTTCAACAGTTCATGAAGGAAAATGTCGATAGTTATTTACAGCGTAATCATTTAATTGAATCCGTTGAATTTGTTAATCAGGATATGGCGTTATGCGTCGGCGAAAATGACCAAGTGTATGATCCGGTCACGGCCGCCCAAGCCGCTGATTCGTTGTTATCTATGTCGGGGGTTGATGCCTCCTTCGTGATTACACGACGTGAAGATGGTCGGGTTGGCATTTCAGCGCGTTCTTTAGGTGAGATTAATGTCCAAGTTTACATGGAAAAATTGGGTGGTGGTGGTCACTTGTCGAATGCCGCAACTCAAATTGAAGGCCAGTCCGTTGATGAAGCGAAACAAACTTTGATTGACTTACTGACTGCAACTGATGATGAAAATCCAGAATCTAATTAGGAGTGAACACAGATGAAAGTTATTTTTTTAAGTGATGTCCGTGGTAAAGGTAAACGGGGCCAAATCAAAGAGGTTCCTGCTGGTTATGCCCAAAACTTTTTGATTAAAAAAGGGTTAGCTAAAGAAGCGACCAAAGTAGCTGTTAATACCCTAAAAGCTGAACAAAAATCCGAAGCTAGTCGGGCTGCTGAAGAATTAGCTGCCGCTAAAGTTAAAAAAACTGAATTAGAATCTGACGCTACGGTTGTTGAATTAACTGCTAAAGCTGGAACTGATGGCCGCTTATTTGGGTCAATTCCTAGTAAGCAAATTGCGACGGCGTTAGCTGATCAATATCAAGTCAAGTTAGATAAACGCAAGATCGAATTACCAGAACCAATCCGGGTGTTAGGGTACACAAATGTGCCAGTTAAGCTACACGCGGAAGTAACGGCGAAGATTCGTGTCCACGTTGTCGAAAAGTAAAAGGACGGATCGCGCATGAACAATGATGGGTTAGATCAAACACCACCACAAAATATTGAAGCTGAAAAGGCGGTCCTCGGTGCCGTTTTCTTAAATAGTGATGCGTTAGTCGAAGCGATGGAATTCGTGGAAGCACAAGACTTTTATCGCCGGGCCCATCAAATTATTTTTGCATGCATGGTCACATTAAATGATCGTGATGAAGCCATTGATGCAGTGACGGTCAGTGATTTATTGACGGCGCAAAATCAATTAGATGATGTTGGCGGGATGAGCTATATTGCTGAACTCGCGGGGTCCGTACCAACGGCGGCCAATGCGGGTTACTATGCCAAAATTGTCGCACAAAAAGCCACGGTCCGGCGATTAATTAAGACGGCCACGGAAATTACGACTAAGGCCTATACTGAAAATGACGATGTGACCACCCTACTAGATGATGCGGAACGAGACATTATGAATGTCTCAGAACAGCGTAATCAGAGTGGATTTAAATCAATTTCGGACGTGTTAAATTCATCAATTGAAGAAATCGATCGGTTATATCAAAATGATGATGATATTACGGGGTTACCAACCGGCTTTACGGAATTAGATAAGATGACAGCGGGCTTGCAACCGGATAACTTGATCATTTTAGCAGCGCGACCGGCCGTTGGTAAAACGGCCTTTGCGTTAAACATTGCGCAAAACGTTGCAACTAAGACGGATACCACCGTGGCCCTTTTTAGTTTGGAAATGGGCGCTGAATCCTTGGTTAACCGGATGTTGTGTGCAGAAGGCAGTATTGATGCTGGGCATTTGCGGACGGGTCAATTGAATGAAGAAGAGTGGGAACACTTGGTGGTGGCGATGGGGAGTCTCTCCAAAGCTAGCATTTATATTGATGATACGCCGGGAATCAAAATGTCTGAAATCCGGGCGAAAAGTCGACGATTAGCAAAAGAACAAGGTAACCTCGGCTTAATTGTCGTGGATTATTTACAGCTAATCGAAGGTGGTAATAACGAAAGTCGGCAACAAGAAGTTTCCGAAATCTCACGTCAAATGAAGAAGCTGGCTAAAGAATTAGGTGTCCCGGTGATTGCCTTATCTCAGCTATCACGGGGCGTGGAGCAACGGCAAGATAAACGACCGGTGCTATCCGATATTCGTGAATCTGGGTCAATTGAACAGGATGCCGACATTGTCGCGTTCTTATATCGGGAAGATTATTATGATCGCGAAGGCGACGATGATGATAGTGGTGGTAATTTCGGCGGTGGCGGTAACTTCAATGGTGGCGATCCACGTGAACAGGATGCCTCTGAAGATGTCGGTGAAGTCGAAGTTATTATTGAAAAGAATCGGGCCGGGGCGCGTGGCACCGTGAAATTATTGTTTGTTAAACCATTCAATAAGTTTTCGTCGGTCTCCTATGCGCAAGACCCACAACAAGCGTAACTAATTAATCATGATGAGTAGAGTTTGGTAGTTAAATGCCAAGCTCTTTTTTAGCATCGAAATTTCACTAATTACCCTGTGGAACCAGCCGGCGTGCCCTGTTATTTTAAATTGAGTTTGCTATGATGGGAGTAAGGCTTTAAAAAGGATGGGGATGCAGATATGACACGTAAACAAACCATTGGCATACCATGGTTAATTGTTGGGCAGTTTATGAATAATATCGGAATGAGTTTTATTTGGCCATTAACGACCATTTATATGCATAATGTATTGGGAAAATCATTGACGGAAACGGGAATCGTGTTATTGCTTAATTCTGTGGCGAATGTATTAGCGAGTACGATTGGCGGGCGGGTCTTTGACCGTGGTAACCCGTATTATCTCCTGTTAATGGGAATTCTCTTGAATGGCGGGGCTAACTTCATGTTGATTTTTTATCACAGTTGGCCATGGTACCCAATGTTGCTCGTAGTGACTGGCTTTGCTAGTGGTTGGCTGAATACGATGTTCAATGCACTAGCTGCAAGTGTTCCCCGTGAAAAAATCCGACGCACCTTTACGTTTATGTATTTAGCCGCTAACTTGGGCGTGGTTTTTGGCACGATGTTTGTGGGTATTGTCTATAGCTCGGGCATGGCGTTGTTATTTTCAATGACTACGGGACTTTATGTGATTTTTCTAGTGATTGCATTATTTAAGTACAACGTTGATTCTTCGAACGTCACGGGGGTGGATCCGCGGCAAGCACGGGCAATTCAGTTACCACGGGCTAATTATCGCATTATTTGGACGTTTTTTATTAGTTTATTTATTATTTGGCTATTATACGAGCAATGGGTCAGCAATTTATCGGTTTACATGACTAATTTAGGGATGCCATTGAGGAACTATAGCTTTTTATGGACGGTCAATGCCGGGCTATTAGTGGTTATTCAAAGCATCTTAAGTTTGCTAGGCAATCGGGTTAAGAATCTTTACTATCAATTTTTCTTTGGCATGTTTTTTGTGGGCTTATCTTTCCTGTCACTAGTGATTGCTCATGATTATCCACATTTTATCTTTGCCATGATTCTGTTAACGATTGGGGAAGCAACTTGGTCACCGGCAATTCCGACACTAGTCAGTCAATTATCACCGGTTCGGTCAAAAGGACGCTATCAAGGCCTTGTGCAAGCATTTTGTGCTTTGGGTCGATCGTTTGGCCCGTTATTTGGCGGCGTGATTATTGATAATTGGTCATATAAGAGTTTGTTTTTATTGGCTTTTGGCGTTTTACTGGTAGTCTTAGGTATTAATATGGTGGTGGTTCGGACGAATCACCAAAAAGCGGTCAATTACATGGATGGTCCGGTTAAATAAAAATGTTTCACGTGAAACAAATCAGTTAGAGGTGGGTGCCAAATCGTGAGTGATAAACGAAAAATTCGCGCAAAACGCGTGGTGATTAAAGTTGGGACGAGCACGCTAGTCTACCCAGATGGGGCAATTAATCTGCGGGCAATTGATCAATTGGCATTTGTGATTAGTGCAATGCAGCATCGCGGCCGTGAAGTTGTCTTGGTGTCTTCGGGGGCAATTGGTGTCGGACTCAATTATATGGGACTTACGAAACGCCCAGCGGCTATTCCAGAACAACAAGCAATTGCGTCAATTGGGCAGACTGAACTGATTGCAATCTATAAAGAACGTTTCGCTATTTATGAGCAAAAAATTGGGCAATTATTATTAACGCGCGATATTTTTGTTTACCCGACCAGTCATCATAATGTCTTGAATACGTTTGAAGCGTTACTAGCCGAAAAGGTGGTCCCAATTGTGAATGAGAATGATACGGTCGCAGTTGATGAGTTGGATCATGAGACTAAATTCGGTGATAATGATCAATTGTCAGCAATTGTAGCGACTAATATTGGGGCGGATTTATTAATTATGTTGTCAGATATTGATGGGTTTTATGATGGCAATCCCAAGGACCCGGCGACGCAACTGGTGCCCCATATTGCGCAAGTTGACGACCAGATTTATGCGTTGGCTGGTGGTAGTGGCAGTCGTTTTGGCACGGGTGGCATGGTAACCAAGTTAAAAGCGGCTGAACGGATGATTGCGGCCCATGGTCAAATGATTTTGGCAAATGGGGCAGACCCAACGGTGATTTTTGACTTACTTGATGGTGAACCGCTCGGAACGTTATTCGGGCGTTGAATTAAGGAGGAAGCGGCAGATGGCAACAGTTAATTTAGACCAATTAGGGGCGCAAGCCCAAGCAGCAAGTTACACCTTAGGATTATTAACAACAACTAAAAAGAATGCAGTTTTACGGGCAATGGCGACGGCACTGACGACTCATCAAGCTGATATTTTGGCGGCTAATGCCAAAGACTTAGCTAATCCGCAAATCCCAGCAAAATTTATTGATCGGTTGACGCTAACAGCCGAGCGGATTGCTGCGATGGCAACTGGTCTGGAACAAGTGGCAGCGTTAGCGGATCCGATTGGCACGGTTGATCGTGGTTGGCGGAATGCGGCTGGTCTGCTGATAACCAAGGAACGGGTACCGTTAGGGGTGATTGGGATGATCTTTGAAGCCCGGCCGAATGTGACGATTGATGCGTCGGCGCTATGTTTTAAAACGGGGAATGCTGTCATTTTGCGTGGCGGTAAAGAGGCCTTGCATTCTAATCAGGCTTTAGTGACAATTTTACGAGATGTATTGGCGGCGATGGCAATCGATCAGAATGCGATTCAATTAATTCAAGATACGTCGCATCAGACGGCTGCAGCCTTCATGCAATTGACGGATTATGTGGATGTGTTGATTCCCCGTGGGAGTGCCCGCTTAATCCAAACGGTCCTGGCAACAGCGACGGTGCCTGTAATCGAAACCGGCGCTGGCAATTGTCATGTGTATGTTGATCAAGCGGCACAATTACCAATGGCGACAGCGATTGTCGTGAACGGGAAAGTCCAACGGCCATCCGTTTGTAACGCAACTGAAAAATTATTGATTCATCGGGCAGTGGCAGCTGACTATTTGCCAACGATTATCAAAGCACTACGAAAACATCATGTGGAGGTCCGTGGTGATGCAGCGACGCAAGCCATTGTGCCAGATGTTAAGCCAGCGACGGCGGCTGATTGGAGTACCGAATATAATGATTTAATCATTGCGATTAAGGTGGTTGATTCGGAAGCCGCCGCAATTACGCATATCAATCATTATAATACGCAGCATTCTGAAGCAATTGTGACGGATGATTATCAAGCTGGCAAAGTCTTTCAGCAACGGGTAGATGCGGCATGTGTTTATATTAATGCTTCCACACGATTCACGGATGGTTTTGAATTTGGGTTTGGTGCCGAAATCGGAATTTCAACGCAAAAATTACACGCACGTGGGCCAATGGGCTTAGCTGAATTAACCTCATATAAGTATGTGATTGACGGCAATGGCCAGACGCGGGCTTAAATTAAGATGCCAGCAGGCCTTAAGCGGGACAGATTGGACGTTCAAAGCCTGCTGACGCCATTCTAATGGTTGGTTTGAATAACTAGTCGGTTAAAATTAAACAACGGTTATTGCGGCTGTAATTGAGAATTGTAAAGAAGTTTACATATTTTTTACAATAACGTGCTAGTTGCTTAGCTGGGATAGCGCTATATTATGGGTGTACTTCTTAATCAGCACCCCGCGATTAGTCATTAAGAAGTATCCCCGTCGATCCTTAAAGACGTAAAATTAGGTCATGACTTCCTTGATTGGTCATGGCTTTTTTTTGTTTTCTAACTGGGTTGAGACCGGTGCTTTTTGGCTAAGCGGGTTATACTTAAGCGGACATGAACTTCAAGGTGATGGTTTTTCATAAGGGGGAATTCAACGTGTATCAAGCAGTGGTGTTTTTTGATTTAGATGGGACCCTAATGCGGGACGACAAAACAGTGGCTCCTAGTAGCGTGCAAGCGATTCAACAGTTGCGGGCCAACCAGATTTTACCGGTCATTGCGACTGGCCGTAATGTGTTTGAAGTAGCGTCTATTATGCGCCAAACGCACATTGATTCAATCGTGAGTGCTAACGGGAGTTATGTGCAATATCAAGGGCAATTTTTAGCGGCGCATGAATTGGATAAAGACCTATTAACGGATATCACGCACTTTGCGAATCAGCGCGGAGAAGCCTTGGCCTACTACAACAACGCCGGTTTTGCGCTAAGTCATCAAGATGCGTTAACGGTTCATAACTATCACAGCTTACAACAAGCGGTTCAGGTTCGTCCGAATTACTATCGGGATCACCATATTAACTTTTTACTTATTTTTAATACGCATGCTGCCGAACAATATCAGCAACGGTATCGAGGGCGTTTGAGCTTAGTTCGTAATAATCCGCAGGCGTTAGATACGATGCAATGGGGTGTTTCAAAAGCAAGTGGGATTGATGATATCTTAAGGACAGCGCAGTTAACCCAGGTGCCCACGTATGCGTTTGGTGATGACTTAAATGATATTGAGATGCTTCACCGCGTGCAGTATCCTGTCGCAATGGACAATGGCAATCCGCAAGTTAAACGCTTGGCACGTTATGTGACCGCTGATAATGAGCATGATGGCATCAGACAAGGGCTGCAACATTTTGACTTGATTTGAGTTTTGATCAATTATTGGAACCTAAAAAAGTGTTCGAGGATTATTCCCGAACACTTTTTAGCTGGTAGGGTTAAGCCATGGCAGCTTTAATGTTGGCTAACGTGAGCTGAGCGGTGGTGGCAAAATTAATGTCAGCTGCGGCGAGCACGGTTGCGTCACCAATCCCAATTGAAGTCTCACCGGCGCCATTAATTGATTGCACGCCAGCAGCGGCATCTTCGACCCCAATGCATTGTTGCGGATCCAAGTTGAGAATTTCAGCTCCACGACGGAAAATCTCAGGATCGGGTTTCCCATGAGTTAAACTCGTGGGGTCAATTGATTTCGTGAAATAAGCTTCTAAGCCCAAGTGTTTTAAAACGAGTGGTGAATTTTTTGAAGCTGAAGCTAGTGATAGTAAGTAACCATGAGCCTTTAAATCTGCTAAGAATGGTTTAATGCCAGGGAGAATATTAGCCGGCGTCATTTGGGCGACTAATTTTAAGTAATTCTCATTTTTTTGCGTTGCTAGCGTTGTTTTTTCAGCAAGTGTAAAGTCATTTTCACGATGGTCATGCGCTAAAATCAGATTTAATGAATCCATGCGACTAATGCCTTTTAAAGCATCCGCCAAGTGGTCGTCCCACTTGACGCCGACTTGATCTGCCACTTGATGCCAAGCCTGGCTATGAAAAATCGAAGTATCCGTAATCACCCCATCTAAATCGAAAACAAAGCCTTTAATATCAGAAAATTTTGCCATTGTAAGAGCCTCCTAATTTTCGGCATCGGCCACCGTTAGTGGTTGATTGGCCTGTAAATGGTGCATTTTAGCCGTAAGTTGACTCGTGGGTTGCTGGTCAGTAGTCACCGTGATACCCAGATGAATGCTTTCAGTACGAGTTCAGTGTTTGTAAATGCTATTGGTCAAAGTCATTATACCGACTTACACCGTTATTGACAACGCTTTCATTAATTTTGGAATGAAGTTGTAATAATCCTGAAAAGTTGATGGGAATGGTGACTGTTGGTCATTTTCTAATCTGGGTGTTTTGCTTCGTGGTGGCTTAGTCAAAAAAACGCCCGCAGACCTGTTGGCCGTGAGGGTGTTAATTGGGGTTAAGACTAGTCCATTCAGCAGTATTAGCGACGCGCTCAAGATGATCAATGGTCATGGCTTGACGAATTTTAATCGTTTGGGTTTGAAAGCGTAGGATAACGGGATCTTTATAAGCCAATTGTTGCTGAAAGGTAGTGAGCTCCGGTTGCCAAGTGGGGCCTATTTGTTCGGGACTGCTGAGTGTTAGATGTCCTTTGAGCATTAAAGACGCATAGTCGGCCAGATGATAACAAAATAATGTCGCCCGGCGATTATGCTGAATATTTTGGGCTGTCATGGTTTGACGGCTGGTATAGAAAAAGAGCTGTTCGAGTGTCCGGTGAGTCGGTAATGGACTTAATGCAACCAGCGTTGGAAATCCAGTTGTATCAACGGTTGCTACGGTAAAGACCGGTGTTGTTTGAATCATTTGCAGAGCGGCCTGACGGGTCGTATGTTGCATTTGAACCCCCTCCTTTTTTGAAACTAGCTAATGCTAGTATGCCGGAAGGGGGTGCGGTTGTCATTTGATTTGCTTTGGGGAATCTGAGCCATGGAAAGTGCTAATTTCGATGACATATTTAATTTTTTTAAATTTAAATGGTGTATCCTTTGAAGTAATAAAAACATATTGAGGTCATTTAGCATATGAAAAAAACAATATTACTAGTAGAAGATGAACCAGGACTGGCTGACTCATTAGCAACTGAATTTCAATTTGAAGACTACGAGGTTATTAAGGCTGCGGATGGTTTGCAGGCAGTAACGCTGTTTCATGAAAATCAAAATGAAATTAATTTAATAATTCTTGATTGGATGTTACCAAAGTTAGATGGATTGGGCGTATTGCGGCGTATTCGGCGTCAAAGTCTAACCGTTCCTGTAATTATGTTAACTGCGCGCGATTATGTTGGGGATAAAGTCGCAGGACTACAAGGCGGTGCTGATGATTATGTAACGAAGCCATTTGATATTGAAGAATTGTTGGCACGGATGCAAGTGGCATTACGGCACCAAGAAAATCATGTGGATGATAGTCAGTATTACCGATTAGCTGATTTAAATTTAGATGTTAAAACGAAACAAGTGAGTCGACATGAGCAGAATATTCAATTAACGCAAAGAGAATTTCAGTTGTTGTTAGAATTATTTAAGCATAGTGGTGAGACCTGTACGCGTGAAGAATTGTTGAATGCAGTTTGGGGCATTGACTTTGAAGGGCAGCCAAATATCGTAGACGTGTATGTCAGATATTTGCGGAATAAAATTGATTGTAATCCGCATGAGATCAAGCTTATTCAAACAGTGCGTGGCGTGGGATACGCTTTAGCGACTAACTATAGCTAGTGAGGAAAATGACGAATGAAAATACAGGTTAAACAGAATAATGCTTCAATCATGTTGCGAAATATGATTTTTATGGTGGTTGCAATAACGTTATTATTAGGATTAACAACAGTTGTTGCTGTTGGGCATCAGTTGCTAGAAGTCGCTAATGAAAATTCTGTTAACATTGTGAAAAGTCTGGAAAAAACGGTTATTGATGGTAATCATGATTGGAAAAATTGGCGGCGAAATAGTACTTTAGATACAAGTACCAGCTATGTTCATGTTCAGAATATGCGGGTACATGCGAAAACCAAAAACTATTATTCACCAGATACGATTGATTTGCTGAAAGTTAGTCCTAAAAAGGTGCCATTAATTAAGAACTTATACTATCGTAATCATGTTGGATTTTTATATATGGTCCATGGTCACGCTCACGGTATCCACTATCAATTATGGGTAAAATTGAACAATCAATTGGAATTGCTCATGCGAGTTATTGAAGTAATGATTGTTATTTTAGGATTAACATTACTGGTGAGTCCGTTCTATATTCGATTGGTTGCTAAGCGATTGACGGCGCCTTTAACAACGTTAACTGCGGCTGCACAAGTGGCTGTAACTGATAATAATGATCAGCTGATTAAATTGCCGGTTCCTGATAAACCAACTGAAGTGCAGACCTTAGCGCTTAGTTTTAATGATTTATTGGCCGAAGTCTATCAACAAACAGAACGAGAAAAAAATTTTGTGATGAATGCAGCACATGAGTTACGGACGCCAATTGCAACTATTAAAAGTAATGCACAGTTGGTATTACGCCGTAGTAAAGCCCATCCAGAAATTATTGAAAAATCACTTGGTTATATTAATGAAGAGTCGCAGCAAATGCAAACTTTGGTAGATGAACTTTTGGTTTTATCACGGGCGGATAAGGTGGTACTACCACTAGCTCCGTATGATATCAGTGCATCATTGACTGAATTAGCACAGCGCATGCAGCCAGTTTTAAGTCAAAAATTAAAATTAGTGATACCAGCAGCCATTGAAGTTACGGCTAATCAAGACAGTGTTAATCAGATTGTCACTAGTCTCCTGACGAATGCCGGCAAATATACACCGGCTGAAAGTTTACTGGAATTGCGATTGCAGGTGGCTAATAATAGTGAACTATTGGTGCAAGTCGTAGATGTTGGCCCAGGAATTATAGCCGCTGATAAGACCAAAGTTTTTGATCGTTTTTATCGGGGTGCGGATGTGCGGGGAACGACCAATGGGACCGGGTTAGGTTTAGCTATTGCCAAGCGCTTAGCCAGTCTAAATCATGCCACCTTAACTGTTACTGATAATCAACCGCAAGGGAGTATTTTCACACTAGCTTTTAAGCATTAATGCGGGTTAAATCATTATAAAAATAAGCTTCAAAAAATGATGCCATTTTTTGAAGCTTATTTTAGTGCGTATTCTGAAAATATCTCAGAAATGACCCGCTTTGAAAGTGGGATTGGCAGGCATTGCGTTTTTAAACTAAAAAAATTTCATAATTAGTTTATCAAACCTAACTTTTTATCAACAGCCTTAATGAGTATGCTATAGCTATCCTAAAAACCGAGGTGAATGAGTTGCAACAGCGATTTGAGTTACCCAAGGTTCCTAATTTCGGGGTTGCTTTTTGGCTGACGGAATTGACGATAACCGGTCTAGGTAGTTCCGTGACGGCAACTTTAATGACAATTATTTCACAGCCAGCGACTTTATTAATTGCGTGTGTTGCTATGGGCACCTTGTTGACCTCACAATGTCAAAATGAGGATTACCAGCCGGGATTTTATTGGGCCACCGTGACGTCATTAGTAGTTATGGAGACAGCGTTCATTGACTTAATGGTGGCCGGATTAGGTATTTCTGATGAGGGGTTGTTGATGATCGCCGGTGGTAGTGGAAGTGTGATTATTTGGCGCTGGCGAGCATTGAAAGAATCGTTAACTGTTACTAGGATTGTCACGGCTCAAGCTGAAAAGGATTATTGGTTAATAACGATAGTGAGTTTTTTATTCGGCAGTGCGACTAATAGCTGGGTTACAACGGTATTCCAATTGGCGAGGGTGACACAATTAATTAGTTTGAGTGGCTTGTTATTAGTCAGTGTTTTCGGGTATCAAATGAGTCATCAACGGTTGGTAAAATTGATTGCCTTTATTGGGGCCACTAGCTTGCTGCAACCGGTCGGAATGACAGCTGCAACTTATTTGGCATTAGGTCAACCAGCGTTAGGTTATCAATTAGTCGATTTACTATGGCTAGGAGCCCTAAGCGTACTAATAATTTATGGTTTTAAAAAACGTGATGTTAAAGCTTAGTGATTATGCAAAACTAATTTGACGAAGACGTAAGGAAAATGAGGAGAATGACGATGTTAACAACCCTAGCAGCTTCAATTTTAAATCTGAATACTTTATTACCAAATCTAATTTCGCAATATGGTAGTTTGATTTACATCGGTTTGTTTTTAGTTATTTTTATTGAAACTGGTCTAGTAGTCACACCATTTTTACCAGGTGATTCGCTATTGTTTTTGTGTGGATCGATTGCAGCATTGACGACGCACTCACTTAACCTAGCGCTCTTAATCATACTGTTAAGTATTGCAGCAGTGTTAGGTGACAGTGTTAATTTTGAAATTGGCCGCTCGTTTGGTCAACGGTTAACCACAAGTGTGCGTGGACGTCGTTGGCTGAAACCAGCCCATTTACAATTAACGCAACGTTTTTTTAAACGATATGGAAGTGGTGCAATTTTTTTAGGCCGATTTATGCCAATTGTGCGAACTTTAATCCCTTTTATTGCGGGTATCAGCAAGATGAATTATCGCAAGTTTGTGCTGTATAACATCATTGGGGGATTTGTTGGGTGAATGTAGCAGTGTTAGCCGGTTATTTCTTTGGCAATATTCCCATGGTTCAAGCACATTTTGAATTAATCATGTTAGCAATCGTCATTATTTCGCTGTTGCCAACCATCATTATTGTACTTAAAAGAAAACTTTCAAAGGGACTGATTTAATTGAAAACAAGTCATCGTAATGATTGGCTAATAGTTGGCATGATATGTACAGTGTTGTTTATCAGTTTAGCCGGGATGGTAGCTATGAATTGGCCGCTTGGCTTGGCACAATTTGATACTAGCATTCAATTGGCAATCCAGCCACTGGTTACTAGCCAAACGACATGGTTCTTAACCTTAGCTGCCATGACAGGAAGTCCTGTCGTGGTCATTATGCTAGTGATGGTCATGGTTGTTTGGTATTTTTGTCGAGATGAACGGGTATTAGCAATTTGGTTAGGCGGAACGCTTCTAGGTGGCGAAGGGCTGGCCTTCATGTTCAAAGAAGTGATTCAGCGTGCCCGACCAACGCAACAATTAGTTGCCGAAAGTGGGTTTAGTTTTCCTAGTGGGCACGCATTTAGTGCGGCCTTATTAGTTTTAATTGTTATTTTCGTAATTGTACCGCAATTTAAAAATCCGGAAGTTCAATTAATTGTTATCCTGACTGCCGGGGTTTGGTTTTTAGTAATTGCTTTTTCACGAATCTATCTAAGAGCCCATTTCCCATCGGATATTATTGGCAGTGTCTTACTAGCACTTGCTTGGTGGAGCGGTATGTTAGGTTTTAAGCAACGTTATACACGCATAATTGCGCGATTAGTTGGTGAAGACTCAAAAAATAAGAAGGTCGATAGTCATGAATAAATTGGCAATTGTTGTGCCGGCTTTTAATGAAGCGGCTGTATTCCCAGTATCAGTTAAGCGGTTAATCCGAGTTTTAGATGACTTAACGAAGCAACAACAAATTGCACCTGATTCAGAATTAGTATTTGTTGATGATGGGTCTAGTGACCAGACTTGGGAATTAGTTACGGCACAGCATACCAAGGATTCTCGGGTTAAAGGGATTAAGTTTAGTCGGAATTTTGGCCATCAAAATGCGTTAATTGCTGGTATGACAACGGTCGTTAAGACAGCAGACATGGTTGTTACAATTGATGCTGACTTACAAGATGATCCTAACGTTATTGCCGAGATGGTCACTAAATTCAATACAGGTACAGATATTATTTATGGTGTTCGAAATAATCGTGATACCGATACTTGGTTCAAACGTAATACGGCACAATTCTTTTATCGAAGTCTTAACTTTTTAGGCGTTGAGTTGGTTCCCAATCATGCTGATTTTAGATTAATGTCAAAACGGGCGATTATGACATTTTTACAATATCATGAACGTAATATGTTTATTAGAGGTGTTATTCCAATGCTAGGTTTTAGGACTGAGAAAGTCTACTATAAACGAGCACCGCGCATGGCTGGAGAGTCGAAGTATCCATTGAAAAAAATGTTGGCTTTTGCATGGGATGGGGTAACTTCATTTACGATTGCACCCGTTCGATTAATTCTGGCGATTGGTTTAGCAGCAGGATTATTAGGTGTATTCATGTTAATTTATACGTTCACGGTTAAGTGGCTAGGATTAGCCGTGCATGGTTGGTCATCATTGATGATTTCGATTTGGATTCTAGGGGGGCTACAGATGGTTAGTTTAGGTATTATTGGTGAGTATATAGGAAAGCTAACTGCTGAAGCCAAGCACCGACCGCGGTACACGATTGAAATGGTCCTAAAATGATACAACGAACGTTAATAACACGATTATTTATGTTGATTTTATGGATCAGCCTATTAATTGGTATCATTTCAAATATTATTGAACCGCTAAATCTTAGTCTTAGTTTGATAGTTATGGCCGTCGTTATTTTAGGCTTAACAGGACTACCGTGGTTGAATCGGTGTGTGAATCACTTAACCAATCGGCAGATGAAATTTTTAATCTGGATTGGTTTTGTTGTTATTGTTATTATTCAAGTCTTGCGGTTACAGTTTTTTCCAGTAACAATTTATCATGATCCATTCCGTTTGTTAGCGCAAGCTGAAGTGTTATGTACGGGCAGTCATAATTGGGGGATAAGTACTTATTTTTGGCGATATCCTAATAATGTCCCCTTAGTTGTCGGGATGACGGCATGGCTAAAATTAATGTCAATTTTTCATCTTTCAACTAATTGGGCTTTGCAAGTATTATCGCTGCTTTTTTTAGATGGTTTCATAATCATTATCCTAAAATTAATCCAGCAACAAGGCCGGCGTAATGGATACACCTTGGCAACACTACTGTTTTTTGTTATCAGTCCATTTGCTTATACGTATTATTTACAGGTTTTTTACTCTGACATGCCAAGTCTTTTCCTACTAGCAAGCTTGGTCGCTATTTTGATGAGCTGGCCCACATTAACCGGGATTAAAAAGGGGTTAGCAGGGCTAGGATTGTTTTTGACAACTTTAGTAGGACAGTTAATCAAACCAAATTTAATTGTTTTACTAGTAGCGATTATAGTAGTGATCGGTATGTTGGCTAGCTATGATCTGCGGTTACTAGTGAAATGGTGGTTACCGTGGCTTATCATTGGTATGGGGTTTATTGCGACGGTGCCAACGAAATCAGGATTGATGCAAGTTGTTCAATTTGAAACGAAATCTAGGTATGAATTGCCGACTAGTTCATGGATTCTGATGGGGTTTAATGCCAAATCGGCCGGCAGTTATTCGAGTACAGATGTTGATAAACTTAACCAACTTAAAACAAAGCAAGCCCGACAAGCATATATTAAACGAGAATTACCCAAGCGCCTGGAGACGTTGGGAATTAAAGGCATTTTGATGCAATGGTTGACCAAACTTGTTAAATTATTAAATGTTAGTTCGATTCAACAAGCTTACACGGGTGGCTATCAAGTGGCACCAACATTTTATCAACGGTATGGTGTGTTTTTCAGTACGCTGGGGTCACTGATTTTTCGAGTGTACTGGATTTTATTAGCCATTATGGTGATTAAACGAAGTCGATTGCTAAGCAAGTTAGCACGAATACCAGTATGTTTTGAATTAATCGTGATCTTAATTCTGGGTTATTTGGCTTTTCACACGTTATTATGGGAAGCTGAAAGTCGGTACGGGCAAATCATTTTCCCATTACTATTAGCTCTTAATAGCTTTGCGATTCCGGTAGTTGGTCCGCCACAACGACAGCAAGCTAAAAAAACTTGGCTGCGAGGGTTAAGGATAGTGTTGCTGCTAATGATTCTTGGTATAGCTATCAGCTGGGATATCATGGACAGCCGCAACCGCAGATTGTGGCTGCGCAGCGAAGTCAATTGTCAGCCCAGTATGGTGCAGCTAAAACGGCGATTAAGCCAAGGACAACGGTTACCCAAATAATTCAATTAAACCACGTTGCGACTCGGGTTGAATTGAGTTTGCCACGACACTCAAAAATCAAGGGGCAATTAATCAACGTTACCACTGGTCAGCGTATGACCCTTAATACCAAGGGACGTCTAATTAAGCCACAAAAATTAGTTTCGGGTCGATATCAAATCAAACTTGAGAATACGACCAAGCAAGTTCAATTTTTATGGATTCAGCGCACCCGTAACTTTGTCTTAGCCCCACAACCGCTTGTAATCAACGGGCGAACTTATGACCATCGCTCGTTGATCTATCAATTTATCGATTTTTGACCAGTAGCAATTGAGGCTTTGTAGGTTCTATAAATAGTCAGCATCAACGGTGAGAAGCCATTAATACCAACTATTCATAGCGCCTTTTTTGATTGTTCGGATTTTTAAAGATGCTTATACTACTGGTAAAATGAAGCTTGCTTAGTTTACCTCGTATAAAAGTGATCATTTAATACTTACGGTCGGTAAATATCATTATATTTACAATGCGAAACATTTTATGACAACAAAAAAATCAGCTCTCACGGTGGATTATCACGGCGTGAAAACTGATTAGTGGTTATGGATGGGCAGTCAGGGGATCGAACCCTGGACCCACGGATTAAGAGTCCGTTGCTCTGCCAGCTGAGCTAACTGCCCATAACTCAACAAAAAATATAATATCATGAATTCGGCCATCTGACAATACTATTTTGAAACTTTTTTCAAAAAAAGGGTATTTTCTTGAAAACGGTCACGTCAAAAAGCATGATTAGCTGCCAGATATTTCCCGGGAAATACTGATATCATGCGGGTTAGCATTCAAAGAAAGCCCCGGTTATTTGTGATATACTAAAACAGTGTTGAAAGAGGACTTCAACCCGCCTGACGCAGGCTGTGATCGTTACGGCGCTGTATTATTCGATGGATTTAATAAAAAATTGACTTAACTTGATTTTCCCCTAAGGAGGAAGCTGTGTATGAAAAAGATTTTAGTTGTTGATGATGAAAAACCGATTTCCGATATTATGAAGTTTAATTTGACGAAGGAAGGGTATGAGGTCCACGTGGCCGCAGATGGCGAAGAAGCCATTCAAAAAGTGGATGAGGTCCAACCAGACCTGATTCTCTTGGATTTAATGTTACCTAAAATGGATGGGTTAGAAGTAGCCCGTCAAGTCCGTAAAAACTACGATATGCCAATTATTATGGTCACGGCTAAGGATTCAGAGCTCGATAAAGTCTTGGGCTTGGAACTGGGGGCCGATGATTATGTGACTAAACCTTTCTCTAACCGGGAATTGGTGGCACGAGTCAAGGCGAACTTACGTCGACAAGGGGCCCCAGCGGCACAACCAGCTGAAGAAGAAGCCAATTCCGATATTGAAGTCGGTGATTTAGTGATTCATCCGGATGCTTATATGGTCTCTAAACGAGGTGAGAGCATTGAACTCACCCACCGTGAATTTGAATTATTACACTACCTAGCCCAACATACCGGTCAAGTCATGACGCGGGAACATTTACTCCAGACTGTTTGGGGATATGACTACTTTGGTGATGTGCGGACAGTTGATGTCACAGTCCGGCGGTTACGAGAAAAAGTTGAAGATAATCCGAGTCATCCAAAATGGCTCGTGACTCGGCGAGGCGTCGGGTACTATCTTCGCAATCCTGAAAATGAGTAGAGGTTGTTAGGTCGTGTTGAGATTTAAACGAAAGAATTTTTTAAAATCAATTAATTTTAAAATTGCGTTGGTCTTTGCGTTACTACTATTAATCACGTTAGAAATTGTTGGTGCCATTTTTGTGCGGCAATTAGAAACTCAAAATTTACGGCAGTTTAAGACGCAAGTACAAATCCCAACGTATGTTGATAATTCGTTAGCGGAACAATTATCAGCAGGCAGTGCGTCGAAAGCGAACGCTAAGATTAAAACGATTCTGTCAGACTATAACAATGCTAATATTGATGAAATTCGGATTATTGACAGTAAAGGGACGATTCGCGGGACAAATGATGTTAACGATCAAACGATTGTCGGCCAAAAAACCACGGATCGTAATGTTAAAAATGCAATCTATAATAACCGGTCCTATACTAAAAATACTTATGATACCCAGAATAACGGCCGGTATTATATCTCAATTGTTCCGTTGTATAATTCGAATGCGACTGGGAATAATAATCAGTTAGTTGGCGTTTTGTATGTCCGGGCGAATTTGAAGTCCGTCTACAATACGATTAATTCAATTATGAGTATTTTTGCGTTGGCGTCGTTAGTGGCAATGGCGTTGGGCTTAGTGATTGCAATTGTGATTGCGCGGGCGATTACACGGCCAATTGAGGAAATGAAACAGCAGACGCAACGGATTGCACGCGGCGATTATGCTGGGCAAGTCCGCGTTTATAGTGATGACGAACTAGGTCAACTAGCTGGGGCCATTAATAATCTATCCATTCGGGTGGAAGAATCGCAAGAATCCACGGAAGCCGAACGTCGTCGGTTGGATAGTGTCTTAGCCCATATGAGCGACGGGGTGATTGCGACGGATCGACGTGGGAACATTACGATTATTAACGAAACGGCTTCAGAATTTGTGGATGTCAGTGCAGAAAAGGCCATCGGTAATTCAATTCTAGACATGCTTCAGATTCGCGAGACGTATTCGTTGCGGGATTTAATTGAAAATCAAGATGAACTTACGTTAGATTTTTCATCGAATGATCGAGATTTAATTTTAAATGCTTATTTCTCGTTGATTCAACGAGAATCTGGCTTTATCAGTGGTCTAGTTTGTGTGTTACACGATGTGACGGAACAACAAAAGATTGATAATGACCGGAAGCAATTCGTCTCGAACGTGTCACATGAATTACGAACGCCGTTGACCAGTTTAAGAAGTTACATTGAAGCGTTGAGTGATGGCGCTTGGAAAGATCCAGAAGTTGCGCCAGGGTTCTTAAAAGTGACCCAAGAAGAAACGGATCGCATGATTCGGATGATTAATGAGCTATTAAGCTTGTCGCGGATGGATTCAGGTACAACTCGGGTTGATATGGAACTTGTTAATATCAACGAGTTGTTTAACTATGTGTTGAATCGCTTTGATATGATTTTGAAAAAAGATGATAATCCAGCGAAGTATTACACGATTAAACGAGAATTCACCAAGCGCGACTTATGGGTTGAAATTGATACCGATAAGTTCACGCAGGTACTGGATAATATTATGAACAATGCCATTAAGTACTCGCCTGATGGTGGCGTCGTGACCTGTCGGCTATTAGAGACCCATAACCAAGTGATTATTAGTATTAATGACCAAGGTTTAGGGATTCCACGCGCTGATTTGGGTCATGTGTTTGATCGGTTCTTTCGGGTTGATAAAGCTCGTTCCCGTGCTCAAGGCGGGACTGGACTGGGCTTGGCAATTTCGAAAGAAGTCGTTCAAATGCTAGGTGGTCGGATTTGGGTAGATAGTGTCGAAGGCCAAGGGTCAACGTTCTATATCTCATTGCCGTATGAACCTTATGAAGAGGAGGACCTTTGGGATGACGACTCACAAGTTTAGAGGCCTAATATTACCAATTATCCTCATTGTTTTAATTGTCCTCAGTGTGGGCCTATCCATGTACATTTGGACGAATCCGGCCCGGTATGAACGTGAAAATAAGGTTAGTACCACGTCGTCTGGCTCCACGTTAACACGGACGATTGATGACATTTATTTACCGACGCAATTAATTCGCACGGATGCGGCTGGTAAGCAGACCCTCTTGTTGAATAAAAGTGTTAGTTTAGTTGAACAATTCAAAGCCCAAATCAGTAAATGGGACGCGCGCAGTATTTCGAAGGTACGTGTCACATCAGCTAAAAGTTATGCGGCGTTGCTAAATGGGCAAGATTCGTACGTCTTGAACTTTCCGGATAGCGTGACGGTTAGTCTATTTAACACGACTTTTAATCAGCAACTGAAAAATTTTCGGTCGTCAGAATTTAGCCGCATTGTGATTCCAATCAATGATACGAATCATCTCTATCTGTTGAATGATAATCAACATCAAATTTATAGCGTTCGGTTGAAAAAGAAGTCATTAAAGTCAGTCCAACAAGTCTTACAGGCGGATAAGGTAACGGCGATTGCGGTTAAGATGACTTATACGAATGGGGCCACCTATTTGAATTATACGCAGCCGGTTAAAATGCAACATTATAGTTATTTAATGAACAAATTAGCGGCGAGTGAATTAGCGAACCGTTTGTTGGATGCGGATGGTAATTCGAGTGTTTCAGTGCATAATCGTAAGGACAGTCAAGAATATACCACGGGTTCATTTAAACGGATGACGGTGAACAAGAAATTGGGGACCGTTTATTTTGAAGACTATAGCGATTCTGGAGATACTCGTGATCTCTCGTTTACGAGTCAATTAAAGAAGAGTTACAATCAATTGACGACTTTAGGGGTGCCGATGGATAACATTCGGTATTATGGTTATGATACGACGAGTAGTAGTGTGATTTATCGCAGCTACGTGGAAGGTTTCCCGATTTTTAATCAAACGGAAAACGGGGATGTGCGGATTCAAATGACCGCCAATGGCCTAGATCGCTATTATTTCTCGTTATATAGTCTACAAGTTCCAGTTCCCACTACGAGCAAACAACAAACGGTCACGCTACCAAGTTCTAGCAGTGTGTTAAAACAGTTAGTGGCTGCGGGGTATAAGGAAAATAAGATTGGTTCAATCGAGTTAGGCTATCAGTGGTCACAGAATAAGTCGTCGAAGCTCGTGATTGACTTAACCCCGACGTATTACGTCTACTATAATAATGCTTGGCGGACGTATACGTCGCTGCTAAGCGGATCGTAAGGGGGGCGGCCACAATGAATTTTCGAAGAATTGAGTGGATCTTTATCGTCGCATTTGTCGTATTAGACATTTTCTTGGCGTACATGTTTGTCCAGACGAGCTCAAGTGATTCCAATAATAAAACCGCCAGTGATACGACGACAATGGTGATTCGCGAGATGCACGAGGATAATATTAGCTTTAGTAATCCGAGTGCGCAGCAAGGCACTGGATACTATATTGCTGGGAGTAATGATAGCGGGCTCAAGCAACACCTCAGTCAATTAACTGGTCAGGTAACGAAGTTTCAAAGTGATGGTAAGTTAACAAGCACATTACGGCGTACGGTTACGGTGGATGAAAGTCATCCGCAAGCGGCGTTGGATCAATTTGTGCATCAGTCGACTAATGTTATTCATGGCAAACAATATGTGTATAGTGCGTCGCTGTCATCTAAAGGATCCTACGTCTACGTCCAAAAAGTGGCGGATGGTGAGATTCTAACTAACACGGGTCAATTGCATTTGCTGGTTAACAAGAATAATCAGTTAGTAAGTTATACGCAAGCGTACGTGAATAACGTGAAAACGTTACGAGAAAAAGCGGTGACGATTAGTGAAAAAAAGGCGTTAGTGGCGCTATATCAATATAATCAAGTTTCTAATAATTCGCGGATTGTCTGGCGGAAGTTAGGTTATTCACGCTTATTGAAATTAAAAGATAGTAGTGTTTACGTGCCAACTTGGGTCTTTGCGGTGCGGAGTAAGAATAGTTCCAATGTTAGTGTACATCGGATCAATGCCTTTACAGGGGCAGCGATGAAGGCTAGCAATACGAGTGCGACTACTGGTACTGCGGCCAGTGAAACGACGGCTGGTATGGTGTGGAATGTTGAATAGTCCATTTTAGGAGTTTGGGTTTTGTACCCAAACTTTTTTTATTGGGACGGTGGCACTCGTTGACTTTTCAAGGCCAGTAAAAGCGTGTATCATAATAAGGTAGAATCTGATTTCAGAGATGGGAAGAACCTAAATAATGGTATTAAAGTTAGCAACGGATCAAATGCAAGTGAGTATCTTAGCTTCAGGGAGTACTGGCAATGTGACTTATATCGAGACACCGGAACACAAAGTGCTAGTGGATGCGGGGTTGAGTGGTAAAAAGATTGCCAATTTGATGACCTCGATTGGTCGTGACATTAACGAAGTCGATAGTTTGTTTGTGACGCATGAACATACAGATCATTGTAAAGCTGCGGGGATTTTAGCGCGTAAGTATGGGTTAGATATCTATGCAAATCAGGGGACTTGGGATGCCATGGCGCATACTGTTGGTAATGTACCAGCAGAATTGCAGCACGTCTTTGCCCCGGATACGAGTTTAGACTTAGGTGACTTAGATATTGAGTCATTTAGTGTGTCGCATGATGCCGCTGAACCGCAATTCTATGAATTACACCATGCAGGAAAATCCTTTGTTGTGATTACGGATACGGGGGTCGTTTCCGACCGTGTTGAAGGGGTCATTAAGGATGCGGATGGTTATTTATTTGAATGTAATCATGACTTAGAGATGTTGCGAATGGGCCGCTATCCATGGCCACTAAAGCAACGAATTTTAGGTGATGAGGGTCACTTGTCAAATGAAGATAGTGCCAATGCTTTGATGGATGTTATCGGAACGCGGACTAAGCGTATTTATTTGGGGCATCGTAGTCAGGATAATAATATGAAGACGTTAGCGCATTTAACAGTCGCTTCAATGATGAAAGAACACGATTTTGGTGTCGAACATGATTTTCAGTTGTTCGATACCGATCCTGAGACGGCGACGCAATTAGTGACCCTCTAGGTTAGATTTAAGTGTTCCACAAGGATTCAGTCATAGAAAAATCACATTTTTTCGGTAAACTAAACTTAAAAATTGATACTAGGTAGGGAGGGATCGCGTTTCGACGCGAAATTATGACAAATCATTCATTAGTCAAAGTTGCTGTCACGGCGCTGGTTGCTGGATTATTAGGTGGCGGGATTGCTTACGGCGGTATTAGTTACTTCGGTAATAACAATGTCACCACGTCGTCAACCAGTGTGCCGACTGGCTCCAATAAATCTGGTTCGACTGCGACCACGAACGTTAAAGTTAATGTGAGTTCCCAAGCCACCAAGGTCTTCAAGAATAATAAGGCTGCGGTCGTCTCCGTCATTAACTTACAAAAACAAAGTTCTGCTAGCAATAGTTGGAGTGGGATTTTGGGTGGTGACGATGGGTCATCATCTAGTAGTGATAGCTCCAGTTCCAGCTCGAATTCTTCCAGTAGTAAACTTGAAGAATATAGTGAGGGCTCTGGGTTAATTTATAAAAAGAGTGGCAATGTTGCTTATATCGTCACTAATAATCACGTGGTGAGTGGTTCAAATGCCGTTCGCGTGATTATGAGCGATGGGACTAAGCTCTCCGCAAAGCTGGTTGGGACTGATTCAGTGACCGACTTGGCCGTCTTGAAGATTAATGCTGATAAAGTAACCAAGACCGCAAGTTTTGGTAATTCCGATAATATCGAAGTTGGTGAAAATGCGTTAGCGATTGGATCACCATTAGGGTCTAGTTATGCGACAACACTAACTGAGGGGATTATTTCTGCGAAGAAGCGGACGGTCGCCACGACCAATACATCTGGACAACAGACAGGTTACGCGTCTGTTATTCAGACGGATGCCGCGATTAACCCTGGTAATTCTGGTGGGCCGCTCTTTAACTTAGCAGGCCAAGTCATCGGGATTAATTCGATGAAGTTGTCTTCCGATAGTTCTGGGACGAGCGTTGAAGGGATGGGCTTTGCCATTCCAAGTAACGAAGTCGTTAAGATTATCAATGAATTAGTTAAAAATGGTGAAGTTGTCCGGCCAGCGTTAGGCGTGGCAACGTACAATGTATCAAGCATCCAAGCTAGTGATCGTAAATCTGTCTTGAAATTGCCAACTAATGTGACTAATGGGGTCGTTATTATGAAGACCTACACTGGGTCACCGGCGAAAACCGCAGGACTAACGAAGTATGATGTGATTACGAAGTTAGGTAATACCAAGGTTACTAGTCTGGCAACACTGCGGACGGCGTTATACGAACATAGCGTCAATGATACGGTTGCTGTGACGTACTATCATGAAGGTAAGCTAAAAACGACCAACATGAAGTTAACGGAAACGACCAAAACGTTGAATAAACAAGCCAATTAAATGAAGTAGTTTTCATAAGCGTCCTGCAACGGTAATTGCGTTGCGGGGCGTTTTTTTGTAGTTTTGAGCTGACCGATTGAAAAAGCGAACGAATGAGTTTCAAAACAGGGCGTTAGGTCTTAAGCTTGGTAGTCTGAGGATGGCAAAACCGAACAAATTCAGCTCAAGCGCAGTGAACCATTTATAACTCGAATGGGTGGGAGTGCAAAACGGTGGATAACTTCGGGGATAACTTTTAAGGTTAGGTGGGACAATTTATTAACAAGCGTTAAATCGGCAATTCGGGCGGTTGAAAAGTTATCCACAAGTGGGGTGCGGGGCTGTGGACTAAATTTAAAAAATATATTTTAAATTGCGGCAATTGTTGATATAATAGGTTTTGTAACCGTCGTCTGCGAACAAACGTTGCTGTGGAAAACTGTGGATAAGTCGGAGGCCCCTTGACAAAAGCGGGTGAAATAAATGTTGTGGCAAACGTATGTTCAACACAATATATAGATAAATTAGTTATACCCCTGTGGATAACTTTGTTAATAACTTGTGTAAAGGTGGTTAATTATGAACATCAAAATTATCTGTGTCGGTAAATTAAAGGAAAAATACTTCAAACAGGGCATTGCGGAATATGCCAAACGGATGAGTAAATTCGCTAAATTCCAAATTGTGGAGGTCCCGGATGAAAAGGCTCCTGAGTCATTAAGTAACGCAGAGATGGAAAATGTGATGGCAAAAGAAGGGCAACGAATTCTCGACAAGATTAAAGATCGCGATTATGTGTACGCATTAGCCATTTTAGGTAAAGAGCGCTCCAGCGAAGAATTCGCAACGGAAATCGATAAGTTAACGACGTATGGCCATAGCGATATTGATTTTGTGATTGGTGGTTCATTAGGCTTGGCACCAGAAGTTTTGCAGCGGGCCGATACCCAAATTTCGTTTGGCCGTTTTACGTTACCACATCAGTTGATGCGGTTAGTGTTGACAGAGCAAGTATATCGGGCATTTATGATTAACGTCGGTAGTCCTTATCATAAGTGATAGGTAGTATGGGGTGTTTTGTGTTTTAATGAGAATTGGTTGTGCTGGTATTTTCAGAGTACAAAGTTGTGACTAGTTACTATGCAGTAGGTTGGTTTTAAGATGAGCCATTTTTTATGGACAATTTAAAACCAAGTTAATGTAAATCAAGGTTTTTAAGAATTAGGAACGTTGCTATATCAAGGATTTTTTAGTGTATTCCCCACGCATGTGGGGGTGATCCCTCGTATAGCCCATTCATTTGCTCTTCAACGCTGTATTCCCCACGCATGTGGGGGTGATCCTTTGACTGACCCATCCGTCCCATTTATGATTAGGTATTCCCCACGCATGTGGGGGTGATCCAAGGGACCGCACTAAAAACCTGTGATATCAGTAGGTATTCCCCACGCATGTGGGGGTGATCCCTAACCGTCCTAAATATGTGGTCGACTGGGTCTGTATTCCCCACGCATGTGGGGGTGATCCTTACTTGCTTACTACTTATATACTACTACCCCTGTATTCCCCACGCATGTGGGGGTGATCCCGTCAGAATTAAGTTCATCCGTAATCTCCACTGGTATTCCCCACGCATGTGGGGGTGATCCCCTTATACCTATACTACTACTGTTACTACTAGGGTATTCCCCACGCATGTGGGGGTGATCCTAAGTATCTGCCAACTTTTTTGACTGAAAAACCGTATTCCCCACGCATGTGGGGGTGATCCTATAGAAGCTTCTAGTGAGTTAGCCAGCTCATCGTATTCCCCACGCATGTGGGGGTGATCCATTACACTGACGTCAAAACACGAACCGCATTTAGTATTCCCCACGCATGTGGGGGTGATCCTCACACCACGTGCTTTTAACATTTTGTGAAATTGTATTCCCCACGCATGTGGGGGTGATCCTTTAACCTACAGAGCCCGGCCATGGACGGAATGTATTCCCCACGCATGTGGGGGTGATCCCCTTAAGGACGACTACCTTTATCTAAGCCTAAAGTATTCCCCACGCATGTGGGGGTGATCCTTGCAGTTCCCGTCTTCGTCTCGCTCAATCAAAGTATTCCCCACGCATGTGGGGGTGATCCCGATGTACAATAACATAAAAAGGGGGCAAACACGATGATAACTTTAGCAAACGAAACGATTAAAACTAGTTATGCTAGAAAGCAACAGCGATCCGATAAATTTGTTGATCAACTCGTAGAACACGAAATAATCATATATATATTATATGGACTAATAACCTTTATCCAATTTTTTTTCTGGGTATCGTTTAACGGAACCTGGTTTGCAGAACACTATGCAATATTTGTGCTAATTTATATCGGCACATTCTTATTCAGACGCACTGCAATCAAAGAACAGCTAGTTTTCAAAAATCCTTTTAAAGCCAGTTTGTTTTTAGTAACAGACATTATTTTAACGTTAACACTTACCCCAATTGTATTTTTCCGAAGCATCCCATGGGCTGTAAGAACAATAATAAATTTACCAAAATATCAAAAATGATGTACATGATTTTATCATGTACATCATTTTTTTTATCGTGTACATAATAAGCCACGCATTCCTTAAAAATTAACGTTTTTATCTTATTTAGCATGGACATGAAAATTTAAAATCATGACAATCATCCAACGATTTAGTATGAATAATTTTCAATACATACACATACCATATTCAGTAAGAATTCCTATTCAAAGATAATTACATAACACATTGAAATTCGTGGCTACACTGGGTCTACAAAATACTTACAAATATTGTTCGTGTTTAAAAAGACTATTAAAACGGCATTCAGAGCGGAAAAGTTCTAAGTCAGTCCAGACTACTTTGTTGCCAAAAAAGAGAATAGTGGCTACAAATCGATAGCATACGCAAAAACAAATTGGCTCAAAAATGAATGTGAAATCACTTCCTGGAATTAAATTTTCTGAAATAATGAACATTTATTTGAATATTGTGCTTTATCCATAATGAAATCCAATTAATATGACTACAATAGACACATAGTAGCCATATAGGAAAAATTAAAACAATCAGCTAATATCGCTACTAATTAAGGCTTTTAACCTGATTTCTATTTAGATAAAAAAATATGTAGCCACTTGTAGCCATCTGTAGCCACAGCCGCTTAATCCCATATAATCAGTGTTTAAGAGCTTAAATACTATATTAATTCTATTAAAAATTAAAAATAAACTCTTAATATCTATTAAATAAATAGTCGAACAAAATTATTTATTAGACGCTTTTGATAATTATGTCTATAAGTATCAATGATATAGAGAACTGTTTACACAAACTAAAAAGTTTATGACAAACATAAATACCCGAACAATCAAACAAAACACTCACACACAATTTTTGTGACTTGTTTTTTTAATACTTTTATTTTTTGTACTAGATTAATTTTTTCGAATGGTAGTTCCCTAACTACTAATTTGGTGTTAATCGTCATAACACATTTTTCAAAAAATATTTGAGTTGCATTAAGGTAAAGTGAATTACCGACTAACTTTTTGACTCAATCAAATTATTAGCTTTTAATTCCTTATCATATTTGCTAATATTGATATGTTCCCCATACATGGGGGTGATCCAATGATTAGGAAGGTCTGATCAGTGTTCCCTACAGATGTGGGGGTGAATTATGAGGGTTAAAGTGGGGGCACTAATGAATACGGTTACAAAAGTTTGCCTTAAGGTTGAATCGTTTAAGCAAACAAAGGAGGAGCGTGGTTATGAAACTATCTAAACAAGCCGGCGCTTTATGGGCCAAAAAGCAATCGAAAGACGGTCAACAAGCGTGGCTACCACTGATCGTACATTTAATTGATACTAAAAATACCATTAACTGGTTATTTAATCATTGGCTGAGTGCTGGTCAACGGCAGTTATTGCAGGGGACATTATCCGAGGCGGAAGCGCAGCAGCTGGTTGAACTAGTGGGCTTTATCCATGATATTGGAAAAGCCACCCCTGCTTTTCAAACTAAAAAGTCGTATGACCGCGATGACGAATTGGATGACCAGTTAAAGGCACAGTTAGCGTACAGCGGGTTTCTTGATTTAGATAAGTTATGCTTGGCATCACCGAATAAGTCGCTGCATGCTCGCGCAGGTGAAGTGATTGTTGATGAGCTTGGGCTACCAACCGCAATTGGCGCAATTATTGGTGGTCATCATGGCAAGCCAGAAAGTAGTCGGCCATTTGAACAATTGGAAGCTTATACAGCCAATTATTTTCAAAGTGATAATGACCCTGAATTACAGGCCCCCTGGCGGCAGGTTCAAAAAGACTTATTTGACACGGGGCTAGCATCGGCAGGTTATCACTCAGCAACTGAAGTGCCCACGATTAAGCAACCGCAGGCGGTTATCTTAGAGGGGGTACTCATCATGGCTGATTGGTTAGCCTCTAGTGAGTATTTAGATTACGAGCAAACCATACCACTCTTTCCGCTAATTCCGCTAAATCAGTCTTGGCAATCAATCAATCTAACCACGCGGTTTCAAGCCGCTATCAGTGCTTGGGACCTGAGTGACGAGTGGGACCCACAGCGTGTTCAGCTAGAGCATGCTTATCAACAACGGTGGGGTTATGAGCCGCGGCCGGTTCAAAAAGTGATGACTGCGGCAATCGGTGCACTCACTGATCCCGGGATGGTTATTGTGGAGGCACCCATGGGATTGGGAAAGACTGAAATTGCCCTAATTGCGGCTGAAGAGCTGGCGTATAGAACGGGTAGTGATGGGGTTTTTATCGGGTTACCTACGCAAGCGACCACCAATGCCATGTTTGAGCGGGTCGACGATTGGTTACGCTTTTTAGCGCAACAGCAAGATAAAAATTTGGCTATTAAGTTAATGCACAGTAAATCGCAATTCAATCAAACCTATCGAGAATTGCCCCATGCAGCGAATATTTATATGGCCGAAGACGATGCGGGTGCAGTGGTGGTTAATGATTGGTTTGCTGGGAAAAAGTCTATTTTAACGAAGTTTACGGTTGGGACGATTGATAATCTATTACTGATGGGACTGAAACAAAAGCATTTATTCCTGCGTCATTTAGGTTTCAGCGGCAAGGTTGTTATTATTGATGAAGTCCACGCCTATGACATTTATATGGATCAGTACCTCTATAAAGCCATCAGTTGGTTAGGTGCCTACCATGTGCCAATTGTGATTTTGTCAGCGACGTTACCAAAAGCCAAACGAAAAGCGTTATTAGAGGCGTATTTGGTTGGCAAATATGGTCGCAAATATAAAAAACAATTAGTTGCACCAGCAAACTGGGCCGAAACGCAAGCGTATCCGTTGTTAAGTATGCTGGATGGTTGTGAAATCAAACAAGTTGAAGACTTTCCAGGTCAGAGTGACCAACCGCCGATGAAGGTACAAGTCAAACAGTTAATTGGCTCGGATGAGGAACTGATGTCACAAGTGACGGCCAAGATAGCGGCTGGTGGCGTTGCCGGGGTGATTGTTAATACCGTAAAACGTGCGCAAACATTGGCGCAGTTAGTTCCGGCGGATATTAAATTAATGGTTTTACATTCGGCTTTTTTAGCAACGGATCGAACAGCGCAGGAAACGGCTTTACAGGCGGCGATTGGGAAGCAGGGTGACCGGCCGACTAAATTAATCGTGATTGGGACCCAAGTGCTAGAGCAGTCTTTGGACATTGATTTCGATGTTTTATACACGGATATTGCACCGATGGATCTTATTTTACAACGGGTTGGGCGGCTACATCGTCATCAAATTGAGCGCCCACAGGCCTTGAAAGTGCCGCAAGTATTTATTATGGGGATTCAAGACCAAAATGATTATGGCGCTGGGAATGAAGCAGTTTATGGCAAGTATTTGCTGATGAAAACCGCGCATTTTCTGAAAAACACGCTGACGTTACCAACTGATATTTCACCATTGGTTCAGCAAGTTTATGATTCGCAAACGGATGGTGAAGTTGCTGATATTGAGACCGCTAAGCAAAAATTTGATACTGATTTGGCACAAGAAAGTAAAAAGGCAAATGTCTTTCAAATTGCTAAGCCTAACCTTAGAGCTGAAGCCACAATCCATGATTGGTTAGGGCGTAATCTGGGTCGTGTTGATCAAGATGAGCAAAAGGCTAGTGCGGCGGTGCGCGATATTAAGGAAACTTTGGAAGTTATTTTGGTGCAGCAGACAAGTGCCGGTAAGTTCTTGTTAGATGGGCGACCGCTAGACAGTGTGCCGGAACAAGTCATTGCGCAACAGGTCATCCGATTGCCAAACGCAGTAACGCCACGGATTGATCAGGCTATTCAAACCTTAGAAACGTTAACTAGTCACTACTTTTTAGGCTGGCAAAATAACGTCTGGCTGAAAGGGGCTTTGGCACTACCATTGGATCAAAATTTAGCAACCGATTTTGAGGGCTGGCACTTATCGTATACGCCAACTCTGGGTCTGAGCTATATAAAGGAGGATGAGCATGAATAAGCAAACGTTTAATTTAACTACGGCGCCATGGATTAAAGTCATTGAAAGGCAGACTAATCAAACACGAACGGTTTCTTTGATTGATTTATTTGAACATGCCCAAGATTACCGGCAATTAGCCGGCGAGATGCATGCCCAAGATTTGGCAATCTTACGTTTTTTACTCGCAATATTAACCACCGTGTATTCACGATTTGATGCCGATGATGAGCAATATGATTGGTTAGTACCCGGTCCAGATTCGGCGCAATCATTAGTGGTCGATGAAGAGGCAGATGGGCCTGATATTCAGGAAGACTTGTTAGGCACCTGGCGACAACTCAATCAATCTGGTCATTTTTCCGCTGCAGTTACGACATATTTAAAACAACAAACTAAACGGTTTGACTTTTTTGGGGAACGGCCTTTTTATCAAGTAACAACGAAAGATTATGATGCCTTAGTCCCTAAAAACAAGCAGATTGCGGCGGGAAAAGGGCAGGTTGCGCTTAAACAACTGAATCGCCGCATTTCGGAAAGTAACAATACACCAGCCCTTTTTTCACCAAAGGCGGGGGAAACTAAGAATGAATTAGCATTGGATGAATTAGTCCGTTGGGTTATGACCTATCAGAATTTTACTGGGGTAACGGATAAAACCAAAGTCGTAACTGATGAAAAGTTTTCTAATTCAGCAGGATGGCCTTATCGGCTTAATCCGGTTTTTGCCAAAGGAACGTCCCTGTTTGAAACGTTAATGTTGAATTTAATCTTAGTTAATAAACGGGATGAAATGGCCCCATATACGTTACAAAGACCAGTGTGGGAGTACCCGACAGTCAGTGCCTATATTGATGAACGAAAGCAACAGCTGCAGCCAGATAATTTAGCCGCGCTGTATACTACTTGGTCCAGAATCCTACATATTGAGTGGGATGCAGCTGGACAGCCGACTATTTTTAGTGCGGGAATTCCAATCTTTGCCGCCGATAATGCCTTAATTGAACCGATGACAACTTGGCGATTGGATAAGAAAACCAATGATTATCGGCCGGCGGTTAAGGGATTACGATCATTAGGGATTGCGATGTGGCGTAATTTTGGTCAGTATGTCAAAGTCAGACAAGCGGATGATAGTCATGAACCGGGGATTGTAATTTGGCTACGGACGCTAAAAGAAAAAGAGATAATTTCTCATAATAAACCGTTGATTCTGAATTCGGTAGCTTTAATTAGTGATGGGAATGCAACCTCGCAGGCACCGGCAGTTGAAGTGGTCGATGATATGCAACTGCAAGCCGATGTCTTGTTTGATCCAGAAAATGTTGACTATTGGCCGCTGCGAATTGAAGACACGATTGAATTAACCCAAATTATTGGCACTGATTACTATCATTTCGCTAGCGATGTTGGTCGCATTCGTAATTTGGATGTGCGCACATTTGCCAACGGAATGAGTGCTAAATTTTACGAAGCGTTAAACGAACCGTTCAAGGCCTGGTTGGCCGACTTAACGGGAGACGATAATCGTGAAGAAAAAATTAATTTGTGGAAGCAAACCTTGGAGAGCATTGTGGTGCAGGCGGTTGATGAGACGTTACAAATCAGCTCACCACGCGATATTAAAGGTATCAATACGGAACATGGCATTTTAAACATCTTTACCGCAAAGAATCGTCTCATGTACAACTTACGGCAGCATCTCAAGCCACAGAAAGGGTGATTAAAAACTTATGACAGGAAAAATAGCAACAACGACCGCACGGATTATTAAGACGCTTTATCGTAATGGTGAACCCAATAAGGCAGTATTAGCTGATTTAAGAAGTGCTGCTACCGTGACGAGTCAACGTGCTCAAGGGGTTTGGCCAATTATGATGGCGAACTTAGAACGCTATCAACTTAGTCGCGATGGTGTGCCAACTTCAGCCGAAGTTGCGGTATATGCGGCACTACGGTTCTATGCCATACAGCAACAGGGACAAACACAGTTAGTTTATGAATCGGCGGAAAATGGCAATAGACAGGCATTCTTTTCGGCTTTAGCGCAGTTAAGGGCTCAAGAAGAGACCCGGGTGGCATTAGATCGACGGGTACAACCGCTGTTAGCGACGACGAATCCGACCAGTGTGATTAATGGATTGGCCCAATTGGTTAAAATATTAAAGGCTAATGATAGACAGCAAAAAATTGATTATGCTTGGTTAGCACAAGATTTATATGGGCTACAGGCCAGCTATGAGCAAGCTAATCGGGTGCGTTTACGCTGGGGACAACAGTATTTTTGGATTAAGCAAGCAACCACTAAAAACGAAGGAGCACAAAACTAATGACGAGTAAAAATTTATATATTGATTTGAATGTGTTACAAACCGTGCCATCATCAAATATTAACCGTGACGATACTGGGGCACCGAAAACGGCCCTTTATGGTGGTGTCATGCGGGCTCGGGTTTCTTCTCAAAGTTGGAAGCATGCAGTTCGGAAGGAATTTAAAAATGACAATGTTTCGGTTGGAACCCGGACTAAAACGGCGCCGACTTTACTAGCGACTGAGCTACAAAAATGTGATGCAACCTTAGATGATGAAGCAGCCATGAAAAAAGTGACCGAAATTTTTAAAGCCGCTGGCATTAAAATCAATAAAGATGGCGAAACCGGCGCACTCTTATTAATTAGTCATGGTCAACTTAGCAAGTTAGCGCAATATGCCATTGATAATGAAGAGCTAGACAAAAAAGAACTGAAAAAAGTGTTAAAAGGCGATCAGTCATTGGATTTGGCGTTGTTTGGCCGCATGGTGGCAGATAACCCTGAATTGAATGTGGATGCCTCAGCACAGGTGGCCCATGCGATTTCGACCCATGAAGTTGTGCCAGAATATGATTATTTCACGGCACTGGATGATGAACAACAAAAAGATACTGCTGGTGCAGCAATGTTAGGAACTATCGACTTTAACTCAGCAACACTCTATCGTTATGCTAATTTGAACATGACTGAATTAAGCCATAATCTCAATGAAACTGATGCGATTCAGGGGGCCACGGCCTTTATTAAAGATTTCTTGTTGTCAATGCCAAGTGGTAAGCAGAATACATTTGCGAATAAGACGTTGCCTAGTTATGTGATGATTACGTTGCGGACGGACACCCCAGTTAACTTAGTATCGGCCTTTGAAGAACCAGTTACTTCCAGTAAGGGCTATGTTGCACCGTCAATCAAAAAACTTGAAGCTGAATATACAGCTACGCGTCAATTTTTGGCACAACCACTCGAAAATTTAATTTTGAGTAAAACTGAGTCACAGGTTGGAAAACAGGTCACAAACCTCGATGAACTTTTGGCGCAGGTTACCGAGGCTTTATCAAAGGCGGTTCAGGATGAAAACACTAACGATTAAATTAACGGCGCCGTTACAGTCATATGGTAACGAAGCGAGTTTTTCACGGCGTACCACGACGCATTATCCGACCAAAAGTGCTGTGATTGGAATGGTTGCAGCAGCTTTGGGTTATCGGCGATCGGATCAGCGAATTTTAGCACTCAATGATTTGAGTTTTGCAGTCAGGATTGATCAAGCTGCTAAAATACTCACGGATTATCAAACGGTTGAATGGAAAAAGGATACGAGAAAGATTACGTATCGAGACTATCTTCAAGATGCGGTGTTCATGGTCGCACTCGGTAGTCAGCAGAATCAGTTAATTGATGAGATTCAGGATGCTTTACGTCATCCCCATTTTCAATTGTTTTTAGGGCGGCGTTCAAATGCTCCGGCTGGTGTTCTTCAGTTACAGGTGTTCACAGAGACCACTCCGCTTGCGGTATTAGAACAGGTTGCTTGGCAGGCAGCGCCATGGTATCAAAAAAAGAATCAAGTGCGCACGTTAGATATTGTTGCGGATGCTAATTTAATACCAACGGCTCAAGGTGCGATGATTAAAGACCAAGTTGAGTCGTTTGACCAACGTGATCGGCGATATGGCTTTCGAGCGATTGCTAAGACCAGCGTCAGCTTGAACCAGCTAGGTACTCAGGCACATGATATTATGGGATTTCTCTAGAAAGGAGCAAGTATGTATTTATCAAGAGTTGAAATTGATTATAACAATCGGTATAAAATCAAAGATTTAACACATCTTGGGGCCTTTCATAATTGGGTTGAACAGAGTTTTCCAGCTGAATTAGTCGCAGAACAACGGAATCGGCATTTATGGCGGCTTGATGAATTGGCTGGCAGAAAATATTTGTTAGTGTTAAGTGCCGATAAGCCCGATTTAGACTTGCTGGTGAAATACGGTGTGCCTGGAACGGCGATAACGAAATCGTATGATCAATTCTTAGACAAGCTACAAGTGGGGCAGTTGATGCGGTTTCGGCTAACGGCTAATCCCACGCATACCATCAGTCAACCAGGTAAAGCGCAAGGTCGAGTGGTCCCACATATTACGATTGACCAACAACGAAAATGGTTAATGGATCGTGCTGAAAAATCAGGCTTTCAGTTAAGCACGCCAGTGGCAGCTGATGTATCGGACTTACAGGAGTCGCTAACCTTCGATATTGTTAGTCGAGAATGGCCCGTCTTGCATCGCAAAGCTGGTCGGGGTGTCCGCTTGAGTCGGGTGACTTTTGAGGGCGTCTTAAGAATCACTGATGTGGCTGATTTTAAGCAAACCTTGATTAAAGGACTTGGTCGTGAAAAAGCCTTTGGAATGGGCTTAATGACGGTTATCCCGGAGGATTAGCAAATGGCTAAACAAATTGGTGCTAAGCACCCAGAACGCTATGAGTTAGGACGAGTTCGTGATCGAGTTACTTTCTTATACTTGGAACATGCCAAGTTAAATCGTCAAAATAGTGCGATTCAAGTTACAGATCAGCGGGGTGTGGTCTACGTTCCAGCGGCGATAATCAGTGTGCTCATGCTCGGCCCAGGGGTTGACGTGACGCATCGGGCCATGGAACTTATTGGTGAATCTGGTTTGGGTGTTGTTTGGGTTGGTGAATATGGGGTCCGGCAATACGCAGCTGGTCGTTCATTGAATCATTCCTCAACCTTACTTGAGGCACAGGCCAAGTTAGTATCTAATCAACGGTCACGACTCATGGTTGCGCGGCAGATGTATCAGATGCGTTTTCCTAATGATGATGTTTCGGAGCTTACGATGCAAGCATTACGCGGCAAGGAAGGTGCACGTGTGCGTCAAGTTTATTTAGAACAATCTCGTGAAACCGGTGTGGCCTGGGAAAAACGTGAGTACAATCCAGATGATTTTGAGGCTGGTACGCCAATTAACAAAGCATTAACGGCTGCGCATCAGGCTTTATATGGGTTGAGTTATAGTGTGATTGCCGCAATGGGTGCTTCAGCGGGGCTTGGTTTTGTGCATACTGGGCATGACTTGGCCTTTGTTTACGATTTTGCTGATTTATATAAGGCCGAATTTTCGATTCCAACAGCGTTTAGGGTTGCTGCTGAATTTGAAGATGACCCAGACATTGGTAGTCGAACCCGGTTAGCAATGCGTGATACTTTTGTTGACGGTAAATTATTAATTCGCATGGTCAAGGATTTAAAAGCACTTTTAGGCCTGCCAGTAGTTGAAGATGACGTTGGGGTTGTTAATTTGTGGGATGATAAGATGGGACTGCAAAAGTTCGGTGTTCAGTATCATGAACTGCCAGTAGATGAACGCCCATGATTGTGATAACGCTGACTAAAGTGCCAAAGTCGCTGCAAGGGGACCTAACGAAGTGGTATCAGGAGATTCAGACGGGGGTTTATGTGGGCAATGTTAGCGCGCGTATTCGCGACGCATTGTGGGATCGAATTATGCAAAATATTGGTCGTGGTGAAGCAACCATGGTCTATAATGCGAATAATGAATTTGGTTATCAGTTTAAAACAACCCGTCAAGATCGAGCGGTCCTTGATTTTGATGGGGTGCCATTGATGATGCATTTAAATGTTGCGACTGGAAATGTCAAACATGGGTTTAGTGATGCGGCGAAGTTTCATCGTGCTAAGGTGATGACCCGTAAAGTGGCTAATCGAGCACCATTGCCAGCTAAGTTGCCGCCGTTCGTGACGATTGATCTTGAAACGACGGGCTTAGATGCGGCTAAAGATGCAATTATATCAATTGGCGCAGTTAGACGATTAGCAGCGAATCAAGTAGATCATTTTTATCAGTTAATCCAGGTTAAATCAGCAGTACCAAAGAAAATTACGGCCCTAACGCAGCTGACTTCTGAAATATTGAGTGTAAACGGTGTTAGCTTAGCTGCGGGGTTACAAGCATTGCAAGTGTTCGTCGGTGATTTACCAATCGTGGGTTACAATTTACGATTTGATGAGCTCTTTCTGACAACTGGTTTTGAACAAATCGGGCAAGCTGATTTACCTAATCAATGGTTAGATTTACTACCGATGGTAAAAAAGTCGAATAAATTTTTAGATAATTACCGACTAGCAACTGTATTGAGCGAATATGGTATCGAAAATAACACGCCACATAATGCACTATCAGATGCGACGGCAACGTTCAAGTTAGCAGACAAGTTAATTGAAAACAGGGTTTTGAAAATTTAAGAACCGCGGTATAACAGTGATTTTTTAGTATTCCCCACGCATGTGGGGGTGATCCCACATGATTGATCGTAATATTGATCGTAAAGAAGTATTCCCCACGCATGTGGGGGTGATCCTACAGTCAAAAGTAGAGTGACCGGTGCATGGAAGTATTCCCCACGCATGTGGGGGTGATCCCGTATCGGCTGCAATCCCTTTGATATCATATTGGTATTCCCCACGCATGTGGGGGTGATCCTCATATCACATAAAGTTGCTTTGGCAAGAAAATGTATTCCCCACGCATGTGAGGGTGATCCTCAATGGCATTGATGTACTAAAGCAGATTTTTTTGCTCTCGGCGCCCAAAAATCAATTTGTAGACAAAACAGTTAGTTTTTAATACGAGTTAAGTTAAAATTTAAAATGAAAAAAATTTTAAATTCAGATGGAGGTTAATATCATGCCTAAAACAACTAAAGAACAAACTACCTATACCATCAAGATGTCACGCCAAGGACAATTCACGATTCCTGCCGAATTACGTCGCGAATTAAATATTCAAGGAGGCGATGAAATGTTAATCAGAGAAGACAAGAACAGTAATCTTGTACTAGAGAAAAAACCAACTGCTACTGATTGGGAAAACGCAGTCGCCGGGCTTCCAATTGAACGCGTTGTACTCAATGAAGATGGCTCAGTTAATGCTAAAAAATCTCCCTTCTTTGCAAACTGGATGAAAGAGGATGACTACAGTTAATACTGACGCTTTCGCACATCTACGACCACAAAATATTGTATTAATCAACTCACTAATGATGGACTACCCGCACATTTTATTCGACCAGCCTTAGTCATCGCTCTTAAAGAAGACATGGCCATTGTATTTAGACTTACCAGTAAAGACAAATCTCTATATATGAGAGCCGGACTTCACCTTATGAAAAATAGCGAGAAAGCGGACTAACTAAGGCTTTTTTGAAATCAACTATATATCTTTCACAGCATATAACCATTTTTAGGAGAAATTGTTTCACGTGAAACAGCCATACTTTTGCAGGTATGAAAAAACAGGAAATTAATAATTGGTATTATTCTAAAAATTTATAGAGGGTAGTTTACATTTCAGTGCTGTTCATCTAAACTAGAATAAGGCAGATTTTAATAATACATTCCTTATCATGTTAATTTAAACGTTGTGTTTCACACGTCGATTGACGAGTTAAGGATTATTAATGAGTAGCCTGAGTCCAAATACTGATGACTTTAAAAGCTGATCGTACTTGGAGGATTAGAATGGAAGAGACAACAAGATTTTGTTTTAAGTGTGGGGAGAAAATTTCTATTAATGCTGATTTTTGTCCAAAATGTGGCGCAAAACAACCTAATAATCAGGAACAAAATACAGTAACACCACAGCCTGCGGCTACACAAACGGTTAACAATTATCAAGAGCCAGTTCAAGCGAAAGCTGATGAAAAAACTGGTTGGTTAGTATTCTGGGGCTGGGTTTCAGCCGTTATTTCACTTTTTGTTCCAATTATTGGCGTGATTTCAATTGTTTTAGGCGCTATGGTGATTAAAAAGCACCGAACTGTTGCAGGGACGGTTTTAATTGTTTTTGCTATTATTTTTATTATTCTAGGGTTAACCGGATTTTCTGAAGGATTCTTTGGTGCAATTTAAGTTTAAAAATAATTATTAAATATAAAATAGGCCCCTAAGGTTGAACAAAATTAGCCTTAGGGGCCTACTTCACAATTTCTGTTAATTGGTAATGTTATGCAAGCGATGTGGTTTACATATAGCAGCATTAATATGTGATAGAGAAAATTAGTAGGGGTGAATTTTCTTCAATTTACGTCTAACTCAGAAGATGATTCAAATAGATTTATTTTTTTCTAGTTTAGTTTAACCCTAACCCATAGCTTATAATATAAGTTTATTATAGACTAAAGAATGAAGTTGGCGGGTACGCTAAACGATAGCTTAAAAAAATTTTATTTTATGAGAGGATTTTTGCCATGTTTCCTGATGAAGCGAGCTTTAACAAAATGTATGGTGAACCAGAACCAATAAGGATTGCAGACTTTTTTCAAAATTCTCCGGTTATTTTACAAGACGCTACAATCACGCCTTTTTTCACACAGCCACAATATAATGTTATTGATTTTAATAGGTTTATTGACCAAATTGCAGCAAAACATAGTCCAGCTCAGTTACAGCTGGCGTATGCCTTTTTTATGGAGAAAGACGACATACTTGGTCATATTTTACAAGCGGCTGATGATGTCGATGGTCTTAAGCTAACGGAACAGGCAGATGATGATATTGCTTTTAGATTTTTTATTTGTTGGATATTTGCCAAGCGATTAAACATGACAGCAATTATTGATTTGGCAAAGGTATTTCATTTGCTACTAAAATTCATGCTAGACAATCAGTTGCTTAATGCCCAAGCATACGCTGTTGTTCAGCGAATTGGCAATCAAGCTTTAATCGGCGTAGTCAAAGCTCGGCAGGCTGATAATCAGAATTTTAACCAAGAAATGATGTTATTCAGTCAAGGGCGCAAATTAGCTGACGAAATTTTTACTAAACCGAATTATACAATTGATGTCGGTAAGGCAAGAGTAGTCTTAGCTAAAATGGGACAACCGCAACCAGCGATGGCTACCTTTGTACCTCAGAAACCGTTAAAATTAAAAAAATATTTGGATCAGCATCAGTTAGACTTAGAACTGAAGCAAGCCCATCGCTTACTTAATAACTTTCAAATGGCGGTTAAAGATAAATTAGCACTATCAGATTGGACAGTTTATGAATCATGGATTTTACAAATTCATCATAATATGGTGGTGAACTATAATCGACGATTACGACAATGGACACAAGAAAGCTTGCTGGCTTGTCTGATTAACAGCTATCAAGAAAACAGGACGCTTGATGCAACCCCAGCTGTTTTTCGTCTTTTCCAGCTCTATCTATTTTCGATTGAGGATCAAGGCGCCATTCAGAATGGTGAGCGCTTATTTATGGCTTTAGAGAATAGTTACAAGTATTACGTGACTAGTAGTACTAACGCGTTAGCGCACTAGCGTCATGTTTTTAGGTCAAAATGACAATTGAAATCTGATACTCAAAGTGACAATTGTTTCACGTGAAACAATTGTCACTTTGAGTATCAGGTAGTCAATACCGTAAAAGTTCGATTAAAACCATGAGTGATTTTTAAGAAATACCAACCTAATCAATTGCAGTTAATGTTAAAATAATAACTGGATTATGTCATTTTAAATAAAAGGTTGGGGAAATTAACTCATGAAACTTAAGAAACAAGTGTTATTAGCAATTGTCATGATGGTCGGGTTACTGGTTGGAACGGGACTCAACGGGCAAGCAGCGACGACGTATCAACGGTCAAAAATCACTAGCTTTGCGACCAGATGGTATTATTCAACGAATAGAACGGCTAAAGTTTATCAGATTAGTGGGGCTGCTAAAAAGACGAAGTTACGTGCTAACCATGCGTTGAAAAATTATACGCAGACTAACTGGAAAGCAACCAAACAAATGACCCTCAAACGAGGGAAGAAGTCATACCATTACTATTACGTGCAAAATTCGAAACATGGTAAGGTGACGGGCTGGGTGTTAAGCAATAGCTTGAAGTCAGCTTTTGGCCGCTCGCTTAAGACGGGGACTAGTAACGGCATGACCCAATATAAAGTTGATGGGATGAATTTATCTGCTTATTCAACACGGGCTTTTTCGACGGTGAAGATTGGCAATTATATGATGGGCCCCATCAAGTACCAATACATGTCCTCATATAAAAGGCTCGGTAGTTTTCAAACGAATCCTGAAACGTTAGGATTATTACGGCGCACGCGTGACAGTACTAGTCGCTATACGCTTAAAACAAGCATGTATTTGCCAATTGATTATAAGAGTACACCGACTAATCGATTTACCAGCAAGAGTGTGCTTGGTAATCCCCAAAGTGCCACGTTCTCGAAAGATGATCGTTATTTATACGTGATGTATACCGACAATACGAAGGCGAATAATGATAGTCAGCCAGGCTGGGTGATTCGCTATGACTGGAATCGATTAACTAGCTTAGGTGCCTCAAAAGCCGGTCGGATGGATATGTTGCGGCGGGCAACTAATCGGTACTGGCATGGGACAACGACGGCCTTTGATCGGCAAGTTTTAGCCTGTATCAAAGTTGGACCACGGTTTGCAACCGGCCATGCGCAGTCGTTGGCGTTAAATCCAAAAACCAATGAATTGTGGTTTATTAAAGCTTACAAGAATGGGTATCAAGCGACGGCGGAGCGGTTAAATGCGAACACGTTAAAGCCGAATGCCGCTGTGAAATTTCAATTAAAATCTAATGTTCACATGGGAAGTGTTTTAACCTTTGATGATGCTGGCAATGCTTATTTCTGGGCACAAATGAAGACGGCCTGGCCCAAAGCGGGTGTCAATTCGGTTAAGATTTACCAAGGGAAATTAAGCACCAGCAATGTGCATTTTAAACTCGTGATGCAAGGGATTAATAAAGCTCCCGGTCAAGTCTTGCAATCGATGAGCTATAATACGAGCAATCATCGCCTTTACCTAGCATCGGATGAAAGTATTTTCTCGATACCGACAAATCGACTCGGTAAATTGCGAACGAACGATGTGAGTGCCAGCAATTTTAAGGGGAATCGTGAATTTGAAGGTTTAGTCTTTAAACATCGGTCCTCAACAGGTTATGTGCTAACTAATAAAGGACCCGAAATGATGCAAATGATGCGCTAACTTAGTGATTAACACGTTGGAAAGTAAAAATTTCTAGCGTGTTTTTTTAATGACCAGTTTAAAGGGACACATCTTTATGAACACCGTAGTATGATAGTTGAGATGAGTGAAATGAGAAAGGAGTCCTGAACAATGGCAACAGTAGTAGCCGGGATTATTGCCCATGTGGATGCTGGAAAAACGACGCTTTCAGAGGCAATGTTGTATCAAGCGGGGGCGTTACGACAATTAGGTCGGGTTGATAAACGTGATGCCTTTTTGGATTCGGATGAGCTTGAAAAGCAACGAGGCATTACGATTTTTTCGCATCAAGCGAATTTACATTATCGAGAATTAGATCTCACGTTATTGGATACCCCCGGACACGTGGATTTTGCCACGCAAACGGAACAAGTTTTGAGCGTTTTAGATATGGCGATTTTAGTAATTTCAGCCACAGATGGCGTCCAAGGCCATACCCGGACTTTGTGGCGGTTACTGTCACATTATCACGTGCCGACGATTATTTTTGTGAATAAAATGGACGCGCCAGCGACGGATCGTACGGCCATTCTACAACAATTGCAACAAGAATTGGCAGCCGGATGTGTTGATTTTGGAGATAATGACTTAACGACGGCGACTTATGAAACAATGGCCATGCAAAATGACACGGTGTTAGCTGATTATTTGGAGACGGAGCAACTCAGTGATGTCACCGTCCGAAAAATGATTCAACAGCGTGAAGTTTTTCCCTGTTACTTTGGAGCAGCGCTTAAAACGACGGGGGTTACTGACTTACTCACCGGGCTTGATCACTGGACACAGCCGGTGACGTATCCTGAAAAATTTGGCGCACGGGTCTTTAAAATTTCACATGATGCCCAGGGTGAACGGCTGACGTGGCTACGGTTGACGGGCGGGACCTTGGCGACTAAAGCCCTACTTTTAGGTGATCAGAAAGTGAACCAACTGCGCGTTTATAATGGGACTAAATTTAAGAGCTTACCGACTTTATCAGCTGGAATGGTAGGTGTCATTCCAGGCTTGACCGGGACGTATCCGGGACAAGGCTTAGGCACTGAACCAGCTGGGCGGCCGCCGGAAATTCAGCCAGTCTTGAACTACACACTTGATCTTAAAGGCCGTGATAGTCATGAATGTTTGCGGATTTTACGTCAGCTAGCTGATGAAGATCCCCAATTACATGTGGTTTGGTCCGAACAGCTCCAATCAATCCGGTTGCAACTCATGGGTCCGGTTCAACTTGAAATTCTGCAACAATTACTACACGATCGCTTTAATTTGGATGTTGGCTTTGATGAAGGCCAAATTCTTTATAAGGAAACGATTACTCATGCGGTGGAAGGGGTTGGCCATTTTGAACCCTTACGGCACTATGCGGAAGTTCATTTATTATTGGCGCCCACCGCACCTGGTAGTGGATTAACAGTGGCGTCACAATGTGATTTGGAAGTATTAGGTCGCAACTGGCAACATCAAGTTTTGAGTAATCTACAGGCCAAAACTCAGCTCGGGGTATTGACTGGGTCACCGTTAACCGATTTGAAAATTACACTGGTTAGTGGTAAGGCTAGCAATGTCCATTCAGTTGGTGGCGATTTTCGAGAAGCAACCTGGCGCGCGGTTCGGCAAGGTTTGATGATTTTGCAAACCACGGATCAATGTCAATTACTTGAACCGTGGTATCGTTTCAGCTTAGTAATTGGCACCGACCAAGTGGGACGAGCATTGACGGATATTCAACGCATGAGCGGAACGTTTGACCCGCCGGAAGCTGGTCATGATGCAACTTTAACGACAATTACAGGGATGGCGCCAGTGGCCGAAATGCAAGCTTATTCGCAGGTGGTCCAAGCGTATACGCATGGTCAAGGACAACTGGACTGTGTCGTTGATGGCTATCGCCCTTGTCATAATGCTGCCGCAGTTATTGCAGACATGGCTTATCAACCAGTGGCGGATTTAGAAAATACACCAGATTCAGTTTTCTGTACGCATGGTGCTGGCTATCCTGTCTCTTGGGATGCGGTGCCGGCAATGGCACACGTGCCTTATACTTATACAGCCACTGATTTAGAAAAATTGAGCTAACTAAAAGCGTGGGACAACTTGATTTTTGTCCTACGCTTTTTAACTTATCCGACTTAGACTTCAGCCTCATTTTCTTCGTTTAATTTATCGCAATCAATAATTAACTGGCAAACTTCTTTAGCTGGTGTTAATTTCATGGAGTATTTGCGACCATATTCAATCATGGTATGGTGCGCTTGATGCAATTCCGCTGGTGCTAGTACCCCGACAATCTTATTTTCGACCTGCAAAGGTGAGGCGGATTGATCGACAAAGTACAAGCGTTTGGCGATAGCTGAAACATGGGTATCCACTGCGAAGGTAGGTTGTTCAAAGACGTCGCTCAAAACGACATTAGCGGTTTTTCGGCCGGCGCCGGGTAACGCCATCAGGTCTTTGCGGGTGGTTGGGACGACGTCATGCAAGTCTTCGTGTACGATTCGCGCTGTTTTGATAATGTTTTTGGCTTTATTACGAAACAAGCCCACACTTCTGATGATGTCTTCAACGGCGGTGACATCCGCTACCATTAAGTCCTTTGGGGTTGGGTAAGCCGCAAACAAACGCGGTGTTACCTTGTTAACGGAAACGTCCGTCGCTTGAGCGCTTAAAATTACGGATATCAGGTATTGAAACGGGGTACGCGAATCTAATGATGGTCCCACTGGTCCAATCTCAGCTTCCATTTGATGAATTGCCCAAACAATCTGGTGGTCTTTTAACATATTAATCCCCACTTCTTTCCACTTTTGATGGTCCTACTATCTGTTATCATACAATCTTTAATGAGTTAAGGCTATAATTATCTAAGTGTGAAAATTTAAATAAAAATCAGCTAACTGAACAAATGCGATTTGGCTATCATAACTAGACCAGTCGTGGATTTAAGTTACTGGTTATAGTTGCTTAAAATTAGTTAGTTGCCTTAAAGTTTACTTTAAGGGGTACACTTAATTATATTAATAAGTTGAGGAGTGATTAATGATGAAAACAGCAGTATTTATTGAACCTGGTAAAATGGTGGCACAAGATTTACCTAAAGCGACGATTAAAGCGCCAACAGATGCCGTCTTAAAGGTGGTCCGGGCCTGTGTCTGTGGTTCCGACCTTTGGTGGTATCGGGGCCTGGCCAAGCGACCAGCTAATAGTCCCGCCGGCCACGAAGCGATTGGGATTGTTGAAAGTGTTGGGGCTGAAGTGACGAATGTGCAACCTGGTGATTTTGTGATTGCACCATTTACCCATGGTTGTGGACATTGTGCTGCTTGTCTAGCTGGTTTTGATGGTGATTGCCAAAATAATACCGATTCAGAAGTTGTCGGTTACCAAGGTGAATATTTACGGTTTACGAACGCTAATTGGGCTTTAGTCAAGATTCCCGGCCAACCCGCTGATTATACTGATGACCAATTAAATGATTTATTAACGTTATCCGATGTGATGGCGACGGGTTATCATGCGGCTATTAGTGCGGAAGTTAAGGCTGGTGATACCGTAGTCGTTATGGGTGATGGTGCCGTTGGCTTATGTGGGGTGATTGCGGCTAAATTATTGGGTGCTAAGCGGATTATTGCGATGAGCCGGCATGCTGATCGTCAACAATTAGCGCAAGAATTTGGCGCGACTGATATTGTTGCCGAACGCGGAACTGACGCAGTTGACCGGGTCATGGCGTTAACTGCTGGTGCCGGCGCTGATGCTGTTTTGGAATGTGTTGGAACGGCGCAATCAGTTGATACGGCAGTCAAAGTGGGCCGAGCCGGCGCAGTTGTTGGTCGTGTTGGGGTACCACAAAAAGCTGAGATGAATACGAATAACCTTTTTTGGAAAAATATCGGCTTACGTGGTGGGATTGCCGCAGTAACGACCGCTGATCGGCAAGTCTTATTAGACGCTGTTTTAAAGGGCGCCATTCATCCGGGCAAGGTCTTTACACAACGCTTTGATTTAGACCATATTCAAGACGCTTATACAGCGATGGACCAACGAACGGCCATTAAATCATTGTTAGTGATTAGTGACTAATTGAATTATCTCATCAAAGAAGTAAAACATTGCCAATGGGAGTTAAATCATTGTCCTAAAAGGGTTCTTGGCTATCGTATGCCAGCAGAGCTTTTATTCGACAAAGTGTTGCACTTGGTTTAACCATTCGTCGTACAAAACAAAAGGCGCTTTATCACGTCCTTAAAAGAACGTGTTTCTTCACCTAATCTCAAAAAATAGTCTGGTTTAATCAGGATTCTGATTAAACCAGACTATTTTTTATAGCAAAAGACGAGACGGGTAGCTGTTGAATGGGCCGAATCAAAATAGTAGTCAGGATGATCGAACTGCTGAATAGTGGCAATGTCAGTCACTTGGTGTTCGGCAAGAAAGCGCACCATTGCGCCACGGGCCATTTTGGCCAAGGTGGCTTTAGTCTTTAACTTGCCGTTAACTAAGCTGGCAAAGACAATCGTGATAAAGGGTTGTTGCGGCTGCATGTAAGGGTAGATGGCCTTAGCGTACTCTTCAGAGGCTAAGTTAATTACGGGCTCAGTTGGCCCCAATTGTAAGGCTTGATAGAGGCGGTCACCCCAAAAATCATAAAGATTGTTAGTTCCCGCAACCGACAATTTGGCTTGAAATTCCAACCGATAGGGTACGACGCCATCAAAGGGGCGTAGGCTGCCGTAGAAACCAGACAAGAGCCGTAAGTTTTCCTGACAATAAGCTAAGGCCGGAGCCGTAAAAATGTCTGGAGCCATATACTGATACTGAATACCGCTAAAGCTGAACAGGGCGGGCGTCAAGTTCTGAGTTAGTTCTAAGTGTTGCAGCCAGTCGTAGTTGATTTGGGCGAGCCGATCGCTACAATGCCACAGGGTTTTGGCAGCTGGATAGGATAAGCGGCGTAAAGCCTGCAAGATAAGTTGGGTGTGGGTTAAATACAGCGGTAAGGCAGCAACGGCAAAGGTGTCGGTATCCACGAGCATCTTTTTAGCGGGCGCAATAATAATTTTAATAACGAGGCCTTCTTTCAGAGATAATCAGGCCTTAAGTTTAGCATAGGATCAGCGTTGACACCGTAAATAAATCTGACCATGTGAAAAATGTACATAATTTTGGCCCAAACACTGTAGCTATTGTCCCTTATCCAAAGACAATGTAAGTGTTACCATATAGGCGTAGTAAGGAATAACTAGTTATTGTCATTAACATCGTCATCATTAAATATAATTAAATCATTCACAATCAAGACTGTTTCATCAAGGAGGTTATTTTTCATGAAAGATTTTAAAGATAAGGTCATGTTTATTACCGGTGCGGCCCATGGGTTCGGACAAGTGATCGCTGAAGCTGGTGCTAAACGTGGGATGCGTCTCGCAATGGTTGATATTGACGAGCCTGCTTTAAAAATAACTTATCAAGCTGTTACGGATGCTGGGGCCACTGCGATTATGATTGGCGCAGATGTCACCAAAGAAGATGACGTGAATGCGGCCGTCGATCAAACTATGGCTAAATTTGGTCAGATTGATTTATTGGTTAATAATGCCGGTATTGCATTACCCGGGCGGATTTGGGAATTACCAACTCGCGATTGGGAATGGATTATGCATATTAATTTGATGAGTCAAGTCTATGCAATGAAACGAATTATTCCAATTATGCTGAAACAAAAGACCCATGCGGATATTTTAAACGTGGCGTCCATTGCCGGGTTGGTTGATACGCCAGGTATGCCGTCGTACCATGCCAGTAAGTTTGCCTCAGTGGGGATGACCGAAGCGACAGCATATGATTTACAACGGATTAAAGCGGATATTGATATGCATGTGATGTGTCCTGGTTTTGTTCAGACGGACCTCTATCACACGGAAAGTCATCGGCCTGATCAATATCGGGATGATACCGATCCATACTATCAGAGTGAAGCTTACTTAAAAGGGCAACAATTTGCGAAATATGTGATTACAACTGGGAAGCCAATTGACACGATTGCGGCGACGGTTTTTAAGGCGCTCGAAGATAATCGATTCTATATCCTGACGCATCCTGAATTTAACCCGTTGATTGCAGATCGAGTTGATCGGATTGTCCATGATGGTGCACCCGATGTGCACGTTATGGACGGGCTCATGTAACGTTTTAGAATTAAAAAGGAGTGTTGAATAATGGCTAGTTTTATTGCAAGTAATGACGATATGAAAAACTTTTTAAATCTGCCAAGTATGAATGATCAAGCTGGGATTGGCTTTGCCTATGCAACGGATGAGACTCTATTGAAAAAATTAATTCCGGCACCGCTAAAATTATTAGCGCCAGTGGTTTGTGGTTACGTCGTTCACATGGGAAAACCGACATTTAGTGCCCCATATCTGGAACAAAGTTTATTTGCTTTGGTGAGCTACAAAGACAAGATGATGGGTGCCTATCCAATCTCGTTACTACTGCACGGTCCTGGTGCTGAAAGTGGGGTTATCGCTGGTCGTGAAGGTGCCGGGATTCCTAAAAAGTTAGCCGATGCCATTGAATTACGCCGCAACGATAATTCTGCGACAGCGACCGTCAAACGCCACGGCAAAACATTGCTAGATGTGTCATGGACGGCTGGCGAACTAAACGATCCATCAATCATGCAACAATTTGCGGGTCAATTGGCATTGGGTAAGGAAGCAGAAATGAATAGTTTCTTCTACACCTATGATTTAGATCAGCATCCCGATGGCTCCAATCATTTCACGAATGTTGAACTAGTGGCAACGCAATTACGGTCGTTAGCTGATCAAGTTGAACCTGGAAATTTGACGATTACCATGAATTCGACGGATGATGATCCGTTTGGCGAGCTAAAAGTTTTGAAACCACTTGGGGCAGCCTGGTTCCACTTTGACACTTCAGTCATGTTCAATACGTTGAAGTTAGAAACGGTTGATGCTGATGTGACGATGCCAAAATTATTAACTAGTCGCTATGATCGGACGTTCTTCAATCCGAAAGCGACCACATATACGATTTAGTAGTGCGTTAAAATTAATGAAAAGAAGGGTTTAATATGACACAAACCAGACCTACAATGGTCAATAATGATTTTTCAGATGTCGTTTTTAATCGCCACTCAGTACGGGATTTTGATCCTGAAGTTAAGATTCCACGTCCCGAACTGCAAGCAATGATTGCGGAAGCAGCAAAGGCACCATCTGCTTGTAATTTACAATCATGGCATTTTGTGGTTATTGATACGCCAGCCGCTAAGGCTAAATTCAAGGAGTCAGTCATGAGCTTTAACTATCCGCAAGTTGATAGTGCAGCGGCGATTGTCTTTATTGCCGGTGATACGCAATCCCATTTCGTTTATCGAGATGTCTGGAATCAAGTTTATAAAGCCGGTAAAATTACTAAAGAACGTTTGGATCAAATCTTAGGGACGTTCCTGCCAATGTATGAACATGCAACACCTGATTTTTTGAAATTTGATGCGACCATTGATTGTTCCATCGTTGGGATGCAGCTTTTATTGGTAGCTCGGGCTCACGGCTATGATGCGAATGCCTTTTCAGGGATTGATTTTGAACATATGATTCCGACGTTAGGCCTTGATCCAAAACGTTACATTCCGGTCATGGGGGTTGCACTTGGTAAGGCTGCGACCGAACCATTGCAGACGGATCGTTATGATGCTAAGACCTTAACCGACTTTTTGTCAGTGGATTGAATTTGAAGCTGGTTATTGATGGTGGTTAACTACCGAATTAGAATTTGGGATAAAACCCAAATTCTTTTTTTATTACTGGGATTGGATCACTTTGTTTTATGGCCCTTTACAACAGCGCTTACATTGCCTATGATGAAGGCAATGAAGTCCGTTCATCTAAGGAGCCGATATGAAACTTAAACAAGTTATCCAACGCTTAGCGGCTAAGTTTGAAGTCACGACTAGCTTAACGACTGCGACCGCAGCATTAGTCATTAACCAAGCGCAATTTGAAAATAAGGGACGACCACCAATTGATGCCCAGACGTTATTATTACAGTTGCCAGTTGACCAGCAAGTTCGTTTAAGTTGCGATATGCAAGGTAGCTGGCAGGTTGTGGCGACTATTCAATTAGGTCCCAAGCAACTGACGGTTGCCCAAACACAAAATCAACTATTAAAATTACTTTTTATGCTTGGACAGATATTGCAGCCCGTCACGACTGGCTTAACGACGCTTAATGATTTAGCGATTGATGCGATCACAGCTGACTTTGATCCGATTTTTGACCGGGCGGTGCGATTAGTTCAAAATCCATTAGCGATTATTGATTTAAACGGGCAAGTCTTGTCTCGATCACATATGACAAAGCTAAACGGTGCGAGTATACAAGCGGCGGTAGGTAACAATCAGATTGGGCGCTGGTTATTGGAGCGGGGATTTGCCCCGGAAAAGTTAGATTTTTTGACGCAAATCTATGTGGCCTCAGATCAGCTTTCGGCGGTCCCGATGTTAGTGACGCCACTGGCTCACCGGCAAGAACCCTTAGGCTATCTGGTGATGCCTGCATTGACGACACCGTTAAACACACAGCATGCCTTACTGATTAATAGTTTAAGTAAAATTATTGCAGGTTCTTTAGTTAAGAATCAAATTATGACAACCGCAGCTTCTCAACGAGACCGGCTACTTAATATGTTATTAACTGAACGTCAAAGTGCGACTTTTGATGCCCAATTTAAAGAACAAAATGCTAAGTTGCCAACTGAAATGGTCCTCATTAAGTGTGAGCCCTTAGCTGAGCAGGCGCCAATGATTTTGCAACAACGGCTCCAATATTTATTACGACCATTATTTGCGCAAAGTTTAATTTCGGTTTATCGGCAACACTGTTTGGCGCTGGTGACCATTAGTTTGGCAGCCTATAATAGTTTGGAATTTAAGGCGCAACTGCAGCAGATTACGAAGCAAGCTGATTGTCGCTTGATTGTTTCAAATTATTATAACCAGCCGGAAGATACTGCGGCGGCCTATCTGGTGTGCAGCCGCACGGCCAAGTTAAAGACGATTCACAGTCGCGTGGTCTTTTGTGAAGATGAGTTTTATAACTTAGCGTTGGCGCGAGTTAATCATATTGAGATTTTACCGTTTTTCGTGAACCCGGCCTTAAAAGCGTTAATCAGCTATGATGCTAAGAATAAGACGACGTTAGTACCGACCTTGGATGCTTATTTAGTAGCGACGTGTAATTTAACGCGGACGGCTAAAAAGCTTTACGTGCATCCGAATACGCTACGGAATCGGTTGAAAGCAATTACAACGATTACAGGGTGTGATTTACGTGATGCTGAGACTTGTTTTAAGTTGGCGTCAGGCTTTAAGTTACAGCGATTTTTGATTGATAATAACGATAGTCTGGCAACGAAGTCGATCCAACCAAATTAAAAGATGAGGATTTAAAAAGTGTTTGGTTTTTTGTGGGGTTTTCCTGCATTCAGCCCAAACGCTTTTTTTTAGTAAGTCGATTAGCCTAAAGATGAGACACAGCACGTTTAAAACAGTTCTTAAACTTTAAGAATAAAACTAAATTGCAAAAAAAAAATAAAAAAAATAAAAATCAAAAAAATGATAAAAAAATTAATGGAAGCGGGTTCATTTTAACGTGAAAGTTGTTAAATTAAATCGATCCATTAACCAAAATATACCGGGTGAATACATAATTAGTTGAGTCGGTTGATAAACTAATCACGTCAGTTTGATACTGCGGCCATCAGTTTTATAACGCATATTAGATATAAATTATTAGAACCATAATCTTGATTTAACGGCTAAAAACGCCTGTGACAGTAGTTTTTGATTCTGTGCAAGTAAAGTGACTTTCACATTTATATCCTGCAGGTCGATAAAGGTTAACGGGATTAATTATCCCCACGTATCAATAAATTGATGATACAATGTAGTTTGTCAATGACGATTAATGCATTGAATCAATTAAATAAAATTATATTTTGATACTTTTAAGATTTGTGAAAGAGGGCATAATTGTGAAATTCTTGAGGAATACGGCTTTTAAAGGCGATCCTAAATTGCGATACAAGATGTTTAAAGTTGGCCGTTCTTGGGTGTTTACCACCATGGCGACTTTCGCTTTAACTGGTGGGATGCAATTAGCAGCCCATGCCGAGACGACAACTAATAATGAAACAACGGCGAGTGTGACTGCCACCAGTAGTGCGACGACTACTCACACTACCGTTGCGGATACTGATGATGCGTCAGCAACGGCATTGGCGGCTGCTACCAGTGCAGCAACAACGACAACCAGCAGTAGTACCAGCTCCAGCGCCACTGATGCAGCGTCATTAGCTGCAGCAATGGCGACCGCTGCCAGTGGTAGCAGTAGTGTCGCTAGCAGCGATGCAACCAGTAGTAGTGCCACGGCTAGTACGAAAGCCAGTTCTACAACTTCATCAGCTGCAAGTAGCACCGCAACTAGTAGTAGCAGTACCGCTAGTGCAACCAGTAGCACTGCAGCTAGTGATGCGACGACGACCAGTGCAAGTAGCAGTAGCGCCGCGACCAAAACCAGTAGTGCGACTAGTAGCAGTACTGTAGAAACTAGCAGTGCCGCCAGTAGCACGGCAACAACCAGTTCAACGACAACTTCCACTGCGAGCTCAGCTGCAACTAGCAGTAGTACAACGGATACTGCTAGCGCCAGTGTTGCAGCAGTAACGAGCACTGATAATACCGTCACAGCAACTAGTGATGCGGACAAACTGTCTTCGTCAGTCAGCAGTGCGGCGACTAATCAGAATTTAACGAGTCAAGCCACCGCTGATATTACTGATGAAGCTGCCGTTGCGGCTGCTCAGGCTAAAGCAGCTCGTAATGCTGCTAGCAAAGGCAATAACACCGATAGTAGTGCCGCCAATGCTGCAAATTCAGCTGCAAATTTGGCCTCTTCATATGCGGTTGCCGCTAGTAGTTACGCGAGCTTAGTTAATAATTTACAAACACAGAGTGCTTATAGCTCTGCCCAAAGTGCTTACCAAGAAGCCTTGAAGATGGCAGATTTAGCTAAACATTATAATAGTTTGGCGAATATGTATTTAGATGCCGTTGATGATGGGGTGGGGACACCTTCAGACAACGCATTGAGTTACGCTGATGCCATTAAGGCTGCTCAATCAGCTGCAACCGCCGCAGCTGACTATGCCACGACCGCTTCTTCAGCAGCCGAAACCGCGCGTAGTGCTGCAACTCAAGGTTTAGCTAGCATGGCAAGCAGTACATACGCTGTTGCCAGCGATGCTGCTAAAGCTGCCGAAGCTGCTGCTAGTTCAGCAGCTGATGCGGCCAATAGTGCTTATTTAGCAACACAATATGATAAAAATAGTTCCTCCGTTGCCGCTGCCTATAACACGGCAACGAGTAATGCTGCAGCCGCTTCAACTGCTGCAATTAATGCTAAATCTGCTGCACAACAAGCTTCAGTCGCTTATGCCAATGCTGTATCAGCAGCGGCAGCCGATGATTATGCTGCTGGAAGTACCGCTTATTCAAGCGCTACGGTAAATATGACCACCACGGTTAATCAAAAGAATATTGCGACTGCGGCCAATTCAACCGCACAGTCAGCAGCTAGCACAGCCACAAGTATCTCAATTAGTGATACGGCCTCGTCAGCAGCTAAAGATGCGACGACTGCTAGTACCGCTAGTATTTCAGCAGCCAAACAAGCTAGTGAGGCAGCTAATTATGTTGGGACGCAGGCTTCACAATATGCGAGCTTAGCTAATTCAGCAGCATTGGCTGCGGCAGCCGCCTATGCGACGGCTAGCTTAGCAACCGCTGAGGCAGCTACAGCTACCACCGCTAAAGATGCGAACTCGTATGCTCGAATCGCAGCTACTGCGGCGGAAGAAGCCAATAGTTACGCTGCAATCGCAGCAACGAACGCTACGTTAGCTAAAAAATTCAGTACGGATGTTTCTAATGAACAAACGGATGCTGATGGTGCAGTTCTGACAACTTCGGTTACTAATGAGACGATTAATGTCGGTAGTTCGGTTAATCTAACCACTGATCTTTCAGGAATAGGGACCGGTTATACGACTTCTGGGAAAACCTATGTTTGGTACATGTCAACTGATGGTAAGACTTGGACCATTATTAGCGGTGCCACGGCAGCTAGTTACAGTGCGTCAATGAATGTCGCTGGGACTTACTATTTCCAAGCTGTGATTTCTGGGTCGAAGACATTAGTTCTTTATACCACTAAATTTAAAGCTGCATCGAATGTTATGACAGTTGTGGTTACTGATCCAGCTGGAACGTACGCTGATCAAGCTAGCAGTTCTGCTAATGTTGCGTCAGACTACGCTAATGGTGCCAATTCAAATGCCAATGCAACTAGTGATGCGATTAAAAATGCCAGTTCTTCAGCTAACTTGAATGGATCTTTAGCTAGCTTTTATGCTAGTCAAGCCAATTCTTCTTACAAAGTTTCAAGCTCTTATGCAGCATTAGCTGCTAGTGCTGCTAGTGCCGCCAATGCTGCGCAAGCTAGTGCTGCAAGTTATGAAGCTAGTGGAAATTATGAATTGGCTAGCTCATATGCTGTTAATGCGGCTAGTTACGCTAACGATGCGAATTCATATGCAACATTGGGCTCAACCGCTGCTTCAGCAGCGATGGCTGCACTAAATACGGCGCTAGAAAAAGCGGTCAGTGAAACTGAAGATAACGCCGCTGCTGACTATTTAGCCTCAAGCTATGCCGCCGCCGCCGCCGCTGCCGCTTCTTCAGCGGCCAAGCAAGCTAGTTTAGCGGCCTCCAATGCCAACAATGCCAACAATGCTTATACTGCTTCACCTAACTTCAATAATGGAACGGCCAGCTATTCTTCTGCTGCCGCTTCCGCCGCTTCCGCCGCTCAATCTTATGCGGCTGATGCTAGTGCCGCTGCCAGCTTGGCGCAATCATATGCAGCAACAGGTGATTATAGTAACGCTTCCGTGCAACAGGATTTAGCGGCATTACGATTGGTTTATGCCACTAATGAGTTGAATGCTGCGCAAAGTGCGGCTAACATGGTGACTTCAACCATTGTTCAAGCACAAAGCACGTATTATAACTCCTTAGCTCAAGATGCTAAAAACGCTGCTGCAGCCGCGAGTTCAGCTGCAAGTTCAGCTGCATCAGTTGCCAACTCGTTATCAGCGAAGTATGCCAGCAATACAGCTTTAGGCTCATCATATGTTGCTGATACCAAGGGTTACGCTGAAGATGTTTATAGCGCCGCTGCTGCTGCCAATTCGGCTGCAGCGATGGCCGTTCAATATATGAGCATGGCCACTTCTGCAGTTAATGCCGGGAACTTTGCCGATGCAAGTTCTTATGTCACTAGTGCGGATCGTGCTTACGCTGATGCGAGTTCTTATGCGGCAATGGCAACCGCTGCTGCTAATTCAGGGAGTGTTGCTGCTGATTCCGCAGTTGCTTTCTCCAATAATTTGGGAAGCAAGCAATCGAATAAAACAGGAAATGCTGGTACGGTCTTTGGCGTAGTCGTTGTCGGTGGGATGACCTCTCAACCAGCCGCAGTGACGTCAACGAAATCCGGGAATACCTTCACCTTGTCAGCTTCGTCTTCATTAGGATTAGGCGTTCCAGCAATTGGGGTTACGAATACCTGGTATGTCCAAATTAATGGGACTTGGATGACCGTTGCGGCCGCAGTAAAGGCTGGCTACTTTGTTAGTGCGACGGCAGTCGGTAATGATAGTGGTTCCTTGGTAGGGCTGGCTTCAACTGGCCGGAGTGCCTTGACTGTCAAATTAAGCGATTCATTTACAGGGTCATTAATTTTCCAAATGGTTACAACGTTTAAAGACTTAGGTATCACAACGGCAACTTATGCCAGTGATTTAGCGCAAGTGAACGTTTATGATAGTGATATTCCAGCAACTGGCGTTGAAATTAGCGGTGATGACTATATCGTAATTTCGACGGTTGGTGGTGACGATGATGCGACGACCGGTCAATACGTTGTTACAACTAATCCAGGCAATGCAACCGGTGAAATCACTTGGTCAAGTAGTGATGAAAGTGTTGCTACTATTGATAATGCCGGTTTAATTACGGTAGTTGGTAGTGGGACTGTCACGATTATGGTTACGATTACTAATGCGGATGGTAGCACCTACTCAACTTCTAAAGTCATTACTATCGGTAATGGTTTAGATGATAAAGAAGTTAATGCTGGTGACACAATTGAGTGGATTCCAGATGGTGGTCTTGGCGATGCCGGTGATGACATTAGTTACCAATGGTATTACTCCAAGACTCAAGATGGCACTGGTACTGCTATCAGTGGTGCTAATGGTGCTACGTTAAACAAGGATGATATTTCAGTTAATGATTCTGGTTACTATTACCTTGTGATTACTGGAACTTCAACTGCTGATGATGGTACTGTCACAACTCAGACGGTTACGCTTGGTAGTGCTTATCTAACGGTTAATGCGATCCAAACTTCAGCAGCTGAATCTTCAGCCAATGAAGCCAGTGAAGCAGCAGATGATGCTTCAGTCTATGGTAGTATTGCTGGATCATATGCCAACATTGCTGATGAATATGCGGATGGTAATAGCGCTGCTAGTTCATATGCACAACAGGCTGCGGATGCTGCTGCAACAGCACAACAAGCTACAGAAGATGCTAAAAGTGCTGCTGCTGCTGCTAAGGAAGCGCAAGCTAATGCTGATTCAGCAGAAGCTGCTGGTCAAAATTCGGCTGCGTCAAGTTATGCTAAAAAAGCGCAGGAAGCTGCTTCAAGTGCTGCAGAGGCCAAGAAAAAAGCTGCGCAAGCAACCGATGATGCTGGTTATTACGCCGCGTTAGCTGCAGATGCGTTGGATACTGATACGGATACGGATACGGATACCGACACAGATACCGATACTGATACTGATACCGACACAGATACCGATACTGATACTGATACCGACACAGATACCGATACTGATACTGATACCGATACGGATACCGATACGGATACCGACACGGATACTGATACCGACACAGATACCGATACGGATACTGATACGGATACCGATACCGATACGGATACCGATACTGATACTGATACGGATACGGATACGGATACCGATACGGATACGGATACGGATACCGACACCGACACAGATACCGATACGGATACTGATACCGACACCGATACGGATACTGATACGGATACCGATACGGATACTGATACCGATACCGACTCAGATACTGATACCGATACGGATACCGATACCGATACCGATACCGATACCGATACCGATACCGACACCGATACGGATACCGATACTGATACGGATACCGACACCGATACTGATACTGATACTGACACGGATACCGACTCAGATACTGATACCGATACCGACACCGATACCGACACCGATACGGATACCGACACGGATACGGATACTGATACAGATACCGACACGGATACCGATACCGACACGGATACCGATACTGACTCAGATACCGATACCGACACAGATACTGATACCGACACAGATACCGATACTGATACCGATACCGATACGGATACTGACACGGATACTGATACCGATACTGATACTGACTCAGATACGGATACCGACACGGATACCGACACAGATACCGATACTGATACTGACACGGATACGGATACCGACACAGATACTGATACTGATACTGATACCGACACGGATACTGATACGGATACGGATACCGATACGGATACTGATACGGATACCGATACTGATACTGATACCGATACTGATACTGATACGGATACTGATACGGATACCGATACGGATACCGATACTGACTCAGATACGGATACCGACACGGATACAGATACGGATACGGATACGGATACGGATACCGACACGGATACGGATACCGATACTGATACTGATACTGATACAGATACCGACACAGATACCGATACGGATACAGATACAGATACCGACACGGATACTGATACCGACTCAGATACCGATACCGATACTGATACCGATACCGACACGGATACTGATACCGACTCAGATACCGATACGGATACTGATACCGATACTGATACCGATACTGATACCGATACTGATACTGATACGGATACCGATACGGATACGGATACCGATACTGATACCGATACCGATACTGATACCGATACCGATACTGATACTGATACTGATACCGATACTGATACCGATACCGATACTGATACTGATACCGACACAGATACCGATACTGATACTGATACCGACACCGATACTGATACTGATACCGATACGGACACAGATACCGACACGGATACCGATACCGACTCAGATACTGATACCGATACCGATACTGATACGGATACCGATACCGACTCAGATACTGATACTGATACCGATACCGATACCGATACGGATACTGATACTGATACTGATACGGATACCGATACCGACACAGATACGGATACCGACACGGATACGGATACGGATACCGATACTGATACTGATACCGACACGGATACCGACTCAGATACCGATACGGATACCGATACCGATACTGATACTGATACCGACACTGATACTGATACGGACACGGATACTGATACTGATACTGATACCGATACGGATACTGATACCGACACCGATACCGACTCAGATACCGACTCAGATACCGATACCGACACGGATACCGATACTGATACGGATACCGATACGGATACCGATACGGATACTGATACCGATACTGATACCGATACCGACTCAGATACTGATACTGATACCGATACGGATACTGATACCGATACCGATACGGATACCGATACCGATACGGATACCGATACCGATACTGATACGGATACCGATACCGACACGGATACCGATACGGATACCGATACGGATACCGATACCGATACGGATACAGATACCGATACCGACTCAGATACTGATACCGATACTGATACTGATACCGATACCGACACGGATACTGATACTGATACCGATACGGACACGGATACCGACACAGATACTGATACCGACACCGATACGGATACTGATACTGATACCGATACGGATACTGATACCGATACCGACTCAGATACTGATACCGATACTGATACCGATACTGATACCGATACCGACACCGATACTGATACCGATACTGATACTGATACTGATACCGACACCGATACTGATACTGATACTGATACGGACACGGATACCGACTCAGATACTGATACCGATACGGATACCGACACAGATACGGATACCGACACGGATACGGATACTGATACCGATACCGATACTGACTCAGATACGGATACCGACACGGATACAGATACTGATACCGACACAGATACCGATACGGATACCGATACCGATACAGATACTGATACCGACACAGATACTGATACCGACACAGATACGGATACGGATACGGATACCGACTCAGATACTGATACGGATACCGACACGGATACGGATACCGACACCGACACAGATACCGATACCGATACTGACACGGATACCGACACGGATACCGATACGGATACGGACACGGACACGGACACTGACACTGATACTGATACAGATACTGATACCGATACCGATACGGATACCGATACCGATACGGATACTGATACGGATACGGATACAGATACTGATACTGATACTGATACCGATACCGACACGGATACTGATACGGATACTGATACCGATACCGACACAGATACGGATACCGATACGGATACCGATACCGATACGGACACGGATACTGATACGGATACCGATACCGACACGGATACCGATACGGACACCGATACTGATACCGATACCGATACCGACACGGATACTGATACCGACTCAGACACGGATACTGATACCGATACGGACACCGATACTGATACCGATACGGATACCGACACGGATACTGATACCGACTCAGACACTGATACTGATACCGATACCGACACAGATACGGATACCGATACCGATACTGATACTGATACCGACACCGATACTGATACTGATACCGATACTGATACGGATACTGATACCGACACAGATACCGATACTGATACTGATACTGATACCGATACAGATACGGATACGGATACGGATACTGATACCGACACGGATACCGATACCGATACCGATACGGACACGGATACTGATACGGATACCGACACCGACACAGATACAGATACTGATACCGATACTGATACCGATACCGACACGGATACTGATACCGACTCAGACACGGATACTGATACCGATACCGATACCGATACTGATACTGATACCGATACTGATACCGATACTGATACGGATACCGACACGGATACTGATACTGATACCGATACGGACACGGATACCGACTCAGATACTGATACCGATACCGACACAGATACTGATACCGACACGGATACTGATACTGATACAGATACCGATACTGATACGGATACCGACTCAGATACTGATACGGATACCGACTCAGATACTGATACAGATACCGATACTGATACTGATACCGATACCGATACCGACACAGATACGGATACCGATACTGATACGGATACCGACACGGATACTGATACCGACTCAGACACGGATACTGATACCGATACCGACACAGATACGGATACCGATACCGATACTGATACTGATACCGACACCGATACTGATACTGATACCGATACCGATACCGATACGGACACGGATACCGACACAGATACGGATACAGATACGGATACGGATACGGATACTGATACGGATACCGACTCAGATACTGATACGGATACCGACACGGATACGGATACCGACACCGACACAGATACCGATACCGATACCGATACTGATACTGATACTGATACAGATACAGATACTGATACCGATACCGACACCGACACGGATACTGATACGGATACTGATACCGATACCGACACGGATACGGATACTGATACCGACACAGATACGGATACTGATACCGATACAGATACTGATACTGATACGGATACCGATACCGACACGGATACCGACACGGACACGGACACGGACACGGATACCGACACCGACACCGACACAGATACGGATACCGATACGGATACCGACACGGATACTGATACCGATACCGACACGGATACCGATACGGACACCGATACTGATACCGATACCGACACGGATACTGATACCGACTCAGACACGGATACTGATACCGATACCGATACTGATACTGATACGGATACTGATACCGATACCGACACAGATACTGATACCGATACAGATACAGATACCGACACGGATACCGACACCGATACCGACACGGATACGGACACGGATACCGATACTGACTCAGATACTGATACGGATACCGATACTGATACCGACACAGATACCGATACCGATACGGACACCGATACTGATACCGACACAGATACCGATACGGATACCGATACTGATACGGATACTGATACGGATACTGATACTGATACTGATACCGATACTGACTCAGATACTGATACCGACACGGATACCGACACCGACACCGACACAGATACCGATACTGATACTGACACGGATACGGATACGGATACCGACACCGATACTGATACCGACACGGATACGGACACGGATACCGATACGGATACGGATACGGATACCGATACGGATACGGATACTGATACCGATACGGACACGGATACCGATACTGATACCGATACTGACTCAGATACGGATACCGACACGGATACAGATACCGATACGGATACCGACACGGATACGGATACCGATACTGATACGGATACAGATACTGATACCGACACAGATACTGATACCGACACCGATACCGATACGGATACAGATACAGATACCGACACGGATACTGATACGGATACCGACTCAGATACCGATACTGATACTGATACGGATACCGACACGGATACCGACACGGATACTGATACGGATACAGATACCGATACAGATACAGATACCGACACGGATACCGATACTGATACCGATACGGATACTGATACCGACACAGATACTGATACTGACACTGACTCAGGTAATGGTTCAGGAACTGATTCTGGCTCTGAAGGTGATACTGGTTCAGGCAATGGTGATACTGGTTCAGGCAATGGTAGTACGGGTAATGGTTCAGGAACAGGTAACGGATCAGGTTCGACTACTGGTTCAAATAATGGTTCGAACACGACTACTGGAACCGGGTCAACCAACGGTAGTAATAACACGACTACTGGAACCGGATCAACAACCAGTTCCAACATGGGTAATGGCACGACTACGACACAATTAAGTGCAGTAGCCAATACCGCTACTGGCAATGGAACGACCGGTATTACTAGTCTCAGTGCTCAAACTAACAATGCCAATGTTAGTGGTGTAACTGCTACTAACGCTGCAACAACTGGCAATGCCTTGAGCGATGGTGCAGCATCAACAACACCAGCGGTTGCATTAGCAACTGCGGCGCAAGCAAGTACCAATAGTGATACTGGTGAAGCAACTAATACAACTAGCAAAAAGGCTAAGTCTAAAGCAGCTGTGAAGAAAGCGGCCAAGACGAAGACTGTTGCTAAAGAAATACTGCCAGATAAGAAACAAAGTGATAGCGATAAGATTAGTTCAAGCAATAACTGGGCAACAATTGGGGCTTGGTTAGCTGCTATTGCCGCTGCTGCTTTGGGTAGTGTTCTAGCCATTGGCTGGCGTCGTCGTAACAAGAACTAAGATTTATAGGTGGTTTTGCATGATGACTTGTCAGTAACATGGTAAATTAGAGTTAACACATCAGGGAGGCTTAATAGCTTCCCTGATATACATAATAGAAAAAGGCAAGGTGACTAACGTGCAAAAGACAACCATTAAACAATTAAAACAGGCCGTTTTAGCGACTGGAAATGTGGTGGATCATGGGACCAATACGGTCACCCTGGCAGTATCCATTTCTGATCAACAACATCGAGCTAAGGTTCAATTTATTCGCCAAGAAACATTCAATCAAGCTTGGCAAGAAGTTGAGACGATTTTGGCGACAACGCCGCAACACAGCTGGGTTAGAGTTGAAAGCATTCAGTCAATTCAGCGCTTACCACGAGCAGAATTTGTGCAGCGATTAGCAGCGACGTTCCGTATGAATTATTGGCGGTATGGTGTGAGTTTCGATGCTGATTTTAAAACGGCCTTGTTAGAGATGGAAATTAATGGACAAGCCTTTTTCCGACCAAGTAAGGAGCATCGCATTGGTCGGAATCGGTCTGGATCGTGGGCTGATTATCAGCGGATTACACCCTATTTAAAGCAACGAATGGGTTCACTACCAGTCGATATTGAACAGACTGAATTTGTCTGGGTCTTTACGACAGCTGGGGTCTTTACCGATGGTGATCAGCTATGGACGTTGGAAACGAAGGAAAATTGTGCTAAGGGGATTCGAGTGCTCACTGATCCACAGAAAGAGATTGCATCTGTGATTGACCAAGGCGAAACCTTTTTGATTAATCAAATTAAACCTGACGGGCAATTTGTTTATGGCTATTTTCCAAGTCGACAAAAAGTATTATCTAACTATAATTGTGTGCGACACTTTTCATCACTGTATGCCTTGCTAGAAGCGATTCCGTTTACTGGTCGTACCGCGGACTATGTCAAAGTTAAGCAAGCGATTCAGTGGGGACTGGACAACGCAACGATTGAACAGCAAGGCGCACTCTTTATTAATGATAATGGGGAGCTTAAATTGGGGGGCCAAGCCTTACTCATGCTAACGCTTTGCCAATATCAAACGGTTACGGGTGATAAAAGTTTTGAACCAGTTTTAAATAAGGCCTTTAAAGGGGTGCCATTTTTCCGTGAAGCTTCTGGGAAATTAAATCACGTGTTAAACACGGACTTAACCCTTAAAAGTGCTTATCGAACGATTTATTATGAAGGTGAAGTGGCATTCGGCCTATCGCGGTTGTACGAATTAAATCACGATCCAGCCGTTCTTGAATTGGTTAAGCAAATTCTAGATTATATGGTGGCTAATGATTACGGAAAGTACCATGATCACTGGATCTCATATGCGATTAATGAAGCCTTACAAGTTTTTCCAGACAACCGCGATTACATGGCGTTGGGTCTGAAGAATGTGTTCATTCACTTAAAGTTCATCGAAGAACGTGATACCACTTATCCGACGTTATTAGAATTAGTCGATGCCGCCGTTAAAATGACTGACTTTGTGCGGGCTTCCGGTAATGAGGATTTACTGGCACCGTATGATGTTATCCGATTACGACAAGTTTTAAAATATCGTGCGGAATATGAAGTGACGACAGGGAGCTTCTTACCAGAATTAGCAATGTATTATTACCGACCAGCTAAGTTTATCGGGGGCTTTTATGCACGACATGATAGCTTTCGAACTCGGATTGATGACTGTGAACACTTCTTATCAGGATTAATCAATTACTATAATTATACGTACCAATAAACGAGTGCCATCATGATTCGGAGAGGATGTTAGTATGTTTTACTTTATTAATGAATATTTACTACCTAAAAATTCTAGTGTGGAACATAGTGCGATGGATCGGGTAAAGCTTTTTAATCACTACCAAACACCGGCTAAAATTGTGACTAAAATGTATGATCGTTTATTACACCAAACGATTGAGACGTTTGAATTGCCAGCTGATCACGTGCTTAACATGTTCGATTATTTTCAACAGGCAACGACAGTTCCTACCAAGGTTTATCACACGGAAGAACTTCAGTTACCCGTTGAATATGCCGTCGAAGTTGGCGCTAATTTCAGTCGTGTTTTTAATGGTGACGAGTTAGTTGAAAATGTCGGGTTCATTCCGGGTACCATCGGTCGTGTTTTTTATCAAGAATTTATGGATAATCAAGGCAATCGAATGGTAACTGATTTATGGGACTGGCGTGGCTTTAAATCGAGTACACAGTATTTTGGCCAAAATGGTAAGTTGACCATGGAACGGTACTATACGCCAGCTGGAAAAATTGCCATGGAACAATATTTTGTGCCGGATACGAAGGGCAACCCATTAGCGTCACGGTTAATTGTTAAGGATTACCAAGGCCAAGGGGATCGTTTCTTCCAAAATACGACCGATTTATTTAATTTTTTCATTGCTGAACTAAGTCACCAAGATACTGAAGTGACGACCTTTATTAGTGACCGTCCTGGGACTGGGGTGCAACCATTATTACAATTAAATGATGATGCTAAAAAATACGTTATGGTCCCTATTTACCATGCAAAGGCGCTAAATGATCCGTTACATGCGCCGTTAGATGGCTTCTTGGAACCGGCCCTTGATAATGCGCCTCATTTTAATGGCTTTATCACATCAACGACGTCTCAAGCACAGCATTTACAAACACGATTCCCACAGGCGACAGTTACTCAGTTGCCAGTAGTTGCGACGACACCGTTAAGCCAAAGTCAACTTACACCGATCACACAACGGCCTAAACAGCTGTTATATGTGGGTCGATTGGCAGAAGACCGGCAGCTTGATCAGTTGATTCGAGTCGTGGCATTAGTAAAGCATCAAATACCGACCATCCAACTAGATTTATATGGTTATGGTGATACGGCGTATCTTGAGACGCTCATCGCATTAATTGATGAACTTGACCTGAAGACCAATGTCCATCTAAGTGGCTATCAACCAGATTTAAAACAACGTTATCAAGATTATCAGTTGTTATTGAATACCGAGTTAGTTAATGGTGGGCCAATGGCAATGCCAGAAGCAATGGCACAAGGTGTACCAGTTGTGAGCTATCGCTTTAATTATGGGCCACGGGATTTTATTAATGATGGTCAGGATGGTTACATTGTTGAACCAGGCGATCAGCTTGCAATGAGTAATCATATCGTGCAATTGTTGACTGATACGAAACAATTGACGGCATTTAGTGAAGCTGCTTATCATAAATTGCATACTGAGCAGACTTACTTAAAGGTTTGGCATCAGTGGCAACGGTTATTAGGGTTGAAAAACGGAGGATAAAAATTTGTATTATTTTTTGAATGACAACTTACAATTTTCTAAATCTGGGATTGAACATGCAGAATTGAAACGCTTAGAGCTTTTTAAGCAACATCAGATTCCGGCTAAGATTGTGACGCGGATTTTTGCCATGAATTTACATGCAGTTATGGCTGATGCTGGCTTAGCTGATACAGATTTGGTCAATTTATTTGATTTCTTTTGTGGCAGCCAACAGGTTTCGTCGCAATCAGTTAAGCTTGCTGATTTTAAGATTCCGGCTGATGCCATCAAGACCCGAAAAGACCGTCAAGTCCACGTTGTCCGCCAAGGTAAATTAATGATGATTATTTATTTGCGGCCAACTGAGGATGAAATCAGTAATGTGCAGTATTTTGATATTAACGGCAAGACTTTAAAAATGACTTGGTGGGATACCCGTGGGATGAAGTGTTTGGAACAGTTGTTTGACTGGGACGGCAAAATTGTCCAAGAAGCTTATTTTGGCCCAGACGAGCAAATTCATCTTGAAAAATTACACTTTTTAAATCATGCTGGGCAAGAACGGATTACCTGGCGTGTCTTGAACTATCACGGAACCAGTTGGACTTTTAATGGTTTGAATGACTTAACGCGTTTCTTCTATGATGAATTGAATCAAAACGATGAAGAGAATGTCTTCATTTGTGATCGGACAGTTGAATGCGCTTGGGGCTTGTTCAATATGGTGACGCCAGCTAAAAAAATCTTGCATCTGCATAATAATCATGTGGGTGAAGAGGCTGATTCGTTGCATGCTAGCTTTAACAATAACTATGCCCACGCATTGAATAATTGGGCTAACTGGGATGCAGTTATTTCAGCGACACCAGAGCAGTCAGCAGATGTAATTGCTCGATTTGGACAATCAATTCCGGCCTTTACAATTCCAGTTGGATATGTCGAAGAAACAACGTTAAATGCGCCACAAGTGCCATTTGAACAGCGTCAAAAGTATTTGATGGTACAAGTCGCGCGGCTATCACCAGAAAAGCAACAAAATCATTCGATTGAGGCTTTTCAACAAGTTTATGCGCAGTTCCCAGAAGCGCGTTTAGAATTTTGGGGCTATGCCAATGGTGATACTGAACAGCAGCTAAAGGCCCAAGTTAAAGCGGCTAATTTAGAAAAAGTGATTCAATTCAAAGGTTATACTAACGATGTGAATGCGGTCTACAACCATGCTCAAGTGGGACTTTTGCCTAGTCGGGCCGAAGGATTCTCGTTGATGTTATTAGAAGCGCAAGCACATGGGTTACCAATGATTGCGAACGATGTGAAGTATGGTCCTAGTGATATTATCCAAGATGGTGTTAGTGGGGTCTTAACGACGGCTGGTAATGTGCAGCAATTAGCAGACGCAATGTTGGATTTGTTGAGTCATCAAGATAAGTTGGCGACTTATAGCACTAATGCTTATCAAAATAGTCAACGTTATTCAGCGGCGGCAGTTTTTGATAAGTGGCAAACATTGTTAGAAGCTTTCCCGAGTGGTGCTAAGCCAGTCGCGGCAACTGTAAAGTGAGGGCCTGATAAATGTTAATTATGATGTCGACTTACACAGGTATCAAAATGGGTATCCGCTTAGTGGCCTATTTGGTACTAGGTGGTCTGGTTTTGATTATTCGACACCGACACCGTAAAAAATCTCGCACCGAAATGGATGAAGAAACCAAGCGCTTGATGGCGCGGACAAAAAAAGATGAAAACGGCAAGTATCCATGGGAACAATGAAGTAAGAGTGCTCAGCCAACCGGTTAGCGACTGAGCATAGCCTAGTAACCCCTTTGATGCGGGTTTTAGCATCGGCGGGGTTGTGTAGCTAAGCGGAGGTCGCTGGTTGGCTGAGCACTTTTCGACAAAAGCGCCAGGATATCCGGTTAGTGACTGAACACGTTCTGTTGTGAATACAAAAAAACACGCTGGTAATGCCCCGAAAGGCATGACCAGCGTGTTTCTTGATGAAGTGCGGCGACCTTCAGAACGCTTGCGCGCCGATCGCGTACCTCCATCATGGTTTGGCACCATCAGTAGTATCGCACGTTCAACTAGGTGCCGTCAACTAAAAAACAAAATGTTTCACGTGAAACATCAAAAAACGTTGAGATTTTTCTCAACGTTTTTTAGTGCTTTAAAGGCGGCTGTTATAAATCAAGAAGCTGATATAACACGTATCGCCGTCTGGTAAAGTGTAACCAGAATTTTGGTTTGAATCATCATTTTCATGTAATACGATGAATTCACCGGCGCCGTAATCTTGATCGTTTAAGTAAAGGACTAAGCTTTCATCACAGTCCGCTAAGGTCTTACCGGTGACAATGCGACGATTCCAGCCGCGGTGAATGGTACCATTTGGATTAATCATAATTTTTTAACTCCTTTAATTATAAAGTTTGTAGCTGCGCTTGACGTTGAGGCTGTGCTGACAGTTCTGCTGCGGTTAGGTCGGCTTCAATTTGATGAGCGGCATTAAAAATTAGGTAACGTTGGCCCACAGCTTGAACCTGTTGATAGTTATGGCTAGCCATAATGATGGTCTTACCAGCTGCTTGAAGGCGTTTAAGTAGGGCCAGCATTTGCTGTTGGGCGGCAATGGTTAGGCCATTGAGTGGTTCATCAAGCAATAAAACGGCCGGATTAAGTGCTAATACGCTGGCTAAAGCCACCCGTTTTTTTTCACCACCGGAGAGTTGATAAGGAACACGATCACGTAAGGCCACACAGTCGGTTAGCTCAAGACAGTCAGTCACCCGTTGGCTGATTTCAGCTGGACTTAATCCCAATTGTTGAGGACCAAAGGCAATCTCTTCAGCCACTGAGGGGTTAAACAATTGAATATCGGTGTTTTGAAAAACCATCCCGATTTGCTGGTGCAGTTGTTGCCGCTGAGCAGGGTTGGCGAGATAGGCCGGTGTGATTGCTTGGTCATTAAACCAATACTGGCCCTGACTAGTGGTGGTTAACCCACTTAGCAGGCGTAATAAGGTAGATTTTCCGGAACCATTTGGTCCCATTAAACAAACCAATTCACCAGTATTGATAGTTAGACTCAACTGATCCAGACCCTGTGTGTCGGGGTAATCATAGGTCGCATTTTCAAGCTTGATTAAGGTCAATTTAGAGCCTCCCTAGTAGTAAAACAGCCATTAGAATCAGTTCAGGACTAAGTGACAGGTAGTCTTGCCAGTGATGTTGTTTAGTAGGAACTTGCACATAATGGCCGTTAAACCCACGAGCTTCCATTGCGTCATAAAGTTCTAAAGCATAGGCGTAACTTTTTAAGTAGAGATTGCCGAATAGGGCACCAATTAAATGGTAAGGGTGCTTAGTCGGTGCAACGGTTCGTAAGTCTAATGCTTCCATGGTGTGTAGCAAGTAGTTGCCGAGCATCCGTAAATAAGTGATGGCGATCGCTAGCGTCATAATTAAGACATCGGGACAGTGCAAGTGTTTGAGTCCAGTCAATAAGTCTTGAAAAGGGGTCGTTAATCGATAATAATGGGCATTTGCCAGTAGCAGGGCAGTCTTGATACCGAAGAATAGCACCGTCGTGGGACCGGTCAGCCAGTAACTAGGCAACACCACTAATAGAGCGACGAGTAAGCTAACAGCCCAATCACGGGTGAAACGGCGCAATTGTCGTGGTGATAGGCTGAGTAATTGACCGCCAAGTAGTAGGGCTAATCCCCATAAGAGTAAGCTGTTTTGAATTAAAGTGATTAATAATAATAGCAGTAACAATCGAACCAATTTAATGGCGGGCGCAAGTTGCCAATGCGATGGTGTTTGGACCGGTGCTGGCTGTGCAAACTGTGCCAATAATTTTTTTAGTCGGCGCTGGTTGCGTGCTAAAAATGGGCGTTGTTTACCAGCAGTAACCGGCTGTGGGGCCTGTTGCAACCAGGCTGGTAGCTCAGTGGGTACTTTTGACATCATGTTGAAGACCTCGGATCAATAATAAACAAAGTAAAATGGCCGTCAAAGCAGATAAAATATACCCAATGGCGAGTGGTAATCCGGCAATTGAATAATCTTGAAATAAGGCTTGAAAATGAATGCCATGGGTCATTCCGAGTGGTGCGGTTGATTGACCGAGCCGCTGTTGGAGCTCACTGGGACTCCATTCGCCCCAAGCGGTGTTACTGGCGAGTAAGCCCAATGGTGAAATTAGCGCCAGGCCGACCAGCAAATATAACCATGGTCGCCGAGTTGTCCGGGGTGTCGCTTGATACAAATTAAGTGGCGCGACTTTCTTAACGAACTGATAAACCAGTAACGTAAAACCGACTTCCACCCAACCAGCGACTAATAAATGAGCAACCAGCATGGCCGGAACAGCGACATTGAGTCCATAAGGACAGTAGAGCGGCGTGCCGTTAGCGGTGTGCGCTAATAAGGGTTGTAGACCAAGCTCAATCCCAGCAACTAGGGCAGCAGTGTTAATCCCAAGGTAGGCCCCAACTGCAAGGCCGATTTTTTCGTGGTGCCATTTTTGACCGATACGATAGCAAGCATAACCAACAAACGGCATGATGACCGCCATGTTAAACGCATTAGCGCCAAAGGCCAGAATGCCGCCATCGCCGAAAAGTAAGGCTTGTAGCAACAGAGTCACAGTTAAGGCTAAACAGGCCGCCCAGGGCCCAATCAGCACCGCTAACAAGGTACCACCAACGGCATGAGCCGTGGTTCCTCCTGGGATTGGCAGATTAAACATCATGATTAAAAAAGCCAACGCGGCAGCAATCCCGAGCATCGGTAAGGTTTCATGATGGGCTTTGATTTGAACTTTAACTTTCAGTACCGCAACGGTCCAAATGGGCGCCATGGCGGCAACGAGCGTGCCACAAGTGGCAGGGCTTAAATAATTATCCGGAATATGCACGGATGAGCACCTCTTCTAATTAGCAATTTGATCTAAGAGGTAACTGATGTCTTGAATAATGAACTTATGATTTTGAACCAATAGCACGTTATCAGCCCGCAATTCTTTTAGCATTCGGTTGACGCTGCTCCGTGAACTAATCCCACAAAATCCCGCAATGTCTTCATTAGTAACCACAAAATCAATTAAAATCCCGGCTTTAATCTGGCGGCCAAATAAACTGACTAAACTGTAAATAAAAGCACAAATTGCCCCTTTTTTACCGTTCATGACCATCCGTTGCAAGCGGAAAATATTTTCGGATAACTTTTTCCGATAATAATTTTTGACGTAATTTTGTAACTCTGGGGTATGGTTGACGTATTTCCAAAAATCGACCCGATTAACTTGGTAAAATGTCGCGTATTCGGATTCAATCCGAACGTTAAAGGGTTGATCGGTCGAGCGTGACACTTCATCACGGAGTAAGGAGATGACATCTGGTTTAGCAATGTAAGATAAATTAAATTCACGACCGTCTTGCAAAATGATACTGTTCTTAATAATGCCATCCTTTAAGACGTACGTGTAGTGTTCCGCTAAGCCGTGATAGGTCAAGTAAGTATGACGCTTTTTTTGAATTGTCGGCACGTGATGGGCTTCTAAATAACTCAGTAAATATTCAATATCAGTTAATACCATCTTAGTTTCAGTTCTTTCGTGAATAGATTTAGGCTCACGATTGTCCTAATCACGATCAGTCCGTTGTTAAGCATACCTTTTTTTGAAATTAGTACAATCGCATTTAAAGTATACATTTGTTAACGCGTTTTGAAAACTTTAAATGTAGCAGTTAATTTTGGCAGGTACGAGTATAACAAGAGGTGCGTGTAAAAAATAGTTTAATGAAAGAGGATGGCCAAAAGACATGGTTGCAATTGATTTACCCTATGACAAGACCACGATTACCGCTGAAATTCCTGAAAAGAATTTCGCCGGTAAACTAGTCTCACAAGCTGCAACATATCATAACAAATTATCCGAAAGTGAAACGGTGGAACAGTCACTAAATCACCCCATTGGCACGGATAAATTAGAAACTTTAGCTCAAGGAAAAAAGAACATTGTCATTATTAGCTCCGACCATACCCGGCCAGTACCTTCACACATTATGACGCCCATTTTATTACGGCGGTTACGGTCCGTTGCGCCAGATGCACGGATTCGGATTTTAGTCGCGACAGGCTTTCATCGGCCATCAACCCATGAGGAATTAGTTAACAAATATGGTGCTGATATCGTTGCTAATGAAGAAATCGTGATGCATGTGTCAACCGATGATAGCAGTATGGTTCAAATCGGCCAGTTACCATCTGGTGGCGCTTGCATTATTAATAAAGTCGCTGCTGAAGCCGACTTATTAATTTCAGAAGGCTTCATTGAATCCCATTTCTTTGCCGGGTTCTCTGGTGGTCGTAAGTCAGTTTTGCCGGGGGTTGCATCTTATAAGACGATTATGGCTAATCATTCGGGTGAATTTATTAATTCACCTAAAGCCCGGACCGGGAATTTGATGCATAATCCGATTCATAAAGATATGGTTTATGCTGCCCGGACAGCTAAGCTGGCATTTATTTTAAATGTTGTTTTAGATGAAGATAAAAAAATTATTGGATCCTTTGCTGGTGACATGGAAGCAGCGCACAAAGTTGGTTGTGACTTTGTCAAAGAACTTTCCAGTGTCCCTAAAATTGATTGTGATATTGCAATTTCAACCAATGGTGGTTACCCCTTAGATCAAAACATTTATCAAGCTGTTAAAGGGATGACAGCCGCCGAAGCAACGAATAAAGAAGGCGGTACGATTGTGATGGTTGCTGGTGCCCGAGATGGTCACGGTGGCGATGGCTTCTTCCATAATTTGGCTGATGTTGACGATCCGAAAGAATTCTTAGACCAGGCCATTAATACGCCGCGTTTAAAGACGATTCCTGATCAATGGACTGCGCAAATCTTTGCCCGGATTTTAGTGCATCATCACGTTATCTTTGTGTCAGATTTAGTTGACCCAGCCTTGATTACGGGCATGCATATGGAACTCGCTAAAACCTTAGATGAAGCAATGGCTAAAGCTTATGCTCGCGAAGGCCAGCAGGCTCGAGTTACCGTTGTTCCTGACGGTTTAGGTGTCATTGTAAAATAACATGACAACTGATGAAATCTTACAAGCCGTCGCTGCTGGTAGCCTTAGTCCAACGGCTGCCGCAAGTCAATTAGAAGCCACGCAAACGGCTGATTTAGGGTTTGCTAATGTTGATTTAAGTCGCCAACATCGCAATGGGTTTCCAGAGGTCGTCTACGGTGCAGGTAAAACTGCGACTCAAATTGTCGATATTGTAAAAGCGATGACTACTACAGCGGCGCCGATTTTAACGACACGATTGTCAGCAGCTAAGTTTGCGGCTATTCAGCCGGCCTTACCAACAGCGGTGTATCATGCCACGGCCCAATGCATGACGGTTGGGGCGTTAAACCCAGTTGAGTCAGCGGATTATATTGCTGTGGTAACAGCCGGGACGTCGGACATGCCGGTAGCAGAAGAAGCGGTGATTACCGCCCAAACTTTTGGTAACCGGGTTGAACGGGTCTACGATGTCGGTGTGGCTGGGATTCATCGGTTATTTGCTAAGCTAGACGTGATTCGTGGCGCTAAAGTCGTCATCGTGGTCGCGGGCATGGAAGGCGCTTTAGCCAGTGTCGTTGGTGGCTTGATTGATAAACCTTTAATTGCTGTACCGACCAGTGTCGGTTATGGCACAAATTTCCAAGGCATGACCGCATTGTTGACCATGCTAAATAGCTGTGCGTCTGGAATTACCGTAGTTAATATTGATAATGGTTTTGGCGCAGCGTATTCGGCCAGCATGATTAATCAATTATAGGATTGTTCAATTAACTGAACAGAGAGGGAAACAACATGCGAATACTTTATTTAGATGCTTTTTCCGGAATTAGCGGGGATATGTTTTTAGGGGCACTCTTGGATTTAGGCTTGGATTTTGAAGCCTTAAAAACGGAACTCGCCAAGTTACCCGTGACTGGCTATACCTTAACCCATGTCCGACAAGCTAAAAGTAGTATTTATGGGACTAGCTTTGATGTGCAAGTCGCTGGTGGCAAGGATCATGGGTTCGTGGAACATCATCATCCTGATGCTGGTCACCATCACCATGGTGCGGCCCGTCATTTAAGCGATATTTTAACGCTAATTGATAATAGTGCCTTGTCGACCACGGTTAAGGAACGGGCGCAGGCCATTTTCACTGAAATTGCGCAAGCTGAAGCTACCGTCCATCAAATGCCACTTGCCGAGGTTCATTTTCATGAAGTCGGGGCATTAGACTCGATTGTGGATATCGTCGGCTGTTGTGTGGCATTGGAATTGATGCAAATTGACCAGATAATCGCGTCACCATTAAGTGATGGTAGCGGGTTTATCCAGGTGGCGCATGGGCAGATGCCCGTACCAGTGCCTGCTGTGATGCAGATGCGTGTCGGTACCCAGATTCCAATTCACCAACGGTTAGATGTGCAAACAGAATTGATTACGCCAACCGGGATGGGCTTGGTTAAAACTTTAGTGCATGAGTTTGGGCCATTACCTGCAGATCAGACGCCACTCAAGGTTGGCTATGGTTTTGGGCAACGTGATACCGGTGGCTTCAATGCGTTACGCGCGGTTTTATTCGAAAAAAAAAACTAAGTCATCAATTGGTTGATCAGACGGCGGATGCGGTGGTCTTAATTGAGGCAAATTTGGATGATCAAACGGGAGAGAGCCTAGGATATGCGATGGCGGAACTCTTGGCAGCTGGCGCTTATGACGTCTACTTTACCCCCATTCAAATGAAGAAAAATCGACCTGCCACTAAGTTGTCGGTATTAGGTCAGCCGCAAGATCGTGAAAAACTAACTAAAATTATTTTAACGGCCACTAGCACAATGGGCGTACGTTATCAGACTTGGCAACGGACCATTATGCGGCGGCGGTTTACGAGCGTTGAAACGCCATATGGACTCGTGCAAATCAAAATTGCGACATATGACGACCTTGAAAAACGGACGCCAGAATATGCGGACTGTGCTCATTTGGCGCAGCGTTACCATATTCCGTTTATGACCGTTTACCAAGCTGCCTTAGTGGCCGCAACTGACTTGAAGCAGGAGGAATGAGTTTTGTTACATCAATTAATTGCCGAATTTATGGGCACCGCCTTAATGATTATTTTTGGGGTCGGCGTGCACTGTAGTACGGTGCTAAAAGGGACCAAATATCGTGGTTCTGGTCATATTTTTGCAATCACCACGTGGGGATTTGGGATTACGATTGCCTTATTTATTTTTGGTAATGTTTGTATTAATCCGGCCATGGTATTGGCCCAATGTTTGTTAGGCAACTTGGCTTGGAGTCGGTTCGTTCCTTATTCCATCGCCGAAGTTTTAGGTGGGGTCGTCGGCTCTGTCATTGTATGGATTATGTATGCGGATCATTTTAAAGCGTCGGCTGATGAGATTTCACCGATTACGATTCGAAATTTATTTTGTACGTCCCCAGCTGTGCGGAACTTACCACGGAACTTTTTCGTCGAATTATTTGATACGTTTATTTTTATTTCAGGAATTTTAGCTATTTCGACGGTAAAGACGCCCGGAATTGTGCCAATCGGTGTCGGTTTACTAGTCTGGGCCATCGGGATGGGACTTGGGGGTCCTACCGGTTTCGCCATGAACTTAGCACGTGATATGGGGCCTAGAATTGCGCATGCCATCTTGCCTATTGCCAATAAAGCGGATAGCGATTGGCAATACGGTATCATGGTTCCAGGGATTGCACCATTTGTCGGGGCGGCCTTGGCGGCTTGGTTTATGCATGGATTTTTTGGTATTTAATTTAAACTAAATAGAAGAGGGTCATTAGAATGACAACTTTAGCAACTAAGAAAGCAACTTTAAGCAACTTATTAAAAGATTTAAAACGTGTTACCGTCGCATTTTCAGGCGGAATTGACAGTACCTTAGTTTTAAAAATGGCTTTAAACACATTAGGCGCTGAAAACGTCACTGCCGTTGTTGCTAATTCAGAATTATTTACGGATGAAGAATTTGAAAAAGCCGTTAGCTTGGCACAAGAATTAGGCGCTACAGTTCAAACGACCACGTTAGATTACTTAAGCGATACGCATATCGAACATAACACAGCAGACAGCTGGTATTATGCAAAGAAAATGTTCTACGATCGTTTGACAGCTTTAGCTGCTGAAAATGGGAGTGCCACCGTTCTTGATGGCATGATCAAAAATGATGAACAAGATTATCGGCCTGGTTTGAAGGCACGGACTGAAGCCGGAGCTCGGAGCTTGTTACAAGAAGCCGACTTTTATAAGGTAGATGTCCGGGCCTTGGCGCAAGAACTTGGCTTAACTAACTGGAATAAAGTGGCCTCATGTTCCGTTTCTTCACGCTTCCCTTATGGCACCACGTTGACGCATGCTAACGTTAAACAAGTGATGGCAGCGGAAAAGTATTTGCGTAGCTTAGGCTTCCCAACGGTACGGGTTCGTTATCATGATGATATTGCTCGGATTGAATTACCAGAAGCTCGGATTGGAGATTTCTTAGTCTTCAATGACCGTGTTAATCGCCAATTACAATCATTAGGTTTCCGATATGTTACCTTAGATTTAGGTGGCTTCCGGAGTGGTCATATGAATGACACGTTGACTAAGCAACAATTAGCTACGTTTGCAATCCAAAACTAAGTCATTAATTCACTGGGAGGGCGTTTGGATGAAAATCCAAACGCCTTTTTGCTGCTTCAAAATTGGCTGCGGTTAGTTGAGTTTATTTAATTAATAAACGATGCAATTATCACATAAAAAAATTAGCTGCTTGTTAGTAAACCTCAACGTAATTATATTGTTTTTACTTTAAAATTATAATTAGATATTAATTTCCCTTAAAACGGAATAATTTTAAATGAGAAGCAGTGGGGCGAAATAATGGCGGAAAATAGTAATAAAATAACGCTAACGGCGTTAGTTATGATGATCTTTACTACGGTTTTTGGCTTTGCCAATAGTACGGTGGCATTTTACTTGATGGGTTATGCGTCAATCTTATTCTACTTGTTAGCGGCGGTGCTATTCTTTATTCCGTTTGCCATGATGATGGCGGAATATGGTGCGGCGATTAAATCGGATAGTAGTGGGATGTATAAGTGGTTAGAAGTGAGTGTCAATGCGCGCTTTGCGTTTGTCGGCACCTTTATGTGGTTTGCTTCTTATATCATTTGGTTGGTTTCGACGTCAGCGAAAGTTTGGATTCCCTTTACCACAATGTTTTTTGGGAGTGATCAAACGCAAAAATTCGCCTTTTTAGGCTTGAATGCAACCCAAGTGATTGGTCTATTATCATGTCTGTGGATGGTTATTGTGACCCTGGTTTCCATTAAAGGGGTCAAAGGGATTGTCCGAATCACAAGTTTAGGTGGTTTAGCAGTGACCAGCTTGAACGCGATATTATTGGTCGTTTCAGGGGTCATTTTGGCGTTAAATCACGGTCATTTTGCCCAACCAATGACCCATCTGTTAGATTCGCCTAATCCTGGTTATCAGCAGCCAGTGGGATTGATGAGTTTTGCGGTGTTTGCTATTTTTGCGTACGGGGGCTTAGAAGTCCTTGGCGGGATGGTCGATAAGACGAAGAATCCAGAAAAAACTTTTCCACGTGGTATTATTATTTCGGCCATCGTGATTACACTTGGCTATGCGTTGGGGATTTTATGCTGGGGAATTAGTACGAACTGGCAAGCTGTCTTAGCTAACCCAACGACGAATATGGGTAATATTAGTTACGTGATGATGCGTAATTTAGGGCTAGTTTTAGGGCAGTCATTAGGATTGAGCCAAGCGACAAGTAATTTAATCGGCTTGTGGTTTGCGCGCTATACGGGGTTAGGCATGTTCTTAGCTTATTCTGGAGCGTTCTTTACGTTAACTTATTCGCCACTGAAAACGCTGATTCTTGGGACACCAAAGTCTTTATGGCCTAAAAAGTTTACAAAATTAAACGAAAACAAGATGCCTAGTTATGCGATGATGGTCCAATGCGCAATTGTTATTGTGATTATCTTAGTGGCTTCCTTTGCGACTAGTGATGCCTCAGCTTTTTATAATGTCTTAACGCTGATGGCCAACGTTTCAATGACCTTGCCATACTTGTTTTTACTCTATGCTTTTCCAAAGTTCAAACAAAATCATGCGATTCAAAAACCATTTGAAGTTTATAAATCACCGCGGCTAACGGTATTAATTAGTTGGGTCGTATTCGTTGTTGTTTTAGGTGCCAATATTTTCACGTTGATTCAACCAATCCTAGCTACGGGGAACTTTAAAAATACGATTTGGATGTTAGTCGGACCAGTTTTGTTTGGCCTGATTGGGATTATCTGGTATCAAGTGCACGTGCATCGTACCACCCGTCAAAATTAACCCAAACGTGCGTTCCCTTATGGGCAGAAAAGGGGTATAATAGAAGTTATCAATTAGTAGGAAAGGTGACTTTATCATGGAAGTTTCTGCCTTACAACAAGTCATTAAAACGAGTAACAAGATTGCGTTAAGTACGGCGTTAGATCATCAGGCTGATGTTAAAATCGTTAATTTTATTTGGTTGGCTGAACAACCAGATCGCTTATATTTTTCATCGGTCAAAGATAGTCCAGCACTAGCTATTTATGCGCAAAATCCTGACTTGGCGTTCATCTCGGTACCCAAGGATGGGACGCCGGGTAATCCCTATATGCGGGCGCAACATGTGCAGTTGCGGCCTTCTACAAAGACAATGACCGATTTGTTGCCTAGTTACCTTGCAACGGTGCCGAATTATCAAAAAGTTTGGGATTTAATCGGGTCTAAGTTAGTTGTCTTTGAACTCGTGCTCAAAGATGTCTATGTTGATCCGGGACTTGGACAACCCAAAGGGACGTTACATTTCAAGTAATGCTTTAAACGAATTGGCTGATAAATAAAATCATGATGCGCTGAATGACCGATTGAGTCGGGTTCAGCGCATTTTTTGTGTCCTTAGTTGCTAGTTTAATAACTAAAAAGCAGTATGGTTCCCCTCGCTGGCGGAAACCATACTGCTTTTTAGCTAAATATATTTGGAACGTAGGAGCTACCTGCTGGTAGTTGTAATCCTGATTTTCCTCGCACTACTGTACGATATCAAACCAATCACCCGAATTTTGCAATAATTGCCACAACTTATCAGGTAATTTCATATTGGCTAATTGAGAGATGTGTAATTGTTTTTCAATGTCGGCGGTTTCGCCGGTTTTAACTTTCTCAGCCCAATCAGGGTTGATGATTAGCCCATGCGCAATCGCAGCAAGATCTAAACCTTCAGCCAAGGCTTGCTCTGCCTGTGCTGGTGTATTTAATGAGCCGGCAGAAATCAATGGCACCCGGTGGTCGATGTGTTGAGCTAATGTTTCAAGATAAGTCGGATCGTCATTGGAACTGCCAATTGGTTTAGAGGTTAACACATTGTTCAATGTGACGTGAACATAATCGATATCTCGGTTAATCAACTCATCAATTAAGGCCAACGAATCATGTAACCGTAAGCCACCATCGAGATGTTCTTCAAGCGTAATACGATACCCTAAGATAAAGGGGTGTTTTGCATAGCGTGCAATGACTGATTTTATTTCGTCAACGACGGCTAATGCAAAACGCATTCGATTGGCAAGTGAACCGCCCCATTGATCTTGTCGTTTGTTATAGTATGGCGAGAGAAAGTTTTGGAACAAGAAACCAAACGCACCATGTAATTCAACGCCATCAAATCCAGCAGCAATTGCTCTTCTAGTCGTTTCACCAAATGATTTGATGATTGCCAAAATTTCTTTTTCAGTTAAAGCTCGTGGACTCAGAGCTTTGACAAAGGTACTTTCTTTGGTTGTGATCGTACTTGAACTTACGACATCTTTAGGATCTACTAAATCGGTGTTAGCTTTATTACCCGCATGCAACAGTTGTAAAATTGCTTTGGCACCACCACCTTTAGCAACAGTTGCGAGCCGTGTCAGACTTGGTAAAAACTTGTCATCATAGCCAGCAAATTCATCACTGAAGCCAATTGCATTTGCGGCGACTGGTGTTGATCCTGTGATGACTAGTCCTAAGCCGTTAACCCGACGACGATAATAAGCGATTTCTTGATCAGCAACTGTGCCATCGTCATTTCCAGACCACGTTGTCATCGGTGCCATGACCATTCGGTTGTTAAGTGTCAGTCCATTCTTAAAGGTAAATGGTGTCATAGTCTTTTCATATCTATTGGTTGTCATTTATAGCACTTCTTTCATAGTTGAATGGTTAATGTTCAGCCGTCTTAAATTTAGACATCTTCCAAAGTTCTTCAACATGATCATCATCCATTTCGCCAGTTTTGAACTTGGCAGTGTGATCCTCGAACGTATCGATCTTGTATTGAAGTAGCGCCTGAGTTCGTTTCATCTCAGTCAATTTTTGATTAAGGTCTTCCAGTTGTTCTTGTAAAATTGCTTTTTGAGCTGGTTCATTTTCGCCCCGTTGATTTAATCTGGCAAATTCAATCAATGCTTCCATCGATAAGCCAGCATCTTTTAAGCACTTGACCAAAAACAGCCAGTTCAAATCGTTTGGACGATAGTCGCGATAGCCATTCTTGTCACGTCTTATCGGCGGAATTACACCGATATTTTCGTAGTAACGCAGGGTATCAGTTGAGAAACCAATTAAGTTTGAAACTTCTTTTCTATTCATCGAAACTCACCGGCTTTCCTAATTTATGTATTTATTGTAAACCCTGTACCTAACTCCCTAGCAAGGAGAAATTTTAAACTTTTTTGTGTAACTCAACCGGAAAGTCAATAACCGAAGTGTTCTTGGGGTAAATCAATGTCCTTAATTTAATGATTTGGCGATTAAAAAAGAGCTTGGGTTTTTAATCCCAAACTCTTGGTCGTGATTAGAGACGACTGTTATAAATTAAGAAACTAATATAGCATTGATCACCATCGGGTAAATCATAACCAGTGTTGAGGTTACTACCGTCATTTTCATGTAAAACGACGAATTCACCAGAACCGTAATCTTGATCATTTAAATATTGAACGAGTAGTTCGTCGCATTCAGCCAAAGTTTTACCCGTAACCACGCGTCGATTCCACCCACGATGAACGGCACCATTTGGGTTAATCAAATTCTCCAACTCCTTATTATTATAAAGTCATCAATCGCACAATTTACCGCGAAAATTTTCGTGGGATTGTGTCACTTTGATGGACAGTGTTGAATCCGCTTGATAACTAAGATTATTGTCAGATTAATGCACTATTACCAATAACCAGAGCCTTAGTTAATCATAGCAAAGTTTAGCTCAGTTAACCAGTTGACGGTAACGCTTACAACCGGTACACTGAAAATATATACACTAGGGGTGTCCATAACTGGGCTGAGACAGTGCCGATGCGCTGATCCCTTTGAACCTGTAAGTTCAAACTTGCGTAGGGAAAGTGTCACAGCTAATGAGTTAATGAGTTACTAACTAGCGGTCCCGGGTTCAATGAAAGTTGAAGCGGCCGTTTTTTGTGTTGCAGTCAGTTAACTATCAATGTGAGGGGGAAATGAAATGGATTTAACTTTACTGGAAAAACTCCGACAACGACAGCCGATTGTCCTTAATTTGGCTAATTTCGTTACGGTTCAGGATGTTGCTAATGGATTAAAGGCACTGGGCGCTTCACCGATTATGTCGGCAGAAGTTCAAGAGGCTGAAGCATTAGTTGAAATTGCGGGAGCGGTTTGTCTTAATCTAGGGACCATAAATAGTCTACAAGTTGAGCAAATGCAAGTGGTGGGTCGGTTAGCTAATGAACGACATAAACCAATTGTATTTGATCCGGTAGCGGTTGGGGCTGTTCCTTATCGAAAACGGGTGGCGTTAGCCCTGTTAGAACAGATCCAAGTCACTGTGATTCGAGGTAATGCTGGCGAAATTGCAGCCCTGGCTGACTTTGATTGGCAGTCGCAAGGGATTGATGCTGGAACTGGGACCGGCAATCTAGTTGAAATTGCTAAGGCTTGTGCGCTGAAATATAATTGCTTGGTGTTACTATCTGGGGCCACTGATATTATTACGGATGGTCACCGCATGACAATGTTAACTAATGGGACACCGCTATTACAATTACACGTTGGGTCTGGCGATCTGCTATCAAGTGTGGTGGCGGCCTTATTAGCGATTAGTCCCAGTGATTATTTTGAAGCGACCCAGGTCGCTGGCTTGGTATTAGGGGCGACGGGCGAACTCGTGGCCAAACAATTAACTTCGGACCGGCCGGGCTCATTTGGGACGGCGCTCATTGACAAGTTACACTTAGTCACAATCGCTGAAATTGAACACTTAACGAAAAAGGAGTAATAGCTGATGACTGACTTTCCACAAGCTTTAACGATTGCTGGCACGGATAGTGGTGGTGGTGCCGGTATGATGGCAGATTTAAAGACGATGCAAGCCCGACACGTGTTTGGGACCGGGGTGGTGGTTGCTGTTACCGCTCAAAATACAATCGGAGTCCAAGACTTTATGGCCTTACCGACTAAATTGATTGACGCCCAGTTTGAGTCATTAGCAGCTGATTTAAAAATTAAGGCCTGTAAGACCGGGATGCTGGCAGATGCGAAACATGTGCAGGCAGTCGTACGAAACTTAAAGCGTTATGATTTTGGCCCATTGGTAGTTGATCCTGTGATGATTGCTAAAGGTGGGGCGGCGCTATTAGCGACAGATGCTGTGCAAGTTGTTCGTTCCGAGTTAGTCCCATTAGCGACGTTAATCACACCTAATTTACCGGAGGCGGAACAACTGACCGGTTTGACAATTACGGATGCTGCTGGCATGGTGGCAGCGGGAGTCGCATTGCAAAAGCTAGGCGCTCAAAATGTCATGATTAAGGGTGGTCATCAAACGGATGCTAAACGGGCACGTGATTTTGTGTTGCTAGCAGATGGCACGGCCTTTTGGTTATCTGCTCCGCGTACTGCTACTAGTCGGACACACGGTACCGGTGATACGTTGTCAGCCTGTATTACGGCTGAATTAGCTAAAGGACAACCGTTGCGGGCAGCGATTCGGACGGGCAAAGCTGTGGTGACAGCGGCGATTGCGGCAACGATTCAAGTCGGCCATGGTCATGGGCCTTTAAACCATTGGGCGAGTCCAAGTCTGGCGGTGACCGAAGATGAGGCTTGATTTTGAACCAGCGCAGCTACGGGCTTACTTGGTTGCAGGTACTCAGGATGTTCCAGGTCAGGATTTACGACAAGTGTTGCAAAAAGCGTTAGTTGCGGGAATTACAGCTTTCCAGTATCGAGATAAAGGGACTAGCCAGTTAACCGCTAGTCAGCGTTACGAGTTAGGCCTGACATTACGTGCTGCTTGTGCACAAGCGCAAGTGCCGTTTATTGTGGATGATGATGTTGAGCTGGCTTTGGCATTGAAGGCCGATGGTGTGCATGTCGGCCAAACGGATCATCAGATTCAACAAGTCTTACAACAGGTAGCCGGAAAGCTGTTTGTGGGGTTGTCATGTACGACCCTAACTGAGGTTCGAACTGCTAATCAGCTTTCAGATTTGGCCTATTTAGGCAGTGGACCAGTCTTTCCAACGCGGTCTAAACGCGATGCTGCCCCAGTAATTGGTTTAGCTGGGCTAACTCAATTGGTTCAAGCTGCCAGTCATCCGGTTGTTGCAATTGGTGGTATTACTGCACCGCAACTAAGGCCAATAGCACAAACTGGGGCCGTTGGGTCAGCGGTGATTTCGTTAATCACTCAAAGCTCGGACTATCCGGCAACAGTTCAGGCCATGTTAGCGGCAACGATGTAACAGAGGATTTATTTCCCGGGAAATAGACTGACCGTGATACGGAATATTAGCTTTCGATGGAAATCACTGATTGGTTAAGTGTTGAATTTGCGCACTTTGAAACAGTGGCAACAGTTACGAGATAACAAGATAAGTGATACATCCATGTAGTTGCGTTCTAAGTGGTCTAACTTATTAGTTGACATTCGAATCAATTACCCCTAACCTATAATTAATTGAATTATCACTTTTCTTTAATCAAGTTGGTTAAATCAGTCATGCTTGATTTGAGCGGAGTTTTGGTTCATAAACTTAGGGTATGACGACGAAATTTAACGTCCCTGTATACCGTTTAAAGGTGTGCGGGGCTTTTTTATGGCAAAAGAAGGAGGTTGAAGTCGGGATGACAAAACCAATTATTGGGATTGCACCGGGTGTTTTAACAGTGGATAGCCATATGTTTCCCGGGCGACAACGTGATTATGTCAATCGCGATTATTTACAATCAGTAACGGCCAATGGCGGCGTGCCGTTGATTTTACCGGTGACAGCTGATGCGGCGATGATTCAACAGTATAGTCAGTTAATTGATGGTTTATTGTTGTGTGGGGGACAAGATATTGATCCGCTCAATTATGGTGAAGAACCGTTGGCTGAGCTCGGTGAGATTGACCCACAACGTGATCAATATGAAATGGCATTAGTGCGTGCCACACATGCGGCACATAAGCCAGTGTTGGGTATTTGTCGGGGACTGCAACTTTTGAATACGTTATATGGTGGCACGTTGTACCAAGATGTAGCGGATATGCCTGCTGGTGAAGGAACCATCAAACATATGCAAGCCCAGTTGCCGGCCTATGGCATACATCATATCCAGGTTGCTGCGTCGTCACAATTGGCGGCTTATTTGGGGCAAACAAAGCTAACCGTTAACTCGTTTCATCATCAAACGTTAAACAAAATTGCACCAGGGTTTAACGTGGTGGCTACAGCACCGGACCAAGTTGTTGAAGCCATTGAGGCAACGACGGGCGGACTACAGTTGGGTGTTCAATGGCATCCGGAAATGATGCAACCGACTAATCCGGTAATGTCACAATTGTTTGCTAAGTTTATTAACACTAGTGCTGTGTAACATCAAATTTTAGGTCGGGGGTCAGTTAAATGCAACAAACAAAAAAATGGTTAAGTGGACTGGGTATTGTGCTACTTGGATTGGGTTTAGCTGGTTGCGTAACTAATTCAAAGCAGGCTAAAAAAAGTAATCAAGTGTTAAAAGTGACAGCCTCGCAAGCGATTGCGACGGCTGATCCGAATAAAGCAGACGACATTGCTAGTCAGGCGGCCATTTCACAATTTATGGAAGGCCTGTATACGACTAACACGACGGGCAAAATTGTACCAGCCATTGCAACCAAAATTGTTAAACCAACCAATGGTGGCAAAACGTATACCTTTACGTTACGTCACAATGCCAAGTGGTCGAATGGTAAAAAAGTAACAGCGGCGGATTTTGTTTATGCGTTACAACGCCAAGTTAAGCCGACGACAAAATCTCAAGAAGTCGGACATGTGGCTGAAATTAAGAATGCGACGGCAATTACAGCCGGAAAAAAATCAGTGCAAACATTAGGGGCTAAGGCCTTAGGCAAGTATCGCTTACAATTGACACTAACCCAGAAGGTGCCCTATTTTAATTACCGCTTGGCAACTGAAATTTATCCATTAAATCAAACATTCACTGAAAAATACGGTAATAAATATGGTACCACGGCTGGTAAGACGTTATCAAATGGCCCCTATGTTTTAAAAGCTTGGAATGGGACCAGTGACACTTGGCAATACACGAAGAACCCGTACTATTACGCACGTCAAGGGGTTCGGATTAAGACCATTAAGGTTCAAACGGTTAAAACCAATAGTACAGCACAGAACCTATTTGAAAGTAACGGGGCTCAAGTAACGCAAATTACCGGAACTCAAGTTGAAAATGCCCAACAAGGCAAGCTGAACTCAAGTTTAACAATTACGAAATTAAATCAACTGTACTTTATGCCTTGGAATCAACGCCGCACAGTCACTAAAAACGCAGATTTACGGCGGGCAGTTAGTTATGCGTTAAATCGGCAATCGTTAGTAAAAGATGTTTTAAAGGACGGGTCAACGGCCGCAACTTCATTAGTTCCAACGGGAAATACGACCAATCCGACTACGGGTAAAGATTTCAATACGGATACTGGAAATTTATATCCCTACAGTCCAACTAAAGCCAAAGCCTATTGGAAAAAGGCGCAAGCAAGTTTGGGTCGAAAAAAGCTTACTTTACAGTTGTTAACGAATGATAGCGATGTGAATAAATCGGTTGCTGAATTTATTCAAGCTGCAATTGAAAAAAATCTAACTGGGGTTACTGTGACAATCAAATCGGTACCGCTCACCAATGAAATTTCAACTTTGAGTAGTGGTAACTTTGATTTTGCAACCTTGTCATGGTCAAGCGATTTTCAAGACCCGATTGATTTCTTGAATAAAGCCTCGGTGACGAATTCAGTTGATTTCGGGAAATTTAAGGATCCAACTTATGAAGCTAGCATTGCAAAGATTACGGCTGGAACGCAAAGCACATCGCAACGGTATCAAAGTATGCAACAAGCCGCAAAATTGGTCGCAGCTAAGCAAGGCGTGACGCCACTCTATCAAACGGCAGCGGCACACCTCGTCAGCAAGCAGGTTGGCGGTGTTCACTTCACCTTGTTACGAGATGCGTTATACCGATATGCCTATTGGAAATAAGGTTGACTTTTGGGTGCGCATCACCAACTTTAAAAAAATGGTGAGGTAGATTGAAATTAGCTCTGCAAAACCAATTTGGTTTTGCAGGGCTAATTTTAGGTTAATCTCAGATAGTCACAAGACCTGTTTATTTAGTCGGATTACGGTAAAATAGAAAGTAACCAAGCATGTTTCACGTGAAACATTCAAAATTAACGGTTAGTGAAGGGATTGGTCAGCATGGCGGAAAAGTTTCAATTTGACTCAACGGCAATTACTGCGTTAAAGGATCAGTATGATGTCATCATTATTGGATCTGGAAGTAGTGGGCTTGTAAGTGCGGTCCAAGCGCACGAGTTGGGTTTAAAACCGGTTATTTTGGAGAAAATGGCTAAAATCGGTGGTAATACGACACGGGCCTCATCCGGAATGAACGCTGCCGAGAGTTTGGTGCAATTAAAACATCAAGTCGTGGATAGCTATGCTGATTTTTATCACGAGACTTTTATTGGTGGTGGCCGTCAGAATGACCCAGCCCTATTGGATTATTTCACGTCACACGGGGCTTTAGCCATTGACTGGTTGGCGGCACATCATATTGACTTAGATGATTTAACAATTACTGGCGGGATGCGGGTTAAACGAACGCATCGACCAAGTAGCTTGGCACCAATCGGAGGCTTCTTAGTGACGCAATTGTTAAAAGTTATTGCGGCTGAAAAGATTCCGTTATTTACTGAAGTGAAGGTGTCACAACTACAACAGACCGCAACAAAAGTGACGGGGGTCCAAGTGCAACTAGCAACCGGGGAACAACGAACACTACAGGGCTCAGCAATCATTATAGCCACCGGGGGCTTTGGGGCGAACAAGGAGTTGATTGGCCAATATCGACCAGACTTAAAGGCTTATCAAACCACTAATCAACCAGGTGCGACAGGTGATGGCTTAACGCTAGCCAAACAGGTTGGCGCACAATTGGTTGATATGGATCAGATTCAGGTGCACCCAACGGTCCAGCAAGAAACAAATCATCCATTTTTGATTGGTGAAGCTGTCCGTGGGGAAGGAGCCATCTTAGTTGATGACAATGGTCAGCGGTTTGTTAACGAACTGGATACCCGCAAAAACGTGACCGCTGCTATTAATCAATTACCAACGAAAAAGGCGACTTTAATTCTGGACCACGCCGTTCGTCAACGAGTGCCAGCAATTGAATTTTATGACCATATCGGTTTAGTTGAAAATGGGTCGACCTTAACGCAGCTTGCAACTAAAACCAAACTACCAGCAGCGGCGCTAGCACAGACCGTGACTGCTTGGAACCAAGCAGTCACCACGCACCAAGATACAGTATTTGGACGTACGACGGGCATGAGTCATGGTCTTAAAACGGGGCCATTTTATGCTATTCGCATTGCACCGGCAGTTCATTACACGATGGGCGGGATTAAGATTAACCCCCAAACCCAAGTTTTGAATGCTGACCAACAAGTGATTCCGGGGTTGTATGCGGCGGGTGAAGTTGTTGGTGGGCTCCATGGTAATAATCGAATTGGCGGTAATTCGATTGCTGAAACTGTGATTTTTGGGCGCCAAGCTGGACAACAAGTGTATCGCTATTTAACGGCACTTACATCAAAATAAGTCAGGGGGGTGCCCGCAAAATGTGGTGGGCACTCTTTTTGTGACTGGCTGGTAGGGCTTTTATTATCGTGAAAGAGGTCGCTTTAATGGCTTTAAAGTTGTGATAATTAGGAAACGTTAAAACTGCGAGCAATGGTAGGCATGTGAACTGTACCTGTTCAGTTATCTGAACAGGTACTAATAACTGATTTAAACGCCACTGGCCTATGATGAGGTTATTTTGAAATTAAAGATAAGTCTGTTGGTTAGGATGTTAGGTTAGTTGTGGCGTTATCACCCACAGCCGCAACTATGTTTTGAAAAAGGGCTCTAATTGAAGATTGCAATTTCAATGAGCTAGAACGATCGAATTTTACCGTATGGTCAAGATTGATATACTTAAGTTTAAGCCTTAGTAATAAATTGATGACCGGCTTCAATTAAATCTGCGGTTTGCTGATTAAGCAATGGTGGCAGCTGTTTGAAGTCAAAGTAGTCTAGTTTAAGGGTCTCATCGGTTGCTTGATTTAAGATTTGACCACCAATAGCCTGCACTAAGAATAGCTGGGTAATAGTCTGAGCCACGTCGCCATTAGGATAGGCGGTTTCACCACGATCAAAAATGCCAATCGGGGCGCTGATTTTAACTTTAAGACCACTATCTTCTTGGTATTCACGAATACAAGCCTCGGCATAAGTTTCACCATACTCTAAGTAGCCTCCAGGCAAGCTCCAATTATGGGTATCGGTTCGTAAGTTTAAAAGGACTCGTTGCTGGGTATCAACTAGGATACCAGCAGCAGTATTTAAAATAATAGGTTTGTGGCCCACTAAGGCCCGAATTTCTTGAATATAATTTGCCATGCTTGAATACCTCACTTTTGATGTTATTAAAGGTAATTATACGCGTTAATCGCGATAAATAAACCGGTTACATTTAGGGCCTATTTCTTAATCAGGGCAACCTGACTAGTGTGTCAACGTTTAATTAGGATTTGCGCATCCGCTAATTTTTAGCTAAGATGGAAGCTATATCCTACTAGGTAGTAATTAGTGTTTTGAATAATGAAAAGAGAGAAATCGATGCAAAGAAAATTAAGTACGGGCCAAATGCAGATGATTGCATTAGGTGGCACGATTGGCGTGGGACTCTTCATGGGTTCCGGATCAACCATCAAGTGGACCGGACCGTCAGTTTTGATTGCGTATATCGTCGCGGGCGCTTTTCTGTACCTGATTATGCGGGCCCTCGGTGAAATGTTGTACGTTGATCCAAATACGGGATCGTTTGCCAAGTTTGCTTCTGAATACATTCACCCAGTATTCGGTTATTTAACTGCTTGGAGTAATGTGTTTCAATTTGTGGTCGTTGGAATGAGCGAAATGATTGCGTTAGGCGGGTATTGTCGATACTGGTGGCCGAACTTGCCTGATTGGATTCCAGGGTTAATTGCGATTGGGTTCCTATGCGCCGCCAATTTAATTTCGGTTAAAATGTTTGGCGCGTTGGAGACCTGGTTCTCGTTAATAAAAGTTGTGACCATTATTTTAATGATTATTGCGGGCTTGGGACTCATTTTATTTGGTTTTGGCAATCACGGTCATGCCATTGGTATCAGTAACCTATGGACACATGGTGGCTTCTTTACGGGCGGTGTGAAGGGGTTCATGTTTGCTTTGGCCATTGTGTTGGCTTCCTATCAAGGGATTGAGCTGATTGGGGTTACGGCTGGTGAAGCTGAAAATCCACAAAGTACCTTAGTTAAAGCAATTCGATCAACAGTTGCTAGAATTTTGATTTTTTACGTCGGGGCCATTTTCGTAATTGTTAGTATTTACCCTTGGGACCAACTAAGTCAGATTGGTTCTCCATTCGTTCAAACTTTTGCAAAAATCGGAATCACCGCAGCAGCTTCAATTATTAATTTTGTGGTCATTACGGCGTCGTTGTCAGGAACTAATTCTGGTATTTATAGTGCCAGCCGGATGACATATACCTTAGCGGAAAATCAACAGTTACCACACAAAATGACGCTATTAAATCGTCATGGCGTGCCGTTCTACGCGGTCATTTCAATTTCAGTTGGTATTTTAATTGGGGTCTTATTGAATGTTATCTTACCTTATTACTTTAAGAGTGCCAGTGAGATTTTTGTGATGGTTTATAGTTCCAGCGTCTTACCTGGAATGGTCCCTTGGATTGTTATCTTAGTTAGTCAAATTGAATTTCGAAAGCAAAATGCGGCTAAGATGGTTAATCATCCATTCAAAATGCCATTTTCACCATACTCGAATTATTTAACGCTCGCTTTCTTAGCGTTAACCCTAGTGTTCATGTTTATTAATCCAGAAACACGATATTCTATTTTGGTCGGGGTTGTTTTCCTAGTTATTATGACAATTATCTATTTTCGGAAATATCGTCAACCGACGGATGCATCGTAATATAGGGTCAGTAATCAGCTTGTGGCTTAATAGTTGCAGGCTTTTTATTTGGGCAAAAGTTGCGGTAAAATTAAGTATTGATTGATTAATGAAAGGAGACTCAATGCGATGGTTAAACAAGGACATTATGCGAAAGCAAGTCGTCGTAAAGTTGCACATCAATTAAAACGACATCATCAAGTGCAAGCTGACCGGGTGATTGATTCGACCGCGACCGCTGAATTTTTAAGCGTTCGGTATCATCTGACGCAAGCTAAGTCACAACGGCCCGTAGTCCGTAAAACGATGCAACGCTGGTTGACACAGTGGTTGACAGTAGCTACAGCGACGCCGACCAGGACTTGGTCAGTCACAACCTTGACGGCGCAAACACTGCAAGCATTCAACCAGCAATTACCATGGCAAGGTTATGCGATTGTGAGTCAAAATTTCGATGCTTGGCAAGCTTTCTTGGCTAAAGAAGTGCCAGCGGTACCATTGGCCCACCGCTTAACGCTCACGGATCAGTGGTCGCCGGATCAATGGCGAGCCCAGCTAACACAACAATTAGCCGTTAATGCATTATTAGGACTGTTGGGGCAAAATGAACAACGATTGGCACAAGTGACAACGGCCCAGGTAACACAATTGCAAACTAGCCTGCAAACGGCGACGAGGATTGACTGGCAACAAGTGGCAATCGTGTTGGCGCCGATTGATGCGGCTAGTTCGAGTGCTGAGGCCAGTACTCAGACCTGGTTAAATCAATTAACAAAGTTAACGCCTAGTGATTTTGACTAAGCGTTCAAAAAAGGAGCTATTCTGATGAAATTTATGACGTCTGATCATGTGAGTTTGGATTATACGGATACCGGCCATGGGCGTGCAGTGGTCATTTTAACCGGATTTGGGGGATCTAAAGCTATTTGGGCGGCCCAGATTCCAGTGCTAGTGGCAGCGGGTTATCGCGTCATCAATCTGGATGGGCGGTGCCAAGGTCTCTCGCAACATACAGCAAAAGGGTTACGGATGAGTCGTCGAGCCTTGGATGCGGCCGAATTAATTGCGGCTTTACAATTAGACCGACCGATTTTACTAGGTAATTCAATGGGGGCGGCAACCTGGTTTGCCTATTTATCTTTGTTTGGTGATGCCAATGTCGGAGCAGTGATAGATGTTGACCAATCACCTAAAATGATAAATACACCGCAATGGGCATACGGTTTTAAAAAATTAACCTGGGCAGATTTTCCAGCTAGTTTTCAGCAGCCACTTGGCCGTTCGACGTTCAAGCATATTGATGATGACACCTATGCCCAAGTTAAAGCGGTTGCTGCTCAAGCGCCATTTGATGCAGCTTTAATGGGGCCATTACTCATTAATCATGCGGTTCAAGACTGGCGAGATGTTGTGCGCCAGCTGACCAAGCCTTTTTTGATCATTGCGGGACGAGAGTCACCTTACTTTAATTCAGAATTTGCAGCAGTTGTAGCGCAAACTGCGCCACAAGGGCATAGTGTTGTGATTCCGGAAGCTGGGCATATTGTGATGGCGGAACAATCCGCAGCTTTCAATGCCACCTTACTGCCATTTTTAGCAACCATCGCTTAAGCTTATCGGATTGACACCCCGGTTTAGTTGTTTTTGTTGGCTAAATATGTCATAATTTATTCGAATATATTTTAACGATAAATTTGGCTAAATTAAGCGAACGAAATGGGGGTGGCTTAATGTCAATTCATTATAATAATTTCTATGCTAATGAGTTAGGACGCTTAGTTAACGTGACCGTGATTCTACCGGAGCCATTGAACTCAGCAGGTAAAGTAGCTGCTGCTTTTAGTCAGGGGTCATCCCAGTTGCCTGTTATCTGGCTACTGCATGGCTTAGGGGGCGATGCGACGACTTGGGTACGTCAAACCGCAATTGAACAATTAGCGACACAATATCGCGTTGCGGTGGTGATGCCACAAACGGAACGCGGGTTTTATACGGACATGGTTACTGGGCCACGTTATTGGACTTTTCTGACAACTGAATTGCCAGACCGATTACGATTCATGTTTCCATTAAGTGCTGCTAGAGAAAAAAATTTTGTGGTGGGAAATTCCATGGGCGGGTATGGCGCCTTAAGGTGGGCCCTGACTTATCCGGAACGCTTTGCGGCAGTCGCAGCTTTATCGCCAGTGACTGATTTAGCACGATTCAGGGTTGACCAAGCAGCCATCATGCCCGATTTTGATTTGGCTTTTGATCCGCAACATTTGAGTGATACACCAGTTGGTATTGATTATTTGTTACAGCATTTAACTGCCCCTAGCCAAGCGTTGCGTGTTTTGATGACGACTGGGAGTGAGGACATGTTACGTGCCATGGACGTTGCGTACCAGCCACGTTTTGCCAATGCATTTAAAACGAATTTCACCTGGCAAGAATTACCAGGACGCCATGATTGGCCATTGTGGAACCAGCAGTTACCGATGGTGATGCAATGGCTATGTGGGGAACAATTGGCCCCGCTGTAAAAAATGTTTCACGTGAAACAATCGGTTAGATTAAAAAATCCCCGTCGGAAATTTTTCCGGCGAGGATTTTTTTGTATGACTTGTTTTTAAAGCTTAATTTAAGTTCGGATCTTTTTCCAAGAAGTGGAAGCGGATGAACTTACCAATTTCAGTGACAATTAGGACCACAATCCCAGCTAAGATTGGAATTCCCCAACCGTAACCAAAACTAACGTTAGTCGTATGGAAGACGGATTGCATAAATGGCAAGTAGACAATCCCTAGCTGTAGAAGAATCAGGATACCGACAATGTAGAAAGCCATTTTATTTTGGAATAGATACTTAGAAATTACTGGATGATTATTTCGTAAATTAAACAAGTAGAAAATCTTACCAAAGATAATGATGTTTAGCGACATTGTACTCCCGACTACGTTTGGCAAGCCTAGTGCTGTTAAGTAGTCGTAGGCAAAAATGCCGAGTCCGGAAATTAGTAACGAGACGTATACAATCTCAAACGAGTCTAGCTTGGACAGTAGGCCGGCTTTGACATTCCTAGGACCACGGGCCATAATATCAGCTTCCGGTGGCTCGAAGATAAACGCAAACTGAATCGTTAATGCCGAAACCATGTTAATCCAGAGCAACTGGGTCGGGTAGAGCGGCAGTTCATGGCCCATTAGAATACTAATGATGACCACTAACCCTTCCGCAAAACTAGTTGGGAGTAAGAAGCGGATTGTTTTCCGAATATTATCAAAGACATGACGACCTTCACGAACCGCAGCTACAATATCAGCGAAATCATCGTCCGCTAAGACCATATTAGCAGCTTCTTTGGCAACTTCAGTGCCCTTAATCCCCATAGCAACCCCGATATCGGCTTGTTTGAGGGCCGGCGCATCGTTAACCCCATCACCAGTCATGGAAACAACGTGTTGGTTGGCTTGCTGTGCGCGGACAATTCGTAATTTGTTGGCCGGTGTTGCCCGAGCGAAGACGTTATAATCATCGATTTGAGCTTTGAGTTGCTGATCATCTAAAGCGTCAATCTCGGGTCCGGTAATCGCTTTGACTTGCGGTGCTAAAGCCAGCTTGTTGGCAATGGCAGTTGCGGTATCCGGATGATCACCAGTAATCATTTTAACTTGGACACCAGCTTGCCGAAGTTCTGCAATAGCAGCGGCCGCTTCTTCACGGGGTGGGTCAATGATGCCAACCATACCGGCTAATTCTAAGTTACCAATGGTTTTAGCATCAATAGCAGTCACATCAGCCGCAACAACTTGATAAGCTAAGGCGACAACTCGCAACCCGTCCGCCGTTAAGTCAGTCATGGCATGATCCCAATAAGCTGGGTCCGTTTTTTGATTGGTTAATCGTAGAATGGTGGCAGGGGACCCTTTGACCATCAAGATGCGCTGCCCATCAAAGTCAGCTAGGCGGGCGGAAAATCGGAAAGCCGAGTCAAACGGTAGCGAATCCACTTCAGCCACTTCAGGATCATGTCCGGTCATCTTACGATAAAGTGTCGTTAAGGCACCATCAGTTGGTTCACCCGTCAGTTCCCATTTGTTGTTTTCAAAGTGTAATTGCGCATCAGTCGTTTGACCAGCAATGTTTACCAGCCATTCCATGCTTTGATCTTGGTGCCAATCCATAGTTTGACCATTCAGTTTTAAGGCACCATCGAAGTTAACGCCGCCATCAGCATCATAACCCACACCGGTAACATCGAAGAAATGGTGTGGCGTAACCACTTTAGTGACGGTCATTTCATTTTTGGTTAAAGTCCCGGTTTTATCGGTATTAACAATATCCACGGCACCCAACGTTTCGACGGCTGGCAGTGATTTAACAATGACATTTTTCTTGGTCATCCGCCGGGTCCCCATCGCTAAGACGACTGAAGTACTAGCGGGCAACCCTTCTGGCATGGAGCCAACCACCATGGTAATCACAGCAATTAGTAAGGTTGGTAAGCTGTAAGTATCCATCAGCAGGCCTAAGCCAAATAATAAGACTGCGGCGACGATAATTGCAATTGATAAACCGAGTCCTAATGAATTCAAGTTCCGCATTAAGGGCGTTGGTTTTTCTTTGACGGCGCCAACTGATTGCTGAATTGCACCAATTTCGGTTGCCTCAGCCGTGGCAACGACAATCCCTAAGCCCGAACCACTAGTTACTGCAGTTGAGGCGTAAACTAAATTACGGCGGTCCGCTAAGGGAAGTTGCTGGTCCGGCATTGGTTCTTCAATCTTTTCAACCGGATTGGTTTCACCAGTTAAAATGGATTCTTGGACGCTTAAGTTATCGGCGGAAATGAGTCGCATGTCAGCAGGGACTGCATCCCCCGCCTCTAAGTTAACCAAATCACCAATTACTAAGTCGCGGGCGTCGATTTCAAGCTTTTGGTTATCACGAATGACGAAGTTTTTAGAAATCAACATTTCACGAATGCGTTCCAGAGCGTTACCCGCTTGACGTTCTTGGACATAACCAATGATGGCATTAGCAATGATGACTAGTCCGATAACGATTGAATCTGAATAACGATCCATTAGAAAGGTCATAATTGCAGCAGCCGCTAAAATATAAATAATACTATTATTAAACTGCTTGATGAACTGAATGAAGCGTGAGGTGTGCTTAGTTTCCAGTTCATTCCGACCGTTTTGTTGTAGACGGTGCTCAGCTTCAGCGGCACTAAGGCCAGTGACAGGATCAGTCTGGTACTTAGTCGCTAAAGTTGGTTCATCAAGCTGCCACAAATGGGTAGTATCGGTATCGGGAGGCACCTGGTCTTGGTCTTCCGGGTTGGTCAACTGCTGCTGGTTATCATCTATCATTAAATTCACTCCTATAAAAGTTTAGGCTTAGCGATGGGGCTCAGTAAAAATGCAACGTGGTTTGTGCGTTAAGCAGGCCAATTCGGCCACATCCTTTCCAGGTTTAAGCTATCGTTAGTTATTATTATAAACGAATATTAATCAAGGTTGTTATAAAAATGTTTTATAGTTATATGACGCTTGATGACTCTAGTTGCAATAATATATCAGATTACCCGTTAAATGGCGCTAGTTAGCATTGCATCACGGATTTAAAACCAGTATGATGACTAGTAAATATGACTAAAAGAGGGCACAATTTGATGATTACTTATCGCTATTCCGTAGCGGCGGATTTACCAGCATTATTCGCCATTGATCAAACTATCTGGAATTCACAAAATAGTCCAGGGCCAATGCTAGCCCAGAATTTAGCGACATATGCACAAAATTATCCAGTTGGCAGTCAATTGGTTGCGGTTCAAGATGAGCAAATTTTAGGGATGATTTCTTGGAATCCAATGCCGCCCTTTATGTCAATGCGATTTACTTGGGATATTGGCATCGGTATTTTACCGCAAGCGCAGCACCAAGGTGTTGGACGGGGCTTGATGACGAAGTTAAAGGCTGAAGCACGGCGTCTCGGAATTCATCGGCTTGAATTACGGGTCCTAGCGACTAACTTAGTAGCTCGTCAGTTCTATGCACAACTGGGATTTCAAGTTGAAAGTGTTGCTCGCGAGGCTTTTTACATAGATGGTCATTTTGTGGATGATTATGGCCTGGCTTATTTGATTGACTAGTAGCGGAGATTAATAAAGGTCAGCGTTAATAGTCATCGCAGAAAAAAGCGTGATCGGTTACTCATAGCGGGTAACTGATCACGCTTTTTTGAGGTCCTTAAAAGGGCGGTATATCAAAAAAGTGCTCGGACTTTTTGTCCTGAGCGCTTAATGTTCTAAAGGTATTATCAGATTAGTCGACGGGGTCCTTCATGAGTAGCCAAAGGATTAAGTAAGCGATTAATCCTGGAAACATTGGTGTAATTGCAAGTACGACGAAAATAAGTCGTGCGAGATTGGCATTCCAGTCGTAACGTGTTGCAATGCCGCCAATGACACCCGCAATCACACGATTTTGATTAGAACGATGAATGTTAATTTTCATGACGAAAGCCCTCCTTGAAGTATATTTACCTCAAGTGTATCGTGTTCAGACTGGTCCGTCTACTGAGATGCTTTAAGCGGTTGGAAACGGGTGTTCAGTGAGCACTGTCGTGTAGTAAGCAATTTCTTGAAGTGCTTGTGATAATCCCTTGGTATAGCGTGCTTTTAATGGCGCTGCGGCGATGAAATGACCATCGGGTTGCAGGTTATTTTGTAACTGACCAACGGGGGTAGGTTTAGGTAAGACCAGCATGCCCAGCCGTTGTAAGACGGGGACCAACGCTGCCGCGCCAAACTGGCCGCCACGCATGTTATCAGCATATGAGATGAGTTTAACCGGTTTACGCTGGCCTTCAAATGCTAGAAAATCGAGGGCGTTTTTGAGTGCGGCGGGCATCGCGTGGTTATATTCTGGTGTCAAGATAAGATAACCATCTGCTTGGGCCATATCACTGATCCATTGCTGCTGATTAGCAGGTAAGTGACGCTGGTTGTTTGCCATTGGTGGCAGGACTTCATCGAAGAAGGGAAGATTGTATTGAGCTAAGTCTAAAAAGGTCGCCTTGATGGCTAATTCAGCACATAATGCGGGTGCTGTTAGCTGCAAATGGTTGAATAAAGAACGACCTAAGGAACTTTTACGGGTGCTGCCTAAAATAATCGCAATTGTTTGCATAATTAATTAACTCCATTTCATTATTGATTCATGTGAATACAAAATGTTATTATAGACGGATAATATTAATAATACAAGTATTTATTCATGTGAATTAAAAAGGAGATAGAAAGATGACCGAACCGTTAATCGAGCAGATAATGTCCGAATTAAATGCATTTATTGCCCAAGATGGCATTGATGATGATGAGAAGCAATGGGCGCAACGGCAGACGACGGATGTCCACCTGCAACAACAACTCAAGCAATTATCGACCACTGATATTAAAATAATTGCGCAATTGGCCACCCAGCCGGCAACGCATGCTAAGGCATTGCCACAGCTAACAACGCTGTCACAAGCGACAATTTCACGAGCAGTTACTAAATTAGCGCAGTTGGGCTTAGTTGAAAAATTTCGGAGTTTACAAAACAATAAAGAAGTTTTAGTTCGGCTAACGACGGCGGGACAACAGGTGGCACAACTCCAGCACCAATTAAAGTTGGCGATTGCCGCACAGGCCAGCGCCATTGCCGCAGACTATACACCAGCGGAATTAACCCGGTTCGTGACCTTGATGCACCGAATTCGACAAATCAAGCCGTGACTAGCATCCGGGAATGACAAGTAATTGAAAGCCACGGGCATAATTGCGATTTTTAATGCTAAAAATTTCCCAGGAAATAATTACAAAATAGGAGCTAAAATATGATAAGCTAGGTTGTACTATCTTAACTTACGAAAAATTAGTAGTAGCTAGATTTGGAGATGATAGTTGTGGATGACGCAGAACGTGAGCGCGGACCATGGCATCGTAATTTAATTGTTTTATGGTTTTGTACCTTTGTGGCTGGGATGGCATTTAGTGAAATCATGCCATTCTTGTCATTGTTTGTGAGCCAGCTAGGTGATTTTAATAAACAGCAGGTGACCTTTTATAGTGGTCTCGCCTATGCAGCCGACTATGCTATTTCCGCCATTTCCGCCCCATTGTGGGGTATTATTGCGGATAAAAAAGGGCGTAAAGTGATGTTACTACGAGCTTCGTTAGGGATGGCATTGGCGATGGGGCTAATGGGGTTTGTCACTAATGTTTGGCAATTAGTCGCTTTACGGGCTTTACAAGGTGTCTTTGCAGGCTTTATTTCCAATGCGCAAGCGCTAGTTGCTTCGCAAACACCGCGTAAATATAGTGGTCACGCGTTGAGTACCTTAATCACTGGCGCTGTTAGTGGTCAATTATTTGGGCCAGTTATCGGTGGTATCTTAGCCGAAGTGTTCTCGATTCGAAACACGTTCTTTATTACGGCGGGGCTATTAGTCGGCGCATTCTTGCTGAGTTTGTTCTTCGTGCAAGAACATTTCAAACCAGTTGATCATCATCGGGAACCGGGGGCTAGTCGAAATCCATTGGCAGCCTTTCAAAATCCTAAGTTAATCATTATCATGCTGTGCTCGACCATGATTGTCCAACTAGGCAATGCTTCAATTGCGCCGATTATTAGTTTGTATGTGCGCGAATTGATGCATTATAAAGGTCCCATTACGGTTGTGGCCGGGATTATTGCTGCCTTGCCCGGAATTTCTAATATTTTAGCGGCCCCGCGGCTTGGTCGGTATGGCGACCAGCATGGCTCAGGGCGTGTGCTATTGTTTGGGTATATTTTTGCAGTTATTATGTATTTCCCACAAGGTTGGGTCACGAGTGTGATTGCCTTAGGGCTGTTACGATTTGCGATTGGAATTTCTGATGGGGCATTGTTCCCAGAAATTCAAACCTTATTGACTAAGAATACGCCGGTGCATCTGACGTCAACGATTTTTAGTTACAATCAGTCTTTTCAGGCGATTGGTAATATGATAGGGGCTTTGTTAGGTGGCGTAATTGCCGGAATTTTTGACTATAATTCAGTCTTTATTCTAACTGCCGTGATGTTGGCCATTAACTTAGGTTTGATTTTGTGGCTGGTCCCAGGAATTTGGAAACAACATGGACCATTAGCTGAATAGTACGGTTTAAATGGTTAGGGAGGTGTACCTCGCTAATCATTTTTTGTTGTCAAAATTTAAATGTAGGCGTATGGTAGTTCTATGACTATCGAACTAAAGCAACAAATTAGTGGAGACCAACAACGTGTCGCAATTTTTAAAGCTTTGGCCGACCAAAACCGATTGCGAATTATCCGAGTGCTTTATCAGACGAACCGTGAAATGACTTGCAGTGAGGTAGGTGCGCAATTAAAGATTAGCAAGTCCACGGTGTCTTATCATTTTAAAGCCTTACGATTAGTTGGTTTAACTAATACACGACGCGTGGCGCAGACGAAATATTTGTCTTTACGTCCGGCAACGTTTGACCAGTATTTACCTGGATTTTTAAGCACATTATAATTTTTTTGAAACTTAGTTCGATATTTGTCGAATTACGTAAGCTAAGAGGAGTGGATTTTCATGTTGGACACGCATCAACATAGTCGTTATCTGACTTTAGGCATGATGTTAGCCGCCGCTAATATGCGCTTGCCGATTACGATGATGCCAGGGTTAATCAGTAGTTTGAAACGAACTTTAGGTTTACCGAGCTCAATGGCAGGTTTATTGACGACGATCCCGTTGCTGACCTTTGCCGTGATGTCACCGTTAATTTCACGGTGGGGCCGCCGGTTTGGTAATGAGCTGACCATTTATGTCATGCTTATTATCTTAGCCATCGGCAGTTATTTACGGGTGATTCCGTCGATTGCCTTGCTATTTTTAGGGACGTTACTGGTTGGAATTGGCGCTGATGGTGGTAATGTCTTGATTCCAGCAATTATTAAGGATAATTTTCCAACTAAAATTGGCGTCGCTACCAGTGAGTATACCTTGTCAATGCTACTTGTTGGTGCTTTTGGGACGGGACTTTCTGGCGTACTAGCAGCGTATTGGTCGCTGCCAGTTACAATGGCAGTTTTATCGGTGCTAGGAATAGTTAACCTAATTGCTTGGGGACCTAATCTGAAATATAATCACCGTGCCGAGCGTCCCACCGTTAAGCGCCAGGTGAGTGCATCAGCACATGCCAGTGTCTGGCGGTTACCCTTAGCCTGGGTGGTGACGGCGTTCTTTGGGTTACAAGCTTTAGTCTATTATTCATTGTTAACGTGGCTACCGACTATTTTAGTGGCGCATGGCTTTACACTAGTTGCCGCTGGAAATTTAGTTACTGTCATGCAATTAAGTGGGCTACCGATGGCCTACATCGTGCCAGCAACGGCTAACAAAAAAGTTGGGGTGCATGTGATGGTAGCGGTTGTGGGTATTGGCTTTATTGCCGGGATTGCTGGTATTTTGGTGGCTGGAACTAATTTTGCAGTCGTTGCGGGTTTATGTGTGTTAATCGGTCTCGGCTCAGGTGCGGCTTTTAGCTTGGCAGTGGTGTTCTTTACGCAAAAAACGACGACTGGTTTTGAAACAGCAGATTTATCAGGCATGGCCCAATCCGCTGGTTATTTACTGGCGGCTTTAGGTCCGGTCGTTTTCGGTTGGTTAGGGAGTCAGCTTGGTTGGGCACCAGTTCTGTGGTTGGCAATTATTTTTTCAGTGTTACTCACGTTAGCAGGGCTGGTCATACAGCGGCATACGTCAATTTATGACTAGGCTGTGTTATTTTATTAAATTAAAAAAATTTGAATTTGCGAACTAATTAGTTGCCTTAGAGTAGGACTAAGGTCTTAAACTGAGCATTGTTACACTTAATCAAGCTATCTTAATTAGGAGGGCCCAACAATGGCAGTAATTCAGATTTTAGTCGTTGTTTTGGTTGCGACTGGGCTATTGACCCTTATTGGTGATCCGACACGACCACTAGCAACTCAACGGATTAGACGTCGGCATTAAGTCGATTTTAAATAATTAATTTAATATAGAAATGGAGATTTCTTAAAATGACAGTAATGACAGATACTTATACCTTAACCAATGGTGTTGAGATTCCACAGGTCGCTTTCGGCACTTGGCAAATTTCAAGTGGTGACACCACGTATCAAGCCGTTAAAAATGCTTTGGCGGCAGGATATCGGCATATCGATACCGCCTTAGCTTATGGCAATGAACACAGTGTCGGTGAAGCGATTCGTGATGCTGGTATTCCACGAGAAGAGATTTTTGTCACGACTAAGTTACCTGCTGAAACAAAGTCTTATCAAGGGACATTAGCGGATTTTGACCAATCACTAAACAATTTAGGCTTGGACTATGTTGACTTGTATATTATCCATGCCCCATGGCCATGGGGTCAACTTGGGCGCAACTATGATGAAGCTAATTTAGAAGTTTGGCAAGCGATGGAAGCTATTTATCGGAGTGGTCGAGCCAAAGCCATTGGGGTTTCTAATTTTGCCGTTCGGGATTTGAAAAACATTCTGAAACAGGCCGAAGTTAAACCGATGGTTAATCAGATTCAATATTATTTAGGTTATACTGAACCTAAAATCACGGCATTTTCGACAGCTAACGGTATGTTGGTTGAAGCTTATTCACCACTAGCAACGGGTGGACTTTTGCACAATCCGGCAATTCAGCAAGTTGCTGATCACTATCAGGTTAGTGTCCCTCAGTTGGCGTTACGGTTTGTGCTTCAAAATGGCATTTTACCGCTACCTAAGGCGATTAATCCGGATCATATTGAAGCCAATACTAAGTTGGACTTTGAAATTAGTGCGGCGGATATGGTGACGCTAAATGCGATGTCGGTTGTGGATGCCTCCGTCTTTCACAATCCAACCCAGGGTTAAAAATTTGCGGGTCAAATAATTGACCTGACCCCGGTGACAGGGACTACACTAAGACTTGTAAATGAAGGCAATAAAAAATGATAGGAGCAAAATTCGATGGCAACAATTAATGCCGCTAATGCGGGCACTTATGCATTTGATGATAATTTTAAGGTGAATCGGTTAGGTTATGGGACCATGCAATTAACTGGCCCTGGAACCTGGGGCCCTTACAAAGACCCTGAAGAGGGGATTAAAGTCGTTAAAAAAGCCCTTGATTATGGGATTAACTTTTTTGATACTGCGGATTCTTATGGGCCTTGGTTTGCCGATCGGTATTTAGCAGCCGGTTTAAAGGGTGCTGCTAACCGGGATCAAATCTTTATTTCGGATAAAGTTGGTCAAACTCGGCAAGGACCAAATATTTGGACGCCACATGGTGAAGCTAATTATTTGCGGCAACAAGTCGAAGTGTCCATGATGACCTTGGGCTTAGACCATGAAGACTTGGTATTCTTGCATCGAATTGACAGTCATTTTTCAGTGGCTGAACAAGTCGGTGAATTGAAAAAGCTACAAACTGAAGGCAAAATCAAGCATATCGGTTTGAGCCAGGTCTCGGTTGCTCAAATCAAGGAAGCGCAAAAAGTTGCCAAAATTGATGCGATTGAAAACTTGTATAATGTTGCTGATCATCATGATGATGACGTGGTTGATTATGCGGCTGAACAAGGCATGGCTTTCTTGCCTTGGTTCCCATTAGCCACTGGTCAATTAGCACAACCAGGTAGTGCGTTGAGTACAATGGCTGAAAAATATCAAGTAAGTCCTGCGCAAATTGCTTTAGCTTGGTTATTGAAGCGGTCGGCAAATATTTTACCAATTCCTGGGACCAGTTCTGTAGCTCATTTGGCGGATAATGTCGCTGCTGCTAACGTCGACTTGACGACAGCTGATTTCAACGAACTAAGTCAATTAAGTCTTAAATAAACGGTTAGCGTTTGGGGTCAAGTCCAAACGCTTTTTTTTGCGCTTGTTTTCGAGCCCCAATTACGTTTAAAATAAAGAAAGCTTAAGTTGAAAGAGGATGAATAATCAGATGAAGACACGTCTCGAAAGTACGACACCGATGATTTATTTGGCAGGGCCTTGGTTTACAGCGGGGCAACCCGAACGGTTAGCGAAGATTGAACAGCTCATGAATGAGTTAGAATTAACGTATTACAGTCCACGCCTAGATGGGATCGATCTCACGCCGGATGCAACTGACGCCGACCGTAATGCCGTCTTTGATGACAACGTGGCGCATTTGAAACAAGCTAAGCTAGTCGTTGCAGTCGTGGATGGTTTTGATACGGGGACCATCTGGGAGACTGGTACGGCCTTTGGACTGGACATTCCAGTGGCTTACTACGCTGAAACTTTAGCCGATGGGACCTTTAATGTAATGTTGGCGAAATCGGGTAAAGCGACGGTTCAGAATATGGCTGATTTGAAGACATTCTTACTGGATCCGACAAGTGATGATTTTCAGTATACCGGTGCAATTCGGTAAATTTCATATAATATAAATAACGCCATTCTGACAAATTTTTGTCAGAATGGCGTTATTTATATTAAGCAGATTTTTAGACTAATCTAAACTTTTATCAAGAATTGAACGTAGAACTTTCTCACGTAGTGCAACTGCATCTACTTGGTTACGATTTTCATAGCCTTGAGTGAGCACATCACAAATGTATAGCTGTGAAATCCGTCCAGCAACAGACCCGCCATTTAAAAATTCTTCGATGGCTGTTTGTAAAACAACATCACCGAGTTGAGCGACAGGACTATTTAAATTATTGGTAATCGCAATCACTTTAGCATGATTATTTTTGGCAATTTTTAGCGCATCATAAGTATCTTTAGTTCGGCCGGTTAGAGACAGACCGATAACTAAATCAGTTGACTTAAATAATGAGGCAACTTGCGCCTGAATATGTGGGTCACTAACGGGGGTCGCTTGAACGCCCACCCGCAAAAGGATTGAAGCAAATGACTCACTTACTTGGGCACTACCACCAACACCAAAAATATAAATTGATTTAGCCTGACTCAGCAAATCAATAGCCTGGTTTAGTCGACTAGGATCAATTAATTGGGCAGTCGCAGTTAAAGCATCTTGTAGATGGCGATTAATATCATCATAGTAATCAGCTGGTCGGGTCTGTTCCTTTTGAGTAAAATCCTCTTTAGCAATTTCGATTTTGAAGTCAGAAAAGCCACTAAAGCCTAATTTTTGACAAAACCGAATAATGGTTGCATCACCAACTTTAGTTGCCATTTTGATATCACTCATTGTAGCGTACATTAGTTGACTACCAACTTTTAAGACGTAGTCGGCAACTTTTTTTTCTGAACGGGTTAGCGTTTCATACTGTTCATGAATTAAGTAATCATAGCGCAACAGGTATCACCATCCTTATGGGGAATATTATACGCTATTCTAAATAAAATTAAATTGGAGTATTACTCCGCAAAATCAAATAAAGCGCTTTACATTATCCAAAACAGCTGTTATATTTTATTTGGAGATAAAATCCAAAAAGATTATTTATGGAGGAAATATGGATAATGGAAAAATCACAATTTTTATCACAAATTAAAAATGGTCTCATTGTTTCTTGCCAAGCATTACCGGGTGAACCGTTGTACACAAAGACTGGTGGGGTGATGCCACTGTTAGCAAGTGCCGCACAACAGGCCGGAGCAGTCGGAATTCGAGCAAATTCAATTCGGGATATCAAGGAAATTCAAGGAGTCGTTGATTTACCAATTATTGGCATTATAAAAAAAGACTATCTGCCAGAGAAGCCATTCATTACAGCAACCATGCAAGAAGTTGATGCGTTAGTTGCGGCCGGGGTTGAAGTAGTTGCGTTTGATTGTACTAATCGTCAACGTCATGATGGGCTAACCGTGACGGCTTTTATTCAGCAAGTTAAAGCCAAGTATCCTGATCAATTATTGATGGCTGATATTTCAACTTTTGATGAAGGGATAACTGCTTGGCAACAAGGGATTGATCTTGTCGGGACCACGCTTAGTGGCTATACAGAAGAAAGTCCTAAATTAATTGGCCCTGACATTGATCTGATTAATAAGCTGGTAGCTGGCGGGGTTGACGTGATTGCTGAAGGTCGTATTCATAGTCCCGAACAAGCGAAGGTCGTTCATAGTTTAGGTGTGGCTGGAATGGTAGTTGGTGGGGCAATTACTCGGCCCTTAGAGATTGCGACGCGTTTTATTCAAGCAATCAAATAACTTTTTAGGAGGATTGAAAAATGTTTAAACAATTTTCTAAGCTGGGTCAAGCTTTTATGTTGCCAATTGCCATTTTACCCGCAGCAGGATTGTTACTTGGATTAGGCGGGGCTTTAACGAATAAAAGTGCGCTGACGGCGTACCCTTTCTTGGATGTTAGTTGGCTACAAACTATTCTAAAAGTAATGAATTTTGCAGGAAATGCTGTTTTTGCTAATATTGCGCTAATCTTTACAGTTGGGATTGCAGTTGGTTTAGCAAAAGGAGATAAAGGCACAGCAGGGTTGTCTGGGGCTGTAGCGTACCTAGTGTATACCGCTACAATCAGTGGATTATTACAATTGTTTTCAGCCAAAGATGCTGCAATTGATACGGGTGTTTTAGGTTCCATTGTCGTTGGTGGGGTAGTTGCCTATTTACATAACCGCTACCGTAAAATTGAATTACCACAATTTTTAGGTTTCTTTGGTGGATCAAGGTTCATTCCCATTGTTTCTTCCTTTGCAGCAATCGTTCTAGGCATGATTTTTTACTTAATTTGGCCACCGATTCAGGGATGGTTAGTGGTTGCGGGTAAAGAAATCGCAACCTTAGGTAGTATCGGCACTTTTTTATATGGATTCTTACTTCGCTTGCTTGGTGCGGTTGGTCTGCATCATACTATCTATCCTATGTTTTGGTACACCTCTTTGGGCGGAACTGAAGTTGTAGCTGGTCATACGATTCAAGGGGCACAGAACATTTTCTTTGCTCAATTAGCTGACCCTAATCATACGGGGTTGTTCACCTATGGCACACGATTCTTTGCTGGTCGGTTTGCAACAATGATGTTTGGCCTACCAGCTGCGGCGTTAGCAATGTATCATGCCATTCCAAAACGTAATCGCAAACAAAATGGTGGCTTGTATTTTAGCGGCGCTTTGACATCGTTTTTAACGGGTATTACTGAACCTTTAGAGTATACATTTTTATTTGTTGCACCCTGGTTATATGTTATTCATGCGTTCTTAGACGGCTGTTCTTTCTTTGTTGCTGATATTTTAAATATTCGAATTGGTAATTCTTTTTCCGGTGGTTTGATTGATTATTTACTCTTTGGTGTGCTACAAGGTCAAGATAGGACTCATTGGATGTATGTTATTCCTTATGGGATTGCTTGGGCATTCATTTACTACTTTGTTTTTTCATTTTGTATTAGAAAATTTAAAGTTGCTATTCCAGGAATGGTAGATGCCGATAGCACTAGTGTAGCAGAATCCAGCAGTAGCGATAGTGATTTAAATACGCAATCGCAAATAATCATTGACGCATTGGGCGGTGCGACGAATATTGAATCAATTGAAGCTTGTGCGACGCGACTACGTATTGCGGTTAAAGATAGTGGTCTAGTTGATAAAACACAGCTGAAATCATTAGGTGCAACTGCTGTTCTTGAAATGGGCGGCGGTATCCAAGCTGTTTTTGGTGGTAAAGCAGATTTGTATAGTCAAGAGATTAATCAGATTTTAGGTACCGATTAGGAGGAAAAATAAAATGTTTAAATTTTTAAAGAAAAAAGTAGCGTTAAAGTTAGCGGCACCAGTTGATGGTCAAATAGTGGCGTTAGAAAATGTGAACGATCCTGTTTTTTCACAGAAATTAATGGGAGAAGGTTTTGGTGTTCAGCCAACCAGTGGTCAAGTGTATGCGCCGATTAATGGTACGATTACTAGTGTGTTTAAAACTAAACATGCCATTGGTCTAACCACGCCGGAAGGATTAGAAGTATTAATACACATTGGTTTGGATACGGTTGAATTGAATGGTGCACCATTCAGCATCGAGGTTCAAAAAAATGATCAGGTCACTCCTAAGGCTGTCTTAGCGGATGTCGATTTTGATCAGATTAAAGCCGCTGGTAAAGAGACAGTTGTATTAACGTTGGTTACTAATTCTGCGACACAGTTAGCCGGTTTAACACCGATTATCACGCAACCGATTAAACATGGGGCGGAAGTCACTAGTCTAACCCTAAAATAAAGTACCAAAAAGGCTGCTTAATCAGATTTTGATCAAGCAGCCCTTTAAGTTGAAACTAAATAAGCTAATAAAAAGACTAAGTTCATTAAGGCGAGTTAAAGAACTAGCTGGTTGCTGTCGTTTGAGTGGTATTTTAACGCTCAGTCAGTTAATTTGAAGAAGTCCTGAAGATAAACTGCGACGCCGTCTTGAGTATTGGGTAAAGTGACGGCCGTGGCTGCCTGCTTCACGATGTCAGGGGCATTTCCCATGGCAATGCTGTAATCGGCGACCTGAAACATCCCTAAGTCATTCAAGCCATCGCCAAAAACTAAGGTGTGCGCACGATCAATGCCAGTAGCCTGTTGAATGGTGGTGATGGCACTGGCTTTATCAACGCCCTGCGGAATCAGTTCTAAATTATTAGTATTGGAGCTAGATAAATTTAGCTGGGTCTGGTGGCCTAACTCAGCACGGATGGCAGCTAATTTACTGGGGTCACCATAAGCAATGGCATTAGTGACGTAACCAGCGAGATTAGGCAAGTATTCCGGGCCAATCAGTGGCAAAGCGTTTAAATCGGGCATCGTGGTGACATTGGCCTGGGCAGCGTCTGCCTGATAAGGGGGTTCGTCGCCAGTGTAATATAAACGGTCGGTTTCAAAGAAAAAGACTTTGCAGTCGTGACCCAAGACTGTCTGGTAAATCGTCGTTAATTGGGCTGCTGACAAGTAAGCGGTTTGTAATTGGTCGCCGAGTTCAAAAGTTGCGCCATTAGCGGCGATGATTTTAACGGGTCCGCCAATTTGTTCTGCGGCTTGTCGTGCCAGTGGTAGCATGCGACCGGTAGCGATATAAAAATGGTGACCGCGGGCCATCACTTGATTGAGTGTTTGCTGAGTTACTGTTGTCAGGTGGGTATGGTCAATCATGAGCGTCCCGTCGACGTCAGAAAAGATTAAATAAGGTGTCATCATTAACGTCACTCCTATAAAGCTATTATACTAGAAGTTGGCAGGCGTCAGGGAAATTACTGAAAAACATCACGGTAAAAACTTAAATTAGGTGTAAATTGATGAAAGTAATAGATTTTTTTCAGTTCAAACTAGACAATTGATATCCAAGTTGTATAATGTACCTGTAAGCGTTAACAAAATCCGAATTTGGGGGCGTTATTTATGGTTAAAAGTAAAGCAATTATGATTGGTGCTGGGCTATCGAACATGGCTTCAGCAGTGTATTTGATTCAAGATGGTCATTGGGATGGCAAAGATATCACCTTTTACGGGGTCGATATGCATGGTGCTAATGATGGTGGGTCAACCGCCGACTTCACGAACGAATATTGGAACAAGAATCATCCCATGGAGAACACAACCGGGTATGTAGCTCGGGGTGGTCGGATGTTAAATTATCGGACCTACGTGGATCTTATGGAATTGTTAGACCGGATTCCATCAATTACTGAACCAGGTATGACTGCCGCAGAAGATACGCGTGATTTTGATGCAAAACATCGGACTTTTGATAAAGCACGGTTACTACAAGGTGGCAAAGGTATTATCAATGCCAGCAAGTTAGGCTTTAACAATAAAGATCGGGCCTTACTCACGAAGCTGATTTTGATGCCAGATGGTGAGGAAGAAAAACTCGATAATGTGACCATCGCAGAATATTTTGCGGATGATCCACATATGTTCCAAACGAATTTCTGGTACATGTGGGAAACGACCTTTGCGTTTAGAACTCAAAGTTCTGCGCAAGAACTACGGCGTTACATGCATCAAATGATTTATGAATTTACTCAAATTGAACATCTAGTTGGGGTCAATCGGACCCGTTACAACCAATTTGAAAGTATGATTGAACCACTGATTAAGTATTTACAGGCTCAAAATGTCACCTTTATTGACAACAAGATTGTTGAAGATTGGCAATTCAAAGATACCGCAATGCAAGATGAAATTACGGTAACCGGGTTAGTTGTTAAAGATGCTAAAACTGGTGAGACTGAAGAAGTTGAAGTTGATGATGATACAGCGGTAATCTTTACCAATGGGTCAATTACCGATTCTGCTACCATGGGGGATTACAATACGCCCGCACCTGAAAATATGGAGTATGGGATTAGTGCCGCACTTTGGAAGAAAGCGACAGAACGCTTCTATAACTTGGGTACGCCGGATAAATTCTTTAATGATCGGAATGCAAGTGAATGGGTCAGCTTTACGTTAACGACCAAGGATCATGCTTTCTTAAATGAAATTGTGCGGATTACGACGCAAGAACCAGGGAATGCGTTGAATTCCTTCTTATCAACGACGCCAATTACGCCATTGAATCAAAAAGATATCAACATGTCGATTGTTATTCATCATCAGCCACACTTTACCACGCAAAATCCAAATGAAACCGTGCTTTGGGGCTACTTCCTCTATCCACGGCGGCAAGGTGAATTTGTCCACAAGCCATACATTAAGATGACGGGTAAAGAAATGGCACAAGAATTAATTGGTCAGCTTTCGAAAGTTGATCCTGGTCCCGGCAACATTAAGGATAAGGAAAAAGAATTATTAGATAGTATCATCAATAATATTCCGGTTTACATGCCATATGCGTCGGCGTTGTTCAATAACCGGGCCAAGACTGATCGGCCAGAAGTTATCCCACAACATTCAACCAACTTAGCCTTTACGGGTGAATTTGCGGAACAACCTTACCAAATGATTTTCACGGAACAAAGTGCTGTTCGTTCTGGTGAAATTGCAGCTTATCATTTTGCAGGAGTCCCAATGGATAACTTAGTTAAGACACCACGTTATGACAAGGATCCAAAGACCTTGATGAAGGCTACTAAGAAAATGTTTGACTAAAACTAAAGTTGGTTTTAAGAGATTGGGCGACTAATCTCTTTTTTTAGTCGGCATTAATCATAACTAGGCTTATCAGCCCGGATTTTCAACGAGGTATGCTATGCTAGAAAAAGACTTTTTATGAGGAGTGGAATTGATATGCCAGCAATGACCACGTTGATTACGCCAGCCGAGAATCGCTTTTTTCTATTGAGCGAACGAGCCCGACGAACCACGACATTACAACAAATTAGCGGCCTGCTCCGTGACCATGTGACCGTCAAAGCGACCAGTGACTTTTTATTAGACACGGTGCGTAATTTGATCTTGCATGACCATGCGGCATGGCTGACAGCGTGTAGCCATGAGTGGCAGCTTTTAGCGAGCTTACCGTATGTGATTAATCCGAGCGATGACCGGCATAATTGGCACCATTGCGAGCTGTGTCATAAGCCAGTGCGCTATGAATATCATGTGCAAAATAAACATAACCAGCAAGCTTTAGTGGTGGGTTCTGAATGCGTGAAGAAGTTCATGAATGCAGAAACGCGGTATTTAATGGTGATTACGACGGAAGATAACTTTTATGCAGTCGCTCAATATCAAACGTTGACGACCCAAGTGCCAGTCATCCCAACGATTATGTTCCAGCAACCATGGTTACCACAATTATCAAGCGACCAGCATGCCCAGGCACAGCAGTTGCGAACGACGACTAGCCAAACGGTGACGACTTATTTGAAACGTCGCACGACGACCTTACCGCTGTTAGCCTTAAAGCCAGCTCTAAAGGATTATGACCAATTGGTCAAGTTGGAAGTGAAAACGGTCGCAACTAAAGCTGCTGTTCAAAAGGCGCAAGCGGATGCAACTCAGCAACAACGGACTAAAGCAGCGCAACGAACGGTTCAGTCCGCTGTCGAAAAGCTTAAGACTAGTCCACTTTACCGTCAATATTTACATCAATTAGCGGTCATTATTGTGGCCCGCCCAGACCGTGCGACAGCTAAAGCACTGTTCAGTAAACTGACACCACCAGCAACAACCCGGCCACTAGTCAATTCTTACCAGTTTGGATTAATGGTGACGGAGTATCAGCAGAATGGCCAAATTCAGGTGCGCCGTTTGGCAATGTTGGATCGTGATTTTGTGCAAGCGTTGAACCAAGTTACCCGGCAATTAGATCAGCGCCAAACGATTCGGTTTTATGATGATGTTTATAATAGTTGTTGGGGTTGGATCTATCATCAGGCCGCCGAGCAACGGGCCGATTGGCAACGTTTGTTAGCGACTCGGTTTGGTACTAAACTGTCACTGGCTTGGTTCCAAGAACTGGCTCAGCAGACTGACGCTACTGTGGTTGCTTGGCTAGCCAAGCATGCCGATACGACCATGCAAACTCAGCTGGAACAGCGGTTCAAGACATCCGGACCAATTGCCAGATCGCGATTAACCCGGCCAGAATTACGAGAATTTTGCCAGCGAGAGTTGACTGCGAGTGCTACAGCGGCAGATTTCCAGCGAACTTTTGACCGTTATTATCAGTTGCCAGCTGAGCGCCAGATGCAATGGCACGAGACTTTAGCGTATTATTACGTGGCGAAACATAGTACTGCCGACCATCAAGTTGCGCTCCAGCAATTGCAGTGGTTATTGCGACAATAATGCGTGCTAGTTTGATTGGCGTAGTTTTAAAATGTTTCACGTGAAACATCTACTTAGGATGTCAAAAGGGTTTCTGCTAAAGCGAGTACTTTTTGACCGTTCATTGTCCCATAGTCACGCATGTTGATAATAGCCATGGGAATATGTAATTGGGCAGCGAGCAGCTTGACTTTTGGTGCTAAAAAGCTAATTTGAGGGCCTAATAAGAGGACATCTGGGCGCTGGGCGGCCGTTAACTCGCGGTCAATTGTGGCTGCAGCAGTGGCGAAAATGTAGTAATTGGTACCTTGCTGTTCGGCGGCTGTCTGCATTTTAGCAACGAGTAATGAGGTGGATATGCCACCGGTACAAGCTAACATGATGGTTTTTTTAGGCATTGGTGAGGATCCTTTACGACGGTATATTAAGCAATACCTTAGCATAGCTAGCACCAAATGAAAAGTACCGACTAAGACAAAAAAATAGGGACTGCAAGAATGTAATTAATTCTTGCAGTCCCTATTTGGTATTGGTTATCCAGCAGGTCGAAACGTGTACCAAAAGTTAATTTGTGCTACTCAGCTAGCCGGTTACTTATCGCCTAATAGTTTTTCAGCAGTGGTTAGGACGTTTTCACCGTTCATCATGCCATAATCTTGCATGTTGATAAGCGCCATTGGAATCCCAGCTTGGTCGGCTTTCTTTTTTACATCAGCAGCCATATAACTAATCTGTGGTCCTAGCATCAAAACATCTGGCTTTTGTTCAGACTTTAGTTGATGATCAATGTCGGATGAAGCGGTGGCGAAGATCTTGTAATTAACGCCATCAGCTTTAGCGGCCGCTTCCATTTTAGAAACCAGTAACGAGGTTGACATGCCAGCCGAACAAGCCAACATAATTATTTTTTCAGCCATAATGATGAACTCCTTTTAGGACTTAATTTTATAATTTTTCAGTAGCAGTGTTGCCAGCAGCTGCTTCAGCTGCGGCTTTAGCGCCTTCTTGTTTTGTCAAGATTGCGTCATATTTCTTAGCAAATGGGAAGTAGATGCCGACAGACATTAACAGGGTAATTGTTTGCCAAATGGCCATCTTCCAACCACCGATTAAGAAGCCAGAAATGATGGCAGGTGTTGTCCAAGGTGCAGCGAATCCATTCAATGGCGGTACAATCCCGAAGTAGATGACTAAGTAAGTCGACAAAGCGACGATGACTGGTGTCAGGAAGAATGGAATTGCCAAGAACGGATTCATGACAATCGGTAAACCAAATAGGAAAGGTTCGTTAATGTTGAAGAGAGCTGGGACTAATTCAATTTTCCCAATTGTCTTAAACTGGACTGACTTAGCAGCGACTAACGTAAAGATAACTAAGCCAATCGTAATCCCAGAACCGGTTAAGTTAATAAAGTTATTGTAGAATTCATTGGTCACAATGTGGGCACCATTAGCAACAGTTAATTTACCGGCTTTATATAAAGCGGCATTATCAAAGGTGTTGGGAATTAACAAGCCACTGGTAATGGCTCCCATGATTAAGCCACCATGGACCCCAAAGAACCAGAAGAATGGGACTAATAGGGCAATGACTAAGGCACCACCTAAAGAATCAGATAATCCTTGTAAAGGTGTTTGTAAAACTTTATAAATAAATTGCAAAACATCAGTATTGCCAAAAGCATTGAAAGCAGCATAAATTAACATTGAAACAATCAGGATAATCCCAGCAGGAATCATCGCAGTAAATTGATTAGCGACACTTGAAGGGACTTGTTCAGGTAAGGTAATCTTCCAGCCGGCGCGAATCATCGCAGAATATGACCAACCAACCAAAATCCCAACGATAATGGCAGCAACCATCCCTTGACCACCTAGCCAGGTGATATTAATGACGCCAGTAACGGGGGAGGTGACAAAGTTTTGTAAAGCGGTTGGTAATTTGTCGATGTTGGTTGCAACGGCGCCACCAGACATAACCACGTTGCCAGCGGCGTTGGTAATACCAGTACCGGCTTTACCCATTGCACCAGCTAATGGACTAGCGATGTTTAAAGTTTGTAATAAGAGGAAAGTTGCCATCGACGTTAAGCCAGCTGGCAAAGCTTCATAACCCTCATTACGGACATAAACGTATGCAATCCCAACGGCGGCCCAAAGTGACATAATCCCAAAGGTAACGGTATAGGCTTGGTTAAAGAAGGCTGACCAGCCGGAAGCTTTCACCGCTGCCGCAACGGAAGCGATTGGAATATTTGATAGGATTAAGAAGACTGACCCAATAATGATAAAGGGGAGCGCATAAACCATCCCATCTTGTAAGGCTTTCACCGGTTTAGTGTTCACGAACTTCATAATCGGTGGTAGCACTTTTTTGTTAATGAAATTACTGAAAGCACTGTTACTACTTGTTTCATCCATTACAATTCATCTCCATTTTTTTCTAAAACTGCTTGTAACCAATAATAAGATTTTTTCGGCACGCGTTTTAGATCCTTTAAATCATGATTACTTCGGTTAACATAAACAACCCCGTAACGTTTTTCGATATCCGCGTGTGAACTTGGAATATCAATGAGGCCCCACCCCAAGTAACCTAACACTTGGGCACCATCTAGAAACATGGCATCTTTCATCGCTTTTAAATGTTCGGCGTGATAGCGAATCCGTAAGTCATCAGCAATCGGATGCTGACCATCCCAATGCTCACGGATGCCAATCCCATTTTCAATCGGAAAGACGGGAACTTGGTAACGATTATATAAATCAGTAATTAAATTGCGGAAACCCAATGGATCAATCGGCCAGTCCCATTCGTTAGCCTCTAGAAAGCGGTTACTTTCCATGCCGAAATTTAAGTAGCGATTAGGGGCCGTGTGCGCTGGAATTTTATCAGCGTTAATCGTGGTTGAACGATAATAGCTGAAAGCTAAGAAATCAGCATGCATTGCCGCTAAAATAGCCTCATCACCAGGTTGTAAATCATAATCAAGATGGTGGTTCTTAATAAAGGTCAGGACTTCATGATCATAGTGTCCATTAACGAAGGCCGTATTCAAATTTTGATTCAAAAATTGATCTAATTGGCGGGCGGCGAAAACGTCGTTCGGTTTGGCAGTCGCCGGGTAGACCGGTGTGTAAGCCAACATACCACCAATTTTGACGTCTGAATAGGTCGCATGTACAAAGGCGTCTAACTGCGCGTGGGCGAGCATCGTGTGATGAAAAATCGTGTACAGATCACTCAATGACCGATCGCCAGTGGTGTAGCCGGAGATATTAAAGGCTTCATCACTGAAATAGAGGTTATGTTCATTGAACGTAATCCAATATTTAACGCGATCAGCGAAATGTTCAATAATTTTTTTACCAAAACGGACGAATGCCGCCACGGTATGACGAGACATGAATCCGTTTTCTTTTTGAGCTAAAGCTAAGGGCATGTCAAAGTGATAGAGACAAATCATCGGCGTAATGCCACGTTTGATCATGCCGTCGACGAGGCGATCGTAGAAGGCCAAGCCTGCGGGATTAAAGTCGCCATCACCGTCAGGGACGATTCGTGACCACGAAATTTGAATGCGATACATGTTCATATGCAACGCTTGCATGAGATCTAAGTCCTCATCATAACGGTGATACTCATCAATCGCATCGTGCCAGTCAGCGGTAGTTGCCGTCGCTGGTCGAACATCATAAACGGATAAGCCTTTACCATCCACATTCCAGGCGCCTTCCGTTTGCATGCTTGAAACGGAGTTCCCCCAGAAAAAATCTTTAGGCATTTTACGTGATTCTTGCATCGTTTTCTCCAATCTAAAAGTTGTAGCAGGAAGCGCTTTCCTTAACACTGATAGTATAGCCTGAACTGGTATTAAAAACAATCCTTTTAACTATATTTGTATATTCTTTTGCCTGGAGATTGAAGTGTATTCGGGTTCAATGCTGGTATCATTACCTTTCGAGTCACTGTGAAAAGAGCCAGCAGCATCAAAAAATGAGCCAACTTTTAAAGTTGACCCATTAATAAGGGATATGTTGGCTATTGGTTTAGTTAGTTTTTAAAAGGATTCCAGAAACGGCCACCATTGAGTTTAAAGCCGGCGATGCCGAGGAGGATTAAGAGGAAGACGATGGTTAGTGCTAGATAGTCGCGCCACTGAAATTTTTGGGCGCGATACCAAGTCCGATGCTTCCCCTTACCGAAGCGTCGTAATTCCATGGCTTGACTAATAATCTCAATGCGATCGAGACTTGAAAAAATCAAAGGCAAAAGAATTTGGATGCCACCCCGAATTCGCGTTGGTAGGGTTGCTTTTTTAGAGAGTTCAAAGCCGCGGGCCTGTTGAGCTAGACTGATTGTTCGGTAGTCATTTTGAACATCAGGAATATAACGCAAAGCGATGGCAACCGAATAGCTAATGCGATAAGAAATTCCAATCTTGTTGAGACTGGCCGCAAATTCGCTGGGATTAGTCGTCATTAAAAAAATGAGTGCGAGGGGCACGGCAAACGTGTATTTGAGCAATAGATTAAACTCATAGAATAATTGTTCAGTAGTGAGATTAAAGTAATGCTGATTGGTACCTAATAGTAAATGTTCAGTCCCATAAATGGTCACACCATAGTGGGGCGCAAAAATATAAACCATGACCAGATTGAGCACTGAAAAGCCGATAATGACGCTGACAACAACTGAAATTTCATGGAATTTAATTTTTGAAAAGTGAAACAAAATAAGCGAAAAAATCATAATTCCAATGAGATAGCGGGTATCGTAAGTCATCATACCGATGATTGATAGGCCAATAAACCCGAGTAATTTAGTGCTACCACTGAGTCGATGTAAGAAAGTCTGTCGATTAGTGTAACCGATAAGCAGTTGTGACATCTTAACGCGCCTCCCGTTCCGCTTGGACGAATTTAGCGACAAATTCGGTTGGATTGAGTTGGTGTTGCGCCGCTAACGTGTAGAGACTTGTTTTAGCCAAGCCAGCGGTTTTGATGATGGCGGTATCGGTTAAGACGTCAGCGGGGGCCGCATCTTTGATGATTTTGCCATGCCCTAACACGAGGGTCCGGTCGGTATATTCAAGCATCAGGTGCATATCATGGGTGATGAGCATAATCGTCAAATGCTGTTGCTGATTAAGCGTCGTTAAGAAGGTCATCATTTCAGTATAGTGCTTTAAATCTTGGCCGGCCGTGGGTTCATCTAAGATGAGCATGGTTGGTTCCAAGACTAAAATAGCCGCAATGGTCACGCGTTTTTTCTGACCGAAGCTTAAGGCTGAGATAGGCCAATGGCGAAATTCGTAAAGGCCACAGACTTTTAAAGTGGCTAAGACGCGCTTTTTAATAGTGGCGGTCGCAACGCCACGTAAAACCAGCCCAGTTGCGACTTCATCAAAAATCAATGTCTTTGATAGCATTTGATTAGGATCTTGTAAAATATAACCAATTTTGTCTGCACGCTCTTTAACAGACTGGGTTAAGAGGTCGTGGCCATCGAAGGTTAGGTGTCCCGCTTGAGGTGTTAAAAAACCGGTGATGAGATTGCTAAGAGTCGATTTGCCAGTCCCGTTTTGGCCGACTAAACTAACCATTTCACCGCGATGCAACGTTAGCGACAATTGGTCAATAATTGGTTTCCTAGGGTCGTAACCAAAACTAAGTTGGTCGATGTTAAGCAAGGAATCAAGATGCGGCACGGGTGACTTTAAGGCGACCCCGGCTGTCCAATGCTGCAAGGTTGCTGTTAAGTTCGGTACGGTTAATTGTTGCAGGTCCGCCACATGACTAACTGCATGTAGGTCGATGCCAGCTAATTTTAAGGCGGCTAAGTAAAGCGGTTCGCGGAGGCCTAATTGCGCTAACAACGCGGTCTTCAGAATAACTTCGGGTCGATCGTTGGCCACGATTTGACCGTCGCTCATGATGACTAACCGGTCAATCGGTTGTTCTAAGACGGCTTCAATGCGATGTTCAATAATAACAACGGTTAAAGCTTCTGTGTGAGTTAACTGTTCGATTAAAGCCATTGAAGCTTTGCCTGCTGCGGGATCAAGACTTGCTAAGGGTTCGTCGAATAAAAGGATTTTACTGTTATCAATTAAAACGCCAGCCATGGCAACCCGCTGCTTTTGACCACCAGATAAGGCTTGGGGTCGTTGATCCAACAGCGCTTGCAGGTGTAATGTTTGGGCCCATTTAGCCGTGGCAGCTTGCATCTGTGGTTGTGATTGTTGGTCATTTTCAAGGGAAAAGGCCATGTCTTCTACTACGGACAAGCCGACGAATTGACTATCGGGATCTTGTAAGACCGTCCCAACGGCCAGTGAACGTTCAAAAATGGAAGTTGTTTGGACTGCTTGTCCGTTCACACTAGCTTCACCGCTGAGCTTACCCTTGAAAGATTGGGGAATTAAACCATTGAGACAGCGACCTAGCGTTGATTTTCCTGAACCTGATGGCCCGGCAATCAGTACCTTTTCACCGGGATAAATGGCAAGATTAAGGTGACGTAAAGTTGGTTCCGTTTGACTATCATATTGAAATGAAAAGTCTTTGAAGGTAATAATCGGTGCAGTCATAGGTTAACGTTCCTTTTTTAAGCTGCCATGTTGAGTCCGCGTCCGGGCGTATAAAACGAGCAGGATGGTCCCAATGACGGCCACTGAAATTGAGTCGACAATCCAAGTGGTGATACCTTGAACATAGACCTTGCTAGCAGGTTCGTGATAAATAATAATGTCACCGGTGGGTGCTAAGATAACCCAGCCGATAAAGTTAATGACAATTTGGTAGAGGTTGAACCAGATTAACTTAGCTTTACTTAAAACCCCCTGGTCAATCTTAAGGCGATTTTTGGCAAGCCCAAAAGCCACCCCAATTAAGCCATCGACAATGACCCAAGTCCACCAAGGGGAACCGTAAGTGACAAAATCATTTAAAGCATGCCCGATAAAAACGGCTAATCCAGCTGCAACGGGGCCAAAAATGGCACCTAGTAAGGCTAAAAATCCCATGGCAACGTTAAATTGCGTATTCGGGACTCCGGTTGGGATGGCGACAAATTTCATGAGGACAAAAATGACAGCTGCGCCGATACCAGTGGCGACAACGGTCCGAATGGAAGTTGATTGTTTATTTTGCATCTAATGACACACTCCTTATAATGGCTAGATCAGTTAAAGTTGTACGGATGACGAAAAAAAACGCGCCTGAAAGCAAAATGCTTTCAAGGACGCGTTTGCGTGTTACCACCTGAATTTTCCCGATACTGGGACTTGTCTTGATGGTAACGGATCGCTCCGACCAAGGTTACCCTCAGTGGCTTCTTCAAGACCATCTTCACCAGTTCACGCCATCGCTTGCACCAAACACGACTCTCTTAGGACGCTTGACCAGCTACTCATCTCGTCACAGCTTTTTCTCATCTGAATTTAACTTACCATAGCATACGCTAAACTAACTGGATAAGCAAGCAAATCCGAACAAATGAAGCCGTTTACACGAGATTGAACGGTTAATTTATTTATTGTGGACTTTATGGGCCATATAATAAGCGCCCCATTCGGCTAATTGGCCTTTTGAGATTGCTTTGGCATAACCCTGTTCTAATAACTTTTGAAAAATTACAGTAAATTGTTCAGTGGTGGCCTGAGCTAAAATCTGAGCCTCTGCTTGGTTCGATAGTTTTGAAAAATCAACGTCGATTTCGGGCTTGAAATCAGCCAGCGCTTTAATGGCGGCTGAATAAATCACAGCGTCTTGATCAAGTTTTAAGGAATGGACTTCCATCGTTAATCACCTCATTAAAAAAATACAGTCCAGTTATCGTTATTATAGCGATTAATCGCCGTTAAGGGGAACGATAAACTCCGGAACTGATGAAAATGACAATTAAAATAAAAAGTATATACAAATGTTTTATTTTCACTCTAAAATAGGTTAGACTGTTGGACAAGAAGACTAATGAAGAAGGAATGTGACTAATTTGGCTTACAAGTATGAAGCCATCGCAACTAGTTTGCGGCAAGATATCAAAACCGGTAAGTATGCCCCAGGTGAATTGATGCCGGATCAAAATAAGTTAGCAACCACGTTTGACACTACGCGTATTACAATCCATAAAGCCATTCAGTTATTGATTATTGAAGGGATGGTTTATTCTAAGCGGGGGGCCGGGACTTTTGTGCGAAAAGATTTCGGGCTAAAAGAACAGCGGCAGGCGAGCCAAGTCGACCGCCCTTTAGGGACAACGCGAACCAATCAGGGTAAAAAGGTGACCAGTAAAGTGTTAGAATTACAGGCTCGCTTACCAACCGCCCACGAAGCTGAACAACTCATGATTGATGAGATGGATCCCGTTTACGTGATTCGGCGAACACGATTCGTGGATGGCAAAATTTGGGCCTACGAGCATACACTGATGCCCACCAGTATTGTGACCTTAACGAGAAACGTGTTAGAAGGTTCAATCTATGGTTATTTGGAACAGGTTCGCGGCATGTCGTTAGCTGGTTCTCATCGGCTGATTTCGGCGGCAAAAGCGACGGCCGAAGATGTTGAAGCGATGGCTGCTCAGCTTGGTGATCCGGTACTTGTGATTAAGCAAGTCAGTTACACGGATGATGGGCAACCTTTTGAATTATCAGAATCGCATTTTCCGTATGCCAGTAGTACCGTTGTGGCGGATATTCAGGTGCACTAATTTAGCGACAATCATTAGCCCATGGCCGTTACATGGGCTTTTTGCGTAGGTTGCATTCGGTAAATAAGAGGTGCATAATTTAGTTGAAAAAGTAAGCGCTTTCCAAAACGCTAAAGGGGGCTTTCAAATGGCTGAAGATTTTTATCAACGTTTGATTGATAAGTATGAACCGATGACAGAAGCGGCTTTTTTAATTTTAGTGAGTGTCCGGCAACCAATTAAAAGTTCGGCGCTGCCAACAAAAATTGCGGCGTTGACACAGGGAAAGTTGCAATTGGGATTAGGCACCTTATTTACGACTTTACATGCGATGACCAAGGATTATTTAATGACGGAGCGCTTAGATGATGATGATCAAGCCATTTATGAAATCACTGGGGGCGGTGAAGCGGTGTTAGCGGCCGAACGAGATCGCCTGCAACTATTAACGGCGATTTTAAAACGGGAACAGGTGTAAGCATGATTGTTTTAGATGAATGATTTAATGGGGAAGCGAGTCAATGTGGCGTTATCGGTTTTTAATTAAAGGATCAGGACAAGAGTTAACTTGGTTGAATCAGATGGCCCAAAAAGGCTGGTTACTGGCTCGAATTCAGGGGAATTGGTATCATTTTCGGCGGACGAAGGCGACATATCGTCTATTTAGTGAGTATGTGCCCACTGAATTGATGACGACTGTGGCGCAGGGCAATCAGCTATTTAGCGTGTTAGCAACGGTTCAACTCAAAAACCCAGATATTCAAATTGTTTATACGGGGAGTCCGCAAGCTGCGGTCCAAGCGACACGGTTATCACCAGGGGATGCGCCAATGCGTCTAAAAGTGGCGCTCAGTTTACGCGATCGCGCTCTCAATACAATGAATCTATTAATCTATTTAGGCGTTGGCTTTTTTGGTTTGCTGATTTTTACCATGGATAGTGATTTGCAGCTTATCCTATTGACGGTGTATGGGGCAATTGGCATCTATGTCGCGCTACGATTTGCCAAGGCAACTAAGAATTTACAGGCACAAATTGCAATTTTACGCCGAGCGACGGCAGACTATGAGGGGGCTTGGATGCCGACGATGCATGTCTTTTTGACGGCCATGCCGAGTGACCTAGCGTTGGCGCCAGTAGCGAGTTTGGGCCGCTGGACGTTAGTTGGTCATAGCCCTAACGGGACTTACTGGTATGATTTGCAAACGTTAGCGTCAGCAGCCGAAATTAAACAAGCCCTCCAACCATTTTTACCAGTTGCCGGACAAGTGAATGTGATTAGTTGGTTGGGATTAGCACCACTTGGTTGGGTTAGTTAACGAATATTAAGGCAGGGCCCGGAAAATTAAACGGGTCCTTTTTGCGTATCAGTAACCAAGGGTTTTTATAATATAAATAATATTAGGTGACACAAAATTAAAATAGTAGTACTCTGATAAAGACTAAAGCAGGGATGTGCGTTATTATAATCAGTAATTATTGGTCTATTAAAATATAAATAAATAATGCTATGAATGTTGCGGTATTCGTCATACTATTTTCATAAAATCAGTTTAAATTGTAGTTAGGGTCAATTAGGTTGACCAGGAAAAAATTAGCGAGGTGATTTTGATGCGATTAAAAGATTTAACTGGGGTAACTTTTACCCGTTTAACAGTGATTGAACGGGCCGAAAGCGCACCTAATGGCAATGCACGCTGGTTATGTCAGTGTTCGTGTGGGCGAAAAGTGGTTGTTGACAGTTATCGGTTGCGTAAAGAAATTACGAAGAGTTGTGGCTGTTTACGGGCCGACGTCAGTCGAAAAAATATCTTTGAAAATCCTAAAACCCGTCAAAATATGGGCCGTAGCGATAATTTGCCATTATATCAAGGTACGTCCGTAGACCGTTTGAAGCCGAATAGTCGTAACCGCAGTGGTGTTATCGGTGTTTCTTTTGATCGGTGCTCACAAAAATGGGTGGCCCGCTTAATGTATCGTGGTCGCTTGGTTTTAAATCAGCAATTTGCTGATATGGATGATGCTATTTTAGCGCGCAAACAGGCGGAACAACATTATGTGATGCCCGTGTTAGCCGAATATGCCAAGTCAAGCGCGGAATAACGCGTACATAAGTCTGATGATTAATTGCAGGCGTTTGGGATAAAATCCAAATGCCTTTTTTGCTGCCCTAAATTTGCACAGCTTGTTTTTTTGCGGAGCCGGTTGGCTGAACTTAATTGTGATACTATTAATGAATAATAACCGATCAGCCAGAAAGGATGCGGCAAGCATGGCAGTAGTTAGACGACCGCAAGATCCCAAGAAAGTGCGGCGAATCATGCAGGCAGCGACCCATGAATTCGCCAGTCAGGGGTATACCAAGGCGAAGACCGACCAGATTGCTAAAGCGGCTCAGGTGTCAAAGGGCTTAATTTTTCATTATTATGGGAATAAGCAACAACTTTATTTTGAAACGGTGCAAGCGGCGACGGCATTAATCAAGTTGAAGCTAGTTTCAGTGATACCCCCAGCGCCGATTGATTTAGTGACGTTAGTGGTTCAAAGTACGCAAGCTAAAGCTGATTTTGGTCAAAGTTATCCTGATGAAATGCGGCTTATGATTGCGTCGTATGGTAATGCCGAACAATTGCCAAGCGAGATTCAGCAGCAATTAACGCAACTTTATACGCAAAGTATGGTGGCGATGCAAACGTTGATTGAAGCAGTTCTTGAGCGGATGGTTCTGCGACCAGAATTAGATCGACCAACGGTGGTGGCGTTAATTATGGGCGTCTATAATCAAATTTTCATCGAATTTCAACAACAGTTACCGGCCCATTCAGTGATGACGACCATGGCGGATACGCAATGGATTGTGGAACGGGCTAAGGCTTATATGCATATTTTAGAAGTTGGGTTGGTTGGCCCCAAAAATGATAGTGAAAGTTGAGTAACGATGATGGAATTGAATTTAACGGCAGAACAGGCAGCGTTGTGGCAAAAGATGACGACTTTTACTGCGCAAAAAATAGCGCCACTGGATCATGATATTGATCAACAAGGTCAGTTTGCGGCCAAAGCTTATGCGTTATTAGTGCAACAAGGTCTCCCACAACAAGGGCTAACGGCACCCTTTGGGCAGGGCTTAGATATGGTATCGCAAGTGCTATGTGTCATGGCATTAGCGCAAGGTTCTGCCAGTGTTGCCACAGTGTTAGCGAGCTTATGGCAAATTACGGCGCAAATTGATCGGTATGGCACGGCTGACCAGCGCGCGACTTTGCTAGCGGCGGCGCAGACTAAATTAATGGGCTTTGCCGTCACTGAACCGGGTGGTGGGAATGCGTTAGGTGTCCAAACGACCGCATTTAAAAGCACGACCGGCTGGTTATTAGATGGCGAAAAAGTGTTAATTACCAATGGCGGGCAAGCAGCCCACTATTTAGTTTTGGCGAAAACTGATCAAAATGATTTTGCTGTTTTTATAATTGATGCTACGATGCCAGGTGTTAAAGTGACTCAGTCAGTTGACACGTTAGGGCTGCGTGGGGTTGCGGTAGCCGGCTTACAATTGAATAATGTGGCCGTTACTGCCACGCATCTATTAGGCCAAATTGGTCAAGGCTTAGAAATTTCACGGTACCAACAAAATATGGCTCGAATCTTCAATGGTGCTTTGGCAGCTGGAATCATGCAACACGCCTTAACCCAATTGAAATCGTATACGCGACAACGACACTTAGTTGATGGTCCCCTAAACACGTTCGCAACCGCACAAACCCAAGTCGCCACGATGGCAACAACGTTACGAGCAACCCAACTGTTAACGCTCGATGCGGCGCGCCAAATGGATCGACAACCAGATTTTGCCGCTGCTGCGACGATGGCAACGTTATTTGGGAGTCAAAACGGCCTGACGGTTACAAATCAGGCCTTACAATTGGCTGGGGGGCTGGCTTACACCAATCAGTTGCCATTTGAACAATTGATGCGCGATATGCGTGCCCTAACACTCATTGATGGCCCTGTCGAAATGTTGCAACAGGAATTAGGCGCAGCTGAGCTAGGAGTGGCTAATCACGGGCACCTAACGGCCAAACAACCGGTATCCGTGACAAAACGGATTGAAGTTACCGATTTTCCACAGGTGATTAAGGCATTACGGTTGACGGAAGAGGTTCCTGTGACGGTCGGTGGCATTCGTACCGCCAAACGAATTATTGCATTGGGGCGAGGGGCTGATGATCCGGAAGTTTTGTTGCAAGCGCAGCAATTGGCTAAATGGATTGGGGCGGCCGTAGCCGTGACCCGGCCTTTGACCACTAAAGAACAATTCAGCATTGACCAACAAATCGGCACCGGTGGGGCCACGGTGACCCCGGAAGTGATTATTAATATCGGTATTTCTGGTTCCGAACAATACGTTAGCGGCATGATGGGAGCTGCCCACATTTTATCAGTCAATGAGGATGCCACGGCAGCAATTTTTAGAGTGTCACAGCAAGCGTTTGTTGGGACGGCAGCTACGTTTTTGGCTGGGATTTTGGCGGCTTTGAAGTGAGGATAAAATAGTTAATAGGTACAGCTTCCGAACACAAAGTGTCGTTTCGGAAGCTATTTTTTTAGACCGCGGCTGGTACCAGGTCAATAGGGCTATCCGAGAACTACGAAGTCTAGGGTTTTTAATATCAGAATAAGGGGAGTTAAACATGCAAATTAAAGATGGTATTATCCAAAATGAGCAAGTCCGGTTTACCATTTTAACAGATAAATTAATTCGAATCGAATATTCAAAGTCTGGTCAATTTGAGAATCAAAAGACGCAACTGGTTCAAAATCGAGATTTTCCGCCAGTTCAGTTTAAAATTTACCAAAATGAACATGGACATGTTTTAGAATTGGTGACGACTGGTTTTCATCTGTACTATGATGGCGGTGAACTTGATGCTGGAAGCTTGTTTATCGATGCAGCTTCGAATTATGGAACTCATTATAGTCGCTGGTATTACGGAGAGCCATTGACCAAAAATTTAAAGGGAACTGCTCGAACTTTGGATAAAGCAGATGGTGCTATTCCGTTAGCAGATGGTCTGATGTCTAAAGATGGCTTTAGTGTGTTAGATGATTCAAATTCATTTATTTTAGAAAATGATCAAGTTAGTGTGCGGCAACAGTCAGAAATTGATTTATACTATTTTGCTTATGGCCGCGATTATCGTCAGACGTTGCAAGTCTATTATCAGTTAACAGGTTTTCCTCCGTTAGTGCCACGATATGCTTTAGGAAATTGGTGGAGTCGCTTTTATCCTTATACTCAGAATGAATATTTAGAGTTAATGCAAAAATTTGATCAGCGGCAAGTTCCGATTGCGGTCGCTGTCTTTGATATGAATTGGCATATAACTGCTATTCCTAAAAGATATGGTAGTGGTTGGACTGGCTATACTTGGAACCGGGATTATTTTCCAAATCCAGTTAAAATGATACAACAATTGCACGCTCAGGGTCGGAAAGTGACTTTAAATGTCCATCCAGCTGCTGGTATTCGTGCGAGTGAGGCCGAGTACCCTGTTGTTGCGAAAAAATTGAATTTAGATCGTGCTAATGAACAACCAGCTTTATTTAACTTGCAAGACAACCGATTCAAACTGATTTATTTTAATTTTGTTCATCGACAATTAGAACAACAAGGGGTAGATTTTTGGTGGGTTGATTGGCAACAAGGAGGCGCTCGTGGTAAGTCAAAAATTGATCCATTATGGTTATTAAATCTTAATCATTACTTAGACAATGAACAGCAGCATCCAGGAGAGGGACTCGTACTATCACGATATGCTGGTCCTGGGAGTCATCGCTATCCAATTGGATTTTCTGGTGACACGGTTGCTTCGTGGGCTTCATTGCAGTTTCAACCTTACTTCACGGCGACTGCTAGTAATATTGGTTATACTTGGTGGAGTCATGATATTGGTGGTCATATGCGTGGTACGTATGACGGTGAACTGGCATTGCGATGGCTACAATTAGGTGTTTTTAGCCCGATTTTGCGCTTGCATAGTTCTAACAATATCTTCATGGGGAAAGAGCCTTGGAATTATGATCAAACAATAGCGCCGGTGATGATTAAATTCTTACAATTACGGACACAGTTATTGCCCTATTTAGATAGTGCTAATTATCAAACGCATGCGGAAGGGTTACCATTAGTGCAACCAATGTATTATGGTCATCCGAATACTGAGATGGCTTATCAAGTGCCTAATGAGTATCAATTTGGACCTGCCATGATTGTGGCATCAATTACGATGCCCGCAGATGCAGTGACACAATTAGCGAAGACGAAGGTCTGGCTACCTGCAGGTACTTGGTATGATTTCTTTACCGGGTTACGCTATCAAGGAAACCGTGTATTTGAAGCGTATCGTGAAAAGGCGACTTATCCAGTATTTGTTAAAGCTGGCAGTATTATCCCTTTAAGCCTCGATTATATGGCTCCGTTGACGCAATTACCAACAAAACTAGAACTTAAGATATTTACTGGTCAAGCGGGGACTTATGAACTCGTTGAACATTTGGGGCAACGAAAGGCTATCACAACGATTACTTGGGAGGAAGACCAGCAACGATTAAGTGTTGTTAGTGATGATCCTACTCACTTAATACCGGTTAACCGCGAGTATCAACCGGTATTAGTTGGGGCAATTGCTAAAATAGCCTCAATGACGGCTACTACGTTTCAATTTAAGAATTACAAAATTCGGTCTCAAAAAACCATAGTGGCGCACTTAATTAAGCAACGGTTGCAATTTTCAAAGTTAGATTTTGAAATTAAGTGGCAAATTTGGCAGGCGTTTGATAAGGCGGATGACACCAATCAATTATTAGGCTATTTATCAACACTTAAAGAGTCGAGTATTAAAGAGATGATTACCGAATTGATTGCCAATTAAATTGAAGTGTTTTAGTGCTAAGTTGGCTTGACACGTTTTATTATTGTTAGCCTAATCCGGCAACATAATTTTTGCAACCGTTTGCATCGGTGCCGGCTAACGCTTACAATGACTATTGAAAGTTAAAATGTAGGGGGCGATTTTATGGCGACAATTAAAGATGTTGCAAAATTAGCGCAGGTTTCGCCATCAACGGCATCCCGCGCAATGCATGATAATCCAGCAATCAGTCAAAAAACGAAAGCACGAGTTTGGCGAGCAATGGAACGTTTACATTATGCGCCGGATTTTAATGCCCAAGGGCTAGCAAACAAACGTAGTAATGCAATTGGTGTAATTTTACCAATTGATCAACAAGAAATATTCACCAATCCGTTTTTCTTGGAAGTTATACGTGGGATTAGTGAAGCATGTTATCATGCTAAAATGATGGTTAACTTAGCAACCGGATCGTCACAAGCTGAATTATTAAAAAGTATTGATATTATGGTTACTCAGGGTATGATTAAACGGTTTATTGTCCTGTATTCGGAACGCGATGATCCAATTTTAGTTAAGCTACGACAATTAGAGGCTCAATATGTCATAATTGGGAAACCATATCAATTGGTGAATGAAACGCCGTATGTTGATAACGATAATATTTTAGCTGGTTCGGATGCTACCCAATTTTTAGTTGCGCATGGGCATCATGAAATTTGTTTTGTGCATAATGATTTAAAAAAAATGGTTCAAAATGATCGATTGTTAGGCTATCAACGAATTATGATGGAAAATCATTTTCCAGTTAATATGTTGGCATTACCAGCACAAGAATATCCGGGTGGGCGACAATTAGTTATTCAATATTTAACGCAACATCCTGAAATAACCGGTTTTGTGACGGTTGATGATATGTTAGGTTTACGGATTCAACAAGTTCTGCAATCTTCTGAAATGGTAACTGGACGTCAAATTTCAATTGTTGGTTTTAATAATTCGGTCTATTCAGAAGCGGCTCATCCAGCTTTAACTTCTGTGGAAGTATTCCCACGGCGCTTAGGTAATGAGGCGGCTAAAATTGCGGCAGGCTTACAAACGCACGAACATTTAACGACTAAAATCATTGTTCCTCATCAAATTATTGAACGTCATTCCGTCGTAACTATGTAAAACATCATTTTCGGAGGTGTAAGTGTGACCACATTAACAGATGTTGCAAAGCGGGCCAATGTTTCCAAGATGACGGTATCACGGGTGATTAATCATCCAGAACAAGTTCGTGATGAATTGAAACGCAGTGTTTTTTCGGCAATGCAAGCGTTGAATTATCGGCCCAATGTTGCTGCAAAAGCGTTAGTAAATAATCGAACTCAAATTATAAAGTTATTTATATTAGAAGATATGGATACAACGGAACCCTATTACATGAAACTTTTAGCCGGAATCTCAAAGGAATTAGGGAAAGAGCAATATTCATTACAGTTAGTAACGGAGCATAACTTTGATATTGGTGGTTGTGACGGGTATATCGTTACTGGGATGCGTCATTCTGATTATGAGTGGTTACAACGCTTAGAGCGACCAGTCGTTTTATTTGGGGAGAATCGCCTAGAGTTCGATTATTGTGATACGGATAATACGTTGGGTACCAAAATGGCCACTGAATATGCAATTAAACAAGGTTATACGCAGATTGAATTTATTGGCATTAATGTAAAAGAACCTTTCGAATATTCACGTGAAGCGGGTTATTTGATCAGCATGCAAAAGCACCAATTAACCACGTCGATTCAACGATTTAGTAATCACAGTCACTTAGCCATGGAATATATTCAGCAACAGGCCCAACGATTACAAGTCAATACTTGTTATATTTGTGCCAGTGATCGGTTGGCGTTTGGCATCGAGAAGGGCTTAACGCGTTTTAACGCTAAAATTCCCACAGATTTTGGAATTATTGGCTTTGATGGGGTCTTTTTAAATCAGGTTGCAACCCCCAAATTGACTACGATTCAGCAACCTGTTTTCGAATTGGGTGTCCAATGTGCACAGATGTTATTGACTAAAATTAGTCAAGCCGGTCAGCCACAGGGAATCCATCAGGTGAAACCGACGTTACTAATCGGTGGTTCAACAAGATAAATTGATTTGGCATAGCTTTTATAAAAGGTGGTCAGGATGAAAATCCTGATTTTTTTATTGGGCTGAAATCTGTTAGCGATAACAATTAGAAAACCCTTGTTTCTCTTATGGATAGTCAGTAGGATTATTGTATAAGAAAGCGTTTTTTTAATAGGCGAAGGGGGTAGTTGCAATGATAAATTGGTATGATCGACAGATTATTTATCAAATTTATCCAAAAAGTTTTCAAGATACAAATGATGATGGTATCGGTGATTTACAAGGTGTGATTAAACGAATTCCCTACTTAAAGAAATTGGGAATCACCACAGTTTGGTTAAATCCAATCTATGTTTCACCGCAAGTTGATAATGGTTATGATGTTTCAAATTATTATGCGATTGAGCCATCTTTGGGCACGATGAGTGATGTCGAGGCGTTAATTAAAGCGTTGCATCAAAACAACATGCACTTATTGTTAGATTTTGTCATGAATCATACATCTGATCAACATCCTTGGTTCAAAGACGCCATTAAGCACCCTCAGGGATTGTACCGGGATTATTACTTATGGTCAGATGCACCGGCTAATCAATTACCGAATAATTGGGGGTCATTTTTTGGCGGGAGTGTTTGGGAAGCTGATCCGGGAGAAACTGAACAATATTATTTTCATTTATTTGATCGACACATGCCGGATTTAAATTGGCGCAATCCAGAAGTACGGCATTCAATGCTAGAGATTGCCAAATTTTGGGTGAAGAAAGGTATCGACGGCTTACGCTTAGATGCTTTTATCCATATTGATAAAGCTAACTTTAAGCAACAGGTTCCTAGCCAGTCGACTGCACCGGTTATTGCTGAGGAGTTTTATGCACATTTACCGCATGTTCAACCTTATTTAAGTAAATTTTGTGGCGCATTACGGCAACTTAAGCCGGATATTTTTATTTTAGGTGAAGCAGCTTCTGCCAGCCCAGAATTGCTAATGGATTATAGTCGTCCGGCTAATAATGAATGTAATGCAGTCATTACTTTTCGGTCATTGGTTGATGATAAACGTCATCTTAATCCAAAATTGCCCGTGGAATTTCAACCTAAGCCTTTGGATATTGAAGGAATGAAGCGGCAACTCACTACGATCCAAACTAAGTTAGCTGGTGTTAGCTTACCAGTCTTATATTGGAGCAATCACGATATGGCGCGATTAGCGACGCGATATGCGAGCAAACAGCATCATGAGCAAAGTCTTAAATGCTTAGCAGCGATGCTATATTTACAACGTGGTATTCCGATTATTTATTATGGTGAAGAAGTTGGTATGGAAAATTTAACTTTGCCAAATTTGCAAGCATTTAAGGACCGAACGGTGGGCCCATTCGATCGTCAAGCGCAGGTCTTAGGTTATGATCGGCATCAAGTTATGCAGATGTTGAATCAAACGCATAAGTTGGCAGCCCGTGGTCCGATGCAATGGGATAAAAACCAGCCCTATGGTGGATTTTCAACACAAACACCTTGGCTAATTGGTCAAACTAAGCCTGAAAGTCCAGCAACTGCGGTGAGCCTATTCAGTTTTTATCGCCAGTTATTCAAGCTTAAACAGACTGAGTTATTTACAGCTGGTGATGAGCTGATTGAGGCATCACCAAAAGGATTATTTCAGTTTACACGTCAATTGGACGGCATGCGGGCAACGGTTACTTGTAATCTGACGGATACGGGCATTACAGTCGCGGTACCTACGTTGGCTAAAGTGCAATTATTGGAAGGCAAAGTTACTCAGACTGCGACTACGACGACTTATCAGCCTTGGTCAGTAATCGTCACTAAAAATTAGGAGGTTTCTTTAAATGGCAAATGATACGACTACCAATTTACGACAACAATTAATCTATTCTGTTTTTCCGCGCAATTATACTGCACAAGGCACGTTTAGCGCGATTAAAGCTGATTTACCACGAATAAAGGCCTTGGGCACTGATATTATTTGGTTAATGCCAATTTATCCGATTGGCGAGGTCCATCGTAAAGGCGCCTTAGGTTCACCGTATGCAATCGAAGACTATCGCAGTATTAATCCAGAATTAGGAACGATGGCAGATTTTAAAGCATTGACGGCTGCAATTCATCAACAAGGGATGCGAGTAATTATTGATATTGTTTATAATCATACGTCGCCAGATTCGAAGTTAGTTCAACAGCATCCGGACTGGTTCTATCATAAACCGAATGGTGATTTTGGTAATCGTGTGGCAGATTGGTCGGATATCATTGATTTAGACTATCAAAATTCGGCCTTGTGGACGTATCAAATTGAGACCTTAAAGCAATGGGCGGTCGAGGTAGATGGTTTTCGTTGTGATGTAGCGCCTCTAGTACCTTTAAACTTTTGGTTAACCGCTCGGCGAGAATTGGCGGCCTATAAACCAGGGCTAATTTGGTTAGCGGAAAGTAATGATTCAGCTTTTTTGAAGCAAGTTCGTGATGCCGGTTTTGAAGATTTATCAGATAGTGAACTATATCAAGCTTTTGATATGGTATATGACTATGATACTTTAGCTGATTTACATGCCACCGTAGCTGGCAAGCGTAATCTCAGCGAGTTTGCCCGAATCCTAATGAAACAAGATGTTACTTTCCCGAAAAATTATGTAAAGCTACGATTTTTAGAAAACCACGATGTACCTAGAGCGGCCGACTATCTTTCAGGACCCCAACAATTAAAGAATCTATTAGCATTTAACTTATTTGAAAAGGGAAGTGCATTAATTTATGCCGGTGAAGAGTTCGGCGCTAAGCATTTGCCGAGTTTATTTGATCGTGATCCGGTTGCTTTAAATGGTCCGCTAGCTTTGACGCCGATGATTCGCCAAATGAGTTCGATTAAGCATCATACTCTTTTTTCAACTGGGGCCTATCGGGTTCAACCAGTTAATGAACAAGTAATGCAAGTTCAGTATCAGCAAGCTGATGAACTGGCCTTAGGTTATTTTGCATTTCAAACTTTTAGCGGTGAGATTAATTGTTCGTTAGCGAATGGAAAGTATCTTAATCAACTGGATGGTCAAGATATTACGGTGAAAAACAACCACTTTACCTTCACTGGTGACCCAGTTATTTTAATAAAATAATTGATTTGCTTAAAATGAAATTGTGTAAAAATTCAGTGATATCACGAGATGATTTAAGGTTTTTGCGTGAAAATAATGTTAAGAAGGTTTGAATTTCCGCAACCGATTGCATGGGCTTTTTCTAGTAGTAAGTCGCGTGATGACGCTGTTTATAAACGGAATATAAAAATTGTTATCGGTAACATTGTGAAAGGGGTTGCGAAAACGCTTTCAAAACCGCATAATTGAAGTTGTCATAAAAGGTTATGGATCTTAATAAAATTAAGTAGGGGGTAACATCATGACAAAGGGATGGAAAAAGTTAGGAGTTACAGTTTTAGCCGGGGCAATGGCATTAACATTGGTCGGTTGTGGTAACAGCAATTCTTCAAGTACTTCTAACAAGAAAGTTAAGATTACAATCTTCCAAGGGAAGGTTGAATCCAACAAGCAATTTAAACAAATTGCGGCACGGTATCATAAGTTACATCCAAATGTTTCAATTTCAGTTTCATCAGTTGGTGGGGGGACCGATTATAGTCCGGTTCTAAAGACACGGATTTCTTCAGGAAATGCCCCAACAATCTTTAGTTTAGCTGGACCAGCAGATGTTAAGCAATTTGCTTCACAAGAAGCTGATTTGTCTAACACTAAGGCTGCTAAAGCTGCCCAATCTGGGACTTTGAACGCCGTTACAACGAATGGTAAAACAGTTGGATTACCATTCAACGTTGAAGGTTATGGGTTTGTTTATAACAAGACAATCTTCAAGAAAGCTGGGATCGATCCAACTAGCTTAACAACAATGGCTAAATTAACTGCCGCTGTTAAGAAGATTGATTCTGAAAAATCTGAACTAGGGATTAAAGGCGTCTTTGCACTACCTGGTAAGGAAACTTGGATTCTTTCTGACCATTTAGCTAACCTGTATGTGGGTCAACAATTTAATGGCAATGCGCAAAAGATGTATAAATCTAAGAGTATGAGCTTTACAGCTAATAAAGAAATGAAGTCAATGATTGATCTACAAAAGAAGTATTCCGTTGGACCAGTTATGCAATTAGACTACTCTGCTCAAGTTAACCAAAACTTCTCACAAGGTAAGGTTGCGATGATTCAACAAGGGGACTGGATTTATTCAACAGTTGAACAAATCGATAAGAAATTTGCTAAAAATGATATTGGCATGATTCCAATTCCAGTTAAAGGTTATGAGAATAAATTACCAGTTGGGACTTCATTATACTGGGGTGTTAACAAGAACAAGTCAACTGCTGAACAAACTGCAGCTAAGAACTTCTTGGATTGGTTATATACATCTAAAGAAGGTAAGAAGTTAGTTGTTAACAAGCTTCACTTCGTACCAGCTTACAAGGGTTACGGTAACGTTAAGATGCCAGATGCGTTGTCACAAGTTGTCTTCAAGTACTCAAAAGCTAATAAGACAATTGGTTGGGCATTCCCTGCTTACACTGGGACATCATGGGATCCAAATACCTTCCAACCAAACTTACAGAAGTATCTATCAGGCAAACAAAGCTGGGATACAACCGTTAAGAATTCAATTAAGGGTTGGAACGAACAACAATCGTCAAATTAGTAAAGTCTAAAGGTATTTCAGAAGAGGGGATTATATATGAAGAATCGAAGCTTATCTTTCTGGCTCTTTTTAACGCCAACCCTCGTTGCGTTAGCACTAGTTGTCTTTATTCCAGCCATTATGGGTGTATTTTACTCATTCACTAACTGGGATGGACTTGGCTATACTGAGATGCTCGGTTTTAAAAATTACATCACACTTTTCCATAACAGTGGCTTTTTAGCCGCTTTGTGGTTTACTGTCCGATTTGTAATTGTAACCGTTATCTTATTGAACGTGATTGGTTTGGCATTAGCGTTATTAGTAACGCAAAAGTTTAAGGGTAGTAATTTATTACGGACAATTTTCTTCATGCCAAACTTAATTGGTGGGTTGATTTTAGGTTTCATTTGGCAGTTTATCTTTACCCAAGCTTTTACAGCAATCGGTAAAGCTTTACACATCGCGGGATTATCGGGGTGGTTGACGGATGCTAAGACTGGTTTTTGGGGCTTAGTCATTGTCACTGTCTGGCAAATGAGTGGTTATATCATGATTATTTACATTGCTTATTTGCAGAATATCCCCAGTGAAGTAATTGAAGCTGCTGAAATGGATGGAGCTTCACCGTGGCAACGATTCGTTCATATTACGTTCCCAATGATTGCACCAGCCTTTACGATTTGCATGTTTTTAACACTTTCAAATGGTTTTAAGATTTATGATCAAAACTTGTCATTAACGAACGGTGGTCCTTATAAATCAACGGAAATGTTAGCAATGAATATTGTTAATACGGCTTACTCAGAAAATAATTTTGCTTTAGCTGAAGCGAAAGCTTTAATATTCTTCTTGATTGTGGCGGCCATCTCCATGTTGCAAGTCTACTATAACCGTAAGCGGGAGGTAGATTTGTAATGAAGAAAACTAGTCGAATCTTCTTAGGGATTTTAGGAATTCTGTTAGGGCTGGTCTGGCTCTTTCCATTTTACATGATTTTGACAAACTCTTTTAAAACGCCAAAGGGAATTTTTGCATCCGTATTAGGCTTGCCAACAACGGCTACGACGGCTAACTATAAAAACTCTTTTAAAGCGTTAGATTTCATGAATTCATTAGGCCACTCGTTACTAATTACTGTTGTTTCGGTAGTCATCATTGTCTTCTTTTCATCAATGGCGGCTTACGCGTTGCAACGTAACAAGAGTAAGTTAAGCGGTGCCTTGTTAATGTTATTTGTTTCAGCGATGCTGATTCCATTTCAAACGGTTATGATTCCATTAACGGCAAACTTTGGACATGTTCATATGTTAAATATGTGGGGATTAATGTTGATGTATCTTGGCTTTGATGCCAGCTTATCAATCTTCCTGTATCAAGGTACAATGAGCAGTATTCCGATTGCCATGGATGAATCGGCTGAATTGGAAGGGGCTAATCGGTTCCAAATCTTCTTTAAAGTTATTTTTCCAATGTTAACACCAATTACAGTGACTGTTGGGATCCTAAATATTATCTCGATTTGGAACGATTATCTGTTACCATCACTGGTCTTACCACAAACTCAGTATACAATTCCGCTACAGATGTTCTTCTTCTTTGGTCAATATACCAAACAATGGCATCTAGCGTTAGCCGGATTGACTTTGTCGATTATTCCAGTCATTCTCTTTTACGCCTTTGCACAACGTTACATTATCAAAGGTGTTACTGATGGTGCGGTCAAGTAAATTAAGCAATTGAATTAAAGCGAAGGGAGGGTGCTAATGTTAAATCTACAATCAAAGTTTGGACAAAAATTGATCGTCATTGGTAATTGGTTCGCAGCATTGGTTACAATTAATCTCATTTGGTTTCTAGTGACACTGCCGGTTCTGGTGATGTTGGTTTTAAGTTTCAGCGTACCATTAAACCAAACGTATGCTGGTTCACTGGTGATTACGGTTGTGATGTTAGCAGCCTTCACGGTACCGGCCACGACTGCGACGTATCAAGCCGTGCAAGTGTGGCAGACTACCGACAGTGGCTCATTTATCAAGGTCACTTGGCGCGCTTATTTAGGGGCGTTAATGCATTGGCAGGCGAATCTGCTCATGGCAGTAGTAGCAGGTAGCTGGATAACGGCTTTAAGACTAACGACAACTAATGTTGGGTTACATGTTGCGACACTAGTTTTCGGCATTGTATTACTAACTCTTTGGAACGGGTGGAATTATTGTCAGTTTGAAAATTTATCGGTCATTGAATTGGTGGTAGCCCACCCATTCAAGCTACTACTATCAGCAGTGGTTACGATAATTCTATTTGCACTTAACTTCGAGTTGCGGCTGATTTTCTTTATCTTGTTGTTTAGCATGTCTTTGTCAGCGCTAACAACCTATCGAATTTTTAACCCGCGTTTAAAAGCCGAGTCGACAAACTGATTTTAACTAAATGAATGATGGAAATAAAGGAGCGTTGGCATAATGGCAGAAATAAAATTGGAACACATCTATAAACGTTATCCCGGAAACGACGCAGACTCGGTAACTGATTTTAACTTAGACATTAAAGATAATGAATTTATCGTATTTGTCGGTCCTTCTGGGTGTGGTAAATCAACAACTTTGCGGATGATTGCCGGATTGGAAGATATTACCAAGGGCGATCTAAAGATTGATGGAGAAGTTATGAACGATGTTAAACCCAAAGATCGAAATATCGCAATGGTTTTCCAAAACTACGCATTATATCCACAAATGTCAGTTTTTGATAATATGGCTTTTGGGCTAAAAATCCGAAAAATGCCAAAAGATGAAATTGAAAAACGGGTTAATAATGCGGCTGATATCTTAGGCCTCACTAATTATTTGAAACGGAAACCGGGTGCGTTATCTGGTGGGCAACGTCAACGGGTGGCTTTAGGTCGCGCTATTGTGCGGGATGCTAAATTATTCTTACTTGATGAACCTTTATCAAACTTAGATGCCAAACTTCGAGTTGATATGCGGACTCAAATTGCGCAGTTACATCAGCGCTTAAAGACCAATATGATTTATGTGACGCATGATCAAATTGAAGCGATGACCATGGCTGATCGGATTGTGATTATGAATGATGGTAAAGTCCAACAAGTTGGGACGCCAGATGATTTGTATAACAAACCAGTTAACAAATTTGTCGCTGGCTTTATGGGATCACCGTCAATGAATTTCTTTGAAGCCGAACTAAAAGATGGTCGTGTTTCAAATGGCAAGGGTCTGGATGTCGCGGTACCAGAAGGGCGCTTAAAGCTTTTACGCGAGCAAGGCTACGATGGCAAGAAATTAACGGTTGGGATTCGACCAGAAGATATTCATACCGAACAAGTTGCTTTGGATGCCATGGCAGATGCAGTTGTTAATGCTAAAGTTGAAGTTTCAGAATTCTTAGGTACTGATTCAATGCTCTATTCACGGACAGGGGCCACGGAATTTGTAGCCCAAGTTAATGCACGTGATTATCATAAACCAGGCGAAGAAGTTAAAATGGCCTTTGAAATGAGTAAAGCTCATTTCTTCGATGACGAAACTGAATTGACAATTGAGTAAACAATTGTTGCGGGGTTAAGTTAATGCTGATGAAAAGAGTCTGGTGGCAGTAGCTGTCGCAGGCTCTTTTTTAGCGGGGCTAATTAGGAGGACGTAAGCAAATGAAACGTATTTTTGAAGTCAATCCATGGCACGTGATTAGTCACGAATTAGTGCCGACTGATAAGCGACTACAAGAGAGCATGACAAGTATTGGTAATGGTTATATGGGGATGCGCGGGATGTTTGAAGAGCATTACTCAAATGATACGCTCAAAGGAATTTACATTGGCGGTATTTGGTATCCAGATAAGACCCGGGTAGGCTGGTGGAAGAATGGCTATCCCGACTACTTTGGCAAGGTTGTTAATGCGGTTAATTTCATTAAAGTGAACTTAACGATTGATGGTGATCAAGTAGATTTGGCTAAAGATGATATTAGTGATTTTACGGTCGATTTAGATATGCACACGGGGGTGTTACGGCGATCATTCATCGTAACAAAAGGTGCTAAACGCGTTCAGTTCATGATTGACCGGTTCGTTAGTGTTGCACAAAAAGAATTATTTGACGTTCACTATAGCGTGCATAATTTGAGTGCAGAACCCGTTCAAATTGGTTTTATTTCACAAATTGATGCGGATGTCTTTAATGAAGATGCTAATTATGATGAACAATTCTGGCAGGTTCTTGATAAGCGGCATACCATTACCGGTGGCAGCATGGTAGCTGAAACAAAACCCAACGACTTTGGGACACCGCGGTTTACCTTAGGATTGCAAATGATGCATCGGACTGATTTTCGGGGTGTTAATGCACCGGATACTGAAAAGTCAGTCACCAATATTTTTCGTGGCACCCTGGCAGCGGATGAAACGAAAAACTTTGAAAAAAGGGTGCTCGTGGTGACCTCGCGCGACTATGAAGATATGTTAGCTTTACGTTCCGGCTTGGCAGAGCTAAGTGAAAAAATCAATACGCAGACTTATGAAGAGCTATTGCAAGCGCACGTGGCAGTCTGGGCGCAACGTTGGGAATTAGCTGATGTGGCGATTGACGGTGACGATGCGGCGCAACAAGGAATTCGATTCAACTTGTTCCAGCTATTTAGTACGTATTATGGTGAGGACAAGCGGCTAAACCTAGGACCAAAAGGGTTCACTGGTGAAAAATATGGTGGCGCAACTTATTGGGATACAGAAGCTTTCGGCGTGCCATTCTACCTGTCATTAGCGAAACCAAAAGTTACTGAAAATTTACTAGAATATCGACACAATCAATTAGATGGTGCGTATCATAATGCGCAGATGCAAGGCTTGGACGGTGCATTATTCCCGATGGTGACCTTTAACGGCATCGAATGTCATAACGAATGGGAAATTACTTTTGAAGAAATTCATCGGAATGGTTCGATTGCATACGCAATTTTCAATTATACTCGCTATACCGGTGATGAAACTTATTTGAAGACGGATGGCATCGATGTGTTGACCGCAATTTCTCGTTTCTGGGCGGATCGCGTTCATTTTTCAGAACGGCGGCAACAATATATGATTCATGGGGTCACTGGTCCCAACGAATATGAAAATAATGTTAACAATAACTGGTACACCAACTTTATGGCACGCTGGACGTTGCAATATACGTTGGCAAGCTTGAAGAAAGTGACCTCAGCGAAGCAAGCAGAACTCGCCGTGAGTGCGACTGAACGGGCTAAATGGCAAGATATTGTGGATCGGATGTACTTCCCACACGATGATCAATTAGGCATCTTTGTTCAAAACGATACTTATTTAGATAAGGATTTGAAACCAGCGGCGTCAATTCCAGCTGATCAACGGCCGATTAATCAACACTGGTCATGGGATCGTATCTTGCGGTCACCTTACATTAAGCAGGCAGATGTGTTACAAGGCATCTATTATTTTATGGACCAGTTTACACCGGCCCAAAAGCAAGCTAACTTTGACTTTTATGAACCGTTGACAGTCCACGAATCGAGCTTGTCACCCGCAGTGCATGCGGTTTTAGCTGCGGACTTGCATTATGAAGATAAGGCTGTTGAAATGTATCAACGAACGGCGCGTTTGGATTTGGATAATTACAATAATGATACGGTCGATGGGTTACACATTACCTCAATGACAGGTTCTTGGCTCGCAATTGTCCAAGGTTTCGCAGGGATGCGAGTACGCGATGGTAAATTAGCGTTTGCGCCATTTGTGCCGAAAGCTTGGTCGCATTATCAATTCCATGTCAACTTCCGTGGGCGGTTATTGAAAGTTGATGTTGATCAACAAGGGTCGACGGTTGAATTGGTTTCAGGTGCCCCATTGACGATTGAATTGGCTGGTCAAGCAGTCAACTTGAAAGATACAGTAGCCACTAAAGTTTAGGCTTGATTTCAACGTGGCCGAATCTGGTTGGAATCAAGTTTTCACACCCTAGAATGCGTTAATCGTCATTCTAAACTACTCCTAAACGACGTATTCCTGAATGGGAATACGTTTTTTGTCATCAAGGATGCTAAAAGTCAGTTTGTTCCGCTTAATCAAAAATTGGCAATCATTCCAAAAAACGGAATGACTGCCAATTTCATGTTATATAGTTGCAAACGAGGCAACGCATATTAGGAAATCGTTAAACTTGGTGCAAGAATAATAACTTAGTTTCAAAATCATGGGTCGGCGGGGCTAATGACAAGCCGACTTGGTTTAGTTCTTGACCGGACCACTGGCCCCCGGTGGTTAATTGATAACTCGCAGTTTCGTTGAGATAGCGCAAGGGTAGCTGAGTGGGTACTTTGACCGCAGAACTTAAGCCAGCGGTGTAGAAGCAGATGGCATGTTTTTGATCAGCCGTCACTAACAGCCAAGCTTGTTCAGTTGTTGCAGGATGTTGCGTTGCCAACCGGTAAAAGTTAGCGGTTTTAAAAAGTGGTTGCCAAGTTTGATACGTTTTAAGCCGATTTTTAATGGCCGCTTGAGCTGTTGCCGACAAGGTATTTAAATCCAATTCGAAGCCTAGTTGGCCGATTGTCGCTAAATCCAAACGAGTTTTTAATGGTGTGGCCCGACCATTTTGTGCATTTGGACTAGCAGCGACGTGGGAGCTAAACACCGATTGAGGGAACTGATAACTAAAGCCTTTGATAATGGTGGCGCGGTCGACTGGGTCGGTTAAGTCACTCAGCCAAGTTTGATCCGTGTAAGCTAACATCCCAAAGTCTAAGCGGCCGCCACCTGCGGAACAATTTTCAATGATTAAGGCCGGAAAACGGGCGCGCAACTGACCCAATAGGTCGTACAACCCTAAGACGTAGCGGTAATAAAGTTCATCTTGTTGGTCACTAGGGAGGCAATCATTGCCCACTTGGGTTAAATGACGATTCATATCCCATTTCAAGTAATCCAAATGATTGGTGGTAATTAGTGTGGTCAACGTTGTTAAGAGGTGTTGACGGACAACGGTTCGAGATAAGTCCAAAACTAACTGATGGCGTGCAGTAATGGGGGCACGTTGTTGATAGTGGAGTGCCCAATCAGGATGCTGCTGGTAAAGTTGGCTGGTCATGGTGATCATTTCTGGTTCAACCCATAAGCCAAATTTTAAGCCAGCCTGATGAGCTTGCTCAGCTAAGGGGCGTAACCCTTGTGGAAATTTTTGTGAATCTACCACCCAATCGCCCAATTGGCCGTGCTCACTATTACGGTTAACGAACCACCCATCGTCTAAGACCACCATGGTTAAGCCTAATTTTTGTGCCGTCTGAATCAAAGGTTGCATTTTAGCAGCTGAGACGTCAAAACCTAGGGTCTCCCAGGTGTTCAGGGCAATTGGATTGTGAATTGTAGTTGGGTGCATTTGGTTAGCAAATGCATGCAATGATTGCGACAGACCGTTAAAGCCTTGATCAGACCAGCTTAAAACAGCTTCTGGTGTTTGGAAAGTGGTCCCAGCGGCTAGTTTCCAAGTGAAAGTCGTGGGCTCTAAGCCAATTGTTAAGCGGGTTTGCTGATATTGATCGACTTCTATGGTGTGCTGAAAATTACCGCTCCAGACTAGCGCACTTCCCAAGACTTCGCCAGTGAATTCAGTTGTCTGGGGGCGAGCTAACGCCACAAATGGTTGGTGTTGTGGCCCACTGGTGCCGCGCAAACTCCGCTGGCTTTGCAATCCAGGATGCAGCGGAGTGAAGTTAGCCTGAGCTTCATGAGCATGAGTGCCGCTAAAGGTTAGCGCTTTATAGTTCGCATCCGCTAAGTCCAATTGTAGACTGGCCGCAGCGTCGACCATCAGCGTGGTCGAACCCGCATTAATTAAGGTTGTACTACGTAAGATTAAAGCTGAATCTTCAAAAATCGTATAATTTAAATCTAACTTTAACTGGGTGACGGTATCGCTTAAATGTAAAATTAGCGTGGTCACTGCTGTCCCGGCTTTAACCGTTGGCGGTAATTGTTCTGGATTTAAGGGCTCTTGCGTGACTGTCATGCCAGTGTAAGTTAGGAGCGGTAATAGTTGATTAGCCGCGTCTTTAATCAAGTAACTTGGTTGCCGATAATCCCCGCTGCCAATCGTGGCATATTCTAACGGAAGCGACGTGATGGCATATGGAAAAGTCGCAGTGGGGTCAGTGGCAAAGGCATGTGCGCCAGTTGGCAAGCCGGGTTCTCCGCAATAGTTCGGCAAATAACGCCCAAAATAGCGGTGCACCGGATACCGGTGGTCGAGTAACTGAATAATATAACTAATTTGATGATTATAAAGTTGGATCAGACCACTCGTTTTATCGAATTTAACGGGCATTTTAAAGGCTCCAATCAGATTTAAATGGCTGCAGCGACGCCACCAGTTGCTGGTTGTGTTAGGGCAACTAATTGGTTCCCTGCTGTAACTTGGTCAACTTTTAAGCGTTCAACATTGGCGTAGGCCGGTGTATTAGTAATGACGAGCATCACCGTGGGGTCATAGTTGGCCGCAGTTAAGGCAGCAATGTCAAAGGTTCCCAATAGATCACCAGCTTGGACGTGGTCGCCTTTTTCGACCTTGGTCGTAAAGTGTTCGCCGTTTAAGTTAACGGTATCAATACCAAGATGAATCAGGATTTCAGCGCCAGCATCTGTTTTAATACCATAAGCGTGGTGACTGTCATAAGTAACGGTGACAATCCCACTAGCTGGTGCTAAAACTTGGTCGCTGCTAGGAATAATGGCAGCCCCTTGACCCATGATTTCAGCGGAAAAGACTTGATCATGAACTTGGCGGAGACTTTCGTTGGTACCGCTGACGGGCGCTACTAAGATTTCATCAGCGACGGCACTAACAACGGGCGCATCGGGTGTGGTTTCACGAACATCAGTATCATCACCCAAAGTTTGTTTTGCATAGATGAAAGTCGGAATGAAAGCCACAATAAAGGCGATTAAAGCGCTTAACAAGAAGGCCGGAATTGAACGTGATGCAATCGAAATGAAGCCAATTACGGAAGCTGGCCCCATGGCGACGGCTAAAACGTGAAACAGACCTAGAAAAATACAAGCAATCCCAGAGGCAATGGCGCCAAAGATAAAGGGATATTTCATTTTTAAGTTGACCCCGAAAATGGCGGGCTCAGTAATTCCTAATAACGCTGATAGTCCGGCAGATGAAGTCAAGGCTTTTTGTTTTTGACTCTTAGTTGCAAAGAAAATCGCTAAGGTTGCGGCCCCTTGTGCAATGTTAGCCATGGAAGCGACCGGGAAGATAAAGGAACCACCGGTTTTACTAATATTAGCTAATAACTGAGTTTCAATCGCCGGGAAAGTCTGGTGCAACCCAGTAATCACGATGGCTGAGTAGAGGAGCCCGAAAATCCCCATTCCAATCCAGCCGGTGGTGTTATAAAGGCCAACTAGCCCATTAGTTAAAGCATCACTGACCGTTCGTAAAACCGGACCAACAATGGTAAAAGTTAGAAACCCGGTAATCACAATGGCAAACATGGGTGTGAACGTAAAGTCGAAGGCGCCTTTAATATGTTTATGGAAGAATTTTTCAAGCGTAGCTAGGATGAAAGAAACGGCTAGCACGGGTAAGACCTGACCTTGATACCCAGCTTGGGCAACATTTAAGCCAAAGATATTCCAGTAAGTCATTTTGCCGGCAGCGGTAACGGCGGCTACACTATTACCGTTAACGAGGTCGGGTAAGACCATAATCATTCCCATGGCAGCGCCTAAGAATGGATTACCACCGAACCGTTTCGTGGCTGAAAAGCCTAGTAGGATTGGTAAGAAGGTGAAGGGGGCAGCCGCCATGGCGTTAATCATTTCGGCAATGCCTTTGAGACCGGGATAAACTTCAACCACGGACTTGGCCATGAATAGATTTTCGGCCGTTAACACATTATTTAAAGCCATTAATAGACCACCAGCAACTAAGGCTGGAATAATTGGAATAAAAATATCAGATAGCACTTTCAAAAAGTCCATTAATGGGTTTTTCTTTTGGCCTGCACTGGCGACGGCTTTAATGTCATCAGGGGTGGCTTCTTTAAGGCCGGTTCTTTCAATTAAAGCATCATATACGTAATCAACGTCACCGGGTCCAATAATAATCTGGTATTGCCCGTTAGTTTCGAAGGTGCCCTTAACATCGGGATCATCATCTAACGCTTTTTGATTGATTTTGCTTTCATCTTTAATCACTAACCGTAGTCGAGTTGCACAATGGGCAGCGGCTTGAAGATTATTAGTACCGATCGCAGCTAAAACACGATCAGCGACTGCTTGATGGTTCATTAGGACCACTCCTTTAAGTTTGATAAATTAGTTTTGCAAGCGCTTTACACAATCCAATAATAACAAGTTATCAAAATATGTCAAGCGCTTAACATAAAATAATTTATCAGTGTATTCTTTATTGAACAGCCGATTTCATAAAAAATAACACATAATTAAGCGAAATGTGACAAGCGTTTGACATATCGTTGTAAGCGGTTTTATAATAGGCTTAACTTAAATTAGTCCATCGAAGGAGTTAACAATCATGGAATGGAATCGTCAAACAAGGTATACCCCCTATCAACAGTGGCCGCAGTCGCGGTTAACGGCCTTAAAAGCGCAAGCCAAAGGGTCCAAGTGGCGGATGCAGCACCATATTCAACCCGCTAGTGGCCTGTTGAACGATCCAAATGGGTTTTCTTATTTTAACCAGCAGTGGCATTTGTTTTATCAAGTTTTTCCATATGGACCCGTGCACGGTCTGAAAGCTTGGCAACATGTGACTTCTAAAAATTTAATTGATTGGCATGATGAGGGCCTAGCGATTCAGCCAGATACCCGTTACGATTCCCATGGCGCCTATACAGGGACGGCGTTACCCGTTGACGACCAATTATTCATTATGTATACCGGCAATGTCCGCAACGAAGCTTGGCAGCGGCAAGCTTATCAGTTGGGTGCTTGGATGGACTCAGATAATCACATTGAAAAGCTGGCAGCGCCATTAATTGACGCCGCACCCAAGGGTTACACGACTTCGTTTCGTGATCCATACTTATTGCACCACGATGGGCGGTATCAAGCTATTATTGGTGGTCAGACGACTGCCGAAGTTGGGGCGGCCTTAGTCTATGACTCACCAGATTTACAACACTGGCAATTTAAAGGTGAACTCAACTTGCCAGCAGCGATGCGTGGGTACATGGTGGAATGCCCTAATTTAGTCTTTATTGCGGGACAACCAGTTTTCTTGTTTTGTCCACAAGGATTACCGCAAACGACTATGGCTTATCAAAATATCTATCCTAATGTTTATATTGTCGGGCAAACCTTTGATTGGTCACAGGCGACTTTGACAGCGCCCACCGGTCCAATGCAATTGGATGCTGGGTTTGACGTCTATGCGACGCAGGCTTTTAATGCGCCTGATGGCCGTGCCTTAGCGGTGAGTTGGATTGGATTACCAGAAGTCGCTTACCCGACGGATGTTGAGAATTGGGCCCACTGTTTAAGTGTGGTGAAGACGTTAACGTTAAAAGATAACCACCTCTATCAAAATCCAGTTGCCGAAGTGATGCAATTAAGAACGCAGTCCCATGATTTAGTGACCGAAGTAACGCAACTGAACGGTACTTTTGAGGTAGAACTCACCGCTCCGGCCGCAACTATCGCGACGGTCACGATTAAGACGGGGACTGCCACGGGCGGGCACTTAACCGTAATCTTAGATGCCAAGCGTGGTCAGGTCACTGTTGATCGAAGTGCCACGGGCCATCCCTTTGCGGAAAAGTATGGTCAGCTTCGAACAGCTCAAGTAACAGCCGGTGCTGCGATAAAAATGCGGCTAATCATAGATGTGTCAGTCTTTGAATGCTATATTAATGAGGGCTATACCGTTTTAACGGGACGCTTCTTTTTAGATGAAGCGCCAACCACGGTTCAATTAACCGGTTCGCTGGCTACTGGCACCGTCTGGGAATGGCGTAAATAAGTGAGCAATGGAGTCAAATAATGAAACCAAAATTAAATGATGTGGCAAAGTTAGCCGGTGTTTCGGTCACGACGGTGTCGCGCGTGATTAACAATCATGGTTATCTGAGTCAAAAAACAAAAACCGCAGTTATGGCAGCGATGCGCGAGTTACATTATCAGCCGAATAATATGGCGCGTTCGTTACAAGGCAAGAATACCCAATTGGTGGGCGTGATTTTTTCAGATATTAGTAATCCGTTTTTCGCCGAGCTGGTCTCCCGGATTGAAAAGTTATTATTTGCCAAAAATTATAAGGTTATTTTATGTAACAGTGCCGATGATCCCCAAAAAGAGCGCGATTATTTACAAATGTTAATGGCCAATCAAGTCGATGGTATTATTGCCGGGGCACATAATTTGGGGTTGGAGGAATATCAACAGTATGGCTTACCGATTATTTCGTTTGACCGTTATTTGTCAGCTAATATTCCAATTGTGAGCTCGGATAATTTTAATGGCGGTTACTTGGCTGCGCAAGCTTTACGGCAAGCTGGGTCAACAAAATTAGCGATTTTTACGGGTAAAAATCAAGCCGGTTCCCCAACTAATGGGCGCCGGGAAGGTTTTACATCCTATTTAGAGCAACAGCAATTAACACCGCATGTTCACGAGATCCCCTTTGAATTGTCACCAGCATTAAAAATGATGCAAATTCGGACTATTTTAGAAAATAATGACTATGATGGGGTCTTTTGCAGTGATGATTTGACGGCGCTACTCACGATTAATGTGGCGCAGCAAATTCCGATTAATGTTCCCACTGAATTAAAAGTGGTGGGGTATGATGGGACGGCCTTGATACGCAACTATCACCCACAACTAACGACGATTGAGCAACCTTTGGCTGATATTAGTACGTTATTGGTCTCATTATTATTACAACGCATTACCGATGCAAATTGTGAATTAGAAGCGAAATACACGTTACCAGTAAAATTAGTTAAAGGGACCACAGCTTAACTTAAAATAAGGAAGGCGGTTTGAAGATGCAGACGGCAGAAATTAAATGGTGGCAAAAAGCCGTAGTTTACCAAGTTTATCCGCGGAGTTTTCAAGATACAAATCAGGATGGTATTGGCGATTTACCCGGTGTCACCGCTCATTTAGATTATTTGAAAAAATTAGGGGTCGATGTAATCTGGTTGAATCCAATTTATCGGTCACCAAATGACGATAATGGCTATGATATTAGTGATTATCAAAAAATTGCGTCAGAATTTGGCACGATGGCAGATTTTGAGACCTTGTTAGCTGCTGCGCATCAGCGGGGCCTCAAAATTATCATGGATTTAGTGGTTAACCATACGTCAGATGAACATCCGTGGTTTCGCCAGAGTCGCTCAAGTACGACCAATGCTTATCGTGATTTTTACTTTTGGCGTGCTGGCAATGGTGAAGCCGCACCTAATAACTGGGATTCGGCCTTTGGTGGTTCCGCTTGGCAGTATGATCAGCAGACGGAAGCCTTCTATTTGCATACTTTCTCAACGAAACAACCAGATTTGAATTGGGAAAATCCAACGGTGCGTCAAGCCATTTATCAGATGATGACGTGGTGGCTGGAGAAGGGCGTTGATGGGTTTCGCATGGACGTTATTAATCAGATTTCCAAGCGACCGGGCTTACCGGATGGGCCTTTGAAACCGAATAGTGCTTTTGGCGATTCTCAACTAGCCAATGGTCCGCGAGTGCATGAATTTTTGCAAGAAATGCACCAGCAGGTGTTGGCAAAGTTCGATGTGATGACCGTCGGTGAAACCCATGGGGTGACCCCGGCAGATGCGCTTAAATATGCGGGGCAAGACCGACGTGAATTGGATATGGTTTTTGAATTTGACCATCTTAAATTGGACAACAGTCAGGCTGGTTACGGCAAGTGGAGTACCCGCAAAACGCCACTGGTAGCTTTGAAAGCGGTGATTGAAAAATGGCAAGTCGGGTTAAATGGTCAGGCTTGGAATAGTTTGTTTTGGAATAATCATGATACCCCCCGCGTTGTCTCACGGTTTGGTAATGATACCCCGCAGTATCGTGAACGGTCGGCTAAAATGTTAGCGACCTGTTTACATCTGTTACAAGGGACCCCGTATATTTATCAGGGAGAGGAACTTGGCATGACGGATGCACATTTTGACCACCTCAGTCAGTATCGAGATATTGAAACGTTACATGCGTATCGTGACCTAGTCACAGCTAACCATCAGTTAACTGCACCAGATATGTTGGCCCGGATTGCAGCTAAGTCACGTGATAATTCACGAACCCCAATGCAATGGAATGCCCATGAAAATGCGGGCTTTAGTACTGGCACACCGTGGATTGAGGTCAATGCCAATTACCAAACAGTGAACGCGGCTGCGGCATTAGCTGATCCTAATTCAGTCTGGTATTATTATCAAAAATTAATTGCGTTACGCCACAATTATCCGCTGGTCACCTTGGGGACCTTTACCTTATTGTTACCGACTGATCCAGCAGTATTTATGTATCAACGCCACTATCAATCGCAAACTTGGTTAGTTGTTTGCAACTTTACCGCCGAGCAGGTCACGCGCTCGTTGACGCCATATTTGACACCACAAGCACAGCTGATGATTGGCAATTATACGGATGATCAGGGCGATTTATTGCGGCCTTATGAAGCTAAGGTCTACGCCGTTTAACATCGTTAATTGAGTATAAACCCAAAAAATCGCGTCAAGAATTCACAAAATTCTTGACGCAATTTTTTTGCAGTTATTTTTCAATAACAATCCGGCCATCATGGGTTCCCGCTAATAATGCTTGGCCTTGAGTGAAGCCTGCTAATGTGAATGGTAAGTGGGTCCCAATGGTGGTCCGTAATTGATCAGTACTGAGTAATTTGAATAACATTTGTAACGCGGCCTGGTCAGAAATGGCATTAGTTGCGTGAATGGATTGGAAACGAATTGATTTACTACTAGCTGGTAACCGTTTAGCGACTGAAACAATTGTCGCATCAAATTTAGCCATCGCCAAATCGGTCTTACCATCTACGCCATTGAGCGTGACGTTGATAATCACGTCCCCCCGGTCAGCTAAGACATGGGCGGGATTTTGATGATCATAAGCCACAAACTGGTCTAAACCTAAGGCCGCAAGTTCGTCTGCATGGCGCTGACTCGCAATGGCAATCACGTGGGCTCCTAGACGCTGGGCCAATTGGACGACGAGCATTCCCACGCCACCGGCTGCGCCTTTGACAATCACGGTTTGGCCGGCCTGAACGTCAGCAAAATAACGAACGGTTTTATAAGCGGTAATACCCGGTGTAATCAGACTAGCTGCCATTGCCGCTGTTAAATTGTCCGGCACTGTGACCACAGTATCAGCATCTACACAGACTTGTTCAGCGTAGGCATGTTCTGTATGCGCAGCTACGCGGGTCTGCAACGGCATATCTGTCACAGCGGCCCCCACTTTGATGACGCGACCAACGACATCATGGCCGGGAATGAGTGGTAATGGCGTGTCCGGGTTAGTTCCCAGATGATCAAGGCGATCAATATCATTTAAATTTACCGCTGATGTTTCAATGACCAGCTGATTCGCGGTTGGTTCTAAAGCTGGCTGTTCGATTGCTTCAAAAATGGCAGGTCCCCCAAATTTGCGATAACCATATGCAAGCATCGTTTTCCCCCTCCTAGGCAAAAAAGTTCTTTAAGCCAATTGTAGCGGCGGACAAGGGCAAACCACAAGCTACGACCATCAGATTAGGGGCTTTGTTTGGTGACTAACTTAGTAAGCGCAATGGCTTGCTTATTCACTCGGCAACTGTTTTTTTAGGCTGACGCTTGAGCCCCCAACCAGTGAAACCACTTAGAATGGAGAAGAGCGGCGACAATAAGCTGAAGAAGCAAAATGGGAGGTAAGCCAGCGTGCTCACGCCTAATGTATTGGCTGCGAAGGCGCCCGCAACGCCCCAAGGAATGAGGTAGTTAATGACGGTTCCGCCATCTTCTAGGACTCGGCTCAAGGCGAGATTAGCTAAGCCGCGGTCATTAAAAGTTTTTTTGAAAGCTTTCCCTGGCAGAATAACGGAGAGGTACTGTTCACCAACAAAGAGATTGACACCGATACCCGCTAGAATTGTTGCGGTGACAGTGGCGCCGGTGCCATGGAGGCGCTTGGCGAGGGGCACCATGGCAGTTTGCACGAGGTTGAATTTCATGAGCAAACCGCCTAACGCTAGGGTCAACAATATTAACGAAACGGTGCCCATCATTGCGCTGATACCACCCCGGGACAGTAACTGATCGACACCCGCATTGCCGGTTTTTGCCACGAACCCTGTTTCAATCATGCCGGCAACTTTGGTTAATGGCGTGTGGGGCTGTTCAATAAACAACATTACGATGGCCAGACCAATATTCAATAAGAGGGTCGGAATGGCGGGAATTTTGCGTAACGCACAGCCTAACATGAGTAACAGTGGTAAGCTTGCCCACCAACTAATGGTGAAATTTTGATTTAGCACGGCCAAAGTTGTTTGGATTTTTCCCAACTGGCTACCTGTGGCGGCCCCTAAACCGAGAATGGTGTATAGGCCAAGCGAAACGACGAAAGCGGGAATCGTGGACCACATTAAGTTTCGAATATGGTTAAAGAGATCACTTTCAGCGATGGCAGCGGCTAAATTTGTTGAATCAGATAGTGGTGACGTCTTGTCTCCAAAAATAGCACCGGAAATGATGGCACCGGCAATTAAGGCCGGGTTAATCCCCATAGTGGTCCCAATCCCGAATAGCGCAATCCCAATCGTCGAAATAATGGTAAAAGCACTCCCAATTGAAGTCCCGATAATGGCACAAACTAAGAAGACCGAGGGCACGAACCATTGTGCGGAAATCAGATGGAAGCCGAAGACCATCATGGATGGAATAATACCGGCCGCAATCCAAACACTGATTAAGGCACCGATCAACAGAAAGATAAAGATTGGAATGATACCAGTGGTAATGCCATCTACAATGCCGGCATGAATCTCTTCCCAGGTTGCCCCGCGAGTTTTGGCCCAGAGAATCAGTAATGCGATAACTAAAATGACGGGGGTCTGTGGAGAAAGCCCGAACTTGATGACGCCTAGCCCCATAATCGTTAACATGAGTAATAAAATAAGTAGCGCGGCGGGTAAACGAACCGGCCGCCAATGAGAATTAGGTTGCATGGTCAACACTCCTTTTTTTTGACAAAAAAATCGTCCCTATTGCAATTAATGCAACAGGGACGATTGATTAGACCGTGGTACCACCCAGCTTGAAGCAACTTTAAGTCACTTCCACTCACTAGAAGGTAACGGTTCTAGTTATTATCCGCCGGGCGAACCCGGACATTTTACCGTATTTCGGCATCATTAACCTGATCGGTTCGCAGCAACCACCGACTTCCTGACCCACAGTTAAGATGTTACTTGAAAGTAAAATTAACGTTCATTATTAAGTTAAAGGCGATATTAGCATGTTGTGACCAGAACGTCAAGTGTGACAGTTAAAAGGTTAGCCTTGATCCGCATTAAAGGTTTGTTCCACGATATCCATGACTTCTTTGAACAAGCCGATTGGAAATTGGTGGGACCGGCGAATTAAATTGATATGCACGCTTGGAATTTGAACATCGTTAATGGGTAATTTAACTAAGCCATCAATGGGTGCCGTGGTAATGTCTGAAACAAAGCCTAACGCCATGTTTTCACGGACTAAACCGCTGATTAAATTACTATTATCCGACTCAAATAGAACTTGCGGTTCAATTGATAATTGTTCTGTCAATTGGTGGAAGACAAGTTTGTTTAGGTAAGTGGCATTTAAAATTACGAACGGGTACTGTAAAGCATCCTTGAAAGTAGGATGTTCTAATTGTGCAAATGGGTGATCAGGGTGACTCAAAATTTTAAACTCAAATGGTCGCAAGGGCGTTACCGCTAAGCGTTCATCGAGTGTTTGGTCGAGATTCCCACTAATTGCTAAGTCAAGCTGACCAGCTAAGACTTGTTTGACTAATTGGTTAGCACCCATTTCAACGGTGTGGACACTATCCAATAAGTCTTTTTCAATAATCGGTCTGGTTAAGGCTGGCAAATAATGTTCACCAATGGCCGGTTCAACACCGAGCCGCAACGTGTGCTGACGCAAGTGACTAATGGATTCGTTTACGTGTTGCCAGTTAGATGTAATATCATTAGCGGCTAATAAGAGTTGTTGACCGCTGGGCGTTAAGACCAGGGCTTTAGTCTTGGCTTGGCGAAAAAAGAGTGTCACTTGGAAATGACGTTCAAGACGTTTGATAGCCTGAGAAATTGTTGGCTGACTAACATGAAAGTCGGCGGCCGTTTGGGTATAACTCTGGGTACTAATCAAACGCTGAAAGTAATACAGATCCTTAATGTTCATGAAAATGTAGCCTCCATAAGAATTGTTAGTGACGATTCATCAAAGAATCGTTCTGGGCTAGCTAAAGTTTGAGTTATTTAGACATAATTATAAAAAAAACTTATTGATTAAGGGGGTGTTCAATGACCCGACCTTGATGTTTGGGTTATCAGTTGACCAATTAATCATACCACGATTATCGCTTGAACAGGCTAATTATGTTACTGAATATTTAATTTAGGGCAATTAATCATATAATGGTTGAAGGCTTAAATTTATAATTAATTTTAATAATGATTAATCGGCAGTGTTGACGACCGGAAATGCTGATGACTGAGGGGTTTCAACGCTCCCAATGGTTAAATGAAATGGCGCAGCTAACTGGGGATCTCATAAAATGAGTGCCGGTAGGACCACTATGAAATGGTTATAATTAATATTAGAAATAGAAAAAACAACGCTAGAAAATAAATTTAGTTTATAACCTGTTTGACGCACCCAATTATGATGAGTTATCGACCAAGCAACAAAAAAGCAACTTATAAGCATTACTTATCGGTTAAAGCGGTGTCATATTTAATTTCAACGAGGTGATTTGCCAGCTGAAAAGGAGGAAAAGTTAGTGTTGACAACGTTTTCTTTAGTTTTGACTAATTTTACGACGAATAAAGTTAACCCCCTAAAACTATAACTGATGTTAATAAGTCGATTTAGTCTGGCTGAGTGGTTGGGCTGTACTGACTAAGTTAATATAAACCGACATAATCACGGCGTATTGGTTAAAGGGGTGTGCTAATTTAGCTAGCGGTGTTGGGAATCATCTGTTCTATATAAGTTATTATAATACTAAACCGATTATTAATTCGATAAACGGCTTAAAATCAATGAGTTTGTTAATTCAGTATAAAATATTATTATAAACAAACCGAATTAAATACAATGGTTTAGTTGGTAACTTCCTACTTTACGATTGGAATGAAAACGTTATTATGTAAGTGAGTTAATCGAAAGGCCGTTTTTTAAGGCCAGGCTTGCAACTAAGCGGTGATACGACGATTGACCGTGAGCGCTTTAATCAAAGCTTGGACCATATCTTTGGTGGCGGTAAATAAATTAGCCATAAAAAAACTGCGACGTTAGTTAGTCGCAGTTTTTTTGAATTTTGATTGAATGGTCCTTAACGCCGATCTTGATGTGATCGGTTTGTGGGTCTTATTCGAACGGGTTGAGCAGCGGGGACGCGGTTCCCGGCGACAACACCAGCAACGGCCGCGAGCCCAGCAGCTGCTAATAAACCTGCTAGTAGCATGTGCAAGACCTCCTTTTCGTTAAAGCACTAGTAACGTTTTGATTACTTGCAGTTTAGGCGAGTTGGCGGTGAAATGCAATTAATAAGCTGGTAAATTAACGAACTTTTGCATAAGTTGCAATTTTCTTAAGTAATTGTTGATTATTGTTGATTCTTGCAAAGGCGGCAGCGTCATTTAAGAGTAATGCAGTCTTGGCTGGATCTGAGCTTAATTGCGCCTGTAAAAATTTAACACGAGCAACATAAAAAGTGACGTGGAATTGGGCACAAATCTTGATAGCGTACGCAAGCAGCTTCTCACTCTGGTCGGTTTCGCCTAATTCAGCGTAAAAGGCGCCCGTGTGAAAGGCTAAATTAATCACGCGCCAGACACTGGCCGTCGTTGTTAAAGCGAGATTTGGCAAAGCATGACGAACTTTTTCAAAGTAATACTGAGCCTTATTTAGTTCATGATTATATTGGTAGGCAATCCCGCTGCCACAATAAGCGAGCTGAGTATAAATGAGGGCATGCTGTTCATCTAAATCGGTGATGATTTGGTCAAAATTAAATAAGACATCACTAATGGGATGGTGATTAAGGGCGGCAACATAGCCGTTTAAATAGTAATATTGTAGCTTGGTTTCTTGATCGTGGCGGGGCAGGTCGGCAATTTTTTTGAGCCGTATTTCGGCGTCGGCGTAGTCACTGGTAATTAAATCAAATTCAACTTTTTCGAGTTCCGTTAAGACAGCCGCATCTGCGACCCGTTCCGTTGGGAAAACGTCTTCTAGTTGTAATTGGAGGCGCTGACAAAGTTGTGCGACAATCCGAATTGCTGGGGCCTTGCCGTTATTTTCAAATTTGCTTAAGGTTGCTTGGGTACAGATTCCCGCAGATAGGGCTTTTTGTGATAAGCCTAAAGCCTTGCGACGGGCAATAAATAATTCAATGTTCATTTTTATGGACCCCCTTAAAGGTTATCGCATTAACTTTATCAGAATTGACGATGAACAACAAGGCTAACATCGGGTGTGACAAGCCTTGACTGGAATCTGGCAGTAAAAAAGTGCTCCATCATCATTAGACTAGTTAGTTAATGATGATGGGGCACTTCAATGTGACTTGGTGCAGTTATTTAGCCATGTAAGCGGACTTGAAATTATAGTTAATGCCCGCAGTATTGTAAATTAAACCTTTTAGCTTTGGATTAACCATCTGGGCGATGACGTTTTGTGAAAGTGGGGCGACGCCTTGGTCAGTCCCGATAATCTTTTCAGCTTTGGCTAAAGCCGCCCAACGAGTTTTGCTGTTGGTCGTATTAGCGGCAGTCGTAATTGCGGCATCGTAATCTGAGTTGGCCCATTTACCGAAGTTGTAATCGTTCGTTGAGGTCATGATACCTAAATCTGAAATTGGATCGGAGAAATCAGCTTGCCATGCGGATAGTACCAATTGGAAGTTCCCGGCAGTTTCTCGAGCAATCCGTGTCTTATAAGGAACGGTGATGCTCGTGATTTTTAGGCCTGGCAATTCTTTTTCTAATTGGCCTTGAACATATTCTGATAGAGCTTTCATCTGATCAGTATCATCATGCGTTAAAGTCAATGTTAAGCTCTTTTTGCCAACCGCTGCCAAGCCTTCACGCCAGAGCTTTTTGGCCTTGGCATTGTCTTGGGTCACTGAACTGTTAACAGTATTTTCCGTGGCGAAGTCTTTGCCAGTGGTTGGATCTTTCGCTAAGCCGGCGGTCACAAAGCCCTTTGGCGTGACCGAACCGTCACCTAAAACATTATTGACGAGCTGTTTCCGGTTGAGCGTTAAGGACATGGCTTGACGCAACTTAGTGTTGGCTAAGGCCTTAACTTTCTTTTGATTGAATTCCAAGTAATTTAGGCGGGAAGATTTGCGAATAACTAACTTATTGTTGTTCTTTTCGTTTTTAACTTGTTGACCAGATAAGGTTGCCATATCAAGCTTACCGCTCTGGAACAAGTTAAAGGCGGTCGTGGTTGATTTGATGACTTGATCATGAATCTTGGTTAGGTGGACATTCTTTTTGTCCCAGTATTGGTCGTTTTTAACTAAGGTCCAAGTAGCGTTGGTCCCTTCCCAACCAGTCATTTTAAACGGCCCATCGTAGACCATTTTACTAGAGCTGGTCCCATAGGCTTTACCATATTTTTTAACGGCATTTTCGTTTTGGGGGAAGAAAACATCAAAGCCCATCAATAGCTTGAAATACTCAATGGGTTTTTCTAACGTGACAGTTAACTGGTACTTACCATCAGCTTTAATCCCTAAAGTTGTGGGCTTTGCTTTGCCACTGGTGATTTTATCGGCATTTTTAATGCCGGAGTAGAGGTAAGCGTATTGTGAGGCCGTCTTGGGATCGACACTCCGGCGCCAACCATAAACGAAGTCTTGCGCCGTGACTTGGTCGCCGTTACTCCAATGGGCATTTTTACGTAACGTAAAGGTATAGGTTAACTTATCTTTAGAAATCTTGGTGGCAGTCGCAATGCCCGGCGTGATTTTACTATCATTGCCAATGCGATAAAGGCCTTCTTGTGAGTTACTAATCATGGTGCCACTAATGACGTCGACTGCTAGTGATGGATCTAGTGTGGATAAATCTTGGCCATTTTCAGACCAATTTAAAACTTGTGAACTGGCTAGTTTGCCAGTTGATTGACTGTTACTACTGGACGAGTTGGTTTTGCCGCAACCGGCTAATAATAGCCCGATGGTGGCAGTGACGGCAAGTGCCGCAGTGATTTTTTGCCATTTCATGAGCGGGGACCCCCTAGTTCCTTTTATGATATAAGGATGAGAATACATTAAAAATAGATTAAAATCAACTTAAAATTAAAATTATTTTTAGCCGGACATCAAAAAAGCAGTCCCAGCGGTGGGTTTCACCGGGACTGCTTAGTAAAAGAATTCACCTAACAATGTCAGAGTAGCTTTGGTTTAGTAAGGTCGTTTAAGTAGCCGGACGCGATCAACAGCCGGAATTTGGTTGAGTGTCGTGATTAAGTGCTGACTACGGGTATGGTCAAGCGCATCAATATCAATGATGGTGTAGGCGGTTTGCTGCTTAGCAGCGTTCGCCATTGACGCGATATTGAGCCCTGCTGCTGCTAGTGTTGCGGTGATTTGACTAACCATATTGGGCACGTTTTGATGAATGATAGTGAATCGATTGGCGGCATTAAATGGCACGCTTAGGTTGGGTAAGTTAATGGCATCTTGAACATTGCCCGTTTCAAGGTAAGTCATGATGGCTTGGGCGGCTGCGGTGGCCCCGTTAACTTCGGCCTCGATGGTCGATCCGCCGATGTGGGGAGTGACGGTGACCTGGGCTTGGTTAGCCAAGCTCGGTTCACCAAAGTCAGTGTAATAGTGGGCCACTTGGCCAGTCTTGATGGCTGCTAAAACGGCACTATTATCCACAATTCCACTGCGCGCGTAATTGAATAATTGGACCTTGGCTGGCATTGCAGCCAATTCAGGGGCGCCAATTAAGTTTAAAGTTGCCGCACTTTTAGGGACATGAACGGTGACATAATCTGCATCTTTAACGGCCATCGGTAAGGTAGCGGCGCGCTGGACTTGTTTGGAAATATTCCAGGCAGCGTTGGCTGACAGGTACGGATCGTAGCCGACAACGTTCATCCCGAGGGCGAGGGCCGCGTTCGCCACTAAGACCCCGACATGTCCCAGACCAACGACGGCGAGCGTCTTGCCGTATAATTCGGTACCGTTGAATTTGGTTTTGTCATGTTCGGTGCGTTGCGAGACGTCTGCTTCAGTGTGGCGGGCTGAATAATTAGCGGCTTCGATTAAGTTCCGTGAGGCCACAATTAAGAGCGCAATGACGAGTTCTTTAACCGCATTGGCGTTACTGCCAGGTGTGTTGAAAACCGCCGTCCCATTTTTAGTAGCGGCGGCGATGGGAATATTATTGACGCCAGCTCCGGCGCGGGCAATCACTTTGAGTGTTGCTGGTAGGGGTTGGTGCGTGAGGTCGACTGAGCGAATGAGATAAGCATCAGGATCATCGGTTTGGTTGAGTTGGTAATCGCTGGTAAACCGGTCTAAGCCGGCTTGGGCAATCGCGTTATAAGTTTTAATTTGATACATTTGACTGAACTCCTTTATGAGTGGCTTCAAAAGTGGCGAGATAATCAACGAGTGCTTGCACACCAGCGATTGGCATAGCGTTATAAAAACTAGCACGCATGCCGCCTAATAAGCGATGACCTTTTAAATTCAATAAGCCATTTTGAGTAGCACCGGCAATCACTTGCGTATCTAAGGCTGGACTAACCGTCTTAAAAGGGACGTTCATCAGTGACCGGTCAGCGGGGGCGACGGGATTATTAAACAACGTGGATTGATCCAAAAAGTCATATAATAAAGCCGCTTTTTGGCGGTTACGTTGGGCCATGACGGCGACGCCACCTTGTGTTTTGAGCCATTTCAAGACTAGTCCAGCGGCATAAATGGCCATGACTGGCGGGGTATTGAACATCGACCGTTTGGTTGCAAAGAGCTGATAGTCAAGCATGCTGGGCAGGTGTTTTGCGTGCCCAATTAAGTCATCACGAACAATGACTAAGGTTAAGCCAGCTGGACCGAGATTTTTTTGAGCACCGGCAAAAATCATCCCAAAGTCGGCGACGTTGTAAATCTGGCCTAAAAAGTTAGACGACATGTCGGCGACTAAGGGGACGGTCCCTGTGACAGGTAAAGTGGTATAGGCTGTGCCTTCAATCGTGTTATTAGTTGTGACATGGACATAGTCTAAGTCAGTTGCGACCGGCTGATTGAGGGTCGGTAAGGTGGTGAAGTGAGTCGCCGCACTGCTACCCAAAATATCGACTTTAGTGTGGACGCGCGTGGCTTCATCCGCAGCCCGACTCGCCCAATGACCACTATCGAGGAGACCGATATGATGATGTTGAATCGCTAAATTTAACGGTGCGGCGGTGAATTGTAAGGTGCCACCACCTTGAAAGAAGAGCACGCGATAATTATCAGGAATTTGCATCAGCGTCCGTAAATCAGCTTCAGCATCAGTGATAACCTGGTCAAATAACTGGGAGCGGTGTGAAAGTTCCATGATACTCATGTGCGATCCTTGAAATGATGGTAATTCAGCTTGAATCTGAGCAATCACTGATTGCGGCATGACGGCCGGACCGGCGGAAAAATTATAAATTGGCATTAATATCCCCACTTTCAAATTAACGGACGACTAGCTAAAAAAAGTCCGCGCAATCAATTTTGATTACGCGGACTTAAAGTCAGGAGTTATAACCGTCCGCGTCATCAATGGTCATTGACAAGTGCGCGGGCTTTGTTGGAACGCAAAACTAGGCCGACACAGTTGTCTGTGTTGACCAGGAGGAGACGATTAAGTTAGCTTGACGATTAATAACCATGCTGACCACTCCTAAAATTTCGTTGCCTTAAATCTACCAAGCCGGTAAAAATTTGTCAAGCTAACATGACTAAAATTATTGTGGCATAATGAAAAGCAACTAAGCCAATTAATGCAAGGAGATTCAGCTGATGACTACTTTCTATATTGTCCGGCATGGTCAAACGACTGCCAATGCTCAAGACTTAAAACAAGGGACGATTAATACCGCTATTACGCATTTAAATGCGGTTGGTGAGCGCCAAGCACAAGCACTACAAGCACGTTTTGACATTAGTTTTGCTGACCGCTTAATCGTGAGTCCGTTAGCTCGGACGCAAGCGACTGCCGCTATTCTAAATCATGGTCGTGATTTGCCGATCACACTCGATGAGCGCTTACTTGAAATCTCATATGGTCAATGGGATGGTCAAAAAAATGCCGAGCTAAAAGCGCAGTATCCCCAATATTTTGATCCCGCCTTACATGACGTCTTGCCAAGTTATATCAAGGTTGCAACGGCTGGAGAGTCGTTTGATCATGTGGTCCAACGAGTGACCGACTTCTTAACGACGACGGCACAAACCCATCCAACTGAGCAGATTATCGTGGTGACGCACGGGTTTACAGTGAAGGCGATGTTACTTGCTATCTTAAAACCGGCTGATCCGATGAGTATTCCTGAACCGGATAATGCCAGTGTGACGAAGTTGACCGTGGTGCCAGCGGAAGATCGCGCCTATGTGAGCTATTATAATCGGCAAGTTGGCTTTTAAAAATGGCGGGGAATTTAAATTGACTCATTCAGCAGCGACGCAGCCGTTAACTTTTAGTGCTACCGGAGTGACCACGATTAAGCAAATTTTAGCCTAGGTCGGTAGACTAAAAAGTAATCAAACTGTAACTTTAAATATCGAACATGCGTTCTGTAAATGTGCTATGATTAGGATACTATTTTCGATGAGGTGATCTGAATGGAACAGCTGAAAACAATTGAAGCGTCGTTATTACAAGCGTATGAATTGAATTGTGTGGTGCGATTAGGCTTAACGGATGGGCGCAATCCCAGCGGCTTAATCGCAGCGGTCAATGATACGGCCGTCTTCTTAAATCAACAGGCCGGCATTGTTAATCAAATTGCCATCAGCGATGTGACTGAGATTGTCTTTTTGAAAGAACCCTGGTGGCAGCGTTAACTAGTCAGCCCAAAAGCTTGTTTTAGTATCGGTGATGACCGATACCAAATAATCGCCGTAAGAATTTTTTGAATTCTTGCGGCGATTATTTTTTGGCTCAAAGTGCGTGTTAATCAGCTTGAACCCGTAACTGTTTGACTAATGTGGCATCCGGTCGGACAGTGATCGTCTGCGCTTGACCACTAAAAGTGACGAGGCCAGATTTGGCGCCCTTCGGCTTTCGAAGTTGACTAACTTTTAAGACGTCAACCGGAACCCGTGGGTATTTGCGGCCTTTACTGTAGTAAGCCGTCAAGACGGCCGCTTCGGTTAAGGTCTGTTGGCTAGGGTGATTGCTATGAATGACCACGTGTGACCCAGCGAGTTCGCTTACATGCATCCAGTAGTAATCCTTACGGGCAGTCAGGGTCAAGTGATCGTTTTGATCGCTATCTTTACCAACTTCCACTAACACGTGGTCGCTCGTGTAAAAGCGACGCGGATGTGCTGGTTCGGGCGCTTTTGATGAATGTAAAACATGCATTTTTAAGGCGCCTTCAGCAATCAATGCTTGTTTTAGCGTGGCAACTTGTGCGGCGTCGGTCGGTTGAAAGCTGGCCTGCCGGTCGAGTTGTGCTTGGCGAAGCTGCTTAGCTGTTTGCAAGTGTTCAGTGACGGTTGCTAGGCCACGTTTGGCTTTGCGATAAGCATGGAAGTAAGCTTCGGCATTGACCATAATCGACTTAGCGACATCGAGTTGAATCGTAATGGTCTGCCCAGGGGTTCGATAATCGGGCAAGGTCACGGTCTGCTGATGACCAGTGATTTGACTCGCATAGGTTTTTAGTAAAGTGCCTTTGACTTGTAGGTCGGTGGCATCACCCACTTGACCAATGGCGCGGGTTAGAGCTGTAATTTGTTTGTTAGTCCGAAAAAGCTGCCGGGTCATCGCAGCTTGGACGAGTTGTGTATCGGTTGGTTCGGTTGAAATTGACATGAGTAACCGTCCTTTGCTTGAAGATAAACGTAGGTTTAGTATACCGCATTCAAAATAATTCAACACTTTTCATGAAAATTCGGTATTCTATTATATGGGAGGTTGATATTTCGATGCAAAAAACATTAATTATTAATGCTGGTAGTTCGTCGTTAAAGTGGCAGTTATTTGAAATGCCCGCTGAAACGGTGCTAGCTAGCGGTATGGTAGAGCGAATTAGTATGCCCGGCTCAATCTTTACGATTAAGTACGGTGACCATCAAAAATTTGAGACCGTGGTTGATAATTTGGACCAGAACCAAGCGGCTCAAATGATGTTGGCAGAATTACAACGGTTGCATGTGATTCAAACGTTGGCAGAAATTACGGCGGTGGCCCATCGCGTGGTTGCCGGTGGTGAAACTTTCAAGCACGCAGTGGAAGTAACGCCAGCCGTCTTGGATACGATTAAGCAGTTAAGTAACTTTGCGCCGTTACACAATCCGATGGAAGCAAAAGGGATTGAAACCATGGCACAAACCTTACCTAATGTGAAGCAGTATGCTGTTTTTGACAGTCAATTCTTTACGGATTTACCAGAGATGAACGCGATTTATAGTTTACCGTATGAATTAACACAAAAATACCATATTCGCCGGTATGGCGAACATGGTATTTCACACCGCTATTTGACTAATCGGGCGGCTGAATTATTGGGTAAGCCCGTTTCAGCAGTCGACTTGGTCACGCTACATTTAGGTAGTGGCGCTTCATTAGCCGCCGTTAAAGCCGGCAAAGCTTATGATACTTCGATGGGCTTTACGCCATTAACGGGTGTTACGATGGGGACGCGTGCTGGGGATGTCGATCCAGCTGTGTTGCCTTATTTAATGCAGGTCCTAAAGATTAGCGATCCCAATGAAATCATGATGATGTTGAATAACAAGTCAGGATTACTTGGTGTTTCAGGGATTTCACCAGATATGCGCGAGATTAAAGCCCAAGAAACGACTAATCCGCAAGCGAAGTTAGCGGTTGATATTTTTGTGAACCGTATTACGAAGTATGCTGGTAGTTACTTGACTGAATTGCACGGGGCCGATGCGGTGATTTTTGCCGGTGGGATTGGCGAACATAATGCGCAATTACGGCAACAAATTGTTGATGAATTAAGTATCTTTGGTCTTAAGCTGGATGCTGACTTGAATGCTGCCGGTAACGAAGGTGTGATTAGTAGCGCCGATTCAGCGATTAAAGTCATGTTAATTCCAACCAACGAAGAGTTAGCAATGGTGCGCCAAGTCGCCGCATTACAACAGTAATTAAGCTTTCCTAAACTTGGAACTGGACGGTAGGCGTTGGGTGCCAGCCCATGCTAAACTTAACGTTGAGAACAAGTTTGTTCAACCAGCGGTTGTGATGACCGTAAGGAGGGAAGCTCAGTTTGTTGAGCGCATAGATGATCGGGTTATTGATTACTTTAGTAATTGGCTTTTGGTTGCTGAAAGTTGTCTTTAAAGTTGGTTTTTGGCTGATTGGATTGGCGGCTATGATTGTGGTCGGCCTATTCTTAATTCGGATTGCCTTATGGCTAGGTGTTGCCGTGCTAGCCATCGGTGGTTTAGCCTTAGTTGCCAGCCCATTTCGTAATTAGTAAATTCAAGCTATTTTTAAAGCCGTCAGTCGTAATCACTGGTTGATTACGACTGACGGCTTTTTGGCGTAAAATAAAAAGTACAGTTCAGGTTGATGGTGGGTTAAAGCAAAGTTCCTAGCCAGACAAAACTTAAGCCGCCGAAAAAGCTGAGGCCTAAATACCAACTGGCCGTGACCCAATGGTGGTGACGCGCTAATAAAATAATTTCGTTAATCATGGTGGAAAACGTTGTCAGGCCACCCATAATGCCAGCCCCCAAGAAAAGTTGGCATAACGGCGGCAATGAACTGGTCAAATCCCAGCCAAGGAGTAAGGCGCCAACAAGATTGATGATGAGGGTAGCCAGGGGTAAGGCGAAACGACGATTGAGTGGCTTGGCGAGGGTCATGACACCGTAGCGGGTGAGGGCGCCCAGTGACGCACCGCCACCAACTAGACTAACTGCCATCAACATGAGGTCGCCCCCTTAGTAAGCCAATAATGACTCAGTAAATTTCCTGCTAGGCTGGCGACGAGTCCTAATCCTAAGCTGGCACCAACATAAGCGCCTACTAAACCTAGCTGATGTTGGTGGAGGAGTTGCAAGGTTTCAAATGTGAAAGTAGAAAAGGTGGTAAAACTACCGATGAGGCCGACGCTTAACCCGGTGATGACCGCTTCGGACAGCGATAGCCAGGTTGGGAGTAATTGCGTTACGAGACTCAATAGGAAAGCACCCGTCACGTTAATAATGACGGTTAGCCAAAAATGTTGCGGCCAGCTGATGAGCAGACTGAGCCATTCACGACTACCGCCACCGATAAAAGCAAAAATGGCGATGGCACTTATTTTTTTCAAAAATATTGGCTCCTTTGAATTGTTTAGCTTCAGTTTAAAGCCTTTGCAGCCTAGTTGCAAAATAAATTAAAGCATGTTAATCTATAACACAACTTATGAAAAACGGGGTATTCAGCCAATGCGTAACTAATTAATGCGAGTAATTGAACAGTTTTGACCACTCTTTAAGGGGTCAACTGTCTTTTCTTGGGATTAATTAGTTGGGCTGGCAGGATACTAAATGCCAGTGGTCTCTTAATTGAGAGCACTTTTTTTGTGCCCAGTTTAATCCCTGAATTTAAGGGGGAATTTAACGTGGTAAGTCTTAAATTAAGCAAAATTGAAAAACAAATTAATGGTCAAACGTTGTTTGAAATTGACCAATTACAAGCGACGGGTTCGGCACATATCGGTGTCGTGGGTCGCAATGGGGCTGGTAAATCGACCCTGGCCCACCTGATTACAGGTGCCGATCAGGATTATACCGGCCAAGTATTGGTCGATGCACCAGTCAGCTATGTGCCACAAATTGCAGCGAATCATGACCGCAGTGGTGGGCAAGCTATGTTGGCCCGGGTGCGGCAGGCGTTACAGGAGCGACCAGAAATTCTGATTTTGGATGAACCGTCATCTAATTTGGATGAGACGCATCAAGCGTGGTTGATTAAAAAGCTACAGCAATATCGCGGCCTATTAGTGCTCATCTCCCATGATCGCCAGTTGCTCAATGCGGTGACTGACCAGACGTGGGCCGTTGCCCAGCACCAATTTACGGCTTATGCTGGTAATTATGCGGCTTATGCCGCAGTGCAGGCGCAACAGTTAGCCAGTCAACAGAATGCGTATGACCGTCAAACACGGCATACGCAGGAGTTACAACAGGCCATGCAGGCACGGCGTGAAAAGGCTCAACGGGTTCGGCGGGGCAATCGGCGTTTAACACCAGCGGAACGGGCTAATTCAAAATCGTTACGTGAAGCGACGGCTGCCAAGTTGGAACGCAGTGCTAGTAGCTTGGGCCAGCGGGGGGCGCGTGAAGCGACCGTCGCCAAACCAGTGACTGCGACTGGTTTCAAATTAGTGGCAACCGACTTTCCGCCATTGACGGGTAAAACAGTCGTTGCTGCGACGGACTTTACGTTAAGGGCGTTCAACCAAACGATTTTAAACCAACTTAATTTGCAACTCAAACCGGGCGAACGGGTGGCATTAGTCGGTCCGAATGGCTGTGGCAAAACAACATTATTACAGGCTATTCAAGCTAGAACGGCGGGCCTAGCCGTGGCGCCAACCGCTAAAATTGGTGTCTTTAATCAAGATATGACGCTACTAGACGGTCAGTTGACGGTCTGGAAAACAGTCCGTGCGACCAGTGCGTTGCCGGATCAAACGATTCGTAACGTTTTGGGCGCCCTGGGATTGCCGGCTCGATTCTATTCACAACTCGTGGCAAGCTTGAGTGGTGGTGAATTGGTCAAGCTTCAACTGGCCCGGATTTTAGTCGGGATGTACAACGTCTTAATTCTGGATGAACCGACCAATTATTTAGACGTTGCCGCCTTAGATGCATTAGCTGCTTACTTGCAGCATTATCCCGGCACGGTCTTGTTTGTCTCTCATGATGCGACTTTTCGGCAACAGGTCGTGACGCGGACGCTAACCTTCGCCGACCGGACTTTGATTGATCCAGCCCAAGTTGCCACGCAAGCGGCCCAACCGTCAGATTTACCATTGTTACAGTTCAAGTATGATCAATTAATGCAAGATCCAACCGCTAAAACCGCTGACATCCAAGCCTTGCGTATGCAAATTGAGGCCTTAAAATAAGTTAATATAAAACGTGTGGGCTAAAAGTCAGTATCTGTCACTTAATCTAAAAATCGGCAGTCATTCTCAGTATCTGAATGACTGCCGATTTTAGGTTAGTGCCAAGGAATGACGAAGACCCCGAGTTGCATTAAAATAATACCGCTAATTAAGAGGGCCCAATCGCGTGATCGCAATGGCACTTGTCGATAATGGGTGCGCGCGGCGTCTTCGACAAAACCGTGGGAGGTCATCGCTTGCGCTAGATTTTGTGCCCAGTTAACGGCCACTAGCACGGCTTTAAAGTACAGCTTGGGTGACCAGGAACTTAGCGCCTGACCACGCATTAAGCCTGCCGTGTGAATCACTTTGACTTCGTGCTGAATCTTTGGAACCAGGTTATAAGCCGCTAAGACCCCGTAGGCAAACTTAGCGGGTAAATGCCAATTTTGTTCTAAAGAATCAGCTAATTGGAGAATGTTCGTCGTTAGCGTGAAGGTTGCTCCAGTAAAGACGAACGCATAAATCCGGGTAAATAACACCCAGGCCATCATGGTCCGATTGCCACTACCGTTGATATATTGCGTGCTCCATAAACCGATGGCGGGCAGCAATGGTACCAGTAATAACCAGCCGAGCGTGCGCAACTTGGTCCCGTGCCAAAGCAGGTTGATGATGGCTAAAATGACTAATGCAACGTTGAGGCTGATAATCGTCGTAAACGAAATTTCTAAAGCAACTATTAATAGTAGTAATAGCTTAATACTAGGATTCATGCGTGCACCTCCGGATAACGTAAGTGCTGTTGCTCAAACCGCAAATGATAATCAATTAAAGGGGTCAGACCGGTTAACTGATGACTAATAATAATCAGGGTTTGCTGAGTGGCCGTTTGGGTGGTCTGCAATAATGTGACTAAGGCATGCACCGAAGCTAAGTCCAGCCCCTTTAGCGGTTCGTCCATGAGTAATACCGGCGTTTGCATGATGAGCATCGTTAATATCTGTAGCTTTTTCTTTTGACCTTCACTTAACGTATAGATGACTTGGTCGGTGTGGTCGGCTAGATTCAGCTGTTGTAGTGCTGCCTGAATACGGGCTGGCGTGAAATAGTCCCCATAAGCGTGTTGCTGGCTAAGCGCTAATTCTTCAGCCATGGTAATCGTTAAGAATTGTGTCTCAGCCTCTTGGAATAAGAGTGCGACTTGTCGCGCATATGGGGTACGCTTGATTTTTTTGATGTCACGGCCAGCGTAACTAATCGTGCCTAGATAGGGTGCCAGCCGGACGAGTGCTTCAAAAAGAGTTGATTTGCCGCTGCCATTTGGGCCCGTAATCAAGGTATTGTGATGCTGACATAACAATAGGTCAGTGGGTGCTAACAAGAGCCGGGTTCCGGCCGTTAGTTGCACGTTAGCAAGCTTAAACAAGGGCGTCGCAGTTGGCGCCGGTAAGGGCCAGGTTGGCGTTTCAAAGGCCGTTAGTAATGAGACCCACTGATTGGATGGCAACGTGGCTAGGCCTTGGGTTGCAGTAATCTGGACCAGATTATCAATGAGTTGAGCATAACCAGTGAAATCATGGTCCGCTAAAATAATGGTTTTACCAGCTTGGTCACGGAGCTGAACGAGACACTGTAACAGACTTGCCCGGGCGGCTGGATCAACGCTAGCAAAAGGTTCGTCTAATAAAATGACATCACTATCCATGGCGACAATGACCGCTAAAGCGACTTTTTGTTTTTCCCCACCGGATAACTGATCCAACAAACGGTGGCGGAGTGCCCCGATGCCGACCAAGTCTAAAGCATGGGTGATTTTTGCTGGCATGGCGGCCGGGTCGACTTGGCGATTCTCTAACGCAAAGATTAATTCATTTTCAACTGTATCCATAGCGAATTGCTGGTTCGGATTTTGAAACATTAACGCGACTTGACCAGCACGTTTGGTGAGCGGTAAGTCGGTGAGCCGTGTTTGATCATAATAAATAGCATCGGTAGCGGCGGTTGCAGGTAATAAGCCGGCCATCAATTTGAGTAAGGTGGATTTGCCTGTTCCGGATGGCCCCGTGAGTAAAGTGAACCGGTGGGCCGGAAAGGTGAGCGTTGCCTGATCAAAGATGGGCGTTTGCGCCGCCGGATACGTGTAAGTGAGTTTTTTAAGCGCAATCGTTGCCATCAAAAAGCCCCTTTTCTAATTAGTGTGCGTTGTAAAAACATGACTACGATCTAATAAATTGGTGATTAAGCGAGTTAAGACGCCGCCGAATAAGAACATGGAGCAGAAGCGGACGACGAAATACAAGATTAGTAACCAAAGTTGGAGCTTGATATAGCCGTTGCGGGCCAAGTCCCAAGCAAAGGTGACAATGGTGGTCGTCAGGGCTGAAGTAGTCAGGCCTAACCAGTCGTAGTGTCGATAACGGGTGACCACATAACCTAATTCAGCGCCGATACCTTGCGTTACCCCCGAAATCAAAGTTGAAATGCCCCATTGACCACCAAAAAACATTTCGACGATTGAAGCGAGTAGTTCCCCCAGTGTCGCCGCCCCTTTTAGGCGTATGAGGTAGCCAGCTAACATCCCTGGCATACACCAAAGGCCCAATAAGAGTTCATTTGCGAGTCCCGATAGTCCAACGGGCGCTAAGAGGGCCGTTAAAACATCGTAAACATAGTTAGTTCCCATAAAAATTGCGCCAAAAAAAATCCCAATTAACGCAATCAAAATAATATCACTTAAATGCCATGCTTTTGTCCAGTTCATCAATAAAACCTCCCCAATAATGTGGCATTCATGCATTCGGTAGACTAAAAACGGCCACCATTAGTCATAAATAACTAGTGGTGGCCGGCTAAAGTCCGTATTGATGGTTCCCTAAAAGCATTGCTCCCTGCGCTGGCATTGTCCAGATTCAGGTTCAATGGGTATTATCTCAGCCGTTTGGCACCCCAGTTGCTATGAATGTTACGCTTAGTGTAACCGAATTCAGTGGGGCATGCAACGACTTCTTACCAAGGGTGAGCAAAGTTCATTGGAAAATCTTGATTTTGTGCTTTACTATAAGTTAGTAAACTTGCAAGTTAATCAAGTGGCAGTCAAGTTGGAGGTTGTTAGGATGACAACAATATATGATTTTAAAGAGACTGAAATGAACGGCGACTTACTCGCATTAGAGCAGTATCGTGGGCAAGTGATTTTAATTGTTAATACGGCTAGTAATTGTGGCTTAGCACCGCAGTTTAAAGGCTTAGAAGCGTTGTATCTAAAATATAAAGCTGAGGGGTTAGTCGTTTTAGGCTTGCCTTCGAATCAATTTCACCAAGAAAAGGCGGATGATGCGGCGACCCATGACTATTGTCAACGGCATTATGGCGTCACTTTTCCGATGACCAAACGGGTGTTAGTCAATGGTGAGGACGAAGATCCATTGTTTGCTTACCTGAAACAAACGGCGGGACATGGTCGGATTAAATGGAACTTCACAAAATTTTTAATTGGTCGTGATGGGCGCGTCTTAAATCGGTTTGCACCTACTACGCGACCAGAAACATTTGAAGCAGCGATTCGCGATGCATTAGCGGATCGGTCATAAGACGGGAGGAATTTAGTGTGGAAACTTATACATTACGCGATGGCTTAACGGTGCCAAAGGTTGGCTTTGGAACCTATAAATTGAATGGTGCACAAGGTGTTCAAGTGATTGATAGTGCCATTGATCGCGGATACCGGTTATTGGATACGGCTTTCAATTATGAAAACGAGGGGGCCGTTGGTGAAGCAGTGCGGCGGACAACGGTGCCGCGCTCTGACTTAATTATTTCGTCGAAGCTGCCCGGCCGGCATCATACTTATCATGAAGCGATTGCGACGATTGAAGAATCCTTATATCGGGCAGGGTTAGATTATTATGACCTCTATCTGATTCATTGGCCCAATCCTAAGGAGGACCACTATGTAGAAGCTTGGCAGGCTTTGATTGATGCCCAAAAGTTTGGGCTGGTGCGGTCAATCGGCGTATCGAACTTTTTGCCAGCTCATCTGGATCGCCTAGCGCAGGAAACGGGTGTGCTACCGGTGATTAATCAAGTTGAACTCCATCCGTACTTCAATCAAGCGGATCAGCGTGACTATGACACGGCGCACGGTATCTTAACGCAAGCTTGGAGCCCGCTTGGACGGGCCAGTGAGCTGTTAAAAAATCCAACGCTTAAAAAGCTGGCGGCTACCTATGACAAAAATGTGGGTCAATTGATCTTACGCTGGGAAACGCAACTCGGGGTACTGCCAATTCCGAAGTCTTCGACCCCCGGACGACAAGCCGGCAATCTCGACATTTTTGATTTTGAAATTTCGACGGCAGATATGGCAACCATTAATGGGTTAAATCAGGCGGATGGCCGACTGAAAGCTCAGGACCCCGCTGTTTATCAAGAATTTTAGGCTGGATTACGACATTTAAAAATATGACGTGGACAAAAAATAAGTGTGTTAAGAATTCGCAAAATTCTTAACACACTTATTTTTTGGGGTTCCTTATCAACCAGTGTTGATGAGGAAAATTTGGGTTCACTTTAACTTAGATTGTACATCTAATATTTTGTGGTTATCAATTTAGAAACCAAACCGATTGATAAAACTTATTGGCTTAGGAATACTCGTATACAGTTCTTGATTGTGACAGATGATTAAAAATAATATTAAGAAAATCGCTTTACTATATTATACCATAACGGTATAATGACTATTGAGGTGGAAGAATGTATGGAGTACTTTGCTGAAAATCGCAAGCTCACAAAAATATTGAACGATTCCCGTTTGCTAGTTAAAACTTTTGGCCATGATCGAGCTAAACGAATTAAAGCTCGCCTTGATGAGTTCAACGCTGCTGATACGCTGCAGCAAATTCCTTTTGATCCACCGCCTCGCTGTCATCGATTGCGTAACAATTTAGAAGGCAAATTTGCCGTTGATGTCAGCAAGAATTTCCGCATTGTTTTTGAGGGTTACGATAAAGCTGATCAATTTTCAGTTGAAAAGTCATCAATTGTAACTGTTCAAATTATAAAGATTGAAGACTATCATTAAGGAGTTGAAGAGTATGTTGCATCGCGAGAATATTATTCGGAAGTATCACACAAGTTCAGCTGCCGATTTAATTAAAGAAACCATGGACTTTTATCAAATTACCCAAACTGATTTAGCCGCTCGATTAGGCGTTAGTCAGAAAAACATTTCAGATATTCTTAAACGCAAACGATTCATAAATGAGTTATTGGCTTTACGAATTGAAACAGTTATGGGTATTTCTAGTCAATTACTCCTTAACTTGGATGTTAACTTTAAATTACATCAGGCTAAGGAAAATACCAAACAGTCTGAACCCAAGCATCAATCAGATAAGTTCCTTAAACGATATGATTGGGTATCAGCATAAGTTTAAATAATAGAGATAGTAGTAAAGCAAGCAGTCTTAGGTATGGTGCTTGTCAGTGAGTTGATGAGGGAAATTTTAGGCCTTATGAATCGCAATAATTTTAACTTGATAATGACCATTGGGCGCCATGACGGTGACGATGTCATCAACCGTGTGTTGGTTCAGGGCGGCACCAATGGGCGAGGTGAATGAGATTTTATTATCAGTTAGGTTGGCTTCTTGTTTACCGACTAATTGATAAGTCACGCGGTCGTGGTCGTCCATGAATTCTAACGTGACTGATTTGCCAATATCAAGTTGGTCATTATCAGCCGGCGTAACGACTTTAGCGTACTGCAATTGCTTATTTAAAAAGCGAACGCGACTCTCCAGACGGCCCAAATCACGTTTAGCATTCGTATATTCGGCGTTTTCAGAGCGGTCACCTAGCGCTGCGGCTGCGGCCAGCACTTTGATGCGGTGCGGACGTTGGGCAATCAATTCGGCAATTTCTTGCTCAATCGCGTGGTAACCGGCTGCTGTCATTTTATTAAAGGTTGGTTCCATGGGTTAAAACCTCACATTACTTGGATTTTGCTGACAATAGTTTACCGCAAATTTATTTGAATTGGTACCAGATGGGTGTTAGTTAGATAATCGGCGACAGGTTAGTGTTAATTAAGTAGGAATTGGCTCGGCAGACGGGTTGCAATTAAGACCAAAAAAATAGCCAATAGCTTTACAGCTTTGGCTAGTTGTAAGGTTTCTCACGCCTTACGGAGTTACGAACACTTTCAGTATAGGCAAATTAATGAAAAAATACAATTGTTATGTTATTAAAGAAGTGGCATTAATGATGAATATGGTAACGATTACAAAGAAAAATAAAATATTTTGAACAAACTGCTTGAATTTTAGTCTAGACCAATATACAATTGGACTATACCAAACAAAGAGGGAGTCAGTTAATTATGAAAGTTATCGTAGTAAAGGATCAAGCTGCCGGCGGCAAAGAAGGATTTAAGGTCTTTAAGGATGCCTTAGATGATGGGGCTAAAGTATTTGGGTTGGCAACTGGTTCAACACCCGTTACAACTTATCAAGAAATCGTAAAGAGTGACTTAGATTTCAGTAACTGCACATCCGTTAACTTGGATGAATATGTTGGTATTGCACCAGACAACGACCAAAGTTATAAGTACTTCATGCAATCACATTTATTTGACCAAAAGCCATTCAAGGCATCATTCTTACCAAATGGGTTAGCTGCTAATCCAGATGAAGAAGTTAAACGTTATGATAAGGTTATCGACGAACATCCAATTGATTTACAAATCTTAGGAATTGGTCGGAATGGTCATATTGGGTTCAACGAACCTGGTACTTCTCGTGATGTCACGACCCATGTTGTTGATTTGACACCATCAACCATCGAAGCCAACGCTCGGTTCTTTGCCAGCGAAAATGATGTGCCTAAGCAAGCCTTCTCAATGGGCTTAGCTTCAATCATGAAGAGCAAGCACTTATTGCTTGAAGCCTTTGGCGAAAACAAAGCAGATGCAGTTAAGGGCATGATTGAAGGTCCTGACACGCCAGATTTACCAGCCAGCATTTTGCAAAATCATCCTAACGTTACCGTTATTATTGATGAAGCCGCAGCTAGCAAATTAAGCAAAAAATATTAATTTAAACGCATATTAGAAGCTTAGCATCACAAAACCGCTTTGGTTTTGTGATGCTTTTTTGCTGATTGAAAAATAATCGAAAAAACGCCACCCTGAAACTGATCAAGGTGGCGTTTTGGGTATCAAGTTATAGATTCTGGCCTTTTTCCCAACTTGTTGCCGATAATAATAAGCTTTGTTTAACCAGCTGATCGAATAAGGCATAGGTCCGTTTTGAAATCTCACCGGCTGTTTCAGCGTTTGCCCGCGTTAAAGTGGTCGTTACATTTTTCCCTTGAACCATGGCATCCGTTTTAGCCACACGACCCAGCGCATAGGATTGGCAATCTTCACGAAAGGCATTAACCGTGGTAGCAAAGTCGTGCCAGTGTGGTTCAATCAAAGCGGATAAGGTTTTGTTTAACCAGTAAACATTATGGCTATCGACCGTGGCCGTTGTATTGCGGTAGTCCAGCGGTGTGTCATTAATGTTGGTAAAGAATGGGACGGCAGGTGCATAAGCGAACAAGCCCATCGTTACCCATTGAATCGCCGCTTGCTCGGCCGGAACATCGTTGCGGATTTGCAAGATGGATTGGCATTGATTGCGGTCCATCGCAATCGAACGGTACCGCTTTTGTTCCGCAACGGTTCCAGAAGCATAGGTGTCGAATGGATCGTACGGCGTGCCATTATAGTGTGAAGATAGGAAGAACTGAACGTCGTCAACCGCTAATAAACGGCTGGGTTTACGATACATTGGCATCGTTTGATCGGTCGGTTGTTGCGTGGTTACCTCAGGATTGAACAAGGTTTGCCCGTACCAAGTTCGCGGCGTGTTGTAGTAAGCATCGTCTTCGCCATGGGTCCCAAAAATCTGACGGAAATTAAAGTGATCAGGAGTGGGATTCAAATGGTTTTGGTTAACAAAGGCCACTAAATCGGTGGCACCTAAAAAGTTATCAGGATCGCTTAAATCTAGTTCTTCCATGACCATTTGGTTAGGGACAATTGCATAGGTCGCTTCAGGTAAGCGCATGGCGCCCCAATGATGACCGCCAGCGGTTTCGAGCAACCAAATGTCATCATGGTCATTGAACGCAATACTGTTGCTTTCACCAGTCCCGTATTTTTCGATCAAGGCGCCCAGCCGTTGGACGCCGGCTTTCGCACTTTTGATGTACGGTAACACTAATGTGACCATTGCTTCCTCATTAATCCCATCGGTGACGAGTGGATCGTAACCTAAAACACGGGCATTGGTCGCTGTGGTTTCAGTTGCACTCATGCCGACGTTATAGTCATTAATCCCAGCTTCTTCATATTGACCGTCGCTTTGGTCTGCCTGCGGGGTACCCGTATAGCGGTAAGCGTGGTCGGGTAACGGCACGGTCACGCCGGTCGTCACTGAGGTGAAGGTCGCATTAGGTTGATCAATGGCGGGATGGACCACAAATTTAATGGGATTAATCGGGCCGTAACCATCCTCGTTACGTGCCACCATTGTGGAACCATCTATACTAGCGGCTTTGCCAACTAATATTTCGGTGCAATCAGAACTTTTATTTATCATTAGTGTTGCCCCCTTGATTGCTTCTAGTATAGGAGTCTGAGGAGAGAATTCAACGGTGGTTGGATTGAGCGTTTGTGAAAACGTAATCATTAATACGGCAATTTAATTTATGAAATGGTTATCATTCCTTTTAAAACAGCGATTTTAAGATGTGTGCCAAACTTTTATTTTGTGAATTAGTGAGTTTAATTCTGGCACACTTTCCTGTGCCACCGGTCTACCTAGAACTCCTTGAAACCGTTTTCTATACTCGATATGATAGAGACGTTAAGAAAAAGGAAGGAGCTTTAGTGTAATGAAAGCAGCAAATGTAAATAATTCTGCAACCCAATCCGCTCCTGTTGCAAAGAAGCCGGGTATCAAAGCCCGTGTACAAAAATTTGGGAGTGCATTAAGTAACATGGTCATGCCGAACATCGGGGCCTTTATTGCTTGGGGGTTAATTACCGCCATCTTTATGAAGGGTGGTTGGTTCCCAAATGCGGATTTGGCTAAGATGATTCAACCCATGGTTAATTATCTCTTACCATTACTAATTGCGTTTACCGGTGGGAATATGATTGCCGGTCATCGTGGTGGGGTCGTTGGTGCGATTGCGACCATTGGGGTCATTGTTGGGTCCAACATTCCAATGTTTATTGGGGCCATGATTATGGGACCACTTGGTGGCTGGGCCATCAAGAAATGGGACGATGCGATTTCAGATAAAGTCCGGAGTGGCTTTGAAATGCTCGTTAATAACTTCTCCGCCGGGATTATGGGGATGTTACTAGCCATTGTTGGGTATTACGGTATTGGGCCTGTTGTTGCGGGTGCTAGTGCGGCAATGGCCGCTGGAGTTAACTGGATTATCAAGGTTAACTTATTACCATTAGCGAATGTCTTTATTGAACCAGCCAAGATTTTATTCTTAAATAATGCAATTAATCAGGGGATTTTAACCCCACTTGGGATTCAATCAGCTGCTTCAGCTGGTAAATCAATTCTGTTCTTACTTGAACCAGATCCAGGTCCAGGTCTTGGGGTCTTGTTAGCCTTTGCCTTATTCGGTAAAGGAACTGCCAAGGCTTCGGCACCAAGTGCGATGATTATTCACTTCTTCGGTGGGATTCATGAAATTTACTTCCCATACATTTTAATGAAACCAGCCTTGTTCTTAGCAGTTATCGCTGGTGGGGTTACCGGTACGGCGACCTTTAGTTTGTTAAATGTTGGTTTGAAGTCAACGCCATCACCTGGTTCAATCTTCATGCTATTCATCATGTCACCACGTAGCATTTCAAATTACATTGGTCTCTTGTTAGGGGTTACCTTAGCAACGGTGGCGTCATTCATTGTTGCGGCGATTATCTTACGTCGTGATAAGAGTATGGGCACCGAAGATTTGGCCGCTGCTCAAGGTCAAATGAGTGCAATGAAGAATGCTAAAAATGGTGAAGCGGTTAATCCTGCCGAAGCCGCTGACGTGATTGCTTCTTATAAAGATGTTGATCATATCATCTTCGCTTGTGATGCCGGTATGGGATCTTCCGCAATGGGGGCATCCTTATTACGGGATAAAGTGAAGAAAGCTGGTATTGAGATGTCCGTGACGAATACGGCCATCAGTAATTTGAAAGATGAACCAGGCTTATTAGTTATCACGCAAGATGAATTAGCTGATCGAGCTGCCCAAAAAGCGCCGCACGCTTTACGGTTAGCTGTTGATAACTTCTTGAGCAGTCCTAAGTATGATCAAGTAGTCGTTAACCTAAAGGCTCGCGATCAAGTTAATCCGGAACCAGCACCTGCTTCAGCAGCACCACAAAGTGCCACCGAAGATCCGAGTGCATTACCTGATAACTTAGATTTAACCGTTGTTAACGAAGTGGTCTTTGTGCATCATGATGGTCACTTGGGTACCGCAACCATGGCAACGTCGTTGATGAAAGGGCGTTTAAAGAAAGCTAACAAGTCAATTGCCGTTAAGAACTTAGGTATTGATGAATTGCAAGATAACCACAGTCTCTTAGTTGTTTCCAGTTCGGAAGCCGCTAAAAACTTGAAGACCCGTTATACACACGTTCAAGTGTTAGTCACGGACGATCTTCTGAACTCGCCTAAATATGATAAGATGGTCTTAGGATTAAAATAAACCGTTATCATATGAGGTGACCCATGGTTAAGTTCACGAAACGTCAAGACGAATTACTACAACTATTGTTGGCTAGCCCAACGGGACTCAGCATGAGTCAGATTGAAACCGCCATCAATAGCAGTCGTCGGACGATCTATCGAGAGTTTAGCAACTTAGAACTAGTTCTTGAAAATGCGCATTTAAAAGTTGTTAATCACGAGCATCGGTTCCAATTAAGTGGGACGGCGACGGAATTAACGGCTTTTAAAGCCCAATTGACAGCTAGTCATGGGATTACGCCCGCCTTTGATTCGCAAACACGGCAGAATGCCTTGGCATGTCGCGTCTTAATGGCGGACCGTTCGATGAAGTTAAAAGAATTAGCGTTAGATTTTAACGTCAGTATTGCGACCATTTCCAATGATTTAAACACGTTGAGTACCCCCTTTGCGGACTATGAACTTTCGATTGAACGTTTAAAGTCGCGGGGAATTCAAGTGGCCGGTACGGAAGGTAATATTCGAAGTTTGTTTGCTACGATTTTGAATCATGCCATCAATGACTACGAATTCTTCAAAACAATTGGCAAGCTCAAGCGTGGGTTGGAAGTGTCAACGATTGATGAACAATCTTATTTTCTCAGTCAATTAGATACCACCGTCTTGATGTACTGTTATCAAGCGGTGCGGAGCCTGAAAAAACAATATTTTTCCGCAGTACCTGATGGTCAATTACAACAGTTGATTATCACGCTAACGACCGCTGTCATGCGGTTACAACGCGGTCAACGGGTGACGTATTTACAAGGCATCAATCGTGATGACTTCTTAAAGTATCAACGGATTGCCTTAGCGATTTTGACGCAATTGCCGGGAACGTTGAAAGCCCAGATTACCGGTGCTGAGATTGACTTTTTAGCCCAGCAGATTAAAGGCCTCACGTTTCGGATTGATCAGGATGCGTCGTTGTCTAACTATGATTTGCAACTCACATATCGAGTGAAGAAGTTAATTGATGCCGTCGCCCAATATTTTGATTGGTCGTTCGGTACGGATGATCAACTGCTTAATAATTTGACGGCGCACATGCAGATTGCATTACAACGGAACGGCATTCCCGGGCCAGTACCGCCGAGTCCGGAATTACAAGAAGTTCGTTCTCAGTATCCGAAGTTATATTCGGCCGTGGTGCGGGGCTTTGCGGCCACGTTCCCGGATCAAAATTTTCAAATTGATGAACTAACGTATTTGCTGATTCATTTTGCCAGTACCTATGAACAACAGTTAAGTCATCAGGCGTTGAAGGTCTTGGTGCTATGTCCCAATGGGATGACAACGGCACGGATTTTAAAGACGCGTCTGGCACGGTTGATTCCAGAAATTACCATGATTGAAGTGGCTCGGATTGGGAATCTTGGTCAGATTGACTTAAAACAATTTGACATGATTCTATCCACGACCCAACTACCGGGATTCAAGTTGAATTATCGGGTAGTCAGTCCCTTGTTACTTGAAAATGAAGTGAGTGCATTGCGTGATTATATCCACCAGTATTTTCCAAGTACCCAATTAGTGGATGCGCAACCGGCCCCCCAGCCGGAACTCACTTTAGACTTCGACACGACCTATCGACGGTTAACCATGGCAAAACAAATCTTGGATCGATTCACAATTACCGCTATTGCTAATGAGCAGGCGACGATTGCGGAAACCCTAGTAAAAATCACGCGTTCACTTGATTCTAAACTTGTTCGTGATCCGCTAGAAGTGGCCGGGAAATTGTTACACCGAATTGGGGTTGCCCCAGTTGGTATTCCCAAAACCAACCTGGCGCTCGTGCATACTTTAAGTCAACAAGTCACGGCGCCGTATTGCGCCATCTTTGAACTGACAACGCCAATAACGTTTAAAAGTATGGATGACCAAACGATTCAACTCCAGCGCATCGTACTGATGCTGGGTCCAGAAAATATGAATAGTTTTGAAAACCGCTTAATGGGCAAGTTAAGTGCCCTAGTGATTGAAAACCAAGCGAATACCACCGCCTTTATGACGGGGAATCGCCCGGAATTGTATCAATTAATTAGTCAAGCATTTTTGAACGAACTAACGAAATAGTGTAGGTGAATAAAAATGGAAGCTTTAGATAAAAAGATGATTGCTTTAAATCAACAAGTTGCCACGCAAGCGGAAGGGATTCGGTTAGCCGGTCAATTATTGGTCGACGGTGGTTGTGTCGAACCTGAATATATTGATGCGATGCAGGCACGTAACCAAGATGTTTCCGTGTATATGGGTAACTTCATTGCCATTCCCCATGGAACTGAGGATGGCATGAAATATATTAAGAAAACAGGAATTTCCGTGGTGCAAGTTCCAATGGGTGTGAGCTGGGGTGATCCCGAAAATGATGACGATGATAAAGCCGTCACAGTAATCTTCGGGATTGCTGGCTTAAATGGTGAACACTTGAACCTCTTATCACAGATTGCCATCTACTGTAGTGACGTGGCGAACGTGGCGAAGTTAGCTGATGCCCAATCTGAAGATGAAATTATTAATCTATTAAAGGAAGTTGATTAGCATGTTAGACGTACATTTTGGTGCCGGTAATATTGGTCGGGGTTTCATTGGTGAAACCTTAGCGGACAATGGATTTAAGATTACTTTCGTGGATGTTAACGAAACGTTGATTGATGAATTAAACAAACGACATGGTTATACGATTGAATTGGCGGCAGAAGGCCAAGAACATATCGAAGTTCATGACGTTAAAGGGATTAATAACGGTAAAGATCCACAAGCCGTTGCCGCCGAAATCGCGCAAGCGGACTTAGTCACGACTGCGATTGGGCCTAAGATTCTGAAGTTCATCGCACCATTGATTGCGGATGGGATTAAGTTACGTCAAGCTAATGCTGATACCACGCCTTTAGATGTGATTGCTTGTGAAAATATGATTGGTGGGAGTCAATCTTTGAAGCAATCCGTTTATGAAGCTTTGGATGATAGCGAAAAAGCATGGGCAGACCAATATATTGGCTTCCCTAATGCCGCTGTTGACCGGATTGTACCGTTACAAAAACATGATGATCCGTTATTTGTTTCAGTCGAACCATTCAAAGAATGGGTCATTGACAAGTCGCAAATGAAGAACCCCAAGATTCAATTAAAAGGGGTCGATTATGCAGATGACTTGGAACCTTATATCGAACGGAAGCTCTTCTCTGTTAATACCGGGCATGCAACCGTGGCTTATACCGGTAATATGAAAGGGTACAAGACGATTGGCGAAGCGGTTAAAGATGACAGTGTCGTTGCCCAAGCGCAACGCGTCTTAGGCGAGACTGGGGACTTACTCATTCAAAAGTGGGGCTTTGATCCTGAAGTGCATCACGCTTATCAAGCTAAAATTTTGAGTCGCTTTGAAAATCCTTATATTTCCGATGATATCGAACGGGTTGGTCGGACGCCCATTCGGAAGTTGGGTTTTGACGAACGTTTCATTCGCCCAATTCGTGAATTGAAGGAACGTGGCCGTGATTACAGTGCCTTAGTGGACACTGCTGGTATGATGTTCTTCTTTGATTACCCGAATGATGCCGAAAGCGTCAAGTTACAACAATTATTGAAGGATGAACCAATTGAAACAGTCATTAAAACAGCGACTGGTTTGAAAGATGCCGCTTTGATTGATGAAATCAAGGCTGCGTATGAAAAGCATTTAGCTGAAAAATAAAGTTAACTTAAAGGACTGATTGCCAACCGCTAGGGCAATCGGTCCTTTTTTTTCGAGTCACGGGGTTACTAATTTAGATTAATGATTATCCGCTTGAATTCATTAAAAAATTCAGGTTGGCAAGCGCAATTAGCATACAAAAAATGTAAGCGATGGCATAATTGAATTAATAAAAACTGATTGTATCAGTCATTGAAGACGGAGGAATTGACAAGTAATGATTAGTAATGAAACGTTCCTAAGTATGCATGAAATTGCTGAAATGTTAGACGGAAAGTGGGTGCTGCCACCGGCTGATGACCAAGCGTTGGTCGAGCACTATGCAATTTATTCTGGTGAGCTAATACATAAGGACAATGCCAATTTATGGTTCGCAATGGATGTCCCAACTTGGCAACGAGGGACTAGTAATACTGGGGTATATGCCACCACTTTTGCTGATTCACATGCCAAAGTTAGTCAATATCAACAGTACTTGCAGATGGCAGTTGTCCAACATCCGGTGGCTGACACGACCGTGCCACAGCTACAGGTCGCAGACCCTTATGTAGCGATGGTCACACTCTTTAAATGGGTCAATCAACATAATCCTAGTCGTAACGTGGGCATTACGGGTACTGTTGGAAAAAGTACGATGAAGGAATTAGTTGCAACCTTGTTATCATGCACGACCACGGCGAATAAAACGCCACTGAACCATAATTCACGGACGTCATCGCGGATTACGGTTCTGAATAATTCTAAAGCTGATTACAATGTTTTAGAGATTGCATTGGCATCGTTATGGTATGGCCGCCAAAAAGTAGGCATTGTGGAAGATGTTAAGCTAGATTTGGCTATCTTAACCCAGGTGGGAGTCGGCCAACGTGGTTATGATGAACACAAAATGGCCGATTTTAAAACACGGATTGCCTATGGTTTAAAGCCGGGTCAACCCTTTTTGGTTAATGGGGATATTGCCAATATTGATGAAGTAGTAACGGATGCGCAACGGTATACGAAAAATATCGTGACGTATGGAACCACTGCGGCCTGTAATTTTGTTGGGCAAGTCAATGCTACAGGACAACTGACCGTGACTTATCAAGGTAAAGTAGTGGCGACGTTAACAGTGGCTGGTTTTGACCAAGGTCTCATCAGTAATATTATTGGTGCTTTAGCAGCTCATCAATTGTTAATAGGAAATTTGGCGTCGGCTGATTTAACAACTTTTGCCACCAGTTGTCAGGCTTTGGCTGTCAAAGCTTTGCAACAGACGACGGTTCAGGATCATCAGGTCACTATTATTGATGATACGCATAATGCCGAGTTACTCTCGATGACGAACTTTATGCGGTATGCCCAAAGTTATCCAGTTTCAGCGCAGACGCAAAAGATTTTTATTGTTGGGCGGATTATTAATTTAGAATCGCAAGCTCGCCAAGTTTATCAGCAACTAGTGACGGAATTTAATCAAAGTCAGTTTGATACGGTCTATACGTTTGGTCCAGAGATTGATCAAGTTGCAGCCGAATTTAAGCCAGCGCTTTATGGCGGACATTTTGAGACAATTGAGTTACTGATTCAAGCGATTACGAAGCGTTTATCCACGGATACGGTTATTTTTATCAAGGGATCGAGTCGTAATTCTAAAATCAATCGTATTAGTCGGCAATTTGTAAGACAGGCGCCACACTATGTTGACGGTGCTGATCAAGTCGCAATTGCTGAGATTGCGCCAAGTTCAACGGCATATACCACTAATGGTGTCGGACGATTATTAGTTATTTTAAGTTGTTTAGAACGCTTAACGTATCGCAAGTTAAAACTGACAGATTTAGTTAAAATTACGCAAGATTTAAATCACGATCGTAGTGTGAATAAGGTTGGACTAACAGTGGGCGAATCACATACGCTGTTAGAATTGATAAGTCTAGCGATTGTTGCGCCAGCACCGGATGTCATTATTAACTTGGCCGAATCAATCTTTGGCGGTAATCGAGCGGCAATTCAAGGCTTACAACAGCGGGCCAAGCAATTGGGATTATCGGCCCAAGCGGTAGTTAACATTACCGGTCGGCCAACCCGTCATCCGCAACGGACTTATTTAAGTGATGTGGAAAAGATTGGGGCTGCCTTAGTTAAATTACCCAATGAATTTTTGAGCTTATTAAGTTTACAGTGGGCACAATTAGCGAATAGTCATAAGAGTTATCAGAAGCGGTCGCAGTTATTAAAAACTGGGAAAAGCTATGGTTCGGTTTTCTTTGGACCTAAAGAAAGTAACGGTTTGATCTTTTTCAATACACCAACGGGTAAGCGGGCTATTGCATTTATTAATGCGCCGCATATTAGTTATATTGATACTAAGTTGGAACAACTGATTGACGGTGGCTTGCCAGCGACGGCTGTTAAAGCACCTGTGAATACGGTTAAGTTGAAACAACCGATTGTTAATTTATTGAGTGACACTTACTTTGGTGAAATGTATACGCGAGACCGGCAACGGCGCCAGATTGATGATGGTCTACAAAAATATGGCTATGGGCATTCATTTGAAAAAATTGGGTCGTTCTTTTCAGCCACAGCTTATAATATTTTTAATTTTGAAGCGGTCTTTGCTAATGGGCCGAGTGCGCTTACGGGGATTAAGCCATTTGTCTTAGATGCTAAGGCTAAGCCAACGATTGCTGAATTAAAGCGGCGCCACTTTAATCTAGCGATGATGGGGAATAATCATGCGAAAGATGCGGGCGCAGAAGCATTGACGGCTAGTATTACGGCCTTTCATCAAGCTGACATTGCTACGGTAGGTGCTGGTGTTGATCAGACTGATAGCCGTCGTTTCGTTGAATTTGACTATCACGGGCAAAAAATTGCCTTGTTCAATGGTTATTGGTATCGCAATCCAGCCTATAATTTATTTGATTTTTATGCGAAGACAAACGTGGCTGGTGTTAATTGTTTAGATACGTTGGTGTGGGAAGATGTGCGCACCTATAAGCAACAAAATCCGGATGCCAAGGTAATTGTTAGTGCTCATTGGGGTAATGATTTCCAAGGAAAAATTATGCCAGTCCAGCAAGCAACGGCCGAAAAACTCGTGAGTGCCGGAGCAGATTTGATTATTGGGCATGGTCCCCATATCTTACAGCCAATTAAGTATGTGGGTAAGGCACCAGTAATCTACAGTATCGGCAACGGTGTATTCAATAATAATGGGGAGTTTGTTAAGCGTGGGTGCTTAGCCTACGGTGCGACAGTTCGGCTTGATTTGGACAAGCAACGTCTCTATCTATGTCCATTTTATGCCAATAATCGTGAAACTTTCTGGCAACCGGCCTTTGTGAATGATGAAGATTTTAAAGAAGCAGCGGGTGTGTTTGGTACTGAATACGCAACGACTAAATTGGATGGCGATTTGAATGCGGTTGTGATTCCGTTGTAGATGGTGCTAATTAATATTAGTTTAAAAGGTCACCAATAAAAAGGGGAGTGAAATTAATATGAAAAAGAATAGTCTGAGGGTTGTTTTAGGAACCATACTGAGTGTAATAATTGTTATCGGTACTTTTATAAGTCTAAACATTAACGGTCAAGCTGATACAGGTCGAGACGTAACGGTTAATAATTTTACAATTGGTGTTTATTATGATGATGCTGACCAAGCTGCCTCAATTCCGGATAGTGAATATACCATTACGTATGCCGATGCTGATGGTAAATCAGTTAAGGTAGCCGAGGGCGAGACTGATAGTGAGGGCGCAATCAAGAATGTCACACTACCTGATATTCCCACGGATGTTTCAACAATTAAGTTTAACTATACGTTAGGAAATTCGTCTCGGGGATATATATTACGGTCAACTGGCAAAAAATGTCAGTTTACGTATATTAAGGCAATTCCGAATAATAATCAGATTAATTATGTTGGCAATTCAAAATTTGGTCAAGCCGGGAACGAAGCCTCTTATCAAACCAACTATATTTCAACTCGAATTAATAACTACTATGTACAAGCTATTCAGGAGTTGACTAGTGCAATTGATATGGCACATAAACAATTTACTGGTATTTCTACCTTTGAATTAGCGCCAATTAATATTACCTATGAACGGGGCTATCATCTGAATGAAAGTAATGCTTTTTACCGTAATGGTCATGATGGGAGTGGAACGCCAGATATTGTCTTAGCTGATCGAACTAATCTCAGTTCATTTACATCTCGGTATTTAATGGCTAATGTTATGCATGAGTGGACTCATTGGAATTTATATCGAACAGCAGGTTTGCCAAGTGGTTCGTACACCTCGCATTATAGTTATAATACGGACTTTAAGATTAGCTACAAAGAAGGGTTGGCCCTATTTGCTGGTGACATGTTTGCCTATGATTATGACATGAATGCGACTGATACTGAAGTTCAGACTGATAATGCTAATAACATTAATCGTTTGTATGGCAAATCAACCAATAAGACTGTTGAGCAAGTGTTATATGATTTGTTAGATGTTAAGTCAACTGGTGAAGACGAAGACTTTTATATTACGGAGCGTTATTTAGACGATGATTTAACTGAAAAACAAATTGATAAAATTAATTTTGGCGTTATCTATGCTGAAATGATGCAATCAAAAGTAATGACGTTGAGTGATTATTTACAATACATCCAAAATAAGTATGTCTTAACTAATTCCGATAAAGCGAAATTTGAAAAAGTATTATCTGTGAATGGATTATCATCAACTGGTGAGTTCACATTAGATGCTGACGGAAATGCCTTAACTAGTCATTAGATTTGAAACTTCAATTGAGAAAGTTAGTTCCTAAACGTGCTATGATAATGAGTAAATGAATTTGAAGTGAGGGACTAAGATGATTGAACCAATCAATGGTGATCAGTTTGCGACTGTTGCTGCTGGTACTGACTTAACGGTCGTTGATTTTTGGGCGGATTGGTGTGGGCCATGTAAGATGCAGACGCCAGCACTAGAAGCATTAGATGAAGAATACGATGGCAAAATTAAGTTTGCATCATTAGATGTTGACCAAAACAAAGCACTAGCAGAAGAGTTGCAAATCATGAGTATTCCAGCTTTGGTTGTTTTCAAAAATGGCCAACCAGCCGAAAAAGTCGTGGGTTTTCATCCGCAAGGGGCTTTAAAAAAATATTTAGATCAAAAGCTCGCAGAAGTAACGGCGGGATAATGAGTTTAACAGGAAACGCTAGCCGCTAATCGGATGTGATTAGTGGCTAGCGTTTTTAGGTATACTGACAAAAGGCAGGCTATTCTGATAGTAACCAATCAACGATATTAATAATCGGGATTCCATCAATTTCTTGAAGGTCGGGATAGTGTCGCTGTGTGATTAGAATTTTTTGATAGTTGTCCTGAATGTGCAATAAGTTATCAGTTTCGTGGGAATTCTTAGGGATTTCGTAAGTGACTTGGATATAGATGATTTGGTCAACTTTACGGGCGACAAAATCTACTTCCGCTGTATCCAATTTACCGACATCAACAGTGTAGCCACGTCGGATTAGCTCAAGATAAACAATACTTTCTAATTGACCTGAATAGTTCCCGGGTCGGCGTCCAACGGCATTTCTTCTTAATCCAGGGTCCACAATAAAATACTTACCGGCTGATCTCAAATAAGAGCGGCCTCGAATATCATATTGTCGACTTTGATAAAATAAAAAGGCGTCTTCTAGCAACTGTAGATAACGTTCAATCGTATGATTGGTAATTTTAATTCCTTCATTGGTTAAGGTGCCCGCTACTTTTGCCGGTCGTACAAGCTGGCCAATATTATCTGCCAAAAAGCCAACCAAGCCACGTAATGATTCGGGATCACGGACGTTGGCCCGCATTGAAACATCATTTAAAATAATCGTATCAAAAATGCCAGATAAGATGGTGTCTTTAATAGCGGGATTGGCTAAAACTACGGATGGAAAGCCGCCATACTGTTCATATTCTAAAAATGCTTGATCGATATTAGGTGTGTTAGGATTAATATCCTTAGCGGCTAAGAATTCTCGAAATGAAAATGGATAAATTGGTATTTCAACATAGCGACCGCTTAATAAGGTCGCTAATTCGCCGGATAACATTTTTGCGTTGGAACCGGTGATAATGATGTCGCAGTCGTAACTGACGCGCACCCCATTAATCACACTTTGCCAACCGGTAACCATTTGAATTTCATCAAACATCAGGTAGAGATGTCGTTCTTTAGTTAGTTTTGGTTTTAACAAGGTCATTAATTGAGATTGGTTGCGGATATTTAAGAGCTCGAACTCTTCAAAGTTATAATATAAAATTGACTGCTCAGAGATGCCCTGTGTTTTTAGATAATCACGATAGAGCATCAGCAGGACAGATTTACCAGATCGACGTACGCCGGTAATAACTTTGATGGCATCAATATCTTTTAATTGAATTAACTTATTTAGGTAAGCATCACGCTGAATCATGTTGGCCTCTTTTCAACAAAATATTAAATTATAAAATGGAAGTATACTTCCATTTTAGCGTAAAAACTATTTTTTTGGAAGTGTACTTCCATTTTTTTGTGAATGACAGTGTTTTTGGAAACACGTTGCCATTTTTAATTAGGCCAGTCAGAAACGCCGCTCAACAAGGAAAATTGTTGAACGGCGTTTTTTTTGTTCGGATAGTAACCTATAGATGAGTGTAAATGGCTTCAATCAGATCATCGCTATTAACAATTAATTGACGATCTAACGAAATCAAATAAGTGGGATGCATGGGATTGACCATGTTATGAAAGGCATCTTTGATGACGCAGCCAGTCATAACCAGCGTTTCGGTTTGAACTTGAATGATGATGTTAAAGGTCTGATGATTACTGGTTACAACGACATTAGCATCAAGTAAGTGTGTTAAGTTAAGTCCTAACGTGGCGGTTGAATTGGTCAGCCCCATGGCCCCCGTGTTAGTGATTAACTTTAAACACTGGTCAACACGTTCTAAGGCTGTATACATTGAAACTTTTGGGACTGTCCGTGTTTTACGTAAAAAAGGTCCGACAACTAAATTCATAAGAATTCCCCCAAATCCTTAATTGATAGTTTAATCATAAGGCCTTTTAAGCGAAGGTTCTATAATTTCGACATGTAAGGGTCGTTAGTTGGGTATCTTTATAAGATATCTTAGTAAGGCTTACAAACAGCGGTTTTGTCAGGTTGTTTCGGCTAATAAAAAATCGACAGGCATTCTCAAAAAACAGAATGACTACCGATTTCATGTAAACTAGTTGATTTTTTAACTTTCTAGCTAGGTGACCTTATTTTTTAGCCAGTTTTTCGATTTTTTTACGTGATTTAACAGCTAATTCTGGAAACCAAATGGCAATTTCATGGTGGGCATTTTCACGACTGTCGGAGGTGTGAATGATGTTGCGCAGAATGCCATCAGGATATTCATGTGCAAAGTCGCCTCGAATGGTGCCGGGTTGGGCATCATTTGGCCGGGTCTTACCCGCAAGATTATGCACTGACTTGACGACACCAGTGCCGCTAACGATGATGGCGACTAGGGGGCCTTCTGTCATATAAGTTTCAATCTCGGCAAAGTAAGGTTTCTCAACTTTTTCACAATAATGTTGCCGTAATTGTTCAGGTGTCGCAGTGATGACTTTCAGTGCGGTGATTTGATAGCTCTTACGTTCAAACCGAGAAATAATATCACCAATGTGACCTTCGAGGACACCATCTGGTTTTACCAGTACTAAAGTTTTTTCAGAATTTGCCATAATCAAGGACCTCCTAAAGTTTTAGAAAACGCTTTCAATGTTGATTAACTTAAATTGTAGATGAACCAAGGGCGGACGTCAACTAAGGACAGGCTAAATCATGAAATAAGTTATAATTAGGCTGAATTAATCAGCTTAATCGTATTCCTAAAATGATTTTACCGGTATAATGAAAGTAGCTCAAAAACAAAGGATTGATGTGCATGCCACCACTTGATTTAACGCATATTCGCCAGCATCATACGGTTGCCGAATTGATTGCGCTTGGAAAGGCGCGCCGATTGGTTACAACTTTTGACCAATTAGGGACGTTTATCCCCGTAAAACGGGATGCGGCTGCTTATTTGAAGCGGGTCCGTAAAATGTTAGTGCCAGAATTATTACCATTGCGGCGGGAACGAATGTCGGCTTCTAGTTTTGCCTTCTTTCGGGGATCTGTCGAATTGATGGATTATGATTTAGATTATCAAAAATCAACTGAAATTTCGGCCGTGGTTTGCGGTGACGCCCATATTGGTAATTTTGGATTTTATGCGTCACCGGAACGACGTTTAGTTTTTGATTTGAATGATTTTGATGAAGCCAGTGTCCATCCTTGGGAATGGGATTTGCGGCGGTTATTGGTCAGTATCATTCTGGCGGCCAAGGATTCTGATTTCAAACCTAAAAAAATTGAAAAATTAGTTCGCGAAGCCAGTGCCAGCTATCGTGATGGGATTAAACGGATGTTTAACCAAACGACACTGGAACGCTTTTATCGGGATAATGAAGCACAATCCGTCTTGAACTTTGGTGGTGAACCGGAAGATACGGTGGACTTTATTGCGGAGTTAGCTAAAAAGGCTGCTCGCCGAAATTCAGAACAGGTTGTCCGAAAGTTTACAATTACGAACAGTCGTGGTGAGCGCCAATTCAAAGACAACGCCCCCCGTTCAGTTCACATTGATAAAAAAACGTATCGTGGATTGAAGCAGGGTATCTTAGATTATTTACAGACGGTGCGCACGGATGTGGCGTTACTCTTGTCACAATATGAAGTCACGGATATTATTCGGCATAGTGTTGGGGTGGGGAGCTTTGGTTCTTTATGTTACCTCGTATTATTGACGAGTACCGATGGCAGTCACATGGTCTTACAGATCAAAGAAGCCCTACCAACTCGGAAAATCGGTAGTCAAACGACCGGGCCTAAGTTAACGGCGGCTTTGGAATTGACAGAAGGGCAACGGATTGTGAGTGCGCAACGAATTCTGCAATCAACTTCGGATGTCTTTTTAGGGTATTTTCAGATGGCGGATAAGAGTTTTTACGTCCGTCAATTCCGCGATATGAAAGAGTCAATTGATATTCCAGCGTTGTCATGGGGCCAATTTAGCGCCTATGCAAATACGTGTGCGATGATTTTAGCCCAAGCACATGCGCAAAGCCCAACTGCCGCAATGATTCGCGGGTATGTCGGGAGCTCAGATAAATTTGATGAAGCGATGGGCAACTGGGCCGAGGCGTATGTTGACCAAGTTGAAAGTGATTATCAAACTTATTTACAGTTAGATTAACTGAATTAAATTCAAAAAAGACCAGATGCGACGGCATTTGGTCTTTTAGGTGTGTGGAATTTTGGTCCCTAAGATTAGTTTCAGATGTTATATATATTTTATGGTATGATACGAAAAAAGAAGAGAGTGTGCTGAAACAATTAAAACATGAATTAATCTTACAGTAGCAATAGTGGCTTTCGGCAGCCTTTTCTATTTTCGGCGGCAAGGAAAGTTGTTAAAGTCAATGGCGCGACCTGGTGAAGTTCAATCTTTTGGGTTGTTATCTATGTTCTGGCATTGGTACGGATTTCATCGCCGCTTACCAAACGATGCAGTGGCTATTCAATCAAGAGTTCCTAGCTATCGCATTTTTATCAAATTAGGCGAGGAAACATGTTCTTTTAAGGACGTGATGAATCGCTTTTGGGTTTGTAAGTAGCGTATATTTAATAGAAATTGTTTCAAAATGCGTATTTAGTATTGAATAGATGGAAATTGGTCAGGATGATTATAGCTACTTATTAGTTAATGTACCGCCAAAGTTATCGGCGAAAAACTAATCGTCACTGGTAATCACCTAGTAATGATGTCGAAAATATTAGTATTACTAGCCAACAAGCATTGATGACCAACAAATAAAAGAGGTATCTTTAGATGACACTGCGGGCGATTAAAACAAGGATCTATCCCCAAATTGACCAACAAGAAAAAATCATTAACAACTTTGGCTGCTGTCGTTTCGTTTGGAACCAACTATTAAGTATGCAGATTGAACGCCATAATAACGGTGGCGCCTACGTCAACGAATTTGGCATGAATTATCTGATCAAGTGTCTCAAACAGGAATACCCTTTCTTAAAGCAAGCGGAATCAACCAGTCTTTTACATGTTAGTCGTGATTTACATCACGCTTTTCAGAAATTGTTCAAGGAACACAGCGGTTTTCCGAAGTTCAAATCACGAAAATTTCCCAAACAGAGTTATCAGTCTAGTGCCGTCAATCACAACGTTACTCAAATCAATCAACACCATATCAAAATCCCAAAATTAGGCTGTATTGCCTTTAAATCTGGCCGACAACTCACTGGTAAGATTAAGAACGTGACAATTCGTCTATCTGCTACCGACAAATACTACGCCATTGTGTTAGTCGATAATGATGTGCAAGAACTGCCGAAAGTTAAGCAATCAGTGGGGATTGATATGGGGGTAGCGGATTTAATGATTACTAGTGATGGTGTCAAATATCCCACCATTCGCTTTGATAAAGCCTTATCGCAAAAGAAACATTATTGGGAAAAACGGCTAGCCCGACGTCGGTTACAAGCCTTGAAAGAAATTGCTTGGGATAAACACAATCAAGTATTAGAACCCCGTGAATTAACCGATTTCAGTAATTATCGTAAGGCACGTACAATGGTTGCCAAATATAACGAGAAAATCGCTAACCGGCGAAATAACTATTTACATCAACTCACTAAGAAACTAGTAACGCTGTACGATGTGATTAAAATAGAAGATTTGAAAACCAAAAATCTTCTCAGAAATCATAAGCTCGCTCGCGCAATTGCCAATCAGGCTTGGCGTGAACTACGCACCCAGCTTGAATATAAATGTGCTTGGTATGGTAAGCAACTGGTCACTGTAAACCCTCGAAAAACCAGCCAAATTTGTGCTAATTGTGGTTACGATGACGGTAAGCATGGGCTGGCTATACGGCAATGGACATGCCCTAGTTGTGGTGTTAACCACGATCGAGACATTAATGCCGCCAAGAATATACTAAGCGCTTAACCAGACTAGCTAGGCTCGGAACGAGCCGTGATAAATAGCTGTAACCGCTGTGCATAGTGCTAGGCGCTATTGCGTAAGTTAGCAGTGTTCTCAGAAGCTTGGTCATTCATGGTCGAGTAGTTCACCATATATTCCAGGGATTATCATAATGCCTAAACAAATCTATAATTATTGGTCGCAACAGCCCAATCCTAATCAAAAAATCATTATACCAACGGTTGCGGACTACCAATTTGCTAACAAGCTTAGACTAAAAGAAGCCATTGCGTTTGCATTCTTCGCATTAGCAATCTTGTTGATTAGAACATAGGCTTTCTTATTTTATTAAGCATTGTTATGTGGCGTTTTCAAATAAAACAAAAATAAAGTGATCCTCAATTAGGACAAATATTGTCCAATCCTTGAGGGTCACTTTATTTTTGTTTTATCGAGGTTTGAAATTTGGTCACATCAAACCAGTTTATTTTAATAAATAGGCCGCATCCGCTACATGATTGAATGAGGATAAAATCTTAGGCCCATCATCGGTAATAACGAGGGTATGTTCATATTGGCAACTTAAACTGCCATCCATTGTCCGGACGGTCCAGCCATCGTCAGCCGTTTCGCCAGAACGCCAGTCGCCGATGTTCACCATTGGTTCAATGGTAATCGTCATCCCAGCCTTGAGCCGTGTCCCGTGACCAGCTTCACCATAATGAGGGACGTCTGGTTTTTCATGCATCGTTGGTCCGATGCCATGGCCGATGTATTCGCGAACCACGCCGTAACCCATTTGGTTTTCAGCGTAATCTTGAATTGCCCAGCCAATATCACCGATACGGTTGCCAACAACGGCTTGGTCAATCCCACGGTAAAGTGCTTCATAGGTGACAGCCATCAGTTTTTTGACTTCTGGTGAAGCTGTACCGGCAACGAAAGCGTGGCAAGAGTCACTTAAGTAACCATGGTAGTTAATGACGGTGTCGATTTTTAACAAATCGCCGTCTTTAACTAAGATGTCTTTGCTAGGGCAACCATGACAAATCATGTCATTAACGCTGACACAAGTTGAGTATTTGTAGCCTTCAAAGTTAAGTTCACCCGGAGTGGCGTCGTGATCAGTAATGTAATCATAAGCAAAATGATCCACATCCCAAGTTGTGATGCCAGGCTTAATGTAATCTTCTAAGGCATGAAACAAGCCGACCATGATGTTGCCAGCTGCTTGCATGCCCTTAATCTCGCGATCTGATTTAAGAGTTATCATGTTTCCTCCAAAAAAATTAAATGAATTTATAAGTAAAATTGGTTCCCTTGTTAGTATACTGCAACCAGCCATATCCGACAAAATGCATTGTTTGTGGCATGACGTGACGAGTCGGCGTAATAAAAAAATCATAAAAAATTTACTCGGCCGTCGATATTGAACTGGCGGGCAAGTAAGCGGATTGGTTGTTTACAATTGAATCGACATTTCAAAATAAAGGCTGGTCATCCCAAAAGTTAATGATACAATATATAGTGTTGTTTCAAACGAGGCCACTACATATTGTAGTGGCTACCGAATAGTTGGCCAACTATTAGCATACAGCGGTATATTTAGCGATGGAAAGAGGAACTTTATTTTGAGTAATTATTTTAAATTTTTGTCCCACCAATTAAAAGGTTGGCCACAACAGAACTACTATCTATTTTATTTTAGCCTGGGTTGCCAAGTGATGACCTTGGTAAGTGCGCCCATCACAATCCTATCTATTCTAACATTTATTGGGACGACCTTGGGCGTTTTATGTGTCTTAGCAATCAATGCGGCGAAATCAGTCAACGGTTTGTTGGGCGTTATATCAGCGATTTGCTTCGTAGTTGTTGGTTTTTCAGCAAAAAACTATTTAAGTATTGGGGAACAGCTTGCTTACGTCGTGACTTTAGATATTCCAGTGTTACTCAGTGCGAGCTGGAACGTCAACATGGTCTCAAAAATCCGAAAATTTACTGGCCGGACTTGGGTCGTAGCCATTGTGGCAACCTTAGTGGTATATGGGGTATCTGGTTACTTAATCGGCGCCTTAACGGATGATCCACGGCCGTGGGTTGATGCGATTAGTTTCGCCATTTGCTTAACTGCAGGTGTGATTTGCTACTTACGTTACAATAATCAATATTTCTGGTGGATCGCATCGGGGTTAGCACAAATGGTCCTTTGGTTCATCTCGTTCCGACAAGGTTCTGCAACCTTAGCAATGTTCATTAATAGTTCCGTTTACTTAATGAATGACGTCTTAGCGTTTACCGTTTCGCCTTGGTATAACAAGCATGAACGGGCTCGCTTGATTGCCGAAGAAAAGGCCGCTGCCAGTGAATCAGCGGATGATGCCGCAACGGACTTTAGTTTAAATCATTAATCAGAATAGGTAACACGATTAAAAAACGATTGCGATGATTGACGTCGCAATCGTTTTTTGATGACTTGTCTAGCTAGTATAGACAAGCGTAGATGCTGTGAAACCCATGATTAAAAGTGAAAAGCACTGCTATTTGACAACTTGTCTAAACAAGTTTATAGTCATCCTTGAAAGCGATTGCTTAATCAATTGGAGGGTCAATCAGATGCGAAATAAATCAGCGTTAGTTTATGATGACTTAATGCAAAAAATTGATCGCGAGGTTTACAAACTGGGCACTTATCTGCCTAGTGAATATCAAATCTGCGAACTTTACGGTATCTCACGAGAAACTGGGCGCAAGGCTTTGGCAATGTTAGCTGAGGATGGTTATATCCAGAAGATTCGTGGGAAGGGGTCGATGGTGATTGAGCATCGACAGTATGAATTTCCAGTTTCTGGGATTGTCAGTTATAAAGAGTTAGCGCAACAGCTACACGTGAATACTGAAAATGACGTCTATTACTTTGAACCACATGTGAGTTTACCAGTTCAAAAGTTTACGTCGTTAAGGGTTGAGATGGCTGCCGAACCAGTGACTGCGATTAAGCGGATTCGGGTTATTGATGGGGAACCAGATATTATCGACAAGGATTATATTTTACAAGCGGTGGTGCCAGAGTTACCGAAAAGTGCAGCTGAAGATTCATTGTATGCCTACTTTGAGGATCAATTGGGGTTAGAGATTGCCTATGCCACCAAGGAGATTACGATGGAACCGGCGAACGCCGAAGATCGCGAGCGCCTCAATTTAGCAGCTGGGTCGTATATGGCAGTAGTTCGAAGTGTCACTAGTCTAGCGGATGCGACGCCATTCCAATATACCGAATCACGGCATCGTGCGGATAAGTTTCGGTTTCGTGACTTTGCCCGCCGGACTAAGAAGTCAAACTAGAAAGGAGCCGGCGTTATGAAGTTATCACAACAAGTCATTTATCAACTTTATCCAAAATCATTTTACGATAGTGATGGTGATGGAATTGGTGATTTGCAAGGGATTATTGCCAAGATTCCTTACTTAGCCAAACTGAATATTGATATGATTTGGTTCAATCCGTTCTTCGTATCACCGCAAAATGATAACGGTTATGATATTGCGGATTATTATCAAATTGATCCAACTTTTGGCACGATGGCTGATTTTGACGAATTGGTCGCGAAGCTCAAGGCAGTTGGGATTGAGGTTATGCTCGATATGGTCTTCAATCATACGTCAACGGCGCATCCTTGGTTTCAAAAGGCGTTAGCCGGCGATCCCAACTATCAAAAATTTTATTATTTGCGGCCAGCCAAAGCCAATGGTCAATTACCAACGAATTGGGAATCGAAGTTTGGCGGGCCGGCCTGGGCACCGTTAGGGACGACTGATTTATATTATTTACATCTATACGACCCCACACAAGCGGATTTGGATTGGCATAATCCCGCCGTGCGTGCGGCTTGTAGCGCAGTCGTTAACTTTTGGCGTCAAAAGGGTGTTAAAGGCTTTCGTTTTGATGTTTTCAATGTGACTGGCAAAGCCACCACCTTAGTTGATGCGCCCGCTGGTGTTGCCAGCAAGACGCTTTATACGGATCAACCGGTGGTGCATGATTATTTACGAGAACTGAATCAAGCCAGCTATGGTCAAGATGCGGCTAGCATTACTGTCGGTGAGATGTCATCGACCACGATTGAAAACAGTATCGGGTATACGGCGCCGGCTAATCAGGAACTGTCGATGGTGTTTAATTTCCATCATTTAAAGACCGATTATGTCGATGGTCGCAAATGGTCAAAAATGCCCTTTAACTTTCCCCGCTTGAAACAACTTTTAGATGACTGGGCCAAGGGAATGGCTGCCGGTGGCGGTTGGCAAGCACTATTTTGGAATAACCACGATCAACCGCGGGCCATTAATCGGTTTGGTGATGCTGGCAAGTACCGTATTAAGTCGGCCGAGATGTTAGCCACCGTTATTCATTTGATGCGGGGCACGCCGTTCATTTATATGGGTGAAGAAATCGGGATGACCGATCCGGATTATCAGTCGATGACTGACTATGTGGATGTTGAAGCTGAAAATGCTTATCACACCTTGATTCAACAAGGGTATCGTCCTGAAGATGCTTTCACCATTGTCAAAGCCAAAGCGCGGGATAATTCACGGACACCGATGCAATGGGATGCGAGTGCAACTGCCGGCTTTACGACTGGCACGCCCTGGCTTCAGCCAACTAATCAGGCTGAGATTAATGTTGATGAGGAATTAACCCATGGCGAAATTTTCAATTATTATCAACAGTTGATTCACTTGCGGAAGACCATGCCAATTGTTGCGGATGGGGATTATCAGCCGTGGCGCTTAGATGATGATCAAGTCTTTGGTTATTGGCGGCAATTAGGGACGCAACGGTTACTAGTCTTAAATAACTTCTACGGCACGGCGACGACGGTACCCCTCCCCGCTGAAATGGTCACGGCCAAAGTCTTGCTCTCTAATTATACGCAAGTTCATGTGCAACCTAACTTAGTTTTGAAACCTTACCAATCAGTTGTCTTAATGCAAGCATAAAAAGGAGGCCATTTTTATGGTGAAGAAAATGCAAACGGTTACAGTTTTGACCCCTGTTAATGGAACGGTTATCCCGTTAAAATCAGTGAAAGATCCGGTTTTTTCAGCCGGCATGTTGGGACTTGGATTTGGCGTGCAGCCTAGTGATGGGCAAATCGTCGCACCAGTCAGTGGGAAAGTAACGATGGTCGCTGAAACCAAGCACGCAATTGGCTTCAGTACACCAGCTGATAACTTAGAAGTGTTGGTACATTTAGGGATTGATACGGTGGACTTAAAAGGTGCACCGTTTACCTTAACGGTCAAAGTTGGTGACGAGGTGAGAGCCGGCGACGTGATTGCGACCATGGATTTAGCAGCTATCGAACAAGCCAATAAGCAGACGACCGTGATTCTAGCGGTGACTAATTCTAGTGATAAGTTGGACTCGTTAGATATTGCGACTGGGACTGCTACGGCAGGTCAAACGGTTGCTACGGGACGACTAAATGCTAATACATTTAATGCCAAGCGGCAGGGCCGCTTACCACAAGAAGGTAAGTATGATGAACTAGCAGCGGCAATCGTTGCTAATGTCGGTGGCGTTGAGAATATTAAGAGTTTGATTCACTGTATTACGCGGCTGCGCTTCTATCTTAAGGATGAACAGCAAGCTAATGATGAGGTCATTGCGAATTTAAAAGGCGTTATCGACGTTGCGAAAGCCGGCGGTCAATATCAAGTGATTATTGGGCCAGCTGTAACGGATGTCTATGATGCCGTAATTAAGTTAATCGGACCCGAATTATCCAATGATGCGGAAACGGCTAAAGCGGTCGCCGAAACCAATGCCGCTGCCAATCGGCCAACCACGTTGTGGGGTCAGATCAAGTATGCCTTTAGTAGTCTAATTGGGGTGATTACGGGGTCGATGATTCCGGTGATTGGATTATTGGCTGCTTCTGGGATTCTAAAAGGGGTGCTGGCATTACTGACGACCTTTAATATTGTTGATCCAAAGGCCTCGACGTATATCATTATTAATGCCATGGGTGATTCGGTGTTTTACTTCTTACCGATTTTTGTCGGCTTCACCGCTGCGAAAAAGTTAGGGTCTGATCCAGTCATTATGGGGATTATTGGTGGCGTCTTAACCTATCCGACCTTGGTTTCAATTGCGGGTGGTGGCAAGACGTTGGGGACTTTCCTCGGTATGAGTGTGAATGCGAGTTTCTTTGGCTTACCGGTGCATATGGCGTCGTATACGTATTCTATTTTTCCAATGATTGCGGGGGCTTGGCTGGCTAGCAAGCTTGAACCGTGGTTAAAACGGGTAATTCCAGTGGTTTTACGGATGATTTTTGTGCCATTATTCGAAGTTGTCATTATTTCTGGCGTTATTATTTTATTCCTCGGGCCAATCATTACTGTGATTTCAACGGGCTTAGCCAATGCCATTGTGGCCATTTATAACTTAAGTCCAGCAATTTCTGGGTTGATTATTGGTGGGTTCTATCAAGTTCTCGTGATTTTTGGATTACATTGGGCCTTGATTCCAATCGTCGCTAACGATATTGCGTCGACGGGGCATAGTTATTTAAATGCCATCATTTCTGCAACCATGGTTGCTCAAGGTGGGGCCGTGCTGGCGATTGCGATGAAGTCTAAATTAGCTAATATCAAAGAGTTAGCTTGGCCGGCAACCATCTCAGCCTTTTCTGGTGTGACAGAACCAGCGATGTACGGGATTAACTTAAAGTATGGTCGCGCCTTTGTCACCGCCAGTATCGGGGCTGCCGTTGGGGGCTTCTTGACCGGACTGCTACACGTTAATATGTGGGGCTTTAGTGGGTCGTTAATTGGATTTACTTCTTTTGTGAATCCGAAGGGGTTGGACTTTAGCTTCTGGGGTTATTGGATTGCGACGCTTGCCACAATTGTGGTGTCATTTACCTTAACTTGGTTCTTCGGCTTTAAGGATGAAGATGTCGCAACCGTTAAGACGGCGCCTAAGAAACGTCATTTAGGTGAAACGGCCTAATTTTAAAAATTTATATGTGACGCAAAAACGGCATGAATTCGTTTATTTTCTCGAATTCATGCCGTTTTTTTAATTAAGCTGATTCACATGCGCTTGTTGGTGCATCGCTTCAACATAAATCCGTACAAAGTCGGTGCCATACGTGGTCGCCAAGTGTTGTTCAAGATTCGGCGTTGGTGGCAAGACTTGCAGTAAAGGCCGAATCCATTGATTAGTTGGGAGCAAGCGTAATAAGCAGTGGCTCGTGAATTGGGAGAATAATAAATTGCGCCCAAAGAGCTGTCCTAAGCGAGCTTGAAAGCCGGGTTGATTGACTGGAATGAGTTGCAAACGACTGTTGTTCATATCCCCTAATAATAATTTTGTGTGCGGAAAGTCAGTGTGTAAGTCCAACTGTTGATTCTTATAGGCTTTAGCAATCACCGGTGATAGTTGAACTAACCAGATGAGTTGATGTTGCTCTAGGTGCAGCAGTAGTCGTAACGTGACGACATCCGTTGGCGTTAGGGCATAACTATAATGGTTTAAGTTGGTGGGGGTCAGGTGAGTATGTAAAGTCTGTTGCAACGCCAAAAAATCACCGGCTTGCCAAGTTAGCGCTAATTGATCGTGATTTGTTAACCATAGCGGATGGTCGGCTAATCGTAACGTTAAAAAACGGGCGGCTTGTGGTGCTGGTTGATCCAACATTAATAACCAGTAGGAACTGGCACTAGACCGCGCAAAGTTCCGCGCTAGGATATGAACAGTAGGAGGGAGTGCCGTCTGAACAGCTAGCTGGAGTTGACGCCGATGACTGGCGGTATTAATGAATGGTTGTGAAATTTGAGTTGTTCGCCATTTTGCCAACACGCATCTCTCCTGACTAAATAAACTACCCTGAGTATAGGTCAAAGTACTGCGGACCACACAAATAAGGTTCAAATTTTAAAAGACTGATGACTTTCGGCGGTAATTCGGGGTGACCGCGGTATAATAGAAAGTGAGAGCTGATTATTTGATAACCAGTTTTAGACGGTTAACAGGTAAGAGTTTGAGGAGGCCCAAAATGGATTTATGGACAATTGAAGCCGATCAACCAACCCGTGAATTGGCAACCCAATTCACGGTTAGTAATGGGTTGATTGGGGTTAAAGATTTAACTGAAATACCACAGTTACAAACCGGACAACCGACTGATACGGTTGTTTATGTGAATGGGTTTTATGATGATGCCCCGATTCAATACGGTAAAGCCCAATTTGGTTTTCCAAAACAAAATCAAACCATGTTGCCACTACCAGCGCCCACGCGTTTTGACCTATGGTTGGACGATGTGCCAGTGGATTTACAACAAGGGCGACTCGTGGCACAACATTATCAGTTATCCATGCAAACCGGGCAATTTACCCATACGATTACTTGGGAAGAACAGGCGACCGGTCGACAACTAGCCATTACCTTAACGCGTTTTGCAAGCTTGGATACTGCAGGGCTATTAACCCAACAGCTCCGAGTGCAAGCGCTTAATTTTGAACACGGTCGTTTGCGGGTGATTTCTGGGCGACATGCGCAGGCACAAGCTGAGGCGACTGATCAGAGTATTGAACCAGCAGTGACGCAATTAACGCCAGCCTTACGTGGGTTAACCTATACGGCGCCACACAGTAAACAAATTGTGACCTTAGTGACCCACTATGATCAACCTGGACAGTGGGTTGCTGATGGAAATTGGTTGAGTGAATTTGAATTAACCACGCAACCAATCAGCTTAACCAAAACCGGGTGGTTCCAATTAGGCGCCCTCACGGCCTTATCAACAACGGCGACTACCCAGTTGACGACGAGCTTTGCAGAATTAGCACAGGCACAAACGGCGGTGTTAACAAAGCTTTGGGCCACGTGTGATATTCAAATTAGTGGGGATTCAACGTCACAATTAGGCCTCCGTTTTTCACAATTTGGGTTATTACAGTCGTCGGGAACGTATCAAGGTTGTCAAGGCACTGCTGCAAAGGAATTAACCGAGAGTGGCTATAATGGGCATTACTTTTGGAATACTGAAATCTATGAAGCCCCTTTCTTTTATTGGAACCAGCCGCAGTTAGCCCGGCGGTTATTATTAGGCCATTACCAGCAATTGGTGCAGGCACAGTCCCACGCACAAGCATTAGGCCTGAATGGCGCCTTGTTCTCCTGGCAAACGATTAATGATGAAACGGCGTCAGCCTACTGTCCAGCTAGTACGGCGGCTATTCATATTAATGCGGATATTGCCTATTTGGTGATTCGCTATTATCAGGTTACGCATGATGCGACCTTTATGCGGGACTATGGTCAGGAATTATTAGTTGAAACCAGTCGTTTTTATTTAAGTTATGGCAATTTTGATCAGGAAAAAGGATTTGTTTTGAATACGGTGACGGGACCGGATGAATATACGGCGTTAATTAATAATAATGCTTATACGAATTATCTGGTTCAATTTGAACTGCGTTATTTAACGGACCACTTCACGCAAAAAGATATCGGCCGCTTTAAAGTTTCACAACGCGAATGGGATCATTTTAAAGCTGCAGCGGATCAGATGTACTTTGAAACCCATGGCGATTTGATTGCGCAAGATGATAGTTTCTTGTCGAAGGAACGCTTAGATTTGAAACGCATTCCTAAGGATCAATTTCCACTTTCGCGACACTACCATCCCTTGATGTTATACCGGTTACAAGTTTTGCAGCAGGCAGATTTACTATTAGCAATGGTATTGTTACCAGAACAGTTCAGCATGGCACAAGTAAAGACTAACTATGATTATTACGAACCGTTGACAGCACCTGATTCATCACTTTCGCCAGCAATCCATGCGATTGCGGCGGCACGTTTTGGTGATGATACTGACGCGAGTGCCTTCTTGCAACGGACCATTAATACGGACCTAGAAAATGAACAGGGTAATCCGGTGGCTGGCCTGCATTCAGCGGCCATGGGTGGTAGTTGGCTAACCTTTGCTTGGGGGCTGATGGGCTTAACCGTTGATGATGATGTGGCTACTTTACGACCACAGTTACCTGCCAACTGGACCAGTTGTACGTTTAAGTTACGTTATCGCGGGATTATCTATACGATTGAAGTGACGGCGACAGCTTTAGTCGTGACGGGCGCGCAAGGTGATGAAGTGACTATCGATGCGGATCAACGGCTGATTCGTATCTTAGCAGTGTAAGCTTAGAAATGAAGTAAATAATGGTCCAATCAATGACTAAAACCCATTGATTGGACCATTTTTGATACTAAATTTTCCTATTTTGGGATAGCAGTAGGCCAGTGTTGTTGGATGTCCCTAATTAAGGGGATTAAGCGGCTCTTTTGGGACAGTGAATAGTTGGCATAGATTGGCATCTGAGCACTATCGTCGCTAATTGGTACGGAAACTCGATCAGTGTCTGCTTTAACACTTTTATCATATAAAGCGTCACTCTGTGAAAGGCTAGTGGTAAAGAATGGAAAACGAGAATATTTAGTGATTTCAGTAAAAGAATCACGATCGTCTTGATACATAAATTTTGCATTTGCAATCTGTTCTTCGATTATTTTATGCCATGAGCCAATGGCACGCATGACGATAAAGCTTAGGCCTTTTAATTCGTCGAAAGTTACGGTTGCTTGGTTGGCTAGGTACGTAAACTGGTCTAGATTAACTTGTAGTCGTTCTTCACCAATGTATTGAGATTCGATGTCGGTCGCAAAAATCTCTTGATTGGAAAATAGGATTGAATATTGATTGCTATTCAGTACTGTTTCAATCTCTTCTGTGGGGATAAGTTTATCGACAAGTTGAATTTTTTCGTTAAGGGTGTTCTGTAACTGATTCAATAAAATTAGTGGACCAGGGACGGTGGCGGCAAGGATTGTTGTGTGTTGGCTATGGTAGTAGTTCTGAACTCTGGAAACCATGGCGGTACTTTCTTGTAATAGCTTGGTTGCCTCTTTAGCGGCTAGTTCACCAGTAGGTGTGAGTTTGATTCGATTTGCTTGGCGAACAAATAATTGCACACCAAAATCATCCTCTAGTTTTTGCATGCCACGCGTGACCGATGGTTGGGTCACGTTCAATTGGGCCGCCGTTTGGGTCAGTGTTCCGGTCTGAGCAAAGACGGTGAGTTCTTCTAATAAATAATTTTCAATCATTTCATCAGCTCCTAAGCATGCGTTAAACGTATATTAGCATGTTTATCTGGTAATTTTCAAATATTCAGTTGCGACCTATGATAGAGTCATTCAATTAGAGAAATAGGTGGCGTAAGCGCATGGTTGAGCAATTGGTAGAATTAAATAATGGGGTTGAAATGCCACAAATTGGTTTCGGTGTTTTTCAAATTATTGATGAACAAAAATGTGAGTCTGCAGTAACTCAGGCCTTGCAAGTAGGTTATCGCTTAATTGATACTGCTACGGCTTACCAAAATGAAGTTGCGGTTGGGCGGGCCATTAAAAAAAGTGGTATTGATCGCCAAGCACTGTTTATTACGTCTAAACTATGGGTTGCTGATGCCTCATATGAACGAGCTAAGGCGGGGATTGACGCATCACTTAACCGACTGGGCTTAGATTATTTAGATTTATATTTATTACATCAACCTTATGGCGATGTTATTGGTGCATGGCGGGCATTGGAAGAGGCCTATCAGGCGGGGAAAATCCGCGCTATCGGAGTCTCAAACTTTTATGCCGATCAATTAAAAAATTTAGAGTTAACAACGGCTATCAGGCCTGCAATTAACCAGATAGAGATTAATCCCTGGTATCAGCAAACCGATGCTGTTCAGTTTTTACACTCAGAAGGCATTCAGACTGAGGCATGGGCACCATTCGCAGAGGGAAAACAAGATATTTTCACCAATCAGAAGCTGGTTGCGATTGGTGAACGGTATGGGAAGTCAGTTAGTCAGGTGATTTTACGCTGGCTATTGCAACGTCAAATTGTGGTTATTTCTAAAACAAGTCATCGAGACCGGATGGAAACAAATCATAATAGTTGTGACTTTGAACTGGATGATCAGGATATGCAGCAAATTACCACGCTTGATCAACATTATAGCCAATTTTTTAATCACCGTGATCCAGTCACTATCGATCAGATTTTTGGCACAAGTATTCAAAAGAATCGGGCGGCTAACTGGAAAGATAGTCTACCATCGTAAGAACTTAGTTTTACTAAAAAAATTAAAAGAATGAGGGATAGAATTATGACTGTTATTTGGATGTTATTGCCTGCAGTTGCGTGGGGCATCTTACCATTGATTGTGAGTCAATTAGGTGGTCGACCAATCAATCAGATTTTCGGCACAACTATTGGGACGTTATTAGCCAGCATCGTTGTTCAAATTATATTACAACCAGCTATTAATCTAACGGCATTTTTAATGGCAGCTGCGGCAGGTGCGTTCTGGATTGTGGGGCAGTTGGGACAATATACAGGCTATGCCAATATAGGTGTTTCTAAGACGATGCCAATTTCAACCGGTTTACAGCTGGTTGGCACAGCATTAGTAGGTGTCTTTTTGTTTGGTGAATGGCACACGATAACTGCTAGGGTGTTTGGTGGTATTGGAATCGGGTTGTTAGTCCTCGGAGTGATCATGACCGCTATTCAGGATCATCAAGGAGAAACCAGTGGCAAGCAAATACAGACAGTTGTCATGTTAGTGCTAACGACGATTGGGTTCATTGTTTTTAATGCAATTCCTAGAGCGCTATCAGCATCGGGGATTGCCATTTTCTTACCTGAATCGATTGGAATGGTTGTAGCTGTAATTGTTTATATGTTATTTCGTGGTCAAGTGAAAATTGTGAGACAACGGACGAGTTGGCTGAATGTTATTGGTGGCCTTGTTTTTTCGATCGCCTCACTGAGCTATATTGTATCGGTGAGTCAAAATGGGGTTAATGCAGCATTTGTTGTGTCTCAATTATCAGTAGTGATTTCCACGTTAGGCGGATTGTTATTTTTACATGAACGAAAATCACGGCATGAATTGGTGTTAACGCTAAGTGGTTTAGGACTGATTGTGGTGGGCGCAATTGTGACCACGTTGATCTAAGTGAGGTATAGCGGTGGACTTGTTGCTAACTAATCCTGTTGTTTAGTTAGTTGAAGTCCTGACTAATCGGGTAGTTTGGTCCACCATGCGTTGAACGTATGGTAGCATGATTATCTGGTAATTTTCAAAGCCCAATTTTGGTTTTAATATATAGATATTCAATCAGAACGGTGCACGAACAAAACGGCACATTAATTCAACTGGTTAAGGAGTGAATGATAATGTATGAAGATTTAAAGGGTAAGGTAGCTGTTATTACAGGTGGTTCCAAAGGAATTGGCTCAGCAATCTCAAAACGTTTTGGCAAGGAAAAAATGAATGTCGTGATTAACTATAATAGTGATCCGGTCGGTGCACAAAAAACGGCTGATGAGGTTAAGGTCGCTGGTGGACAGGCTGTCATCGTTCAAGCTAATATCGCGACTGAAAAAGGTGCTAATGACTTATTAAGCGCAGCGATAGATAACTTTGGTGATCTGGATGTGTGGGTTAATAATGCGGGCATGGAAATTAAGTCGCCAACGCATGAACTCACACTTGATGATTGGAATAAGGTAACGGCTATTGATCAGACTGGGGTGTTCTTAGGTTCAAGAACGGCATTAGCTTACTTTAAAGCGCATAATAAGCCAGGAAATATTATTAACATGTCATCTGTTCATGAACGGATTCCATGGCCGACGTTTGCGAGTTATGCAGCCGCAAAAGGGAGCGTCAAGTTGTTTTCACAAACAATTGCGATGGAATATGCTCAGGACAACATTCGAGTCAATGCAATTGGACCTGGTGCAATTAATACACCGATCAACGCTAAGAAATTTGCTGACCCTGAACAATATGCGCAAACGGCTGATATGGTACCAATGAATCGTATTGGAACGCCGGAAGAAGTTGCTGCCGGAGCGGCCTGGTTAGCCTCCGCTGAGTCTAGTTATGTTACCGGTATTACGTTATTTATTGATGGTGGGATGACTTTGTATCCTGCTTTCAAGGATGGTCAGGGTTAATAAGGATTACTAATGCGAGTTCAGCGACGAATCAGGCTTGGAATAATGAGTATTATTTTAATGGGAGCGGTGTTTATGATGTATTTGAATAAGCCTACTGGAGAGCGACCGGCGCGTTCGACAACTGAGAAAATTGCGGGTCAACCAATAGCGGCTTATCAATTAGGAAAATCAGCTAGTGGTTGGCGAAATGGTTATGGAACTCAATCTGACAATCAAGATACCAACAGTAAAAATCAACCAACACGTCGATTAACCAAAGCTGCAAAAAGTATTGTGATTTATTTTTCGAGGTCTGGTAGCACTGAACTACTGGCTAGTAAGATTGCTAAGCAGACTGATGCTGATTTATTAGAGATCGTGGTCAGCAAGCCATATCCAGGAAATTATCAAAAGACGCTAGCGCGTGCAAATTCAGAACGTGAGTCACAAGACTTTCCCGAATTGCATATGCAGGTCCCTAGCTTGAAGCAATACGATACTGTTTATCTGGGATATCCAATATGGGCCATGACCTTATCACATCCAATGACGGCTTTCCTGATAAAAAATGGTAACCAATTAACTGATAAGAAAATAGCCCCTTTTATGACTGAGGGGGGGTATGGTCAAGGTGATAGTGTTGATCGAATTAAGTCAATTTTAAAATCAGATGGTGCAAGCGAAAATCAATTTGTATCGGCGCTAGTTGTTGATGGGAATAAAGTTAATCAAGCAGATAAAAGCATCAATGTTTGGGTTGCAAAGACGCAAACAAATTAGTAGTGATTTAGCATAGTCGAATGATTTAAAAAAGTTAGGGGTAATGATGATGAAAGTTATGATTTTAGGGGCCGCCGGTCAGATTGGTCGAATGGTTACGCAAAATCTGTTAAAGCAGACAGATGATGACTTGGTTTTATATGGTCGAAATGTGACGTCACGGTTGAGCAACTTGAAGAGCTCCCGGGTAACACTTGTAGATGGTACCTTTCAAGAAGTGGCGACAATTAAAGCAAACTTAACGGATGTAGATGCTGTTTACTTAAGTTTTGTCGCTAATGATGATGTCATTGGTCCTTTAGTGAAAACTTTGGCAGCAGCTGGCATTAAGCGATTTATTGCAGCCAATATTCCAGATCTCTATCAAGAAGTGAGTGGTAACTTTCAATCCTGGTATCGGGAACATACAGGGATTATTTGGCAGACACCATACAAAAAGGCCGCAGATATTATCGAAAGTAGTCAGTTAGATTACATTATTTTACGAATTACTTGGCTGTACAATCAAGAAGGAAATACAGCAGTTCATGTGACGAAGAAAGGTGAACCTTTTACTGAAGCGCAGGTCACAAGACAGGCGGTTGCTCAATTTGTCACGGATTTATTGACAGGGCAGGCGGATTACCATCGTGAGAGCTTGGGTCTGGGTGAGCCAGGAACGGACTTTGAAAAGCCTAGTTTTTACTAAGAATTAATAAGGAGGAATTATAATTATGGCAAACGTACCAATGATTAAATTAAACAATGGTGTTGAGATTCCAGCAGTTGGGTTTGGTGTTTTTCAAATTGAAAATGGTGGGACCAAACAAGCGGTTTTAGATGCAATTGATGCAGGTTACCGGTTAATTGACACAGCGCAAATGTATGGCAATGAAGCCGAAGTTGGTGAAGCTATCAAAGCGTCAGCTGTTGCTCGTGAAGAACTCTTTGTGACAACCAAAGTGTGGATTAGCTCGACCGGTTATGATGCTACAATGAAGGCTTTCGACGCGTCATTAGCTAAATTGCAACTAGATTATCTAGACATGTACCTGATTCACCAGCCTTATGGTGACGTGTACGGCTCATGGCGTGCAATGGAGGACTTGAAAAAGGCTGGTAAGGTTCGGGCTATTGGCATTTCTAACTTTAAGGCTGACCGGTTTGTTGATCTTGATATTCACAACGAAGTCACGCCACAATTGAATCAAATTGAAATCAATCCGTGGAATCAGCAAAAGGATGAAATGGATTGGTTGAATAAGGAAGGCATTCAACCAGAAGCTTGGGCACCATTTGCTGAAGGCAAGCATCACTTGTTTACTAATGAAACATTAGTAACAATTGCCCAGACTCACAATAAAGGTGTTGGTCAAGTCGTACTACGCTGGCTCTATCAGCGAGGTGTCGTGTCATTGGCAAAATCAGTTCATAAAAGCCGGATGGTAGAGAATATCAATATTTTCGATTTCAAACTATCAGATGCTGAGATGGTTCAGATTGCAAACCTTGATATGAAGGAATCAGCTTTCTTCGATCACCGTGATCCAAAAATGGTGGCATCTCTCGGTGGTCGCCAAAATTAAATTGAATAATAGTTAACATCGCAGAGCGTCGTCAAAGCTCGGCTAGTTTGCGAAGATTAACTTAAAATCGGCGGTCATTCTAGGTTAAGGAATGACTGCCGATTTTGGTTTAAGCAGAACAAACTGACTTTGGGTGCAAGCATTGGCACCTTTAAAGTGATCATTATTGTTGGCTGAGTTTCGGCTTTTATTGGCAATTGCACAACTGTCGAATGGCCATTTTAAGCTAATATTCTTAAAACGAATATCACTTAGTCAAAAGTCGAGTTGTTCGTTAGCGCCGAAACGCTTAACATAAGTAAGGTGAGCAGATTGAAATTCGATATAAAAAAGAGTTAGTAAGTGAGGTCATAGAGATGAAGCGGATTGTGATTGGAATTACCGGGGCGTCCGGAACGATTTATGCGGTTGATTTGTTAGAAAAGTTACATCAAGATCCAACGGTGGAAGTCCATTTGGTAATGAGTACCTGGGCTAAGAAAAATTTAGCCTTAGAAACGGACTACACCTTAAAGCAATTAAAGGCGTTAGCCGATTACACGTATAACATTAACGATCAAGGTGCCACGATTGCGAGTGGGTCGTTCTTAAATGATGGCATGGTCATTGTGCCGGCTAGCATGAAGACGGTCGCAGGGATTGCGACTGGTTTTGGTGACAACTTGATTTCACGAGCGGCGGACGTCATGATTAAGGAGCAACGTAAGTTAGTGATTGTTCCACGTGAAACACCGTTGAGCGTGATTCACTTAGAAAACTTAACCAAATTAGCCCAATTAGGCGCGCAGATTATTCCACCGATTCCAGCTTTTTATAATCAGCCGAAAACCATTCAGGATTTAGTTAATCATCAGACGATGAAAATCTTGGATGCCTTCCAAATTGCTAATAAGAATGATCACCGTTGGGAGGGCGCTTAGTAATGCCAAATTTTACGACGACACAAGCAGGTTACCAGATGACGGCAACCTTGCAAGTGATTGGATTTGATTTATTGGTCGTAGTGACGGGTGGAACGAATCCTCATATTGGCGATGTCACCACGCTAACGGCGACAACGAGCCCACAAACGGTTAAATTTCCAAGTCATGATGGCCGTTTTCATAAAGATAATTTCATTTCAGAACGCTTAGCACAACAGTTACAGCCCTATCTAACGGGGAGCTGTACGATTACTGCTGGGATTCACGTTAATCAGATTACGAAGGCGCAGATTGCGGCGGCCACGCCGATGACCCTAGACTTAGGCCAACAAATTATTGCTTGGTTACAAGCTAATCCGATTCAAGCTGTTAAGCCTGAATATTATCGTTAACCAGTTGATTCACAAAACGCTAGTCAACCATCATCTTGATGGGGGACTAGCGTTTTGTCATTCTTAGGTTTATTTTAGCTCGCTAAGCAATGTTTGCCACCAAGTTGTGAGTGGCTGTGCTGCAGTTTGAAGGGCACTTGCCGTCAAACCAATGCCTGGAACTACCGTTGCTGTTGGTAATAGGCTGGCAAAGTCGGCCTCGTAGTTTCCGGGCGTTCCGGCATCAGTATAAAAGGGTGCAACTGTGCCTGAATAGGTTGTGAGTTGTTGTAGAAATGTGCGGACCGGGGTAGCAACTTTTGCCGACCACACGGGTCCACCGACTAAAATGATGGCATATTGGTTTAACTCAGGCCATGAATTGGTTAGTTCAGGTAAGTGTCCACTAGCTAGTTGCTGATTAGCAACATCGGCAGTGGCGAACATATCGCTAGGAAAAGTGTCTGGCGCAACAGTGAGTTCAATCCGGGTTGCCGCTGTGAGTTGTTGCAATTGAGCCGCCATTGCGGCTGTTGTTTGCGACCATGAATAATCAACAATCAATACTTTTTTTGACATATTGAGCACTCCTTTATCACTTGATTGCCTCTAGCATACAGGGTTACAGTAAGTTGAAGGCAAGGCTTTTTGCTAAAATAATCTCGATTATTTAGCAGCAGTCAGTAAGGCGGTCATCATGGACGCCAAAAGTCAGGATGGATCGGTTAATGAAAAAACGGCAGTCATGCTCAAACACAGCGTGACTGCCGATTCAGATTAATGTGTGCAAACAGCTGGATTGTCGGCTCATTTTTAATGTTGCGCGTCTTTCTTAGCTTGATCGACTAAAATACTATCGACCACGTCTTGCATGCTCACTTTTGCGAGTCGTGCTTCCGCTGCTGTCTGCGCATCTTGATAATATTGTTGGAGCACATTTTGAATATTGCCACCGACGATACATTCAGGATTGGTCTTTGGGTCAACAGCAAACAGGGCCTTATCACCTTCAATGGCATAAAAAATAGTCAAAAGTGAGATGTCACTTAGGGGTTTGGCTAAAGCGGGCTGGGCCGTTCCCGGCGTCGTGGTAATCAAGCCGGCCCGGCGTAACTTACTCATCAGTCGGCGAACGACCACGGGACTGGTCTCGATACTACTGGCAATCAAGTCACTGGTTAACTTGGCTTGGTCATAGATTTTGATAAATGCTAGCAGGTGAATCGAATCACTAAAACGAGTTGACACACGCATCTATAGTTCCTCCTGTAACTTAATTAATTACCGTGATTATAAACTAAGCAGATTATTAAAGCAATTATCAAGTGAGTATCAACTTATCATGTAACTTTTTAACGATAATTATCGCTTATTAGGATAAAATCGGTTATGATGATGGTACTAAATTGAGCAGTTACTGCAAAAGGAGCCAAATCAACATGAGTGAGCTTGAAACTATCCAGGCATATTATGCCGCTTCATTGAGTAAGGATGGTCAAATTACGAAAACCCAACAAAAAATACTCGCAGCGGCTTTAGCGTTATTTGCTGACAAAGGGTATGAAGAAGTCGGGACCCGTGAAATTGCCGACCGTGCTGGCGTGGCTGAAGGCACTCTTTTTCATAATTTTACGAATAAAAATGGGATTCTCGCCGCCATTATACAGCCAATTGTGAAGCAGGTCTTACCGGCCATGTTGAATGCTTTAGATCAAGCGGTACTAGACAGTGAAAAACAAACGCTAGATGCCTTTGTACTGGCATTAGTGTCTGACCGAGTTGCTTTTATTGAACAGAATCGCGCGTCGCTAGCGGTGGTTTTATCGCAATTTTTTAATAATGCGGCTGATCGTGCTGCCGTCATGGGCATGGTATCACCGGCGATTCTAACGCAAGCCAATCAAGTGATGGATCAATTAAAAGCTACCGGTGAATTGGTCGATTGGCCAAACCATATGATCTTACAGTTGTTGTTTTCAACGTTAGGCGGGTACATGGTGGAAGAGGTCTTATATCCAACCTTGAATCGGATGGCAACCGCCGCTAAGATTACGTACCTCAGCGATTTCTTAGTAAACGGATTGAGTCCGCGACGGATGCCTTTACATGTTGATGAGCCGGGGTTTGATTGAGTTTAGGAACGCCAAAAAAATAAGTGAAAACAGTTGACTAATTTTTCAATGATGATATACTACTTATTGGAATTAAAGCGAGCGCTCAATTGAATAGTAACGGGTGTTAGCTGTTGAGGATCACACAGTAGTCCACAACCTGAATTCTAAACCAATAGAAGAGAGGGTTTCATAATGAAACTAGCAAAAACGAAGGACCGTTCAGCGATGGTGGCCACCAAAGGTAGTACGGGGGTTCATTCAACTGGGACCGATAGTAAGAGCTTGGACGAAGTGAATGGGAGTGTTCGGGTCCCGAAAAATGCCAACTTTTGGCGCACATTAGTTGCATATACGGGCCCGGGCGCACTGGTAGCAGTTGGTTACATGGATCCAGGGAACTGGATTACATCAATTGCTGGGGGTTCACAATATAAGTACGCATTGCTATCCGTTATCTTGTTATCAAGTTTAATTGCCATGTTATTGCAAGCAATGGCAGCACGGTTAGGAATTGTCACCGGAAAAGATCTAGCTCAATTGACACGTGAACGAACGTCAAAAGGGATGGGAATCTTCCTCTGGGTTATTACTGAATTAGCGATTATGGCAACGGATGTGGCCGAAATCATTGGTTCTGGGATTGCCTTAAAGTTGTTATTCGGCTTCCCCCTAATTGTGGGGATCCTGATAACAACGGCTGACGTTTTAATCTTGTTGTTGTTGATGAAGCTTGGTTTCCGAAAGATTGAAGCAATTGTTGCAACCTTGGTTGCCGTTATCTTATTTGTTTTCTTATATGAAGTTATTATTTCACAACCAAACGTACCAGAAATGTTCAAAGGTTATGTGCCAACCACACAAATTGTCAGCAATCAGTCAATGTTGTACTTGGCATTAGGGATTGTTGGAGCGACGGTTATGCCGCATAATTTGTACCTTGGTTCGTCAATTTCGCAAACACGTGCAGTTGACCGTAGCGATGAAAAAGAAGTTGCCAAGGCGGTTAAGTTCACCACGATTGATTCTAATATTCAGTTATCAGTTGCGTTTGTTGTGAACAGTTTGCTCTTAATCTTAGGGGCAGCCTTATTCTTCGGAACTAAGGGTGACTTGGGTCGTTTCGTGGATTTATACAATGCCTTGGGTGATAGTAAGGTTGTTGGCGCAATTGCCAGTCCAGTATTGAGTATGTTGTTCGCAGTTGCGTTACTGGCTTCTGGACAAAGTTCAACCATTACGGGGACGTTATCTGGTCAGATTATTATGGAAGGGTTCATCCGGCTAAAGATGCCATTATGGGCACAACGGTTGTTAACTCGGCTCATCTCAGTAACGCCCGTCTTAGTATTTGCCATTTATTATCATGGCAATGAAGCCAAGATTGAAAGTCTATTGACCTTCTCACAAGTCTTCTTGAGTATTGCCTTGCCATTTGCGATGATTCCACTCGTGATGTTTACGAGTGATAAGCAATTGATGGGGAATTTCAAGAGCCGTACTTGGGTTAAGTGGACAGCTTGGGTCATTACGGCCGTATTAATTATTTTGAATATTTACTTGATTCTGCAAACAATCGGTTTAGTTTAGACAGTTTTCTTGCCGATAACGATGATAAATTAAAGCAGCGAGCTTGGGATAAGTCCCCAGCTCGTTTTTTAGTGACCAAAATTTGATTAACCGGCAGAGGCCAAAGTAAATGGTGTCAAGTTGAGGAGCGTCGCTAGCAGTGGTCGGATGCCCGTTTCGAAGTCATAAATATTAATTACCGGGGAGCTGGGACTGCTGGCCGCTTGCTTTAAATCAGCTAGAGAGTAAGGATGCCCATCCGCTAGAATCAGAGCGGGGGCCGTGGTGGTTGCTAGTTTGGGGGCTAAGTCATGGACGAAGTACGCAAAGTCGGGGGCCGTGTTCAATAACAAGGGTAAGCGACTAATTTCTGTTGGATTAAGTTGCTGGGCTAATTGTTGCATTTGGGTGGCCGGGTAAACCATGGCTGCGTAACGCTTCGGCGCCAATTGTGGTAAAGCCGCCGTTGGGGGCGTCAGCCGCACCGTTAAGTCCAATTGCCAGCTTGCGAGTAGTAAGGCCGGCAAAGTTGTTAAGTTAAGGAGACTGATGAGAATTGTTTGTCCGGGGGTCACGGCCTGCTGTTGTAAGCTGGTCCGGCACAGGGTGGCATCCTCGAGTAGGTCGGCGCCAGTATACCAGATGCCTTGGGCGGGATTTTTAATGATTGGGCGCTGATAGTTTTGACGTAATTGTTGTTCGATCGCAGTGGTTAAAGTCGACATCTGGCAAGGCTCCTTTCATATTTGGTGGGTTTAATCAGCGGCTGGTTGATATTTGAGCTTGTCGAGACTTTGACTACTGGCATCAATTGTTGCCAGTACTTGGTTTTGGATGGTCTTATTGACTAATTTTGTTGCTTTTGGTGTCAGGTCGGGAGCAATGGGATGTTTAGTTGCTGGCATTGCCAAGTTAGTCTCATGATTGACTTTTTTAGTCAGGGTTGTTGTCGTTTGAGCAGTGGTGGTTGGGGTCGTGTCTGCCATGGCAGTAGCGGTGGTTGCGAAGAGGGTCCCGGCGGCCATTAAGGTGATGGTGAGCTTTTTAAATGTATTTTTCATTAGTTTCGAACTCCTTTTAGTTGTTAGTGTTATTTTTATGTTAGACGACTGGCATCAGCCAATCATTTGAAAGTAGTTGGTGGAAGTGACGGCCAAGCGGCACCCATAATTCGGACTTGCAAATGTTGCGTGCCGTTTCCCAAAAGAGCGGATCACTGAGTTGCTCGTCACTTAACTTAACCTTGATGTACTCGCCTTGTTCACTTTTGGCGATGATGAGCGGGTAGAAGACTTTGACTAAATGCACCGCAGTAATGTTTTTAATTTTTGGGTCGGTATCTAATAACATATGGACAACTCCTTAGTTGCTGGCTTGACTTGAATGACTTTAGTTTACCGGGAACTGGTCTAACTAACTATCGAGTTTTAGTAAGCTTTAAATAAGAATTTCTTAGAAAAGCATTTAGAATAGTATTTTTGGCAGCAAAAAAGCGTTTGGTAGCGGCCAAACGCTTAGTTAAAGCTATCAGTTTATTTTCCAGCTTACTGTGAAAATCGTCCCTTGGGGCTGATTATCAGTGACCGTGATAGTCGCTTGGTTTAAAGTGACGAGTTGTTGCACAATTGCTAAGCCTAGGCCACTGCCTTCAATCGTTTGCGACCGTGCTTGGTCGACGCGATAGAATCGTTGGAAAATGGCAGCTTTTTGGTCGTCAGGGACGCCTTCACCTAAATCAGCGACGGCCAGCTGAGTTTGTTCAGCGGTCTGAGTTAAGCTTAACGTAATCGGCTGGTCAGCTGGTGAATACTTATGCGCATTATCTAAGAGGGCGACCACAATTTGTTGTAACATTTCGGCATTACCGGCGACATGAATATTGGGAGCAATGGCTAATTTTAACGGTTGTGACCAAGACGGCTGATAATGATCAGCGAGTTGTAACAAGAGGTCCGATAAGTTTTGGTCCGTCAAGGTTAACTTGGCTCGGTCGGCCCGAGATAAATGTAAGAGATTCTCAATCAAATGCTGCATTCGCAAGGACTCTTCATCGATAAAGTGTAACGATTCCGGAATGACTTCCGGATGAGCCGTGCCCCGGCGACGAATGAGACTGAGATTACCCCGAATAGCCGCAATCGGGGTCCGTAATTCATGAGAAGCATCTGAAATAAATTGCCGTTCGTGTTGCAGGCGGTGATTCTGGGTCACTAAAAGTTCATTAAAAGCTTGGCCTAAATCGTTGATTTCACGTGGACTGGTCGGAACTTTTAAGGTTGGTTGATCGGCTTCAGGATTATTTGACGTATATTTCGTTTCATGAACGAGCGCAATCGTCGGTGCACTTAACCGGGCAGCCAAACGGTGGGCCCACCAAGTGCCAATGGCTAGCGTCAAGAGGGTAACTGCAATGATTAACGCAATCAAAATGAGTAAGCTATGCATTAAGCGCTGCAAGCTGACGCCTAGTTGATACGTATTGTGACCGTCTTTTTGTGTATACAATAGAACGAAACCGAATTTTTGGACGTAAATTAATGGTCCAACTAGGTGTGTTTGCCGGTTAGCGAAAAAGCTTTTGGATGACGGTGACGTTAAGATGGTGCGGCGATTCTTCGTCGTGGTCGTTAACGTGGCTTTTTGCGTCGTGACCCGAATAAAGGCGGGTTGCTTCGTGTTGCGAGTGGTCGAATTATTCCACTGGATAAAGCTCGGGACGTCTTTAATATTGGCTCGTTTGAGACTGCTCATCAGGTCATGGGCCTCATGCGTCGTATTAATGGTCTGCTGGCCCCCAACTAAGACTAAGATAATCAAGCTAATCATCAGGGTGATGGTCAATACCAGCCGTTTGATGGCCCGGTTAATCAGTTGTTCATAGGTGAGGGTGGTGTCAGTTGTTTTTTGCATTGGCTAACGGCTCCCTTAGTTTATAGCCAACCCCGCGGACCGTTTTAATTAAGGGTTCTGTAGCGGTTGGACTGATAATTTTATTGCGTAAATAACCAACGTAGACATCAACCACGTTTTGTTGGCCTAAAAAGTCGGCCCCCCAGACTTGGTCGAGTAAGTCATCACGGGTGAAGACTTGTTCGGGATGGGCTAAGAAAAATTGTAACAGGTCGTATTCGCGATGGGTAAGTTGGACATCGTCACCGGCGTTGGTTACCCGATGTGCTTTGGTATCTAAAATCAGGTCATCAAGTTGATAGACTTGATTGGGTTCAGCTTGGTTTTCGGCGCGGCGCTGAATGACCCGGACCCGAGCTAAGAGTTCTTCAATTTCGAAGGGCTTCGTCATATAATCATCGGCCCCGTTGTCTAAGCCAGCGACTTTATCGCCGATATAATCCCGCGCAGTCATGATGATGACTGGGACTTGGTCGTGTTTACGGATCCGCCGGAGAACTTCCATACCGTCTAGCTTGGGGAGCATCCAGTCTAATAAGATGAGTAAGAGTTCATTTTGATGGGCTTCATAAGTCGCCATTGCCGCCAAGCCATCGTCAGCGACTAGCACGTTGAAATCTTCAAATTGTAGTTCTTTGGTTAGGTAACCGGAGAGGCTGTGTTCATCTTCCACGATTAGAATTGTATTTTTCATCAGTTAACAAAACTCCTTTGATGATGATTGATTAGTTTAATTATAACGGATATCTGGCGATAGTCGACTGAATTGGTAACTGAACTTATCATCTAAATGTAAGCGCCTTAGTGACTTATGGTAAACTTGAGTTAGTAATAAAATAGAAAAGGAGTGGCAAAATGGGACTTTTTGGCGATGCAATGCAAGCTTTATATCATAGTGGCCATTATCGGTATGCCATCATTATTAAAAAAACGGCGCCGGCAATCGATCCGAAAACGGTGCCAGCGATTATGGCGTTAGGTCAATTAAACCGAACTCCTAATTTTAAAACCTGGGAATTCGATTCACCATTTAAGGTGGCCGAGTTTACCCAAAAGTTGACGGCGGCAATTGCGACCTGCCCACTTGAAATGACGGATGTCACGATTAAGCCGGAAATGGATGGCCGCTGGGGCGATCGGTAATAATTGGAATTTGTTCCTACAAGTTCTGGTTGTAACTATGAATTATATAATATACCAATTAATAAAAGCTTGAGGTGGAAAAGATGTTTTCATATGATCAAGTTCAGCAGTTGAATCGCTTAGAGATTGAGATTTATAAGTATATTATGGGTCATCCGGTAGAAGTGAGTACCATGACGATCCGACAATTAGCGAATCAAAGTCATGTCTCGGCGACCACCATCTTGCGGTTTTTAAAGCGGATGGGTTATGACGGCTACGCTGAATTCAAATTTACCTTGCGCGAACAGTTGAAGCAAGATGCTGAACAACCTTTAGCTAAAACGGTTGTGCCGATGCGGGCCTTTTTTGACCGCCTGAATATTCCAGCGGTCACGACGAAATTAAAACAAGCGACGACCTTGATTCAACATGCCCAAACGGTGGTTCTCATTGGCGCGGGGACGAGCAAAGGCTTGGCGAGTTATGGCACGCACTTACTAGCTAACTTTGGCGTGTATGCTTTACAAATTGTGGAGACGATGCAACCGTTGCCTGTTCAACATCGTGATTTGTCGCAAACGGTGTTATTGCTCTTATCCGTTTCTGGAGAATCCGAAGCGGTCATTCAACAAGGGTTATATTATCAGCAAAGTGGGGCGCATTTAGTTGTCATCACCGCTAGTAGTCATTCCACCGCAGCTGGAATTGGCGAGGTGGTCTTAACCTATGATATTCCGGAAGTGCAGGCGGTCAGTGGTGGCAGCACTTTGTCACAGTTACCAGTCGTTTATTTTTTAGAACAATTGGCGATGGGCGTCCAACCCTTGGAATAGACCGATGTGCCAAGTTGATATGGAACATGTTTCACAAATGGAACAAATTCCTTTATTGGAAACAGGACACTGTTTGTTTTGAAAGGGTATACATTCAGTCATCGATTGGTATAATGGATGTTGTGGAAAGCGCATTCAACGTTTCCACTGAATAAGTGTCGCGTTGTTGTGAAACATAGTGTTATTTATCGGTTAGCAGGGCTTACTGGCAAGCGGCCGTTGTTGGTAGGTAGGTTTTAGGTGAATTGGTTTGGCGATATCCAAGCTGGTCACACCCAAGTGGTTTTTAAATTATTCTAGGGGGTCACGACATGAGCGAAAATAATAAATCAAGTTTCGTTAATGATCGACTTGTCCCATTATTTGGTAAGATTGCTGGTTCTCGTCACTTAATCGCGTTACGTGATGGGATGACACTAGCCGTACCAATGATTATTATCGGGTCGGTCTTCATGATTATCGCGCAGTTTCCAATCAAAGGGTATCAAACATTCATGTTGAATACCTTTGGTAAGAACTGGGCAACGATTGTTCAATATCCAACTAACGCCTCGTTCCATGTGATGGGGTTGATTGCCGTTATCGGGATTGCTTATAACTTGGCAAAGAGTTACAAAGTTGATCCAATTTCAGCGGCAATTGTTTCGATGAGTGCTTTCTTATTAACGATTCCATTCACCAGCGATAAAGCTGGGGCTTTATGGGTACCATTGACCCAACTTGATTCAGCCGGTTTGTTTACAGCTCTTATTATTGGTCTATTTATTACCGATCTTTATGTCTTTATGGTGCACCGCAATTGGACGATTAAAATGCCCGATAGTGTACCGCCGGCTGTTAGTAACTCGTTTGCGGCGTTAGTACCAGGGGCCATCATCTTGGTTCTAATCTGGTTATTACGCTTACTTGTGGAAGCAACGCCAATGCAAAGTATTCCAAATGTCATTTCTTTCGTTTTGGCAAAACCATTGGGCTTACTAAGCAACACCTTACCTGGTGCGATGGTCGCTGAATTCGTCGTTTGTATCCTTTGGATCTTTGGGATTCATGGTGCCAACGTGGTCAGTGGTGTCATGCAACCAATCTGGTTGGCTGCGATGTCACAAAATGCGCATGCGTTACAAGCTGGTAAAGCTTTGCCAAACGTCGTTACCCAACAATTCTTCGATAACTTCGTCCACATGGGTGGTTCTGGTGCGACCTTAGGGTTAGCTTTCATGATTGCCTTTGTCTCGAAGAGTGCTGAATTTAAGACGTTAGGTAAATTGATTATTGGTCCGGCGATCTTTAATATCAATGAACCAATCGTCTTCGGGTTACCAATCGTTATGAACTATCGGATGGCAATTCCATTTATCGTGGCACCATTAGCTAACGTTGTGACCACTTACGTCACGATGTCGACTGGCTTGGTTGCTAAGACGATGGGGGTCATGGTTCCTTGGACCACGCCGCCAATTATTTCTGGTTACTTAGCAACGGGTCACATTTCTGGGGTGGTTTTACAAATTGCTAATATCATCATGGATGGTGCGATTTACTACTTCTTCTTTAAGGCCTTAGATCGTGATAAGATTAAAGAAGAAAAAACGTTTGCTGAAAAACAAGCGGCTGGCGAAACTGTCAAAGCTTAATATGAGTAAATAACGAGCTTGAGGAAATCCTCAGGCTCGTTTTTTTAACTCGTATGAAATTGCGGATGCAGTAACTTGGGATGCTGATGGTCGTGACCCTGATATTGAATAAGCCAGTAGTCGTTTTGTGGGAGCGCATGGCGTGCGATAACGTGCGTGATGACGAAACGAACCATATCAGCATTTGCGTTAGTCCAAAGTCGCCAAGTCGGCAAATTAGCGGCGTAAACGCGTTCCCAAGTCCCCATATTTTGCTCATCGGGGGTTAGATTGATCAATAAGTCAGTATAACGATTGCCAGTTAATTCCAGTAAGTAGCAATAATTATATTGATGGCTTGCAGCGGTGACGACCATGATAGTCAGCTCCTTTGTCGTGGTAGGACGGCGCTAATTACGTCAGCCCTTAAATTAACTTTCCAATATATAGTACAACCGCTTGACTAATAATCCTAGCTTTTTACAAAAGTGTTATTGAAATGTAACAAACATAGTTGCAATTAAAAAAATAAAGCGCAATTGCTTGACCTGAAACGCGTTTCACCAGTTATAGTAGCCTCAAAAGTAAATCTCAAGTGGGAGGGTTAATTCATGGAAACGGGTATTTTGAAGCAAATTGATTTGAAGACGACGGCGGAACAGTATTTTTTTGTAGCGGCAAGTCAGCAGGCAGAATGGATTCAAATTCGGTCGCTTCAAGCTTTTAAACCCTTTGAACTGACCTTTCGCGTGAGCGATTTGCGTGTCAGTCACCACCAAGTCGTGACGGCAACGACGCACAAAAAGTATGAATTTAATGACGATACGGGCGGCTTAATAACCCAATTAATGAATTGGCAACACCAGTGTTAATGGTGTTCGGCTATTAAGATAAAGCAAGCAGGACCAAAAGAATAGACACTGCAAGAATTAGTTGTGAAAATTCTTGCAGTGTCTATTTAGGTTAGGCTGTATTTTTAGTTGGTACTATCGGTATAAGTGATACGGTCCAAACCATTGGTGTCATAATTTAAATTGTTAATGCCATCATAGGTTGGATTTAACGCATTTAACTTGGTTTCCATGTTCGACAACTTAGCCTTTTTAAGCCCTAATTGTTGGCGAATCGCATCGGAAGTTGCTTGTAAGGTCTTCGTGCTGGCAATTTGATAAGAACTGGTATTAATCCAAGCGGGGGTGCCGACTAGTTGCGTAGACTGAATATTCTTCGTATTTTCATGATCATGCGTGGCTAAGCCGACTAATTCTTTGAAGCTCAGGTCGGTCTTTAAGTTGCCTTTAAGTGAACTTAATAACTCGCTGTAATGAGTGAGGGTCGCCGTTTTAGCGAGTTTAGCTAGGACAGCCTTCATGACTTGCTGCTGCCGTAGCTGGCGCCCATAATCGCCCCGGGGATCTTGGTGCCGCATCCGGGTATAAGCCAAGGCCTCTTTGCCGTTGAGGTGATGGGTCCCTTTAGTGACGGTAATATTGTCAAAGGTGACATCCATGGGACTGGTAATCGTGACCCCGCCAACGGCATTCACAATTTGTTTCAAGCCGCCCATGTTAATCGTGGCATAGTAGTTAATGGGAATGTTGAGCAATCGACTGACACTAGCTTTCGCCATATCGGAACCGCCGATATTATAAGCGGCGTTCAGTTTTTGAACATTAGTTTGTGAGTCGCCCACCATTTCGGCTAAGGTGTCACGTGGAATACTGGTAATGACCGTCTTTTTAGTCTTGGGATTAATGGTCACGACCATGATCGTATCAGAATTCCCTTTATCAATCCGGCCATCGGCACCAGTATCGGTTCCCAATAATAAAATACTGAGTGGCTTGCTGGTATCAACGTTTTTGGCCGTTTTACCGGAATTAATCGATGATTGATAGGCCGCTAAAGTTTGATGAACGAATAGGCCGCCAGCGATTAAAACGATTAGGGCAACGATGCCCACTGCGATTAGTACCGGTCGTAATTTAAAATGTGCCATAAGTTGTTTGTAACTTCCCCTCTGTTTTTTGGTGCAACGTTCCCCGCGTTTTTTTAAAACTATAGTAGCTAGCATACTGGTTTTACTGTGAACTGGAAAATACTTAATTTAAGTGTACGTAATTTAAAAAATAGATACCATTGAACCGTCTTAGATAGGTAACTGTGCAAATAGTCTGTCTGGAAAAGGCCGGGTCGTTTAATGAAAGGTTAAATTAGCGGAATAAGATTGCGTCACGTGAAGATAATGCTTATGATATAAGGGTAGATTTGAAAGATAAGGAGGCGCTTGTTATGGCAACAAAAGAATCCAAAATTCGCCTTGAATTTGATGCGGAGGTCTTGCGTAATGAGATTTTTGACATCGAAGATTTTGCCAGTTTTCAACGTTTTTGGCACCGATTTGAACATTTTATAGAGGATCGAGTGGTGCTAGGTCATCTGAATGTTTTAGAAGGTCATGGGCTAATTCCGAGTGATTTTAAAGATGTTGAGGGGCAGTTAAGTTATCATGCCGGCCGTGAACAGTACACGATTGACTATCATCAAATTGTGAGAGAATGGTTAGTCACGATTCAATAAGATGTTGGCTAGGTCAAGTTAATCATTGGAGCGATAAAACAACGTGAGTAAAGCAAATCCTCAATCGGATGCGGCCAATCAATTATTACCCGCCGCGCCTGAATTATTACAAGCAGTCGATCAATTGAAGGCGTATTCGTTGCGGTATGAAGTCGCAATGAAGCTTGTTTTAGATAAGTTAGACTATATTAGTCGTGAATATGAACTGCGCTATGGCTATGCTTTAATTGATAGTGAACAGTCCCGCATCAAGTCGCCGGAAAGTATCATCGGTAAGGTCAAACGTAAGCAGTTGCCTTTGACGCTGGCGACGGTATTTGATAATTTACACGATATTGCTGGGATTCGGTTAATCGTCCGCTTTTTGAGTGACATTAAAACCGTCGAAGACTTATTGGCGACCCAAGCAGATATTAAAGTATTACGCGTCAAGGATTATGTGCATCATCCGAAGGCGAACGGTTATCAAAGTTTGCATTTGATTTTGGGTGTCCCGGTGTATACGGTTGATGGTCCGAATATTATTGAAGTTGAATTACAGATTCGGACAATTGCGATGAATTTCTGGGCGTCGTTAGAACATGAACTGAACTATAAAAAGAATGTTCCCGAACAAGCGACCTTACAACGAGCCTTGACTAAAAAGGCGCGGTTAATTACCCGTTTAGATCAAGAAATGGATGATATTAAGACCCGCATGTATGACCAAGATCCTAAGTAACTAGTCTTAGTACCTTAAAAACGCCGGCCAATTGGGTTAAACCAGTTAGCCGGCGCTTTATTTTATTTTTAATTGAGTAGACCCAGTTCATCGCGTTGCGGTAACAGCCAGTCGTCGGCGAGTAATTGGTGGAACTTACGACCGATGGGGACCCACAGTTGGGCGTGCCAAATATCTTGGACACTTTCCCAAAAGATGGTGTCTTGGCGCTGCTGATCACTGATGTTGACGGGGAGATAGTGACCGGTTTCCGTTTGGACAATAATTTGAGGATAGAATACTTTCACAATTTTGGCCGCCATGATATTTTTAATACGTGGGTTATTATCTAGTAGCATATTGTGCATCTCACTTTCCAGCTGACTTCATTAATCACACTATGATAATCATACTGATAAAATGTGGTCATTTTGCTGGGGTTAAATGATCTTTTCGTTATGAATTGCTTTAGTTCCGGTAAGGAAAGTTGTGAATTGGTAAAGCTAGTTAAGGTTCGGTAGGCAAATCCGTAATATCTTTCAAAGGTTTGCCACGATACCACCAATCGTTAATGAAGCTAGCGAGTTGTTCGGGAGTCTCTTGTAAACCGGTCTTCAACCAATAACGCACAACACCCACGATACCATTTAAGTAGTATTCAAACATATACTGACCCTCACGAATACTGGTGGCGCCAACTTTTGCCCGGTCGTGTTCGAGAATTTCGCGCTTAGTCGTGGCAATGAAATGCATCAAAAAGTCTTGGTCAGTGGTCAAAATGAAGGAGGTTACGGCATGCCGCTTTTTTACGATTTCGAAAATCCCCGTTAGAATCGCACGTAAGGAATTCGGATGCGTATGTTCATTGATCACAGCGAGTAATTCTTTGGTGGCGTCTTGTTCCATTGTATGCATGCAGTCTTTGACGTCTTCGTAGTGGGCGTAAAAAGTCCCACGATTAATGTCAGCGACCTTGCAAACGGCGGTCACGGTAATTTCGTTAATCGTTTGTTTTTGTAGTAGTTCAATTAAGCTATCTTGGATTAAACGGTCGGTCATTTGGGACCGCCGATTGTTTTTTGTTCCAACCATTTTAAAATCACTCCATTATATGGACAGTTCACTATTAATTGTTTATTTAATGACATATTTATGAAAATTGTTGGTTGAAATTTATATTGTTTTCAACTAACATGTTGTTATTATTTAAACACATTGTTGATTAAATGTCACGATGTCGTTTTAGAATCTGATTTAGGGAAGGGATACAGATTGAAAGGGAGTCATAGACGCTTTATAATCCAGGCACTCATTTGGGTCGTAGTAATGGTGGCGGCCATTGTTATGCTCCCAAATGTCAGCCAACTGGTTCGCGATAAGGGCCAGACACAGTTGCCGAGTTCGGCTAAGAGTCAAGTTGCACAAGTTATCCAAGATCATTGGGGACGTAATCAGAATAATACCCGCCAAGTGGTGGTGGTCTTTAGTAATGGTGATAAGCCATTAACAGCTAACCAGAAGCAAGAAATCGCTGGGACGATTCAACGCTTTAAGGTTCAAAAGTCGAAGTATCATGTGAAGTCAATGACGGCTGCGAGTGACAACTCAGCGGCTAAGAAACAATTGATTTCTAAAGATAAATCGACCGAGTTGTTACAATTAATGGTCGGTAAGACGCAGACTGTTGAGAATATGACTGCTAACATCACGGCTGGGGCGAAGACCAGTGGGGTGAAAACCTACATCACTGGGAGTGATATCTTAGACGATGACTTCACGCAAGAGACTGAAGCCGGGATTCAAAAGACCGAAATTATTACCGTCATCTTTATTTTCATTGTGTTGACGTTAGTCTTCCGGTCACCGATTACCCCACTTGTTTCATTGCTATCAGTCGGGGTATCCTTCATTATTTCGTTGAGTATCGTGATGAATTTGGTTAATAAATTTGATTTTCCACTGTCAAACTTTACCGAAGTCTTTATGGTCGTGGTGCTCTTTGGGATTGGGACCGACTACAATATTTTGCTGTTCGATCAATTCAAAGAAGAACTCAGTCATGGCGATAGTCCTGTTGCCGCGACTGGGCGAGCAGTAAAGATTGCTGGACGGACCATTCTCTATAGTGGCTCATCGGTATTAATTGGGTTTACATCGCTAGGTTTAGCGAACTTCTCAATTTATCGGTCAGCCGTTGGGGTTGCTATTGCGGTGGCGGTCTTGTTGTTAGTCTTACTAACCTTGAACCCATTCTTCATGGCAATCTTAGGGCCAAGACTATTCTGGCCGACTAAGAAGTTTGCCGGCGGTAGTACAAGTAAAATGTGGCATGGCATTTCGGCCAGTTCAGTGCGTTATCCAATTATCGCGTTGGTCGTGGTCCTAGGCGTGTCGTTGCCATTCATTTTGACGTATAATAATCAATTAAATTACGATACCTTAGCTGAATTGAAAGATACGATTCCAGCTAAGCAAGGGTTTAAAGTGGTTCAAACGCATTTCTCGAAAGGGACGGCGGAACCATCAACCCTATATATCAAGAGTGATCATGCGTTAAATAATGAAAAAGATTTAAAAGTGATTGATTCATTAACAAAACAACTGCAAAAAGTTGACGGGGTTAAGACCGTGGCTTCAGCGACCCAACCAGGTGGCTCAGAAATCAGTGCGTTATACGTTAAGAGTCAATTAGGAACAGTAACAAGTGGGATGAAATCGGCAAGTAAGGGCCTCACTAAGATTAGTAGTGGCTTAGATAGTGCCGATAGTCAGCTCAAAGGGTCCAACATGTCATCTGGTGTCAGCGACGCTAAAGAGCTTGCTACCGGGGCTAAAACGGTCGCTGACGGCGTGGTCACTTATGCTAATGGTGTTTACACGGTTAATAACGGGTTAGACCAGTTGAACAGTAAGACTGGTACGTTATCTAGTGGTGTCAACCAATTAGCAAGTGGCTCAAAGCAAGTTAGTACCGGGTTGAATACGTTAAGTAGTAAGACCGGGACGCTTGCCAGTGCCACGAGTCAGTTATCAACGGGGGCCAATAGTTTAAAGACCGGGGTCGTGACTTACACGAACGGCGTTTATACGGTTAATAAGGGCTTAAGTACGTTAAATAGTAAGACTGGTACGTTGAGTTCGAGTGTCAATCAACTATTTAGTGGGACCCAATCGTTGTCAACTGGGTTGGATAAGTTAAGTAGTAAAAATTCAACGATTGCTAATGGGACAGCAAATCTAACATCTAGTGTGGCACAACTACAAACTGGTGCTAGCTCAATTTCTAATGGTTTGGCCCAAATGGATGAACAGATTAAAGCTGGGACGAGTACCGTTGATACGGCTAAATTAGCCCAATTAACAGCTGGCTTAGATGCGATTAATAAGCAGATGGAAGCTTTAATTCAATCCTCTGGTAGTATTGAATCAAGCGTCTCAACTTTGAATTCTGTTTCAGACTCAATGTCGAAATCTCAATCTGGGATTACAAAAGACATGACGACTATTCAAGCTGCTTTAGAAAGTGCTGCCAAGACGGACGCTGCGGGTACGACTAGTACCAGTGTCAACGCCAATTCAGTTGCTTCGGCAGCGATTGCGGCAGCCGGATCGTCGGCAACGGATTCAGAAAAAGCGGCCATTAGTGCTGCGGTTGCTTCCGAATTTGCAAATACTAGTTCATCGACGGCAACTACAAAAGCTGGTTCGACAACTAATGCCACCGCTGGTTTACAAGCATTATCTGATTTACAAGAGCAATTAACCAGTATGGAAAAAGCAACGAAACAGTTGTCTGATTTAAGCAACCAGTTAAGCAGTTTGTCACAATTGTCTACGTTAGCTCAAAAGACAATTGACGTTAATAATAATTCTAAGACGGCAGTTAGTGGGCTTCAAACAGCAGTTGCCAGCATGCAAAAAATTGAAGTTGCGCTCAAAGGTACCAATACGCAACTTGGTTTAGTACCAGGTTCTAGTCAATTAACGACTGGACTGAGTCAACTACAATCTGGTACAACGACGTTAGCTTCCAGCTTAGGTGAATACACGAACGGCGTTTCAAGCGCTGCTTCGGGTGCTAACCAAGTCAACAATGGGGTTGGGACGTTACAATCATCAATTCCAACCTTAACGAGTGCCATCAGTGCTTTGGATGCTGGGACGAACAAGTTAGTTGCCAATTCCAGTGCCCTTAACAGTGGGGCTTCACAACTTGCAAGTGGTAATGGGCAATTAAATGCGCAAGTACCAACGCTTGTGAGTGGTGTTAACAAGTTATCTTCAGGCGCAAGCCAAGTTTCAACTGGGATGACGAGTTTACAAGGTCAAATTCCAACCTTAACGAGTGCAATCAGTGCATTAGACGCTGGGACCAATAAGTTAGTTGCTAATTCAGCAACCTTAGCGGACGGTGCTTCACAAGTTGCTGATGGGAACCAGACCATGTATACCACGTTACAAAGTCTAGTTAAGCAAATGGCAACCTTACAAAAGGGCTTAGGTACGGCGAGTGATGGCACGAAGACAATCAACAAAGGGGTTGGGTCAGCGAATAGCTACCTAGTCGGTTTGAAGAAGTCGGATGCGGCCAAGACTTACTATGTACCAAAGAGTACCTTGAAGGGTAAGACTTACAAGACTGCTTTGAAGGCTTACATGTCTGGTAATAACCATGCCACTAAGATGACGATTGTCTTAAATGATAATCCAAGTTCGAAGGCGGCGATGAATAAGGTTAATGCCATTCAAACGCAAGCAACTAATGCGTTGAAGGGGACTTCCTTATCAGGTTCAACGATTGCCATCGGTGGTCAGACATCAACGACTAACGATACCCAATCAATTGCGTCGAGTGACTTCATTCGGACGGCTGCGATTATGTTGATTGGGATTCTGATTGCCTTAATGGTTATCACTCGTTCAGTCTTGCAACCATTCTATATCTTAGGGACCTTGTTATTGGCTTACATTATGTCCTTAAGTATTACACGGATGCTCAGCAGTTGGTTCATGGGCCAAGATATGTTAACTTGGAACACCCCATTCTTCGGGTTTATCATGTTAATTGCCCTTGGGGTTGATTACAGTATCTTCTTGATGATGAAGTATCGTGAATTTGATAATACTTCGGCAACGCCAAGCACTCGGATTGTACGGGCCTCGGCTGTTATTGGCGCGGTTGTCTTATCCGCAGCGCTAATCTTGAGTGGGACCTTCGCGGCCTTGATGCCATCTGGGGTCTTAACCTTGATTCAAGTTGCAATGGTCGTTATCATTGGGCTGATTATCTTAGTCTTTGCGATTCCAGCGGTTATTCCAAGCTTGATTCGGTTAACGTATCCGTTGACTGATAAGATGACGGATGATGCCGAAGCTGGCGAGCAAACTAAGCGTAACCGACACTAATTATTAAAGTTAATTTAGCAGGTATGTTACTGTTAAAGCACTGGCGACGCCGGTCGAAATTGAGCAATCAATTTTGGCGGGCGTCGTTTTTTGGTTGAAAATGGAGGTCAGTAAATGACGAGATGTGACTGGGCGGATTCATCGCCAGCAATGCAGCATTATCATGATACCGAATGGGGGCAACCGGTTCATAATCAGCAACAATTGTTTGAACTGTTATGCCTCGAAACCTATCAGGCTGGACTGAGTTGGCAAACGGTGCTGAATAAACGGGCAGCTTTTAATGAAGACTTTTATAATTACGATATTGAGCGCGTGGCCGCTATGACCGCGGCTGATGTGGATCGGTTATTAACGGATGCACGCATTATTCGGCATCGCCAAAAACTCATGGCGACGATTAATAATGCACAAATTATTCGTGATTGGCCGTTAAAGCAGTCCTATTCGGCGTGGTTATGGCAGTTTGTCAATGACCAACCAATCAGGCAAGCCTGGACGACTAGTCGTGATTTACCGCCAACGACGACTTTAGCGATTGAAATTTCGAAGGCCATGAAAAAGTTAGGCTTTAAGTTTGTCGGGCCGACGACGATTTATGCCTACTTACAAGGCGCTGGTTTGGTCAATGATCATTTGGCGAGCTGTGATTGGGCACCGGAACATCGAAAGACCAGTTACTGATAACTGTGATGAACGTTATCTGCTAGCGTATTACGCTGTTTGGTTGAAGGCGCTAATTCTGTCAATGAATTAGCACCTTTTTCGATTGTAAACAATTGAATTTCACACCAAATAGCGTTACAGTTAACTCATGAATGAAAACGCTAACAATAATACTTAAAAGAAGGCAATAATCATGGTTAAAACAGTTGAAGCATCAGTTGCAATGTTAAAAGTTTTGGAAGCATGGGGCGTTAAGCAGATTTATGGGTACGCTGGTGGGTCGTTTAATTCGACGATGCATGCACTCGATGTTGAACAAGCCCGCTTGCACTATGTTCAAGTGCGCCATGAACAGGTCGGCGCCTTAGCGGCAGCAGCGGCAGCGAAGTTGAATGGTCAGATTGGGGTCGCTTTTGGGTCTGCGGGTCCAGGCGCTGTCAATCTTTTGAATGGCCTCTATGATGCTAAAGAAGATCATGTACCAGTGTTGGCTTTGGTGGGTCAAGTGGCCCATACCAACATGAATTATGATTATTTTCAAGAGTTTGCAGAAGAACCCATGTTTAGTGACGTGGCGGTCTTTAATCGGACTGTCATGACGGCTGAAAGCTTACCATATGTGGTCGATAAGGCGATTCGGACTGCCTACAAGGAAAAGGGCGTGGCGGTTGTCACGATTCCCAATGATTTTGGTTACGTGGAAATTCCTGATGTGGCCTACGATTCAGCGAGTGTACCAGCGAATACGGTTACAGCGCCAGCCATTGCCGATGACCAGATTGAGCACGTACTCGCTTTAATCAAAGCGGCCAAGTATCCGGTCTTTCACGTGGGTCAAGGAACTCGCGGTGCCAGTGAAGCCATGATGCAGTTGGCCGACCGGTTACAAGTTCCGATTATTATCACCGGCTTGGCTAAAGGTGTGATTCCAGATAGTTTTGCTGGGAACATGGGCAGTGCTTATCGTGCGGCCTCAAAAGCGGCGGATGAGTTAATGGCAATCACGGACTTAGTGGTTTCCGTTGGGGCCGATTACTCTTTTGCACAAATCATGTATACCACGCATACGTTTAAGTATGTCCAGATTGAACTGGATGCGGCTAAGTTTGGGCGGCATCATCACTTAGATTACGGGATTCATGGCGATGCGAAAGCCTTCATTAAACGCGCTTTGACGTTAGGTGAACCAGCGGCACCATCGCCGTATTATCAAGCTGCCCAAGCCGATATGGCTGACTGGCAACGTTATCTGCAACGGCTTAGTGAACGGACCACTGATCCATTGGAATATGAACAAGTTTATCAAGAAATCAATCGTGTGGCAGCTGACGATGCCATCTTCTCAATGGATGTTGGGGACAATACGATTAATAGTTTCCGCTTCTTAAAGATGAATCCGAAACAAAAATTGTTAACTTCAGCGTTATTTGCAACGATGGGTGCCGGGGTACCAGGGGCGATTGCAGCGAAGTTAAGTTATCCAGAGCGTCAAGCGTTCAATATTGCAGGTGACGGAGCCTTTTCAATGGTCATGCAGGATTTATTGACTGAAGTGAAGTATCATTTGCCAATCTTTAATATTGTGACATCGAATCAAACGTTGAACTTTATTAAGTCGGAACAAGAAGATGTTCCGCAGCCTTATTATGGGATTGACTTAATTGGCGCCGATTTTGCCATGATTGCAGAAGGCATGGGTGTTAAGGGGATTAAAGTCGAACGATTTGACCAACTGCATGCGGCCTTTGAAACAGCGATGGCAGAACTTAAAGCCGGCCGTCCGGTGCTCATTGATGCCAAGATTACTGCTAAACGGGGCTTGCCAGTTGAAATCTTGGACGTTGATCCAGTAAAGACTTCGGCAGCGTCGGTAGCCGACTTTAAGCACACTTATGATGCTGAAGAATTACAACCACTGTCCGCTTATTTTAGTAAATTTGGGGTTAAATAATTTTAATTACGTCGGATAGACTGGTAACTATCAATCTTTAACGATTGATGGTTATCAGTTTTTTTGTCTTATTTAAGAAAAAAGCTTGCATTTACGTGCAAATGCACATATTATGGACTTACACGAATAAGTGCATTTGCACGTAAAACTAGGAGCAACTTTAAATGACAAAAAAGCAACGCTTTATTTTGACAATAACTTTATTAGTGGCCGTTTTTACCGCTTTATTGAATCAGACGGTGATGGTCACCGCATTACCGGTCATGATGCAACAATTTTCTATTAAACTAACAACGGCTCAATGGTTAACGACGGGGTATGTCCTAGTCTTAGGAATCGCCACCCCGATTTCGGCATTATTATATGAAAGGTTCAGTACCCGCCATTTATTTATCACCCTTATTATTAGTTTTATTGTGGCGACGTTAGTGGGGGCCAGTGGTGTTAACTTTGCGATGGTCCTGATTGCACGCCTATGTCAGGCCGCAATGGGTGGGATTTTAATGACCTTTAGTCAGATTGCATTGTTAGGATTATATTCACCACAACAACGTGGCACGATTTTGGGATTATTTTCAATGGTCGTTTCGGCGGGCCCGGCGATTGGTCCCACCTTTGCTGGTATCTTATTAGCCCATTTTACTTGGCATAGTTTATTTTGGGTCGTCTTAGTCGTGATGGTGCTGATTTTAGGGCTAGGCTGGCGATTTTTACCCGATTTGCAAGCTGGTCAACCAATTAAATTCGATTGGGTGGCCATTGGCCTATTGGTGACCGGAATGGGCTTACTGTTGATTGGAATTAGTACGTTACAAACGAATTGGCAATGGGGCCTGGGCTTATTATTAGTTGGTGTTTTTTTGACGGCAGGATTTGTACGCCAACAGTTAAGCACGACACAGCCTATTTTAAATTTACGATTATTCAAAAATGCAACGTTTACTCGGATGACGTTAGCGGTGATGTTAACGTTCGCAGTGATGATGGGTACCGAAACGTTGTTACCAGTTTTGTTAGAAACGCATCGGGGGTTAAGTAGTATGCAGACTGGACTGGTTATGTTACCCGGGGCACTAGCTAATGTTATTTTGGCGCCATTAGTCGGCCGCTGGTATGATCAGCATGGCCTTGAAAAAATCATGATGATTGGGTTAGCGTTAACCCTTGTTGCCAGTGGTTGGTTTTATTTCATTACTGCTGAAACTCCGGTCGTTTTTATCATTTTAGCCTATGCATTACGGATGAGTGGGAGTGCCATGATTATCTCAGTCACGGTCGCCCAAGCCTTGGCGCCGTTAGCCGGGCGTGAGTTGAGCCATGGAACGGCCTTAAATAACGCGGTCCGTCAAATCGCAGGTTCGCTGGGGAATACTGTCCTTATCTGGGCGGTCAATAGTCAAGCTAACTTTAATGGTGGTTTTCAGTTGGCTATGGGTGTCACGATTGTAGCAGCGCTGGGATTAGTTTGGTTAGGGATTAGCGAGATTCGAGCAATAAAAGCCGTTGCAAATCAATAAGCCCCCCGGTATGATAAAGACAATAAGTCTAGCAATCGAGGTAGTTGAAATGGATTTTGAAAAAAATATTGCGATTATTAATCGGGCCACCCGTCAACATTTGGCGCAACAACTCAAACCATATACGTTAACGGAGAGCAACTTTATGTTAGTCTTACGGGTCTGTGAACGGCCGGGTATTTCGCAAGAGGCATTGAATCAAGATATTTACCGGGAACATAGTATTGTGACGAAGATGGTCAAGCGCTTAATTACGCTGGGATGGTTACAACGTGTGACGGATCCACAAGATCGTCGCCGGACGCAGCTTTTTCCAACAACGCAAGCGCAAACGGCTTATCCTGAAATCAAAGCGCTACTTGCTGAAACCAATCAGTGGTTAGTGGCCGAGCTGACATCGACGGAGCAAGCGGCATTGGCACCAGCCTTGCAACGGCTGGCTAAAAGTAAGCGACCAGCTAAAACTGAATCATAATTGAGGTTTAAACAGTTACGTTAGCCAGTGGGTGGCGCGCGTAACTGTTTTTTTGATGTAAGCCCATTTATTTGAGCATTAGACGTTACTTATCAAAAAAATTCGTTGGGTAGCCGATGAATTGACTTAGGAATTTCACAGTTTAGATACTTTTGCCGGGTATGTTAGAACTTGTTCAGAAACAAGCAGTCTCAATACTTATTTTTTAAGGAGGTTACAAGCCGTGAATTTCTTTAAACGCGCATGGCTTAATTTAACAGCGAAGAAGGGGCGTTCAGTCCTATTAATTCTGGTCACATCAGCTATTATGTTATTTGTATTGGCCGGTCTTTTGATACGAAATGCCGCTGATACGGCAACGAGTAACGCGAAGCAGAGTGTCGGGGCAACCGTCACCTTGTCTGCTAATCGCGACGCTGCTTTTAAGAAGATGCGGCGCGCATCAACGAGTAAAAAGAGTAAGCCGACTTTAACGACTTCGCCCGTTAAGTTAAGTGATGCCAAAAAGATTGCGAAGCTTAATAATATTGCCAGCTATTCGGCAACGGTTTCGACATCTGCAAATGCCAAAGGGTTTGATGCTATCTCGACGACTAGCAGCAGTCAAAGTGGTGGTATGAAAGGAATGGGTGGTGCAAGTACCACCAGTTCCGGCGATATTGCGATTTCTGGGGTAACATCAACCAGTGCAACTTCTGATTTTGAAGATAGCACGAGCAAAATTACAAAAGGCCGCGGAATTACAACGGCCGATGAAGGCACGAATAATGTCGTCATTGAAAGTGAACTTGCCAAAGAGGATAGCTTGAGTGTGGGTGATACCATTAAACTTAAGGCAACCACTGGGAGCAAGACGACTTATACGATGAAGATTGTTGGGGTCTATAAGGCTAGTTCTAGCACGACAACTGCCCAAGGTCCAGATGCAACTGATCCATCGAACAGTGTCTACACGTCATACACCTTTGCAAATACGGTCAAAGGTGCGAAATATAAGAACACAGCTGATTCGATTACGTTTAACGTCTCGGATCCAGCTAAAGTGAGTGCAGTTAAAACAGCAGGTAAACAATTAATCAATACCTCGAAATATTCGTTGACGACGGATGATAGTAGCTATCAAACAGTTAAGTCTTCAATGAACAACGTGAAGTCCTTTGCAGATAAAATTGTCTGGTTAGTGGCGATTGCCGGGACCATTATTTTGGCCTTAATCGTTATCTTGATGATTCGAGAACGCCGTTATGAGATTGGTGTCTTACTATCCTTAGGCGAAGCACGCTGGAAGATTGTGGCGCAGTTCTTTGTTGAAATGGTGATGGTCTTAGTTGTTTCGATTGTCATCGCCGGGATTGGCGGTAAGTTCGTAGGCAATCAATTAGGCCAACAACTGGTTTCTCAACAAACGACCACTGCGACAACGAGTTCTACTAGTACTCAGACGGGGCAACCTGGTGGGACTGGCGGTGGCGCACCTAGTGGTACCACTGGTGGCAGTAAGCCTAGCGGTAACATGGGTGGCAACCCAGGCAGTAGTACGACGAGTGCAACGGCCTCACAAAAACAAACTGAATTAGATATCAGTGTGACGATCATGGACTTAGTTGAACTAGGTGGTTTTGGCTTAGCAATTATGTTCTTATCCATTATGTTGGCGTCTGGTGGCATTCTCCGGCTACAACCGAAGAAAGTCCTGATTGAATAGAGAGGAGTTACTCATGTTAAAAGCAAATGATATTGGTTATTGGTATGATCGCCAAGCAAACAGCCTTTTCGAGCATGTGAATCTCGAATTCAAGGCGGGCAATTCTTATGCGATTGTTGGTCAGAGTGGTTCTGGTAAGACGACATTTTTATCATTATTAGCCGGGCTAGATAAACCTCGGGCCGGTCAAATCGAATTAAACGGTGAACCGATTAATAAAATCGGTTTAACGGCCTATCGAAAATCGCATGTTGCAATCGTATTTCAAGCCTATAATCTGTTTACCTACATGTCACCATTAAACAACTTGTTAACGGCGATGGCGATTACGGCTTCTAGTCATCGTGGTGACAAGCAGTATGCGGCGGATATGTTGCATAAGCTTGGTATTACTGATGACCAAATGAAGAAAAATGTGCAGAAGTTATCTGGTGGGCAACAACAACGGGTCGCCATTGCGCGAACGATGGTCTGCGATGCCAAAGTGGTGGTAGCGGATGAACCAACCGGTAACTTAGATGAAGAAAACACGAAATATGTGATTGATCAATTTCAAAAGATTGCGCATGAACAACAAAAATGTGTGATTATTGTGACGCATGAACCGGACGTGGCGCGCGCTTGCGACCATGCTTATCGGTTAGCCAGTCATGAGTTTACACTAGAGGCATAAGTGTTTTGATAGTTCGGACGGCCGTAGACATTACTTGTCGCGGCCGTTTTTTTATTGGTGGTAGCCGTAAGGACAGCAATAATGTTACAAACCATTACGAAATCCTTAGTTTATTACAAGTGACCCAGCAAACTGTAACCTGCCATTTATCCGCATGCAACATGTAGCCGGTATACTAATTAGTGTTGATTGGTTAACGCCAGTCGAAACTTAATGACTGATAACTTATAAAAAACAATTAGAAAATACAGGAGTGAATTAATTTAATGAAGGTTAGAAATATTGTACTATCAACGGTGGCCACTTTAGGATTGTTTGCAGTTAGTAATACGGTAGCTAATGCCGATACGGTGACAGTTAAGTCTGGTGACACCGTTGCTAAAATTGCTAGTGATAACAACACAACGGTCAGTGCCATCAAGCAAGCCAATGGCTTAAGCAACGTTAACTTAATCTACGTTGGTGATCAACTTGAAGTTAATGGCACAACAACTTCAGCTACGACTAGTACGAGTTCAACCACTGACACAACCAGCACAACGACTGCTAAGACTAGCGCTACGACCGCCACAACTAGTACAACTGCTACAACAACTACTAGTTCTAGCGACAGTGCCGCTAAAGCTTGGATTGCTAACAAAGAATCTGGTGGCTCATACACTGCTTCAAATGGCAATTACTATGGTAAATATCAATTAAGCAAGTCTTACTTGAATGGTGACTATTCAGCCGCTAACCAAGAAAAAGTTGCAAATAGCTACGTTAGTTCCCGCTATGGGTCATGGAGTGCGGCTAAAGCACACTGGTTAGCTAACGGCTGGTACTAAACTTAAATTAAGTCTAAAAAAGGAAATTCCACATGGAATTTCCTTTTTTAATGGGTTTAAAGCTTGGTTATTGACGAAATAGTTGCAGATTGGGGCACAATTGAGGTATTATGCAGCCGTAAAATAAAAGCAGGAGGTGTTAGCATGGCGATAACTTTTGCTCATCAACTAACCAAAATTCGGCAGCAACAACACTTGTCCCAAGCCCAACTGGCTCGTCAATTAACATTACCACGTTCGGTTATCACGCAATGGGAGCAGGGACAAACAACCCCAGAACTAGATCAATTAATTAAGTTAGCAGCGTTGTTACAGGTTAGTTTGGATGACTTGGTTTTAGGCGATTCGGCTAATCGTCGACTGTCGACGTTGCCTCAGCTGACGACCAATGGTAGTTGGGAATGGCTGGTTCGTTATTGGTGGTTAGGCCTGTCATTAGTGGGGCTAATCCTGTGGGTATTAATGAGCTTTTCACACGTACGCTGAGTCAACAACCTTAACCGGCGTTCGATAAGCATTCAAAATCAAAGCCTAAAACTAAGGTAAATAAAAAGACCATCATGACGATGGTCTTTAAGCATTGAATTTAAATTTTAGTACCAACCGTTAGCTTGTGAATGAGCTTTAGCAGCAGCCCATGAGCCGTAACGGGAAGCAACATAACTGTTAGCAACTTTTTCTTGGTTAGCAGCTGAGTAATCACCATTTAAGTATGATTTGCTTAGTTGATATTTACCATAGTAGTTACCGTTAGTTGCGCTGTATGAACCACCGGATTCTTTGTTAGCAATCCAAGCCTTGGCTGAACCTTCACTGCCATTAGTTGTGGTAGTAGAGGTACTAGTCGTTGATGCAGCTGGTTTAGTTGTCGTTGTTGCAACTGAACTGCTAGTAGCGGCTGCTTTAGGTGCAGTGGTTACAGTCGTGTTGTTAGTTGTGTTAGCTGATGATGACACTGCTGCTTGGTAATGGTTACTTTGAGTCGTTGCAGCTGTGGTTGTAGTTGTATTAGCAACTGGCGTGGTCGTTGAAGTAGTGGTAGTCGTTGCAGTACCATTAACTTCAAGTTGGTCACCAACGAAAATTAAGTTAACGTTGCTTAAGTTGTTGGCGTTCTTGATTGCATCAACACTGGTGTTGTAAGTGTTCGCAATTTCGGCAACGGTGTCACCAGCTTTAACAGTAACGGTGGCGGCGTCAGCAGCGGTTGTCGTAGCAGCAAATAAAGCTAAAGCTGCGGCAGTTGATAATGCAAGGTTCTTGATTTTCATATTAGTCATACACTCCTATAAGTTTAAATGGGGTCGATTGTCTTATCTAAATATCTCGCGTTAGTCAATGGAAACTAATGTCGCCTTAACTAATTAACAATGACTAGTATACCGAGCGAGTATTGCAACACAATAAACAGGAGGTTACGTTTTAGGCCAGTTATTGTAATATAACGCGTTTTTTGTAATGAATTGTAATATTTGGTGATGGTTTCTGGAAATAAATGTGACGTTTTCATGAATATGACCAAATTAAGCGGCAATTAAGACTGAAAATGGCTGATTAATTGATTAAGGACTAAAACTAAAAGCAACGACGATAATCATCTTTAGATTATAGGTAAGTTTAATTGACGATATAAAGGCTCATCGCAACAAAAATGCGATGAGCCTTTTAAAATGTTTCGATGATAAGACTTAGTTAAACCGACGTATTTCATTTAAAGATTGACTTAGCTGCGGACCTTAGTTTGCCGACGATTATCAATTAGGGTATAGAGACCGGTACCAACTGCGAGTATGACGAAGCCCCAACCACACATAGTCAAAACGAAGGCCGGTTGGTCGTTGCCAAGTAGATTAGCGGCCCCGTTAACTAAGGTTGGTGATAAGAACGCTCCTAAGTTAATCCCCATTAACATAATGGATGTCGATAAGTTTTCAGAATGTGCGGGTGCAATTTGAGCAACTCGGAGGAATCCTTGGGGAAAGACCCAACCAAAGAAGCTACCAGCAATGATGACGCCGACAAACAGCAAAGCTACATTACTGGCAGTTGCGACAATGAGAAAGCCCAGGGCAATCCCGATTAGAGCTACCGGTAATATATAGTTACCTAGGCGCTGGCTCAACTTGCCAAAGATGGCACTGGCAACCATTGAAGCGGCTCCCATAACGGCTAAAATAGTTGAAGCCATGGCAGGGGTCGTCAGTTGTTGGGTGGTGACAAAACTGGCTAATTTAATTGTCATCATCATAAACATCCCAAAAATAATTAGCATGAGTCCGGCGAGCGCTAAAACGTGACTATTAGTGGTTTGCTTAGGTCTGCTTGTTTTGACGGCTATCTTAGGTGTCGGAATTTTAACCAATAAACCAAATAATAGTAGTGGAATTAGGGCAATTAAGTAGCCAGTAAAGACGGTCTTCCAACCAGCTAACACGAGCAAGCTAAGCAATAGGCCAAACCCAGCGTTGCCTAAATTTTGGGCGGTATTTTGATAACCTAGCATATCCGCTAACTCTTGATCATGGTAGAAGTTGTACATTAGACTAACTGAGAAGGGATTAAATAAGCCAATCCCACAGCCCATGACAAAGCGAGCTAGGATAATAATGACGTAATTACTAATTAGGACCGGCACTAAACCGCCAATCAGATATAAAAACAACCCCAACATAATGGTTCGCTTAACTCCTAATTTTTGTGCAATCCAAGTTGAAAACATAATGAGCAATAAGACGCCTAGATTTGGCAAGGTGGCAATCATCTCAACTTGGGCCGTGGTCTGGTCAGTGAAGGTTTTAGCCATCAAGGGATTTGCAATTGCGATTGATGGGGCGGTCATTGCCAAGATGGACAGTGACAGTAAAGCGAGTTTGAAAGGCCAGCTGTGCGTGTTTTGTTTAGGCATGTTTGTCACGCCTCCTCAGTGGTATTTTGCGCAATGAATTTGGCTGCGCTAGTGCCAGCTAGGCGGCCGGAGGTCCAAGCAAATCCCGATGCTAGTCCTTCATAGGCAGGATAGCTATGGCCTTCGTAATACCCACCGGCATTGGCACCTCCGGTAAATAACCCAGGAATTGGTCGGAATTGTTGATCTAAAACGCGTAAGTTTTCATCGACGCGAACACCACCAACCGTGCCTAAGTAAGCGACTTGCGCTGTAAAGGCATAGAAAGGTCCTACATTAACTGGATAAACTAGTGAAGCGGCAGATTTACTAAAGGTGGAATCAGTTTTTGTTGTTACCGCTTGATTATAAGTTTTAACTGCCGCAATTAAAGTCGCTGGGACCATCCCAACTTTTGTGGCTAGTTCGGTGATTGTGGCGCCTTTAAAGGCTGTGCCAGCTGCGACTGAAGCGTTGGCTAAAGCAGTGAAATCACCGGGTTCCGTATCTGCACCGGGTCCAGCTTGCGAGACTTCTAATGCACCACCATTTTTGGTGAAGTTATCTAGTGTTGCTTGGTCCACGACGAAGTAATATTGGCCCCCAACCGACCAGCCAGCGTTGGCCCAGTTGACCGTATCATAGACAACATCTTCATTGGTAAAGCGTTGTCCGGTCCGATTGACCCAGAATAAGGGCGTTAATAGGAGTTGCGTTAAAGCGGTGTGTGAAAAGCCCGCCAGATGTTCGGCTGAAGTTTTTTGAGTGACCGTTGATTTAGCTAGTTGGGCCGCATGGATTAATGCGGTTCCGTCAATATCTTCGGCACCAGCTTTGACCATTGCTTGTAGCCCTTCGCCCATATTGGGGACGCCTAAAGTCCGTAAAGCTGTGGTATGCATTGTACGAGCAACTTTCTTACGATCACCACCAAAGCCACCAGTTGCGATGACAGTTGCTTGGGCATCAACATTGAAGGTCATCCCAGCGGCATCCGTTGCCGAAACGCCAATGATTTTACCATCGGCAGTTTGACGTAGGTCAGTTAAGGTGACACCAAATTTGAATTGAACGCTTTCATTTTCAAGCTTGGCTTGAATCCGCGCATAACTTTCAGGTTTGTTTTGATACATATGGTAAGCGCCACCTTGATAGGGGTTATCACGATGGGCAAATTGGGTCGTTTTAGCGTTATCGTTTAATTGAATTGCCATGCCAAGATTTTCTAACCAAGTTAACGTATCGGCGGCCGTATCCACGATATGATGGATTAACGGGCCATTAGCAAGATTATGATTATAAGTGGTTAACTGATTGACGGCTTCGGCTTTTGATAACTGAAGGCCTTTGGCACGTTGTTCTTTAGAGTCAATTGCAAAAAAGCCACTAGAAATCTTGGTGTTACCACCAATTTGGGCCTGCTTTTCTAAGACTAGGACCTGAAGACCTTGTTCAGCGGCTGCATGGGCGGCTGCCAGCCCGGTCCCACCGGCACCAGCGACGATGACATCGGTTTTAATAGTTGTTGTCATAATGAATCACTCCTAATTGAATTTGATTCCATTATAAAGTGAATAAATGTACAATATAACTAAGTGAAGTATCTTTTTTCTGATGAAAATATATCTTTTAAAATTGAGGAGAGCGCTGATGAGTCGAAATTATCAAAGTAAGCAACCGATTAAAATACCCGGAATATACAATCATACCGGGGTTAAAAAGGTAACGCCAGCGTCTCAGCAAACAGTGTTATTGATCATTGAAAGTTTAACAGCCAGTGTATGTGAAATTGACCAACAAGTGTTGCCGTTAAATCCGCAAGATATTATTTTAGTCCAGCAAGCCACGCAAATTAAGGTGAGCGCACAACAGGATTTGGTTAAATGTCGGACATTTACGGCTAGCGTGACGTTTCCTAATCCACTAAATATGACTGTGGTCGGTGATAATCCATTAATTCACGATTTAATGAATGATGCGAGCACAGCCAGTCAATATGTGGTCTTTCATCATTTGAAAAATCGATTAAGTCATACTTATTGTAATTTATTAGCGCAAATGGATCAGCAGGATGCGGATCGCTACTTAAATTTTGAACGAAACCAAGTCTTTAGCTTATTATTAACTGAACTGTTACGACAACATCGCGAGACGGTCTCGTTAGTGGATTCTCAGTTTCCGGTTCAAGCGATTCGGCATGCCGGTCGGGAGACGCAATCGGGCGCTATTTTTACTTATCTATCGCGCCAGATTGCGACGGTGACCTTAACCAAAGCTGCTGCTCATTTTGGTTATCAGCCGAATTACTTTTCGCGGCTCTGTCGCACGCTATTTGATGACTCTTTTTCGGCAGTAAAAACTCGGATTCGAATGGAAATGGCTGGTCGAATGCTAAGTTTGACGACGAAGGGGATTACGGAAATCAGTTTTGAACTGGGGTATAAGAATGTGACGAGTTTTTACCAAGCTTTTTCGCAGGCTCAAGGGATGACACCGACTCAATTTCGACAAACTGGTCGTGAAAATTAACAGATAAAAAGCACATTACCAATCCAAGTTGAACTTGGACCGGTAATGTGCTTTGCTAAAAGTTGAATTTAAGCTTTAGTACCAACCAGTTGAGAGCCAATGTGACTTAGCTTGCGACCATGAGCCGTATCGTGAACTAACGTAGCTATTAGCAACGCGTTCTTGGTTAGCAGCTGAGTAGTCACCATTTAAGTAAGAAGCACTTAGTTGGTATTTACCAATGTATTGGCCATTACGGGCACCGTATGAACCGCCAGATTCTTTGTTAGCAATCCAAGCTTTAGCAGAACTATCAGAAGAACTCGTGTTACTGCTGGTGTTAGTCGCAGTTGTCGTGGTGCTCTGAGTAGTTGCGGCTGGGGTGCTAGTGCTATGTGTAGTCGTTGTACTTTGACTAGGTGTAGCAGTTGTTGTTGATTGGGTCTGAGTCGTAGTACTTGCGGCTGGTGTAGTGGTAGCAGTCGTCGTATCGTTAACTTCAAGCTTTTGACCAACGAAGATCAAGTTAACGTTGGTTAATTGGTTTGCTTTTTCGATGGCGGCAACGGTCGTATCATTGTCGTTAGCAATTGCTGAGACGGTGTCGCCAGCTTTAACCGTTACGGTTGCGGCTTGAGCGGTGGCGCCAATAGCAAAAAGACCTGATGCGGCTGCTGCAGTAGATAATAAAACATTCTTAATTTTCATAAGTAATGGTCACTCCTATTTTTTTAGTCCGAATTTTTGCTTGGCCCCGAAACACATCCCAAGCACTTTATTAACTCATAGTATAGCCGTCAATTGTAACAAACGAATAGCAATCATTTTACGAATTGGCCGTGTGTTTGTAATATAAGCCGTTTTTTGTAATCTTTTGTAATATTAAGGGCTAATCGTGCAATTAATTTTAGATTAATCAGCTTTCAGCTTGATTAACCAACGTTTTTTTTCAGCTTTACCATTTAATAAGTCGGGATGAGTTAAAACGGCTTGATTGAGTGATTTTAAGTGACCACTGACGGGAAGGGTTAATGTTTTGGTTGCTTTAGTGCCAATAATGGTTACTAAGTCATCACCAGCTGCCAAGTGTTGACCAACAGCGGCATAGGTGACAGCGGTAATGGTCCCCAATTCAGCTTGACCAGCTGCAGTTAAGCCAAGGACTAGCCGTTGCCGTGATTTTAACTGTAACCACAGGTCGCCATAAGCCATCAGTTCGTGGCGTTCTTGGTAATCAGTTTTGTACCATAAGTAGACGGTCTTCCAAACGGGTAAATGTTCTGGCATGGTGTAACCTCCGATTTCTAATACGTTTAAGTATAACATGCTTGCCTAGTCAGCCAATAAGCGGTTCATCAGTTGCAGATGATGCATTAACATTAATTTTTTGATTGGTCCCAGACCGGGAAACTTAGGTTGGTGCGCATAGGCCACTAATTCAGCTAAGGCCGGAGTTGCATTAAGGCCAGTTAAATGTGTTGGCGCCCACGTAATCAACTTAGTGAGGGCCTCAAAAAACTTTTGCTTTTGACCGCCACGCTGCTCATTACTATCAGAAACAAAATGGTGAATTCGTAAGCAACCAGTCGGCGTCACATAAATCACGTGGATGGCAATCGCACGAGCGGGAAAGCCTTTATCGAAGTAAACGCTGCCGACTATCGAATAATCACCAAAGGCTTGATAGCCCAAGGGTAATTGATGCCAATTGGCAGGGGCGAAATAGTCATCGGTTAGCTGGGCATAGTCGGCGACATGGGGCCAAAAGGTGAGCGAATCAGTTAACAAAATTGACCGTGAGCCAGCTATTTGATGGAGGCGGGCTTCATTTGGAATCAAGATACCGGCGACTTGTTTTAAAACTGCCGTACGTTGGTAAGTCTTGAGCAACGGATAGTTGGGCGCAATCGAGAGGCTCGTCTGACCAGGCGTAGTGGTTAAAAAATCCGCACTAAAATCTGCCGCTAAAATGGCGCTTGGATGATAAAATGGGGCACTGGTGAGGTCTGGTAAGGGATACAACCTAGTGTGATTCAAGCCGTAAACACTCACTTGGGGGTTGGCAATGACACTAAAGGGTTGTTTCGCTGCTAACAAGACCTGGACCGTTTGTTGGAGTTCCTTGGAATCGCGAACGGGTTCAATTATAGGAATGATATGCGGGCCCAGCTGCTGGTTTTCACATAGCGCTTTTAAAGCTAGCAAGTCATACATCCGACCGCGCAGATAAGGATAATAAGTTGTCATAAGCGATCCGCTAAGTTGGGCTGTGTTAAGGCATGCAACTTTAATTGCAGCGCTTGATACTCAGAATTCCGAGCATCTAGTTCGGTTTGAAGGGCAGTAACAGCTTCGGTCTGGAGGTCGGTGACGAACCGATCATAGAGATTTTGATCAGGGTGATAGATATCGTAGCCGACTTGGGCCCGTTGTTTAAGCGCTTTGAAAAGTTGGTCATCAGAATACAAGGCCAGGCCTTTTTTGACTCGTTTGGCTTTATCGACTTCACGAAATAAGGAAGCAATGAAATGACTCGTCAGCGGGCCAGCGTCAACTTGTAATGGTTGATGCTGGGCCTTTTTAGCAATGGTTAAAAAGCCCGGGGTTGTTAGCGGTGCGGGCGCTAAGTCCAAGGCGCGTTGGTCAAAGGCCCGATAAATGAGGACCCCAATATGCGCCGGAATTTCGGCGGCAACTTCATCGTAAAGCTTTTTGGGCAGCACGAAATAATTATAGTTACCAATAAAGGATAATTTGGCTTTGGAATGAAAATCAGCTTTGGTCACTTTTAGTTCGTAACAGCGCCATTCAACCTGCCCATCGGCCAGTTGTTGATAGCTCAAGGTGTCGACAATGCCCTGATCAGCTGGCATTGAAACTTCTTCAACCACGTAGGCCCCTTGGTCGAGGCAGTAATGGTAAAGGGTGCTTTCTAATTGACGGGTTAATTTAGTTTTCATGTGTGTGGTCTCCCTGAGTGGTTTGCCAAAAATTAGCAATCGTGGCGGTGAGTTGTGGGACAGATTGGATCCGTTGGAAATATTGCCAGTGCGGTGGAAATAGCTCAGTATAGCGCCGGCTGGCAAAGCGTTGATCCAGTAACAAAATAATGCCGGTATCATGGCTACTGCGAATCAGTCGTCCCGCTGCTTGCAACACATTATTCATGCCGGGTAGCTGATAAGCGTAGGCAAAGCCGTTACCGTTGTTATGGTCATAGTAGTCGCGAATCAGATTCGTTTCGGCACTTAGTCCGGGCAGGCCGACACTAACGATAGCGACCCCAATTAAGCGGTCACCGCGTAAGTCAATGCCTTCAGAGAAGATGCCACCCAAAACGCAAAAGCCAACTAACGTTTCAGTCGCTTCGGCTTTAAATTGGGCTAAAAAAGTGGTCCGAGCGGTCGCGTCCATGCCCGTCGTTTGGGCGGTCGTTTGGATGTCCGGGTAAGCTAATTCAAAAGCGGCTTTCAGCTGACTGAGATAACCATATGATGGGAAGAAAATCAGATAGTTGCCTGTTTTAGCGGTCACTAAGGCATGCAGACTTGCGATAATGGCGGCCTCGCTATGCGCACGTTCATGGTAAGTGGTTTGGACGTACTGTGTGACCAGAATTGCTTGATGTTTAGGCGGAAATGGTGAAGGTAATTGATAGGCGAGGCTGTTAGCTTGCCCGCCCAACACGTCTTGATAGTAGGTCATAGGTGATAAAGTCGCTGAAAATAAGACGGCACCAGCACCTAGGCTTAGCGATTGGTCTAAAAAATCACTCGGATCGAGGCAAAGTTCCTTAACCGTGATATGATGCCCGTCACGGACAAGCCGTGTCTGATAACTACCATCGTATAAATCGCCGATTTTAACAAAAGTGAGACTTGCAAAAAAATAATCACGAACGGCATTTAAGAGCTCGGATGGTGATTGCTGTTGAAGCCAATCACTGACGAATTCATTGAAAGTGCGCAACGTCTTTAATAATTTTTCAGGTGGTTCTATCGCAATTTGTGAGGTGACGTCATCAGCTAAGAGCACTTTGTTGAGGCGAGTAAAGGACCGTTGCACTTTTTTTAATGCCTGTTGTAAGTCGTCGCTAGCTTGGGATTTGTCCGGTAAGGCTAACTTTAATAAAGCCGCGATGGGTTGGTCACTGATGGTCGCTGAATACATATCACGGGCGCGACTAACTAGATTATGGACTTCGTCGACTAAGAAAAAGGTGTTTTCATCGGACTCACTGAAGAAGCGTTGTAAATAAACTAAGGGATCGAATAGATAGTTGTAGTCACAAATAATGACATCACAAAATAGGGCCGCGTCCAGTGAAAATTCAAACGGGTCCAACGTGTGTTTCCTGGCATAAGTTTCAATAACGGGACGAGTCAATTGATCTTCGTGCGTTAATAAATCCTTTAAGGCCGGCTTTAGTCGATCGTAGTAGCCCAGCATGAAGGGATTCTCTTCTGGTGGCACGTCGCGTTCTTCTGGAAACTGAATCTGATCTTTAGCCGTTAAGGTGATGCTTTTTAAGGTTAACCCATCGTGGCTCATTAAAGTCACTGCATCTTCAGCGACGTGGCGCGTGCTTTGCTTGGCTGTTAGATAAAATAAGCGTTCGATGGTATCTTCACCTAAAGCCTTAATTGCTGGAAATAGGGTAGAAATAGTTTTACCGGTTCCCGTGGGTGCCTCGACGAAAAGGCGCTTTTGTAAGCGAATGGCTTTGTAAACAGCGACAGCTAATTCCCGTTGACCCGTCCGATAGGCAGGAAATGGAAAGGGCAGTGACTTGATTGAAGCATTGCGCTGGTCGCGTAAATCAGCCCGCAAGGTTAGCCAATAGTTGTATTCAGTAATCAACGTTTTAAAGAAGGTCGCCAGTTCAGCGCGGGTCAAGATACGTTGAGTTTTAGTGATTTTTTCATTAATAACTTGAAAGTAAGTGAGTTGTAATGTGACCTGGTCGATTGCTGGATGGTCTTGTAAGAAGAGGTAGCCATAAACTTGAACTTGGCCCCAATATAAATCCCGAGTGTTATCAGTTAAGTCGTCGTAGGCTTGATCGGAAGTTTTGATTTCTTCAATTAGAGTACCAGCATCCGTGGTCTGAATGCCATCGGCGCGACCTGAAATTAAGTAGTCGGTGCCCGCCATTGTCACAGTTTTTTTAAGATAAACCTCGCTTTGATAATCCACCGATCGACTACTTTGCAGTTGCCGATGAATCTTTGCACCAGCGAGGGCGGTGTTTTGACTATTTTTAATTTCGTTCAAGTCGCCTTTACGCAGGACGAACTCAACGAGTTGACGAATCCCAATTTTAGTCGCCATACGCAACGCCTTTCTGATTTTGATTGGCTTTAATTATAAAACAGACGTTCGCTTTCGGCAAGAGTGCGCCAAAAGGTGGTCAGCCACCGAGCATAGCTACGCCAGACCTCTGATGCGCCCTAGGCATCGGAGGTCTGGCGTAGCTAAGCCCAGGTAGTTGCCTTTTGAAGCACGTTTCGTCTATCAAAATAGTCAAAGTTCCTCTGATGCGCCCTAGGCATCGGAGGTCTGGCGTAGCTAAGCCCAGGTAGTTGCCTTTTGAAGCACGTTTCGGCTATCAAAATAGTAGTCGAGCCTTTAAAAAATACATGAAAGATTATCGCCACCACAAACAGACCTTCATCTAGCGACAAAGGTCTGACTAATTTTAAGGCATACTCTTATTGATACCAACGACTTCGCCGCCGTTTCATGACTTGACCAAGGTTGAAGCCGTAACTCACAATGCCAGCCATGACAACGGTGGCAATGATGGCACCTAGCCAAGTGTAAGGTGTGCTGAAGTAAGCGGCATAGCCGGTACATAAGCTAATCAAGCTAATCGTGCTTATTAACAGCCAGAAAGGTGTGGGCTTAAAGAAGATGAGCCCTGCTAAGAATAAGATTGCGGCTGTTACAGTGGCTTCAACACTTAGGCGGGTACCGAACTGGGTCAGGAGGGCGATGACTAATAAGCCAGCGCCCACGACTAATAAGACGGTTGCGAATAAGTTACTGATGCTCCAATGAAAAGGTTGCTTTGCCATCTCAATCCCCTCGCTTTCGTTAAGGCTATTATACCGTAGCCGTTGCGGGGGCAAAAATAATATGCGTCAGTAGGTGAACAAAATGGTGCCATTTTCAACGTGCTATTGAAAGCGTATCCATAATTGGTTACACTAACAGTATGCACACTTGATGATGGATGGAGGAAATCGCATAATGGCAAAAGTATTAGCAATTAATGCTGGTAGTTCGACTTTGAAATGGAAGTTGTTTAATTTACCAGCTGAAACGGTCATCGCTTCTGGAATGGTGGACCGGTTAGGCTTACCTAATTCAGTTTTTGAGATTAAAAAGGCGGACGGGGTGAAGTATTCAGAGACGAAACCCAAGATTGATGTTCATGAAGCCGCCGCCATGGTTTTGACGCGGTTAAAGAGTGACGGCATTCTAGCACATTTGAGTGAAATTACTGGGGTCGGTCATCGAATCGTCGCCGGTGGGGAAGAATTCAAAGATTCAGTAATTATTACCCCAACGACGTTAAAACAAATTAAGGCATTATCCGAATATGCGCCGTTACACAATCCAACGCAAGCTTATTATATTGAAGTTTTTCAGCAATTATTGCCAAAGACGGTCCAAGTGGCGGTCTTTGACACCTCACTATATGCGACGATGCCGGCAGTAAATTATCTCTATAGTATTCCTTATGACTATTATCAAAAATTTGGTGCGCGTAAATATGGCGCCCACGGAACGAGTCATCGCTACGTCGCCCATCGCACGGCGGAACTTTTAGACAAGCCGTTAGCTGACTTGAAGCTAATCACGTTGCATTTAGGTTCTGGTGCTTCGATTACGGCCTTCGATCATGGTAAGGCGGTTGATACGTCGATGGGCTTTACCCCATTGGCAGGAATAACCATGAGTACCCGTTCTGGTGATATTGACGCATCGTTGATCCCTTACTTAATGCGTCATTTAGGCATTACGGACGTGCAGGACTTTATTGATATTTTGAATAATAAATCCGGTCTACTAGGGATTTCTGGCTTATCACCAGATATGCGAGACTTAGATGAAACTAAACATGACCGGCCACGTTCCGAACTCGCCTTGGAAATTTTTGCCAACCGTGTTGTTAAATACGTGGGGAGTTATATCGCTGAAATGAATGGCATTGATGCGTTAGTCTTTACGGCTGGTGTTGGTGAAAATTCGTTTGCGATGCGGTCACGTATCTTGAAACAACTGGGTTACTTTGGGATTACGGTGGATGAAGAAAAGAATCAAATCCATGGTAAGGAGCAAGTTATCAGTCAGGCTGGTGCGCCAGTTACCGTGATGGTTGTGCCGACGAATGAAGAATTAATGATTGTCCGCGATGTCGCACGGTTGACGCATCGGGCGCCCATGCCGCAGTAAGATGTGTTAAACTTAAAACAGTGTTTTTAAGTGCCTCACAAGTTTGTGGGGCACTTTTACTGTGTGATGGCATGGAAGAGGGGGAACATGATGCTAGCAACAGATATTTTAATTCATGATGCCAGTACGACTAATTTACAACATATTAATGTTCGGGTGCCTAAACACCAGATTACAGTGGTAACAGGGGTGGCAGGTGCTGGTAAATCATCGCTGGTGTTAGATACTTTAGCAGCGACGTCGCAGCGTTTACTAGGTGGGTCTGGGAATTACCAAGCAGCTACTGATACGGGACCAGTAGTGGCGGCGATTGAGCAGTTACCGGTCGCCATTGTGATTGATCAAAAATCATTTGAACTAAATGCCCGCGCAACGGTGGGGACTGTGACCGAGGTCTATCCAGGGTTGCAATTACTATTTGCCCAGTTAGCCCAACCAGCAATTGGGTCTGCCATGGCGTACTCATTCAATAATGCAACTGGCTGGTGCCCGCAATGTTTGGGGCGTGGGATTGAAAAACAACTTGAGGTCGCCCGGCTGATTGACTGGACCAAGTCTTTAAACGGTGGGGCCATTCAATTACTGGCTTTCCAGTCTGGCGGTGCTCAGTTAGCAGGTTACACGGCTTCAGGTAACTTTGATAATGATAAGGTATTAGCTGCATATACTGCGGATGAGTGGCAACGGTTATTATATGATGAGGGCAGTCAACCAGACCAGCCGACGACCGAGTGGCCCCAAGCAATGACTTATCTGGGTGTGATACCGACAATCAAACAAGCGTTAGCTGCGGGTCAGTCATTAGCTGGATTGGCGGCATTAATGCGCACGCAAACTTGTTCAGCTTGTGGGGGGATGCGAGTTAATGACCGGGTACGAAATGCCAAGCTGAATGGCCGGTCACTAGCTGATTGTGTGGATTTATCGGTGACAGAATTATTGGCATTTATTAATACGATTCATGATGAGCAAATTGAGTCAATTTTACATAAGATGCAACAAAGTTTGTCAAATTTACTAACGATTGGATTAGGTTATTTAACCATGAATCGGGCGACGAGTTCATTATCCGGTGGTGAAGTGCAACGAATTAAGTTGGCGCAATATGTAAACAGCCCTTTAACGGATGTGCTGTATATTTTGAATGAACCCAGTGTTGGGTTGCATCCCGAAGATTTGATTGGCATTAATCGGGTTTTCATGCAGCTACGTGATCAGGGGAACACGGTGGTTTTAGTTGACCAGGACTTAGATATTATTAAAAATGCAGATTATGTGATTGAGTTGGGTCCGGGTGCGGGTCACGCTGGCGGTCAAGTGACCTTTACGGGGACTTATGCGGAATTACTTAAAAGTACAACGGTCACGAGTCGGGCCATACAGGCACCGCGGCAGATTAAGTCCGAGTCCGCTGCGCTGACGGACTTTTATGCCTTAACAGATGTTAGTCGATTTAATGTGCATCACGCGACCATTCGGGTTCCCAAAGGCGCCTTGACAGTTGTAACTGGTGTGGCGGGCGCGGGAAAAAGGACCCTCATGCAACAATTGTTTCCAGCGGCATATCCTGGCGCAGTAGTGTTTGATCGCGGTGTCATTCATGGCCGTAGTCGGTCTAATGTACTCACTTATCTAGGCGCCTTTGAAACGGTGCGGCAACTTTTTGCGCAATCATCAGGCGAACCAATGGGCTTATTTAGCTTTAACGGTGCCGGTGCTTGTCCGGTGTGTCACGGTAAAGGGGTGATTGATTTTGATTCAGCGTATCATGGCACGCTGCGCCAACCGTGCGCAACTTGTCATGGTCGGCGTTATAATGCCACGGCATTAGCAGTCAAATGGCATGGTTATAATATTGATGATGTCTTACAATTGACAGCCGCCGAAGCCATCACGTTAGTTAAACCACGTTTAAAGGTTAAGTTACAAGCTTTAATCGATGTGAAGCTTGGTTATATTAAGCTGGGGCAAGGACTTGAGACCTTTTCAGGGAGTGAATTACAACGCCTAAAGCTGGCGAAAAGCTTAGTGACCAAAGATTCGCACCCTATCTTTATTTTAGATGAACCGAGTGCGGGGTTACATGCGGCCGATTTGGTCGATTTATTGGCGCTCTTACAGCGCTTGGTGGCCCAACACAAGACAGTCATTGTCGTGGAACATAATTTAGCAGTTATCAGCCAAGCCCAATGGGTCATTGATATGGGGTTGCATGCTGGTCGATATGGTGGGCATGTGCTGTTTGAGGGCCCGGTTAAGGACTTATTGACCGTACCGAAGTCATTTACCGCCCAACATTTACGTCACTATTTAAAGTTAGATTAATAAGAAGTCCACTTATATCAGCAATTAGCGTTGATATAAGTGGACTTCTTAGTTTAAATGAGTAATTGTTCTTCGATGGTGACGTGCCGAATTTGCCAATAAACGACTGCGGCAACGATGATAAAAAAGCCACTAGTTAGGATTAATGAGATGACGGTCGTCTGAGCAGAAAAGGTTAAAGCACGCTGCGTATGGGTGTGGGTCATGAATTGAACGACTAGGCCTACATCACTGAGCGCATGCAATAACATCGGCAGTATCAAATTTCTTGTTTTGAGATAAACGCCACAAAGTAATAAGCCACAAACAGCTGCGTATAGCGCTTGCGGAATGACGTAATTAAGCGCTAACTGATGACTGTTAACTAAAACATGGCTCATGCCAAAGAGTAAGCTGTCAATAATGATGGCAGTCATCGGCCGATGAGGTAAAGCCCGCCCCAGTAAGGGCAATAAGACGCCACGATAAACGTATTCTTCGGTGATGCCAATGAGTAAGATATAACCGAAATAAAGGAAAATGATGGGCTTAAAATCTAATTGAAATAAGTGCACATAATTTTGACTAACTGGTAAGAGGAGAAAAATCAAGGCTGGCAGCAGCTGTAATGCTTGTTTCCATGGCTGCTGCTGACTACTGTACATAAATAAAGCCCCCCGTTAATAACGGATGATACCGCTATCATAACTTAGTCTAGCACTGCTAGCTGGGTTTTAATAGGTGTTGGCGCAGGGTTGCATTCAATAATCAACTGACGCATAATTTAAAACAGAGACATGGAAACCGCTTTCTTTAACGGGTGTTAAACAAGTGGCTTGAAAAATTTGGTGGTTGTCAGCGGGAACTGGCAAGCCTATCGGGGGTAGGTTAAGATGCGACGGTATCGAACAATGATTAAAGGCTCAGCAACTGAACTGACTTGGTTGAATAAGATGGCGCAAAAGGGGTGGCTACTAGCTGGCATCACTGGCAACTGGTATCAATTTACGGCAACCAAGGCGCATTATCGGCTATTTAGTGAATATGTCAATACCGAAGTGGTGACGGCTTTAACGGGAAAGCCGGCTATCTTTGAAATTTTGGCGACGGTCCCGTTAAAAGCGCCAAAAATGCAGGTGATCTATACGGGGAGCACCCAGCCGGAAGTACAGCAGGCGCGCGTCGACCAACAAGATGCGCAAATCCAGTTAAAGATTGTTTTAGGCATGCGCGCTCATCAGCTTAATTTAATGAATATTGCGATTTATGCCGGTTTAGTGATTATCATCGCCTTGCTTTTTATCATGGGCGTACAACGATTCGATTCAGTGTTTGGGCCCATTATCTTGATTGAGTTAGCTTTGATTGGTTTTCGTGCGCTGCGGGCCAAAAAGTTACAGCGGGTGGCGAATCAATTACGGGTGCGGACACAAAATTATGATGGTGCGTGGAAACCAACGATGCACATCTTTTTGAAAAAAATGCCGGCTGATTTGGACGTGGAAAAATTAGCGAGTTTAGGTGACTGGATGTTAGTCGGAAACGATAAAAAGGGGACTTACTGGTATGATTTGCACACTTTAGCTAGTGAGGCTGAGATTCGGGCGGCCTTAAAGCCTGTTTTACCGGCTGGCGTCACTGTGAATGTGATGAGTTGGTTAGGCTTAGCCCCGATTGGGTTTATTTAAGTCAGCAAAAATTTTGTGTGGACAAAAGTCGGCGGCAGGCGCGCTTTTAACCTGGAGACGGAACCAATTGACTTTAGCTCCACTTTTTGCAAGCCGTAACTGCCATCGATACTACTACTAAAATTGAACAGTAGTGCCAGCTAATAAACTAACCAGTGGCTTTAGCTGATTTTTGGTGATTACCAGTGTACGATAAAGGCAACTGCCAGTGAAGCTGGAATCTGTCCAAAAGCAAGCGTAACCGCAGTTAGAAAAGAGGGGCACTAATATGGCAACAATTTTAGTACTTGGTGGGGGCTATGCAGGGATGCGGGCGCTTAAATTTTTACAAAAAAAGGCGCCATTAGATGATGATTTGATCTTAGTTGATCAGACACCAACGCATACTGAAAAAACTAATCTGCATGAAGTCGCCGCGGGCACCATTGCACCGGAACGCATTACTTATGATATTCGAACCGTGCTTGATAAACGGGTTAAATTTATGCAAGCAGTTGTAGCTAAAATCGATGTTGCTAATCAATGGGTGGCGTTAGTGGATCAACCGACGATTACTTATGATTATTTAGTCGTGGCATTAGGTTTTCAGTCAGAAACATTCGGGGTTCCGGGAGCGGATGATAATGCGTTACCAATGGATGACTTGACGACGGCTGAAGCGGTTTATCAGCATTTAGAAGCTAAGGTCAAAGGGTATGCGACGACTAAAAATCATAATGATCTAAAAGTTGCCGTCTGTGGCGCTGGCTTTACGGGGATTGAGTTGTTAGGCGAGTTGACCCAATCGTTGCCAAAGTTGCGGGCTAAGTATCAGACGCCGGCAATTAAGTTAGTTTGTTTTGAGCGCATGCCCAGCATCCTGCCGATGTTCACATCGAAATTGCAAAACTATGCGAAAACGTTTATGGCAGCACATGATGTTGAGATGAAGTTAGGTGCTAGCATTACGGCAATCAAACCCGGTGTGGTGGCTTACGAAGACAGTGCCCAGCAAGCACAAGAATTCGCAGCGAATACGATTATTTGGACGGTCGGCGTGAGTGGGTCGCACGTGATTAATGATTCTGGCTTTGAGCAACGGCGAAATCGGGTGACAGTTCAGCCTGACTTATCGTTGACGGATCATCCGGAAGTGTTCATTGTTGGTGATGTTGCGGCAGTCATAGATCCTGCTAATAATCGGCCTTATCCAACTACGGCGCAGATTGCGTTAGCTGCGGGTGAACAAGCAGCTAAAAATATTGGGGCATTGCGGCATAACCAGCCGACGACGCCATTTAGGTATCAATCGAGTGGTACGGTGGCCTCTTTGAGTGATCGGGATGGGATTGGTGAGATCCTTAGTAATAATCGTCCCGTTCAAGGCTATCCAGCTTCGGTGCTCAAAAAAGTTATTACGGACCGTTCGTTAGTTGAAAGCGCACATTTGAGTACGGTTTTGAAAAAAGGCCGTTTTGACTGGTATCATTAACGCAAAAAATCAGGATCGACGACAAGTCGGTCCTGATTTTTGGTTCTAATGATGCATCTTGAATTCTAAATACCGATCGTTATATAGACCCACTTTTGCTGGTGAGAGATCTTGATAGATTTGAAGATGGCGGATGGTCTTATCATCCGGATAAAATTGGCGATCGTTACGAATCGCTTTAGGTAACAAGGCTTTAGCAGCCCGATTAGGTGTGGCATAACCGATATAAGCCGCATTTTGTGCGGCATTTTTCGGGTTGCTCATGAAGTTCAAAAAGGCATAGATTGCTTTGAAATGACGCGCCGTTTTAGGAATCACTAGATTGTCAAACCAGAGGTTACTACCTTCAGCGGGGACAACGTAATGTAAATGGGAGTTATTGGCTAGCATTTCGGCTGCTTCCCCGGACCAGTCAACAGCCACGGACGCTTCATTTTGAATCATATACATTTTGATTTCATCCGCAACGACAGCTTTGACGTTGGGCGATAGTTGATCTAACTTATTGCGCGCCGCTAATAAAGTGGCCGGATCAGTCGTATTCATGGATTGATGCATGGATGCTAAGGCCATCCCCATGACATCGCGGGCACTGTCAATCAACATGATTTTATTGCGATATTTCTGGGACCATAAGTCTTGCCAATGCTGAATACTACCCGGTTGAACAGTCTTGTCATTATAAATAATGCCAAGGGTGCCCCAAAAATAGGGCACAGAATACTGATTGTGCCGGTCAAAAGCTAAATTTAAAAAACGCGGGTCGTAATTCTGCATTCCCGTCAGGCGTTTTTTATCTAATGGCAGGAGTAACTTGGCGGCTTTCATTTTTTCAATCATGTAATCACTGGGTACCGTTAAATCATAGCTAGTGCCGCCCTGCTTGATTTTAGTGAACATCGCTTCGTTACTGTCAAAAGTCTCAACGTTAACGTGATAGCCCGTTTGTTTTTGGAACTTGGTCAACAAGCTAGGGTCAATATAATCGCCCCAAGTATAGAGGTTCAAGACGTGGCGACTATTGCTTCCCGCACTGGTTTGCAACTGATGGGCACCTAACGCCAGTAAGCCGCAAATTAGAAGTAAGCCGACAATCGCACTCAGTAGTTTTTTCATCCACGGCGCCTCCTTGGTAAGCGGCGTTGTCGCCGCCCATACTGGTTAATAAAGTAATAGCCGATGACTAGGACCAACGCTAAGAGCAACATTAGTCCGGATAAGGCGTTGATTTCGAGGTTGATGCCTTGGCGGGCGCGGGAATAAATTTCGACAGATAACGTCGTAAAACCGTTCCCGGTTACGAAAAAAGTCACCGCAAAGTCATCCAGCGAATAGGTTAATGCCATGAAAAAGCCGGAAAAAATCCCGGGCATGATGTAGGGGACGATCACTTGGCTTAAGAGTTGCCAGTTATTTGCACCTAAGTCAGCGGCAGCGTCGAGCAAGCTGGTGCCCATTTCTTGGATTTTAGGCAAGACCATGAGCACAACGATGGGGATTGAAAAAGCCACGTGACTAAGCAGAACCGAGCCAAAACCGAGTGGAATTTTTAGAGCAGTAAAAAAGATTAAAAAGCTCGCGCCAATAATGACATCGGGGGAAACCATCAAGATATTATTTAACGCTAATAAGGTGTTGCGGGTGACCGGTCGTGTTGTATTATTGATTCCTAAAGCGCCTAAAGTCCCAATGGTCGTTGCTAAAATAGCCGATAACAAAGCAATTAATAAGGTGTCTAGAAAAATCGCAATCAGCCGACTATCAGCGAATAAGGCTTGATAATGAGCCCAAGTAAACCCGTGGAAATTTGTCATGGTGGTGCCGGCACTAAAGGAGTAAACAACCAAAAAGATAATTGGCGCGTATAGCACGATAAAAATCAACCAGAGGTATAAGTGCCGCCACTTGAAAGCGAGGTGCTTCATTTTGTCAGCCCCTTTCGATGATGGCGCTTATCGCCGCCAGTTAACCACATAATAATCACCATCGCAATGATTAAGATGACCCCAATCGTTGACCCTAGTCCCCAATTCATGGTGGTGAGAAAGTGTTCTTCAATTGCCGTACCTAATGTAATGACTTTATTACCGCCAATCAGCCGCGTTAACATGAAGAGCGAGAGTGATGGAATGAAAACCGCTTGAATCCCGGCTTTGACACCCGGTAAGGTCAGTGGGAAAATCACGCGACTAAAGGTTTGCCAATTGGTGGCGCCTAAATCCCGACTGGCATTGATATAAGAAGGCTTGAGTTCACTCAGCGCATTATAAATCGGTAAAACCATGAATGGAATCTGAATATAAGCGGCCACAAAGATAAAGCTAAAATTCGTAAATAAGAGCTGTTTTGGACCAATTCCAATGAAACTTAAAAATTGATTGGCAATACCATTTTGGCTAAAAATCCCAATAAAGGCGTAGGCCTTTAATAGTAAGTTAATCCAAGTTGGCATAATGATGAGCAATAACCAGAGTTGGGCATGTTTCGTTTCATTCAATAAATAAGCGGTCGGATAACTGATTAAGACTGTTGCCAAGGTGATTAAAAAGGCATACCAGACCGAATTGACCGTCATTAATAGATAGGTCTTAGAGGTGAAGTAAGTTTGGTAATTAGCCAAAGTAAATTGACCATCTATGTTGAAAAATGATTGATAAATCAATAAGATAACCGGTGCCAATACAAATAATAAAATCCAAAGGATATATGGCACGAAGTAAGCCGTATTACGACTTAAGCGTTGTTTTCGTTGCATTTTAAGCGCCTCCTAATCCGCATCATAACGTTCCAAGCGCGCGTCAAAAGCGGCTTCGGATTCGTGTAAACGCATGACATGGATATCTTGGGGGTCAAAGGTTAACCCGATGGGGGCGCCTTCAGTTGCCGGATTGGTGGAGTGCACCAGCCACTCGTTACCATCACTATCGGTCGCGACGATTTCAAAGTAATTGCCACGGAACAGCTGTGAATTAACGGTTACCACGAGCTTGCCTTGGTCGGCACTGACAATGTCTAAGTCTTCCGGCCGTAAAACGACTTCCACGGCTTCGTTGGGGCGCATCCCAGCATCTGCACATTCGAAAGATTTACCAACAAAGGTTACTTCGAAGTCTTTGACCATCTGACCGGGAATAATGTTACTTTCACCAATGAAGTTCGCTACAAAATGATTAATGGGTTCATCATAAATGTCGACAGGAGAACCGCCTTGCAAAATCTGACCGTCATTCATGACGAAAATCTCGTCACTCATAGCGAGCGCTTCTTCTTGGTCATGAGTGACAAAGAGAAAGGTAATCCCTAAGCGTTGTTGTAAGGCGCGGAGCTCATATTGCATGGCTTTACGGAGTTTAGCGTCTAACGCTGATAAGGGTTCATCGAGTAAGAGCACTTTTGGCTGCATCACCAGTGCCCGGGCAATTGCGACTCGTTGTTGTTGACCACCAGATAGGGCACTAATTTCACGGTCACCAAAATCAGCCAGTTGGACTAGTGCCAGGGCTTGTTGGACCCGAGTGGCAATTTCAGCTTTAGCGACTTTATGTAATTTTAAGCCGAAGCCCACGTTTTCAGCGACATTTAAATGTGGGAATAGTGCATAGTCTTGAAAGACCGTATTGACTTGACGCTGATTAGCAGGTAAGTCATTGATAAGCTGACCATCAAAATAAACTTGACCACTAGTGACCGCTGTAAAGCCAGCAATGGTCCGTAAGATGGTGGTTTTACCACAACCGGAGGGCCCCAGCAAAGTGTAAAATTTACCGGCCTCAAGTTCTAAATTAATGTTTTTAAGAATGGGTTGGTCGCCATAGCTTTTACCAACCTGAGTTAACCGAATTATCGGTTGTGTGTTAACCGCCAATTTAAAGACCTCCTCGGATCGTTCGAACTTTAATTATAACGAAAAAATACCCAGTAGCAAGCGGCAACTTGCTGGGAGAATCCTGACTTAAAGGCTCGTAAAAAGGCAGGGGTCTGAGACGATGGCCTCAGATCCCTGCCGCTTCCACTTGATTGGTAGGATTCGCTTAATTAGTCGGCGCGGTAGACGAGTTCAAAGACTTCACTGACCATGGGCGTATCTGCATTTAAAACGTGTCCATGGGCTTCCAAGTCAGGTGTAAAAGCTTGGGTTTTTAGTTCCCGCCAATTTCCAATAGAACGATCACCATCTGCTTCATGATAGGCATGTTCAGCGGAGATGCGATAGAAGGGGATTAATTCTGAAACAACCGTTTTAAGAATGGCGACGGGTTTCATATCGCCATCTAAAAGGACGTTGTAATCACCAACTTGCGGGATGGCCACTTGTTCAGCCGTGTAGGCATCTAGTGGAGTCGTTGTGGCTGTTTTGATACCAGCTAAAATCGCATCGGTTAATGCTTGAACTTCAGCTGGCTTTTTTTGATCACCGAACCAGCGTGTCTGATACGAAACGCCGCTGGTAGTAGTGGTTTCACTAAAGTCTTTCCATAGTTGTGCTGCTGATTGTGCTGGCATAACTTTCACCTAATTTCGATTAGAGTATTGAATTCCGTTTTTTGTAACCGAATTCACAACTTAAGTATAGCATGTTGAAACAGTAAGCGACAAGCCATTTGCGATGGTCAGTGGTTAAAGTCGTTACGAGGATTGTTTCTGTTATAATAAAGCAAGTTAAGGCCTGATTTTAAGCTTGAAAGGAGTCCTTAGACATGGAAATTACGCCAGTAAGGTCAACTGACTTACCACAAATTTTAGCGATTGAAGCAGCCGGTTTTACGGCCGCCGAACAAGGGACGGCCCTAGCTTATCGCGAACGGATGACTAAGTTAGCGACCACGTTCTTAGTGGCTCGCGAGGCTAATACAGTTTTAGGGTTTATTGTTGGCCCCGCCGTGACGGCCCGATATATTGAAGATCACATGTACACGGTGACGCCGGCTAACTTAGCACAGGGTGGTCATCAATTGGTATTTACTTTGGCTGTGGCCCCGACTGCTCAGCATCAAAATATCGGCAGTCAACTGTTGACAGCATTAGCTACGGTGGCCCAACAAGCAGGGCGCACGAGTATGGCACTGACTTGTCTGGCCCGGTTGATTCCTTTTTATGAGAAGAACGGCTTTAAAAACCAAGGGGTCGCAGCATCGACACATGCCGGCGAGACTTGGTATAACTTAGAAAAAACATGGGAGTAACCAATCATGAAATTATCAACTTTACAAACGCAATTGCCTAACTTTACAGTTAAATTATTAACGTTGGCGGATCAACAAGCTTTATTGGAACTCGAACAAAGCAATCCCCAATATCATCAGTATTTTTCACCAACTGATTTAACATTAGCCGAAGTCCAAAATGATTTGACAGCCCGTCCAGATGGCGTAGCAGCGGAACAAAAACAAGTTTTTGGGTTTTATTTGGCGCATCATTTGGTGGCAGTTTTAGACGTGTTAACCCAATATCCGAAACAAGATTTCTTGTTCATTGGGTTATTGATGGTTGGTCAAGCCTACCAGCGGCGCTCAGTGGGCAGTGTGATTGCCACGGGGCTAATGCAAGCAGCTCTCCAAAGTAATATCCATTGCTTGCAGCTATCACGAGTGACAGATGATACTGTAACTGCGACTTTTTGGAAAAAGTTGGGCTTTGAAGATGGCGATCAGTTATTCTTGCCATTGACCCATGATGGTCGGTTAGCAGTAACGACAATGACGCGACTATTAGCTTAAATACCGGCCGTCAACATTAAAATAATTCTAATGGAATTCTTACGGTAAAGCGCTCATAAACTGTTGCAAGGCATGTTACACTCGTGGTGACAAAAACAGTAGAAATGAGGTTATTTTGATGATTAGACATTGGGGAAAAGTGGACACGGGGCTGTTGATTACCGCAATTATTTTGGTGGCAGCTATCGGTTACTTTTTCGAATTAACGGCTAGTATGACCGTCAGTGCGATTGCCTTTCCAAGTGGCTTAATTATTTTAATGGGGATTATGGAATATGCTGTTCATGAATTACGACGTAAATAAGTTAGTATGGGTCGGAAGTCAGTGTCCTTGATGACTGAGGCCAAATAATCACGACAGGAATTCACAAAATTCTTGTCGTGATTATTTTTTTGCGCTAAGTTGTCTTACACTGTACTATGCTGTATGATGTGTAGTACAGTGTAAGACAGTTACGGAGGTAGCGCTATGGTTATGATTGATCATCAAAACGGCCAGCCGTACTATGCACAACTGGTTGCGGGTTTGCAACAAGATATTGCGCATGGTGTTTTGCAGACGGACGACCAACTGCCATCGGTGCGTGAAATGGCTAGGCAGCACTTATTGAATCCGAATACCGTCAGTAAGGCGTACAAACAATTGGAAGCTCTGCACGTGATTCGGACCGTGCAAGGCAAGGGTAGTTATGTCAATCCGCCTGATCGCACCGCTGAGCGGGAGACGATTCAACAAAATCTCCAACAATTGGTCCAGCAAGCTCAACAAGTTGGCGTGCCGATTGCGGATTTAATTACTTGGTTAACCGAATTGGAGGAGACCTCATCATGAGTTTAACAATTGATAAATTAAGTCAACAAATTGACCAACAAGCGACGCTAACTGAAATTAGCTTCGACCTACAGTTGGGACAAATCGTCGGTGTGATTGGGCGTAACGGTGTGGGTAAAACGACGTTATTTCGCACCATTAATGGGCAATATTTGCCAACCGGTGGCCGAGTTTTGGTCGATGGCAAAAGTCTCAGTGACCAGCCAGACTTAAAAACGCAACTGAGCTTTGTGGATGCCCAAGCCAATTTTTTTAAAGGCCTGACTGGTCAACAAGTACAGTGGTATTATCAAGCTGCCTATCCGGCATTTGATGTGGTGAAGTTTACCCAACTTGCCGAACGTTACCACCTATCCCTTAATCGAAAATTGCGACATTTTTCAAAAGGCATGTTCGGTCTATTTACAATTATTCTAAGTGTAGCAACCGAAGCCCCGTATTTGTTTTTAGATGAACCTTTGGATGGGCTGGACGTGTTGATTCGTAAGAATGTGTTGAGCATTTTGATTGATGAGGTGGCAAAGGGACAACGCGCTGTCTTGATTGCGTCCCACAATTTGTCAGAATTAGAAGGCATTATCGACCGGGCCTTAATCTTAAAACAGGGCCGCTTGATTCATGACTATCAGTTAGAAACGATGCGAACGCAAGCTCGGAAACTGCAATTAGTTTATCGAGATAAGAAGATTCCGCGACTATTGCGAGAACAAGGTCACATTGTCAGTGTTTCTGGTCGGGTCATTGTCGTGGTCTTTGAGAACTTTACGACTGAATTAGCCACGCAGCTAACTGCGACTAAGCCGGCCTTTCAAGAAACATTGCCATTGTCGTTAACCGACTTATTCATGGCAAATTTAACGGATGAACAGGATTACGATATTTTAGGTTAAACTAGGGGGCAAACTAAATGACAAATCAAGCGGTACGGCGGTTACTCTGGCATCGTTATTGGGGCGTACTACTCGTTGCTTGCGGGTTAGCGCTGATTGGTGGCGTCCGTGCAGCCATCAATACAGCCATTTTATCGAACAAGGTATTTTTACATGGGGCCCCAGCTAATGATAATGGCGTGCCGATGTTATTGGCCATCTTTGGGATGGTGATTATCCTAGGTTGGTTTACATTTATGTGGGATAACTATACTAACTTTAATCATTACCTGCTGGCCTTACGTGCGACACGGCAACAGCTTTATCAGCAAAAATTAGGGCTATTTATGAGTACCATTGTGATTAGTGATGTGTTGATGCAAGGGGTATTTTTAGGGCTGGTGCGGTTATTGACACATTATCCACGGGCCTATAATCTCAATTGGGGTGAAACGTTACGTTACACGATTAGTCAGTTAATGTTTATCCTGGCGCTCTACCTACTAGTTGCCACGATTGGTTTGTGGTTAGGCCAGCCATTAGCAAGTGTTTTGGTTATTCTGATCTTTTTACCAAGCTTAGTCTTCTTTTATGATGGTGTTTTGAGCTTAAGCGCCAAGCTAATGCAAGTGAGTTCAATTAAAATTGATCCTTTGCACCAATTGAATCAAGCCACTTGGCCGGGATTTTGGCTGGTGATGATTGGCTCCTTAGTGGTCATCATTGGGTTATATGGATTGAATCGCTGGGCCAGTCAACACTTATCACTGAAGAATAGTGGCGATTTCTTACTATTCCCACAATTTAGAACGCTATTCTTATGGTTAGCAGTCATTTATTTGAGCATTAGCGTGGGATTCTCTGGTTTTTGTACGCTCTTGTTAAATACAGTGACTAGTCAGGCCTATGATCAGTTTCCTTGGTTACAAGGCATTATCATGGCAATCGTCACGGCTTATTTAACTTGGAGTATTGGGCGTTGGCTCATGTATCGACCGGATCGAGTTCTGGATGCTTTTAAATTTAAAAAATTAAGCTAAAACAGGTCTACTAAAAAGCGCCGTCACTAGCAAGCTAAACTTGCTGAGTGGCGGCGCTTTTTGGCGGCAATTCTACATCTGTATTTAAAGGTTTAACGAATTTTATTTAAGCGTTTAGCGACAGTTTTAATGTTCAACAAATCCCAATCTTCCAAGTTATGTGAAATGGAGTTATGGCCCCAAGTCCCACAGCCAAGCGTTAAGGAAGGGGCAACGTTGTCATACTTAAAGCCAATGGCACCTTGTGAGGATGGCACGTTGATTAAGGCCCGACAAGCGGTCATCTCAAGTGCAAAGTCATTCATCACGGCTTCATCAGTCGTGTGCAAAGTGGCCGTGTGACCTAAGCCACCGAGCGCTAAGCTACGTTTCATTAAGTTAAAGCCTGCAGCGGTATCTTTAGCGTGAACCACGGCCAAAACGGGCGATAGCTTTTCACGTGAAAGGGGCTGATCTCCACCAATGTCAGCCAATTCAACGGCCAAGACTTTAGTGGTAGCTGGGACATCGAAACCAGCCCATTTGGCAATCTGCCAAGGCGTTTGACCGGCAACTTTCGGATCGACGGCTTGCTTTTTCAAGTTCATGACCGTGCTTTCGAGAGCCTTAAAGTTTTCGGGCCCAACGAAGTAGACACCATCGGCACTCAATGCTTGCTTGACCTCATCATAGATACTGTCATCAACGATTAAGTTAGATTCTGACGCACAAATCATCCCATTGTCAAATGACTTAGAGACAATCACATCGTTAACGGCTTGCTTAACGTCAGCAGTTTTTTCAATGAAGCAAGGGACATTACCGGGACCAACGCCTAACGCAGGTTTACCAGTTGAATAGGCTGTTTTGACCATGCCAGCACCACCGGTAGCAATAATAGTAGCGACGCCTGGATGATTCATCAAAGAATTAGTGGCATCCAAGCTAGGTTGTTTGATCCATTGAATCCAATCTTTAGGGGCACCCGTAGCAATGGCCGCATCACGAATGATTTTTCCAGTTTCGACACAAGTCTTTTGGGCAAACGGATGGAAGCCAAAGATAATGGGATTTCGGGTCTTTAAGGCTAACATAGCATTGAAAATCACAGTCGAAGTTGGGTTAGTCACGGGAGTTACCCCGGCAATAATCCCAACTGGTTCCGCAACTTTAGTAATGCCACTGACGGGGTCATCGCTAATGATACCAACCGTCTTATCATCTTTTATATAGTTATAAATATTTTTAGCAGCAAAGTCGTTCTTCGCCACCTTATCACGGTAGTTCCCTCGGCCAGTCTCATCAACGGCCATTGCAGCTAACATCCCACGAGCAGCATGAGCAGCGTGAGCCATGGCTGCAACAGCTTGATCAATCTGGGCTTGGTCCATGACTTCCAGGCGACTGGCAGCCAAAGAGGCATTTAACACTAAGCGATCAATTGATTGTTTAATTTCAGGTTTTGCATCAATTTCTTTCAACATCGAGTGATTCCTCCTAAGCGATTACGATACTTGTTGTTTATTTCACAAGTTCTATTATAAACACTTCTTCACAAATGTAAATAAGAACTTTTCTACGACAATTTAGTTTTACTTACTTTTGGTAATGCCGGTGTTAGTGGACTTTATTGTGAAATAAAAGAAAACGCTTACATTATTAATTCTTTGATAATTAGTTATTTGATTCACAATTAAATATCTTGAAAATCAATCGTTTATTAATTACCGAAATAAATAATATTAATTTTAGGAAAGGCTTACATTGTCAAATGGTTTGTTAATCCCTAGTCTTAAGCGCGTTGACTTAGGTAAGAAATATGATAAATCGGTTATCACTCCTAGGTAAAGTGTGCTAAAATAAGTGTGATTCAAAAATCGTATCTCTTAATTAACCTAGGAGGGTTATTTTTATGTCATTTGTAAATGCTGTTGATATGACACAAGACGCATACAAGAACCATTACGCTATTGGTGCGTTTAACACTAACAACCTTGAATGGACTCGTTGCATCTTAAAGGGTGCTCAAGAAACCAACACCCCAGTTATTCTTCAAGTTTCAATGGGCGCTGCTAAGTACATGGGTGGCTATAAGCTAATCAAGCACTTAGTTGCTGATACTATGGAAGACATGAACATCACTGTTCCTGTTGTTATGCACTTAGACCATGGTAACTACGAAGCTGCTAAAGAATGTATCGAAGTTGGTTTTTCATCAGTTATGTTTGATGGTCATGACCTACCATTTGCCGAAAACTTAGAAAAGACTAAGGAAATCGTTAAATTGGCTCATGCTAAAGGCATCTCTGTCGAAGCCGAAGTTGGTTCAATTGGTGGCGAAGAAGACGGTATCATCGGTGAAGGTGAATTAGCATCTGTTGAAGAAGCTAAGACCTTAGCTGCTACTGGTATCGACATCTTAGCTGCTGGGATTGGTAACATTCATGGTAAGTACCCAGAAAACTGGACTGGCTTACATTTTGATCGTTTACAAGAAATCTCAAACGCTGTTAAGATGCCATTAGTACTTCACGGTGGTTCTGGTATTCCTAAGGACCAAATCGTTAAGGCTGTTGAAATGGGTATTAGCAAGGTTAACGTTAACACTGAAAACCAAGTGGCTTTCGCTAACGCTACTCGTGCTTACATCGAATCTGGCGCTGACCAAATCGGTAAGGGCTACGACCCTCGTAAGTTATTGGCACCTGGTAAGAAAGCCATCGTTGATGTTATCACATCACGGATTGGTTGGTTCAAAACACCAGCTGTTAAATAATTAGATTTTTGATTCGGAGAAGTCGACCTTGGTCGACTTTTCTTATGATTATTAACAATAAATAAAATAAAAACGTCTGAGATTAAATTCTCAGGCGTTTTTTGTGTTGAAAAGTATTTAGGAATTAATGGCTGCCATGAGTTGGTGTTCACGATAGAAAAGTAAGACGATAAACATGAGCACGTATAGGCCTAAGGGAAGCCAAGCGTAGTTTAAGGTAATCATGTGTTGTGTGGCGGTGTTTTGCGCTTGATTGGCAACGTAGCCGGACAAATGGAAGAGACCGGCAGTGACGAGACCGCCAAGCCCCAAACCGACGTTGACACCGAAGTCATCAGTGGAAGCTAGGATGCCCTCAGCCTGAATCCCCATGGTCATGCCGTAACGAATCGTGTCAGCAATCATAATGGATACTAGACCAATGATGAGGCCATTCCCGATGGCATTAATAAAGGTACCTGCAAAAATGATAGCTAAATTGGTTTGTATGACGCCTACTGCCAATAAGAGTTGACCCAAGGCAGCGACAGCAATACCAGTTAGCATGGTACGCTTTTTACCTAGTTGTCGTGAGGTCCGGACGATTAATAAGACTCCGATTAAGGCGGCAAAGGTAAAGCCATTGACGAGTGGGACTAGTTTTTCGGCATGTAGCAAGTATTTAAAGTAATAAATAGTCGTTTGGTTCTTGATGGCAGTTGTGAGCCAGTAGAGCAAGATGACAATAGAAATAATGAACCAGGGCTGATTCTGCTTCAACATGCCCCAGACTTCGCTAAGGGGCTGATGAGCCTGCTCTGGTTGACTAAAGCGCTCATGGACATGAAAAAAAGTATTCCAAATCAGAACTAATGAGATAATTCCAAAAACGATAATCGTCAGTAGAAAGCCGAGCTGTTGATTACCACGGCCAAAGAAGGCGACTAACGGCAAAGTGAAGACTGCGACGATGATCTGGACGGAACTGCCAAAGAATTGGCGAATAACGCCGAGTAAGGTTAATTCATGTTCATTTTGAGAGAGCGTCGGTAAGATTGACGTAATGGGTAGGTTAACGGCGGTATAGAAAAAACCGAGACCTAAGTAGGTGACGTAAGCCCAAATTAATTTGCCTGTCTGATCAAAATTAGGGGTAACAAAGGTGAGCACCGCAAAAATGACGTAGGGCAGGGCGTACCATAAAAAGAAGGGCCGACTTTTACCGAAGCGAGAATGGGTATGGTCAATCATGATTCCAATAATTAAGCTTTCAACAACGTCAGCGAGGCGGGCCACGATAAATAAAATGGCAGCAGCACTCGCCGAAAGACCATAAACATCCGTATAAAAGAATAGTAAATAAGTCGTCATCATTTGAAAGACGAGGTTGTCAGCGGCGTCACTTAGACCGTAACTAATCCGTTCCGGCCAAGCAGTTTGCCAAGGCTGTTTCAAGTTATCATCTCCGTTCAATTAGTTTCACATGAGTGAATTGTACACCAATTTAATTTTAGGTGCTGGGTTCAAGAATAGATGATTATTAAAAATCGGGTTATCATCGTAGCTTTTGCAGCGATGATAACCCGATTAAATTTAATTTTTAGTGGTTTTCCCCAGTTTAGTTAAGGCTGGAATTAAACCCAAGCTATCTAAAGTTTGGTTTGGCAAGACCACGGTATTGGAATCGCCGTTAGCCAAAGCTTTGACGGCTTCCGTATTTTGGAAGATGAAGTAATTTTCTGAGGAATTACTCAATGCGGTATTTAAAATCCGCGTCCGATAAGCATCGGCATCCGCTTCTGTTTGGATAGCAGTCGCTTTCGCCGTGGCGCTATTAACTAAAGCCTCATTTTGGGCCTTGTTCGTCGCTAATAGGGCTTGGTTATTGGCTTCGTTTTCCAAGGTGATGGAGCGGCTTTTTCCTTCGGCGGTTGCAATGGTAGCGTCCCGTTCCCGGGTGGCCTGCAATAACTTGTTCATGGAAGCTTGAATGTCAGCGGAAGGGTTCACCGAATCAATATTGACCCGGTCGACGTTCAACCCGTAACCGGCTGTGACGGACGAGATCTCCTTAAAGAGGGCGGCGTTGATTTCTTGGGTGCCATTTAAGACCTCGTTTAATTCTTTATTCCCGATAATACCACGCAAAGCGGCCCGGGTATCTTGAATCATACTTCGAACGGAATCTTCATTTTTAAAAACAAAGTCTTCGATATTAGTGACGTGATATTTCAAAGAAATCTTCACTGAAATTTCTGCATTGTCCTTGGTAATCACGACTTGTTGATTCAAGTCAACAGGTGTTTGGGCTGTTGTTACGGTAATGACTCGTGAGATGAATGGTTTGATGAAGTGAAAACCGGAACCAATGACGCGTTCGAACTTCCCGAATGTTAAAACAACGCCTTGATTAGGCTGAGTGATAATCCGAATTGCCGCTGCTAAGATAATAATAAGTAATAAAACGATAATGATACCAATAATTAATGCCATCATGATACTTATTCCCCCTATGATTGTGGCGTAACGACCGTTACAGTTAAGCCGTGTGCACTTACTTGAGTAATTTCAACTAAGTCGCCAACTTGTAACGGTGTTGCCGCGTGGATATGGTAAAAGATGCCGTAAAACGTTATTCCGTCAGTCAAATCCGTTGCTTTTAGCTGAAATCGCTGGCCGATTAAGCGTTGATCTAAGTATCCTTCTTGCATAACCCTTCCCACCTTTTTGTTGTAATAGCCTAATTATAGGCTGTTTAGAGGGGAATTGATAGGTAGGCGATTGCCAGTGGACGCAAAAAAACCTTCGTACGGGAATACGAAGGTCAAAAGGAGTAGGTCACCACGCAATGGGGAGTCGCGTGGTGAGTACCCAGTGAACGTTTATTCATATAAGCGGGGGGACGTTCACATGCCGCTCACTGGGGTTGTCAAAGCTATCCGCTCTGACAGATTTCATTACTTTGGAGGAGTAAATGAAAAGAATGTTAATTGTTATAGTAGTAATTTTGGAAGTAACTTCCTTAATTGCTATGAGTAAACTATACCAACGAATTATGAAGAAAGTGTGGCGATGATTTTTCAATTTTAAGAATAATTCATTAAATATCAACAAATCATTAAAATTATGGCTGATTGGGGCACCGTCGCAATTAGAATTGCGTAAGAATTCATTGATAACGTTTCCAAGATAGTGGTATTTTTTAGGAGAGCGTGTAAAATTAAGATTGATAGACGGCTTTACAATTATAAATAATAGGAGAGTGTTTGCATGAACGAACAAGCTTGTACAACCATTTTAGTCGGAAAAAAGGCCAGTGTGGATGGTTCAACGATGATTGCCCGGAATGATGATACTTTTATGCCCATCACGCCACAAAAATTCATTGTGCACCCCGCAGTCCACGGTCGTAAAGAAACGTTAACCTCTGGTAAGAACGGTTTTACGGCGCCATTACCCGCTGATGGCTATCGTTATCAAGGCGTCCCTAATATCGAAGTTGCTGAAAAAGGGGTCTTTGAAGAAAACGGCTTTAACGAAAAGAATGTCGGTGTTTCATCAACTGAAAGTGTTTATGGTAACGAACATACTTTGACGTTTGATCCATTTGTTAAAAATGGGTTGGCTGAAGACTCTTTACCAACGATGGTAACGCCTTTTATTGATTCCGCTAAAGAAGGCGTGCAATATTTAGGCAAATTGATCGCTAAATATGGCTCACCAGAAGGTAACGGCGTGTTGTTCAATGATAAAGATGATGTTTGGTATATGGAAATCGTCACCGGCCATCATTGGGTTGCACAACGGATTCCAGACGACGCCTATGCAGTTGCAGCGAACCAAGTTGCTATTCAATGGGTTGATTTTAATGATTCAGATAACTTTATGTGGTCTGATGGCATTCAAGAATTTGTAACGGAACATCATTTGAACCCTGACAGAACTGGTTTTAATTTCCGGCATATCTTTGGGACTGATAATGAAAAAGATCGCCATTACAATACACCGCGGGTCTGGTATGGGCAACATGTCTTCAATCCAGAAATCGAACAAGATCCGCAATCAAGCGAATTACCATTTATTTGCCATGCAGCTAAGTTGATTTCAGTGGCGGATGTAGAATATGTCTTAGGGTCACATTACAATGAAACGCAATATGATCCTTTCACTGATTCACCGGACGCTAAGAAGTTTCGGCCGATTTCAATGAACCGGACGCAAAATGCGCATGTGATGCAAATCAGAAATGATGTGCCAGTTGAACAAAGTGCTATCATGTGGATGACCTTTGGGACCCCTGCTTTTGCGCCGTTCTTACCATTCCATGCGAACGTTTCGGAAACTGATCCTAGCTTTGCAAACACCCCATTAACTTATGACCGTAAGAGTGCTTATTGGTTATACCGGACAGTCTCAATGATTGTAGAATCACATTATGCGGACTTCGTTCAAGAGGATATTGATTACTTGAAAGAATGCCGGATGGACTTAGGACGCTTTGTTGCGGCTACGGATGCTAAAGCAGCTAAGTTGACTGGTGCTGACTTAACGGCGTTCTTGACTGCCCAAGACAAAGTGATGGTTGCGGATATGCGGGATAAGGCTGAGGCGTTAATTGGTCGTTTGATTACGAAGGGCTTAACTTTATCGAAGTTAACCTATAATGTCGATATCAATCTTTAAAATTTTGCTTTAGCGTAGCAGCGTGTATAATTAAGGTATCAATCGAAAGGGGTGATCTGAAATGGATGAAAATGTCTTATTTAATCCAGGCGATGCAATTTCTGAATCACACGATTATAACGAAGCGTTACGGAGTGCGGATATCTATAATGCCCAACATGGCCGTAAACGCGGTTTGTTGATTGCAAAACCACTGGAAGAGGATCATGGCTATTCAGTTTTTTATGCAGATGATCTCATTTCGACGGACAAGCAGGCACCCGTTGCCCGTAAGTACCACGTTGAAAAACGCTTGTCATAAAGTGATGTATGCAAGCTAAATTTTAGGTCACGTTTCGGTAGCCTTGATGATCAAAGAAAACAATCGTTTTAAGAATTCACAAAATTCTTGAAGCGATTGTTTTCTTTTGTCAAAGTCGCTTTTGCTAAGCATAATGAGTTGATTGAATCAGCTAACAATAATGTTTTACTTGACTGTAACGTTAGGTGATACTTTAGGATGTATTAAGAGATAAGCACAGTAAGGTGTGTAAAGTTTAGGAGGCAATTTAAATGTCAAAAGTCAATCAAAAATTTCCCAATGTTCAAGAATGGTTGGGTGTACGCTATGGTAAAGCAGAACGCTTTCAAAAAGCAGAAATGGTCCAATTTGATACCGCTGAGGATCATACTAAAACTGGTCCTGCGGCAGTCCAATTTACTGAACCGAAATTTCTAACTTCGGATAAAGGTGAAAGTGAAGACTGCTTGAATCTTAATATCTGGGCACCAACTGAACAACAAGAGAAATTACCCGTCGTGGTCTATATCCATGGTGGTGGGTGGACGTATGGGGCTAACTCGCAAGATACGTCTGATTTATCTGGCTTGGTCGCAAGTGGTAAAGTGATTGGCGTTTCCGTTAACTACCGTTTAGGACCGCTGGGGTGGCTTGAATTATCCCAATATGGCGGTAAGTTTAAGGATGCCAGTAATTTAGGGTTACAAGATTTAGTTTTGGCTTTGAAATGGATTCAACAAAATATCAGCCAATTTGGTGGCGATCCTAGCCAAGTGACCTTAACCGGTCATAGTGCAGGGTCCTTTATGTTGATGACGCTACTAGCTGTTCCTGAAGCTGATGGGTTATATCATAAATTGGCTGCCTTTTCTGGCTATGCGGCACGTTACATTCCTGCATGGTGGGCAGAAGAACTCGCTGACAAAGTCTTGAAAGAGTTACAGTTCACTTCGGTGGATCAACTATTAACGGTTGATAATGACTGCCTATTTAAGACGGTTAACAAATTATTGCCAACCGATATTTTAGACCGTGCTAATTTAAATACAAATTCAATCGGGATAGTTGATGATGAGTTCTTACCTAACGGTATTTTAAAAGCTCATCCAGCAGATGTGATTAGATCCGGCGAACACAAAGCGATTGATTTACTGATGACGTCGACAACTGCTGAAGCAAGTTGGTATGTTGCCAATCGGGCAGATAATATTGATCCTAAGACAATTAACGCCGTGATTGATGAAATGGTTTATGGGTGTCACATTCCCCGGCAACAAGCAGAGCTAATTGCGGCTCATTGTGGTGCCGGAAAGGATAAACCGGTCGAAGTTAGAGCGCAATTTTATACCGATTATAATTTCACTTTGCCAGCATTGCGAGAAGTGCATGATCATGCTGCGGCAGGGGGTCGTGCCTATCAACTCAGTGTTGGTCCAGTGGAAGGCTCACCGGCATATCATGGTACAGATATGTATGGCATCGTGGGGCAAGCAGCGCCGAATGGTAGTGAGGAACAGCTTGCACGGGACCACTTTACCGCGGAAGCCTTGCTTAACTTTGCGACTAATCAGCATGACAACTTATGGCCGGCTGCTAAAGCGGACCAGGTGATCATCAAAGATATTGGTCAACGGCCTTATGTTGGCGTAGATCACGCTAAGGAAGTATTGGCCTTGTTTAAAGGCATCACACGGCCATAGCGGCTTGAATGGTCTTAATACTTAAGCCAGTAAAGAAAGAGAATTCTTAATTGAATTGTCTTTTTTTAATTGGACGAAGGCTAACTTAGTTTGTACGGTCGATTAAAATACACGTGAGTAAGGGGCAAAAAAATTGGCGCAACGAGTTTCTTTTTTCTCAAGAGATATGATAGGTATCATGATAGCAACATTTTTTTACCAATTTAGTATTCAAGCTATTAATCCGTTAATTAACGGATATGCTCGTAATTTGGGCGTTAATAGTGCTTTAACGGGGATCATTGTCGGTGTTATGAGCATTACTTCAATGCTATTAAGACCATTTGCAGGTAACTTGACGGATCGGGTCTCAAAATACCAACTAGCATTTATTGGTGGTGTTTTGTGTGCAATTAGTGATTTGGGTTATCTTTGGTCAACTAATGCGACCGAATTATTGTTTGCGCGGATGATTAATGGTGTTGGCTTTGTCCTTTGTACAGTTTGTTTGGCGACGTGGCTAGCATTTTTAGTACCACGGCAACATGTTGGCAAAGCGATGGGGTATTATGGGTTATTAAACGCTGTTGCGATGGCAATTGCACCTGCTATCGCCATTAGTTTATACCAGCATCTGGGTTATCGATTTATTTTAATTCTAGCAGCGATAAGTGCGGTGGCGATGATAATTGTTATTCAATTTATCGGTAACCAAGCTAAGCCCCAAGCGTCAATCATGACAGTGCAGCACTTTAAAGTTGTGCAACGAGATGCGCTACCAGCGGCAATCATTATTTCACTATTGTCAATTCCGTATTTCACCACGCTAGCTGACATTGTCATGTATGTTGAGACACTTAAGCTAAACGTGACCGTTGGATTATTCTTTGTGGCCTATTCCGTTATTTTGTTTGCCATCAGAATTATTTTGAAAGATTATTTTGACAAAATTGCATTCGGTATCTGGTTTTACATCTGTTTGTTAGCCACAATTGCGTATATTATCCTTTTGACGATAATGAAAAACAATGTAGAAATGATTCTCGCAGCTGGCATGATGGCGGTAGGCTTTGGGATAATGGTCTCAATCTGTGAGTCAACGGCACTTTTATTGGCACCGATAACAGAACAAGGGCTTGCGAATTCAACGTACTTTTTAGGGATTGATATCGGCATGGCTTTAGGACCAATTTTAGGTGGTGCTATCCCAGCCTTTTTACCGTTAAAATTACTCTATCCAATTATGTTAACGATTGTTCCATTAGTATTAATTATTTATGTTTTCAATCGTCACAAATTAAATAGTGCTGTTCAATATAATCCGGGACTACTGGAAAAGTAAGGGTCAACTCACGCCCCAGTTAACTCGTTTCAGTAATGAAAAAGGCGCCTGGAGTTTAAGCTCCAAGCGCCAATTGCTATTATAAATTACCGGTATTTTTCAAACGTTTTTCTAATAAATAAGCATCCATGTATCCAAATGACAACTCAACGACTTGATCCAATTCAATCAAGGTGCCAATACGATTAACCTGGTTATCTTCATCAATGTTATAAAAAATAAAATGGCCATTGGTCAATGTACCTGGATAACCGGTCATATCGGGTAAGCCTGGATTATCGGTTGTGAGATGCAAGAGGTTATTAAAATTTCCGGCCTGTCGTAGCAGCGTTTCGAATAAATCGGTAGTGGCGTCAAATAGCCGTTCATCATTTAAAACGGGTTGCACGTTTAGTTCGTATTGTTGATTCAATTCAATGAAGCCTAGCATGGTTTGTAAGTAATCAGATTGAACGGTCACTGACTCGATTAATGACCGCCGACATAAGGTGTAACCACCGAATTGCCCCGTCATATCAACGAGATTGATTAAAACACTGTCAGCATTCAAGGTATTGATAAAGCCCACGAAGAACATGTCGGAGCCATCCGCTGATTGAATCGCAATGATTTGATGGTCCGCTTGGGCATGGTCGAGGGTGTCGTTGATGGCTAAGTCGCCCGTCACTTTTAAGGTGTTGACGTGATGATAGTCGGTTTTGACAAAGGCACTCTCAAGCAAAAGTTCATTGCCGCGAAATTCGATAATTTCAACTTGGTCATAATCGATCGTTTGCGCTGGTTGCTTTTGATAATTAAATTTATCAAAGGTTTGAAAGCTAAATTGTTGTTCGGCCAACGTCTGTACTTGGCCCTCTAAGTAATTATCGTTGTCTGTTTGAACGAGCAAGATGATTTGATTGGTCGTTAAGGCATCTGCTAGAATTTGTGGCAATTCCGCGTGGTGCGCATTAAAAGGCGTCGTCACTTGAGGGACTGTACTGAGGCCTTCAACACCAGCATTCTCAATGCGAAAGGCCATATTATCTAAATCCTCACTCATCGTTTCGACTTCATCAATAATTCGATAGCGCATAAAGACGGCCCCATCTTGGAGACCGGCATCGTCGTAGGTGTTTAAGATGACGCCGTCGGGTGCCAGACTATCAATATAGCCGGTATAAACGACTTCACTGTCGGCTTGATATAGATTGATGAGATGGGCCTGTTGTTCGGCCAATTGTAACTCTGTCATGATTGAACTCATCTAGTCTAACCCCCTTTGATTGTTATCATTCCATCATAGCACGTTTCGATTGGTAACCGGGATTTTTAGTCCGGTTACCAATGACGCTAAAAAAGTTGCGTTGAAATTTCTGATTGGAAATTTCAACGCAACTTTTAATTGTTTTTAAGTTAACCACGGAAGTAGCCATAACTGCCTAAAATTGCTAGGACATACCCGGTAGCGATGACTAGGGAAAAGAGCATGCCACTGGTCTGGTTGAGTCCCAACCGCTTAAAAAAGTGTAGGCAACTACTAGTTAGCGTTGCAAGAGCGATACCGATCAAAATGGCACTCAGCGTGCAGCCCCATTTACCGAGTAACGCACTGCCAATGCTAATAATTGTTAAAACGACGATAATCAGCACTCGTCGTTGATTAGTTAGTCGTTGTTGCATCCCATCATCCCACCATAAATTAGTTGACGTATTGAACGTTCTGCTAAGTAAAATTTTACCATTAATAGCCTATTTTTGACAAGTTATTACTAATTAGTGGGTGTGAAAGATGAGCTTGGGGCGCCAGATTAGTTAGGCCTGCTTACGAGCTGCGGCGACTAAGTTATCGGGTAAGACATCATCGAAGGCGTGGAACTTATCAATAATGGTGTTAGCTGAATTTTGAAATTTATGTTGTTCTGGGGCAGTCAAGGCTAACGTCGTGACTGATTCAATCCCGTCTTTGCCAATAATAGCGGGTTGACCAACGTAAGTCCCGTATTTTTCGCTGTAGGCAGAAACCGGACAAGCTAATCGGGCATTAGCAAAAACGGCTTCACTTAACTTAACGGCACAAGTTGCAATGGCAAAGCTGGTATACCCTTTACCAGAGTGAACGGCCCAACCGCCATGCCGAGCTTCTGCTTCTAGTGCATCTAAGTCCAAATGATGGGATTTAACGAGGTCAGTAATGGGAATGCCGTTAACTTGGACCGTCGACCAAGCGGTGAACTGAGATTCGCCGTGTTCGCCATAAACGTAACCGCTAATGTTTTTAGGATCGCAGTCAAAAGTTTCGGCAACCACTTTTTGCATCCGGGCCGTATCCAAAAAGGTTCCGGTGCCAAAGACTTGTTGGCGCGAAAGTCCGGTGGCCCGCTGGAAGTAGTGGGTGATCGCATCACAAGGATTCATCGTATCGATTGCCACGCCATTAAAACCGGTGGCCTTAACCTTAGGTGCAATTGACTGGACAATCTGTTTGGTGTATTCGAATTCTGCCCAGCGATTGCCGGAAGCATGATCTAGAGCGTGAATATTACCACTAGTAATGAATAAAATATCAGTATCGGTTAATTCGCTGTAGTCGTTGATTTTGATAATGGTACGACTATCTAATCGAGCTTGCGCATCTTGCAAATCTAATTGTTCAGCGCGGGCCTTAGCTTGATTGGTGTCGATTAAAATTAATTCATCAGCAATTCCTTTACAAACTAAAGTATAAGCAATGGTGGCGCCGACGTGGCCCACCCCGATAATGGCATATTTACGCATAAACATCATCCTCCTGTTTTTTGTTAATAAGATTAAAATTAGCAATCTAATTTATTTTTAATATAACGAGGCCTAGCTTACAGCGGGCGTCAGCGCCTGTCAATTGTCGAAAACGGTTTCTTGATGAGGTCATTATAATATTAAGTACGGTACTAAGCTGTGCCGATAAGTTACCATGCTTGGATTAAGATAATTAACCCAAAATAGATATGTTATAAGATATAACAAACAACAGCCTTAATCGGTTAATAATCTGAATAAAAAAAGCAAAATAACCCGAATTATTAAAAAATAATGGGCAATTCTAATAATTAATGTTATAATTTCTCACATCAAATGGTATGGATTGGAGTTATGATTATGAATGCTGCAAATTCAACGTTCTTAGTTCTATCTAGTATATTGGTATTGTTCATGACACCGGGCTTAGCCTTCTTTTACGGTGGCTTAGTCTCTAAACGGAACGTTGTTAATACGATGTTATCCGTTTTTATGATTTGCGGACTCGCAATCCTACTATGGTTATTATTAGGGTATTCGCTCTCATTCTCTGGTGATTTTGGGGGGGTTGTTGGTAATTTAAAGGCGGTCTGGTTACATGGGGTTAATCTACAAGCGCTAACGCCGACTAAAATCCCCAACGGCTTATATTTAATTTTTCAAATGATGTTTGCCATTATCACACCGGCATTGTTTGTCGGGGCAGTCGTTGGCCGGATTCGGTTTAAATTCTTGTTAGCGTTCATTGCTTGTTGGTCCATCTTAATCTATTATCCAATGGTCCACATGGTCTGGGACAATGGGTTATTTGCCAAACTTGGGGTGATTGATTTTGCCGGTGGGACGGTTGTTCATATTAATGCCGGGATTACTGCACTAATCTTGTCAGCGTTCCTAGGGCCACGTTATAATTATGGCAAAGGTGAGACACAACATTATAATATTTTATGGGTCTTATTAGGAACTTCAATTCTCTGGATAGGCTGGTATGGATTTAATGCTGGTTCAGCATTGGCGATTAATGGGATTGCCATCCAGGCCTTCCTAACAACTACAGTTGCAACTGCGACGTCAATGATGACTTGGATGGTCATTGAAATGACGACTAAGGGAAAGCCGACTTTAGTCGGGGTCTGTACGGGGACCTTGTGTGGACTAGTTGGTATTACCCCGGCCTGTGGTTATGTGACCGTTAGTGGGGCCTTTTGGATTGGCTTAATTGCGACGCTGACGAGTTATACCTTCATTACGTTAGTGAAACCACATTTAGGAATCGATGATGCGCTAGATGCCTTTGGTTGTCATGGTGTTTCTGGGATAGTGGGTAGTATCTTGACTGGCCTATTCGCCACGAAACAAGTGAATGCCAGTATTGCGTTAAATGGGTTGTTTTATGGTGGCGGTTGGCAGCTATTCGGGTTACAGGTGCTGGCGACCGTAGCCACGATTGGTTTCACCACAGTGATGTGTGTGGTGATTATTGTTATTTTGAAACGTTTGATCAAAATGCGGGTCGATGTGGCCGAAGAAAAATTGGGCTTGGATCAAGGTGAACACGGTGAGGTTGCGGATTACACGGTGCCAATCAGTTCAGAATTAACCGATATTCAAAAGCATCAAGGTGAATTCCAAGGACAATTAGCCCGGTTGCTAGACCGGCATCAGCGGTTTCGGTAAAATCTTTGACAACCTAAAGTGAATTGGACAAAAATAATCGCTTCAAGAAGGCACAAATTCTTGAAGCGATTATTTGGTATCTGACAGCAAAGCGCCATTTAAAGCTGATTTCACTAGGCATTAAGGATGGCAAATTCAAGCCAACCATACTTGGAGGAGCCAGTTTTAACAAAGGTACTACTGGCGTTTATTTGCCATAAAAATTTTTCGGTTACTAGGCCATTTGCTTGGCAAAACGTTTTCAGATTCGTTAAGCCGTGATGAATACCAGCAGAATTATTTTCAACTAACACACAAGCATACTTGCCGGCATCTTTCTCGATAGTCGGCAGTGGGGCGTTGGCAGCGTCAGTAATAACTTCTCTGATTATCCGAAATGAAGCCGTGTCGTAGTCGGCGGGCTGATCAACTGTCAAGTTAGTTAAAAAGCCTGATTTATTAGTATCCATAACAGCTAGCGAATCCAACTGATTATAGAACTCAGAGAATAATTGGGCGACCTCTTCTTCAGTACAACCGACTGATTGGCGCGAACACCAGAATTTTTTTGGGGGTCGGTCTTTAATTGCAGGTTGATAGAATGACGTGTCCGCAATGACGGCCTGATTTTCAAGCCTTTTATTAATGACCTTTTTTATTCTAACAAGTTCATTGATTTTTTCATCGATTTTACTTTGGGTGCCTAGCAGTTGCGAAATGGCAACATCGGTTGATTGATCCTTAATTTTTTTGATTTCTTCTAAGGAGATACTCAAGTTCCGTAAGCCTAGGATGAATAGTAAATCATATAACTGATCATAGTCATAGTAACGATAACCAGCGGCAGTTTTATAGTTTGGCGTAAAGAGGGCTTCTTGATCGTAAAAGATTAAGGTCCGCCGGGTTGTATGAGCTAATTTAGCCATTTCACTTATTTTTAACATGGGTAAGCCTCCTTCGTTGACTGTCACGTTACGTTACAGCATATAATTAATTATAACATGTGGTTACAGGATAATTAACTATAACTAACTAACATTAAGGAGTATATCAATGACTGAACAAACAAATGAAGTTCTAACAAAATAGCTTATTGCATTAGAAAAAGGGGCCTTAGATAAGTGGTTTAAAGGGGATACAGCTGGGTACCTAGCTATCTGGTCACAGACTAACTTTTCTTACTTCGATGGCGTTGTTGAAAAGCGGATTGATACCTATCAAGACGTCAAAGCAGCGGTATTAGCTAACGTTGAAGGGAAATTATTTGCCGATAGCTATGATTTCTTGTCCCCACGCGTACAGGCTGGTGTGGATATGGCAGTTTTAACTTATCAATTGTTTGCAAAAACATCGTTAAATGATATGCGGTACAATTGTGTTGAAGTTTACCAAAAAGAGGCCAGCGGTTGGAAAGTTATCCAGTCAACTTGGTCATTTATTCGACCAATGGATATGGATTTCGGTCAGAAAAAAACGATTGTTTAAAAATATAAAATAAACGATAGGAGTACAAAAATGGCAAGTAAAATGCAAGCAATTAAAATTAGTCAACCCGTTGATACCAAAGATCTAGTCCCTGAATGGGTTGCACGACCAGTTATTAAAGCTGGTTATGTTTTGATTAAGGTTAAGGCGTTCGGGGTGAATGAATCAGAAGTAACTAGTCGTAAAGGTGAATCTTCAGCGGATTTTTCTTATCCAAGAATATTAGGGATTGAAGGCGTCGGCGTTGTTGCAGAGGTTGGCGAAAACAGTTCATTTGAAATCGGTCAAAAGGTCGCAACGATGATGGGTGGACTGGGAAGAGCCATTGATGGGTCCTATGCAGACTATACGTTAGTCAAAGAAGAAAATGTTATCCCGATAACGACGAGCCTAGACTGGGGCACGATCGGTGCTTTACCTGAGATGTTGCAGACGGCTTATGGGTCACTCAGTCGCGGCTTGAATTTGCAAAAAAATGAGACCTTGTTAATTCGAGGTGGATCATCAACGGTCGGGTTGATGGCGGCTAGTCTTGCGCAGCATTTTGGTGCAACGGTCATTTCGACGTCACGGCATGCGGAAAGTTTAACCAGTCTAAAAAAATATGGCGCAACTTATCCATTATTAGATGATCAAGATTTTGAAAAAAACATGCAGCAAATTGCGCCGGATGGTGTGGATAAGGTATTAGAGTTGGTTGGTACAACAACCTTACTGCAAGATATTAATTTTTTGAAAGCGGGCGGTAAGCTCTGTTTTACCGGTGCTTTGTCGGGTAAATGGACGTTAGATGATTTTTCACCATTTATGATTCCAACGGGAATCTTCCTTACGAGCTATGCCGGTGAGGCTAAAGATCTACCAGCGAAGGTATTTAATGATATTTTGGCTGAAATTGAACGGGGCACAGTGGTTGTACCGATTGCCAAAGTCTATCATGGCTTAGCAGAAGTTGGCCAAGCCCAAGCAAATCTAGAATCTGGTCAATACAGCGGTAAGCACGTGGTGGTCCTGTAAAAAAGATTATAGTAGCGTAGTGAACGATGAGTTAACCGGATACAACAAAAAAGCTAGTGCGACTGGGGATGATGAATCTGGCCAGCATGCACTAGCTTTTTTAGCTTATCTAGTTTTTTTGCGCACGAGCTAAAACAATGTCTGTACGGTTCCAGTCACTTCGTTACCTAAGATGGCGTTAGTCACAAGGTGGTCAAAGTAAGATGTTTCAACCACACCGGCAATCAGTCGGAGGTGTTGGTTGAGTTCGGATAAATGTGCATAGCTAGGAAATTGACAATCGATAATTAAATTACCATTATCTGTAAGCGTGAGGCCATCACGATTGGTTGCAGTCCGAACGGTCGCTTGACCACCGCGGGCCGCTACTGATCGCATGACTAAGGCTAAAGCGCGGGGCAAAACTTCTAGTACCAATGGGATTTGGGAATCGAAATGGTCGACTACCCGTGATTGCATAGTTAATAGCCAGTATTCATCAGCTAAGTTAGCGATGATTTTTTCATTTGTATGAATGCCGCCACCACTTTTTAAAGCTGAACCGTGGTGGTCAAGCTGGTCACAACCATCAAAGGCAATATCAATGCGATCGCAATACTGTGGGTTAATCACAGTGTAACCTAAAACGGTGGCTAATTGTTGGGTCGTTGGCGAGGGTGTCACGACCTGAATATCATTAACTAAGTTAGCGGCTTCATTAACGAGTTCAGCAACCGTTGACCCACCACCAAAGCCGACAACCATCCCCGGTTGAATGTGGGTTAATGCAGTTTGTGCAATGAGTTGTTTAATTGTCATTAGTTTCACTTCCAAAAATTGTTGGGATAAGCCTATCATACCACGGGATTGTGATCGGGATTTAGATTGCTTGCTTAATTAACTGGTACCCGTTGTTTAAAAGTCAAATTTGAGCTGATATTGAGCCGTAGAATGGGTATCTTCAGTGGTTGGTTTTACACTATAACTGTATTGATGGCTACCTTGATTATGGTGAAAGGGGTAACAGCAATGCAAAGCATTCGAAATAAACTCGAGTTAATGGCGTTGACAGTAATCATGATATTAAGTATGAGTCCCGTTGCCCAGGCAGCAACCACTCCGTTTGGTGTTAGTCGCTGGCCAAAACCGCGGGTCACATACGTGCTGACCGGATCCACACATTACCGGCAAATCTATACTACGGCGATTAAGGCTTGGAATGCAACCGGTCAATTTCGATTCGTGCCGGGTTCTGCGGCACATCATCAGGTGACTTTGGGGACTAGTACAGCGACGACCGGACGCTATCATCTGTTAGCTGGACTAACGTTAACGTATGAGCAAGCTGATCATTACTTTACTAAGGCGCAAGTCCTGCTGTTAACGCGAAATTTAGCGACTTATCATTACACCACTGCGGATCAAATTCATGTGGCTGAGCATGAACTTGGGCATGTGATTGGCTTACAACATAGTCGTGATGCCTATAGTGTGATGTTAGCCGACAATCGTTACAATCATATTAGTCAGGCCGATATTGTGGCGGTCAAAAAGCGTTATCAGTTACCGGTTGGCGAAGCGTCAACTAAATAGTTTTTAAATTGCATGACCAGTATAGCTATCAATTCAATAAAGGTAACGCCGCACCTCACTGGTTTTGATTTAACCGGTGTTCACTTTTGATGCCCCAATTAAGATTTTAATCGGGGCATTTTAGGGTTGATAAGTTTAAAATATTAAACCTTGATATTGATTGACACTCCTTTAAAATAATTCTAAACTAGAGCTAATGTGTTGGTAAGCGCTGACACTAGGACGTGATTCAATGGTAATTATTGTTTAGAATTTTAAGGGGATGTCGAAATGGCAAAAAAAGTCTATACTGATTATTTTTTTGATGAACCAGCTTATAATACACACGATGGTGGCTACATTCCGCTAGTTACACCACAATTAGCGCCACAACCGTTGGCGATTCCACCGCTGTTGCAACCGGATAAACAAACGGCGACGGATGACTATTACACGGTTAAAGCTGAAACTAGTGAAACTCAATTTTTACCAGGTAAAAAAACGAAAACTTGGGGTTATAATGCGGGATTCTTGGGGCAAACAATCGTTTTCCATAAAGGAAAACAAACGCATATTGATTTGAAGAATGCTTTACCAGAATTAACGACCTTTCATTGGCATGGGTTAAATGTGCCCGGACCAATTACGGATGGTGGCTGTCATGCGCCAGTGTATCCCGGAAAAACGAATCATATTGATTTTAAAGTCATGCAACCAGCTGCAACCACGTGGCTCCATGCGCATCCTTGTCCATCAACGGCGACCCAAGTCTGGAAAGGCTTAGCAGCGATGGTGATTATTCAAGATGATGTAGAAGCACAATTACCATTGCCTCGAAACTATGGGGTTGATGATATTCCGTTAGTTCTACAAGACCGTGAATTTCATGCGGATAACCAGTTCGATTATCGGACTGATTATGATCCCGATGGTGTGCAAGGGCATACCGCATTAATTAACGGGACCATCAATCCTTATTTTGATGTCACGACACAACGGGTCCGCCTACGAATCTTGAACGGATCTAACCGGCGTGAATGGCGATTGCATTTTGATGATGGGTTGACATTTGCACAAGTGGGCTCGGATGGTGGCATTATGCCAGCGCCAGTCTATCTGTCAAAACTCATGATTACTTGTGCCGAACGTGATGAAATCGTGATTGATTTCGGCCAATATCAACCTGGTGATGAAGTGACGCTGATGTCTGATGAGACCCCGTTATGTCATTTCCGGATTAAGTCTTTTGTCCCTGATAACACGACGTTACCAGACCACTTGGTAGATATTCCCGATGAAGCGCCAACCCCCGGAGTACCTGTTCGGAAAATTACGATGGATGGGATGGACGAAGAAGTTGCGATGGATGGCAAAAAATTTGATATGGAACGCATTGATGCGCGCCAAAAGGTCAACGATGTTGTCATTTGGGAAATTACAAATACGAATAGCACCAAAAACGGGATGGTCCATCCGTTCCATGTACACGGGACCCAATTCACGGTTTTGGCCCGTAACGATGGCCCGGTTTATCCTAACGAACATGGCTTAAAAGATACCGTTGGTGTTAATCCTGGCGAGACGGTTCGGATTAAAGTCAAGTTTGATTTGACTGGTGTCTACATGTATCATTGCCATATTATTGAACATGAAGATGGTGGCATGATGGCCCAGATTGAATCGTATGATCCTGATCATCCTAAGACGTATCACCTAATGGATATGGAAACGTTACGGCAGGCATTCGCTGAAGAACAAGGCGTTAAACCAGAAGATGTTTGGATGCCAGGAATGTAATTAATCAGCATGGGTCAAACAGGTTTTGGCTACACATGTGGGTGTTTTTAATGGTACTACTGTGATGAAATGAAAATAAAGTGAACTGCTAAGATTGGACCAATAGGCCGATCTTAGCGGTTCACTTTGTTTTTAGATGGGTCAATAATCGGTTTGTTTACCGCCATAAATTTCTTGTAGCTAAAACTAAAGCCTAAAAAGAAGGTGGCAGCTAATAAAGCGGTTAATGGCAGCGTCCGGAACATGTTGGTTGGTAAAACGAGTCCCAATAACGGAAAAGCGTAGGCGGCTGGTAATTTTAAGTGCAGTAACTGGAGTAGTCCGAAGACTAATGGCAGGCTAATCAGAGTCGTGACTAACCAAGCTGAGAAAAGTAAATGAACTAAAACGCCAATTGTTGCGGCGCCAGCTAATGTGATGATTTGTTTGCTGGCCATTTTACCACTGTAAGTGGGTTGTTGCAGGACCTCGAAAAAGACGACTAATACGGGTGGTATCGCGGCCATTTGTGGTTGCCCGACTAACCAAACGGCGCCCGTCCAAACGATAACAGCGCCTATGAAAATAAAAATAGTCTGGTAGCTAGCACCCAAACCGTTGCCAAGTCCTTTATGTAAGCCACGTAATAGGACGCCCACCATCAGGATGAATGTGAATAAGAAAATGGCAACAATAAAGGACCAATGGGTGGCATTAACAATGATTGGGAGCAGCCCGGTAGCGAAAGCTGGTGCTAAGGTTGATTGCAAAACACTTAATAATAGCAGCATCAGCGCAAGCGCTAATAAGACCTTTGCGGGATAGGTTAACGTCAATTGATTGACGAAAAAGCCAATGATGGCCGTCCCGGACGGTGCTAAGAAAATCTTATACGGTTGGCGTAGCCAATTCTGGTTATGATAAATCCACATACCGGTCGTTAGCGCTGCGATTTCTGGTAAAATCACTTCATAATCGTTGAGCCAAGTTGCTGCTGCGACCATCAGTAGAACTAATGCAAATCCCGCCAGATAATCACGTAAGTCACGTTTACTTAAATGCATATTATACTGATAACCTCCTAAGTTAATGATATAAAAAAATTATTGAATTTAACCAATTGTTTTCGATTATAGCACAACTAATCAGGGCTTTCAGGTTAGCTACCGAGGATTTAAACAATGCAACAGAGAAGATGGCTATTCTTAAACTATATTAAAGAAAATTCGAAAAATTGTTGGTGTTGTAATAGCTTTAGCTTTGGTCGTTAGTTTGTTAAACTTAGGGTATTAAATGGGTCATAAAAGGTGGGGTTAAACATGGCAATTGTAGCAATGGTGATGGCGGTACTAGTTGCTTTAGAACATTTTTTCATTTTGTGGTTAGAGATGTTTAATGCAGATAGCGAGATGACGGCACAAGCGTTTGGCATACCACGTGCGCAGTTAGCGCAGCCAACCGTGCAACTTCTATTTAAGAATCAAGGGCTGTACAATGGTTTTTTAGCGGTCGGCATTCTTTTTAGTTTGTTTGTCGTCCCGGCGGTGGCTAGTACTGGCGTAACGTTGTTTTTCTTGGCGTGTGTCGTCGTAGCAGCTATTTACGGGAGCGTTAAAGTTAGCAAAAGTATTATGATTATTCAAGGGTTACCCGCATTAATTGCATTCGGTTTAGTTTGTTTAGCTTAAGTGTAACAAATTAACTTTTGGGGCCCGTTTCGGTAGCCTTGATGACCGGATGCTAAATAAGCACTGCAAGAATTTTTTGAATTCTTGCAGTGCTTATTTTTTCATCCAAGTTGTTGAGGCGTTATTTTTTTCCAATTACCGTGGTTTCAGCAGTAGCTAGAATATGACCGGCGCTGACTTTATAAAAGTTGTTTAACCAATAACCTGGTTTTAAAGGTAATGTTGTGTCCAGCGCATAGAGCGTGAAAGTATACTCGTGGTCTTTGTTGGGCGGATAAGGGCCCACGTAATGTTGCGTGACTTTTAAGTCAGTCTCTCCTGTATACTTTCCGGCTGTCGAGTTGTTGCCTTGAACCATTGGCACAACTCCCGTTTGACTAGCATTGGCTGGAATCGTTGTTGTCTCGGCGGGTAAGTTGGCCGCAATCCAATGAATCCACGTAAAGCCGCCGACTGGAATCGCATCATGATCATAAAAAGCGAATGCAAGAGTTTGGGTCTCGGCAGGGACGGCGGTGATTTCAATTGGAAATGACATAATGGGATGGCCCTTATATTGTTGGTCAGGGGCGGCTTGCTTACTATATTCTGCGGCGAGGACGCCGTTTTCGGTTGGAATGGAAACTTTCATAAAAAAACCTCCTTAAGATTGTGATGCTGATAATTCTGATAAGCGCTGCCGTAATGCTGGATCGACTGCGGTTATGTAGAGTCCATAGCGTCCACGTTTCATTAAAACGTTAATAGAATTAAAGACTATCTGAGTTTTTAAAGCCGCCAATTCACCTAAATCCGACCGATTTTTAAAGGCTTCTTGATCTTCATAGCGGTTCAGATGAATAATGATGCGATCTGTTGCCGCGTCATAGCCGACTGATGGCCCTAAAATAACGCCAGCATAGTTGAGGTCGAATCCTTGAATTGTATAAATTGAGCCAACTTCGTTTAAGGTTTCTGGTCGCAGGGCCCACGGATCATCGGTCAGATTAACTTTATCCCATGGGAGTTTGAGGTGGCCGGCAGTGACATACCAAGTGCCGTGATTTACCACATAGGGAAAGTCCGCAGTCGCAATGAGTCGAGCCAAGTGTACTTGACGATCACGTTGGCGAATCAAGTCATACATGGGTTGCCCATCCGCAAAAATCCGAAAATCAAAGTTAGCATCAACAGGTTGCGGTAATAAGTGACCTTGGGTAAACTGGTCGATCCAATTGATTACCTGTGCATTCCCGGTAACTCGGAATTGCTCATCTAAATTGAATGTTTCGTGCGGATATTGGGCCAAGAAAGGTTGTAAATCCGCTGCTTGCCAGTAACTCTTTAACTTTAAGACTTGATGCGCGTCAAAGACTAAGACGACCACGCGGCTGTGATTGATAAGTTCCGCTAATTGATTTTGACCGTTAAAGCGATTATAACGGTCGGGTTGCGTGAGTAAGAGGTGTGCTTCATCAATAAAGACCACATCGGCTAGGCGGTCAGTTTTGGTTAATTGATTAATTAGGGGCGTCGGTTTTTGGAAATCTTTTTTTCGTAAATTGGGCGCTGAACCGGCTAACCGTTTATAAATTTTCAACATTTCGTTGTGATTGACAACTAAATAATTGTCAGTGCCTTGTAAGGCGTTTGGCGTCGCACTGCGACTTAAGGCTTGTAGACGACTAAAGGCGGCAGCTAGCACGGCACTTTTGCCAGTACCGGCATCGCCATGAATGACGAATAGGCCAGTGGTCGGTTGCGACAAATGCGTGGTAATAAAAGTCAATAAAGCGTGTTCCAATTGTTGTTGTGCGGGTGACAAAGCGGCCGTCGCAGTCAGCTTAAAGGTCGCCGCGCTAAGTTCAGTTGTCATAAAAAAGCCTCCTATCGCCTATTGTAACGTAACGTCAATATTAATTGAAATGATAATCATTACAGTCGGTGGTAAAATGAGGTTAAACGAGTTGGTTCTGGGAGGGATATTGATGAAGCTTGATTTTTCGGTGGCAGTCCACAGCCTACTGTACTTAGATGAGCATCGGGCAGATAAGGTATCTAGTCGTGAATTGGCACAATCCTTACATTTGAATCCAGTAATGATTCGCAATATTTTGTCCGTGTTACATAAGGCAGGCTATCTACTGGGAACGGTCGGCAAATATGGTGGTTATCAACTAGAAAAGCCTTTAGCTGCGATGAATTTAGGCGATTTATATGATTTAACGATTCCACCTACTCTGAGTTATGCGCGCTTTATTACGGGCCATTCTCGGACCGATGATGAGGTTGAAGCTTCGCCCATTGCGGCTAATTTAAGTGAGTCATTGACTGATTTGTTTACGGTAGCAGATCAACAGTATCGCGCTTATTATCATCAATTCACAATGGCTGATTTAAAACGAGACACGCAACACCATGGGTATTTTTTGGCGCAAAAGCCGCCTTTAGATTCTTAATTTGAGGCGTAAAATTCCTCAAAAACTTAGGCTAGTGGTTGCTACCAGCTTACTTTGAAACGGAATAGCTTCAGTGGATTGTCGGGGACACGTGAACGTGCTATCTTTAATGACATTAAAGGTAACCAGCATTTAAGAGGAGGCCCTGGCAATGGTACCACGTTTAGTCTTAGTTCATGAAACTGACCGCTATCGGGAATTATCAGAAAGTCGTTATTGGGTAGAATCTGCTGATTTTTGGGGTGTTGATGGTCGTGGTAATACAGTTAATGAAGCCGTCGGCAATCTGTTAACTCATTTAGTGCAATATTGTCGTGACTATTATCAACGAAATTTATGGCAACTGGATAATCGGTTGTTACAACTAGATCATGTCGATGCCGTGTTGGCTTACGTTAAGGCGGGGAAATCACCGGCACCATTATTTCGCTTCAAAGTGTTGCCGTGTGTAACTACTGCACTGACTAGATAATTGATAAATTCTTAAAGAAGCATTCATATTTCCACCACAATCCTGCGATACACTGAACAATATATGGTAACTGCAAACTATTGGAGGGTTGTTTGATGGATTTAGATAAAGTTTATCAACTGATGGATAAGTTTGAGCAAAGTAGTTTAACTGATTTTGAATATCGTGACCAAGAATTTGAGATTCAAATGGGCAAAAAGGGGCATCGTAAAGCAACGGTGGCCGGCCAACCGGTCCCATTGCCTAGCGCCCCTGTCACTGAGCCAGCACCCGTGACGCCAGCGCCAATCATGAATACGCCGGTGACCTCAACAGCGACGCCCACTCCAGTTGGGACACGGTTAGCACCACATCCGGAACAGACAGCTGATGAGATCGACCCCAAAGAATGTGTGACGGCGCCAGTTGTGGGCATTTATTATCAAGCACATTCGGCGGATGAAGCCCCATATGTTAAGATTGGCGATCATGTTAGTGTGGGCCAACAAGTGGGTCTGATTCAGGCAATGCAGATGATGCGACCGGTTGTGGCTCAGCAAGCTGGACAAGTGAAGGCGTTATTAGCTAAAAATGGTGATGAAGTAAACTTTGGTCAACCATTGTTACAATTGGCGTTAGATACGCCTAGTGAGGTCTAACCCTCCTTAAAATTAATATAAACGGCAGCGATGACTTATCCTAGTTGGATGAGTTGTCGCTGCCGTTTTTTGAAATTAGTGCTAAATGACTGATTAGTTATCTTGACGGGTGGCTGCCAAATCAATTTCACGAATATTAACATTTTGAGGCATGTCATAGATGAATTTGACCGTTGTGGCAACGTCTTTCGCATCCAAAGTAGTGCCGCCCATGGTGGCTTTCCAAGCTTCATAATCGGTTAAGGCTTGTTGGTCTGTCACATGGGTCAATAGTTCAGTTTCGCCGGCACCCGGCGCGACTAGTGAGATACGCACATTATCATTGGCGACTTCTTGGCGAATCGTTTCGGATAAGCCATGGACGCCAAATTTACTAGCGACGTAAGCCGCATGGTTGATGAAGGATTTAAATCCAGCAATTGAAGACATATTAATGATGGTCCCATGTTGGCGTGCAACCATCGCTGGGAGCACGATTTTGGTGCCATTCAAAACGCCCATGACATTGGTGTCGAGCATCGTTTGCCATTCTTTCGGGTCTTGTCGCTGCACGTTACCCAGTAACATCACGCCGGCATTGTTAATTAATAAATCAGTAGCGCCGTATTGGGCTTCGGCTGATTGAATGGCTTGTTCTAAAGCAGCATAGTCGGTCACATCAACGGCTGCCGTGAGCACGTTATCGAAGTTTAAGGGAAGGGCCTTGATTTTTTCAAGCCGCCGACCTAGTAAAAGTAAGGGGTAGCCTGCAGCATTAAATAGTTTTGCGTCTTCAGCGCCAAAGCCGGAGCTAGCACCGGTAATAACGACTAATGGTTTTTGTGTTTTCATAAGTAGCCTCCAAATTAATAACTTGATTGATTGTAGTATATAATTTAGAGTTAACTCTAAGTCAAGTAAAATTAAAAAAGGAAGTTTTAGAGATGACCTATTCAATCGGCGAAGTTGCCAAAAAGTTAGCGATTAGTCCGTACACCTTACGTTATTATGATAAAGCCGGACTATTACCCTTTGTTGAGCGGAATGCTGCGGGGCGCCGGCGATTTAAAGATAATGATTTTAATTATTTAGAAGTAATCATGTGCTTAAAGGAAGCGGAGGTACCGGTAAAACAAATTGCAGCGTTCATTGCACTTTGTATGGCTGGTGATGTCACGCTGCAAAGCCGGTATGACTATTTAGACCAGCACGAGACCGAGTTGGAAGAAAAAATGGCCCGGATGCAACAAACCTTAGACTTTTTACGCTGGAAAAAGTGGTATTACAAGACTGCTTTGCAGGCGGGAACGGAAGCAAGCCATTATTTACCGCACACCAATCACGTGGATCCAGCGGTCCGGCAGGAATTTGATCGGTTAGTAGCTAACGGTGCGGACCCTAAAGAGTTGGGCCAATTATGATAAGTTGGCGTGTTGATTAGAAGTATAGATTAAGACAGTTGGGATAAAAGCCAACTGTTTTTTTAGTGTGTAAATGGGGATTTGATGAGAATGTGGACATCATCAGTAATTAAGTTGCTTCTATAATAGAGACGTCCTTTTGTCTTTTTGCGCAGTCAATTAGTTAATCGCATTGAGGGTTTTGGGGCGTACTCGTCGTGCCGATTTGTTAAGCTTAAGTTGTCACTAAGTCAAATAAGGAGGCGCGCGATGTTTTATGATCAAACCAAAGAAAAGGTTCTAAAAGACTTACAAACGAGTCGTCATGCTGGGTTAGCCGAGGCTGATGCGCAACAACGGCTCGTAAAATATGGGACTAATGAAATGAAAACTGACCCGCCAACCCCAATTTGGTTAGTCTTGTTGCGGAGTTTTAAAGAACCCTTAGTTATTATTTTATTGTTGGCAGCGTTGTTATCAGTTGTAAGTGGTAGTTATGATCTAATTCAGAATGGTAACGGTGAACATGCGCGGTCATCATTTTATGAAGCAACCGCTATTATGATATTAATCTTGATTAATAGTGGCTTATCAGTCTGGCAGACAGTGAATGCACGGAAGTCATTAGCCGGACTGAAAGCAATGAACAAGCACCAAGTGGCGGTGTTACGGGAGAATATGTGGGATAAAGTCGCGGCCAATCAACTGGTTCCGGGCGACATTATTAGTGTTAAAACAGGAGACTTTATTGAAGCGGATGTACGCTGGATTAAAGTTTCAGAACTGCAAGTACTTGAAGCGCATTTAACTGGCGAATCAGAACCAATTATGAAAGCGGTTGCCGAACTGCCGGTTACCACGGATTTAGGCGACCGTAAAAATATGGGTTATTCAGGCTCAACAGTAACTAATGGGAACGGTTATGCGGTGGTTGTGGCGACCGGAATGGCAACGGAACTTGGTAAAATTGCCGACTTGCTACAAGCGACACCGGATCAAAAGACGCCAATTGAAAAGACGATTAATGCGTTAACGCATAAGTTGATGTTGGTTGCTGGCGGCATTGTTATTTTTACGTTGCTTGCTGGGAGTCTTAAAACGTGGTTAACCACGGGGAGTTTTTCATTTATGAGTTTCATCGCCTTATTATCTACGGCGATTGCTTTAGCGGTTGCGGCTATTCCAGATGCGTTGCCAGCAGTATTATCAATCGTATTAACGATTGGTGCGACTGTGTTGGCTAAAAGTAATGGCCTGATTAAATCGCTTAAAAGTGTGGAAACCTTGGGGTCAACGACTTATATTGCTTCGGATAAAACAGGAACGTTAACTAAGAATGAAATGACGGTCACGCGTTTTTTTGCGAACGGGATTGATTTTGAAGTTGAAGGGCGTGGCTATGCGCCATTAGGCGAGATTACGCCGAAAGAACAAGTGACGGCGGCGCAATCCTTTATTAGTGCCAGTATTTTAGATAATGAAGCCAATGTGTCAAAAAATGAGAATGGGGCTTTTGTGCCATTTGGTAATCCGACCGATGTGGCGTTAGTTGTCTTAGGGTTAAAAGCGGGATTAGATCGAGCCGAATTATTAAATCAAACGGCGACGGCCGATTTTGATATTCTGCGACTATTCCCATTCGATAGTACCCGTAAGTTGATGAGTGTGGTTATTAAAAGTGGTCAAACGTATAAGGTGATTACTAAAGGTGCGCCCGATGTGTTATTAAAACAAGCTGAAGCGATTGAATTGAATGGTAAACGAGTTCCGATTGCAACGGCACATACGTTGTTTACAGCTAAAATTGATGAATTTGCAGCGGCTGCTTTGCGTACCTTGGCAGTGGGTGAACGGGTGATTACCAAAGCTGAAGCGTTAGAATTATCAATGACTGAGTTGGAGCAACAGTTAACGTTATTGGGATTAGCGGGCATTATTGATCCACCGCGTGAGGAAGTTCGGCAATCCGTCGCCACGTTACACCAAGCAAAGATTAACGTCGTCATGATTACTGGGGACCATGCTAAAACAGCGCAAGCTATCGCTGAAAAATTAGGCATTGTTACCGCCGATGGTCCGGCTGCTATGGAAGGGCAACAGCTTGATCAATTAACGGATGATGAATTATATGAAAAGGTGCCGGCAATTCGAGTGTATGCCCGCGTCTCACCAGAACACAAACAACGGATTATCCGGCAGTTACAGCGGCATGGTGAAGTGGTTGCCATGACTGGAGATGGCGTGAATGATGCGCCCGCGTTACGAGCAGCTGATATTGGGATTGCGATGGGGATTAACGGTACGGATGTGACCAAGGATTCGGCTGATTTAATTTTATTAGATGATAAATTCACGACCATCGAACATTCTGTCGCGGCTGGCCGAACCATTTTTACTAATATCAAGAATTTTATGCGCCACGAGTTAACCACCAATGTGGCCGAGGTCCTGTCCTTATTATTCGGACTATTGTTGATTACACACGATATTGGTCAGGTTGGCAGTAACGTGCCGACGCTAACTGCATTAATGGTTTTATGGGTGAATATGGTTAGCGATGCTTTACCATCGTTTGCATTGGGCTATGATGTTGCCGAAGCAGATATCATGCAGGCGCCACCGCGAAATACACATCAGTCCATCTTAGCAAATGGCATGTTACCTCGGGTGTTGGTGCGGGGAACCGTGATGGGTCTTACCGTATTTATTGCGTTCATTTGGGCAGCAACTAGCGGAATGGCGGTACAATCAGCTCAAACGGTCGCATTTTTAACTTTAGTTTTTGGGCAACTCTGGCATGTGTTTGATGCGCGGAGTGCTAAAACACTATTTCACCGTAATCCGTTCAGCAATCCAAAATTATTGCTAGCGGTAGCTTTTTCAGCGTTAAGTTCGCTGTTTGTGACGATGTCACCGTTCTTTAATGAAGTTATGGGAACGGCCCGGTTAAGCAAGCTGGTCTATCTGATGGTCATCTTCTTACCGGCAGTGCCCGTATTAGTTATTTCCGGGATTAAGGCGTTAGTTTTAAGTAAGCGATAAACTGGAATCTTATACCTAAAAAGACACCTTGGTCAGCACAAGCTGACCAAGGTGTCTTTACTGTCACATTTAAACTGATTTATCCAATTGCGGCAATTGTTTTCAAGAACCAAGCATTAAAAGCAGGGGCATCAATATCAACGCAGACGGTTGCATTGGTTTGACCCGCATGGTAAGCGCCACGGGTATCGCCAACGGTTTCGCCATTGGCGGGGCCTTCCGTCTGTACGTCAATCCACATCGCCTCAGTCGTAAAGGCTTCTGGATGTAGGAGATAAAATAATGTGTTTACGTCATGCATGGGTAAACCAGTCTGATCGCCGTCTTGATAATGGTTGAAGAGGGCATGTAGCATGGTGCCAGTCCGACCTAAGCTTGGTAATTGTTGCATGGTTGCCGGCGTTAGCAGTGCTTTCATCGTGACGTCGAGACCGACCATCGTAATTGGTACACCTGAGGCATACATAATTGCGGCCGCATGTGGATCGGTAAAGACATTGAATTCGGCTGCACTGGTCATATTGCCCTGACCTAAGGTACCCCCCATAGCAACGATTTCTTTAATGTGTGGCATAACTTCTGGATAAGTCTTAAAAAGGAGCGCAATATTAGTGTAAGCACCTGTGGGGACTAACGTGATGGGCTGTTCAGCTTGCATAATGTGATCACGTAAAGCTTCGACCGCTGTTTCGGCTAGCGGCTGGGCCAAATCAGTTGGAAAATCATAACCCGGCATGCCTGAAACGCCATGTACCCGGACTGCATCTTCAAACGGTTTGATTAACGGTTGGGCGGCGCCGGCCGCAACGGGAATGGCGCTATTGAAAAAGCGAGTTAATTTTAAAGCATTTAAAGTAGTCTTATCAACGGTCACATTGCCGGCAACGGTCGTGATGAGGTCCAAATCAAACGCCGGATGGTTGATGGCGATGGTAATCGCAGCGGCATCATCGATGCCTGGGTCTGTATCCATAATAATTTTGGTTGACATAAGTATTCCCTCCAAATGGTGTTAAATTTAGTGATACCACTGTGTATAGCAGTGTTCAATTAACTGAATCGTTTGTTTTGTGATGGCCGGTGTCATGATCGGACTAGTGAGCTGGTGGTGCCTTAGTAAGTCACAAAAATGATTGATTTCAAAAACAAATTCACTTTGCTGAGTGACTTTAAGTTGTTGCGGCAGTTGGTCGTTTAAAGCTAAGGTCGCATGATCAGTCTTCCAATAATTTGGAATGGTAATAGTCCCTAAGTCACCGTGAATCACCATTTGACTGGGCTGTGGTTGGGCGGCCGTAATTAAGAGATTAACCAAGCAGTCGTCAAGACTCAGGCTGAGTGCTGCTTGTGTATCGGTCAGGCCAATCGGAATCGTGGCGACCCCGGTGACCTTTACGGTGGTGGGCGCCAATAAGTATTGTAGATAATCTAAAGCATAGGCGCCACTACCATATAAAGCGCCCCCGCCAGCCGCTCGGTTAGTGAACCAACCTGTTGGGTTACCTCGCGGATGGTATTCTGTAATGTCAATTGTGCGCACGGTGCCAAGGGTCCCAGCTTGCAATAACTGTTTGATCTGTTGGGTGATAGGTAAGAAAACGGCTTTTTGCGCTTCCATTAACAACACCTGATTTCGCTGTGCAAGGTCAAACAAGTCATTAGCTTGGGCTACCGTCATGGTGAAGGGCTTTTCTAACAACACGGCTTGGTGATGTTCAAGGGCCAATTTAGCCAACGGAAAATGACCGGCATTATAGGTTGGAATATAGATGGCATCTAATTGTGGATTATCAACTAGCGCCGTATAAGTTGGTGCCACAGTAGCAATGTGGCATTGAGCGGCTAGTTGTTGGGCTTTAACTTGTGAACGAGCTGCAATGGCCATCGGAGTAGCAACTGGTGATTCGTGCATCCCGGCTACGACACGTGGCACAATAGAAGCAGCGCTTAAAATTCCAAATTTGACTGGCATAACCAATCACGACCTTCCCAAATAACTTAGCTCTATTTTAGCATAACCGTGGCAGTGAATTCGATTGCATTTGCCGCGTAACTGCCGTAGCATGACAACAGAACATAGACTATTAGGAGGCAACTATCATGGATAAATCACGCGTGATTTTAATTACCGGGGCGTCATCAGGAATTGGGAAAGCCACGGCTCTGAAGCTACAGGCACAAGGTAATATTGTGTACGGGGCGGCCCGCCGAATTGAAAAAATGACGGATTTAGCAGCCAGTGGTGTGCATGTCTTAAAGCTCGATGTGACGGACGAGACCACGTTAGTCGCTGCTGTCAAAACGATTAAAACTGAACAAGGTCGGTTAGATGTTTTAATTAACAATGCGGGTTACGGTTCTTACGGCGCCTTAGAAGATGTGAGCTTGGCAGAAGGCGAGTATCAATTTAAAGTCAATGTTTTTGGTGTGATGCGTTTGATTCAACTTGTCTTACCAATGATGCGGGCGCAACATGCCGGGCGAATTATTAATGTCTCGTCGATTGGTGGCAAAATCTATCAACCATTAAGTGCCTGGTACATGGGGACCAAGCATGCGATTGAAGGCATGAGTGATGCGTTGCGAATGGAAGTGGCGCCCTTTGGTATTCAAGTTTCAATTATTGAACCTGGTGGGATTAAGACAGAATGGGCCGGAATTGCTGAAGAAAAGTTATTAGTCGTTTCAGGTGAGACTGCCTATGTCAAGCAAGCAGTCAAAGTCGGCGCCATGCTGTCGTTATTTGATGAATTTGCATCGAATCCAGGTGTCATTGCCAAGTTAATGACGCGAGCGGTTAATGATGAACGGCCGAAAACACGCTATCATGCCGGGATGGGTGCCGGATTATCATTAACCGCTCGCCACTGGTTATCCGATCGCCAGTTCGACCGGATGATGGGTCAAGCGATTAACGGTGCAGCTAAGTTAGCCAAATTACAACATCGCGGCCAACGGGCTGGCAAAGCGCACTATCGCCGCACGATGAATTAAAGTCTGTATGAACCTTGCAACGCTGCTAATCGCAGGGTTGTTTTTTTCTGGCAACAGGTGAATAAAAAAACAATTAAATTAACATTTGAACATAAAAATGTTAATATAATTAATGTAACTTTTGAAATCACAGCATTTAAAACGATGAAAGCATTTTAGTGCGGTTTTAAAGCAGGTTATGCTAGGATTAAAAATATTAAAGGGAAATTACGGGAGGGTAATCATGCAGACCTTGATTCAAACATTAGTTGAACGACGCGGTGATCTATTAACGGCGTTGTGGCAACATTTGGAAATTTCACTGGCGGCGTTAGTCTTAGCCATGGTCATTGCGATGCCATTAGCCGTTTGGGCGGTTCGGCGGCCGAAAATGGCGGAAGCATTACTGCAATTAACCAGTGTCTTACAAACGATTCCATCACTAGCCTTGCTGGGACTATTGATTCCGCTAGTCGGGATTGGGACGGTACCAGCGGTGATTGCGTTGGTGATTTATGCGTTATTACCGATTTTTCAAAATACATATTTGGGTATTTCAGAAATTGATGAGTCAATTGAAGAAGCCGCGGATGCTTTTGGCATGTCACGCATGCGGAAACTCTTTAAAGTTGAACTGCCAATTGCGATGCCGCAAATGATTTCAGGGATTCGGACGGCGCTGGTTTTAATTATTGGGACGGCTACGTTGGCGGCCTTAATCGGGGCTGGCGGTCTTGGGACCTTTATCATGCTGGGAATTGATCGTAACGATACGTCCTTACTATTAATTGGAGCTATTTCATCGGCTTTACTGGCAATTGTTTTAAGTGCAATTGTGCGTTGGTTCCAAACGGCCAAAGCAAAATCAGCTTTAATTGTTTTTGTGGGGATTTTAGCTTTACTTGGTGGCGGTGGCGCCTACAGTGCTTACGCTAATCGGGTTGAAACGATTACAATTGCCGGTAAGCTAGGTTCTGAACCGGAAATCCTGATAAACATGTATAAGCAATTGATTGAAGCCAATGATGAACACGTTAAAGTGACCTTGAAACCTAATTTTGGGAAAACGACCTTCCTATTCAGTGCGTTGAAAAATAGTCAAATTGATATTTATCCAGAATTTACGGGTTCGGTGTTAGAAACCTTAGTTAGTGGGAGTCATCCGCAGAATCTGACGGCTAACCAGACTTACCAGTTAGCGAAAAAGCGCTTAGCTAGTCAGGATGAGTTAAGTTTGTTACAACCAATGAAGTACAACAATACGTACGCTTTGGCAGTCACGAAGCAATTTAAGAAGGCCCATCATTTAACGACCATTAGCGACTTAACCCAAGTAGAATCAATCTTAAAACCAGGGATGACGTTGGAATTTATTGATCGTGATGACGGATTAAAAGGGTTAAAGAAGGCTTATGGGTTAGATGTCACTGCGAAGTCGATGGAACCAGCGCTCCGGTATGAAGCGATTAGCAAGGGGCGGATTAACTTAGTCGATGCCTATTCCACTGATAGTGAACTGCGCCAGTATCACTTAGCTATCTTAAAAGATGACCAGCATTTCTTCCCAACTTATCAGGGGGCACCACTGATGAAAGCCAGCTTTGCGAAGAAACATCCGCAAGTGGTGGCAGCTTTAAATAAATTAGCTGGCAAGATTTCGGAAACTGATATGCAAGAGATGAACTATGAAGTTAATGTTAAAAATGAATCGGCCGCCAGTGTTGCGAAACGGTATTTAGTACAACACGGTTTATTAAAGGAGGGCAACTAAATGACTGCAGCAATTGAATTTCAACATGTACAAAAAAATTTCAATGATAACGTGGTTATTCCAGACCTGAATTTAACGGTGGCACAGGGTGAATTGTTCGTGTTAGTCGGCACTTCCGGCAGTGGGAAAACAACGTCGCTTAAGATGATTAACCGCTTAGAATCCACTACGGCTGGCAAAATTTTGGTCAACGGCCAAGCAACAACCACCGTGCCCCTCCGAGAATTGCGGTGGCAAATGGGCTACGTGTTACAACAGATTGCCCTATTCCCAACGATGACGGTGGCACAAAATATCGCGGTCATTCCGGAAATGAAAGGGACGCCGAAAAAAGAAATCAACCAAACGATTGATGACTTATTAAAAGAAGTTGGCTTGGATCCCACTGTTTATCGTGATCGAATGCCGGACGAACTATCGGGTGGCGAGCAACAGCGGATTGGTATCTTACGGGCGATTGCCTCGCACCCTTCAATTGTCTTAATGGACGAGCCTTTTAGTGCGCTAGACCCGTTGTCACGGCAGCAGTTGCAAGATTTGGTTCTGTCATTACATCAACGCTATAATAATACGATTGTTTTTGTTACCCATGACATGAGTGAAGCTTTAAAATTAGGTGATCGGATTGGTATTATGCGGCAGGGGCAACTGTTACAAGTTGATACGCCAACAGCCATTGCCCGCCATCCGGTGAATGATTTTGTGCGTGATTTCTTCCATGCCAGTCGGGCCAAAAAAGTGTATGACATTTATGTTGGTCGAGTTGGTTTAGTCCAAGGCTATTTGGCTAAAAAGCCAACCGTGGCCGCGGGGAAGATTGAAACGGTCGATGGTCAAACAACTTTACGGACGGCGTTTGAAGCGTTAGCGACGCACGATTATTTAGCCGTGACTGAAGACGGTCAGATTAAAGGGTATTTAGATCGGCAGTTAGTAATGCGTTATTTGAGTCAACATGAACCAGATTAGGTGTTAACGATGTGGGCAAACCTTAGGGGGTAAACTAATGACGAAACAATACGATGTAATTGTAATCGGTGGCGGTCCAGCTGGGGGTGCCGTGGCAAGTGGTTTAAAGGCACAAGGCAAGTCGGTTTTAATTATTGAAGCCGATTTATGGGGGGCACTTGTCCCAATCGGGGCTGTGATCCCAAAAAGATTCTGTTGAGTGCGGTTGAAGCAAAGCGCCGCGCACAAGATTTACAAGGCCACGGCCTGAGTGGTGTTCCCCAAGTGGACTGGACAGCTTTGATGACCACGAAACGTGGGTATACCGATGGCATTAATGACGGCACTTTACAAGGTTTAAAAGCCAGTGATATTGATACGTTACACAGGCAAGCATACTTTCAAGCTGATGGTCAGCTCACGGTTGATGGGACCGTGGTTAACGGCACTGATTATGTGATTGCCACTGGTCAACAACCGACGATTTTACCGATTGAAGGGCACGACTACTTTCAGACGAGTACGGATTTCTTAGACCTTGAGACTATGCCGAAGCGGGTGACCTTCGTGGGTGGCGGCTATGTTGGCTTTGAATTAGCTGGCATTGCACAAGCAGCGGGCGCCGACGTTCATTTGATTCACCATAACGAGCGGCCGTTGAAGGCTTTTGATCAGGATTTAGTGACGGCATTAATGGCGAATATGACGACCATGGGTGTCACGTTTGATTTGAATATCGGCATCAAACGCCTAACTAAACAAGCAGATGGCATTCATTTAACCGACGATCACGGCTTTGAATTGACAACTGATTTAGTGATTTGTTCAGCTGGACGCCAACCTAATATTGCCCATCTTGGGTTAGAAAATATTGGAGTGGCAACGAATCGCCGTGGCGTGCAAGTTAATGATCATTTGCAAACGACGAATACCCATGTTTATGCGATTGGAGATGTTAGCGATACGCCAGCACCGAAGTTAACGCCCGTCGCAGGCTATGAAGCACGTTACTTAGTCGGTGAATTAACCGCGCCTGGTATGGCTATTAGTTATCCGGTTATTCCGACGCAAGTCTTTTCAGAATTGAAATTGGCACAAGTTGGGGTCACGCCAACGCAGGCGGCGCAACAACCGGCACAATATACGGTTAACACGTTAGATATGACAAAATGGTTCACCTATTATCGGTTACAGACGCCCCAAGCGTTAGCTAAGGTCGTGATTGACCAGTCGACTGGCTTACTAGTGGGCGCCACTTGCCTAAGTGAGATTGCGGATGAAGTCGTCAATTACTTGATGATTTTGATTCAGAAGCAAATGACGTTACCAGAGTTACAACAATTGATTTGGGCGTATCCAACACCAGCTAGTGATTTACAATATTTATATTAAGGTGTTATCAAAAGCAGACTGCTAATTTTAGCGGTCTGCTTTTGTGCGTCAGGGATTAAATAAACGGAAAATGGCCCTAGCGAGTTTCAAAAATCGGCCCCGTTAGGTGCTGGATTATGCTATATTTAGACTAAACTCAAGTCACGACGACGGTTGCAACAGCGATGATGTAACCGAATTCGTGAATGAAAGGAATTTATTATGTCGATTCGTTTAATTGCTTTAGATATTGATGATACGCTGCTCAATTCGGAGGGTAAGTTACTACCAAGTACGATTACAGCCGTTCAACAAGCCCAATCACAGGGTATTAAGGTGGTGCTCTGTACTGGCCGTCCTTTAGCTGGCGTTCAACCCTATCTGACGGCACTTAACATTACCGGTGATGACCAATATGTGGTGACTTATAATGGTGCCGTGATTGAAGCAGTCACGGGGCGTGTCGTGGCGAAACATTTGGTGACTAATAGCTACTATCGTGAATTGACGGCGTTCGGGCAACAACAACATATCCCATTTAACGTGCTCGATGATGAAAGCGTCATCTATACGGCTGACTACGATGTGAGCTGGGTGACAGTCGTCCAAGCTTGGGAGAATCAGGCCGGACTCCTAATTCGCCAACCGGACGACTTACCAGCTGATTTTCAAATTACGAAGGGGTTATTCGTAGGGGAACCCGAACAATTAGATGCCATCGAACCGTTGGTTAAGCAAAAATTTGGCCAGTCCTTATACGTGGTTCGCGCCGCTGCTAACTTTTTGGAACTCATGCATCCAGGGGTCAGCAAAGGCCAAGCACTCCAAGATTTGGCACAGCTGTTAAAGCTTGATGCGAGTGAGATAATGGCAGTTGGCGATGAGCAAAATGACATCACAATGTTTGATTTTGCGGGGACGGCGGTCGCAATGGGCAATGGCTCAGCAGCTGCTAAGGCACATGCTAACCATGTTACTGAGACCAATGATGCTGACGGCTTGGCGGCTGCCATTCAACGCTATGCGTTAAATTAAAGCACATAAAAAATCGACTGATTGATTGGACAGGCCAATTAATCAGTCGATTTTTTGAATAATTAAACGCGAACTTGATGTTCGATGGTGAATAAGCCCGGCGCCATGCGGGCAATTAATGGCGAAACATCACCAACACTAAGTAAGGTTAAGTGGTGCATGGCACGTGATGCAATGGTATAGAGCAAGCCAACGGAGCGGTCATCCGGATAAGCCGTGGCAGAAACATCATAAGCAATCACGGCATCAAATTCTAACCCCTTGGCGAGATAAATGGGCATGATGATGACGCCTTGAGGCATGGTGCGATCGTTGTCAGCCATCAAAGTTGCGACGGTATGGTGTTTGAGATATTGATACACTGTTTTACTTTCAGACAGGTCTTTCGTTAAGATTGCGACGGTTGTGGTCTTAGTGAGTTGCCGGTTCACTTCAGTCAATAACCCTTTTAAGGCATTGGTCTCACCGTAACGCAACATGACTTTTGGCAGGTCACCTTCGCGGGTGAAGGCTTGAATTTGGTCGCCATCCGGTAGCAAGGCTTTAGCAAAGTTGGTGATTTGCATGGTTGAACGGTAACTCTTATTCAGCGTAATCAGGTTAACCCGGCGAACGTCGAACGCCGCCTTTAAGCGGGTGAGCAATTCCTTGGGGGCTTCGATGCCTTTGAACAAGGCTTGTTCACTATCACCAAGCAAGGTGAACTTAGCTAACGGAAAGGCATGTTTGATATACAATAATTGTGCAAGTGAATAATCCTGCATTTCATCAACAAAAATCGATTGCATCCGTCGATTTTGACCACTACCGGTTAAAATATCACGTAGGAGTAATAGTGGTGCACAATCAATTAGCGCAATCCGATGGTATTCAATGCCCGTTTGAAAGGTTTTTTGTCGCGCGGCCCATTGTTCAGCCGTAATAGGTTCTGGCCGGTCAATTTGGGCTAAAAAGTCGTTATATTGTTCGTAGGTATCGAGAAAATACCCATTATAAATAGCATCGTAAACTTGGCGGAGCCGTTTAGTCACAATCTGTTGTCCAATGTAGAAGACTTCATCGTCTAAAGATTGAAATTCACCACGACGTTTATGCCCGAGTAAGTCATGATAGGTTTCATCATTTAATTGATCGATAATATCGTTGACCCAATCAGCTTGTGCTTCGTGATCAATACGTTTTTTTAACTGTTTAATTAACGTATTCTTGAGTGCTAAAAATCGGTCGGCTGGCTGCATCGCAGCTGGTAAATCCATGGCCAACTGGGTGATAGTTTGCTTTGAAAAGAAGACCTCGCCATTGAAGACAATATCTGTAAACCGAAGCTCAGCGGCTGGTAATTCATGACAGTAGCGATCAACTTGTTGCATAAATGCGGCACCTTCCTGAAAGTCACGGATGGCCGGATTAAGGGTGGTCGCTTGGTGGTCTTGTTCGTAGCGTTCGAAGAGACTTTCAACGGTCAACCCTTGAAAACGAGCGCTTAAAAATTCAGCCAGTGTCACTTGCCGCATATTGCGTTCACCCAGACTAGGTAGCACTTCAGAAATATAATGACTAAAGAGGCGATTAGGTGAAAATAAAACCATCTGATCAGCTTCTAGCGATGCTCGTGAGTGATATAGCAAGAAGGCAATTCGTTGCAGAATAGCGGACGTTTTGCCGGAACCAGCGACCCCTTGAACAACGAGTAAATCACTGTAAGTGTCGCGAATAATATCATTTTGTTCTTTTTGAATCGTGGCAACAATATTTTGCATATAGGCATCATTTTGTTCGCCTAAGACGTTTTGTAAAATTTCGTCACCAACGGTTTCGTTAGTGTCGAACATATTTTTAATTTGACCCTGATTGATTTGAAATTGCCGTTTCTTAAGTAATTCGGTACTTTGTGTACCAGCCGGGGCTTGATACTGAACCTGACCTAACGTCCCATTGTAGTAAACGGATGAGATGGGAGCCCGCCAATCATAGACGAGGAAGTTTTGGTCGGCGTCGACGAAAGAAGCCGTGCCAATATATAGGCGTTCAGGTGTGTCATCTGGACTATCTTGAATATCAATGCGGCCAAAATAGGGCGAATTGCTGAGGTCTTTTAAGACGCCCACTTGCCGTTTTAAAATAGCTTCGGATTCAACTGCACGTTCCACCATTTGTTTTTGTTGTTGCAACGCAGCGTTGGTTTCAATGCGGTCATCCACTTCAAAGGTATTGACGGAGTTATTATCACCATAGTTTTTCTGAATTACATCGGTTTCAAGATGGGCTTGGTTTAAGAGATGATCGGTCTGTTTAGACCGTGCCTTAACCTGTTCAACGACTTGGTCCACCCGCTGTTGTTCTTGTTGCTGTTCTTGGTTTGATGTTGTCACTGATAACAGCCTCCAGTCTTAATTGTATCCATTTTGCTTGAATAATTTTAGGCGGATTTAGGGGTAGTGTCAATTAAAGCGCCTGGGTTTAACTTAATTTACGAAAGTAGGTGCCGACTGCTTGGGATTTGTTTTGACAGCGGTGCGTGTAACGCTTAAACTAAAGGTAAATGATCGTTGAAGAAAAGAACAGTAAGGCGTCCAAACAACAGAGACTTAGTGTGTGCTGAAAGCTAAGATGGACTAATGAATTGGCTTTTTGGAGATTCGGTGAAAACCGGGAACCCACCCTTATCGGTTGAATGAGTGGCAGAATAAAATTCTGCAATTTAGGTGGTACCACGGTAATGCGTCCTAATTGACTATTGTTTTAGTTGATGAGGACGTTTTTTTTGAAAGGAAGTTTTAAGTATGACAAAAAAAGTAATTTTAACGGGTGACCGTCCAACTGGTCGTTTGCACATTGGCCATTACGTCGGGTCATTACGGAACCGTGTGACGTTACAAAATTCAGGGGACTATGACTCTTACATCATGATTGCGGATAATCAGGCGTTGACAGATAATGCGCATGATCCTGAAAAGATTCGTCAGAGCTTGTTACAAGTGGCGATGGATTATTTAGCTGTTGGGATTGATCCTGAAAAATCAACGATTTTAGTGCAGTCACAAATTCCAGCGTTAACCGATATGATGAATCAATTCTTAAACTTGGTCACGGTGGCGCGGTTGAATCGGAACCCCACGGTTAAAACTGAAATTAAGCAAAAAGCTTTTGGTGAGAGTGTCCCAGCCGGATTTTTTGTTTATCCAGTGAGCCAAGCAGCTGACATTACAGCTTTTAAAGCGACGACAGTGCCCGTTGGTGATGATCAAGAACCCATGTTAGAACAAACGCGTGAAATTGTTCGGAGTTTTAACAAGACTTATCAACAAGCTGTCTTAGTTGAACCAGAAGGTTATTTTCCACCTAAAGGGTTAGGTCGAATTCCTGGGTTAGATGGGAATGCTAAGATGAGTAAGTCTTTAGGCAATGCGATTTATTTGGCGGATGACGCCGATACCGTCCAAAAGAAAGTTATGTCAATGTATACGGACCCAGACCATATTCACGTGGAAGATCCTGGTAAGGTTGCCGGCAATGTGGTTTTCACTTACTTGGATATTTTTGGCACGGACCAAGCTAAGGTTGCGGACTTAAAGGCTCAATATCAACATGGTGGTTTAGGTGATGTCAAAATTAAACGTTACTTAATTGAAGTTTTAGATGGTGTTTTACGGCCAATCCGGGAACGGCGGGCTATTTATGAAGCTGATCCAGCCCAAGTTATGGCAATCTTGAAAGCTGGCACAGCCAAAGCTAACGTGGTTGCTGATCAGACTTGGCGTGAGATGCAAGCGGCGATTGGCATTAATTATTTCGATTAAAACCTAAGTTCATTTAGGGTCATGTGTGAGTGTGAACATGAAATTGGCAGCCATTCTGGTTTTGAGAATGACTGCCGTTTTTTGGTTTCCCACCATCATTCAGCCACCTAACCGTATTAATTGTGTTCAAGCGCTGTTTTCGCCAATCAGGTGGAAGCATGATAGAATGATAACCAATTATAATTGATAGAGGAGCGTTTAGTAGTGACAGAATCAACATTTTGGCAAGCGTTGGCGACGCAGGCCCGTTCAGAACAGCGACCATTTTTTACGATGGCACCAATGGAAGCCGTTAGTAATACTGTTTTTCGGCAGGTTGTCGCACAAGCGGCAGCGCCTGATGCTTTTTTCACTGAATTCGTCTATGCGCGCAGTGTTACAGATGCGACAACGAAGTTCCCCATACATGGGCGGCTATATGTAGCACCGGCAGAAACTAAGGCGCCGGTTGTCCAACTTTGGGGCCAGACACCGGCTGATTTTGCGACCGCGGCCATGGCGGTTAAGCAACAAGGGTTTCAAGCCATTGATTTAAATATGGGCTGCCCGGATGGCACGATTATTAAGCATCATGGTGGTAGTGACTTGATTCGACATCCTGATTGGGCGGTCGAATGTATTGCAGCGGCCAAAACGGCTGGCTTGGCGGTGAGTGTTAAGACGCGGTTAGGCTATAGCAAAGTTACTGAGTATCGCGCTTGGTTAACAACGTTGTTACAACAAGATGTGGACCTATTAACGGTGCATTTGCGAACCAAGCAAGAGATGAGTAAAGTTGGCGCTCATTTTGAACTCATTGATGAGTTGATTCAATTGCGAGATGCGATTGCGCCACAGACTTTATTACAATTAAATGGAGATATTCCAGATTATCAAGCTGGGTTAGCTTTAGCGCAACAACATCCGGGATTAGATGGTATCATGATTGGCCGTGGGGTTTTTGCAAGTCCATTTGCATTTGCGAAACAACCACATCAGCAGACCTTAGCGGAGTTACTCGGGTTGCTACGACGGCAATTAGATTTGTTTGATGATTTTGCGACGCGCTATGATGTGCCGCGCTTTCCAGCCTTAAAACGGTTTTTTAAGATCTATGCCCGCCCAGAGTTAGGGGCAACGGCGTTACGGAACCAGTTGATGGCAGCGAAATCAACGACAGCTGTGCGGCAAATTTTGACTGATTTTGAAGCGCAATTAAGTTAATAGTCAATCAGGCTCACGACTTTTAAATGTCGGGAGTCTTTTTGATTGGCCTGCAACCTCACGCCCGCAACGCACCGGCTTTAATGTTAAAATAAAAATAATAACTAAAATGTAAAGTGAGCGTGGTGTTGATGGAAAACTTAGCAATTGTGGACTTGGGATCAAATTCGGCACGAATGGCAGTTAATCGCCTTCACCCCAATGGCACGGTTGAAGAAATCAAACGCGTCAAAGAAGACACGCGGTTATCAAAAGGAATGGGGGCAGCCCATATCCTACAACCAGCGGCGATTGAGCGGACCATCAAAGCCCTATTAAATTTTAAGCAATTGTATGTGCATTTACCGAATACCAAAGTCATCGGAATCACGACGGCGGCGGTTCGAATGGCTAAAAACCAGACCGAGTTCTTGGATCGGGTTAAAAAGGAAGTGGGCTTAGACCTCCAAGTCTTGGCTGGTGACGATGAGGCCTACTATGATTACTTAGGCGTTGCGAACTCGTTAGTCATTCAGGATTGTTTGATTTTGGATACTGGTGGGGCCAGTTGTGAACTGATTTTAGTAAAAGACGGTCGCAAGCAACAATTGATTAGTGTGCCCTTTGGGGCGGTGACTCTATCGGAACAATTTCAACTTGATGATTTGGTGCCCGCAGCTAATCTATTTCGGGCGCAGATGTTTTTGCGCAATCGGTTGGCGGATATTTGGTGGCTTAGTGAGGCTGTGCATTACCCGATTGTCTTATTGGGCGGGGCTAATCGGACGCTAGCACGAATCAATCGTCGGCGACAAAAAAAGTTAAAAGTAGAAGATATTCATGGGTATCGCTTAAAAACAGAAACGGTCTATCATACTTTTTTAGACTTATTAAACCGGTCGCGTCAAGGACGTCAGGATATTTCCGGGATGGAATATGGCCGGGCAGATATTATTGTCGGGGGCATGTTGCCGTTAGTCACCTTGTTACAAATGTTAGACAGTGACCGCGTGATTTTTTCAGAAAGTGGTGTCCGTGAAGGCATCATTTCAGAATATTTAAATCAGTAAACTGAATTTAAAGATAGGACTGATTATATGACGGCTGATTTTCGCCATTTTTATCAAAAAGATTGGGCTGAACGGACGGCCTTAGTCGCTGAACAAGCGCAGTTGTCGGCAACGGAAACTGCGCTGTTTAAACAGCATTATGACCCTAAGCATCGTGAGATTATTGAGAATTATTTAACGGATTATGCGGTGCCGATGGGCGTAGCCGTGAACTTTGTTGTGGATGGCACGCCGCGGCTAGTGCCGATGGTGACCGAAGAACCATCGGTGATTGCCGCAGCTAGTAACGGTGCCAAAATTGTGAAACGTGCCGGTGGCTTTAGCACGAGCGTGAGCCAACGTGAAATGATTGGTCAAATCGTATTGGAAAAAGTTGACGACGTGGTGGCAACTACACAACTGATTATGGCGCAGCAAACAGCACTTTTAGCTGTAGCGGATGCGGCCCATCCAAGTTTACAACGGCGTGGCGGTGGCGCCCGACAATTACGTATTCGGCGCTTAGGTCAGGGTTATTTATCAATTGATTTATTGGTTGATGTTCAAGCTGCGATGGGTGCTAATATGCTAAATAGTATGTTGGAAGCCGTTGCCAAGTCGATTGGTGTGCTAACCAAACATAATGCGTTGATGAGTATCTTGTCTAACTATGCAACGGCGAGCTTGGTTCGCGCCAGTTGTCGGCTACCAGTTAGTCTATTACAAGCGGGGCGTTATTCAGGTCAATTAGTGGCACAAAAGCTGGTAGCGGCCAGTACCGTGGCACAGTTAGACCCGTATCGGGCAACAACGCATAATAAAGGTATCATGAATGGAATTGATGCGGTCGCCATGGCAACGGGAAATGATTGGCGCGCGTTAGAGAGCGGGGCCCATGCGTATGCGGCCCGCGACGGTCAGTATCGGGGCCTGAGTACCTGGACATTGGCCGGAAAAGAGCTGGTTGGCACCTTAGAATTGCCGTTACCGGTGGGAATTGTCGGGGGGTCAATCAAAATTAATGCGCTGGCCCAACTGAATCAACGCTTATTGGGCGTGACGACGGCCACTGAATTGGCTAAAACCATGGCAGCAGTAGGCTTAGGTCAAAACTTGGCGGCTTTGCGGGCGCTAGTGACAACTGGAATTCAACAAGGCCATATGCACTTGCAACTGAAATCGTTAGCGTTAGCGGCCGGTGCGACCACCGCTGAGTTACCAGTAGTATTGCAACGTTTGGAACAAGCACCGCAACAAGACTTAGCCACGACCCAACAACTTATCGCCACTTTAAGGCAATCAAAGGAAGAGACGCATGACTAAAATTAACTTAAATCAAGCAGTATCGGATTTATTAACAACGACGAATTCATTATTTCCGGGGAATGTGACCGTAACTTTTGGTGAGACGGTTTCTGGATATGTGCGACATGACCAAGCGCAACAAGTGATGACGGCGGGGGACATTGAGATTCATGTTAGCGATGTGACAGCGCCAAATTATACGGCATCACATGAACTCTTACATTTATTATTACTGTTACAAGGTTTTCCACAAGTGACCTTTAATCTAACCACTAGAAATGATCAACTGGATGAACAGCTAATGGCAATCGCAATGGAATTGTATGATTTGGTGGCACACATTCTTGTGGTTCAAAAACAACGCCAACATGCATTAATCGATGAGGATATTGAAGACCGCTACTTTAGTGGGGTTGCGGCAACGATTGATCCAGAAAATCCGCAAAAAACGGATGCGATGATGACATTACGGTTGTTGACACTAACGGATTTGTTAGTCTTTTTTGATGGTCAACTGACGCCAACTCGAGCTGATAAAGTCGCCGCTGATTATCCACAAGCTTGGGCGGCTGCCCAACAGTTATATGCCGGGATGACGGCTAAGCCAGTGACCACACCTTTTGCGATGCGGCGTGCGGTCGTTAAATTGTTCAATGCGTTCGATGCCCAGATGACGGCATGGCAGCTACCCTTACTACATGGTAGTGAATTCGTGACGGTTCAAAGTGTGTTGAGTGAACGGCAATTACGGTTAGAAGTGCGGCAATTATTTGATGTTTATCATTCTGAAATGGTTGATAAGACCAAACATACACGTGCGTATATTGGGTTAAATAAAGGTGATCGGCAAAATGCGTTTGTCATTCCAGCGCCGGCCCAAAAACGGAGTGATGCTTTTTTCAAAACGCTATACGCAAAATCAGTAAAGGACTTATTAACTGAATTACAGGAACCGTTTACGATTCGATAATGGTCGTAATGAAGGTTGTTAATTTTTTGAAGGGGTGACCGTTTGATGATAACGATTGGGCTAACAACTTGGACGGAACATCCGCGCCTACTGGGCGGGACGGACAAATTAACTTTAACGGAATATTCGGGTGTCTTGCCGGTAGTTGAAGTTGATACACCCTTCTATGGTATTCCCAAACCAAGTACTGTTGCCAAGTGGCAAAAAGCGGTCCCGGCCAGGTTTCAGTTTATTCTTAAGGCGAATCAAACGATGACCTTGCATGATTCGTATGAAGATGGTATTTCGATGGATGCTTTGAAATTAGCTTATCGAAATTATCGGGCCATGTTAAAACCATTGCTACAGCATCAGCAATTAAAGGCGATTTTATTCCAATTTCCACCGTTTTTCGAACGCTCAACGCGTAATTTTCATTATTTACAACGGATGGTGACTTGGCTACCAGGCTTACCAATTGCAGTTGAGTTCCGGAATCAAAGCTGGTATGAACCCGGTGTGAAGGACTCAGTTTTAAGTTTTTTAAAGGACTTAGGTATTATTCACGTGGTGGTCGACGAGCCGCACGCCTTAAATGATGGCGTTAGCTTAGAACCAGTGGTGACGAGCCCTAAGCTTGCCATGATACGGTTGCATGGGCGCAATCAAACTGGCTGGTCGACTAAAGGGCCTAACTGGCGGGGACAGCGGACCTTATACCGGTATAGCGATACCGAGTTAGCCGAGTTAAAAGTTTTAGTTGAACAGTTACAATCCCAGACCCAGGAGGTTTGTGTTATTTTCAATAATAATGCCGGTGGTGATGCCGCGGATAATGCATTGGCACTAAAGACGTTACTGGGCGTTTCTTTTGGTGATTTAGGGCCGCAGCAGTTGGATTTGTTTTAGGTGCACAGAAGAACACTAAAAGAACAGGGTGCATTGCCTAAAGTATGTTAATCTGAGCTTATAAGTATGGATAGCACGGATGAACTAATTTAGGAGGTAATCCCGGTGGGAAAAGTGGATTCTAAAGATAATAATTTGGCTTTAAATCGGCATAAGTTTGCTGAAATGGTTGTGAATTCTCATCGCGTTTCGGATGACTTAGATCCTGAAGCGATTGTTAAACGCAAATTAACCTTATATTTAACAGCCTACTATATGGCTGAAAGATTTAATAAATTAGAAGATGGTCATTTTCACGGTGAAATGGGAACGGCGCATTATCAAAAATTGCTACAACAGTTAAAAGATGAAAAATTTGGTGACTGGTAGTCAAAGTAACCAGCTAAGCAAGCGTTTGAGCTAAACTCAGACGCTTTTTTGTTGGCTACTATTCAATATTATGTTGGCTTTTAGCTGGAAGTGTTCTTTAAGTGTGTTTACCCGTAAAAACGATATCGTAAACGCTTTCAATAGACTATGCTGGGCATATAGAGAACCTAAGGAGGAGCTGAAATCATGTTACTGACAATAATTTCTTATGCCATGATTGTCGTCTTCATGTTTATTATCATGAAGAAAAAGCTATCACCATTCACGGCATTAGTGCTAGTACCGTTAGTTTTTGCAATTATTGCGATGGTCGCCGGGGTTGCTAAAAAGGGAACCATCGGCGATTTTGTTTTGGAAGGCATCAAGACCACTGCCAACACGGGAATTATGTTATTATTTGCTATTCTTTATTTTTCGATTATGTTAGATGCTGGTTTGTTTGATCCGATTACTAAGAAAATGATTTATTTTGCAAAGGGCGATCCGATGAAAGTCTTGATTGCAACCGCAGTAGTGGCGGCTGCCGTTTCATTAAACGGTGATGGGACCACGACGACCTTAATTTGTTGTTCTGCCTTTATTCCAATTTACAAAAAATTAAAGATGCGGATGATGAATTTAGGAGTCTTAGTCATTTTGCAGAATACCATCATGAACTTATTGCCTTGGGGTGGCCCTACCGCACGGGCAATGGCTGTTTTAGATGTTGGCGCCAGCATCCTAGCCTATGTTTTGCCTGGCATGATTTTGGCGTTACTTTACGTTACTTTTATCGTTGCGCCGAGTATGGGTAAAAAAGAACGTAAACGGTTGGGTGTTAAACAGTTAACCCCTGCAGAAATTGAAGCGATGACGCAAGTGACTGATCCTGAAGTTGCGGATATTCGACGGCCACAGAACTTTATTTTTAATGGCATTTTAACGATTGTACTGATTGCCTGGTTAGTCGCTGGTTCCTTTATTAAAGCGTTAGAGATGCCACCATTGCTTTTATTCTTAGTGGGGACTTGTATCGCGCTAATGGTTAATTATCCTAAATTAAAAGATCAGTCGAAACGCATTGGTGCTAATGGTGGCGACGCAGTTCAAGTTGTCATTTTAGTTTTTGCGGCAGGGGTCTTCATGGGGATTTTCCAAGGAACCGGGATGGCAACTGCTTTGGCCCAAAGTTTTACCCAAATTATCCCGCATCAATTGGCCGGTTTTTGGGGACTCGTCATTGCAGTTATTTCGGCACTCGGTACCTTCTTCTTATCGAATGATGGGTTTTATTTCGGAGTCTTACCAGTCTTGGCCCAAGCTGGGCGAGCATATGGATTTACCAATATGCAAATGGCGTTAGCATCGTTAATGGGTCAGGCGTTCCATTTGCTCAGTCCACTCGTGGCTTTTATCTACTTACTACTACGGTTAACTGGGTTAGACATGGGGGCTTGGCAAAAAGAAACGGCCAAATATGCCTTAGGCGTTTTCGCAATTTTCGTGGTAACAATTCTGTTAACGGGGCATATGCCATTTTATATTCCGCAATGAGCGTTAGTAACAAATGAAAGCGATTCATCTGACTACCGTGATAAGGAGGTGACAAGGATGCCCAATTTTTTGCAACAATTATTTCATCATTCGACGGTACCAAGCACGAAGCCTTTGCCAGCTGTGGGTAGCAAAATTAATGAACTGAATAATGCTGAGTGGGAGGTCGTGCCAGAATATATTGCTGTTGATCCCCATGAACAAGTCATGCCGGCATTAATCGCCGCTAGCGTGGTGACTGATCAAGCGCCGAATAGTCACTTGGTTTTAAAACAGTTATCTGTTCAAAATCCTGAGGCCCAATTGGTGAGCATTATCACCAGTAGTTGTGCATTAGAGCTAGGCGATGGCACATTTGTTATTAAATCAATTAGAAAGCGAGTTGACCGGCACTAATGTTACGTAAATTCAAAATTACAATTGACGGTAAAGAATATTTAGTTGAAATGGAAGAAATTGGTGGTCGCTCGTCACAACCAGTGGTCCCAGCCCCAGTAGCTGCAACGGTAGCGCCAGTTAAATCCTCACAACCAGCTGCGGATACTACTGCGATGGTAGCACCAATGCCAGGGGCAATTATAAAAATATTAGTGGCACCTGGTGATCAAGTGACCGAAAATCAACCACTAATGGTGTTAGAAGCGATGAAAATGGAAAATGAAATTGTGGCTAATCAAGCGGGAGTAGTAGCCGCCATCTATGTGACTAAAAATGATACGGTCAATGCCGGTGACGCGCTAATTAAACTTAGTTGAAGGGAGTAAGACTGTGGAGACATTGATTCAAGGGATAACGTCAATTACCTTAGGCCAAATTGCGATGATGCTAATTGGTGGCATCTTAATTTATTTAGGCATCAAAAAAGAATATGAGCCAACTTTACTAGTTCCAATGGGACTAGGCGCTATTTTGGTGAACTTTCCTGATACAGGCGTTTTAACGCAAATCGTTGGAGGAACTAAAGCAGAAGGGGTCTTAGATGTTCTCTTTAAAGCCGGTATTACCACGGAGTTGTTTCCATTATTAATTTTCATCGGGATTGGTGCCATGATTGATTTTGGTCCCTTATTACAAAATCCATTTATGCTCTTATTTGGCGCTGCGGCTCAATTTGGAATTTTCTTTGTCATTATCGTAGCCGTTTTATGTGGTTTTGATATTAAAGAAGCCGCCTCGATTGGTATTATCGGTGCGGCAGATGGGCCGACTGCAATTTTTGTTTCTAACCAGTTAGCTCAAAACTTACTGGGACCAATTACGGTGGCAGCCTATTCATATATGGCATTAGTCCCTATTATCCAACCATTGGCGATTAAAGCGGTCACCACCAAAAAAGAACGTCAAATTAGAATGACTTATAAGGCTGAAAGTGTTTCTAAAACGACAAAGATTCTGTTCCCAATAATCGTCACTATTCTGGCGGGCTTTATTGCGCCAATCTCGTTACCGCTAGTTGGTTTTTTGATGTTTGGCAATCTATTGCGGGAATGTGGCGTTTTGGATCGGTTAGCAGCTACGGCGCAAAATGAATTGGTTAATATTGTCAGTATTTTATTAGGATTAACCATCTCCGTGAAATTACAAGCAGCACAATTCTTAAACTTACAAACTTTGATGATTATTGCTTTTGGGTTAGTGGCATTCGTCATGGATTCCATTGGTGGCGTTTTGTTTGCCAAGTTATTAAATGTTTTTCGACAAGAAAAAATCAACCCCATGATTGGAGCTGCCGGCATTTCAGCGTTCCCAATGTCTAGTCGGGTTATCCAAAAAATGGCTTCAGATGAAGACCCTAAAAACTTTGTCTTGATGTATGCCGTGGGGGCCAATGTTTCAGGCCAGATTGGCTCGGTCATTGCAGGTGGTCTATTGTTATCGTTCTTTATGTAGAGAGGAGCCGGTACCATGATTGAAAATTTGAAAATTGCGTTTGAATTAATGGGTTTTGGCATGGGTGGCGTCTTCTTAGTGCTCTTTATTATTTTTCTGATTGCCAAGTTGCTATTGAAGCTGTTACCAGCTAAGTGAGGCCAATATGACAGTGTTAAAACAACTCTGGTTTCAATTTGAGCCAAGTGTAAAGCAACAATGGCGTGAGTTATTAGTCGCAGGACAATTAGTGCCGGATGAGCAGGTCGATTATACGGTTGGCATTTATGATGGATCGCAGTTAATTGGGACGGGGTCACTTTATCAAAACATCATTAAGTGTGTGGCGATTGACCCAGCGGCTACTCAGCAAAACCTGTTGGCACCACTAATTAAAGCCTTGTTGGATCAATTAACCGAGACCCAATATGAAGCGGCATTCGTGTATACCAAGCCTAAGACAGCGCCATATTTTGAAGCAATGGGATTTAAGGTGATTGTTACGACGGCCGAAGTGAGTCTATTAGAATGGGGCTATCCTAATTTTGATGATTATCAAGCTTACTTGCGTCGACATAAGCGCCCGAGTGATAATGCCGCTGCTATTGTGATGAATGCGAATCCATTTACGTTAGGGCATCAATATTTAATTGAGCAAGCCTTAAAAAGTAGTGATGTGGTTTATGTCTTTGTTGTTTCTGAGGATCGTTCTCAATTTAAAACAGCAACCCGCTTAGCGATGGTTAGGCGAGCAGTTGCAATAAATCAGCGGGTCGTAGTTTTAGAAACAAACCATTATTTGGTTTCGAATGCGACTTTCCCGGCCTACTTTTTGAAAGACCAAGCTAATTTAGCTGTTGCAAAAACGCAAGCCTGTTTAGATGCGACGTTATTTTTGACTAAAATCAAGCCAGTGCTGGCTATTCAACAACGATTTGTTGGCGCAGAACCGGATTCGCCAGTTACCCAGATTTATAACGATCAGATGGCTCAAGTTTTTGCTGATCAACTACCATTGACGGTTGTACCAAGATTACAACAAGCTGGTCGCCCTATTAGTGCAACTACCGTGCGGCAAGCGCTAGCAGTTGGTGATTGGGCCACTGTTGCACAACAAGTACCACCCATTAATAAGCAATTCTTGAAAGGAAGTTAGACGATGCAAACACCTCAAACCATTACCGTAGGAACCTTGGAATCAAGTGATTTAATGATTACCCTCAAACCGAATATCAGTGGCATTCAAGTTGACCTAGAAAGTAACGTTAAAAAGCAATTTGGCACCCACATTACGACGCTAATTATTGAAACTTTACAGCACTTTGGTGTGACAGATATTCAAGTGATAGCTGTTGATAAAGGGGCTTTGGATTGTACGATTAAAGCCCGAACAATTGCGGCAATTTATCGGTTACAAGGGAAAACTGACTATGATTGGGAGGCGATTAACGCATGGCACGTTTAAGAAGAACCATGATGTTTGTCCCAGGAGCCAACCCGGCGATGTTGCGCGATGCCATCTTATATGGCGCCGACTCGATTATGTTTGATTTAGAAGATGCCGTTTCATTAAAAGAAAAAGATACAGCACGTATATTAGTCTATTCCGCTTTAAAAACGTTCGATTATACGGCAGTTGAGACCGTGGTGCGTGTGAATGCCTTGAATGCCGGTGGTAAGCAAGATATCGAAGCAATGATTTTAGGTGGAATTGATGTCATTCGTTTGCCGAAGACGGAAACGGCGCAAGATATTGTGGCCGTTGATGAGACGATTACAGCCGTTGAAACTAAATATCAGTTAACCGTGGGCAAAACTAAAATGATGGCTGCGATTGAATCAGCTGAGGGTGTTTTGAATGCGCGTGAAATTGCTCAAGCATCTGATCGGATGATTGGTATCGCGTTAGGGGCCGAGGATTATGTGACAAGCCAGAAAACTCGGCGATACGCGGATGGGGCTGAATTGTTTTTTGCCCGTAATTATATTTTACATGCTGCTCGTGCTACTGGAATTGCCGCCATTGATACCGTTTATTCGGACGTTGACAATGAAGCTGGTTTGCAACGTGAAACTGAATTAGTTAAGCAACTTGGATTCGATGGTAAGTCGGTTATTAATCCACGTCAGATTCCAATTATTAATCGGGTTTATGCACCAACTAGTCAGGAAGTGCAAAAAGCGCAAGAAATGATGGCTGGAATTAAAGCAGCTGAAGCTAAAGGGGCTGGCGTGATTGCGGTGAATGGTCAGATGGTAGATAAGCCAGTAGTTGAACGAGCTGAGCGGGTCTTAGCTTTAGCAAAAGCAACTAATATGGAGGTGAACTAAAGATGGTTGTTAATCAAGTGAAACGTGAGATTCCAGCAAAATATGCAACGCAATATGGGGTCTATACCGGTGAATTTACACATATTGAACACTACCAGGAGGCAACCCGCCGGATAAAGCCACTTCAGCCACATACTAGTAAATTAGTTGCCAGTATTCACGATGCCATTGTTAAGACTGGTTTAAAAGACGGGATGACGATTTCATTTCATCATCATTTCCGGGAAGGCGATTATGTTATGAACTTGGTGTTGGCTGAAATTGCTAAGATGGGTATTAAAAACTTGTCCATTGCACCGAGTTCAATTGCTAATGTGCATGCGCCCTTAATTGACCATATCAAAAATGGTGTGGTGACTAATATTACTTCCAGTGGGTTACGTGATAAGGTTGGTGCGGCTATTTCCAGTGGTATTATGGCTAATCCAGTCGTTATTCGGTCACATGGAGGTCGCGCCCGGGCAATTGTACGAGGAGATATTCATATTGATATTGCTTTTTTAGGCGCACCAAGTGCTGATATCTATGGCAATATTAACGGTACCCATGGCAAGGCCACTTGCGGTTCATTGGGGTATGCCATGGTTGATGCTAAGTATGCTGATCAAGTGGTCGCAATCACAGATACCTTAATGCCTTATCCCAATACCCCCATCAGCATTCCGCAAACCGATGTGGATTATGTGGTCCAAGTGGATGAAATCGGGGATCCAGATGGCATTGCCAAAGGAGCTACCCGGTTTACTAAGAATCCGAAAGAATTATTAATTGCCGAATATGCAGCTAAAGTTATCACGGCTTCTAGCTATTTCAAAACTGGTTTTTCTTTTCAGACCGGAAGTGGCGGGGCGGCACTAGCAGTGAGCCGTTTTTTACGCCAAACGATGATTGATCAAAATGTTAAAGCGAGTTTTGCGCTTGGCGGCATTACCAATGCAATGGTTGAGATGCAAAAAGAAGGTCTGGTTGATAAGCTGATGGACGTGCAAGACTTTGATCACCCAGCAGCCATTTCGTTGGCTGAGAATGCCAATCATTATGAAATCGATGCGACCATGTATGCCTCGCCTTTGAGCAAAGGGGCTGTCATTAATCAATTAGATGTGGCAATCTTATCAGCGTTAGAAATTGATACTGACTTTAACGTTAACGTTATTACGGGGTCAGATGGTGTTTTGCGAGGTGCTTCCGGTGGCCATTGTGATACGAGTGCCGCTTGCAAGTTAAGCATGGTGATTGCACCGGTAGTTCGTGGTTGCATCCCAACTATTGTAGATGCAGTAACGACTGTGATTACGCCAGGTGCTAGTGTTGACGTGGTTGTGACTGAACTAGGAATTGCGATTAATCCACAACGACCAGACTTAATTGCAATGTTTAAAGACTTAAAGGTTCCTCAATTAACGATTACAGAACTTAAAGACCGAGCGTATGCGATTACTGGCGTACCAGCTAAGATTGAACATGGTGATCAAACCGTAGCCTTAATTGAATATCGGGATGGGACCTTAATTGATGTGGTTAAAAATGTCTAAGTCATTTCAGAATTTGACTGGGCCAGTCATTACCTTACCACAAATGTTAGCGACTAGGGATTGGCGGTCTGCCCAACAATTAAAGCTGTTGCAAACTTACCTTGGCACAACTTTAATTTGGTCTTCCGTCCGGATTCCAGGGCCGATTAAAACCGGTCCACGGCTCGTGACTGCGTACCAAACGGTATTGGCACACTTAAATCAATATTATGGGCTGCGAGTACTGGCATCAGGGCAATTTAATCGGGCCACAGGCTTCGAGTTTTACTTGATTTTGGATCAAACTGCCAGCAGGGTTAAGCGGCACTTAATTATGATTGAACAGTCTCCTGGTTTTAGTCAATTGTGTGACTTAGACGTCTTAACATTAGTTAATAACCAGTTACACCAGACTAATCGGCACGGCTTGGATTTACCGGTGCGTCCCTGTTTGATTTGTGGTGCAGATGCTAAAGTTTGTAGTCGATCACGTCGGCATGGGTTAATTGATGTTCAGCGGACCATTGATGAGATTATCACAGTAGGGTGGCGAGAAATTTGAGTAAGCAAAAAGTTGAACTTACGGAAACAGTTTTACGTGATGGGCAGCAAAGCTTAATTGCGACGCGGATGCCAATCACGGATATGGTACCGATTTTGGATAAATTAGACCAAGCTGGCTATCATGCGTTAGAGGTCTGGGGCGGGGCGACTTTTGATGCTTGTTTACGTTATTTAGATGAAGATCCTTGGGAACGATTACGGGTTATTCGCCAGCACACACACCATACGAAGCTACAAATGTTACTGCGGGGGCAAAATATTCTGGGTTATAAAAATTATGCTGATGACGTTGTGACGGCTTTTGTGCAAAAATCATTAGCGAATGGGATTGATATTATTCGGATGTTTGATGCTTTAAATGATACCCGTAACTTAAAAACGGCTTTAGCTGCGACCAAAAAATATGGTGGGCATGCCCAAATGACGATTGCGTATACAACTAGTGACTTTCATACGATTCCATATTACGTTAAGCTGGCTAAAGAAATGACGGCGATGGGGGCCGATTCACTATGTATTAAGGACATGGCGGGTATTTTAACGCCACAGCGGGCTTACGATTTAGTTAGCGAATTAAAAGCCACCATCACGATTCCAATTGAAATCCATACCCATGCGACAAGTGGGATTGCGACGATGACTTATTTAAAAGCCATTGAAGCTGGTGCTGATATTATTGATACGGCAAGTTCACCATTCGCTGGTGGAACTAGTCAGCCAGCTACGGAATCAATGTTAGTCGCTTTGAAAGACTTAGGTTATGACTTACGGGTTAATCCAACGTTAGCGGCTGAAATTGCAGCCTATTTTGCGCCAATTCGGGATCGGTTTCGTCAAGCCGGTGGTCTAAATCCTAAAGTGATGGACGTTCAACCGAAATCCCTACGTTATCAGGTTCCTGGTGGAATGTTATCTAATTTGTTGGCACAGCTTAAAGATGCGGGTCAAGCGGCATTGTATGAGCAGGTCTTGAATGAAGTCCCTAAAGTTCGTGCTGATTTGGGCTATCCACCGTTGGTAACGCCCTTATCGCAGATGGTCGGGACCCAATCTTTGATGAATGTGATGAGCGGTGAGCGCTATCAGTTAATTCCAAATGAAATAAAAGACTATGTTCGTGGCTTATATGGGCGGCCACCAGTGGCAATTGCGCCGGCGATGATCAAGAAAATCATCGGTGATGAACGCCCAATTACGACTCGACCCGCGGATGACATTGCCCCTCAATTACCGAAATTCAAAGCTGAAATTGGCGATTACGCCCATAGTTTAGAAGATGTTTTAACTTATGGGTTGTTCCCAGATCAAGGGCGCGACTTCTTAGGGCGGCGTGAAGATCGGTTTTATGATGTGCCCGTTCAAAAGATTAAACTTGAGTTTACGTCCGAAAGTTAACGAAAAGGGTTACTGAAAAAGCCGGAGATTACAGCTCCGAGCTTTTTTAGTCTAAAAAACTATTCTTTGCACACTCCGGGTAACGCTTACATACTCTGATATAATAGAAAGAAATAGGAGAAAAGCAAATGGATGCTACCGTGCAAGCAGTTGCTAATAATTTAGATTTGTCACAGAACAAGCCCCTCAAAGATGCGCTTTTTGATGCGCTACGGAAAACGATTATTTTAGGTGACATTTCGGCTGGAACGCACATTAATGAAAAAAAGTTATCGGAAGAATTAAATGTTAGTCGGACCCCCATTCGGCATGCATTGCGACGGTTAGCTAGTGAAAATTTAGTTGAAAGTATTCCTGGTGTTAGCATGGTTGTACGAGGTATTACGATTAAAGATGCTTATGAAATTTTTGATATCCGCAAAGAGTTAGACTCGCTGGCGACCCGCAAAGCGATGTTGCGGATGACAGCGGCTGATTTTACAACGTTGCGTGAGCTCTTGGAACAGACCGAGCGAGAATTGGATGAAGTCCCAGATATTATGATGATTAGCTATTTTACTGATTTTAACCAGTTTATTTATCAGCATTGTGACATGCCCCATCTCGTGACAATCGTTTTTAAATTACAAGCTTACTTAGTTTATTTTCGCGATATCTCAATTGTGTCTCGTGAGCGCCGAGGTTTGGCGCTACAAGAACATTGGCGAATTTATCAAGCAATGGTTAATCAGGACGAGGTTCAGATTAATTTAATTATTCGTGAACATTTGGGACAATCGCTACAGTTTATCATTAAAGAAATGAGGGCACACAACCTTGATTAATACGCATGACTTGACGGTGTTGCCACGTTTAGCGCAACAATCGCTGCTAATTGAGGTATCCCTAGCGCCGAAACCGGGATTAGTGGATCCCTTTTCAGCGGGGGCCCATGTTGATATGGACTATGATCTGTTTTTGACCAGTATTCAAGCCTGGTCACCATATTTAAAACAATACTTGACGATTGGTGCAACATGTCCGACGCTGACGACTTTATTTACGGCGTTGCGGCAAGTAGGTGCACAAGGGGAAACTGCGATGTTAGCGGCAACGCATCAAATTAATACCCATAAGGGCGCTAATTTTTCTTACGCTATCTTATTGGGAGCATTGGGATGGTGTTTAAAGACGCAAACACTAAAGCAATTGTGTGAGCAGCGCTTTACAGCGGTTTTTAAGACGGTCCAAATGATGACAACGGGCATCACGGCCGCGGATTTTGCGCATGTTTTAGCTAAACCACATTGGTCATATGGTGAGGCACTCTATGTAAAGGAAGGGGTAACGGGAATTCGTGGTGAAGCTGAGGCTGGTTACCCCATGTTACAAAACGTCGCCTTACCATTTTTAGCACAGCACGCTACGCTACCAATGACCTTACGTTATTTGCAACTAATGGTTTATCTAATGGCAACGCTCGAAGATGTCAATCTTTTGCATCGGGGTGGGCGGTCCGGATTAATACGGGTTCAACAGGCGGCTCAGGCTATTTTAGATCAAGGCTTAACGACGGCCCTGGACTGGACGCAAGCGTTAAATAGTCTGGATCAACAGCTCATTAACTGGCACTTGAGTCCTGGTGGTACCGCTGATTTATTGGCGCTAAGTATTTTCTTTGACCAAGTGAGGGTATCACCGTTATCATGGGATGTAATCGCTAAGTGATCTAAACAGGAAGTATGATACAATTAGAAAGAATTTAGCTAAAATGATATTATAAGTAAATTTATAACGGGTTGAAGGGAATTAAAATCATGGCAGAGACAAAACCAACATATTATATTACAACACCGATTTATTACCCCTCGGGTAAACTACACATCGGGAACTCCTACACGACGATTGCGTGTGACACTTTAGCACGTTATAAGCGGGCGATGGGTTACGATGTCTTTTTCCTAACTGGGACGGATGAACACGGCTTAAAAATCGAAGAAAAAGCTGAAAAGCTAAATACTGATCCTAAAACTTACGTTGATGGGATGGCAAAACAAATTAAAGACTTATGGAAATTGTTGGAGATTTCCAATACTAAGTTTATTCGGACGACGGATGATTACCATGAACAAGCTGTCCAAACAATTTTTGAACGTCTACTTAAAAAGGGCGATATTTATTTAGGCCATTATGAAGGCTGGTACTCCGTTGATGATGAAGAATACTTCACCGAAACACAATTGGCCGAAGTGTATCATGATGATGATGGCAAAGTCATTGGCGGCAAAGCCCCTAGTGGTCATGAGGTTGAATTAGTTAAGGAAGAATCATACTTCTTTAAAATGAGTAAGTATGCTGACTGGTTGTTGGCGTATTACCAAGCCCACCCAGACTTTATTCAACCAGCTAATCGGATGAACGAGATGATTAATAATTTCATCAAGCCGGGGCTAGAAGACTTAGCGGTTTCTCGGACGAGCTTTACTTGGGGTGTTCCAGTTAAGAGTGATCCGAAGCATGTCGTTTATGTATGGTTGGACGCTTTGATTAACTATATTACTGCCTTAGGCTACGCAACGGATGATGACCAGTTATTCAAGCAATACTGGCCAGCTGATGTGCAAATGGTGGGTAAAGAAATTGTGCGATTCCATACGATTTACTGGCCAATTATTTTGCATGCCTTAGATTTACCGCTACCTAAGACCGTCTTTGGTCATGGTTGGTTATTGATGAAAGACGGTAAAATGTCGAAATCAAAGGGTAACGTGATTTATCCAGAAACCTTAGTGGAACGCTATGGCTTGGATGCGCTACGTTATTATTTGATTAAGGCCATGCCTTACGGCAATGATGGATTATTTACGCCGGAAGATTTTATTGCCCGGGTTAATTATGATCTCGCTAATGATTTGGGGAACTTGTTGAACCGAACTGTCGCGATGATTAATAAGTATGAAAATGGTCAAGTGCCAGCTTTAAAAACTGGGGTGACTGAATTTGACGCCGACTTAGAAGCAACGGCCAAAACTACGATTGATGCCTATAATGCGCGGATGGATGAGTTACATTTGGCCGACGCTTTAGGTGAAGTCTGGAAGTTAGTTAGCCGGACCAATAAGTATATTGATGAGACCGCGCCTTGGCAGTTAGCTAAAAGCGATGCAGCCGACGCCAAGGCACAACTAGCCAGTGTGATGGCGCATTTAGCTGCCAGTTTGCGGGTGATTGCTAGCTTGATTAGTCCAGTGATGACGCATGCGCCCAAGGAAATCTTTACCCAATTGGGCCTAGATCCAGCGAGTCTAACGTTAGCCGCATTAAAATTCGGTGACTTACCAGCCGCAACGCAGGTCGTTGCTAAAGGGACGCCAATTTTCCCACGGGTCGAGATGGACGCTGAAGTTGATTTCTTAAAGGGTCAAATGACCAAGTCAGATAAAAAGAAGGGTCGGGCCGCTATGGAAGCAGCGAAACACGAAGCCGAAGTTGAAAGCGATTGGAACCCCGCTGAAACTGAGCTTAATCTCACCAAAGATGCGATGACGATTGATGATTTTGATAAAGTTGAATTAAAAGTCGCTGAAGTCATTGCCGTTCAAAAATTAAAAGGGGCGGACAAACTGTTACAATTCCGATTAGACGCTGGTGATTCTGATCATCGTCAGATTCTTTCTGGAATTGCCAAATGGTATCCAGAACCAGATGTTTTAATTGGTAAGAAAGTGATCATCGTTGGTAATTTAAAGCCACGGAAATTGCGTGGTGAAATGAGCCAAGGCATGTTACTATCAGCTGAACATGATGGGGATGTGCAACTAATCACGGTACCAGAAAACCTAGTGAATGGGTCCTTGATTTCATAAACATGGCTGCTTGAGAGCTTGGGATAATTAAAATCCAAGCTCTTTTTTTACCACTGAAGTTTGATTGTTGAAAGGTTGGCCTAAGACGGTTAGCGGGTGCTTGCGTTGCATGGTAAAATCAATTAAGATACATTTTGGGTCAGCCGATGATAGTTGTCGGGTTGACGAAAGTTAGAAAGGGGCCGTGACATGCGGATTTTTGATTCCCATACCCATTTAAACAGTGAAGAATTTATTAACGAAGTTCCCAAGTATTTAGCCCAAGCGAAAGCGTTAGACGTGGTCCGGATGGCAATTGTGGGGTCAAATACGCAATTGAACGCTGCTGCCATTAAGTTAGCGACCACGTATCCTGAATTAGTAGCCATTGTTGGTTGGCATCCTGAAGATGCTAAAGATTATACTAAAGCAGCGGAGACCCAATTAATTGACCAACTGCAATTGCCAGAAGTTGTGGCGGTTGGCGAGATTGGACTGGATTATCATTGGGATACGTCACCGCAAGCCGTGCAACGAACGGTTTTTGCCCGGCAAGTGGCGATTGCTAAAGACTTACATTTACCAATTTCGGTGCATAATCGTGACGCCTTTGAAGATACTTATCAGATTTTAAAGGCGGCTGATGTCCGCGATATTGGTGGGGTCATGCATAGCTTTAACGGTGACCCGGAATGGCTCAAAAAGTTTTTGGATTTGGGTATGCACATCTCATATAGTGGTGTGGCGTCATTCAAGCATGCTGATGACGTGCATGCGTCGGTCCAACAAACACCGAGTGATCGGTTGTTGGTTGAGACTGATGCGCCGTATCTAACGCCCGAACCTTATCGGGGCAAGCAAAATGAACCCGGTTATACGCATTACGTGGTGAATGCCGTGGCGAAATTACGAGCAACGACGCCCACCGAAATTGCCGCCCAAACTTATCAAAATGCAGAGGAATTATTTAAGATTGAAAAAGATTAAAGAAGTTATTGTCGTCGAAGGTAAGGACGATACGAAACGGTTAGCGTTAGCGGTGAATGCCGATACGATTGAAACGAATGGCTCGGCAGTTTCAGCGGCGACCGTGGCACAAATCAAACGATTACAAGCTAGCCGTGGCGTGATTGTTTTTACAGATCCAGATTTCTCAGGTGAACGGATTCGGCGGATTGTTTCGGCGGCCGTTCCTGGGGTCCAGCATGCCTTTTTACCGCGCAAAGCGGGAGTGCCCACCAAAGCGGGTGGGAGCTTAGGTGTGGAACACGCTAGTCCAGCAGCAATTCGGACGGCCTTAGCCAATCTGTACACTGAAAATTTGAGTGAACCGACGACCCTGATTACTAAAACTGATTTGATTCAGGCTGGTTTATTAGCTGGCCCCGCTGCTCGTCAGCGCCGAGAACAGCTCGGTGAATTACTAAAAATCGGCTACGTGAATGGCAAGCAATTGCCTAAGCGGTTGCAATTGTTTCAAGTGCAACCAGCTGATTTTTGGCAGGCCGTCGCACAATTACACACAGAGGAGACAAAATGAGTAAAGAAATTGATATTGCAAATCCCGCCCGTACGCAAGCCATCATTAATTCATATGGTTTACGTGTTAAGAAAAGTTTGGGTCAAAACTTTCTAACTGACCAAAATGTGTTGCATAATATTGTCGCCATTGCTGACATTAGTCCTGAAGATAATGTCATTGAAATCGGCCCCGGAATTGGGTCTTTGACTGAATATTTAGCCCGTGCGGCGCATCAAGTACTAGCCTTTGAAATTGATGATCGCTTATTGCCAATTTTAGATGAAACGTTAGCTGATTATGACAATATTGATGTGGTTAACCAAGATATTTTGAAAACTGATTTACCGGCAATGATTCAGGCGCACTTAGACCCCACGCGGCCTTTAAAATTGGTGGCTAATCTACCTTACTATATTACGACGCCAATTTTAATGAATTTATTGGCGGGCGATGTTAAGTTTGAGAACATTGTGGTCATGATGCAAAAAGAAGTTGCCGATCGGTTGTCAGCGGAACCAGGGACTAAGGCGTACGGTTCTTTGACGATTGCAGTCCAATATCGGATGGCTGCAGAACTTGCACTAGTGGTGCCCCGCACCGTTTTTGTGCCAGCTCCCAATGTGGATTCAGCGATTGTGAAGTTAACGGCGTTACCAACGCGGACCCACGTGCCATTTGATGAAGCGGCGTTCTTTAAGGTCGTTAAGGCCGGTTTTGCCCATCGGCGCAAGAATTTATGGAATAATTTACAGAGCTTATTTGGGAAACAACCAGAAACACGAACGTTAATCCAAGCTGCTTTGGATCAGGCTGAAATTGATCCAAAAATTCGGGCGGAACGTCTGACGGTCGATACGTTTATTACCTTGACGGATGCCTTACATGCGGTTGGCCTAATTGGCCTATAAAACAGTTGCACATTAGAAAACCTTGTGATATAATATTGACTTTTTCGTGAAAAGCTAGTATAGTAGTTTCACATGAGGAGGTTTCTGAATGCCAATTTCACTAGCTGCAATTAAAGATAAGCTTGACGCTCGCATTGGGCAACACATGAAAGTCGTTGCCCAAGCGGGCCGTAAAAAGACCACTGAACGTCATGGTATCTTGAAAGAAACGTACCGTTCTGTATTTGTCGTTGATTTAGACCAACAGGAAAACTCTTTTGAACGGGTCTCATACAGTTACACGGATGTGTTAACGAAAAACGTTCAAATCGCCTTTGAAGATGAAACAACTGAAGCTTAATTCGCCACGTGCGAACTCTCAATACTAAGACCCGCAGCAAGGTCTTTTTATTTTGCCCTGATATTAGTATAATTGTATCAAAGTAAGATAACGACCCAGATAATCGCGGTCATAAAAGAGGGTGAGACGCGTGCAGATCGTGGAAAAAGCGCCGGCAAAAATCAACTTGGGCTTAGATACGTTGTTTGAACATCAAAACGGTGCCAAGGAATGGAATATGGTGATGACGTCGGTTGATTTGGCCGATTACGTGCAGATTGAGACCCTGACTGCCAATCGGATTGAAGTGGCGACCGATAGTGGCTTTTTGCCGAACGATCGGCGAAATCTCGCTTTTCAAGCGGTAAGTTTATTAAAACGCCAATATCATATTCGGAGTGGTGTGCGGATTAAAATAAAAAAAGCGATTCCAGTTGCGGCCGGATTAGGTGGCGGTTCCTCGGATGCTGCTGCCGTTTTACGGGGGTTGAATCGGTTGTGGGAACTTAATTTAGATTTAGCCACCCTGGCCCGCTTAGGATTACAGATTGATTCGGACGTTCCCTATTGTGTTTATAGTCAGACCGCTCATGTGACTGGCAAAGGAGAATTAGTGCGACCACTACCCAAGTTGCCACCATTGTGGATTGTACTCGCCAAGCCTAAAATCAGCGTCTCTACGCCGAACATCTTACGGCAGATTGATTATCGGCAATTAACCACGCACCCGGAAATCCCGGGATTAATTGCTGGTGTCCAAACGGGCAATTTAGAACAGATTTTTCAACATATGGGTAACGTGTTAGAGCCCATCACGGCTAATCGTTATCCAGAAATCATGCAAATTAAACAACAATTATTAACTTTTGGGGCGGATGCAGCGCAGATGAGTGGCACGGGACCAACGGTGTTTGGCGTCTGTCGCAAGCGTTCGCGCGCCCAGCGCGTCTATAACTCGCTCAAGGGTTTTTGTCGGGAAGTTTATCTGGTTCGCCCGGTGAATCTAACAGATCGTTAAGAGCAATCATTAAAGCGGGTGACTTAATTGGTCAGCACCGCTTTTTTTTGTTATGCAATGGCTGAACCCAGCATAAGTGGGGTGAGGTGTGGTTAAATTGAAATAAATGAGGTGGATGATAATGAAGCAAACAACTAAATTAGGGTTAACTTTAGCGGGAGTGGTTGGTGCAACGACCTATGCCGGTGCATTGCTTGGTGGTGCTGTTGCCTATCAGGTCGCCATGCACGTGAGTGACGAACAAAAAAAGCGTGGTCAACAGTTATCGCGGTCAGAAAATACTGAAATCGAAAATTTTTGGTACGATAAACACCCACAACAACAATGGCAGTTGCAAAGCTTTGATGGCTTGAACTTAGTTGCCACGTATCTACCCAATCCTCAAGCGAACGGGCGATTGGTTATTTTAGCCCATGGTCTCAACCATTCACGTGAACAGATGATTCCCTATGCTCGTATTTTTATGAGTCTGGGGTACGCCGTGCTGATGCCAGATGCGCGCGCCTTTGGTGATAGTGATGGGCATACAATTGGTTATGGCTGGTTAGATCGGTTGGATTATGATCGCTGGATTACCATGGCCTTGACGCAATTAGGCACTGACATCGAAATCGTTTTGATGGGGATTTCGATGGGGGCGGCGACGGTTATGGCGACTAGCGGCGACCCTTTGCCCGAAAATGTTAAAGCAATTGTGGAAGATAGTGGTTATGCAGATTTATATGATGAAGCCAAATTTCGATTGACGCATCAATTTCATTTGCCAGCTTACCCAATCATGCCGCTGGCTAATCAAATTGCGCGTCGCAGTGCCGGCTATGCGTTCAATGATGGGCACATTTTACAGCAGGTCCAAACGGGGGCTTTGCCGATTCTGATTATTCATGGGATGCATGATACAACGGTACCGGTCCGCAATGCGCACCAACTTTATAATCGGGTGGCGCAACAAAAAGGCCTGTACATTGATGCCGATGCGGGCCACGTCCAAGCGGTTCGGACGCATCCAGATCGGTATCAAGCCGTGGTAAGTGAATTTTTAACTGAACAAGTGGGACTAACCTCCTAAATAGTTGGGCCAGTCAGTTTACATGCCGGCAGAGCTAAGTTAACGCGATCAAGCTGGTCGCGTTTTTTGGAGTGGAATTGACCTGTTGACAAATTGGCGGTTTCAGGTAAACTAAAATAGTAATCATTACTATTTACCTTATTTAGAGAGATGGGGGTTAGACTATGACGGAACCCTTAATAGCCGTCCAACATTTGGAAATTAGTTTTCCAAATAACCAGGTTTTTAAAGATTTAGATTTTAAGATTCAACGCGGTGATTTTTTGACTGTTATTGGTGAAAATGGCGTTGGTAAAACGACTTTAATTCGAGCCTTGTTAGGCATGTTGAAGCCTAGCGCGGGTCAGATTAAGTATTATCCCAATAAAGCCGCAATTAAAGTAGGTTATGTACCTCAATTTCGTAATTTGGATCAAGAATATCCGTTAACTATTGAAGATTTTGTGGGCTTGAATGTGCGGGGCTGGTTACCTTGGTTATCAAAGGCGGAACACCAACAAGTGCAGACTGCAATGGCGGTGACTAACGTCAAAAAAATCAAGCAACGCCAACTCGGGATGGCATCCGGTGGTGAAAAACAGAGGGCTTACTTAGCGCAAGCTATTGTTGAACAACCACAACTGCTGATTCTCGATGAGTCGACTGCGAGTTTAGATAACGAAATGAAATATGAATTATTAGATTTGGTTCAAAACTTGAATCAAACAAGTGATATTACCGTGGTATTTGTGACCCATGATTTTCCGTTAGCAAAGCAATATGCCAAGCATTATTTGGCGCTGAAGCCAGGGTATCAACAGTTTGGCTCGATTGACGAGATGTCGGTGGCCCAACTAAAGGAGGTCACAAATGTTTAGTTTAGCTTTTATGCGGAACGCCTATTTTGCTGGGACGTTTATTGCAATTATTTGTGGCACTATCGGCGTCTTTGTGATTGCCCGTAATTTGTCATTTTTGACGCATACCTTATCTGAAATTGGATTCGCCGGTGCCGCTTTTGGGATTTTTATGGGCTGGACGGCGTTGACTGGGATGCTGATTTTTACGGTCATTAGTTCGGTGATTGTCGGTCAGATGAGTGTAAAGCAGTCACGACGTGAAGCCTCGATTTCGGCTATTTCGGCATTGTTTATTGGACTAGGAATTTTGTTTTTATCGCTGTCAAATCAAACGTCGAGTTACGCCACCAGTATTTTATTTGGTAGTGTAATTGGGATTGCCCAAGCGGATGTCATCCGGGTAGCCGTATTGTCAGGATTGGTTATTCTAGTGATGTTGGGGTTATATCGTCCCTTAAAATTCGATTCTTTCGATGCGATTGGCGCTAAAGTCAGTGGCCTGTGGACGACGGCAATTTCAGTGGTTTTCCTCGTTTTAGTAGCCATGAGTGTTAGTGTGGCCGCCCAGATTGTTGGGTCCTTGTTAATTTTCATTCTGTTAACATTACCGGCAGCTGCGGCACGTTACTTTGTGCATACTGTCAGCAAAATGATTGGGTTATCAATTGTTTTTGCACTGATTGGGGTCTGGCTGGGCCTGTATCTGAGTTACGTGACGAATCTACCGGTCAGTTTCTTTATTGCTTCAATCGAGTGTCTTTTTTATTTTTCGGCTTTAGGTTACCAACGATTACGGGTTGGCAGTTAACTTGGGTCGTCTAGACGTGCACCGACGGCTAAGCCGTTAGTACGCGTCTTTTTTTGATTGTTCTCAATTTAACCAAAAATTTAGATGTTTAATCACTATTTAACGAATGATATTAAGAAATTCCGATTGTTTTCTAAAAAGATAGCAAAAGATTACCTAATTTCCGAACGTTTGTGTTATCATTTTGCATAGACTTTAAAAAAGATGATTTAGGTTGAGGTGGAAACATGAAAGTACGTAGAAGCGAACGTTTAATTGATATGACGCGCTATTTGTTGGAACGACCCCATACATTGGTCTCGTTAACTTATTTTGCGGCGCGTTACGAATCGGCGAAATCTTCCATTAGTGAAGACTTAACGATTTTGAAACGCACCTTCCAGATGCGCGGTACCGGGATTCTAGAAACGATTCCAGGCGCTGCGGGAGGCGCTCGCTTTATTCCTTATATCTTAAAAGAAGAAGCCCAAACATTTATTGATAAAATGACGGACTTAGTTGCTGACAAGGATCGGGTTTTACCCGGCGGCTATATTTACTTATCCGATATTTTGGGGCAACCAGAAATTTTGCGGCAAGTGGGTCGAGTGATTGCAACGCAATACTTGAATCAAAAAATTGACGCAGTGATGACGGTAGCTACCAAGGGAATTCCAATTGCCCAGAGTGTGGCAACGTATTTGAACGTGCCATTTGTGATTGTCCGTAACGATTCTAAAATTACCGAAGGTTCTACGGTTAGCGTGAACTATGTTTCCGGTTCTTCTGAACGCATTAAAAAAATGGAATTATCGAAGCGTAGTCTAACCGAAGGCGCCAATGTTTTAATTGTGGATGACTTTATGAAAGGTGGCGGCACGATTAACGGGATGAAGACGTTAATTGAAGAATTTGATGCTAATTTGATTGGCATTACCGTCTTTGCCGAAGCGGCCTTTACGGGTAATCGGTTGATTGATGACTATACGTCATTGTTACAGGTCACTAATGTTAATGATAATGAAAAAGCAATCAAAGTCATTCCTGGTAACTATTTAGAGAAGGTTTTTGGAGCGGAGGTCTAAAGGCCATGTTTTTGAACCTATTCTTTGGTATGATTAAGTGAATTGAAGACTAAGGAGAAATTTTGTTATGACAACCAAAAATGCTATCATCATGGCCGCTGGTAAAGGGACCCGGATGAAATCCAAGTTAGTCAAAGTGCTCCACCAAGTTTGTGGTAAGGCGATGGTTGACCACGTGTTGACCCAAGTTGAAGCCACTTCGATGAATAAGATTGTGACCATTGTGGGTCATGGTGCTAAGGACGTGGAGTCGGCTTTAGGTGACCGGACCTATTATGCGGAGCAAACGTCCCAATTAGGGACCGGTCATGCTGTCTTACAAGCTGAAGATTTATTACGCGATGCTGACGGGATGACTTTGATTGTGAGTGGGGATACCCCGTTATTCCGCGCTGAAACTTTCCAAGAGTTGTTTGAATACCACCAGGCAAAGAAGGCCGCTGGGACCGTGTTGACTTCAGAAGCCCCTGATCCACAAGGGTATGGACGCGTTGTTCGGAATCATTTAGGCATTGTTGAAAAAATTGTTGAACAAAAAGATGCGACTAAAGCTGAGCAAGCGATTCATGAAATCAATACCGGCGTTTACTGTTTTGATAATCAGAAATTATTTGCGGCGTTACATCAAGTGACCAATGATAATGCGCAAGGTGAATATTATTTAACTGATGTGATTCAGATTATGAAGGCGCAAGGCGATATTGTTGCCGCTTACCGGATGAGTGATTTTGATGAATCCATGGGTGTTAATACGCGAGCAGCATTAGCCCAAGCCACGAAGGTTATGCAAGAACGAATTAATACAGCGCATATGGCTAATGGGGTGTCAATCATTGATCCCGCAGCGACGTATATTGATGCTGGTGTTAAGATTGGAGCCGATACGGTTGTGGAACCTGGGGTCTTAATTAAAGGTCAGACGACGATTGGTTCAGATTGTTTTATTGGCGCACATTCAGAAATTCATGATATGACGATTGAAGACCGGGTGACCGTTACGTCGTCATTCTTAGAAGATTCCATCATGCATGCGGATAGCAATATTGGGCCTTATAGTCATTTACGACCACAAGCTGAGATTGGGGAACATGTCCACTTAGGTAACTTTGTGGAAGTGAAGAAAGCCCAAATCGGCGCGCGGACAAAGGTAGGTCACTTAACTTATGTTGGTGATGCGACTTTAGGTCAGGATATTAACGTTGGCTGTGGTGTGGTCTTTATCAATTATGATGGCGTTAATAAACATCATACTAACGTTGGTGATGCAGCTTTCATCGGTAGCAATTCCAATGTTATTGCACCAGTTGAAGTTGCCGATCATTCCTTTATCGCGGCTGGTTCGACGATTACGGACGATGTTAATTTCCACGACATGGCGATTGCACGTGCCCGTCAAACCAATAAACCAGACTATTGGAAAAAATTACCACATGAACCAGAAAATAATTAGACCGTAATTAAAAATAAATCAGGGGCATAATGCTGATTTAAACGAAAAGTTGCTAGGAAAGACTCGTTTTTGAGTCTTTCCTAGCAACTTTTGTTTTACAGGCCGGTTAAGTCAAAATAATTAAGCTGTTAATCATCGCAACAAAACCAAGGCAATCATTTAATTCAGCTTGCCTTTTCGGTAGGCTTGGGCTTCCAGCTGGCGTACTTGAATAATTGTCCGTAAATTCGTATCAATAATCGGCCGATGTAGTCGTTCGACTGCCATGAGTTTTTTGAGCGTTGTTTGACCAGTAGTTGCGTCGCCAAAATAAAGAGCCCAGATGGCTAACCAAAATTGACGACCGATGCGGCCATCCCAATTTAAGCGGGTTGGATCGAGTGCTTGAAATTTAGTTGCCAAAGCACGGGCACAATCAAATTCGCGCCAGTTAAGGTAAGTTTGCAACACAGTCCCATAGTAGTCAATCAAGTCATTTAAAACGTGGAATGGATCACCAAATGTCGTTTGTTACCGGGAGCAATTTTGTTCCATTTTAAGGGTAAAGTCAGCTAGCGCTGCAATGCCGGCGTCACTTGCGACTAAGGCGGGGAGCAAGCTGACTAATTTTAATTCTTGTACCGTCCAAGTCTTTGTTTGACGTAAGTGTTGATAGGCCGGTTGGACAGCGGCGGTGAGGGGCATCTGTCGATGATCAAAGGCAATCAAACGGATACTTGTATAGCTAGCAATCAGTCGTTCGTAAGTTTTGGGACTATGCTGATGGTCACGCACCCAATCAGTTAGAAAAGTAAAGTTTTGGTCACGATAGGCCTGAGTAGTGATTAGCAAGGCTCGGTCAAGTGGTGAAGACTGATAGTGTTGCGCAATAAACCGGTATTCGTCAACTGAGACACCTAGATTATCTAGGATGGCGAAGAGTTTCGTCGCTGCGATATCATGCTGTCCATGCTCGAAGCGGGTTGCAAAGGATCGCGAGACGATGCCAGTATAGATTTCTTTTTGAGAAAAGCCCTTATCTAAACGAATTTGTTTGACTGTTAGACCGAGAGTTTTCATTGTAACCTCCTTAATGTGGCCTATATGCCACCTAATTAATCGTTGTAACACGACTATGGCACGTAAACTAAGGTTTAGTCAATTAGGGAGGTCTTGAAAATTGCACACAATACTGAGAAATCGAACCGTCCAAACGCTAGTTAGCGCCAACCTTTTTTCAACGTTGGGGGTCAGTTTGTTTAATATTATTTTGTTAACCTATGCCAAGAGTTTTACGCAGCCCAAATTATTGGTTTCAGTCGTGTCAGTGGCAACCGTTTTACCAAGTGTTTTTGGTGTTCTGGTTGGTCGAGCGGCGGATCAGACTAAGCGGAAGCCACGGTTGATGATTCAGACCAAATTAGTGCAAGCGGCCTTGTATTTAGTGTTAGCCCAAGTGATTAATCAGCATGTCGTTTGGGTTTTTTACGTGGTCGTTGCCATTAATATGAGTTCTGATACGATTGGTAATTACGGTAGTAGTTTGTTTACCCTAGTGTTGCAGGGCCGCATCGTTACTAGCAATCGACAACAGGCGTTGGGTCTGAATCAGAGTGTCAGTACATTGGTTCAGCCAGTTGGGCAAGCGTGCGGGGTTGCCGTAATGGCGGCAACACATAACTATGCACTCGCAGGCGACTTGAATGCCATTGCCTTTTTACTGTCGGCGGTCTGCTTGCAACTTGGTCACGCAACGCTAAAAATGCCAGCGACTAGCCAATTATCAGTACCACGCTCCCAGCAGCATGTGTGGCCGGCTTTGCAACCAGTATTACGTGACGTGATGCAACTATCGGCGGTTAGTGGATTAGGGCTTGTGATGGGGTGCAATCTGTTGGCCAACGGCTTAACCGCAACGTTGAATTTATTCTTTATTAATCGAGCTGATCAGTTACCAGTCAGCTATAGTGTTGCTATTCTATTAGTGAATTTTGGCTTTGTTGGTGGAACGGTAGTTGGTGGTCTGACAAAACAAACTTGGGTAGATCGACTCAGTATACGGCAGCTCATCATCAGCATTGCTGGCTGTTTGGCGAGTGAGTTTCTCGTGCTACTGGTATATCCACATTTGTGGGCGATTTTGCTAGCCACCTTTAGCTTGGCCTGTTTGACTGGTAAATTGGATCCTAAGTTTTTTGCTTTAATTATGGTCAAAGCCGATCCGCAGCAACTAGGCGCAATTTTTGGTTTGATTAGTACGGTCGTCATGTTGGCAACGCCAATCGGCAGCTTGGGATTTGTTTTAAGCTATAATATCGGGGGCGCAACGGCGACTTTTGCGGTCGGGCTGATTCTAGCATTAGTAACACTGGGGTGGCTTCAGTTGGCAAAATTGTGACTTGCATGGAAGCTAACCTGAAGTTGCCGTTTTATCAGCGTTGAACAGGATGATCGAAGTAGCGGCATTAAAAACAAAGATGTTAGCGCAAAAGTCATCAGAGTATCCAGCCAAAGATGAATCGAAATTTGTGATAACGGTTTCGTTTTGTTTGGGTTAAGTCGGTATACTCGTAAAATCCGAACGAATTTCACCTCACGAAACTTTAATATTAAAGTAACAACGGCGCTGAAAACCCGAAATAGCCACTGCTAGCCCAGTCTAATGCAATTTATAACGGTTAGGGGGGCTTGCTTTTCGGCCCCAAAATGCATATTATTTATATGTAATAAGTTTTGAATGGAGGAAATTATGTCAGAACAGTATTTTGATCCAAAGTTGAAGATTTTTGCTTTGAATTCAAATAAACCATTGGCAGAAAAAATTGCTGAAGCCGTTGGTGTTAAGTTAGGTAAGACATCCGTCGATCGGTTTAGCGATGGCGAAATTCGTATTAACATTGAGGAAAGTATTCGTGGTGACCAAGTTTACATCATCCAATCGACCTCAGCACCAGTTAATGATAACCTAATGGAATTATTGATTATGATTGATGCGTTACGGCGAGCTAGTGCTAAGACCATCAACGTGGTCATCCCTTATTATGGGTATGCACGCCAAGACCGCAAAGCGCGTTCGCGGGAACCAATCACTGCCAAGCTAGTTGCTAACATGCTGGAAACAGCTGGCGCAACCCGGATTTTGGCACTTGATTTACATGCTGCTCAAATTCAAGGATTTTTTGATATCCCATTGGATCATTTAATGGGAGCGCCGCTGTTGGCTGACTATTTCTTAACGCATCACTTAGCTGAAAATGCCGTTGTGGTTTCACCAGATCATGGTGGGGTGACGCGGGCTCGGAAGTTAGCTGAATTCTTGAAGGCCCCAATTGCCATTATTGACAAACGTCGACCACGGGCTAACGTTGCAGAAGTTATGAACATTATCGGTGATGTGAAGGGCAAACGGGCCATCATGATTGATGATATGATTGATACTGCTGGGACGATTACTTTGGGGGCGCAAGCCTTGATGGATGCTGGTGCTACGGATGTTTATGCCAGTTGTACGCATCCAGTACTTTCAGGTCCAGCGATTGAACGGATTGAAAAGTCACCTATCAAAAAATTGATTGTGACGGATTCGATTGCTTTACCAGCTGAAAAGCAGATTGATAAGATTGTTCAAGTTTCCGTTGGACAATTGATGGGTCAAGCCATTAAGTTCATTCATGAAAACAAACCAGTTAGTCCATTGTTCAAAAATCGGTTCCATAACGAAGAAAACTAGACTAATTTTTAATGACAAAGTGTTTGGGCAATTACCCAAACACTTTTTTTGGTGCTAAATTAAGTTAAAATCTGCAATTAGGGTTGTTTTTAGCTACAATGGAAGTATTGGACTAAAGGGAGGTGGGGTGACATGAATTGGTTTTATTGGGGCAGTTTAGCGTTGGTCATTGCGATTACGCTACAATTGACGGATCGGCGGCGCTGGTTAACGGGGTATTTTGTGAGTGCCGCGATTATTGGATTGACCCTAGCAGCTTATCGGACGGTTAGCAATCAAGCTAGTCCCCTTTGGCAATTTATTATTGTGGGGCTAAAGCTAGTGGGTTATCTGGTGTTACCAATCCTCGTATTGGTCGTGGCCCTAAGCTTTATTCGGTATAGTTATCGCTTAATTCGCAAAGAGGGCTGGCACTTACATTATAGTTTGTTAGCAATCGTTGGTGTTTTATTGGTTGCCATGCTTGGGTTATTGGCATTAAATGGCTTGTGCTGGCAGCAACGATGGCTCTGGGAATTATTAGGGCTAGCGTTAGTGTTAACCGCCTATTTTGCGGCTGGATTTTTGGCCTATTTAGTCGCGGGTGTGACGACTCGGTTAGGTCGGCGCGGGCCGGTCGATGCAATTATTGTGTTAGGTGCTGGCTTAATGCCGGATGGTCGACCAACGCGCACGTTAAGTTATCGATTGAAAGCGGCGGCTAAATTTTATCGTGGGCAACGTGCGCAATATCATCAACCAATTAAGTTAATTGTTTCGGGTGGTCAAGGTCCAGATGAAATCATGGCTGAAAGTACGGCTATGCGTCAATATTTAGTGGCGCTAGGGATACCAGTTGATGTGATTCAAGAAGAAAATCAATCGACTTCGACGCTTGAAAATCTAAAATTTTCGCACACTTGGTTGGTCAAACGCCAGCCCTTTTATCGGGCAGTCGTGGTGACCAGCGATTACCATGTGCTTCGTGCTAATATTTTAGCACGCCGGTTACGTTTGAATATAGTTAGCCGAGGATCGCGGACACCGTGGTATTATGTTCCCTTTGCGATGTTTCGTGAGTATTTGGCCTTGATTGTGTTATATCATTGGGCTAACTTGGTTGCGGTTATTGGATTGATTCTGATTTACGGGGCCTGGTTAGTAAAGTTAATTTAGGTTAGCGCGGTGGTTTTGAGAAAATAGGTGGCATTGTTAACGTTAATGTTATAATGGACGAAGTTAAAAGGGAGGGATTTGCCGTGGATCTTACACATCGACCACGTTTGGGGCTGATGGTGATCATCTTATTTGGGCTTTTCACTTTGTCGGGTTGTGCGCCAATTTCGCGGAGTGCAACGAATCGTTCAACTACTGCTGGAACGACCACGCACAGTAACGCAACGGTTTTGACCAAGGCGAATCAACAAATTTCGCACCAAAAAATTGCAGCGGCGCTACAAACATTGGCGGCCGCTAAGACGTCAAATGCAACGATTGATAATTTGACGACGGGTTTAAAGCATTATCAAAAAGCGGCGGATGCTTTAAGTGATAATGAATTGAGCTTAGCCAAGGGCTATTTTGAGACGTTGACTGCTTATCAAGGCACCACTGATGCCACTTTTATTAAAGCGCGCGCTGAACTGGTTCATCAGTATCAGCAAGTTAAGTTAGCGAACAGCTATTATAATGCGGCCCGTGATGAGCTAAGTGTGCATGCGCTAGCTCGTTCGAAAACGGCGATTGATAAGTTAGACCAAATTGATCCTGTTCACCCAGTTATCAAACAATTACAGAAAAAAGCACTGGCAATGAAGCAAGCCATTATGAACTATGAAGCGTCGCAATCAACCAGTTCAGGGCAAGCAAGTTCGGCAGTCGCTAGTACAAGTACCACTAGCAGCAGTCAGACTGCTACCACGAGTACAACCAGTTCAAGTAGTATTGCTGAGAGCAGTACGAGTAGTAGTACTGCTAGTACAAGTAGTGAGACGGCGACGAGCCAAGCTAACGAAGCGACCAGTAGCATGAGCAGTAGTGCGGTCTCTGATCAGGCTATTTTGAGTGAATTTAAGGCGGCGGCAACGGTCACGTTTTCCAAGTCAGACCAGTTCAATGTGCTTGCTAGGACGAGTCATTATTATCAGATTGAAGTCATTCATGCAACTGATACCGTGGCGACAAGTACGACCGACATTTATCGGTATTACCCAACGAGTGGGCAAGTTGAGCAACAAGCTAACCATGATTCAGAATAAGTTAAACACAAAAACGAGCCTGATTTTTCAGGCTCGTTTTTGTGATTTGCGGTTATTTAGCGAGGGCCCAAGTATTAATGGCGTGGGCGACGCCGTCTTGAACGTTGGTTTTAGTTTCGTATTTAGCGAGCGCCTTTGCTTGGGGAATTGCATTGCCCATTGCAACGCTGTTCGTTGCATACTTAAGCATGCTGAGATCATTGCCTTGATCACCGATGGCCATCACTTCATCCGCCGTGAAGCCTAATCGTTCAGCGAGTACTTGTAAGGTCCGACCTTTACTAGCTTCAGGATTCATCAATTCTAAAAAGTAAGCTTCTGATTGGACCAGGTAATAACGGTCATAAATTTCAGCTGGAATCTTTTTAATGGCCGCTGTTAGAATCTGGGGGTCATCAATGAACATACATTTTACAATCGGCAAATCAGACCGCATCTGTTCGGCAGTCCGGTAACGGACTGGCATATTAACTAAGAAGCTTTCGCCGACTGTATAAGGACTGATGTTAGCATTGGCGGTATAGATGTGGTCTTCACTTTCGACGTGACAATGAACGCCAATCTTCCGACTCAACGCTTCGATATCAATATAATCATTGTGCGACAGCGTCAAACTGGTAATGATGCGGCCTTCCACGGTTTGAGCCATGGCCCCATTGAAGGTTACGACGTATTCGTCATCTCCGGTAATGGCTAATTGTTTCAGAAAAGGGGTGACGCCGCTTAAGGGACGGCCGGTGCAGAGTACTACTTTGATTCCTTGAGCCCGGGCTGCTTGCACGGCCTGAATGGTTGCTGGATTGAGTTCACTGTGTTCGTTTAGTAGGGTGCCATCCATATCGATGGCAATGAGCTTAACTGACATTAGACTAATTCCTCCATGTAAAATAATAACTGCTAAATAATTAACCGATCATTTTGAATATGTTGCTGAAAAGCTTGATAGATTGGATCAAATAAGTCAACCTCAGCTGTCCGACTCAACATTTCTTTGGGAAAGAAGAAGCGCCGATCGCCAGAGACTTTCCCAGTAATCGCCCGGACGAGATCGCTGACTGTTGAGAGTTCAACTAAGCTGCCGTCTTCTTGCATTAATTCAATCTGTGTCCGCGGCTTTTTCATCTTAGGGTCATAAGCATCATAGGGTAAGTCATAACTATCATTAGTATCAGTGTAATAATGACTATTAAACCCTGCTCGTTCGATTAAAGTTTGTAGTTTTGGGACGAGCGATTGGGTCTGTACATCAATCCGGGCAGATTTTAATGGCCGGCGATCTAAAAAGCGCATGGCTAAATCGGCTAAAATTGGATCCTGACTATCACGCCAGTGGGTAAAGTAAGTATTTAAAACGCCATCGTCTAAGCGCAAATAGTCTTGTAACGTAAAGTTGTGGTTAAAAAAGGGTAATAGCATATAAGGGGTAGCTTCAGCATCGGTCGCATGACTTTGATAAAGTTCATTGGCACGTTCCAATAAGTGGTCTAAAATGACCTCCATCGAACGTGAGACCGGATGGAAGTACACTTGCATGTACATTTGAAAGCGACTAACAATATAATCCTCAACCGCATGCATGCCTTCCATTGCGAATGTAATGCCGCCTTGATAGGGGTGCATCACCCGTAAAATACGAGTTAAATCAAAATTACCGTAATTAGTACCGGTGAAATAAGAATCCCGTAATAAATAATCCATGCGGTCAGCATCAATTTGACTGGAAATCATTTGGACGACTTGTGGATTTGGGTAAGTTTTTTGAATAACTGCAGCAACCTGACTTGGGAATTCTGGGGCCACTTGCCGTAACACTTGATTCACTTCAGTTTCCGGCGACGTCAAGATTTTGACGGTCAGGGCTTCGTGGTCGGTATGGAAAATATGTTCAAAAGTATGCGAGTATGCGCCATGGCCGATGTCATGGAGTAAAGCGGCACACAATGTGACGAGGCGTTCACGGTCATCCCAACCGCCATCACCAGGGATCTTGGTTGGGTAATTGCGTTCAAAGTTATCACAGATACGTCGACTAACTTCATAAACGCCCAAACAATGGCCAAAGCGTGAATGCTCAGCGCCATGAAAAGTTAATGATGTGGTGCCTAATTGCTTGATGCGACGCAACCGCTGAAATTCAGATGTGTTAATAAGGTCTAGAATCACTTGATGCTGAATATAAACGTAGTCATGGACAGGGTCGCGAAAGACCTTTTCCATGGGCAATAATTGATTACGATATGACAACTAAATGCCTCCGTTCACTAATTTTATTTAAGGCGCTCTTGACGGCGTCGCATTTGCTGATAGGCGTGGGTTAAGTGTGCTTGAAACTCAGGCTCAGCGATTAACCGTGGTAATTTTTGCCGGTCAACGACGCCGTGTTGTCCGAGGACAGTATCGAAGCGCTGAATGACCGTTTGGACTGTTAATGGCCGGTGTAATTGATCGGCCATGGTCGTCATGACTTGCGGGTCCACCTGAGGAAAGCGATCGTCCAACTGACCCGCTAAACTTGTTTGATAGAATTGTTGGACGAGCTGACCCCGCTGGGCTTGATTGCCATTCACACTAAGATAGAGCATGATGACTAATGCGGAAGCCGTTCGGCGTTGTGACATACCGGCAATTTTTTGACCTGCAATACTTAAATCATAAGCACCCGGACAATAAGAGTGTGTGATTTCGCCGGCTTGAATTGGCCAGGCTGGCCAAACGGCTTGCACATAACTCGTCATGAGCTGATAAGCTGCTTCAATGGAATAGTCGGCCCGTTGTGCTGGTAAAAAGAGTGACACATTCAGCACGCCGGGGTCGGCGACAACAGCTAAACCACCCGAGTTACGCAACAGTGTCCGATAGCCGGCAGCGTTAAGGGTCGTGAGACCGGTCTTTAAAGCGGGCAGTTGTTGATCAAGCAAACCTAGGATGACTGTTTGGGGCAGCTGCCAATAATGAACCAGTGGTTGCTGAATTTCAGCAGTTAACCATAATAAAGCATTCGTATAAGCAAAGCTGTCCACGATTTCGTCAGGCTGGTAAAATTGTGTTAAAGTTGCAATAGTTGATTGCATGACGGTGTCATCCCCTCAAAATATCGGTTACAACGTTAATTATACTCGAAAAGTAAGCACCACGCAGGGCAATTACTGGATAGATTGATTTTTAGGCAATTTTAGTGGCATGGCTTATAATTAAACTAGCATGTCGTAACGGCGATTAGGCTCTAATTTGACTAGTGAGGTGTGGTTAATTAGCCGAATCCGAGGCTGGTTATTGCTGGTTTTGGTTTGAGCGTTTAGAATAGCATTTAAGTGACTTAATAAGGTTGGTTTCAAGTTTGGTTATTGACTGGTAACTTGAAACGGCTACTGATAAGGAGGAACAGTGATGGATGATTTAACAACGGGGGTCCCGGTGGCGATCCATCTGGAGACCCAAGCGATACAAGCAGGTGATACCGCCAATTATGCCCTGGATGTTGATGGTCAGTTAGTACAGATGGGGGACGCTTTTTATTTGCGGTACAAAGAAGTGAGCGATGATGCGGCGCCCGTCCCCGTAACCATCAAGCTGGTTTCCAATGGCGATGTGGTCTTAACGCGGAGTGCTGAAAATCGGTTGCGGCTCCATTTTTCCAATGGCAAACGGATTCAAGCCCGTTATCGGACGCCGATGGGTATTTTGCCGGTCGACACGGTGACACCGATGCTACGCGTCCGGTTGCGAGAACGCCCATTTTCAGGCGAAGTCAACGTTAACTATCAGTTATACGCAGGTGAACAACCGATTGGCGACTACAAGCTACGATTGCAATTTACAGCTTGATTTGGTATGATGAACTGTAAACTGTGGAAAGGACGTGCACCAGTTTGGAACTAAAACAATTTGATGGACAGAAAAAGTCCGAATTATCTTTAATCGAGGTTGGTCATGCGATTTTGTCGCAACATGGCGATGCCATGGGCTTTGCCGACTTAGCTAATGCGGTACAAACTTATTTGGGTAAAAGTGACGAAGAAATTCGGGAGCGTTTATCACAATTTTATACCGATTTAAACATCGATGGTAGTTTCATTTCGCTCGGTGACAATATGTGGGGCCTGCGTGCATGGTACCCATTTGAATCCATTGACGAAGCGGTTATCCATACCGACGACGATGAGGATGAAGATCGGCCTAAGCGTAAAAAGCGGAAGAAGGTTAATGCTTTCTTAGCAGACGCCGGGGACGATGACGACGTGATTGATTACGATGACGACGATCCTGAAGACGATGATAACTACGATGATGATGACGATCAGGCCGATGACGATGATGATTCGGCTAGCGCCAGCAAGTATGATGATTTATCAGGTGTCGATGATACCGATGATGATGATGCAGCTGACGAAACGTTGCCAGATGGTATTGAAGGGCAATTATCAGAGTTGAACGATGACGATGATGACGACGACTTCGATGATGATGACAGCGAAACCGAAAACAAGTAGACTATTTGCTGGGATTTAACTTGACGGATGTTGATTCTACTTGTATTATCTTATTTGGGCTCTCTGGTAGTCATACTAGAGACAAACGAACGAAATCAAGCTCCCTATTCACTGAATAGGGAGTTTTCTTTATTTATAATATCCCCACGAAATAAATCTTTAAGGAGTTATCACATGACCAAATATATTTTTGTAACTGGTGGCGTTGTGTCGTCAATTGGTAAAGGCATTGTCGCAGCATCATTAGGGAGATTACTGAAAAATCGGGGCTTAAAAGTCACCATTCAGAAGTTTGATCCATATATCAACGTTGATCCTGGTACGATGAGTCCTTACCAACATGGTGAAGTCTTTGTCACTGATGACGGGACGGAAACTGATTTGGACTTGGGACATTACGAACGGTTCATCGACATTAACTTGAACAAATATTCCAATGTAACGACCGGTAAGATTTATTCAGAAGTTCTACAAAAAGAACGACGGGGCGATTATTTAGGCGCCACGGTCCAAGTTATCCCACATATTACTAATGCAATTAAAGAAAAAATTATGCGGGCCGGCACGACAACTGATTCTGACATTGTCATCACTGAAATTGGTGGGACGGTTGGGGATATTGAATCTTTACCATTTATTGAAGCACTACGTCAAATGAAGAGTGACTTAGGGTCAGATAATGTGTTCTACATTCACACGACCTTAATTCCTTATTTGCGGGCTGCTGGTGAAATGAAGACTAAACCAACGCAACATTCTGTTAAAGAACTGCGGAGTTACGGGATTCAACCTAATATGTTGGTGGTGCGGACTGAACAATCAATTACGCGCGAAATGCGCAATAAGATTGCTTCATTTTGTGACGTTGAACCAGAAGCCGTAATTGAATCCTTAGATGTTAAGACGATCTATTCCATTCCATTAAATGTGCAAAAACAAAATATGGATCAGATTGTCTTAGATCATTTTGAAATGCAAGCACCTAAGGCTGATATGAGCGAATGGGAAGACCTTGAACGTCACGTACAGCACCTCTCACGGACAATTAAGATTGCTTTGGTTGGAAAGTACGTTGCGTTACAAGATGCCTATATCTCCGTTACAGAAGCATTAAAGCATGCTGGTTATACGGATGATGCCGAAATTGAACTAAATAAAATTTCCGCAGAAGATGTCACACCTGAAAATGTGCAAGCATTACTGGGCGATGCGGACGGTATCTTGGTTCCCGGTGGCTTTGGCGACCGTGGGATTGAAGGCAAGATTACGACAATTAAGTATGCGCGCGAAAATGATGTGCCATTCTTAGGGATTTGTTTAGGGATGCAAATGGCAAGTGTTGAATTTGCCCGCGACGTCTTAAACTTAAAGACTGCTAATTCAACGGAAATTGATCCAGACACGCCAGACAACATTATTGATTTGATGGCGGACCAAGAAGATGTTGAAGAAATGGGTGGCACCCAACGTTTGGGCGCTTATCCCTGCAAGTTGAAGCCGGGAACGGTTGCAGCTAAAGCTTATCATAATGAAGAAGTTGTCATGGAACGGCACCGTCATCGGTATGAATTCAACAATGAATACCGTGAAGCGATGGAAGCTAAAGGGATGGTCTTTTCTGGGACTTCGCCAGATAACCGCTTGGTAGAAGTGATTGAATTACCTAAGCAACGGTTCTTTGTTGCAAGTCAGTATCATCCAGAATTTTTATCACGTCCCAACCGGCCTGAAGGCTTATTTAAAGCGTTCATTGATGCTGCAAATGTGACGGGTACTGTTAAATAACGATTGAATAAATGAGTTTGGGGCAACCCAGACTTATTTTTTTGGCAAAAAAAGTTAAAATCAGTAATGAAAACGGTTAAATTTATTAAGTTTAAAATTTTATGCGCAAAAAAGATTACAGTTTCCTGATATTGGTTGTTTTTTTGCATGACATTCTTTATTATGGTTATTGATTGTATGATACAGTGTGACACTTATTTAGCGAGGAAAGTTATGTTATGAAAAAAATGATTATCCATGGCGGAAAACGACTTTCTGGGGAATTAACGATCGGTGGCGCAAAAAATAGTACCGTCGCACTGATTCCTGCTGCGATTTTAGCAGACACTCCGGTCCGATTTGATACGGTTCCGCACATCTTAGACGTACACAATTTAAAAATTATTCTGGAATCGATGAATGTCCATTCCACTTTTGAAAATGATGTTTTAACGATTGATCCAACGCATATTAATGAATCTGAATTACCAAGTCACGCAATTAAAAGCTTGCGGGCCTCTTATTATTTTATGGGCGCATTACTCGGGCGATTTAATCGAGCAACCGTCACATTCCCAGGTGGGGATAATATCGGTCCGCGTCCAATTGACCAGCACATCAAAGGGTTTAAGGCTCTGGGTGCCAACGTTGTCGAGAAAAATGATTCCGTTTTTATTTCGACGGGTACGGAAGGCTTACATGGTGCCCGTATCTTTTTAGACGTCGTCTCAGTTGGGGCAACGATTAACATTATCTTGGCCGCCGTCAAAGCACACGGGACGACGACTATTGAGAATGCTGCTAAAGAACCTGAAATTATTGATTTAGCTACGTTTTTGAATAACTTAGGGGCCAAAGTTCGCGGTGCCGGTACGGATGTTATCCGGATTGAAGGCGTGGACTCATTACGGTCACGCGCAACCCACACGATTATTCCCGATCGGATTGAGACTGGGACTTATTTGTCATTAGCTGCTGCTATGGGCGATGGCGTCTTATTAAAGAATGTGATTCCAGAACACATGGAGTCCTTCACGGCTAAAATGCTCGAAATGGGTGTTGATCTACAGATTAATGAAGATAGTATTTATGTACCTCGTGTTGGGGAATTAAGCCCAGTGCGGGTTAAGACGATGACCTATCCGGGCTTTGCCACGGATTTACAACAACCGATTACCCCACTTTTGTTGCGGGCTAACGGCAGTAGTGTCGTCATTGATACGATTTATCCACAACGGACGCAACACATTGCGCAACTAAGAAAAATGGGCGCTAATATTCACGTTCAAGATAACTTAATTGTGGTGGGCCATTCAGCTCATCTGCAAGGTGCGCACGTGGAAGCTGGCGAAATCCGTTCGGGTGCGGCCCTAATGATTGCTGGACTAATTGCCAATGGAACAACTGAAATTTCTCGCGCCGATAACATTTTACGTGGTTATGACCGAGTGGTTGAAAAGTTGCATACGTTAGGTGCAGATGTCGAAATTGCAACTGACGAACAAGTTCCTGAGGGCTAAAGCCGCTCATCATAAGCTGAGAAAGAGCAGTGATAATGGAAAAGATTCTAACAATGCATGACCTTGAGCAAAAGACCCTCAAGGAAATTTATACTTATGCGCGTGACTATAAAATTCAATATTATTCACAGATGAATAAAAAAGAATTGTCATTAGCAGTTTTAAGGGAACAAGATAAGAAGCGCGGCTTTGTCCAAATGGAGGGTGTCCTCGAAATAATTGGGCAAGAGGGCTACGGCTTTTTGCGTCCAATTAATTATGGCCCTTCCCAAGAAGATATTTACATTTCGCAATCACAAATTCATCGTTTTGGGTTGCGCAATGGGGATTATGTCGCTGGTCAAGCCCGGCCACCCAAGCCTAGTGAACGGTATTATGGGCTGATGCGCGTAGGAACCGTTAATGGCAAAGATCCGAATGAGGCGAAACAGCGGCCCCATTTTCCAGCGCTAACGCCGCTATATCCAGAACGCCAGATTAAGCTGAGTACCAATAAGCAAACGTTATCAACTCGGTTGATTGATACATTTGTGCCGATTGGCTTCGGACAACGAGGCTTAATTGTTGCGCCACCTAAGGCCGGTAAAACAACCTTGCTCAAAAATATTGCCAATGGGATTATGACGAATTATCCCCAGGCAAAATTAATTATGTTATTAATTGATGAACGGCCAGAAGAAGTTACTGATTTGGAACGCTCGATTAAAGGTGAAGTTGTGAGCTCGACTTTCGATCAGCAACCGCAAAACCATGTCCGCGTAGCGGAACTGGTCTTGGAGCGTGCGCGTCGCTTAGTGGAAGATAAACAAGATGTGGTTATCTTGTTAGATTCAATCACGCGGTTGACGCGTGCATATAATTTAACGATGCCTTCTAGTGGGCGTACATTATCCGGTGGTTTAGACCCGACGGCTTTCTATAAGCCTAAGCGGTTCTTCGGTTCAGCCCGAAATATTGAAGAGGGCGGTAGTCTGACAATCTTAGGGACGGCGTTAGTCGAAACGGGTAGTCGGATGGATGATATGATTTATGAGGAATTTAAGGGAACTGGTAACTCGGAGTTACAGCTTTCCCGGGAATTGGCCGAACGACGGGTCTTCCCTGCACTGGATTTGAAACAATCCAGTACGCGAAAAGAAGAACTCTTGTTACGGCAGGCTAATTTAGAGCCAGTCTGGCAATTACGGCGGTCAATGACGGGGAATGCGTTAGAATATACGGAACAGATTCTCCAATTCTTAAAGCATACCGAGACGAATACGGCTTTCTTACATGATTTAGGCAGTCTTAAATTTAATCCAGCTAGTCGGCGGTCACATAGATAACCGTTGCGTGTCGCGCGGATTCATGATAAAATATTTAGCGTTGATTAAAACTATGATAATCTCTGTCTCAGCAAATGATTCAGGGCAAAGGAGCGTAATATTATGCAAAAAGGAATTCATCCAGATTACCACCAAGTGGTTTTCCAAGATTCAACAACTGGCTTTAAGTTTATCTCTGGTTCAACAGCAACGTCTGACGAAACTGTTGAATGGGAAGATGGTAACACTTACCCATTAATCCGGGTTGAAGTTACTTCGGACTCACATCCTTTCTACACTGGTAAGCAAAAGTTTACCAAGGTCGATGGTGCGGTCGATCGTTTCAACAAGAAATATGGTCTCAAATAAGCGTTTATTTAATGAAAAGCCAGCCGAATTATCGGTTGGCTTTTTTTGTACTGTTTAGACGTATATCAAAAACGCCGTCCTAATTGGACGGCGCTGACTTAGTATTTTAGAATTAGTAACGTAATAACGCTAAGGCGGCAGTTTCAACTGGCATCCGATCGGCCGGGATAATTCGAATCTGGCCTTGCTTACTCATGACCACATCGACTAAATCGTCGATTAAGTTATCTGGCATGGTCAACTCGGTGGTTTGGACTTGGCCGCTAGCGGTAATCGTTCCGCTAACTTGAGCATCGGCAGCGACGATTAAGGTATCAATCCGACCAGCCAAGGCGGGTTGAATCATGTCAAATGGATCATCCAAAGCTAATTGTCGCGATTTGGCATTATCATAACGGGTTAAGAGAATGTCCGTTAATTCAGTATGCCATTTCTTCTGAATCGGAGCGGTTGCCGCTTGGATTTCCGTTAAGGATAGGTCATTTGGCGACGTCTCGATTAATAAGTGTTGCGACAAGTATGGATTTTTACTGAGCTTCCGGAAGGCGGCTTGATTGTTCCCTAAACTCATTAAGATTAATGGGCGTTGTGACGCTTGTGAGTAGTGGGTTAAACAATACTGGTCGACCTGTAAGAAGTAGTTGCGTTGGTCAATTTCACGTTCTTCAGCCTTGGCATTATGGCCGTGGTAGTTTAAACCGTGAGCCGGGCTTGAGTTAAAGTTTAAGTCACCACCACGTTTTTCAGACCCTAATGCTTTTTTCAGCGTGGTAGGAGCGTCATCTGGTAACGGTACTGCCATCAACTGACCTTGGCGTTGTTGATAAAGCGCCATTGTAGTTTCACTTAGGGCTAGTAGGTCAAAATCAAATTCATTTTGCCGGTCCGCTAAGATTGGTCGAATCGCCGGCATACTATTGACGATGACCTGATTATCAGTGGGTGTTTGTAAATCGAAAATTAATAGTTGTTGGGCGTTAGCAATCAAGCCAGTTTGTGGGCCAGTATGCTTTAACCAGAAACTATTGTCATTAGCTAATTGATCGAATTGGACTTGGAACGGTCGAAAACTCGTTTTAGGAAAGCGTTGTGCTAATTGTTCCTGAGCGTCACTCACGAGTTGTTTAAATTGTAAACGGCGTCGGTTCAAATCATTTAAAACGGCTTCTGTGTTCAGATAGATGGCGATGAATGGTCCAGCATCGCGTTGTTGCATTAATTGGTTAAGATCATTTTTTACCATGATATCCATAGGTCCAACCTACTTTCTTTTAGTTGATGTTAATAGCATAACAGACCAAGTATCGATTATGCAAATATTATGAACTGGATAAGCAATAATTAATTGGTGAAAAACATTTGAGAACGAGACTTTCTTATTAGCGCTAATTAAGGTATATTTACGTTGAACCGTGATGATAATGGTTAAGTATTGGGGGAGGTCTGGCGATGCAGCCAAAGAAAAAAACAGGCTTAAAGTGGTTAGGACGAGGCATTTTCGTGATTTTGATTGCCTTATCATTAGCTTTGATTTTTAATGAACAGATCAAGGATCAAATGGTCAGCTCATATGCACCAAAGATTACTGCTAAATCTGTCAAAAAGAATACCAAAAAAAAGGGTGATTTTGATTTTACTAAAGTGAAGTCACTCGATTTTCAAACGGTGGCTAAGGCCCGCTTGAGTAAGTCCGCAGTCAATGTGGTGGGTTCGATTGCGATTCCGTCGATTGACTTATACTTACCGATTGGTAAAGGTGTCAGTAATGCGACACTTGCACTTTCAGCAGGTACGTTGAAAGCTAATCAGACCATGGGGGCTGGTAACTATGCGTTAGCGGGTCATCATATGATTAAGCACGGCGCATTGTTCAGCCCACTCTACTATAAGAGTCAAGTTGGCCAAATGATTTATTTAACGGATGCACAACATATTTATGCTTATAAGACGACACAACGTCGATTTATTGCTGCGACGGACGTAGCGGTGATTAATGATGTCCCTGGTCAATCACTGATTACATTGATTACGTGTGATAAAACGGGTGCGGGACGATTGATGATTCGGGGCCAATATGTCCAAAAATGGGCCTTTACCCAAGCGCCCGCAGCTGTACAAAAGTCATTTGAGAGTCATTTCAATAACAAATATTAAATTTTGAGCCGCTAAGTGTTGTTAGGCGTTAATTCACGGTACAATAGGACTAGTATCAGATTTTATGAGGAGGTTACACTTGATGGTTGGATTAATTATTATTGCAGTCGTGTTAGTCTTGGTGGCAATCTATGCAATTATCTATAACGGCATTGTTAAAGCCCGGATGTATACCCAAGAAGCTTGGAGTCAAATCGACGTTCAGCTAAAACGTCGGAGTGATTTAATTCCGAACTTAGTGAGTACCGTTAAAGGGTATGCGAAGCACGAAAAAAGTACTTTGGAACAAGTTGTCGCGTTACGAAATCAATTAACCCAGGTTCCTAGTGGTGATCATCAGCAATCCATGGCGGTTTCTGATCAATTAACGGGGTCATTGAAAAGTATCTTTGCTCTCGCTGAGAACTATCCTGATTTGAAAGCAAACCAGGAATTCAGCAAGTTAATGGAAGAATTAACGAATTCAGAAAATAAAATTGCCTATTCACGGCAGTTATTTAACTCAAGTGCGGCTAGTTACAACATGAAATTGCAACAATTCCCATCTAATTTAGTGGCTGGGGTGCATCATTTCCAACCAACTGAATTCTTAACGGTACCAGAAGCTGAAAAAGCTGCACCAACCGTTTCATTTGATGATTAGAGGTTACGCCCATGTTATTTGAGCAAATTGCCCGCAATAAGCGGCACACGGTTTACGTGATGGCCGCTTTTGTCGTGTTAGTGGCTGTAATTGGTGCGGCGGTGGGCTATGTGTTTTTTGATAGTGCCGTGGCTGGACTCGTGATGGCCCTGATTGTGGCGTTAGTTTATATTGGTATTATGGTTGGTCAGTCGACCAATGTGGTCATGAATATGAATCATGCGCGTGAAATTCAGCAAGTTGACGAGGCACCTGAGCTTTGGCATATGGTTGAAGATATGGCGCTAGTCGCGAAAGTGCCAATGCCGCGTGTCTTCATTATTGAGGATGCCAGTCCGAATGCGTTTGCGACTGGTAATAATCCGGAACATGCTGCCGTGGCAGTCACTACTGGTATTCAAGCCAGCTTGAACCGAGAAGAATTAGAAGGCGTTATCGGGCATGAAATGACGCATGTACGAAATTATGATATTCGGCTACAAACAATTGCGTTAGCTTTGACAGCAGCAATCAGCTTACTCGTTAATTGGGGATTAAATTCCTTTTGGTGGGGTGGTGGTCGACGTCGACGTGATGACGATCGTGACGGTAGCAATGGGTTACAAGTGATTTTGATGGTGGTTGCGGTGATTGTCATTATCTTGGCACCAATTGCAGCTAGTTTAGTGCAGTTGGCGTTATCACGTAACCGTGAGTATTTAGCGGATGCTGGGAGCGTTGAGTTGACCCGTAATCCACAAGGGTTGATTGAGGCACTAACGAAGATTGATGATAGCCAGCCAATGCAAAAAGCGGACCCGAGCAGTGCGGCATTATATATTTCGGATCCCTTTAAAGCCAAGCGTTCTTGGACCCATTTATTTGATACGCATCCGCCCATGGCTGATCGTATTGAACGATTAAAGCAGATGTGAATCATCCCAAATAGACAGTTGAAAGAGTGAGTCGGTTGCAACGCAGATATATTTACGCGAATTTAGAAAAGCTTGATAATTTAGTATTCGCTTATGGTATTGACCAAAGTGATTTTGTGCATGGCATTAAACGGTTGCCCGCTAACTTAGTTTCACTGGTCGGGGTAGACGATGAAGAGCATGCCGTTAATGCGCATACTGGTTTAAACGTGATTAATGATGAAAATGAGATTCGCCGTTATTTATTGCAGAGCCATTCGACCGTGGTTAAATGGATGGATTACGATGAAATCGGTGATTTAGATTTTTTGACGGCCACGGAAATTGCTGAATTACTTTATCTGGGCCATATGAATCGGCCGATTCGCTCGCCATTCAATTACAAGTTGCGCAATCATTACGTTTTCTTGGAGCAACGTAATGGTGGGATTAAACTATACTTCTATTATATTTCGGCTTTTAGTCACGTTCTGAGTGCGTCGATTGTCCGCCATACTTTAGCGGCATATCGTGGTCGGCGGATGTTTATGCGGAGCTTACAAGTGCCGCGGGTCCCAGAAGCCATTTTAAAACAATTAGTCCGGTTGATGCCAGATGGTCTCTTTATCTATTTTGACCAATCCATGGTCCGGCAACGGCAATTACTAGTGCCTGTGCATACCAAATTGGCGAATGATGATATCGAGGTGTTTGATCCCGCAAGAAGTGAAGAATCAAGGCGGACCCATAACGTGGCGACGTTGCGATTTAATTTAAATTCTGGTGAATGGGGTCTTCAGATTCATGATAAAACGGCTTTTGAAGATCATTTATAAAGTGAGTTAATGGAATGGGGTAACCGCGTCGTCTGAGAAAGACTGCTGGTTACCCCTTTTGTTTATGAGCGTTCATAGAGTCCGGCCTAGCAAAGTGGTATAATTTTTATGCGAGTAGCCAAAATTAAACTGGCAAGACGAGATAGTGGCACAATTAGTCAGAAGAACGGTTTTCTATCACTATTATAGGAAAACCATGAATGGAGCGTTTATTTTTATGAAGATGCAAGTGACTGAAATTGCGAAGGCCGTGCAAGCCGAAAATATGACTCAAGCCTGGCCAAATGTGAGTGTAACAGGTGTTGCTTTCGATAGCCGTCAGCTAAAAGCGGGTGACTTATTTATCCCGTTAATCGGGGCTAATGATGGCCACCAATTCATTCAAAGTGCCATCGATCATGGCGCCGTGGCAACTTTATGGGCCAGTGATCATGCGACCAGTGCACCAACCGAGCTACCGGTGATTTTAGTGGCTGACACGTTGGTTGCCTTGCAACAATTAGGTCAGTATTATTTAAAAAAAATCAATCCCAAAGTAGTCGCAGTAACGGGTAGTAATGGCAAAACGACCACTAAGGATATGATTGCCAACGTTTTGAGCACGCAATATAACGTGACTAAGACCCATGCCAACTTTAACAATCAAATTGGGGTGCCGATTACGTTATTGAGTATGGAACCCAATACGGAAGTGGTCGTTGTTGAAATGGGCATGGATCATTTTGGTGAATTGGACTTTCTAAGTCGGTTAGTTCAGCCAGATGTGGCCGTTATTACGATGATTGGAGAAGCGCACATTGAATTCTTTGGCACGCGCGATAAGATTGCCGATGCGAAGATGGAAATCGTGCACGGCTTAAAGGCGGATGGTGCCTTCATTTATAATGGTGATGAACCATTATTGACTGCCCGCGCTGCGACCGTTGAGCAACGGCAGCGAACCTTTGGATTGGCAGCTACGAACACGTTAGTAGGGAGTGCGGTTCAAACGAGCCGAGCAACGACGCAGTTCAAAGCGAGCCTTTGGCCAACCGAAACGTATACGATTCCGATGATGGGCGCTTATAATGTTAATAATGCCTTGGCGGCTTTACTAGTTGCAGATACGTTCCATATTCGGCCAGCGGCGGCGCAAAAAGCGTTAGCGAGTTTTGTGCCAACTGAAAACCGGACTGAATGGTTAACGGGTCAGCAAGGCGAAGCTATCTTAAGCGATGTTTATAATTCTAATCCTACTGCTGCCAAGCGTGTTTTGGCTGCCTTTTCCGCCATTCCAACTAAGGGACAACGGATCGTGGTTTTAGGGGATATGTTGGAACTAGGTAGTCAGGCCGATGCGTTACATGCCAGCCTAGCCAGTGAACTTGATCCGACGATGATTCAGAGTGTCTATCTTAACGGACAACATATGCAAGTCTTGGCACAGGACCTAACGGCAAAGTACCCGGCAGCGGCGATTCACTATTATCCGACGGCAGAACAGCCCCAACTGATTGCAGATTTAAAGCAAGTTGTCACGGCTGATGATGAAGTGTTACTTAAGGGGAGCCATGGCATTCACTTGGAGAATGTCCTAGCGGCCCTCGAAGCTTAGGTTACAAATTAAATAATTAATGTAAATTAATTATTTAGTTTACAAGCCACTGGTGATTGGCCGGGAAGTGGTGACGCTAACATGAGTTTAACCGAGTGAGTCGTCGCTTTGACCGCCAGGGCTCGCTCTTGCTAATTTATAATAACCGGTGTATGATAATTTAGTTGTACTATTTGAAAGTCAGACCGTTGGCTTACATGACAGCGCCTCACGGGGAACGGATTTTTTCCTAGCTGCCAGTAATCCCATGGTGTCATCCTTAGGAGGAAATATATTTGAAGTTTACAGAACTAGGCTTATCTGATAGCCTACTTAAAGCAGTTAATCGAGCAGGTTATGAGGAAGCAACCCCAATTCAAGCTGAAACCATTCCAATGGTTCTTGAGGGGAAAGACGTGATTGGACAAGCTCAAACCGGTACTGGTAAAACCGCCGCGTTTGCACTGCCAATCCTACAACGGTTGGATTTTGACAATCCCAACATCCAAGCGTTAGTTATTTCACCAACACGTGAATTAGCAATCCAAACCCAGGAAGAAATCTTCCGGTTAGGTAAAGACGAACGCGCTAAAGTGCAAGTCGTCTATGGCGGGGCTGACATTCGCCGTCAAATCAGAAACTTAAAACAGCATCCCCAAGTAATTGTTGGGACGCCGGGCCGATTATTAGATCATATTCGTCGTGGAACTGTTAAGTTAGACCACGTGCGGATGATGGTTTTAGATGAAGCCGATGAAATGTTAGACATGGGTTTCTTGGATGATATTGAATCAATCATCAAACAAGTTCCTAGCGAACGTCAAACTATGATGTTCTCAGCCACGATGCCACCAGAAATTAAGCGCATCGGGGTTCAGTTCATGAACGAACCACATCACGTTAAGATTAAATCAAAAGAAATGACCGCTGATACGGTTGATCAATATTACGTTAAAGCTAAAGAATTTGAAAAATTCGATATTATGACACGTTTATTCGATGTTCAGTCACCTGATTTAACGATTGTCTTTGGTCGGACGAAGCGTCGAGTTGATGAATTATCAAAGGGTCTTGAAGCGCGTGGTTACAACGCTGCTGGGATTCATGGTGATTTGAGTCAACAACGCCGGACGCAAATCATGCGTCAATTCAAAGCAGGTCAATTGGATATCTTAGTTGCTACTGATGTTGCAGCCCGGGGCTTAGATGTCTCTGGGGTTACCCATGTGTACAACTATGATATTCCTCAAGATCCTGACAGTTATGTTCACCGGGTTGGCCGGACAGGCCGGGCCGGACACAAAGGGGTTTCTTTAACCTTTGTGACGCCTAATGAAATGGAATACTTGCGGGTTATCGAAAAGTTAACCAAGAAGCGGATGTTACCATTGAAGCCACCAACTGACGATGAAGCCTTTGCTGGTCAAATCGCAGCTGCTGAAGCTAATGTAGATACGTTAGTTGCTAAGACTGCTACTGAAAAGTATGCGGATCAAGCAGCTGAACTATTACAAAAGTATGATGCGACTGATTTAGTGGCAGCGCTATTGAATGATTTAACGAAGGACGACGCAACTGCCGTTCCAGTTAAAATCACTCCAGAACGCCCATTACCTCGCCATAAAGGCGGCGGCGGTGGTAACCGTCGTAGTGGCGGTTATCGCGGTGGTAATCGTAACCGTAATCGTAGTAGTAATGGCGGTAGTCGTGGTGGTAACGGTGGCGGCAGTAGCCGTGGCGGTTATCGCGGTGGCAATCGTGACCGTGACAATAGTCATGGCGATCATAAGAGCGGTGGCTACAAGAGCCGGAGCCGTGAAGATAATCGCAGTAATAACCGGAATCATGATGATGGCCGTAAGCAAAGTAGCAAGCGGAACTTCACGATTCGGACTAACGATTAAGCTAACTCATTAAAATAACCAACTGAACTCGTTGATAAGCGGGGTTCAATTGAAAAGCCGAGCGTTTTGCTCGGCTTTTTTTGTACTGTAAATGCTAAAATTAGGCTATCAATTCGGCGTGAACACAACGTTAATGCTGAGATTAAATGGTCTTCACGGTGACGTGAAAAGATTGCGTGCTAGCAGGCCTGTTACAAAGTTACGGACTGTGGTAAATTGGAACTATTGGATTTGAAAGGCGATGGGGACGTGATCTACGGAACTGGCATTGATTTAACTGAATTAACGCGAATTGCAACTATTTTACAAAAAGGGTTGCAGTTACCCAGTAAAGTGTTGACCCCAGCTGAATTGGCTGTTTTTAACGCCTATGGTGCTAAGCGACAAATTGAATTTTTGGCGGGACGCTTTTCAGCTAAAGAAGCATATAGTAAGGCATTCGGAACGGGGATTGGTGCGGAAGTCAGCTTTCAGGATATTGAAATTTTAGACAACCCGATGGGACGGCCAGAGATTAAGCACCATCCATTTAATGGTTCGGCCTGGGTTTCGATTTCACATACTGATCAGCTCGTCATGACCCAAGTTATTTTGGAAAGAGGCAATGTGTGATGGTTGTAATTGGGGAACATCGCCACACGCAAGTCAAAGTGGACTTGCAGGCAATTAAACATAATATTAATGAAGAAATGGCTCGTAAAGATCCGTTGACGGAACTATGGGCAGTGGTCAAGGCTAATGGCTATGGTCATGGAATTATTCAAGTAGCGCAGGCGGCGCAAGCAGCTGGCGCAACGGGCTTTTGTGTCGCAATTTTGGATGAAGCGTTGGCGTTACGGGCGGCTGGTTTAACCGCCCCAATCTTAGTGTTAGGGATTACGGAACCAGAATATGCACCTTTGATTGCTGAAAAAAACATTTCAGTAGCAGTCGGCTCGCAAGTTTGGTTAACCCAAGCCGCAGCCGTTTTGGCAGCCAACACGGTTAAGCCCGCGCTGCAAGTGCATTTAGCATTAGATACCGGGATGGGAAGAATTGGTTTTCAAACGCCAGCTGAATTAGCGGCGGCGGTCGCAGCTTTGCGTGCCGAACCAGAGTGCTTTGATTTTGCCGGACTCTTTACTCATTTTGCAACGGCCGATCAGTCTGATGACACTTATTTTAATCAGCAATTAACGACCTGGAAGCAGTTAATTGCGGCGGTTGATGAGTTGCCACGCTATGTTCATGTTTCTAACTCGGCCACCAGCTTATGGCATCAGGCTTGTAATGGTAACATGATTCGGTTTGGCGTGGCCTTATATGGCTTGAATCCCGCCGGTCAGGCTTTGAGTGCGCCATATACGTTACAACCAGCATTGTCATTAACGGCTGAGTTAACGTTCGTCAAAAAGTTGGCGCGAGGCAAGTCCGTCAGCTATGGCGCAACCTATACTGCCAGTGAGTCGGAATGGATTGGCACGGTCCCGATTGGGTACGCTGATGGCTATGAACGCCGCTTGCAAGGATTCCATGTTCTAATCGATGGTCAGTTTTGTGAAATCGTTGGGCGGGTCTGCATGGATCAATTGATGGTTCGACTCCCATATCAGTTAGCGGTGGGTACCAAGGTAACGCTGATTGGGACTGATGGTGCCAACATGATTACCTTACAAGCAATGGCTGATTATTGTCAGACCATCCACTATGAAATTGCCTGTGGACTGGCGACGCGCTTGCCACGAGTTTATACGGATTAAGGTTAGCCGGGGCGGTCAGTGCCTCGGCTTTTTTAGTGGTTTGATTGTGAAAGCTTGATTTAAACGATAATAAGTCCCAAGTTAAAGGTGCCCATTGGACCAAGTGGAAGTGTAGTCGGTTAGTAAACGGTTGCTAAAAGCTAAGGGTTCATGCTATTATGAGTAGCATGAACGGCTAGGATGGACCGGTATATTGGGGAGATGCATGCTAGTAATTTGGTCACAGGATTAAAGGGAGATGAGGCGATGACCACCGCTGATATTAAGCGTGGTGATATCTTTTATGCCGATTTATCGCCAGTTGTGGGGTCCGAGCAGGGCGGCATGCGACCGGTATTAATCGTACAGAATAACGTTGGTAATCATTATAGTCCGACTGTCATTGTTGCGGCAATTACAGCGAAAGTTCAAAAGGCAAAGATGCCCACGCATGTGAACATCAATGCGGCGCATACTGGCATTGAAAAAAATTCAGTTGTCTTGTTGGAACAGGTTCGGACGTTAGATAAACAACGGCTAAAAGATCGCGTAACGCACTTAGATGAACAAACGATGCAACGGGTTGATAGTGCGCTCCAGGTTAGTGTTGGCTTAGCTGATCGCACGAAGCATCGTTCACGGCGTACCATGCAATCCTAATAAGGCATGGGGATTAGTCATTTACATAATTGATCCGTTTTGGGGAATCGAACAAAGAGCATTAAGATTAGCCGTTTGGGGCTAGTCTTAATGCTTTTTTATGCTTCAACAGTATTCTGATTAACTTGTACTAAGGTTTTTAAAGTATCCAGGGCGGTCACTAATGGTTGGGCCTGATTTAAAGCCCAATTGGTGAGTAGATTTTGTGCGGTCGGGTCCAGTGAAAAACTGACCGCTTTGGTTGTGACGGGGAAGTCGGTTGTAGTTGTTACAACGGTGATTGGGACCGGGTACAATGCTAACCATTGTTGGACGTTAGGTTGTGCTATCGTGAAAGCATCCGTAATAATGCCATCACTTAGTTGCCAATTATCTAATTGATAACTGTCAGCCATAGCCGCTTGCCAAGCACTGGCAAAGGTTGCGCCTAAACCGATGGTTTCGCCAGTTGATTTCATCGCGGGGCTTAGAATAGTTGGCATTGCTGGCAACTTATTGAAAGAAAAGACGGGTGCTTTAATTGCAACCTGGTCGCTAATCGGGTAGATGCCCGCTGGTAAGCCAATGTTAGCCAAGGTTTGTCCCAAAATTAACTGCGTCGCTAATTGCGCAAGTGGTAAATGGGTGACTTTGCTCATAAATGGCACGGTTCGGCTGGCCCGGGGATTAACATCAATCACATTAATACCCTGTTTAGTCACCACAAACTGAATATTGAGGAGCCCTACGCAATGAAGTGCTCGGCTTAGTTCGATCGCAATATTCACGATGGTCTGTTGAGTTGCGGTGGATAAATGTTGTGGCGGATAGACGGCGATGGAATCGCCAGAATGAATCCCCGCTCCCTCGATGTGGGTCATGATACCTGGAATACAACTGTTTTGACCGTCGGATAAAACGTCTACTTCGCATTCTAGTCCGGATAAGTAGTGATCCATTAAAATTGGGGCACCTTGACCAGCAGCCAAAGCAGCGTTAATGACGGGGGTCAGTTCTGCTTCAGTGTGGACGATTGCCATGGCACGGCCACCGAGTACGAAACTAGGTCGCACAAGTAAAGGATAGCCAATTGCTTGAGCTGCTGGGTGGGCGGCAGCTAAGGTGGTAATGGTTGTGCCAGTCGCTTGGGCAATCTGGTGGGTGTGGAGTAAGTTGGCGAAATCATGCCGGTTTTCAGTGAGATCAGTGGCTGCGACACTTGTACCTAGAATATTAACTCCATGATCAGCTAATGCTTTTGCTAAGTTAATGGCCGTCTGGCCGCCAAACTGCACGATGACGCCACGTGGTTGTTCTAATTCAATAATCGGTAGTAAAGCTTCTAAAGTTAATGGTTCAAAGTAGAGTTTATCCGAGCTTGAAAAATCAGTCGAAACGGTTTCAGGATTATTGTTGACGACAATAGCGTGATAACCAGCTTGTTGAATGGCTTTAACACAGTGCACGGTAGTGTAATCAAATTCAATTCCCTGACCAATCCGGATTGGGCCAGAGCCTAAAACTAAAATGCTATTGCCGAGTGGTTGACTTTCGTTAACTTCTCCGAATGCTGTACTGTAAAAATAAGGTGTCGTACTCGCAAATTCACCTGCACATGTATCGACCATATGATAGACAAGTGGGTGTTGTGCAGTTGTGGCCCTAATTTCAGCGGTTGTCCAACCGGAATAATAGTGACAGGTGGCTAACGATAAACCGTATTTTTTGGCCGTTAGGAGGTTAGCAGTTGTAGGGTGGTCAACAAGTGCCTGGGCTAACTGCATAATGTGTTGTATTTTGCATAAAAAGAATGGGGTAATTTTCGTTAATTCAGCCAATTTTACTAAGGGCCAGCCGTGAGCAAAAGCTGCGCAGAGATAGAATAACCGCTGGTCAGTTGGTTTTTGTAAGGCTGTCAAAAATTCGGCTGTCGTAATTGGACCAGTGGGTTGTAAGGTTGTTTGCAAAGTGGCGGTGGTCTCTAAGGAGGCGACCGCTTTTAACGTCGCTTCTTCAATAGTCGTGCCAATTGCCATGACTTCACCGGTGGCCTTCATCTGGGTGCCTAAATGCGCATCCGCCGTGGGAAACTTATCAAATGCAAAACGCGGAATTTTTGCGACCACGTAATCTAAAGCCGGTTCAAAGGCTGCGTAAGTCGTCTGGGTCACTGGATTTTTAATTTCAGATAGGTTCAAACCGACCGCAATTTCAGCGGCAATTTTTGCAATGGGGTAGCCGGTGGCTTTAGACGCTAGTGCTGAGGATCGACTGACTCGCGGATTGACTTCGATAATATAATATTGGTTACTGGCCGGGTCTTGGGCTAATTGAACATTGCAGCCGCCTTTAATATCTAAGGCGTCAACAATGGTTAATGCTGCGTTACGTAAGTTCTGATATTCAGTGTCACTTAAAGTTTGTGCCGGGGCATAGACAATCGAATCACCGGTGTGAATCCCAACGGGGTCGAAATTTTCCATACTGCAAACAACAATTTTGGTGCCTACATTGTCGCGCATGACTTCAAATTCAATTTCTTTAAAGCCAGCGATGCTCTGTTCAATTAAACATTCCGTGACAGGAGAGAGGGTTAAGCCTCGCTGTAAAATTTGAGTTAGTGCGGTGGCGTTTGTTGCAATACCACCACCAAAGCCACCTAACGTAAAAGCAGGCCGAACAATTACGGGGTAGCCGATTTGTTCGGCAAAGGTTAGCGCAGTTGCGATGTGATGAACGGTTGTACTAGCAGGTGTGGGTTGATGCAACGTCGTCATTAAGGCTTTAAATGCTGCGCGATCTTCAGCTTGATTAATCGTTTTTAATGAAGTTCCGAGTAATTGAATGTGGAGTCGAGTTAAGACACCTGCTTGATCTAAAGCCATCGCTAAGTTGAGGGCAGTTTGCCCGCCAAGTGTTGGGAGTAGGGCATCGGGTTGAGTCTGTTCTAAAATTTTAGTAACGCTCGGTAGGGTCAATGGTTTTAAGAAAACTTCATCGGCGGTATCGGTGTCCGTCATAATAGTGGCTGGATTAGAGTTAATTAAGATAACGTGGTAGCCAGTAGCTTTTAAACTCAAACAAGCCTGGGTGCCGGCATAATCAAATTCAGCTGCCTGGCCGATTTTAATGGGGCCGGAACCGATGACAACAATTGAATGGATGTTAATATTTTTAGGCATTAAGCATAGCCTCCTTTTGTAAGACGGCAATAAATTGATCGAAAAACTGACCAGCTTCTTGTGGACCTGGGTGGGCCTCAGGATGAAATTGGACAGACATGACGGTTGCTTGGGGTAATGCCAGGCCTTCAACACTGCTGTCGTTGAGTTCGGTGTAGGTGACATGTAGTGGCGTGGTTGTTAACGAGGCTGGGTCAACAGCATAATCATGATTTTGTGCGGTCATAATGACTTGCCCGGTTGCGGTAGCTTGTACCGGATGATTTAAGCCGTGATGGCCAAAGGGCAATTGATAGGTTTTGGCCCCATAAGCCAGTGCAATTAATTGGTGTCCGAGACAAATACCAGCCAAGGGATAATGTTGTGCGAGTTGTCGAATTAACGGTAATATCGCAGCATAATGTTGTGGGTTTCCAGGACCGTTTGAAAGTAGGACGCCATCAGGGTGGTAAGCCTGAATGGTTTTAAAAGAACTGGTTGCAGGTAACACACTGACTTGGCAACCACGGGCTTGCAATGCAGTAGTAATGGCCTGCTTTTCGCCAAAGTCTAGGACGATTAAGTGGTGAGCGGATTGCGTGGGTAAGTTGGCTGGTAATGGTTTAGGGATGAGTTGCTTTAAAGGCGCCATCGCCAAAGTTGCATTAAAGTCGGTCACTGGTTGATTGCTGAGAATTGCCATTTGAGTGCCAGTTGTCCGTAGATGAGTAGTTAATGAACGGGTATCCACATCTTTAATTCCAGGAATATGATGAGTTAACAAGAAGTTATCGAGTGATTGACGGCTGGTGTAGTGGTCAGCGAAATCAGTCAATTCATGGACAATCACCGCTTGTGTGCCGAGCGTCGCTGACTGGTTAACGGTAGGATCGATGCCGTAATTACCAATTAGGGGATAAGTGAAAGCAATGAGCTGATTGAGGTAGGAAGGGTCAGTGATGGTTTCCTGGTAACCGGTCATCCCAGTGTTAAAGACGAGCGGACCAGCACCTATCACATTGAGATCGCCAAAGCCTGTGCCCGTCCATTGCGTACCATCAGCTAACGTTAAAAATTTCTGCATCCGACCACGACCTTTCTAATGAAATGATTAAAACTGTTTTTTCGTATGGGACTAGTAAACAATTATTTCAATGAAATGTCAAGCCTGTTTATACATTATTTATGCATAAATCCAATTTAATGTGACGCAATATTCAAAATAATCGCTATTTATGAATATATTATCATAGAGAGCTTGCATCTAATGGACGATTAGAATATAGTGTGAAATAAGCGTGTGTTAGTGATGGTTGGACGATTAAGTCAATTGGAAGTGGAGTGGATTTGATGAATCATTTTGAAGGTCGGTCATTTTTAAAGGAAATAGATTACACATCAGCGGAGTTAACTTATTTAATTGATTTTGCGATTCATTTAAAAGCGCTAAAGCAACACCATATTCCGCATCCTTATTTACAAGGTAAAAATATTGCTTTGCTATTTGAAAAAGCGTCAACTCGAACCCGCTCGGCATTCACCGTTGCGGCCAATGACCTGGGAGCGCATCCGGAGTTCCTGGGACAGGCGGACATTCAGTTAGGAAAAAAAGAATCGGTTATTGATACAGCCAAAGTGTTGGGTAGCATGTTTGATGGCATTGAATTTCGCGGTTTTGACCAAAAAACGGTTGCACAGTTGGCCGAATATAGTGGGGTACCAGTGTGGAATGGCTTAACCGATACTTGGCATCCCACGCAAATGATTGCGGATTTTATGACTTTGAAAGAACATTTTGGGCATTTAGCGGGATTGACGTTAACTTACGTCGGTGATGGCCGCAATAATATGGCGAACAGTCTGTTAGTTACGGGTGCAATGTTGGGTGTCAACGTGAAGATTGGTGCGCCAACCGACTTACAACCGGCACCTGAAATTGTTGCGATTGCGCAACAACTAGCGGCTAAAAGTGGGAGTCAGTTGCTGATTACTGCAGATCCGCAACAAGCTGTCGCTCAAGCGGATGCCTTGTATACGGATGTTTGGGTGTCGATGGGTGAAAAAGTTGATTATGGGTCACGCATTCAGGCGCTATTGCCATTTCAGCTTAATACGGCCTTAGTTGCCGCAACCGGGAAAACCACAACGGTTGTGATGCATTGCTTGCCAGCGATTCATGATCAGCAAACCGTCATTGGTGCAAAATTAGGTCAACAATTTGATTTGGATGCGGTCGAAATTACCGATGCCGTCTTCAATGGCCCCCAAGCGGTCATTTTTCAAGAAGCTGGAAATCGAATGCCTGCGATTAAAGCCATCATGGCGGCCAGTCTGGGTCATTTATTTATTCCAGATCAGCTTTTTAGTTAAGCGGCCCTTGCGATAGGGTTGTGCCAGTGCTACGATGGAATCCGCTGTAAAAAATACGTGGTTCGTAACCATCCCACGTTAAAAAACTAGGAGGATTTTGTAACATGACGCAATCAAAAATTCGGCCGTGGATTATTAATGCTTTAGTCGCGGCTATTTATATCGTTTTATCTGTTGGTCCAGCTGCTTTTAACTTAGCTTCGGGCGCCATTCAATTCCGTGTTTCGGAAGGCCTGAATCATCTGGTCGTCTTTAACCGGAAATATATTTGGGGGATTGTGGCGGGGGTTATCTTATTTGATGCATTTGGCCCAGGAGCTAGCTTACTAAACGTGGTCTTTGGTGGGGCGCAATCGCTAATTGCCTTGTTAGTTGTGAGTTGGCTTGGCCCGAAACTCACTAAAGTTTGGCAACGCTTGGTCTTGAATATTATTTTATTCACTATTTCAATGTGCATGATTGCTTGGATGTTAATGCTAGTTGGCGGAGCGACCGCTTTTTGGCCAACTTACTTAACGACGGCCCTTTCTGAATTCATTATCATGACAATTACGGCGCCCATTATGGTCGGTTTGAATCGTATCTTACAATTTAGTGACCGAATTAGTCGGTAACTTTAAAAAGCTGGTCGGCAATTACTTGTCTGACCAGCTTTTAAAATTCTCAAGAATATGTTGACTATTTATTGGTATCCGGGCTTGATGACACTAGGTAGATTCATAGCCTTAAAATCATCAGCAATTGTGTTCCTTACGAGTAATTAAAGCAAGCATGATATACGATAATCCTATAAAAGTGGACGTTCTTATTTCTTTTCGTAATTGTTTAATTATTGGGCTTATACTAATTTTGTTCCAAAGAGTGATGGAGAAAATTAGGGGGGAATAGATGATGATCAAAAAAATGCGAGGTTTATCAAGTTATACTGGACTCGGGAATCTGAATACGATGGCTTCAACACAATTGGCGACGGTTACGGGTGGAAAGATTGTTAAATATATGACGGTTGGGCCGTTTACACTTTATAAAAATACTAAAACTGGAAAAATCACTCGTCGTCAAACGACGAGTACTGCAAGTTGGACAGCCAAGACGATGGCGTTTGGTTGGGCTAAATCTTTTCACGGATAATTAAAATACTATAAACGTGGCTTAGTAATTTGAATTTTGTGGGGGAAAGTATAGGAGACTGATAAAATGAAAAAAAAGATCGATATTCTTAATACCTTGGATGTTTTAATTAAGGATCCAACTATTTCAAAGGTTGAACGGCAATTGTTATCAGATGCTAAGCTTGCGCTTGCTAAGGGAATCTACGATGAAAAGGTTGCCGCAACCTTAAAATCTCAGCTTTCCAAGTTAGCATTGGCGAAGAATTTAACACCGGTACTCGTGCCATTTTTCACTGAGCTTTCTCGCCAATATCTTGGTACTGGTAAGCGTGGGATGCTCTATACGATATAGTAGTAAATTATTGAGATTTAATGAGTAGCAGCTTGATCATTCGGAACTAATTCGGAATGATTAAGTTGCTATTTTAATGAGAAAAGGGCAAATATAAGTGATTTTTCTGACGTTAATGCATCAAATATGTACGTTTATACAAATATAATAATAAAAATAAAAATTATGTTATATTATCATTATAAATATGAGGAGATGAATGAAATGACTAATTTTAGCAATATTAATAAGTATCAAGATTTGAATCAGGGAGAACTACAACGGGTTACAGGTGGAAAGAAGTACGGTAACGATTTAACTATGGGAGTATCTATTGTTCGAAAAGTAAAAAAGCTTATCAAAAAGACGTTTAGATAAAGTGAAATTTGGTGGTTTTAATGATTGAACCCAGTATTATGGTTGGTCTTTTACAGATGTTTTTTCTGATTTTTGGTGTTATGTTCATTTATACGTTCACTATTCAAAGTATTAATTTTTGGTCTTTAGTAAAAACTATCGTGTTTAGTATCTGTTTTGCCCTTGTTGGTGGCATCATAAATGATGGTCTTTTTTTGATGGTTTTTGGTTATATGTTCTTCTCTGAGTGGGTCAGACAACGAACCCTTAAGATGGATTTTGGACGCTTAAACATTTTGTTGCTATTAATATCGTTACAAAATTTAATTTTGTCGTTTTCATCAGCGATAAGCAAGTTAATTTTATTTAACATAATGAAGAGTCGTTCTTTAGTAGCATTGTCTAGAGCTGGTACCTTGTTTGTGATTGTTGAAGTAGGAATTGTGTATACAATTGCACTATTTTTATTGGAGGTATCACTAAAGTACATACGAAAACATCCTGATGTGATAATACAAGTACGACAACTAAAAATTGATGCTAGAATTTTCGTTATCTTATTTGTATTATTTTTCTCAATTGAATTATTGTTAATGATTAGTGATATGGAAGGTGTTACAGCCAAAATTCAAATGACGTTACTTTTCACCTTTACGTTAATGGTTGGGTTGATGGGCTCACAAATGGGATTTATTATAAGAACCTATGCTCGACAACAAGCACTTGAAAATGAAAAATTGCAAAACCAACAATTGAATAATTATTTGAAGAGCATTGAGCAACAATACATGGCATTAAGACGGTTTAAACATGATTATCGGAATTTGATAATTAGTTTAACTGTTAAAAATGAAGACCAAGATATTAGAAGTACAGATGATTATCTAACTAATTTAAAAAAACAAGCTATGCCATCGGTTGATTTGGATGATTCTCAAATTGTACAAGTCCAGAATTTAGGAAATGAAGCTGTTAAAGGTTTAATCGTACAGAAATTTTTTGATGCAAGAAAACGCGGTGTGAAATTGAATATTGAAATAATGGATAAACAGTTCAAGGTGAACCAAGACTTAGTTACGTTAGTGCGGATCATAGGTAATTTGTTAGATAATGCTATTGATCAGGCCGAAAAAATGGTAGATAAGACAGTCGTAATTGCGTTTAACGAAATTGGCGAAACCGCTGAAATTTCAATTGAGAATGCGATTGATAATACTTTTGATGTCAATAAAATTTTCAAGCCCGGTTATTCTTCGAAGGGGCCTAATCGGGGATTAGGCTTAGATAATGTTAAAGATTTGATTGCGAAACAAAACAATCTATTCTTAGATATTGAAACACCAAGTAATAAAGTTCGCATGACTTTAATCATGACAAAGGAGTAACGAGATGTTTCCAGTTTATTTGTTAGAAGACAATCAGAGCCAACGCACACAATATACGGATTTTATAAAAAAAGCCATTATGATTAATGAATATGCGATGACTTTAATGTTGTCAACAGATGATCCAAAGAAGCTATTAGCTGCTAGTCAGCACACCAAAACAGGACTCTTTTTTTTAGATATGGAAATTAAAGAAGATACAACTGCTGGCTTGAAAATTTCAGAAAAAATAAGAGCACAACTACCGCTGGCAAACATTGTTTTCATTACAACTCATGAGGAATTATCATTTGTAACATTGGAGCGGCGAGTAGCACCACTAGATTATATTTTAAAAGATCAATTCTTAGAAGCTATTCAGAAAAAAATTGTTATGGATATTGATAATGTTCAGGCACAACAAGCGAAAACAATGTTTCAAAAAAAGATAGTATTTAATTATAAAATTGGTAATCGTTTTTTTTCGATTCCAATGAACCAAGTTGTCTTAGTACAGATCAATCAAGCAACGAATGGGCAGTTAACCGTATTAGCGACAGGAGAAAAAAAAGAAGCTAGTTTTCCGGGGAGCTTGGGCGTTCTGGAAGCCGCTTATCCTAATTTATTTAGATGCAATAAAAGCTTGCTGATAAATCCTGATTACATTGAGAATTATGATGCTAAAAAAAGAGTGTTGCAACTGTATGGTGAGTTGACATGTAAAGTTTCATTTCGTAAGGGGCGAGAGCTAGCCAAATGGTTTAAAACAGTTAGTTAGGTAATGTAATTAAGGGGAGAATGAATGTATTATCGAGATTATGTCGCACAAAATTATTCAGTTATAATCGTATCTAGTATCAGAAGTTTGTTTTTACATTATGGTAATGGTGATAGCTATTTTTTAGGACGATCAATCCAATAATGAGACTGATGTTAATTGTAAGTAACCATAAAAGGCTTGGTTCGAAATCTGGTAATAAGTAGATTTCAAAAAAGACAATTAGATTATTCAGACCATGAATTAAAATGACTACGGATAACTTACCAGTCCAACGATAAAATAATGCGAATACTAGTCCCATACCGCTATAAGTTAATAAGCCAGCAAGATTACTATAGCCATGAAATAGACCAAAGACGATTCCACTAGTCATGCTGGCACTGATAATGGCTTGTTTTTTGAAGCAAAAGTCCATCAGGATCCCTCTGAAAATTAGTTCTTCAATAATCGGTGCCATAAAAACTAGCCAAATAAAATATAGTGGCAGAGAGCTACTGTGAAGACCAGTTATAACAGTTTGTTGATTTTCAGTAATCTTAGATTGGAAGGCACCCAAACTAAGATTAATTGTATTCAAGCTTAAATAGCCAATTATTACATTGTATAAATAGGTTTTGATAGGCCATTTATTGTGGTGAGAGTAGCCAGCGGTCATGTAAATTTTCCAAATCATAACAATAACGAGACCACCTAGCATAAGTTCTAAGAAAGTTAAACTGATAGTGATCATGCTAGAGCGCCAGGAATTATTAATGAGTAGTGGTAGCTGGCCCAAGGTATATAGAAGCATACTGACAATAAAATCCAGAGCGGCCTTTGGCAGATTATCTTTTCTAATAATTTTATTCATGAGTTTGTTAACCAATCAATGTTTTTTAGTATAGGCTTTGTTGAGTGTTTTCCCGTATTCACGCATCCCTTTAGATGTAAAATATAAGATATGGCCAACTATATTTCCTAAACTACCGCCGCTAACAGTTGCTAAATCTTTGTCAGATAAGTTAGCATAAATAAATAATTTTTTATTCATAATTTCATTCATTCCTTTTCAATTTTTGACTATTTCCAGCGTCGATAGTCTTTTTTATAGGTTTTCCATGCTTCTTTTCCTTGAACTATGGCCCAGTCAACTGCAACAGCTAAACCGAACTTTTTCCCACCACCAGTAATACTATCAAGTTCCTGTTCGGATAAAGATTTAAAGTTTTTCATCTAATGACACCGCTTTCTTTGATTGGCTTTTGATACAAGTTCAGTTTACTGCAGAATTACCATTAGTAATCAGATTTTTAATTAACGTACATAAATCGTCCTTAAACGTCAAAAAAGCCCCCAATGAATAATGATGATTCATTGGGGGCTGTGCTGGTATTTAAACTAGTTATTCAGCTTGTAAATCTTCCACTTCAATCACTTTAAATTGTTTGCGATTCAAGTTATCGGTAATGCGTTTGAGTTTTTCTGTATCAACGTCTTCCGGCAAGGTGAACAGGGTCCGGTGACCGAGCGTGCCACTTTGCACATCTAGCGTCAAACAACCAGCAATCGAGGTATATTTCGTGATAATCTTGGCCATGGCGGCTAAGTCACCCCGTTCACCAATTGAAACGACAGTCAAAACATAGCTACCAACGTTGACGTTCCAGGATTGTGAGAGCATGTCGAGGAGTCGCGTATGGGTCAAGATGCCGTAGAAATAACCATGTTCATCTAAAACGGCGATGTAAGGTAGGTCTTTAATGGAGAAGAAGACGTTGTAAAAGGCTGCGTCAACTTGGATCGTTTTAGTGGCATTCTTTAAAAGCGCCGTAACTGGTAACGACATATCGCCACCCCGTGATTTATGCCGATAAATGTGCATTTTATAAACGTTACCGCGGAAAATGTGCCCGGTTTCGTCTAGGATTGGGACACATCGGAAGCCAGAATCTTCTAAGACTTGGAGCGCTTCCGCTAGTGTTGCGTCGGCGGTGACCGTAGTTAAACGTTCTTTCGGTTTAACGAGTGTTTTTAATAACATGATAAATCCCCCAATTATTAGTTTATTTTAATAAATCATACCATAAAAGCCAGACCGATGGGGGAGTAATATGCGCCGTGTGATAGTCATTAATCAAAAAAAGCCAGCCCGATAAGTAACCGGACTGACTTTTTAAATTAGATTTAAATTAGAAAACGACAACGGGGGTGCCAACTGGAACCGCCGCATAAACTTTAGCCATGACACTGGGTGGTGTGTTCACACAACCGTGAGAGCCATTGGTTTTATACCAAGTGCCGCCATACTTAGTTTGCCAAGAAGAATCATGAATCCCTTCACCGGTATCATCGAATGGCATCCAGTAAGTGACCGGTTGTGAATAGCTAGAGCCATCATCATTGTCACCTTTGAGCGTGGCATTTTTTTGTTTGCTCCAAACATCCCAAATCCCAGTAGTTGTGGCATGTTTACCAGGTTTCCCGGTGACAACGTCCGTCGAAACTTTGATCTTGCCATCAACATAGACCCACATATGTTGGTTGACTTTATCAACTTCGATATACGTGTTACCAATATCAGTTTGATCAGTGTTATAGCCAGAACCATTGATGAGTGGTGAGCGGGTAAAGTCTTTGCCCGCTAAGACTTGCTTGGCTAAGGCTTTGGCTTCAGCCTCAGTTTTAATGGTCCAACCATAGAAGCCACCACTAATCTTGACCGTTCCCCGCTTAGTGCTCTTAAAAGTTCGCGTGGTATGGTAAGTATGGTACTTTTCGTTAAGTTGCTTAACATATGTGAGTACGGCTGCTTGATCAATTGTGACAGTGCCGTCATGATCAACTTTTAGCCAGCTTAAGATTAAGTCGTGTGGCACCGTAAACTTGTGACCATTGATGTTATAAGTGATGGTTTCACTTGCGTATTTTTGCGTTTCTGTTTGTGCCGTTTTTAGCGTTTTGCTCGTGCTAGTAACGGTTGGAGTAACGTAAGCCGTTTTTAAATTAATCTTTGTTTGTCCCGTACGCAATGCCTTAGTCAGGACTTGTTTTAGTTTTGGGGTACTAATTTCGGTCCCTTGAACTTCTTTTTGAATGGCGACTTGGTTATTTTTATAAACTAACTTAGCGTTCTCAGTTTGGGTCCGCTTCGTTTGATTGGCTTGCGCCGTAATTTTAGTGGCGAGCGTGTGTAGTGTCGTTTTAGTCACGTTTAAAGCGCCTAAACTGGTTGTATCCGCCGCTTGTGCAGCTTGCATTAAGGCTAATGGCCAGCGCCAATAATTTTGTTTGGCGATTAATTCTTTCAGTTCTGACTTGGTGTTGATGGTCATCCCAGCGGTTTTGCTAGTAAAGGTATAAACTTTTTTCTGATTTTCAACGATATGATAAGTGCGGTGCTCAAGGGCCGCATTAACTTTTGGTGCGGCTTGCGCAGCGGTTTTGCCACTGACGTTGACGCCGGCCACTTGGGTATTGGCTAAGAAAGTTTGTTGGTGTTGCCAGATCAAACTTGTTGCCAAGTACCCGACGACTAACAAGCTGACGAGACTGCCAGCAATAATTAGTCCACGTTTGTATGTCATTAACATTGGCCTCCATGTCCATAATAATGTTCCCACCTTATAACATTTTAATGGGGAGTGCAAATATGAAGCCAATTAGTCGCCCACTTTGGTCAGTAAATTTTGACGAAAAAAAAGAACCATGACCGCAGTCACAGCTCTGATTGTTACGAGTTAATTAGTTGTTTTCAAGTGTTGCTAGGCCATCTGTCAAAACTTTTTTCAAAGTAGCGGCAGAAGCTTGCATTTTAGCTAATTCGTCAGCTGATAATGGGGATTCAATGATTTGTTTCAAACCAGTCCCACCAATGATGGCTGGGGTCCCAATATAAATGTCGTTCAAGCCATATTGGCCGTCCATGTAGGCGCCAACAGGTAGAACTGCATTTTCATCACGTAAGATGGCTTTAGAAATCCGCATTAAGGCGGTCCCAATACCATAGAACGTTGCGCCCTTTAAGTTGATGATATCGTAAGCTTTGTTACGAACACCATCTTCTAAAGCGGCTAAGTCAGCGTCGGATACGCCTTGTTCTTTAGCAATCGTTTTAACTGGTCGAGTCCCGATAGTGGCAGTTGAGTAAGCAGCAAATTCTGAATCGCCATGTTCGCCCATGATATAGGCATCGACGGACCGGGGGTCAACATTGAATTGTTTGCCTAGAGCAACTCGCAAACGGGAGGAGTCTAAGGAAGTTCCAGAACCAATTACCCGGTGCTTTGGAAAACCAGATAATTTCCAAGTTGCATAAGTCAAAATGTCAACTGGGTTAGCGGCAACTAAAAAGATACCGTCAAAACCGGAGTCAACGACTGGTTTAACAATTGAAGATAGAATGTTTAGATTCTTGTTAACTAAGTCTAATCGTGATTCACCGGGCTTTTGTGGTGCGCCAGCGGTAATGACAACTAAATCAGCGTCTTGACAATCTGAGTATTCACCAGAATAAATCTTCTTGGGAGCGGTGAAAGCTTGGGCGTCTTCAAGGTCAAGGGCATCCCCTTTAGTACGATCTTTAGCGACATCGACAATTACAAATTCTTCAGCAATTCCTTGTTGGGCCATCGCAAAAGCGTAGCTGGAACCAACTGCGCCGTCACCGACTAGCACAACTTTTTGATGATTTGGCATGCTTGACAAAATAAGTCATCCTCTCATAACGAAAATTTGTTTTTCAACGATTAGAGTATACCATGTTTAATAATCAGAAGTCGCTAATTTCAGCGTGCTTCTAATCCAATTGCAATCCAGCTTGGTGAAACGTTTGAACGAGGTGTTAAGGCAGGGTTTGTGGTATACTAATTGAACTAAAAGGGCGTCCAACTAGGCGATTCAGTGGTGAGTCGTCAGCTGGTGCGCCTAAAAAACGTTAATCGACACTTGCAAAGGAGTGTTGCCGAATCAGGTTATCACTGGTTCGGCCTGTTTTGCATGTTAATACGGATATTGGAGTTAATAATTAAAATGAAAATGATTGTTGGTTTAGGTAATATTGGGCCGAAGTATGCCCAAACGCGGCATAATGTTGGGTTTATGATTGTTGATCAGTTAGCCGAGCAACTCGCGGTACCGTTTAAAACGAGTAAATTTGAAGCGGAAGTGGCGACTGGTTTTGTTAATGGTGAAAAAGTCTTACTGGTTAAGCCATCTACTTATATGAATGATTCTGGCCGGGCAGTTGGCCCATTAATGACGTATTATCAGCTAGTAGCATCAGATTTACTAGTGGTGCATGATGACTTAGATTTACCGGTCGGCAAAGTACGTTTGAAACAAAAGGGTTCAGCCGGTGGTCATAATGGGATTAAGAGCATCCTTAGCCATGTGGGGGACCCAACGTTTAAGCGGGTTAAAGTGGGCATTGAACATCCGCAAAAGATGAGTGTTGTCGACTATGTCCTTGGCAAGTTCACGCCAACGCAACAGCCGTTAGTGGCAGATGCTAAAATCACAGCCGCAGCAGCGATTGAAGCATGGTTAGCTGGGACTGATTTTGCAACGCTCATGAATCAGTACAATTAATAGGAGGAAAGTTGCGATGGATATTGAAGCAATTGTTGAGCAGACCCCGGATTTTCAAACGATTTTAGCTGGATTAAGTCCAGCTAGTCGCCAGTTAGTGACCGGTCTGAATGGATCAGCACGAACCGTCTATATCAGTGCGTTGTTCCATCAACTCACGCATTCGGTATTAATTGTGACGGATAATCTCTTTCATGCCAGCCAGACGGTGGATGATTTAACTAGTTTATTGGCGGATGAGCAAGTCTATTTGTTTCCAGCCGAAGAGATGCTGGCTTCTGAGTTAGCGACCAGCTCGCCGGAGTATCGGGCTCAGCGGGTGCAAGCGTTAGCTGCCTTGTTAAGTCCGAAACCGGTGATTGTCGTGACCTCGGTTTCAGGTGCGCGGCGATTTTTACCACCCGTACAAACCTTTAAAACAGCTGCATTAACTTTGACAGTGGGGCATGATTTAGATTTAGAACAGCTCCAAGTCCAGTTACACGATATGGGCTATATTAAGGAAAAATTGGTCGCTCGGCCAGGCGATTTCGCGGTGCGAGGATCTATTGTTGATATCTATCCGTTGGATGCTGATTATCCGTTGCGGTTAGATTTATTTGATACTGAAATTGATACATTAAAATACTTTGATCCAGAGACCCAACGATCAGTAGATAATTTGGAGACGTTTACCGTGTTACCGGCGACTGATTTCATTTTGACGCAAGCCATGATGACCGCCGGGGCTGACCGCTTAACGGCGGCATTAGCAGTGGAAAATAAACGATTAGATGCGGTGGATCAACAAACTTTGACAGATAACTTGGCTCAACCGTTAGCTGATATGCGCAAGGGATTGATTGGTAATGATTTATTACTGTATGGGGTGTACCTCTATGGGAGTAAAACGAGTATTTTTGACTATACCCCAGCTGCGGGTGTCGTTATTTTTGATGAATATTCACGGATTTTAGATAGTGAGCAACAGTTATTACAAACTGAAGCTGATTGGATTACGGACCAACTCGCGCATCATCGGGTCTTATCTACGGCTAATTATGGCAACGATATGCGTGACTTACTGAAAAGTGATCATCATGCGCAAGTCTTAATGTCGCTATTTCAAAAAGGTATTGGGAATGTGCGACTGTCACAAGTCACCCCCGTGCGAACCCGACCGATGCAAGAATTCTTTGGTCAGTTACCTACTTTGAAAATTGAATTAGACCGGTGGCATAAGCTCAAACAAACGGTTGTTTTAATGGTGTCAGAAGCTGAGCGATTGACTAAGGTCAGCAATACATTAGATGATTTTGAGATTGAAGCAACTATGACAAAGGCAGAGAATCTACAGCCCGGCGTCGTTCAAATTGTTCAAGGCACTTTACAAAATGGGTTTGAATTCCCTGATGGTCACTTGGTGATTGTGACCGAACAAGAGATGTTTAAGAAAGTTCCTAAAAAACGCCCCCGGCGACAAACGTTAGCCAATGCTGAACGGCTGAAAAGTTATACGGATTTAAAACCCGGTGACTATGTGGTTCATGTGAACCATGGGATTGGCCAGTATGTGGGGATGCAGACGCTGGAAGTCGATGGTGTCCATCAAGATTACATTACGATTGCGTATCAGAATAATGCGAAGATTTTTATTCCGGTGACTCAGCTGAATCTCGTTCAAAAGTATGTGTCTTCTGAAGCTAAAACGCCCCGGGTGAATAAGTTAGGTGGGACGGAATGGAGTAAGGCCAAACGTAAGGTTGCGGCTAAGATTGAAGATATTGCGGATGAACTAGTGGAACTCTACGCCCAACGAGAAGCCGAAGTCGGGTATGCTTTCCAGCCAGATGATAGTTACCAGGATGATTTTGAAAATGATTTTCCATACCCGGAAACGCCGGATCAACTCCGGAGTATCGCTGAAATTAAGCATGACATGGAGCGGCCCAAACCAATGGATCGGTTGTTAGTTGGGGATGTCGGGTATGGGAAGACAGAAGTCGCTTTGCGAGCAGCTTTTAAAGCTATCGAAGCCGGAAAACAGGTCGCTTTCTTAGTGCCAACGACAATTTTAGCGCAACAACACTACGAGACGATGTTGAATCGGTTTGAAGGCTATCCAGTGAATGTGGGAATGTTATCACGCTTTCGGACGGGCAAAGAAATGAAAGCTACGATTAAGCAATTAAAAGACGGTGAACTGGATATCGTAGTCGGTACCCATCGTTTATTGTCAAAAGATGTGAACTTTGCTGACTTGGGTTTGCTGATTGTCGATGAAGAACAGCGTTTTGGGGTGAAACACAAGGAACGGCTCAAAGCATTGAAATCGAATGTGGATGTTTTGACCTTAACCGCGACCCCGATTCCACGGACGTTGCATATGTCAATGTTGGGTGTTCGTGACTTATCGGTAATGGAGACTCCGCCGACGAACCGTTATCCGATTCAGACCTACGTCATGGAACAAAATTATGGCGTCATCAAAGAAGGCATTGAACGTGAAATGCAACGCAATGGGCAAGTCTTTTACTTACACAATCGGGTGCATGATATTGATAAGGTGGTTGCACAGATTAAGGATTTGGTCCCGGATGCAGCGGTCGCCCATATTGATGGCCAAATGCCAGAGTCACAATTAGAAGGCATTTTATATGACTTTATTCGAGGGGAATATGATGTCTTAGTGACCACAACGATTATTGAAACTGGCGTCGATATTCCGAATGTGAACACGTTATTTGTCGAAAATGCGGATCATATGGGCCTATCACAACTGTATCAATTACGTGGTCGGATTGGACGGAGTAGTCGGGTCGCCTATTCATACTTTACCTATCAACAGAACAAGGTGTTGACTGAAGTCGGGGAGAAACGGTTACAAGCGATTAAGGATTTCACTGAATTAGGGTCAGGTTTCAAAATTGCGATGCGTGATTTGTCCATTCGTGGGGCCGGTAACTTACTGGGTAAGCAGCAACATGGTTTTATTGATTCTGTCGGGTATGATTTATATACGCAGATGTTGTCAGAGGCAGTGGCAAAGAAACGTGGTCAAACGGTCAAGGCCAAGACGGATGCAACGATTGAATTAGGCATTGAGGCTTATTTACCAACAACTTATATTGAAGATGAACGCCAAAAAATTGAAATTTATAAACGGATTCGGCAGTTGGAAAATAATGATCAATATTTGGAAGTTCAAGCTGATTTGATTGATCGGTTTGGCGACTATCCTACTGAGGTCGCGGGTTTGTTGGCGGTTGGCAAGTTGAAAATGCTGGCTGATGACGCCTTGATTGAAAAGATTCAACGGGTCGATAACGATTTACAATTGACGTTATCACAGGTTGGAACCACGAAACTAGATACTAAAGATATCTTTAAAGCCTTAGCAAAAACCAAATTACGAGCGACAGTCGGGATTGATGATGATAAAATGAAGGTTAAATTAGTCATTCAGCCTAAAATGCAAGTGGCCGACTGGTTGGAACAGTTAACGTTGTTTGTCCAGCAATTAGGGACCGTGTTACTGACCCCGGTCACCGAACCAAGCAAGTAATTGCGGTAGAAGGGAATTGTTATGCCAAAAGATCATTTGAATACCATGTTTCGGGGCGCGTTAATCTTATCGGTGTCATCGTTAGTCGCCAAGATTTTAAGCGCAGTTTACCGGATTCCATTTCAAAACATGGTTGGTAATACTGGTTTTTATGTGTATCAGCAGATTTATCCGATTTATGGCATCGGGATGACCTTTGCGTTAACGGGATTTCCAACTTTTATTTCAAAATTGGTTGCCGAACAACCGGATGAAGCGAGTAAGTCGTTAATCACGCGCCGGGCTTTTCAAATTTTAAGTGGCTTATCGTTAGTCTTGTTCTTGGGCCTGCAACTGGGATCAAATTGGTTAGCCGTGCGGATGGGCGATGGGCTATTGGCCCCGATTATTCGTTCAGTAGCTTGGATGTTTCTCTTCATGCCGTGGTTAGCGACCGGGCGCGGCTACTATCAAGGTAAATTCTTGATGGGACCGACGGCGGTCTCACAGTTGATTGAACAGTTTGTGCGTGTGGGTGTTATTATTATGGCGGCTTATTTTGGCCTCCATCGTGGTTGGAATGATTATCACATGGGGACTTGGGCCATGAGCTCGGCTGCCATTGCCGCATTTTGTTCATCGTTGATTTTTCTAAGCTTCGGATTGCGGCAATTATTAGCGCCGGCCCCCGTGGCTACCCGGCCGTTATCAAGTTACCGGGTATTGACGAAACGATTCATAGTCGAAGGTGGGACGCTTTGTCTGGTAGCGGCAGTCGTTATTTTGTTACAATTAATTGATTCTTTCTCCGTTATGCGGGGCTTGGTGCGCCAAGGACAACCCATTGAGGTTGCCAAGGGGATTAAGGGGATTTATGATCGCGGCCAACCCCTAGTTCAATTAGGCTTAGTGATTGCGACATCGTTTTCAGCGACTTTACTGCCAGCTTTAACTGCTGCGTTAGCCAAACGACAATTTATTGAATTCAAGCGGCATACCCGTGCCATGGTGCATGTCAGCTTGGCATTATCGATGGCAGCAACGGTGGGCTTAGTGGCATTAATGCCGCAAATCAATCATTTGTTATTTGGATCAATCGCTGGGACTACGGCGTTAAGAGTCTATGTCGTCAGCATTTTATTTGCGGCGCTCATTACGACTTATACAAGTGTCTTACAAAGCCTGGATCAATATACGGCGATGATTATTGGGATTATTGGTGGTTTAGCGACGAAGATTGGCTTGAATTATCTCATGGTCGTTCATTTTGGGATTAACGGCGCCAGTTTGACAACGGTTGCCAGCTTAGCGGTGATGTTTGGTATTATGTGGTTAGGCTCACCGGAAGACTTGCGCCAGGTGTTGGTGGAAAGCGGTTATCTCATTAAATTACTCGCTGTGAGTGGCTTGATGGGTATCGTAGTCTTGTTAACTAGCCATGAGGTACGGGCATTGGTCGGTCCAGCGATGGCGAATAATCGTGGGATTGCGGGGCTGATTACGCTAGCTGGGGTTGTGGTTGGTGTTGTGGTCTTTGTGGCTGGCGCAGTGGGTGCTCGCCTCTTCACTATTCGCGAATGGCTCGTACTCCCTTATGGCAAAAAATTGATTAAATTAGTCGCACAAGGAAAGGAACATCATTCATGAGTATGCGTTTAGATAAATTTTTAAAGGTTTCACGGATTATTAAACGACGGTCGGTCGCAAAAGAAATTGCGGATAAAGGTCGTATTCAAATTAATGGTAAAGTTGGCAAATCATCGTCGAATGTTAATGTTGACGATACGTTGATTATTGGCTTTGGGAATAAGACATTAACGGTCAAAATTACGCAACTGCTAGAAACAACTAAGAAAAATGATGCTGAATTAATGTATGACATTATTAGCGAAGACTATAAGACGGATTTTCGGCAACCTTTTAGCGATTAACGGCTAGTGTTACAAATGGCTTTAGTTCAAAAAAATCGCCATAAACATTGTTCTAATCGTAATGATGTCGTTTACACCGCTGGTTGAACTTGTTATAATTTAGTCAATTCAATTTGAAAGGACTGGGGCAACATGACGAATGGGTCACGGAGTAAGGTCAAAAAGTTAAATAATGATTTTTCACGTCAGGTTGCGACGAATAAGCTGAGCTATGAGCAGCGTCGCAGTCAGGTTCGCCGGCGTCGATTTGTTGTGATTGTGGCTGTTTTTGGGGCATTAGTATTATTTTTTGGTTACCAACTGATCAATACTCGTGCGAGCTTACATCAGGTCAATCGCCAGGTTGCGACTAGTCAAGTCAAGTTGAAGCACGCTCAAGCGAAACATGCGGCGTATAGTACGCAGATTAAGCAACTCAATAATAAAGATTACTTACAAAAATTATTGCGTTCGAAATACGATTATACGAAGAGCGGCGAGACGGTTTATAGCTTACCAAATGACAATGCGGCGGACGTAACTGCTAATTAGACGGGATTTTGACTGGCTGTTTATAGGTAGACCATTTTAAAACAAGTCATTAAAAATTTAACTCAGCGTTTCACAAAGTATGCTATACTAAAACCATTATTTCATAGGAGGAACAACTTTTTTTATGGCAATTGAAGTAGGTACGAAAGTCACTGGTAAAGTATCAGGAATCACCAATTTTGGTGCATTCGTGAACTTGGGAAACAATCAAACGGGGCTGGTGCATATCAGTGAAGTTTCTGATGGATTCGTTAAAGACATCCACGATGTTTTGAGTGTTGGCGATGACGTGACCGTCAAAGTGTTATCAGTTGGTAATGATGGCAAGATTGGTCTGTCAATTCGTAAGGCTGTTGATCATCCTCAGGGTGAAGCCGACCATCATGACCATAATAATAGTCATCAAAGCAATAATCACGGTCGTTCTGACCACAGTGAACACCAAAGTAATGGTGGCAATCGACGTGATCGGCCCAATAACTTTCATAGTCGTGGCGGTAACGGTGGTGGTCGTTTCCAATCACGGCAACATGAACCCAAGAAGCAAGACTTTGATTCATTAATGTCTGGTTTCTTAAAAGATAGCGAAGACCGCTTATCAACCTTAAAGCGTAATACTGAAGGTAAACGTGGCGGTCGTGGTGGCCGGCGTAGCTAAGCAGGGATAACGGAACTGCTATAGTGGTCAGTACCAGCTTATTGGTACCATTAATCTAGCTAAAAACTAAAGCTCGTGTGAGACAGTCCTTGTCGAGCATGGGCTTTTTTTGTCGCTTTATCAGCAAAATGGAGGCAGGCCATGACCTTAATTCAACAATTTAATCGTCAGTTGGCACAAAAAAACCTATTGACGCCAGCAGCAACGGTTGTGGTGGCGGTCTCGACTGGCGTTGATTCGATGGTCTTATTGACGTTATTACAACAAATTCCACGGCACCAACGACCACAACTTATCGTGGCCCATGTTAACCATCATTTGCGGGCCCAAAGTGTCACAGAGGCCGACTTTATCACCACATATTGTCAGCAACGGCAATTAGCCTTAAAACTTGCGGATTGGCCCATGGCAGCGCACCCCGCTCATGGTATTGAAGCCGCCGCTCGTCAATTTAGGTATGATTTTTTTACCCAAGTGATGCGGGCAACTGGTGCAAAAACGGTGTTAACCGCCCACCATGCTAATGATCAGGTGGAAACATATTTGATGAAGCTGGCCCGGGGCGGAGACTTAGCACAGTTAGTGGGGATTCAAGCAACCCGGCCTTTGGGTGAGGGGCACTTGGTACGGCCACTATTAGATTGGTCGAAACAAGCATTGCGTGATTATGCGACAACCCAGCGAGTGCCTTATTTTGAAGATGCTACGAATACGGATGTTCAGCTCACCCGCAATCGCGTCCGCCACCGTGTTGTGCCAGAACTAACGGCGGTTAATTCGGCGTTACTGACGCATGTGGCTAGCTACGAAAAGCAGTTGCAAACGCTTTTAGCAGCGCAAGCTCAGATGGTAGCAGTTTTATTGCCAACGGTATTAACTACCACCCAACAATTACGGCTACCAGCGTTACAACAACTCCCCAGTCAATGGCAGTTAGTGGTTTTAAAAGCTTGGCTCGAGCAACAAGCGGCAGTCCGATTGAGTTCAACGAAACTGCAGCCCTATTATCAGTGGCTAAAAAATCCACAGCAACCGACTGGCACAGTCCAGCTAAGCGCCACCGTTACATTGGTCAAAGCCGGTAATCTGGCTGAGGTCCGGCCCTTAAAAAAAAGGGATAAAAAGTTAATGCCCTCTGAAAAAATTATGGTAGACTTAGACCAATGGCAGAAAATTACTGATTGGCAAACTGCGGGGGTTTTTCAGCAGGCACCAAATCCGACTGCACAACCATTTCGGTTACAAGCCACTGACTGGCCGTTGACATTTCGACGCTGGCAAAGTGACGATCGCTTGGCTTTGAAAGGGCATGGTCATCAGTCAGTCCGGCGAATTTTAATTGATCAAAAGGTCCCAGTGGCCCAGCGATCGACGGCGATGGTGCTGGTTACTGCACAAGGGACTGTTTTGTGGCTTGTTGGGCACAAGTTCAGTTACCGGGCGCCGGATGTTGGTCACCAAACAGTGTTTTTAGCCTTAAAACATACGGAGTTGAAAGGAGTACATCTGAAACGATGAACAACGACATTGAACGAGTACTGTATAGTCGCGAAGATATCCACGAAGTTGCGCAGAAATTGGGTCAAACCCTAACCGCTGAATATGCGGGTAAAAATCCATTGATTATTTGTGTACTCAAGGGTGCCGTCTTATTTACCACGGATATTATCCGTGAAATGGATGTGTATGCGGATTTAGATTTCATTAACTTGTCCAGTTATGGTAGTGAGACTGTCTCCAGTGGGGAAGTCCAATTGACCAAGGATTTGGATGTTGAGGTCGCTGGTCGCGATATTTTGGTCATTGAAGACATTATTGATACTGGCCGGACCTTGAAGTTTTTAACGGATCTATTGAAGCGACGATCAGCTAATTCGGTTAAAGTTTGTACGTTATTGGATAAACCAGCCGGTCGTTTAGTTGATATTAAAGCCGATTATATTGGGTTTGAAGTCCCAAATGAATTTGTGGTCGGGTATGGTTTAGACTATGCGGAACGGTACCGAAACTTACCGTATGTTGGAATTTTAAAACCAGCGATTTACGAGCATAAATAATTGGTCAATGATAGTCAAATGTGCTATTATTTAAACTATCGAAGTATAGTACCGTGCTTTTAACAGTATATAAAAGTTTCGATGAAGGAGGCCCATATGAACAATCGACGCAACGGACTCTTTCGTAATAGCTTATTTTATATTTTGATTTTTCTAAGCTTGATGGGGATTATTTACTTTTTCTTTGGTAATAATTCCAGCTCCCAAACTCAAAATATTCGCTATAGCGAATTTGTCAAACAATTAGACAAGAATAACGTGAAAAATGTTAGTATTCAGCCTAGTGGTGGCGTTTACAAGGTTACTGGTCAATACCGGAAAGCCCGCAAGGTTTCTTCAACCAATGCGTTAGGGATTACGAGTTCGTCTTCAAAGACGACGTCGTTTACCACAACTATGTTGGAGAATAACTCGACGGTCGATCAAGTATCTAAGTTAGCGACTAAAAAGAACGTTAAATTAACCGCAAAAGCTGAAGAATCTAGCGGTATTTGGGTCACGTTATTGATGTACATCGCGCCATTGATCTTGTTTGTATTCCTATTCTATATGATGATGGGACAAGCTGGTCAAGGCGGCGGGAACAACCGAGTGATGAATTTTGGTAAGACGAAGGCGAAACCAGCCGATAGTAAACAAAACAAAATTCGTTTCTCAGATGTTGCTGGTGAAGAAGAAGAAAAGCAAGAATTGGTCGAAGTGGTCGAATTCTTGAAAGATCCGCGCAAGTTTGTGTCGTTAGGTGCTCGGATTCCATCAGGGGTACTCCTGGAGGGACCTCCTGGTACTGGTAAAACCTTACTTGCTAAAGCAGTTGCCGGTGAAGCGGGCGTGCCATTCTTCTCAATCTCTGGTTCAGACTTCGTCGAAATGTTCGTCGGGGTTGGGGCTAGCCGGGTTCGAGACTTGTTTGATCAAGCTAAGAAGAATGCCCCATCAATCATCTTTATCGATGAAATTGATGCGGTTGGTCGTCAACGTGGTGGTAGTATGGGCGGTGGTGGTCATGATGAACGTGAACAAACCTTGAACCAATTATTGGTTGAAATGGATGGATTCACGGGTAACGAAGGTGTTATCGTCATGGCAGCTACCAACCGTTCTGATGTTTTGGACCCTGCTTTATTGCGTCCAGGTCGGTTTGACCGGAAGATCTTAGTTGGTCGTCCAGATGTCAAAGGCCGTGAAGCAATTTTGAAAGTCCATGCGAAGAATAAACCATTGGCTGCGGATGTTGATTTGAAAGAAATCGCTAAGCAAACGCCTGGTTTTGTCGGGGCTGACTTGGAAAACTTATTGAACGAAGCGGCTTTACTTGCGGCTCGGCGTAATAAGAAACAAGTTGAAGCAACTGATTTAGATGAAGCTGAAGATCGAGTTATTGCTGGTCCGGCCAAGCATGATCGGGTGGTTAGCAAGCATGAACGTGAAACCGTGGCTTATCATGAAGCTGGTCATACGATTGTTGGTTTAGTCTTAAATGACGCCCGGGTCGTGCATAAAGTCACGATTGTTCCTCGAGGTCGTGCTGGCGGTTATGCCATCATGTTACCACGAGAAGACCAGATGCTAATGTCGAAACGTGATGCCAAGGAACAGATGGCTGGTTTAATGGGTGGTCGTGCTGCTGAAGAGTTAATCTTTGATGCACAATCATCTGGGGCTTCTAATGACTTTGAACAGGCAACGCAAATTGCCCGTGCAATGGTCACTCAATATGGGATGAGCAAAAAGCTTGGTCCAGTTGAGTTAGAAAATGCTAACCAGCAAGCTGCTTACCAACAAGGCATGGGGTCTAGTGCCTTTTCACAACATACGGCGCAACTCATTGATGATGAAATTCGTGGCCTGGCTGAGGAAGCTCATCAGACTGCAACGGACATCATTCAGAGCCATCGTGAACAACACAAGGTGATTGCAGAAGCCTTACTGAAGTATGAAACATTGGATGAAAAGCAAATTCTTAGTCTGTTTAAGACCGGGGAAATGCCTGCCAAAGGTGGTAACGAATTTCCTAGTGAAAAAGCGGCAACCTTTGAAGAATCTAAACGTGAACTGGAACGCCGAGAAGCTGAAAAGCAAGCGGCTGACCAAGCTGACGATACGGATGCTAAGACAGAACCAACCTTCCCAAGTGAATCGCAACAAGCCCCAACGCCTGATTCAGCTGATGCTGAAGCTAGCTCAAGTGCCAGTGCGACGAGTACGACTAGTTCGGCGTCATCTCAGGATGATTCGGGTAGTCAAGCTTAACTTAAATTTGTTCGGAAGAGCCGAGACTTTGTCTCGGCTCTTTTTATGCGGTATTATTAATCGGACTATTAAATACGAGATAGGAGCATATTGATGGAAGATTATTTAGTTAAAAGTATTGCTGGTAATGACATGTTTCGCGCGTACGCTGTGAATGCAACTGGTGTTGTTGCTGAAGCCCAGAAACGACATGACACGTGGAGTGCGGCTTCAGCGGCATTGGGTCGTAGTCTAGTTGGAACGTTGCTAATGGCTTCAGCTGGATTAAAAGGTGACGAGACGATGACCGTTAAAATTAATGGGAATGGTCCTGTGGGTGGCATTGTGATTGATGGTAATGCTAACGGTACTGTTAAAGGCTACTTACAGCATCCGCACGTGCATCTTCCTTTAAATGCGCAACATAAGATTGATGTTAAAGCGGCAGTCGGGTCAACTGGCTTTTTGGCCGTAACCAAGAGCCAAGGGGTGGGGGATCCATTTACGGGTCAAGTCCCGTTAGTGTCTGGCGAATTAGGCGAAGACTTCACGTATTATCTGGCACAGTCCGAACAAATTCCGTCAGCAGTGGGATTGTCGGTTTTTGTTAATGAAGATAATACGGTTGAAGTAGCCGGGGGATTTTTAGTACAAGTTCTGCCTGGCGCCACGGATGAAGCAATTAGTGATTTAGAACATAAACTGCAAGAGCTCCCGCTAGTGTCACAACTGCTACGAGCAGGCAAAACGCCACAAGATATTTTAAAGGCGCTCTTTGACGATGTTAAAGTGCTTGATCAGATGCCAGTTAAATTTAAGTGTGACTGCTCTAAGGAACGGTTTGGTGAATCCTTGATGGCTTTGCCTAAGCACGAGGTTCAAGCGATGATTGATGAAGATCATGGGGCGGAAGCTGTCTGTCATTTTTGTGGCAATCAGTATCACTTTACTGAAGCTGAATTACAGGCAGTACTATCCCGATCACACGGTCAAGCCTAGATTACTGAATAGGAGTGACGGTAGATGACAGCAACTTGGAAAATTGGCAGTGTGCCGATTGAAAATCGCGTGGTCGTAGCTCCCATGGCGGGGGTGACTAACGCTGCTTTTCGAGTGATTTGTAAAGATTTTGGTGCTGGCCTAGTGGTTTGCGAAATGATTTCTGATCGCGGTATCATGTATCATAATCAAAAAACGCTGGCCATGATGTTCGTTGATCCTAAAGAGCACCCGATGAGTATTCAAATTTATGGTGGCTCCCAAGCGACATTAGTACAAGCGGCTAAGTTTGTGGATCAACAGACTAATGCTGATATTATTGATATTAATATGGGATGTCCGGTGAATAAAGTCGTGAAGACGGACGCTGGTGCTAAATGGTTATTGGACCCCGCTAAAGTTTACGAGATGGTTGCGGCGGTCACGGATGTGGTCCGTAAACCAGTTACCGTTAAGATGCGGACCGGTTGGGATGCGGACCATTGTAATGCAATTGAAAATGCATTAGCGGCTGAACGTGCTGGCGCAGCCGCAATTGCCATGCATGGTCGAACACGGCAACAAGGTTATCGGGGGTCTGCCGACTGGGACCTCTTACGACAAGTAGCGGCACAACTAACAATTCCGTTTATGGGAAATGGAGACGTTAAGACTCCCCAAGATGCACAACGGATGTTAACCGAGGTTGGTGCAGATGCGGTCATGATTGGTCGTGCGGTTGAAGGTAATCCCTGGATGTTACAACAAACAACACATTACTTGGCAACGGGCGAGTTATTGCCAGCACCAACGCCACTGGAAAAGATGACGTTAGCCAAGGCACATTTACAACGGCTAGTCGCATTAAAGGGTGAACACGAGGGATGCCAAGAATTCCGCGGGCAAGTCCCATACTACCTAAAAGGAATTCCCCGGTCGACACGAACTAAAGTTGCTTTGATGGCTACGGATGATGCGACTAAGATGACGACGATTATTGACCAATTTATGGATCAAACCGCGACTTATTTGGCAACTAAATCGTAAAATGCAGAATTAACTTGCTTTTTTGCAGTCTAATTGTCAAAATTAACATTGTAGTGAATGGATAGCGACATGGGTAAACAATGTTGTTAACTGGAAATGGAGGAAGACTAGTGGCACGACAAGAGCAAACGATGAATGATCAACTTAAGGTTCGTCGTGATAAAATGGATGAATTACGTGAAGCAGGGATTGACCCCTTCGGTCATCGTTTTGAACGGACTGATTTGGCCCGGGATTTAAAAGACAAATATGGTGATATTGATAAAGATACCTTAGATGAGCAAAAAGCTACTGCGACCATTGCTGGTCGGATGTTAGCTAAACGGGGTAAAGGTAAAGTTGCCTTTGCTGACCTTTGGGATCGTTCCGGTAAGATGCAATTGTATATTCGTAAAGATGTTGTTGGCGAAGACGTGTACCATGTTTTCAAACGTTCCGATATTGGTGACTTTTTGGGTATCACTGGGGAAGTTTTCAAGACTGATTTTGGTGAATTAACCTTAAAGGTTACTGGGTTAACGTTCTTATCTAAGGCGTTACGGCCACTACCAGATAAGTTCCATGGGTTACAGAATGTGGAACAAATCTATCGACAACGGTATTTGGACTTGATTTCGAATCGTGATAGTTTTGATCGCTTTTTGAAGCGGACTAAAATTATTTCTGCAATTCGGCATCATTTGGATGGTCAAGGTTTTACTGAAGTTGAGACGCCAATGCTGCATAATCAAGCTGGTGGGGCAGCAGCGCGGCCATTTATTACACATCATAATGCATTGAATATTGATTTGTATTTGCGGATTGCCTTAGAATTACACCTCAAGCGTTTAATCGTTGGTGGGATGGAAAAAGTCTATGAAATTGGTCGTGTTTTCCGGAATGAAGGGATGGACCGTGAACATAATCCTGAATTCACTATGATGGAAACTTATGTGGCCTATTTTGATTTCCATGACGTGATGGACGAAACTGAAGGTATCTTTAAAGCTGCGGCCAAAGCGGTAACTGATGATGGTATTATTACGTATCATGACCAGCAAGTAGACTTGAACCAACCGTTTAAGCGCGTGCATATGGTGGATGCCATTAAGGCGCAGACTGGTATCGACTTCTGGCAGCCAATGACTTTGGAAGCCGCACAGAAGTTAGCGGATGAACATCATGTCAAGTATGAAAGCTACTGGACAGTTGGTCATATCATTAATGCATTCTTTGAAGAGTTTGTAGAAGATACCCTGAATGAACCAACCTTTATTTATGGGCATCCAGTGGAAATTTCACCATTGGCTAAGAAGAATGAAAAAGATCCGCGTTTTACGGATCGGTTTGAACTATTTATTTTGGGTAATGAATATGCAAATGCCTTTAGTGAATTGAACGACCCAATTGATCAGCGCCAGCGTTTTGAAGCTCAGGCTGCGGAACGAACTGCTGGTAATGATGAAGCTGAACAAATTGACGAAGATTTCGTCGAAGCTTTGGAATACGGGATGCCACCAACTGGTGGTCTTGGTATTGGGATTGATCGGTTAGTCATGTTGATGACGGATGCTGATTCAATTCGTGATGTTTTGTTGTTCCCAACGATGCGTCCAGAAGAAGAAAACTAACAATTTGAAGCTAGTTCTGAAATTACTACGGTAATTTTAGGACTAGTTTTTTTGATGTCGAGCGAGAAAAACGGGCGTGTTAGGTAGATTTTACGTGGGAATTCAGTTTGAAAGAGACTTTTTTAAAAAAAACTGAACTTTTTTAAAACGAACATTACTAGCCAGTAGTGCTTTTTATGTTAGGATTATTAGTTTTGAAACGTCGAATAACAGTTGAATTAGTCTGTACAGGTGACATATCCGTACAATGAATTGACACATGCCTAAACATGATAATATTGACTGGTTTTTTTATCAATTTAGGGCTTGCAATTAGGTACAAAAATTGGTAAATTTATATACGTTGTTGAGGCGCACAAAGCGGTTAGCCGCAAGCTTTCAACAGAAAAAAGAATTATAAAAAGTAGTTGACAAATGGTTTGCTACTTGATATGATGATTAAGTTGCGTTGAGGTAATCAACCAACGAATTAGACCTTTGAAAACTGAACAAAGTTTCGACAAATCAAATGTGTAGGGTCTATCAATTCTTGAATTGGTAGCAAACATTTGCGAAGTCAATTCGTAAACAAACAATTTTTAAATCAAGTACTAAATGAGCTTTTTTAGAACTCATCATTAATTTGAGAGTTTGATCCTGGCTCAGGATGAACGCTGGCGGCGTGCCTAATACATGCAAGTCGAACGAACTCTGGTTGTTGAATGACGGTGCTTGCACCTGAGTGATATAACATTTGAGTGAGTGGCGAACTGGTGAGTAACACGTGGGAAACCTGCCCAGAAGTGGGGGATAACACCTGGAAACAGATGCTAATACCGCATAACAACTCGGACCGCATGGTCTGAGTTTGAAAGATGGCTTCGGCTATCACTTTTGGATGGTCCCGCGGCGTATTAGCTAGATGGTGGGGTAACGGCTCACCATGGCAATGATACGTAGCCGACCTGAGAGGGTAATCGGCCACATTGGGACTGAGACACGGCCCAAACTCCTACGGGAGGCAGCAGTAGGGAATCTTCCACAATGGACGAAAGTCTGATGGAGCAACGCCGCGTGAGTGAAGAAGGGTTTCGGCTCGTAAAACTCTGTTGTTAAAGAAGAACATATCTGAGAGTAACTGTTCAGGTATTGACGGTATTTAACCAGAAAGCCACGGCTAACTACGTGCCAGCAGCCGCGGTAATACGTAGGTGGCAAGCGTTATCCGGATTTATTGGGCGTAAAGCGAGCGCAGGCGGTTTTTTAAGTCTGATGTGAAAGCCTTCGGCTCAACCGAAGAAGTGCATCGGAAACTGGGAAACTTGAGTGCAGAAGAGGACAGTGGAACTCCATGTGTAGCGGTGAAATGCGTAGATATATGGAAGAACACCAGTGGCGAAGGCGGCTGTCTGGTCTGTAACTGACGCTGAGGCTCGAAAGTATGGGTAGCAAACAGGATTAGATACCCTGGTAGTCCATACCGTAAACGATGAATGCTAAGTGTTGGAGGGTTTCCGCCCTTCAGTGCTGCAGCTAACGCATTAAGCATTCCGCCTGGGGAGTACGGTCGCAAGACTGAAACTCAAAGGAATTGACGGGGGCCCGCACAAGCGGTGGAGCATGTGGTTTAATTCGAAGCTACGCGAAGAACCTTACCAGGTCTTGACATACTATGCAAATCTAAGAGATTAGACGTTCCCTTCGGGGACATGGATACAGGTGGTGCATGGTTGTCGTCAGCTCGTGTCGTGAGATGTTGGGTTAAGTCCCGCAACGAGCGCAACCCTTATTATCAGTTGCCAGCATTAAGTTGGGCACTCTGGTGAGACTGCCGGTGACAAACCGGAGGAAGGTGGGGATGACGTCAAATCATCATGCCCCTTATGACCTGGGCTACACACGTGCTACAATGGATGGTACAACGAGTTGCGAACTCGCGAGAGCAAGCTAATCTCTTAAAGCCATTCTCAGTTCGGATTGTAGGCTGCAACTCGCCTACATGAAGTCGGAATCGCTAGTAATCGCGGATCAGCATGCCGCGGTGAATACGTTCCCGGGCCTTGTACACACCGCCCGTCACACCATGAGAGTTTGTAACACCCAAAGTCGGTGGGGTAACCTTCGGGAGCCAACCGCCTAAGGTGGGACAGATGATTAGGGTGAAGTCGTAACAAGGTAGCCGTAGGAGAACCTGCGGCTGGATCACCTCCTTTCTAAGGAATATTACGGAAACCTTACACATGATTGTTGAAACTTTGTTTAGTTTTGAGAGGTCTAACTCTCAATTTAATAACGCTTTTGGGCCTATAGCTCAGTTGGTGAGAGCGCACGCCTGATAAGCGTGAGGTCGATGGTTCAAGTCCATTTAGGCCCATCGAGGATTTTTTGTCCTTGCATCACTATGGGGAATTAGCTCAGCTGGGAGAGCACCTGCTTTGCAAGCAGGAGGTCAACGGTTCGATCCCGTTATTCTCCATTGACAACATTGGTTGTCAATGAAACTTGTTCTTTGAAAACTAGATAATATCAAATATAATTTTTCATAATTAAACCGAGAACACCGCGTTTTTTGAGTTTTTTAAAGAAGTTTTAAATCGCTAAACTCATTAATCGCATTTTCCGTTAGGAAAATGAGGTTAAGTTAACAAGGGCGCATGGTGAATGCCTTGGCACTAGGAGCCGATGAAGGACGGGACTAACACCGATATGCTTCGGGGAGCTGTACGTAAGCTATGATCCGGAGATTTCCGAATGGGGCAACCCAGCAGTTTTAATCAACTGTTACCGCTAGATGAATACATAGTCTAGTCGGAGGTAAACGCTGTGAACTGAAACATCTCATTAGCAGCAGGAATATAAAGAAATTTCGATTCCCTAAGTAGCGGCGAGCGAACGGGGAACAGCCCAAACCAGAGAGCTTGCTCTTTGGGGTTGTAGGACTGAACATTTGAGTTACCAAAACGTTTGATAGTCGAAGGATTTGGGAAAATCCGCCATAGATGGTGATAGCCCAGTAGATTAAATTAAACGTTCTCAGTTCAGGATCCTGAGTACGGCGGAACACGTGAAATTCCGTCGGAATCCGGGAGGACCATCTCCCAAGGCTAAATACTCCCTAGTGACCGATAGTGAACCAGTACCGTGAGGGAAAGGTGAAAAGCACCCCGGAAGGGGAGTGAAATAGTTCCTGAAACCATGTGCCTACAATAAGTCAGAGCGCGTTAATGCGTGATGGCGTGCCTTTTGTAGAATGAACCGGCGAGTTACGATCCCGTGCAAGGTTAAGACTTAAAAGTCGGAGCCGTAGCGAAAGCGAGTCTGAAATGGGCGTTTTTAGTACGAGGTTGTAGACCCGAAACCAGGTGACCTATCCATGTCCAGGTTGAAGGTGCGGTAAAACGCACTGGAGGACCGAACCCGTGTAAGTTGAAAATTGCTGGGATGAGGTGTGGATAGCGGTGAAATTCCAATCGAACTTGGAGATAGCTGGTTCTCTCCGAAATAGCTTTAGGGCTAGCCTCGGATGAAGGATCATGGAGGTAGAGCACTATTTGGACTAGGGGCCCGTCTTGGGTTACTGAATTCAGATAAACTCCGAATGCCATTGATTCATATCCGGGAGTCAGACGATGAGTGATAAGATCCACCGTCGAAAGGGGAACAGCCCAGATCACCAGTTAAGGTCCCTAAATGTATACTAAGTGGAAAAGGATGTGGAGTTGCACAGACAACTAGGATGTTGGCTCAGAAGCAGCCACCATTTAAAGAGTGCGTAATAGCTCACTAGTCGAGTGATTCTGCGCCGAAAATGTACCGGGGCTAAGTATACTACCGAAACTGTGGATGTGACCATTAGGTCACGTGATAGGAGAGCGTTCTAAGGGCGGTGAAGCAAGATCGTGAGGACTTGTGGAGCGCTTAGAAGTGAGAATGCCGGTATGAGTAGCGAAAGATGGGTGAGAATCCCATCCACCGAATGACTAAGGTTTCCTGGGGAAGGCTCGTCCTCCCAGGGTTAGTCGGGACCTAAGTCGAGGCCGAGAGGCGTAGACGATGGATAACAGATTGATATTTCTGTACTAGTTAAATGCGTTTGAACGATGGAGGGACGCAGTAGGCTAAGATGTGCATCCTGTTGGATTAGGATGTCCAAGCAACAAGTCTTTTGATGAGTCAAATGCTTATCAATTTAAGGACAAGTTGTTATGGGGAGCGAAATTTAGTAGCGAAGCGTCTGATGTCACACTGCCGAGAAAAGCTTCTAGTGAGTATTTAACTACCCGTACCGCAAACCAACACAGGTAGTCGAGGAGAGAATCCTAAGGTGAGCGAGTGAACTCTCGTTAAGGAACTCGGCAAAATGACCCCGTAACTTCGGGAGAAGGGGTGCTGATCGCAAGATCAGCCGCAGTGAATAGGCCCAGGCGACTGTTTATCAAAAACACAGGTCTCTGCAAAATCGTAAGATGACGTATAGGGGCTGACGCCTGCCCGGTGCTGGAAGGTTAAAAGGATGGGTTAGCTTCGGCGAAGCTCAGAATTGAAGCCCCAGTAAACGGCGGCCGTAACTATAACGGTCCTAAGGTAGCGAAATTCCTTGTCGGGTAAGTTCCGACCCGCACGAAAGGCGTAACGATCTGGGCACTGTCTCAACGAGAGACTCGGTGAAATTATATTGTCCGTGAAGATGCGGACTACCCGCGACAGGACGGAAAGACCCCATGGAGCTTTACTGTAGCTTGATATTGAGTGTTTGTACAGCTTGTACAGGATAGGTAGGAGCCATAGAAACCGGAACGCTAGTTTCGGTGGAGGCGTTGGTGGGATACTACCCTCGCTGTATGACCACTCTAACCCACACCACTTAGCGTGGTGGGAGACAGTGTCAGGTGGGCAGTTTGACTGGGGCGGTCGCCTCCTAAAGAGTAACGGAGGCGCCCAAAGGTTCCCTCAGAATGGTTGGAAATCATTCGCAGAGTGTAAAGGCACAAGGGAGCTTGACTGCGAGACAGACAGGTCGAGCAGGGACGAAAGTCGGGCTTAGTGATCCGGTGGTACCGTATGGAAGGGCCATCGCTCAACGGATAAAAGCTACCCTGGGGATAACAGGCTTATCTCCCCCAAGAGTCCACATCGACGGGGAGGTTTGGCACCTCGATGTCGGCTCATCGCATCCTGGGGCTGTAGTCGGTCCCAAGGGTTGGGCTGTTCGCCCATTAAAGCGGTACGCGAGCTGGGTTCAGAACGTCGTGAGACAGTTCGGTCCCTATCCGTCGCGGGCGTAGGAAATTTGAGAGGATCTGTCCTTAGTACGAGAGGACCGGGATGGACATACCTCTGGTGTACCAGTTGTGCCGCCAGGCGCATCGCTGGGTAGCTACGTATGGATGTGATAAACGCTGAAAGCATCTAAGTGTGAAACACACCTCGAGATGAGATTTCCCATTCCTTTATGGAAGTAAGACCCCTGAAAGATGATCAGGTAGATAGGTTAGAAGTGGCAGCACGGTGACGTGTGAAGCGGACTAATACTAATCGGTCGAGGACTTAACCAAGTAATTGGTGTTCCGGTAAGATGAAAAATACAATTTGATATTAGCTAGTTTTGAGAGCACAAGTTTCTCAATAGTGTGGCGACGATGGCAAGAAGGATACACCTGTTCCCATGTCGAACACAGAAGTTAAGCTTCTTAGCGCCGAGAGTAGTTGGGGGATCGCTCCCTGCGAGGGTAGGACGTTGCCATGCAATATTCCGACATAGCTCAGTTGGTAGAGCGCTTGACTGTTAATCAAGATGTCGACGGTTCGAGCCCGCCTGTCGGAGTGACAGTAGATGTTGGCCACAGTGTTGACATCTTTTTTCTATCATGCCGGCTTAGCTCAGTTGGTAGAGCATCGGTATCGTAAACCGAGGGTCATCAGTTCGACTCTGGTAGCCGGCACTTGTTGGGACGAGACGTGGTTCTCGTCTTTTTTGTTATCATGATAATTTTAATCGAGCGACGATCAAGGGCTTGGGAATTTCCTGAGCTTTTTTTGTTAGCAAAGTTTCAATTTCCGTAATACCGTACCAAAAACTTTAATCGAGCTTGATGATGAAAGCCCAACGATTGAAGGCCATCGCTTTCGAATTTGGCGCAAGCGTTGCTAACACACGCTGTTTAGTATGACGTGATTTTGAGGGCGAACGGACAAGAAACGAGGATAATCCCATAAATCCAATTTTTGTTTAATTAGATAATCAGATTGAAATTGCTGTTAAAACACTTTTTTTGTTGAAAACAACCGGACTTGCTCTCATAGTGAATTAGAAATTAATGTCATTAAATAGTTCATAAAAGGGTCTCGAAACACTTTAATCTATTAGATTTAGTGATTTGACGGGCTTTTTGATTGAAATGTTATTATGAGGATAGTTTTTATTTATGGGTTGCAAATTAGAAGTTGATTAAATATATTGTTGAATAAGATTAAGGATAGTATAATGGTTATTATGTTTAATTAGGAAACTATTTTTGTTTCTTTTAAACGAAGTTCAATCGGTTTTAATGACGTCTGGAGGAAATTTAATTGGATAAACAACAAAAGCTGGATCGGTCGTTTTTTGGCCAACCACGCGGTTTGCGAACGTTGTTCTTTACTGAAATGTGGGAACGATTCAGTTACTATGGGATGCGCGCACTATTAATCTTTTACATGTACTATAGTGTTGCTAAAGGTGGCCTAGGGTTCGATCAAGGGACTGCCGCATCTATTATGTCGATTTACTCAGCACTGGTTTATGTATCTAGTGTGTTCGGTGGCTTCTTAAGCGATCGTGTCTGGGGGAGTCGAAAGACGGTTTTTATTGGTGGGGTCCTAATCATGGTCGGCCATATCGTCTTGGCGACACCATTTGGCGTGGCTGCACTATTTATCTCAATCGCTTTAATTGTTATTGGGACTGGCCTATTAAAGCCTAATGTTTCTGACATGGTTGGTCAACTTTATACGACTGAGGATTCTCGGCGTGATGCTGGTTTCAGTGTTTTCGTGTTTGGGATTAACTTGGGGTCATTAGTCGCGCCAATCTTGGTGGGCCGCATTGGTCTGAACGTTAACTTCCATCTAGGCTTCTCATTGGCAGCCATTGGGATGTTCTTCGGATTGTTACAGTATTACTTTGATGGCAAAAAAAATCTAAGTACCGCTAGCTTATATCCAACTGATCCGTTGGAACCAGGCGACTTAAAGAAAGTTATTCGTCGCTTCGTTCTTGGTGTCATTGGATTAGGGCTGATTTTAATTCTGATGCAATTATTACATGCCTTAACTTTAGTTAATATCATTACTTTAATTAGTGTGCTGGTTATTTTAACTCCAATTGCTTACTTTACGTTGATGTTAACTTCTGAAAAGACGACTGCAGTTGAACGGTCACGAGTCCGGGCTTATATTCCACTGTTCATCGCTGCGGCATTGTTCTGGGCTATTGAAGAACAAGGTTCAGCGGTCTTAGCGTTGTTTGCGGCAGATCGAACTAACTTGAACTTCGGAATTTTCCACTTAGCCGCTTCTGATTTTCAGATTCTAAATCCATTGTTCATTATGCTATATACCATTCCATTCGTGTGGTTATGGACTAAGTGGGGTAAAAAGCAACCGAGTTCACCAGCTAAATTTGCGGTAGGGTTAGTTTTTGCCGGTGCATCGTACTTAATTATGGCGATGCCTGGGGCCTTATTTGGCACTGCGGGTAAAGTTAGTCCACTTTGGTTAGTTGGTAGTTGGGCCGTCGTTGAAATTGCTGAAATGTTGATTTCACCGATTGGTTTATCCGTAACCACCAAATTAGCACCTAAGGCGTTTGCATCACAAATGATGAGTATGTGGTTCTTAACGGATTCAGCTGGGAGTGCGTTGAATGCCCAACTAGTTCGGTTCTATTCAACTAAGACAGAAGTCCCATATTTTGCGACGATTGGGATTGTAAGTATCATCTTGGGAATTATCCTGTTTATGATGGTACCAATGATTAAACGCGCAATGAAGGGCGTTTTATAAGCGAATTATTTAAGAAGGTATGTTATCTTTATGATAATGTATCTTTTTTTTGGAGATGAAATGAATGATTCGGATAGCTTTTAGTAGTGATAATCATTTTGATGTTAATCGGGTGGACGTCGCAACGATGTTAGCTGCGCAGGCGGATTATTTGTTACGTCAACAGGTACAATGGTATTTAATTGCTGGCGACTTATTTAATGATTTTCAGCGCAGTCAACAGTTTGTTGTTGATTTGCAGGCCAAATTAGGCACGCAGACGCATGTTTTATGGGTGGCGGGAAATCATGACATGGTTCATGGTATCTCGTTTGATGAACTTGAAACCGGTCATTTTGCGGGCTATTTGCATAACCAATATGTGGATTTGCCAAATAGTGACTGGCGAGTTATTGGCAATAATGGCTGGTATGACTATCAATTTGCCGCTGCAGTGCCAGATAAGACACTGGCCGATTTTAAAACTTGGAAACAGGCGTATTGGATTGATCGAGCGATTCAACAACCATTGAGTGATCCGGAACGTAGTGATTTAGTCCTCAAGCAGGTTCAAACACAGTTGAAATTAGCGCAGGTGGCGAAAAAACGGGTGATTCTGATGACACATTTTGTCCCACGAGCTGATTATTTGCCGAACTTGCCGACTAATCGTTTTTGGAAGATGGCCCAAGCTTTAATGGGGACGCCGCGATTAGGGCAGCTGGTTGAGCAATATCAAGTTGAACATGTCTTATTTGGTCATTTACATTTACATCCGGCACCTAAAGTCGTGGGAGCGACCACGTATTATGATCAAGCCGTGGGTTATGGGCTAAAACGAATTAATGAATGGCAGGCGTCCGACTTTATTTCAGAGTGGTATCGGGACACTTTTTTGCTTAATTTACCGGAAAAATAAAAAAACTTTGAAAAATGACTTGATTTTTTATTCAAAGTTTTGTATTCTAATATAGTTGATTGATTCATGGAGGGGTAGCGAAGTCTGGCTAAACGCGGCGGACTGTAAATCCGCTCCTTCGGGTTCGGTGGTTCAAATCCACTTCCCTCCATTTAATTATTGGGCTATAGCCAAGTGGTAAGGCAACAGGTTTTGATCCTGTCATGCGCTGGTTCGAACCCAGCTAGCCCAATTGCAGTATCCGGATAGTCGTTAATGAGAGCTGAAAAGCTTGAATTAACGACTTTTTTTATTTTTTGATGTACAACACAGTGCAGTAAGTCGTAAATAAATGGTTTGTGTGGTTTTTAAATCAGCATAATCCAGGATTGTTGATACTGCATTAACGGCTGCACCGGTTTTGAACACCAGTGTATAAAAGTATGCCTAAAAGCATGGATTTTTATACGTCTTAGGTTGCAAGCGCTAAATGACTCATAATCAATAAAGTAACCAGCTCATAAAACTTTAAGTGTGACCTCAGTTTTCAAAAAACTGTTACACTATAAGAAGTAATCTGCTAAAAAAATGAACTTTAAGCCTTAAGGGTGTCAGCTTTACAAACTAGTGAGACCTTTGTAAGATGAAATGAACGGTTATGACAAGGAGCGAATAAAATGAAAATTGGATTTATTGGAGCCGGCAATATGGGCCGGGCAATTATTGATGGTTGGCTTAAAATGGCGGCAGTGGCGCCAACGGATATTTATCTGCATAGTGCGCACGCTGACAGCTATGGTCCATACGCGAAGGCGAAGGGGTTACATGCGTTAGATTCTAATTTAGCGGTCGCTGAGGCGGCTGATGTGATTGTGTTGGCAGTTAAGCCTAATATTGCGTTAGATGTGCTCAAAAGCGTACAACCGGCTATTACGGCGGATAAATGGGTCATTACGATGATTTCTGGATTAGATTTAGCGGATTATCGAGCAGCGGTTGGTAACCTGCCGATCTTACGTATCATGCCAAATGTGAATGTGGCAATTGGTGCTGGCATGACAGCCTTGGTTGGTAACGATACGTTGACTGCGGCGCAATATGCCAGTGGGCAACAATTATTTGATGCGATTGGTCAAACCAGCGCCGTGGCCGAAAAAGATTTTAGTACCTTTGCGGCGTTAGCGGGTAGTTCGCCGGCGTATGTGTATTTCTTCATTGATGCCATGGCCCGGGCTGGGGTGAAGCATGGCTTGGACAAGGTGACGGCGACTAAAATTGCCGCCCAAGCGACCTTGGGTAGTGCCCAGATGGTCTTAGATTCCGATAAAGTCCCGTTTGAATTAGTGGATCAAGTTTCATCACCAGGTGGTACGACCGTTGCTGGGTTATTAGCCATGGAAGAAGCTGGGTTTATGACAGCGGTTGTTAAAGGGATTGATGCAACGATTGCCAAGGAACTAGGGATTAACTAAAGCTATTGAGATTGGATGGACTAAACAACTTTTATGGTTGCATGTTTGGTCTATACCGATTATAATATAACCAGTAAATCTTAGGAGGAATAGTTCATGAGCAAAGTGTTAAAACATGCGATCATCTATACCGGTTTAGAAAAGATTGATGACGGTTATATTCGTTTCGGCAAAGAAATCGAAGCGGTTGGTTCGATGGACGATTATGTCGCACAACCAGATGATGACATTGAATTTGTTAGCGGAAAGACAATTGTCCCTGGCTTTATTGATGTTCATAGTCATGGTGGTTATAGTTTTGATGCTATGGATGGTGATCCAGCTGAAATTAATGAAATGGTCAACGATATGGTGGCACGCGAAGGGATTACCTCGTATTTCTGTACGACGATGACCCAGTCAAATGAAAACTTAGATCATTCGATGGCCGGAATTAATGCCGCGGCTAAAGAAAATCCAGTTATTCAAGGGGTTCATTTGGAAGGGCCATTTATTTCAGCTAGCTTTAAAGGTGCGCAACCTGAAGAATACATTAAGAATCCCAATGTGGCTTTATTAGACAATTGGAATAAATTGTCGGGCGGGCGCGTTAAGCTAATTACTTATGCTCCCGAAGATCCTGGGTCGCGTGAATTCGAAAAGTATTGCTTGGAAAATGGCATTGTGCCTTCAGTTGGTCACAGTAATGCGACGCGGGCTCAGTTGCTTGCAAGTAAGGCCACCCATGTCACGCATTTATACAATGCGCAACGTGAATTTAAGCACCGCGAACCAGGTGTAACCGGGCATGCCATGCTTGAAAATAACATGTACTGCGAATTGATTTGTGATGGGTTCCATATTGTCCCTGACATGATTAAACTTGCTTATGAACAAAAGGGTGTCGACCGGATTGAATTAGTTACTGATTCGATGCGTGCTAAGGGTGAACCTGATGGTATCAGTGAATTAGGTGGCCAAAAGGTTATCGTTAAAGATGGTCAAGCACGTTTGGAAGCTGGTAACTTAGCCGGTTCTGTGTTAACTTATATCAACGCCTTTAAGAATGTCCAAAAGTTCACTGGTTGTGGTATTGCGGAAGCCGTTAAGATGTCATCCGTTAATCAAGCTGAGGAATTTAAGCTCACGAAAAAAGGGACGTTGGAAGCTGGCAAAGATGCGGACCTTAACATCTTAGATGCTGATCAAGATTTGGTCGCTACCTATAGCTACGGTCAAAAAGCTGTTAAATAAATAATTAGAAGTAAGGGATGAGGACCGTGAGTTCGCCAATTTATATTCAAATTCACAACCAAATTAAACAAGCCATTGAGGCCGGTCGGTGGGCGGTCGGTGACCGAATTCCATCTGAACGTGAGTTGGCCAATAAGTTTGACGTGAGTCGCATGACCTTGCGCCAAGCCATTCAGACTTTGGTTGATGAGGGAATACTGGAGCGGCGAGTCGGCGCTGGCACCTTTGTTGCTAACCAAAAAGTGCAGGAAAAAATGTCAGGAGTGACTAGCTTTACCGATTTAATGCTAGCTCAAGGTAAGGTCCCGTCCAGTAAAACGATTTCGTATCACGTGACGAGCCCGTCCTTATCCGAAAGTGAAAAGTTAGCTTTAGAACCTAACGAACAGGTTTTACGGATGGAACGGATTCGGTACGGTGATGACTTGCCAATTTGTTTTGAAGTCGCAACGGTGCCCGAACGCCTAGTCAAACAATTTACTAAGGATGAGGTCACGAGTTCGTTGTATCGGACGTTGGAAGCCAAAGCTGGGTTTGTACCTGGTAAGGCACAACAAACGGTTTCGGCGATGTCGGCTTCAGAACGAATTGCGGAGTTTTTGTCTGTTCGGCGCGGGGATGCATTGTTACGCTTACGCCAAATTTCGTACTTACAAACGGGCGAACCGTTTGAATATGTGCGGACACAATATGTGGGCAATCGGTTTGAATTTTATTTAGAAAAATAAACTAGTCTAAAAACAGGATCTGAGATAAAAGCGCTCAGGTCCTGTTTTTAGCATTGGTTAATGTTGGCGGGCAATTTTTTTGACGAGTCGTAAATAGCGTGGTAACACGAGCATCCGTTTGAAACGACTAGGTTCTTTGATTAAGCGATAGAGCCATTCAATATGATGTTGTTGCCAGAATTTTGGCGCGCGCTTGACGGTCCCGGCTAATACGTCGAAGCTCCCGCCAACACCCATCCAAAGCCCGTCAACTCGGTGACGATAAGTGGCGATGAAGACCTCTTGCTTGGGAAAGCCCGTTGCGACCAGAATCATATCTGGTCGTGCCGCAACTAGCTGGTCAACGACGGCCGCTTCATCGGTATAATAACCGTCTTGGGCGCCTGCAATTACTAGTTGCGGGTAGCGTGCCGTTACTTTAGCGACAACTTGGGTTAAAACGGCTGGTTTAGCACCTAGCAAAAAGACGCGTTGGTGATGTTTTGCGCCCCAAGTCAATAAACTCAATAGTGTGTCATAGCCGGTAATTCGTTCGGGTAACGGGGTTCCTAAGATTTTTGCCCCTTGAATGACCCCAATGCCATCGGGCGTGATATAGTCGGCTTGGGCCAAGATGCGCTGATAATCCGGGTGTTCGCGAGCATACATGAGAATTTCCGGGTTAGCGGTGACCACAAACCGATTGCGGTGCTGCAAGATATCTTGTTGTAATTGTGCTTGAAAAGCGACGTTTGTCGTCTTAATGAACGAAACGTTTAAAATGGTGACGGTGTCAAAAGGTGCTGACATAAGAGGCCTCACTTTCTAATCCTAATTAGAGTATAGTTAAATCATGAATTTCTGCAACTTTTTCAGGTGCTAACATTCATTAGTTTTTAAAAGAATGCTAAAATAGGCTTAACTTATTTGTAAAGTCGCTTACAACTTACGAAATGGAGAATTGGACGCATGACTCAAATATATCCGGATGATAGTTTAACCTTGCATACGGATGCTTACCAGATTAACATGATGCAAACTTATTGGGAACAAGGGATTCATAACAAGCACGCTGTTTTTGAGGTCTTTTTCCGTAAAATGCCGTTCCAAAATGGGTACGCAATTTTTGCGGGCTTGGAACGAGTGGTTAAGTATATCAATAATCTTCACTTTACGGCGACTGATATCGCTTATTTGCGTGAAGCCGAAGATTATTCTGAAGGCTTTTTAGCTTATTTACAAGATTTTAAATTTGATGCGACGATTCGTTCCGCTCGTGAAGGGGATCTTGTTTTTAATAATGAACCCGTGATGCAAGTGGAAGGGCCCTTAGCGACCTGCCAATTGATTGAAACGGCGCTGTTGAATATTATTAACTATCAAACTTTGATTGCGACCAAGGCTGCCCGTATTAAGTCGGTTGTGGGTGAAGATGGCTTATTGGAGTTTGGAACTCGGCGGGCCCAAGAATTTGATGCGGCAATTTGGGGTACTCGGGCTGCGTATATTGGCGGCTTCGATGCGACTAGTAATGTGCGTGCGGGTAAGATTTTTGGGATTCCAATTAGCGGGACGCATGCCCATGCGTTAGTGCAAACTTACCGCAATGATTATGCAGCCTTTAAAGCTTATGCAGAGACCCATCACGACTGTGTCTTCTTAGTTGATACGTATGATACGTTACGCAGTGGGGTTCCGAGTGCAATTAAAGTGGCTAAAGAAATGGGCGACCGCATTAATTTCCAAGGGGTCCGGATCGATAGTGGCGACATGGCTTATTTATCTAAGCGGGTGCGCGAACAATTGGATCAAGCCGGTTTCCCAGATGCCAAGATTTATGCCTCAAATGATTTAGATGAAAAAACGATTCAAAACTTAAAGATGCAAGGCGCCAAGATTAGTGTTTGGGGGGTTGGAACCAAGCTGATTACGGCGTTTGACCAACCAGCACTCGGGGCGGTTTATAAGATGGTTTCCATTGAAGATGATCAGCATCAGATGGTTGATACGATTAAGTTGTCCAACAATGCGGAAAAGGTTTCGACACCTGGTCGCAAACAGATTTGGCGGATTACGAAGCGGGCGGATGGTAAATCAGAAGGAGATTATGTGACCTTATCTGATGAAGATCCGCGTAATGAAGAATCGATTTACATGTTCCATCCTAGTTATACGTATATTAACAAAACGGTTAGTGATTTTGATGCGCGGCCCGTTTTAGTCCCTATTTATGATCAAGGAAAACAAGTCTATCAGTTGCCTGAATTGGCGGCGATTAAGCAATACGCTTATGATAGTTTGGATTCGTTATGGGATGAGTATAAGCGCGACTTAAATCCGCAAGATTATCCGGTGGATTTATCGCAAAAACTCTACGATCATAAAATGAACATCATTCATTCAGTCCGTGACTGGGTGAGTCAAAAAGACTATTAGGAGGAATTTAGCCGATGCGGCCATTACAAACTGAAATTATTAAGGCACTCCACGTTGCCCCCCAGATTGATCCCGAAACCGAAATTCGGCGGAGTATTGATTTTTTGAAAGCGTATCTCAAAAAGAATTCATTTTTGACAACCTACGTTTTAGGTATTTCGGGTGGTCAAGACTCCACGCTAGCCGGCAAATTGACCCAAATGGCCATTGACGAAATGCGTGCGGAAACTGGCAATCCTGATTACCAGTTTATTGCGGTTCGGTTGCCTTATGGTGATCAGGCGGACGAATCTGATGCGATGGCGGCGATTGACTTTATGCAAGCCGATGTGGTTGACCGTGTCGATATTCAACCCGCAACGGATGCAATGGTTGCAGCTTTGGAAGCCAACTCACTGGCCATTCATGATTTTAACAAAGGGAACATTAAAGCTCGACAACGGATGATTGTGCAATATGGGATTGCCGGTGAAACTCACGGCGTCGTTGTGGGTACGGATCATGCCGCTGAAGCAGTCACCGGATTTTACACGAAATATGGTGATGGTGGCGCTGATGTAGTGCCTTTATATCGCTTAAATAAACGACAAGGGCGCGCGATGTTGACTTATCTACAAGCGCCTAAACACCTTTATGAAAAGGTCCCAACGGCTGACTTGGAAGATGATCGCCCCGCCTTACCGGATGAAGTGGCGTTAGGTGTGCATTATGATGAGATTGATGATTATTTAGAAGGCCGGTCGATTGCCCCTGCTGCCGCTGAAAAGATTGAAGCGTGGTATTTAAAGACTGCGCACAAGCGGCACGCCGCAATTAACGTCTTTGATGATTTTTGGAAATAAAGATTACTTATGGCTATTAGTAGACAACGGTCCAGTTATTCGCTATACTGATGCTACAATCATAAGGGAGTAACTAGCAGATTATCTGCGGCAACGTCGTCAACAAGAAGCCAATCCGGTGTTGTCTTAAATAGTGAGACTTATGTATGTCACATTTTGCGTGCATACATGAGTCTCATTTTCTATACCAAGAAGATGAGGCTCAGATGCGAGGAGGAGATTTTATGTCAAAAGCAACACCGATTTATCAGCAGTCTTTAGCAACGATTTATCAGCACTTGCAAACCGACGACCAAGGTCTGAGCCAAATTGAGGCGGACGCCCGCCTAGAAAAATACGGCCATAATGCGTTGAATCAACAAAAAACAACGTCATTAATGCAAAAATTTATTGCCCAGTTTAAAGACTTTATGATTATTGTCTTGCTGGTGGCGGCATTAATTGCGGCCTTTACGGGTGAAGGCGTGGACGCTATCATCATTTTATTAGTTGTCGTATTGAATGCGGTTTTTGGGGTGTTCCAAGAATCCAAAGCTGAAGAAGCGATTAATGCGTTAAAAGAAATGGCGGCCCCAGATGCGACCGTTTTACGCGATCAAGCCCTTAAAACAGTCAAAAGCGATGAATTAGTCCCAGGTGATATTGTGTCGTTAGAAGCTGGTGACATTGTACCAGCGGATTTACGGTTATTGACCAGTGCCTCGTTAAAAGTTGAAGAAGCCGCTTTGACCGGGGAATCAGTCCCCGTTGAGAAGCAAGCGGTGACGTTGACTGCAGCGGACTTAGCTATTGGTGACCGGGTCAATATGGCCTATATGAACAGTAACGTGACGTATGGTCGCAGCACTGGAATCGTGGTTGCAACTGGGATGCAGACCGAAGTTGGCCGGATTGCCGGTATGATTGAAGCGGCTGATGAGACGACGACACCATTGCAAGATAACTTAACGCAATTAGGAAAATCGTTAACTATTTTGATTTTAATCATTGCCGCAGTTGTGTTTGGGGTCGGGATGTTGCGGGGCAGTGAAAGTCTGATTAACATGCTGCTAACTGCCATTTCGTTAGCCGTCGCAGCGATTCCCGAAGGCTTACCAGCCATTGTGACCATTACCTTAGCGTTGGGCACACAACGGATGGCGAAACGCCATGCGTTAGTTCGTAAACTTCCCGCCGTTGAGACGCTTGGAAGTACCGATATTATTGCGTCGGATAAGACCGGGACGTTAACTCAGAATAAAATGACGGTTGAAAAATTAGTCGTTAACCAGAAATTAATTGACGCCCGGACGACTCATTTAGCGCCAGACAGTCATTTGGCACAAGTGATGATTTTGAGTAACGATACGAAAATCATGGCCGATGGGTTAGCCGGTGATCCGACCGAAACGGCATTAGTGCAGTACCAATTAGATCAGGATTATCCCGTTGATCAGCTCTTAAAAGACCGGCCACGGGTGGATGAAGTGCCCTTTGATTCTGAACGTAAATTGATGTCAACGGTGCACCCATTACCGAATGGTCAATTCTTAGTAGCCGTTAAAGGGGCGCCAGATGAACTATTAAAACGCGTTACGGCGATTGAAAACGAGCAACAGGTGGGACCATTTACGCCAGCAATTCGCAATCAAATTTTAGCGACTAACCATCAGTTAGCGACACAAGCCTTACGTGTCCTGGCGTTTGCTTATAAGATTATCGATGAAATTCCCGCAACGGTTGATTCACTGACTTTAGAAAATGAGTTGATTTTTGCTGGGATGGTCGGCATGATTGATCCGGAACGTCCAGAAGTTGAACAAGCGGTGGCCGAAGCCAAGTCAGCGGGGATTCGCCCATTAATGATTACTGGTGATCATCGTGATACTGCCGAGGCAATTGCAGCTCGTCTGGGAATTATTGAAGCGGGTGATGATGCTGCCGTGATTACGGGTGCAGAATTAGATGCATTGAGTGACGCTGAATTCAGTAAAAAAGTCGCCGATTACGCGGTGTATGCCCGTGTGGCACCGGAACATAAGGTACGTATCGTTAATGCGTGGCAAAAACGTGGGAAGGTCGTCGCCATGACTGGTGACGGGGTCAATGATGCGCCTGCCTTGAAAGCTGCCGACATCGGTATTGGAATGGGAATTACTGGTACGGAAGTCTCTAAAGGGGCCAGTGATATGGTCTTAGCAGATGACAACTTTGCGACGATTGTGGTGGCTGTCGAAGAGGGACGAAAGGTCTTTGCCAATATTCAAAAAGCGATTCAATACTTGTTATCAGCAAACTTAGGCGAAGTTTTGACCTTGTTTATGATGACTATGCTGGGCTGGCAAATCTTAGCACCGGTGCATATTTTATGGATTAACTTGGTGACTGATACCTTGCCAGCAATTGCGTTGGGCGTTGAACCGACTGAAAAGAACATTATGCAGCATAAACCACGTGGACGTAACTCGAACTTCTTCTCAGGGGGTGTGTTCTCTAGTATTATCTATCAAGGGTTACTAGAAGGTGGGATTACTCTGTTCGTTTATTGGCTGGCGATTACGTATCCCGTTCATGCTAATGCGAGCTTGGCCCATGCTGATGCGTTAACTATGGCCTTTGCCACTTTAGGGTTAATTCAGTTATTCCATGCGTTTAACTCTAAGTCGATTCATGAGTCACTGTTCACAGTTGGCTTGTTCCGAAATAAGTTCTTTAACTGGGCAATCTTAATTGCGTTTGCCTTACTTGCCATGACTATCATGGTGCCAGGCTTAAATGGCTTGTTCCATGTCAGTCATTTGGATGGTTACCAATGGGGAATCGTAGCGGCCGCATCAATTTCAATGGTTATTGTTGTTGAAATTGTTAAGTTCGGTCAACGTTGGTGGCTACGCAAGCATAATGGTTAAGGAACTGTTAGAATAAAAGGTAACTTAAACTAAGAAAAGAGTCGTAACTCATGAAAAAAGCAACGATGGCGACCTACATGCCAGTTTTATCAAAAGTTATTGAAAGTACCGAAAAAATGGGCGAACAAATGAATCCCGGTTTTGAAAAGATTCGTCAGGCAGTAGATACGGATGCGATTGCTAAAATGGTTCCCGCTGAATTTAATGATATTCAGATGGAATTCACAGATGGCACTGAGCAATACCAAAAAAATCTACAACAATTAAAGCAAGCGGCCGTTCCCGCGCGCTTGATTGGGAAGCATCGTAACTTGTTGGCGGCATATGAAGCTTATACGACGGCTTGTGCCGCGATGACGGCGAGCTTGAAAATTGCCGATCAAACTGTCGACGTTGCTGCATTTAATCAAGCTGAAAAGGATCAAGAAGCTGCGATGACGCATGTTTCCAATGATGTCCAACGGATTATGACGATGGTGATGTAACTCGCATCAAATGAAGAGGACCCGGCCCGATTGGCTGTGTTCCTCTTTTTATTTAACGAAAATCACGGGTTAAGCGCGTATAATATAACGTAATAGTTAGTTAAAGATTGGGTGAAAATATGGATAATGAAATTTTAAAGTTGGTTGAACAAACGCTAACTGATTTTAAACCGCAACAAATTAAAGCGGTGCTAAGCTTAATGACTGAAGGCAATACTGTGCCATTTATTGCACGATATCGGAAAGAACGTACTGGTGATCTGGACGAAGTCGAAATTCGGGCGATTAAGGAAAACTATGATCGGTTGGCTAGCTTGGAAAGTCGTAAGGCTGATGTAATCAAGCTGATTTCTGAACAACAACAGTTAACCCCAGTGCTAAAAGCTGCGATTATGAAGGCTGATAAGCTACAAACAGTTGAAGATTTATATTTGCCTTATAAGCAAAAACGGCGGACTAAAGCGACAATTGCCAAAGAAGCAGGGCTAGAACCGTTAGCTGCTTGGTTGCTTCAGTTCCCGCAAGGCGATGTTGACCAACAGGCGCAACAGTATGTGACAGCGGCCGTCTCAGACACTACCGCCGCCTTAGCTGGGGCCCATGAAATTTTGGCCGAAGCTTTCGGCGATAATGCGAATTTACGCAATTGGATTCGCAATGAGACGCGCAATCATGGTGACTTGGTGGTCCAGGTGAAGCCCAAAGGGAAAGCCTTAGATGAACAGGGCGTTTACCAACAATATTATGACTTTACAAGTCCCGTGAAACAGCTTGTTTCGTATCGGGTCTTAGCGATTAATCGGGGCGAGCATGAAAAGGTGTTACGGGTTAATTTGCAAGTCGATCCAACCGCAATTGAACGGTATTGTCATTTTCGTTTTATCGGCCAACATCAAGGCCCGACCGTTGCTCTGATTGAAGCGGCGTATCAAGATGCCTATAAACGTTTTATTGCACCGGCCATTGAACGTGAATTGCGGCATGAATTGACGGCGACGGCTGATCAACAGGCCATCAATGTGTTTGGCGATAATCTTTACCACTTACTAATGCAAGCGCCGTTAAAAGGCCGAGTCGTATTAGGTTTTGATCCCGCTTATCGGACGGGCTGTAAGCTGGCTGTGATGGATGCGAATGGTAAATTTCTGGATAAGCTCGTCATTTATCCGCATAAGCCGGCGCCAATGGCGAAACGCGATGCGGCCACCGCAGAATTTACGGCCTTCATTGAAAAGTATCAGGTTGAAATGATTGCGATTGGTAACGGTACGGCTTCACGCGAATCGGAAGAATTCGTGGCAACGATTTTGAAAACCTTGCAGCGACCGGTGTATTACGTGATTGTTAATGAAGCGGGGGCCTCGGTCTATTCAGCTAGTGATAATGCGCGGGCCGAATTTCCAGACTTACACGTTGAACAACGCAGTGCCATTAGTATTGGTCGGCGGTTGCAAGATCCCTTGGCGGAACTCATTAAGATTGATCCGAAATCTGTGGGGGTTGGTCAGTATCAACATGATGTGCCGCAAAAAGCGTTGTCGGCCCAATTAGATGTCGTGATTGAAACAGCGGTTAACCAAGTTGGGGTGAACTTGAATACAGCCAGTGCCGAATTATTGACCCATATCTCCGGGCTATCGAAGACGATTGCACAAAATATTGTCGCTTATCGGGATGAAAATGGGGAGTTCAGTAGTCGGCCACAATTGAAGAAAGTGCCACGGTTAGGACCTAAAGCTTATGAACAGGCAGTGGGTTTCTTACGTATCATTGCGGGTAAGACTATTTTTGATAATACTGATATTCATCCAGAAAGTTATCCAGCGGCGAAGGCCCTGTTACAAGCGGCCGACTTAGCGACTCAAGATGTTGGGACGGCGAAGGCGCAACAATTAGCGCAGGTAGATTTGACGCAAGTTGCATCGACAACTGAGGTCGGGACGTTAACCTTGCAAGATATTAGTCGGAGTTTGCAAAAACCAGGACGGGATGTGCGTGAGACGATGCCAGCGCCATTATTGCGACAGGATGTCTTAAAAATGAGTGATTTAAAACCCGGGATGCAGTTACAGGGAACGGTTCGCAATGTGGTTGATTTCGGAGCATTTGTTGACATTGGTGTTAAACAAGATGGTTTGGTGCACATTTCTAAGTTAACGACTAAGTTTTTGAAAGATCCCCGGCGAGTTGTTGCCGTGGGCGATATTGTGACGGTCTGGGTCGATGAAGTGGATGAGCAACGCCAACGGATCGCATTGACAATGATTGCACCCACTGAGGTTGAGCATGACTGACTCGCAACTCCAACAGTTAGTTGAACAGATTTCGGACCATGATTTTCACCGGTCCTTTCAGCATCGGGCATTTTTTAATACGCGTTTACGATCTACTGGTGGTCGTTATCAATTGGCTAGTCATAACATTGATATTAATCCAAAAATGTTGACCGATTTTGACGAAGCAACGTTGATTGGTGTGATTAAACATGAGCTGTGTCATTATCATTTGCATCTGGCACGGCAAGGCTATCAACATCGCGACCGAAGCTTTAAACAGCTATTAGCCCAAGTACACGGTTCACGGTATGCGCCTAAGCCCAAGCAAACGACGACCTTGGCCTATCGATATACGTATCGGTGCCAACGTTGTGGGCAAGTCTATCACCGGAAACGGCGAATGAATCTGAACCGCTATGCTTGTGGTCGTTGTCAGGGACCGATTAAGTTAGTGTGAAAAGCGTTGCTTATCAGTGGGTGGTTCGATAGAATGGGCTTAACTATTAGGAATTTTGGAGGCGTTAGCGATGGAAACAATCAAAATTGGTATTGTCGGTCTAGGAACAGTTGGGACTGGCGTGGTCAAAATGTTACAAGCACATCAAGCAAAAATTTCAGAGATTACTGGTCGCAAGCTCGAATTAGCTTGTGTTGTCGTGCATAACTTGAACAATCATCAACAGGCCGAACTTGGCACTGTCCGATTGACCGATCAAATTGAGACCTTGATCGATGATCCCGAGATTCAAATTATGGTTGAAGTCATGGGATCAATCCATCCAGCCAAAGAATACATCACCCGCGCACTACAAGCAGGCAAACATGTGGTGACTGCTAATAAGGATTTGATTGCGCAGTACGGACGCGAATTGGTTCAAATTGCGCGTGAAAATCATCGTGATCTTTTCTATGAAGCGAGTGTTGCTGGGGGGATTCCGATTTTACGGACGATTGATAATAGTTTTGCGGCGGATAAGATTCAGCGGGTAATGGGAATTGTCAATGGGACGACTAACTATATCATGACACAAATGTTAACTAAAAACTGGTCGTATCAACAAGCCTTAGCGAGTGCGCAGACATTGGGGTTTGCTGAAAAGGATCCAACGAATGACGTTGAAGGCTTGGATGCGGCGTATAAAATGATCATTTTGACACAATTCGCTTTTGGGATGAGTTTATCGCTATCCCAAGTTAAGGTACAAGGGATTACTAAAATTAGTCCGGAAGACATTGCCGAAGCGCATCAACTGGGCTATACCATCAAGTTATTAGGGATTGCTGAAGAACTGGATGATCGGATTGCGGTATCGGTCGGACCAGTACTGGTCTCAGATCAGCATCCATTAGCGACGGTACAAAATGAAAATAATGCCGTTATGGTGACTGGGACGGCCGTGGGAGATACGATGTTTTATGGCCCCGGTGCCGGCGAATTACCGACGGCTAACAGTGTTTTAAGTGATATCACGACGGTCACTAAAAATATTGCCTTGAACACGACGGGGAATACGTTTAATTCTTACCGACAAGAGACAAATTTAGCGGCCCCTGTTGACGTTATTTATCCACATTTTATTGCACTGAAAATGCGTGATTTACCTGGGATGATGATGCGGTTGACTGAAATTATGACCCGAGCTCAAGTTTCCTTTAGTCAGATTATTCAAAATCAATTAGGGGACGGTAATGCGCGGGTGGTGATCATCACACATGCCATGAATGATCAACAATTGGCGGCTGTTACCACGGCAATTGGCGAACAACCTAACATGCAATTGTTAGCCCGTTATAAAGTTTTGAAAAATGAGTAGGTGAAATGATGTTAACAATTTCAGTACCAGCGACTTCCGCCAATCTTGGACCGGGGTTTGATTCGATTGGTTTGGCTTTAGATTTACAACTAACGTTGACTGTTGTGGCGCCAAGTGCGACGTGGCAGGTCAGTCATCCGTTTGGGGCGGCCGTCCCAACGGATGCGACGAATTTAATCGTTAAAACGGCGTTAACTTTAGCACCAGATTTACCGCCACAACACCTGAAAGTCCAATCAGCGATACCGTTAGCCCGCGGGTTAGGGAGTAGTTCGACAGCAATTGTGGCCGGCTTAGCTTTAGCTAATGCTTTAATGCCTGAGCCAGTCGCTACGGTTGAACTACTACAGTTGTCGACACAGTTAGAAGGGCATCCAGATAATGTAGCGCCGGCAATTCTCGGTGGCTTGGTGGTGGCAACCGCAGTCCATCAGCAAGTTCAAGCGGTGCAATTGCCAACACCAACTTGGTTTGCCAGTGTGTATGTGCCGAATGAACCTTTGTTGACGGTGGCGAGCCGGGCCGCGTTACCAACAGACTTAGCGTATACGCAAGCAATTACGGGGAGCAGCGTTGCAAATACCTTAGTCGCCGCTTTAGCCATGAAAAATTGGTCATTAGCATTACAGCTATTAGAAGCGGATCAATTCCATGAACAGTACCGAGCACAGTTAGTACCAGCATTAGCCATCGTCCGGCAAACGGCCCATGCGTTAGGGATAGTTGGCACATACCTTAGTGGGGCTGGTCCAACAATTGTGACCCTGGGCCAGCGCGCTGATTTAGTAAGGCTGCAACAACAGTTACAACAGAATGCAACGCTAACTGGGCAGTATTACTTATTACCTATTGATGCGACTGGGGTTAAAATCAATAAATTTTAAATTTAGCTTGTCAGACTCACGACATTTTGTTAAAATGGTTTTTGTGAGTGTGATGCGGCCATGGCGGAATTGGCAGACGCGCAAGATTAAGGATCTTGTCGGGGTTAACCCGGTGGAAGTTCGAATCTTCTTGGCCGCACTTTATAGACGGAATAGCTGGTATTGATACGAGAAATCGTTGAGATATCAGCTTTTTTATTATTCATGATGGTGAATAATATGGAATAGAAGGAAACAAAATCGAAACTGATTTTTGATTATTGAGATAACATTTTTTTGTAGTAGCTAATAGCTAAAATAGATCAGTCCGAATCAAGCGTTTTTGATTCGGACTGATCTATTTGAATAAAAAGCTTTATTGATGAATGATTCAGGTTTGATTTCTTTAAAAAATGATTTATTGCCGATGATCAAATTTCTTTGTTCGCTCGCTCAAGGCCGCTAATTGGTTGAAAAATTTCTCAACATCAGCAGCAGGCATATCTGCGAGAACTTCGTCCCAGAGAGACTGTTTGATTTGACGGATTGTTTCACAGGCAGCCAGTCCTTTTGGTGTAATGCTGACCCAAGTGGCTCGGTGGTCGCTATTGTTGGGAACTCTAGCGATATAGCCGTCTCTTTCAAGCCGGGTCATTTCTCGACTGACTAAGCCTTTATTAATGGCCAGGTCATTTGTAAGTTGTTTGGCGGTAATCCGATCATGTTCACTGATTAAGAGGAGAAAATTTGCATTACTAGCGTTGATTCCAGGGAGCGTCAGTTCATGATTTGTGGCCGTCTGAAAGCGACGGTGGATTGCACCAATGAATTTTCCGAGTTTGATAATGTCCAAGGCAATGACCTCCTTTATTTCAATATAGTATAGCATATAGTTGACAAATAAACTAAATTCGGTTATTCTATATTAGTTGCTTTAGCAACTATATGGAGGGAAATTAAATGACTTTAAAACAACGATTGCTTTTTACTTTATTTTTATGTACTGGGATGGCCGGTAGTATGAGTTGGCTAGGAATGGCGAAGAGTATGGGAATTAATGGCGAAATGTGGCGACTATTTTGGTTGTCAATTGGCCCGATGATTGCTTTCGCATTTGTCTTTAACTTGTTAGTGGTCAGCAATTTAAGCAATTTGCTGATTAAGTGGCGAACTCGACGGCTGACTGATTCAGCGGTGATTCGTTTGAAAGCAGCGACAATTCGTAGTTGGACAATGCTTCTAAGCATGTGCTTTACCATGAGTACTTTGGCGTTAACGGTGAATGGGACCCTATTCCATATGACAGTGGCGCAGTTTATTCTGGGATTCTTTGGCACACTGACCATGGCCTACTTTATCCGTGATCTTGTTATTATGCCACTAGCAACCCGGCTGGTATTTCAGATCATGCCGGTTTGAGGATGCCAAATTCAGTTAATCTTAGATTTTTCTGAGCCAGAAAGTATCAGTAGTGAGTAAAAACTTAATTTATTTAAAAAAGCCCAGTATTGCGAGGCAGTTCCCGTAATACTGGGCTTTTTAGCTGATTTGAAACCGATTAGGTGTTCATCAATAAGGTGCTTGCCAAAAGTTATCTGACTAACTAGAACTAATGCTGACTTAATTGCGGGGGACTATTTTTCTGCAAATGGCTTAGCAGTTTAGTCTAAATTGTTACTACTATATATTATTGATAGTTAACAAACCAATTGGTCAAGAGACTCATTGCCAGTGAACAACAGGCGATTACTGTTAATTTGACGTCAACTGATATAACGCATTTGGAAGACTTGGCTCAAAGACCGATGTTGAGACTAAAGGGGCTTGGGAAGCCCCCATGATTTAAGCGTCATTTAGTCAAGAGACGTAACCAAACTTGGGTTGCGTCTTTTTTACTGGCTTAGCATCATAATCAAGGCGCAGTTATTAAGAAAAATTAAATTAACGCCTAAGAAATACACATGATACTTAAAAAAGTCTTAAAAATACGCTATTTTGATACACAAAATGGTAATACGGACTTCTGTATCACTTTTGTGTATCAAAAAGAAGCCTATGATAACAAGCTTTACAAACTAGTGTATTTTGGCACGGGACTTGCATATATATAAGTGAGTGCAAAAAGATTGCGCTTACAGTATCACAATAAATGAAGTTACAGGCTATTTAGATATTATTTATTCATTTTCCTATGACTGTAACAAAAAATAGGAGGTACAAAGATGGTAAGCATTATCATTGCTAGTCATGGCGAATTTGCCAAAGGCATTTATCAATCTGGTTCAATGATTTTCGGCGAACAAGAAAACGTTCAACCCGTTACGTTGATGCCTAGCGAGGGCCCTGATGATATTAAGGCTAAGTTGGAAAAAGCAATTGCTTCTTTCGATGATCAAGACCAAGTCTTATTCCTAGTCGATCTTTGGGGTGGCACACCTTTCAATCAGGTCAATGGCTTGTTTGAAGAGCATAAGGACAAATGGGCAATTGTTGCTGGTTTGAACTTGCCAATGTTAATTGAAGCCTATGCATCACGGCTTTCAATGGACTCAGCTCATGAAATTGCAACTCATATCATTGAGACTGCAAAGGATGGGGTTAAGGTTCGACCAGAAGCATTGGCACCTAAGGAAACTAAGGCGGCTGCACCAGTAGCTAATGCCGGTGGTCGTCCTGGTAAGTTCGATTACGTGCTTGCTCGGATTGATTCACGATTACTACATGGTCAAGTTGCAACGGCCTGGAGTAAAACAGTTAATCCTACTCGGATTATCGTTGTTTCTGATAACGTTGCCAAAGACAACTTACGGACTCAAATGATTATCCAAGCAGCGCCAAATGGGGTTAAAGCTCACGTGGTTCCAATTGATCAAATGATTAAGTTGGCTAAAGATGACAAACATTTCGGTGGTCAAAAAGCCTTACTATTATTTGAAACACCTCAAGATGCTTTGAAAGCAATCAAGGGTGGCGTACCGTTGGATACCTTAAACATTGGTTCCATGGCACATTCAGTTGGTAAAGTTCAACCTAATAAGGTTTTAGCTTTTAACCAAGACGATATCGATACTTACCATGAATTGGAAAAGATGGGCATCAAGATGGATGTTCGTAAGGTTCCAACTGATGGTCAAGATAACTTGGATCGTATCATGGATAAAGCTGAAAAACTATTGAAAGAACAAGCAAATAGTTAGTTAACTATCGGAGAAAAATGGAGGATTAAAACATGAATTTGAACGCGATTCAAATGATCTTAGTCGTGTTAGTCGCATTTTTAGCTGGTATGGAAGGTATTTTAGATGAATTCCATTTCCATCAACCAGTTGTTGCCTGCGCATTAATCGGCTTAGTTACCGGACAATTAGTCCCATGTATTATTTTAGGTGGTAGTCTTCAAATGATCGCCTTGGGTTGGTCAAACGTTGGTGCCGCTGTTGCGCCTGATGCAGCATTAGCTTCAATTGCATCTGCAATTATTTTGGTACTTGGTGGTCAAGGCCGTGCCGGAGTTTCATCAGCGATTGCGATTGCTGTTCCTTTGGCCGTTGCCGGTTTATTACTCACTATTCTTGCACGTACTTTAGCAACTTTAATCGTGCATGTTATGGACCGTGCTGCTGAAGAAGGTAGCTTTGCTAAAATTGACATGTGGCAAATGATTGCCATTGCGATGCAAGGGTTACGGATCGCTATTCCAGCTGCATTAATTCTTGCTGTTGGTGCTGGTCCTGTTAAATCAATGTTGAACTCAATGCCTGCTTGGTTGACTGATGGTTTGTCAATCGGTGGTGGGATGGTCGTTGCCGTTGGGTATGCCATGGTTATTAACATGATGGCTACTCGTGAAGTATGGCCATTCTTCGTTTTAGGTTTCATCCTAGCTGCAATTTCTGAATTGACGTTGATTGCCTTAGGTGGTATTGGTGTTGCGATGGCCCTCATCTACTTGAACCTTTCTAAAATGGGTGGTTCTGGTAATGGTGGCGGATCCGGTACTGGTGACCCTGTTGGCGACATTATCGATAAGTATTAGCGAAGGAGGAAAACTAAAATGGCTGATCAAATTAAATTAAGCAAAAGTGATCGTATTCATGTTTGGTGGCGTTCGACGTTCCTCCAAGGTTCTTGGAACTATGAACGGATGCAAAACGGTGGTTGGGCTTATTCATTAATCCCAGCTTTGAAAAAATTATATACGACTAAAGAAGACCGTGCCGCTGCTTTGAAGCGTCATATGGAATTCTTTAATACTCATCCTTACGTGGCTTCACCAATTATTGGTGTTACCATGGCACTTGAAGAAGAACGTTCTAATGGGGCTCCCATTGATGACGTTACGATTCAAGGGGTTAAAGTTGGGATGATGGGACCATTGGCCGGTGTTGGTGACCCAGTTTTCTGGTTCACAGCTAAGCCAATCATTGGTGCCTTAGCTGCCTCACTAGCAATTGGTGGTAGCGTGATGGGTCCTATCTTGTACTTCGTTGTTTGGAATATTATTCGGATGGCTTTCATGTGGTATACACAAGAACTTGGTTACAAAGCCGGTTCTGCGATTACCGATGATTTATCTGGTGGTATTTTACAAGATATTACTAAGGGTGCTTCAATCTTAGGGATGTTCATCTTGCCAGCCTTAATTGAACGGTGGGTCACAGTTGACTTCAGTCCAGTTAAAGTTTCAACAATCAAACAAGCTAGTGGTGCTTACATCGACTGGAACAAATTGCCAGCTGGTGCCAAGGGTGTCAAAGAAGCCTTGACTCAACAAGCTTCTGGGATGTCATTGGACAAGTACAAGGTTACGACCTTGCAAGATAACTTGAATCAATTGATTCCAGGTTTAGCTGCGCTTTTGATTACCTTCCTCTGCATGTGGTTATTGAAGAAGAAAGTTTCTCCAATCATTATCATCTTCGGCCTATTCGCCTTCGGTGTTATCATGCATGTTCTTGGTGTAATGTAAAGATGAATTGAGACAATTTAAATCATTGATTTAGATTGTTGGGATGGACTCTTGCGAGTTCATCCCTTTTTATTAACCGGCACTTTGCGAAAAAAGCGCCAACGCCGTATAATCGGTGTAATCAAGAGAAAGAAATGGAGACACTCAAATGGTTCAATCGCTTAATACAAAGGTTGATATGGTTGTTGACGGTAATTCGCATTTAGGCTTGACCGATTATGGCAAAATTATGATTGGTGACCATGGCTTTGAATTTTATGATAATCGTAATGCTAAAAATTATATTCAGATTCCTTGGGATGAGGTCGATCGGGTGATTGTATCGGTCATGTTTAAAGGGCGCTGGATTCCACGCTATGGCTTTCGAACCAAGAAGAACGGGACTTATACGTTTTCTTCGAAAACACCGCGAAAGGTCTTACGAGCGGTTCGTAAACATGTTGAACCGGATCATATTGTGCGGTCATTATCATTTTTCGATGTTATGAAACGGGTCATTACTGGTAGAAATCGTAATAAGTATTTGAAGTAAGCGAACTACCAGTAATTAGGTGGTGCTAGTAAAGACGTTTGGGAAGAATCCCAAGCGTCTTTTTTGGTGGCTAAGGCGACGAGTGGCTTGCTACGGAAATATAAATAGTGTGTTGATACACTGTGTGTTAAGATAAGGACTAACTGAGTGTGTCAATACACTTGAAATTGTAACGGGTATTCAATAAAGAAGGAGTGGCCCAGTTGACCAGAAAAACACGAATTTATGAGTATGTTTGTGAGTATGGGGATACTGATGGCATGACGACCGAAATGGTGGCTAATGCGTTGGCACTAGCACGGTCGAATGTCAGCAAAGAATTGAATACGTTAGTACGTGAAGGCGACCTTTATAAGTTGTCCGGGCGGCCCGTACGCTATGCATTAAGTGCGGCGACTGCGGGTCCAACTGCGACTACGCCAGCACCGCCAGTTGGGACGACGGCGACAGCGACGCAAGTGCGACCGCCAGCAGCACCGAAGACCAAGGTTGTTCGACCAGCTGATGTTTTTGCGAGGATGATTGGCGCCCATGCCAGCTTAGAAAATCAAGTTGAACAGGCTAAAGCGGCCATATTATATCCACCGCGGGGGTTGAACACGCTGGTGATTGGGCCAACGGGGTCCGGAAAAACGTATTTTGCCAATGTGATGTATCAATTTGCAGAAACCCAACACGTTTTGACGAATCCACAAGGGCTGATTACGTTTAACTGTGCCGATTATGCGCATAATCCAGAATTATTAATGTCACATTTATTTGGCTATGTGAAAGGGGCTTTTACAGGGGCCAATGAAGACAAGGATGGGCTAATTCAAGAAGCAGATGGGGGCATGCTCTTCTTAGACGAAGTCCATCGGTTACCACCAGAAGGTCAAGAAATGATCTTTTACTTTATGGATCATGGCACGTATTCACGCTTGGGGGAAACGGCAAAGGATCATCATGCAAACGTGCGCCTTGTTTGTGCGACGACGGAAGATCCTGAGAGTGCGCTACTGCAGACTTTTGTGCGACGGATTCCAATTACGATTCAGTTGCCAGCCTTCAATCATCGTTCAGCGTCTGAACGGCTGGATTTATTGAAAGCCTTACTATCACTAGAAGCTAACCGAATTAATAAACAGATTCGGTTAACGGAGGATGTGGTGCAGGCATTACTAGGATCGGTTACTTTTGGTAATGTCGGTCAATTGAAATCTAACATTCAGTTAGTGTGTGCGCAGGGGTTTGTCAACAGTATTGAAAACGATACTGAAATTGAAATTACAATGGATGACCTCCCACAAAATATTCGGAACGGGTTAATGACAGTTGCCTCTAATCGGCATGAACTTGGCGCAATTTCAGAATTACTTGATCCCTATTTGATTGTTAAGCCAAACGATGGCCCGATGCCAATTCGCAATAAGAATGATAATTATGAGCTACCTTATAATCTCTATGAAATCATTGGCGATAAAGCCTCACTACTACGGCGTGAAGGTCTTGACAAGGCGCATATTAACCGCTTTATTACGACTGATATTAATTTACATTTAAAATCATTTTATAAACAAACCCAGATGAATATTGCACCTGAAAATAAGTTGGCAGAAATTGTTGATCAAGATGTGATTGATTTTACCAAAATGGCGCAAACAACAATTCAAGAAATGTTAGGTTATAATTTTAAAGATAATTTCATTTATGCAGTGAGTCTACACATTAGCTCATTCATCAAGCGAATTCAAGCTGGTAAGCCGATGCGACAGATGAGTCAAGAAATGTTGGCGATGGTCAAAGAATATCCGGCCGAAATCAAAGCAGCGCAAGTGCTAAAACAAAGTTTAGATGATCATTATCACTTGCCGATTCCTCAATCAGAAGTGTATTACTTAGCGATTTTACTTATCTCGCTAAAATCAATGCAACTAAATGGTAAAGTCGGGGTTTTAGTGGCTGCGCATGGGATGAGTACGGCATCTTCAATGGCGCAAGTTGTTGGGCAATTGCTGGATGATTATGATGTCGGCGCTTTTGATATGCCGCTAGACATGGATCCGAGTGTGGCGTATGAACACGTTAAGACACAAGTGCAGGAACTGGATGCCGGTAATGGCGTCCTGATGTTGGTTGATATGGGTTCACTCGCAACTTTTGGGAAGCGAATCCAAGCAGATACTGATATTGAAATTCGGACGATTGACATGGTCACGACGCCGGTTGTTTTAGAAGCCGTTCGTAAGGCGAGTTTGATTGATAGTAATTTAGAGACGATTTATCATGAATTGGTTGGCTTTAAAGGGTATTCACGAATTTCACGGAACTTACCAACGACATCGGTCGCACCAACCGTTGACACGCCAGTTATCACAAGTGATCAACGCGCCATCATTGCGATTTGTGCGACGGGGGTGGGCACTGCTGAACGGATTAAGACCATTTTAGATAGTTTATTGGCCCAAAATTTTGTTGAGGGCATTACGGTATTTCCCATTTCAGTGGTCAATATGCAAGCACGGCTAGCTCAAATTAGTCAGACGTATCAAATTATTGCGGCGACTGGGATTGCCAAGCCAGACTTAGATGTGCCGTTTATTTCGTTGGAAGAATTATTACAAGGTGGGGGCGAGAAGTTTATCGACCAGTTAACGACTGGCCTCGATGCGCCGCAAGCGAAGTTGACCGATGCGCGTGCCTTAACACCAGCGCTATGTGAACGGTATCTGGGGGATTACTTTACTTTTTTGAACCCGAATAAGTTAACGCCTATTTTGTGGGCCTACAGTGAGCTGATTAATCAAAACCTAGTGGTACCAATGACCAATGCTTTTCGAATCGATTTGATTATGCATTTAGCTGGCGCGCTAGAACGAACGGCCATCAAAGATCAAATCACGGCACCGGCAGAAGAGTTACCAAGTATTACTGCTTCAAAATGGTATCCAATTGTGCAACAAGCGGACCAACAGTTAACGGATCAACTCCAATTAACTTTTTCAGCCGCGGAAAATTATTATATTGTGCAACTTTTAGAAAATCATCAAGCCGAGTTGATACACTAAGTGGCATGTTTTTTGCATGTATCTTAATAAGAGAAGTTAATCAAAAGGAGGCTGTTTAGATGCTAGCATTTGTTGTTGTCAGTCACGGTGAATTTGCTGAAGGGGTCGTAAAATCATCTTATATGATTTTCGGCCAACAAGAAAAAGTTCAAACCGTCACTTTTCAGTTGGATGAAGGTCCAGAAGACTTAGCAAAAAAATTAGATGCGGCCATTGCCACGTTTGATGCTACGGATCAAGTGTTGTTCTTGGTTGATTTGTGGGGCGGGTCGCCTTTCAATGCGGCGAGTCAAATTGTGGCTGAACATACTGACCGTATGGGACTCGTGACTGGGTTGAATTTGCCAATGTTAATTGAAGGTTACACGGTACGGGATAAACCATTGGATGCGGTCATTGCTCATTTAGAAGAGACTGGCAAGATAGGCATTAAACATTTAACCTTGCTCCAAGATGACGGCGAAGCTGAGCAGTCATGACCATGGATATTCGGCTAGCTCGAATTGATAGTCGGTTGTTGCATGGACAAGTGGCAACCGTTTGGACTAAAAGTGTTGCGCCTAATCGAATCTTAGTTGTTTCAGATGCGGTGGCGCAAGATAATTTGCGTAAAATGCTAATTGTGCAGGCCGCACCACCGGGTGTTAAGGCCAATGTGATTACGGTCGATAAGATGATTGAGATTTATCAAAATACCTTATTCGACACGGTCAAACCTTTAATCTTAACGGATACGCCACAAAATATGGCGCGTTTAGTTGCCGGTGGCTTGGATGTGAGTCACGTGGGCGTAGATATTGGCAGTCTAGCCTATTCAGCTGGCATGGTAATGGTGACTAATGCAATTGCGGTTGGACATGCCGAAGCGGCAGCCCTATACCAATTAAAGGCGGCCGGAGTCGCAATTTTTGCCCAGAAAGTGCCCACGGATAAAAAAGTTGATTTGATGCCATTATTGGCAAAAAATGGCTTTGAAACTAATCCAGACCCGCAATAAGGTCTAGTGAGTTTGGGAAATCCCAAGCTCCTTTTTTGACCGGCAGTGTGGTTAAAATTGATGATAGTTGTCTTAGGATTTGACTAAAATTAAAGCACAACCTTTGACCGCGGGCCTTTTATTGATAAAATTATAGCCAGAAGCTTTAGTCGAAATAAGTTGGGGGTCAGTAGATGACAATATATACGAAAATCACCGCAGCGGGACAGTATGTCCCTAAACGCGTGGTTGATAATGATGAATTAGCGCAAATTATGGCTACTAATGACGATTGGATTCAAGCGCATACCGGGATTCAAACGCGACATTTTGCGATGGATGATGAAAACACATCAACGTTAGCAACACAAGTAGCCCAACAATTGCTTGATCAACAACATTTGGCTGCCAGTGCGATTGATTTGATTATCGTCACGACAATTACACCGGATGCATTGACCCCGGCAACGGCTTGTTTGGTGCAGGCTAACATTGGTGCAGATCACGCATTTGCGTTTGATATGAGTGCTGCCTGTGCTGGTTTTACCTTTGGTGTAGCGACGGCGGATAAATTCATTCGTAGTGGGCAATATCAAAATGTGATGGTTATCAGTGCTGAAGTTAATTCGAAGATGATGGATTTTAAGGATCGGACTGCGGCGGTATTCTTTGGTGATGGCGCTGGTGGGGTACTCCTACAAGCGACCACTGATCCGGCTGAAAATAGTATCTTGGCGGAAAAACTGCAAACTCAAGGCAATGCCACTGTGATTCATTCTGGGCGGGTTAAACCAATCACAACCATCGCTGCTAGTAATTATCCCCAAATGGATGCGTTCTATCAAGCCGGACGGGAGGTCTTTCAATTTGCGACCACCGTTGTCCCGCAACAAATGGAGGCTTTACTAGCGACGGCGCACGTGGCACCGACTGACCTACAGTATGTGATTTGTCATCAAGCTAATTTACGGATTATCGAACAAATCGCCACTAAGTTGGCATTGCCAATGGCGCAATTTCCACATAATGTTGAAAAATTTGGCAATACGTCTTCCGCGGGGGTTGCAATGGCTTTAGCAGATGTCTATGACACAATGACTGGCCCCGTCTTATTGACTGCTTTTGGAGGCGGTCTTGCGTACGGTTCAATTTTAATCAAAAAATAGGAGGATGACCCACATGGCATTAAAAGATTTAGACCGACTAGTCGAAAAATATGCGCAACAGGGCTATCAGCATATCCGAGTTAAGGCGGGGGATTTAGAGATTGAAGTCACTAAGCCGGTTCCCGCGGCAGTTGCCGCCAAGTTACCAGTCACAGCCCCAACCAATGTGGCCACAACGACGATTACCAGTCCGATGGTCGGGGTGGTTCATTTAGCAGCGGACTTGGCAGTGGGTCAAACGATTACAGCGGGTCAAGAACTAGGCCAAATTGAAAGTATGAAGCTCTTTAATCCGTTAAAGAGTGCCACGGCTGGAACTTTAATGGCCATCTTGATTGCTGATGAAGCCCCGGTGGAATTTGAACAACCTTTATTTAAGATGCGAAAGGATCGGTAAATATGTTTCGCAAGCTGCTAATTGCTAATCGCGGTGAAATCGCCGTGCGGCTTATCAAGGCCTGTCGACAACTTAATATTCAGACCGTGGCGGTGTGCTCAACAGTGGACCGTCAGGCTTGGTATACTCAATTAGCGGATGAAGTCGTCTGTATTGGACCAGCGGCGGCCACCGGCTCGTATTTGAACGCGGAAGCTATCTTGATGGCAGCCATTAATACGCATGCCGATGCGATTCATCCAGGGTATGGGTTTTTAGCAGAAAACGCTGATTTTGCCGCAATGTGTCAAGAGTGTGGGATTACTTGGGTTGGTCCGAGTGCCGATCAGATTCGCTTAATGGGCGATAAGTCATTAGCGAAAACGTATGCCCGAAAGCAACAGGTCCCAGTTTTAGCGGGTCAGTCCATTCAAGGATTAACTTGGCCTAAAATTAAGCAGGCAGCGTTAAAGATTGGGTTCCCACTAGTCTTAAAAGCCAGCCATGGTGGTGGTGGCAAAGGCATTCGGGTGCTCCAAACGATGACTGAATTACATCAACAACTGCGAGCAGCACGCCAGGAAGCGGCTGCCGCCTTCTTGAATGATGCGATGTATTTAGAGCATTATCTGCCAACCGCACGGCACATTGAGGTGCAAGTGTTAGGGACTGGTGACCAGCTCTTGGTTTTAGGTGATCGGGATTGTAGTTTACAGTTACATAAACAAAAAGTATTAGAAGAAAGTCCGGCTAGTTGCTTAACCGCAGTTCAACGACAAACGTTATATCAGTTATCGCGCCAACTATTAGCGCAATCACATTATCAAAGCTTGGGGACCATCGAATATTTATTTGCGGCAGGACAATTTTATTTCATGGAAATGAATACCCGGTTACAAGTTGAACACGGCGTGACTGAATTAACGACGGGCATTGATATTGTCCAAGCACAACTCAAACAAGCTGCTGGGGCGTCATTACACTTACCAGTGATAGTCACGCAAAAGGTTGCGATTGAGGCCCGTTTAACGGCAATCTTGCCAGTGGAACAGACGCTCATTTCACAGTTCGAGTGGCCCACCTATGCTCGGGTTGATACGGGGTATCGCGCGGGTGATCGCCTGGTTACTATGTATGACGGTTTGATTGCCAAGTTAATGGTGACGGGGCCAACGCGGGCTGCCGCAGTGGCGCGCTTACAAATCGCATTGTCAGCAGTTCGATTAGTCGGTCCAGCAACCAATCTGGCCTTTTTACAACAAACGGTGGCCCGACCAGCTTATCAACAAGATCAGTTTTCAATTCATAGTCTAGCGCAATGGGAGGCCGAACAATGAGCCATTATCCAAAAAAAGGGATTTGGACTGCTTGTCCGGCTTGTGGCCGGCATGTGCATGCCAGTCAATGGGGCCACTGGCAACAGTGCCCTTATTGTCAATATTGGCAGCGATTATCAGCAGCTGAACGGATTGACCAGTTGGTAGATCCCGGGAGTTTTGAACCGTTAGCGATGCCGGAACAAGCGCATAATCAGTTGGCGTTTCCTAATTATGATCAAAAATTGGCACATGCTCGGCAAATGACTGACATGACTGAAGCAGTGATTACTGGCACCGCAACTTTTAACCACTGGCCCAGTTTGTTAGCAGTGATGGACAGTCACTTTATGATGGGAACGTTAAATACAGTCGTGACGCAACGGTTAATCACAGTGCTACAAGTTGCACGCAAACGGCAACTGCCGGTGATTATTGTGACGGCTTCCGGTGGGGCTCGGATGCAAGAAGGTTTATACGCATTAGTTGGGATGAATCTGATTTTAGCAGAGCTTGCGCGGTTGGCGCATGCAGCGCTACCGCTGATTACGGTGTTGACTGATCCGACGATGGGTGGCGTTTCGGCGAGCTTTGGTTTTAAAGGCGACGTGGTATTAGCGGAAGCTGGGGCAAAGATTGGTTTTGCCGGTGCTCGGGTCATTCAACAGACGATGCCGGTCACGTTACCGCCTGATTTTCAGTCTGCAGCGAGCTTAGAGGCACACGGAATGTTAGATGCAGTGGTGCCACGGCCCGCCTTACGGGCAAAATTAATCGATGTTTTAGCCAGTTATGCGTTCCAAGGAGGCAATCAACATGGATGAGCGGTTACAACGATTACGGGCAGCGGATCGTATTAGTGCCCCTACGGTAATTAAAGCCTTATTACCTACGTTTACGGCGCAGCACGGTGACCGGTTGCTTGGCAACGATGCTGCTTTAACGGCTGGATTTGGCCAGACTGCGACGCAGCAAGGTTTAGCCGTGTTGGGTGTTGATCGGGGCTCAGATCTAGCTAGTCGCCGGCAAAAAAATGGCGGTGCCTTGACTGTGTCTGGTTATCGAACGGCGCTACGGGTGATTCAACATGCTGAGAAGTTTAAGTTGCCAGTGGTGAGCTTGATTAACATGCCCGGTGCGGATGCAAGCCCCCAATCAGAACGTTATGGACAAAGCCAAGCAATCGCAGATTTAATTGCTGCGATGGGGCAGCTAACCGTACCCAATCTGGTCGTGTTTTTGGGGGAAGGCCATAGTGGTGGTGCATTAGGATTTGCGAATGCGAACCGAATACTAATGTTAGATGATAGCTTATTTAATGTGGCATCACCGGAAGCTGTGATGGCGATTTTACATGGGCAACAGACTGTAAGTACTGCCATTGACTTATTGCCCATGACTGCGCCGGAGCTTAAACGGCGTGGGTTGGTGGATCAAGTGATTCCGCATGAACAACCCGACTTAGTGGTAGCGATTGTCGCAGCGATTACGACAATGTTAATCGCATTACGGCCGTTGCCGGCCATGACAATCGTTGCACAACGCGAAACTAAATTTAAACAGTTTATCGCACAATGGGCCCTAGATTAGGGCCCATTGAAAAGAGCGACTTAACCCGCATAGTTGCGCGTTAAGTCGCTCTCTTTAGTTATTGTAATTAATATTGACCAGTAGTTGTGGAATCGTAACCGTAACCGTTGGTTGTTTGCGTATCTTGGGTATCGCTGGTAGTGGTCGTACTATCAGTGGTTGTTGTAGTTGAACTACTGCTACTACCAGTTGCGGCCGTGGTTGAGAAGTCGCTGACCGTTAAGTCACTAGTTGTCAACTGCAATTGCGTGCGAATCCGTTTAGAAGCTTTATACCGTTCAGTGGCAGAAGCAACTTGATAGGAAAGGCCATCAATGGTCGAATCCGTCCCCTGCAAGGTGTAAGTCTTAGCATGATGGGTGGCGTTCTTATACTTCGTATCAAGAGCAACCATATCATTCCAAGTTAAATCAGTTCGCATATTTTTGGCGAGATGTTTCGTGATTTTTTCAATGTTAGTTAAGGAGCCCAACGAATTTGATTGACTGACCATAGCCATGATAATTTGGCGTTGCCGTTTTTGGCGACCATAATCACCTAAAGGATCATCATAACGCATCCGTGAGTAGTCCAAGGCGGCGGCCCCATTCAACTTGATTTTAACGCCCTTTTTAACGTTGGCATTGCCATATTTGAAGGTCATTGTTGGCGTGACGGTAACACCGCCCATGGCCGTGATAATCTGTTTTAAGCCACCCATGTTAATTAAGACGTAAAAGTCAATTGGAAATTTTAATAGTTTTTGAACCGACTTAACGGCCCCACTGGCACCGCCAATCGTATAAGCAGCGTTAATCTTTTGCGACTGACCATTAATTGTCACTAACGTGTCCCGTGGAATACTGGTTAAGGTCATGGTTTTCTTTTTAGGATTAATCGTGGCAACAATCATTGTATCCGTCCGGGCCGAAAAATTAGTGCCACGGCCTAAAGCACCGGTATCAGTCCCCAATAATAGAATTGAGAAGGGTTTCCCTTGCTTTAAAACCGCTGCAACGTTCCGCGATTTAGTTGTGCCAGTTGATTGATAAGTTGTATCCATGGTATTTTTAGCTGCATTCCAGGTTTTGTAGCCCCAAGCAGCTGCGCCAGCAACAATGAAAATTAACACAATTAAAAGGGTCACTAACCAAGGATGATGTTTACGAGCCTTGATATGCGAATTTTGTTGCCGCCGTCGCCGTTGACGAGGGCCCATTGGATCTTGATTATTTTCTGACATATAAGTTCCTCATTAATTTCGTATTTTCACTAGCCCTATTTTATGCCGTTTATTAACTTATTGTTCCAAAAGATGGTTGATTTAAGAAGATTTTAACAATCGTTGGTCAGACTAGTGAACCTAATCAACCGGAACACAATTATAGAATACTATAAGTAAAATTATGACTATAGTCAAACGTTTTCGGCTATGAACCACCTTCAAGTAGGCTAAAAACAGTGGTATACTGAAACAATTCTCATTGAATTTTTATTTTACTAGGAGGGTTAGGGGCATGCAGATCTTTTTACATAGTATTCAAGGCGTTGTGATTATCATTGTCATGATTGCAGTGGGGTATCTGTTGGCAACGTGGGGCTGGTTTAATGATGACTCCACGAAACTAGTGGCGCGGTTAGTGACGCAAATTGCGTTACCTGCGTACATGATTGCCACCATCACGAAAGACTTTACGGCGCAAAAATTATTAGCAACCTTACCAGGATTGCGGTTTCCAGTCTTGAATATGGCGATTTTGTTTGGGCTATCCTTTGGGGTCATGCGCGCACTCAATATTCGCAAGTCGCATCGGGGCCTATTTTCGTCGATGTTTTTAAATTCGAATACTGTTTTTATTGGGCTACCCATTAATGAAGCTTTATTTGGGAACAGCGCGTTACCATACGTGTTGGTGTATTATATGGCGAACACGACGATTTTTTGGACGTTAGGTGTCTATTTAATTCAACGCGATGGGGTGCAGGCGACCAAGTTTGATTGGAAGCAGACCGTGCAAAAAATCTTTTCGCCACCATTGTTGGGTTTTATGATTGGGGTCGTTTTAGTGTTATTACGACTGCAATTACCAGACTTTTTGATGCAGGACTTCACTTATATTGGCGGGATGACGGTGCCGTTATCAATGATATTTATTGGGATTTCGATGGCCAATGCTGGACTGAGCAGTATGCGCTTAAATCGAGATAGTATCGGGATTTTATTGGGGCGGTTTATTTTTGCCCCCGTTTTAATGACGTTAATGTTGATGCCGATGGCGTTACCAGTAGAAATGAAACAAGTTTTCATTTTACAATCAGCGATGCCAGTGATGACGAATGCACCAGTGGTCGCCAAGCTCTATGGTGCGGATGCGGATTATGCTGCGGTAATGGTGACAGAAACCACCTTACTAAGCTTGATTGTGATTCCAATTTTGATGTTTGTGGTGCAGTCTAATCTAATTAGTTGATTTGAAAACTGAATGAAAAGGGTGCTATACTGGATAACGTTAACCATTAAATTTTTATTAAGAAGGAAGCGAACGTTTCGTGAAGAAAGCATATCTTTACATTGCAATTTCGACGTTGATGTTTAGCTCGATGGAGATTGCCCTAAAGATGGCCGGTAGTGCCTTTAATCCGATTCAACTAAATTTAATTCGATTTTTTATTGGGGCCGTTATTTTATTGCCATTTGCCCTAACTGCGTTGAAGCAAGCTGGTCGTAAGTTGGTGGGCGCTGATTGGCGCTTATTTGCTTTGACTGGGTTTGTCTGCGTGATTGTTAGTATGTCGTTATATCAATTAGCGATTACGGTCGATCAGGCGTCAACCGTTGCCGTCCTTTTTAGTTGTAATCCAGTCTTTGCCTTACTCTTTTCATACTTGATTTTGCATGAACGGTTAGGCCGAGCCAACTTAATTTCAGTTGTTATTTCGGTGATTGGGTTACTAATTATTGTTAATCCCACACATTTAACGAATGGCCTCGGATTGGTATTGGCGATTGGGTCAGCGATTACTTTCGGGCTATACAGTATTGTTTCGCGGTACGGTTCCGTTAAGCGCGGTTTGAATGGGTTGACGATGACGTGTTTTACCTTCTTTGCTGGCGCCTTTGAATTATTACTAATTGCTTGGTTGACTAAGATTCCAGCGATTGCTAGCGGACTTAAGGCCGTGGGCTTACGGCAATTTGCAGCGATTCCTATTTTAGTCAATGTGAATATGACGTATTTCTGGCTATTATTCTTTATTGGGGTTTGTGTGACCGGGGGCGGTTTTGCCTTTTACTTCTTGGCCATGGAACAAACCGATGTTTCAACGGCTTCGCTAGTGTTCTTCATTAAACCTGGCTTGGCACCAATTTTAGCAGCCTTAATTTTACAAGAAAAAATCTTGCCGACAACGATTGTAGGGATTGTCGTTATCTTGATTGGTTCCGTGGTCACCTTTGTTGGGAATCGTTTCCGGGAACGGGATAGTGCGATGCCTGATGGGGATGATACTGCTGATCAATCTGAAAAGTCAGTCTCACAGACGACGGCAGTATCCAATTCAAAAGACTAATTTGCGTGTATTAACATAAAATTGGTAGTCATTCTTTTTTTGAGAATGACTACCAATTTTTTTGTTAAGCGGATCAAACTGATCTTTGCTACACGCGAACGACTTGCACTTCAACCTAAAAATCGATTATGATAAGAGTATTGAAGGTTACAGGTGGCGAGAGATAATGACAGAATTGGTAATTGTACGACATGGTGAGAGTACGGCTAATCGTGATAATACTTATACTGGTTGGAGTGATGTGCCCTTAACGCCAGTAGGAATCGCCCAGGCCCGTCAAGCCGGGCAACGGATACAAGCGGCAGGCATTCAATTTGAAGCAGTGCATACGTCGGTTTTACAGCGGGCCATTGTCACGGCAAACTTGATTTTGGCAGAGATTAACCAACTTTGGTTACCAGAATATAAGTCATGGCGCTTGAATGAACGGCATTATGGGGCGTTACGGGGACAAAATAAAGATACGACGCGGCAACTTTATGGTAAGGCGCAAGTCCAACAGTGGCGACGGAGTTTTTATACGGTGCCACCGTTATTAGCACCCAGTCAATTGAGTCATGACCGGCGTTATACGACTAATGGTCCGGCCGTTGAACCGCAAGCTGAAAGTCTACAGATGGCCTATGAGCGGATTATGCCTTACTGGATTGATCAGGTGGCGCCACAGTTGTTAGCGGGCAAGAATCAATTGATTGTGGCCCATGGCAGTACGTTACGCGCGTTAATCAAATATTTAGAACATATTAGTGATACTGGGATTGATGGCGTCGAGGTAGCGAATGGAGTGCCCATTTGTTATCAACTAGACGACCGACTGAACATTGTGAATAAGACCGAACTGAGCTAAGAGTCTAGGGCGAACCTGGACTTTTTTTGTTCAAAATTAGCTTTTTAGCTCGCTTAACTAAGTCTTGTTTAAAAGTGGGGTTAGTTGTGTTTGCACGATGACCTCGTTAGAATGGGGTGTGAGTTGTGCACAACTCGTTGGCTGAGCTAATTTTTGGGAGGAAAACTAATGACTAAATCTAATTATGATTTTGACGTTTTATACCTTGGTAGTGGTCACGGTACTTTTGATGGGGCCATTCCATTAGCTGCTAAGGGGGTTCGGGTCGCAGTTGTTGAACCGGGCTTAATTGGGGGGACTTGTCCTAATCGTGGTTGTAATGCCAAGATTACGTTGGACGCCCCAGTTGCGTTGCAACGGCAATTAGCTGCGTTAAAACCAGTTTTAACAGGGACAACTAAGATTGACTGGACGGCTAATATGGCGCATAAAAAGGCCGTCATTGAAGGATTACCAGCTGCAATTGGTGGACTATTGACTAATAGTGGTGTGCACTTAATTCAAGGTCGAGGGACGTTGGTTGATGCGCACACGGTGAATGTTGGGTCACAAACGTGCACGGCTGAAAACATTGTTTTGGCAACGGGACTGCATTCGCACCGGTTAAATATTCCCGGGGCCGACTTATTACATGATAGTACGGACTTCCTGAGCTTAACGAAGCTACCCGCACAATTAACCATTATTGGTGGTGGCTACATTGCGTTAGAATTTGCGACAATTGCCCAAGCAGCTGGGAGTGCGGTTACTTTAGTCTTACGTGGCAAACAAGCGTTGCGCCATTTTTATCAGCCATACGTTGAACAGCTCTTACAACAGTTAACGATTAAGGGTGTGAAGATCTATCGTGAAACAGTGGTGACGGCGGTTAAACGAGTTGGTGATCAGTGCCAAGTTGAGACTGATACACAGCCAACTTGGTCAACTGATTGGGTCTTAGATGCAACGGGACGGGTACCAAATGTTGAAAATCTGGGCTTAGAAAAGGTCGGTGTGATCTACAATGCTAAGGGCATCGTGGTTAATGATCATTTACAAACCAGCGTCCCTAACATTTACGCCTCAGGTGATGTGATTGATAAAGTGCAACCACGCTTAACGCCGACTGCCATATTTGAATCGACGTATCTGATGCATACGTTTGCTGGTGAAACGACGGCACCAATTGATTACCCAGCCATTCCAACGGTGGTCTTTACATCACCAAGATTGGCGCAGGTTGGGGTCACTGCCGAGACTGCCTTAGCGCACCCTGACCAATATCGAGTGGTTACTCATCACGTTCCTGATGATTGGTATCGCCAAGTGGGACAAGAAACCAGCGGCGATAACTGCTTGATTTTTGATCAAGACCAACATTTAGTTGGTGCGACTGAAGTCAGTGATCAAGCGGCGGATGTGATTGATACCTTGCTTCCAGCCGTTACGTTCAAGTATGGTCCGGCGCAATTTGAACGACTCATTCATTTATTCCCAACGATTTCAGCTTCAGCTTGGGGTCAACTGTAAAAATTTAAAGCGGAAAAAACTGACTTGTAATGCACGTTTCAGTACCTTTGAGGGTAGATACAAAATAGTCGCTTCAAGAATTTGCTGTGAACATTCTTGAAGCGACTATTTTTTTGACCAAATCTTGTTTGGTGTTGTGTTTTAACTTAAGCTAAGGCACCCATTGGATCCCAAGGAGCCAAAACAGTTGGTTCTTCAGCTTGCGCTGCTTTCAAATCAGCCGTTAAGAATTGCTTGTTAACGACGACTTGATAGCAATATTCATCGAGCCAAGCATCACTCATAACGAAGAAGCCCTTGGTCCCAACTTTATCGCCCCAGCTATTTTCAACCTTCCATTTTGTTGGTTGACCATTCACTAAGTCGACACCGGTAATGACCATGGCATGAGTCATTAAGCTTTCGCCATAATCGAGCCGTTCAGCTTTTGACATGGCTAAATCGACGTCGAATAATTCATCTTTACGATAAACATCGGTTGCCATAATGCCTTTTTGCCGGTCTGAAGATTGCCCAACGTCACAACCAAACCAGACACTTTGCCCAGCTTGTAATTGCTTGATTGCCAATTGCTTGAAGTCAGCCATTGAAACGTTTAAATGCTTAACTGCACGACCGCCCAAGACATTTCCTAACATTTCGATGGTGTAGGTGTGGTTATATGGCTTATCATCAGTTGGGGCATTGATGATTGAAACGTAATCATCTAAGTTCCAGCCAATGTATTTTTTAAAGAAGCTTTGAGGGGTAAGGCCTTGATCAATGTGATAGTTTTTATCGTCATCGCGGTATTCCCAGTCGAATTCAGTAACAGGTTCACCAAAAGCCATTGCTAACATGCGATAAACTTCATTCAACATCTTTTCTTTGCGGTCTTGAATATCAGCGGCGCTCGTTTTAGCAGCGACTAATTCACGCAATTCAACGGCATCTTTACGGAGCTTTAAGTTAAGGGTGCTATTAATTTCAGCGGATTTAGAACTGTTATAAGTTTCAGGCATGACACTCTTAGGCACAATCCCATATTTTTGAATAAGGGCAACTAACATGTCCCATTGACCACCATCTTGTTGGGGGGTCGTCATTAACCAAGCCACTTTACGGCTACTAGTAGGTTCATCTGCGGTGGCTAAGACATTTTCGTAGAAGTAGTTCGCCTTTTCGAACTTGTCCCAGAAAAAGGTATAGTTTTGTGATAATTCAAAATCTTTTAACTTGAATTGGTCAGCCAAAGCATGGCGCATCGTATTCAATGCGGCAAACATCCAGCAACGGCCACTTTGTTTTTGGTTGGCAACGCTCCCGGTATCCAAATCAATTGAGAAGACGGGGGTTGTTTGACCCATGGCTTGAATATCTTGGCTACTAGCCAAAATACCATTCTTAGTGACACTGCGTTCGATGACTTTCGCATCGGCACGTTGATCTAAATCAGCTTGAAAATTAGCGATTTGATCCATACTAATTGCTTTACTCAAAAAATCACGCTCCTTTAATCTGTTTCTAATTGTAGCGGTTTAATGGCTCACCGGCAAGTGATGTGGTTAGTAAAAATTAAGGCCGGACGTTAATGATTTCCGGACCATCAGCATGACCGACAATGACGGTATTAACCATATCTAAGAAAAGTCCGTGTTCAACGACGCCGACCATGTGAATTAAATCATCGGCGAGTGCGTGCGGGTCTGCAATTGGGTCAATTTGTAAGTCAATGAGATAATTATTAGAATCCGTACGAACAAATTCACCATTAACTTTACGAAAGACAGGATGATAGCCGCGAGAAGCCATTTTTTCGAAGACATGTTGACTGCCATAAGGGATGACTTCAACGGGTAACCCAAAGGCACCCAAGTGGTCGACTAATTTGCTTTCGTCAACGATCCACATGACTTTGTCGGAATTAATGGCAACAATTTTTTCAAATAATAGCGCGGCACCGCCACCTTTGATTCCTTGATAGGTGGCAGAAATTTCGTCTGCCCCGTCAATCGTGAGGTCAAGGTGATCGACTTCATCCACGGATTTCATCGGAATACCTAAGCTTTTGGCTTGTTCAGCCGTGCGGTTAGAGGTTGAGACGCCAACGATGTTGAGATGTTCAGATTTAATGCGTGCACCAAGGGCATCAACCATGAACTTCACGGTTGAACCGGTACCTAAGCCAACTTGCATGCCATCTTGAACGGCAGCCGCAGCTTTTTGACCGACGAGTTGTTTCAATTGATCTTGTGTCATTTGCGGGACTCCTTTGTATAAAATCACTGATTTTTAAAATGCATTAAGTTAGGGTTGAACTAAACAGTCGGCGTATTCAGGATGCCGGTCGAAGAAGGCTTTGGCATATGGACATAGTGGCTGCAACTGTTTGTGTGACTCCCGGGCGGCGTCAATCACAGCTAAAGTCAATTGAGCAGCGAGGCCTTGATGACCAAAATCATCACGTACGAAAGTATGTTCAATGACCCAAGTTTGGTCTTGATTAATGGCGGGAAAAGTAATTTCGCCAGCGAGTTGCCCCTGCTGGTCATTAAAGTAAAAACGATGTGGTTCACGGATGAATTCCATTGCTATCACCACCTTGTAAAGGGTTTTATAACTTAAGGTAATTAAACCGATAAATGCCCGTTTTGTCAACGATACTCTGAGTGAAAGTATGGTAAAATGTGAACACTATCATTAATTACAGAAAGCAGGCATTTTAAGATGGCACGTGGATTTAAAATTGTTCAAAAATATGCAGCCCAAGACTTACGGTTGCCTTATCGCACCACAAAAAAAGCCGCTGGGTATGATTTTGAAGCTGCGGTTGATTTTAAGCTACCTTCAATTTGGAAATTAAACTTTATTAAAGTGCTTTGGCAGTTACGCCATGGTACACCTAGTTCGACCGCCGACTTGGTCGCAGCTACGAAGACGCTAAAACCGTTTTTAGTGCCAACTGGGATCAAAGCTTACATGAATGATGATGAATACTTACTCTTAGCCAATCGATCCAGTAATCCTTTAAAGCGAGGGTTGATTCTACCGAACGGGATTGGTGTCATTGACGCTGATTATTATGATAATCCGAATAATGAAGGTGAGATTTTTATTCAACTGATTAATTTTGGTATTCAAGATGTTCAGATAAAAAAAGGCGAACGGCTTGCACAGGGAATCTTTACGCCATATTTAACGGCAACCGATGAGACAACGGTTAAGACGACTAGAACCGGTGGTTTTGGGTCGAGCGGAAAATAGCTAAAAAAGAGTTAAAACAAGGTAAATTGACGGTTTTCAGCGTTATTAATGGTAAAATAAAAGTTATATGGGTTTAATCATTAGTTTAGCGGTTGGATTGGAGGAAACGGGTTAGTGGCAAAAGTTAAAACACAGTTTGTTTGTTCCAATTGTGGGTATTCCACACCACGGTATCTGGGGCGTTGCCCTAACTGTGGCGAATGGAACACGTTAGTTGAAGAACATGTTGATAAGCAACCTGATCGTAAGTCACGTGTGAGCTTTGCTGGAAAGACAGCAAAACCCCAACGACTAAAGGAAGTTTCACTGACTAAAACCCCTCGGGTTAAGACCAAGTTAAATGAGTTTAACCGGGTCTTAGGTGGCGGGGTTGTGCCCGGTTCGCTGGTCTTAATTGGTGGCGATCCTGGGATTGGTAAATCCACCTTGCTGTTACAAGTTTCAGGCCAACTTGCTGACACTGGTGGCTCAGTGCTCTACGTGACTGGTGAAGAAAGTGCTTCGCAAGTGAAGATGCGCGCGGACCGGTTAAAGGTTGAAAGCGAAGATTTTTACTTGTATCCAGAGACGGATATGGCAAATATTCGGGCGACTATTGAAGCAACTAATCCGCAATACGTCATTATTGATTCTGTTCAGACCATGCAAGAGCCTGATGTGCAATCGGCGATTGGGTCGGTTGCGCAAATTCGTGAAATTACCGCTGAGTTATTGCAAATTGCGAAGACCAACGGCATTACTATTTTTATCGTTGGGCACGTGACTAAGGGTGGGGCCATTGCTGGACCGAAAATTTTGGAACATATGGTGGATACCGTCTTATACTTTGAAGGCGACTTACATCATACGTACCGGATTTTAAGAGCCGTTAAGAATCGGTTCGGGTCAACGAATGAACTGGGGATTTTTGAGATGCGAACGGGCGGGTTATTTGAAGTCGCCAATCCGTCTGAAATCTTCTTAGAAGAACGTTTAAAGGATGCGACGGGTTCGGCAATTGTCGTTTCAATGGAAGGCACCCGACCTATCTTGGTGGAGGTGCAAGCGTTAGTGACGCCAACCGTCTTTGGTAATGCCAAACGGACAGCTAGTGGGTTGGATCATAATCGTGTTTCGTTGATTATGGCAGTCCTTGAAAAGCGGGCGAGCTTGATGTTACAAAATCAAGATGCTTACCTAAAGGCAGCCGGTGGCGTAAAATTAGATGAACCAGCGATTGATTTAGCGATTGCCGTGAGTGTGGCTTCCAGTTATCGAGATCAACAAACACGCCCTAGTGATTGTTTCGTGGGTGAAGTTGGGCTAACAGGTGAAATTCGACGGGTCAATCGGATTGAACAGCGGGTTGGTGAAGCTACAAAATTAGGATTCAAGCGAATCTTTATTCCAAAGAATAATCTGCAAGGCTGGGATATTCCTAAAGAAATTGATGTGATTGGAGTTGCCACGTTAAAAGAAGCACTACAATTAGCATTACAACAGCCAAATTAAATAACAAAGGGGCTGACGCCATGAAGAAGTTAACGGTACGACTCGTATTCGTGATAGTCGGTGGGACGTTAGGATTAACTTACTTACCGTTTCTATGGGCCACGATTTGGTCGCAACCAAATCCATTATTAAACAATCTTTTTACTGATTTTTTGCTTGGGGCATTAATTTTGTGGGTGCTGTCATTATTCTTAGCGAATGCAGCAGTCAAACTAGTGGATCGAGTCGAAAAGAATTTATCAAAGCAAAATCCGATGACCTTATTATTCGGGAGCGTTGGGTTCATTATTGGGTTACTGATCGCGGTTCTGATTTCGCAATTATTCAATCGTAGTCCATTATTCTTATTGAACACGGTCGTCCCGATAATTCTGATGCTGTTCTTTGGTTATATTGGGGCCCGAGTTGGGACCACCCGAATTGATGAATGGCGGAAGGTCTTTAATTTTAAACGGCGTGAAAAAGAAACGTCACCTGAAATTACGGATGCGCAGCCCGATCAAAATTATCATCATTATAAAATTTTGGATACCAATATTTTAATTGATGGTCGGATTTATGATTTAGTGAAGACTGGGTTTCTGGAAGGCACTTTGTTAGTGCCTAACTTTGTGTTGTACGAGTTACAATACATTGCGGATTCAGCGGATAGCATCAAACGTGTTCGCGGTCGCCGGGGCTTAGATATTTTGAATAAGCTACAAAGTGACCACATTATCCCAGTTGAAATGTATAAAGGTGACTTTGAAGATATCCCGGAAGTCGACACTAAATTAATTCAGTTGGCTAAAAAAGTGAATGGCGTCATTGTGACTAACGACTATAATCTCAACAAAGTCATTGAATTTCAAAATGTGCAAGTGCTCAATATTAACCAGCTCGCAAAATCCTTAAAACCCCGGGTCATTCCGGGTGAAGAGATGACGGTCATGGTTGTTAAAAATGGTAGTGAACGGCAACAAGGGGTTGGCTATCTTGATGACGGTACGATGATTGTGGTCGAAGACGGTAAGTTCTATATCAATGAAAAAGTTGACGTGGTGGTTACGAGTGCCTTACAAACGGATGCTGGCCGAATGATTTTTGCACGGTTGGCACACGCTAATCGTGGTATTTCAGCTAAGTCAGATAGTGATAATGGGCATAACAAGTCTCGCGAACGGACGACCACTAATCAGCGACATAAGTCGACGAAATCCTAGTCAAAACTTTATTTTTAAGGATAAACATTGTAAACTAAACTAGTAGTCTGTTTATTAGGACCGTTCGTGGTTGCTAATGAACGCGCTTCGGCAATTTTGCCGAAAAATGAATGCAAGTTAGCATTTATATTGTAATAAAAATATGAAAGAGGCGTTAATGACATTGGCAAAGAGCAAGATTCGTGTGCGTTACGCACCAAGTCCAACTGGCCATTTACACATTGGTAATGCTCGGACAGCGTTATTTAATTATTTGTTTGCCCGGCATAATAAGGGTAAATTCATTCTGCGAATTGAAGATACTGATTTAAAGCGGAATATCGCAGATGGCGAAAAGAGCCAAATGGATAATTTGGCTTGGTTAGGGATTGATTGGGATGAAGGTCCTGATAAGGGCGGCGACTTTGGTCCTTACCGTCAATCTGAACGGAAATCACTTTATGATCCTTTGATTCAACAATTGATTGATGAAGGTAAGGCTTACGAGTCTTATATGACCGAAGATGAGTTACAAGCCCAACGTGAAGCCCAAAAGGCGCGTAAAGAAATGCCACATTACGTGTATGAATTTAAAGGCATGACTGAAGATGAAAAAGCGGCTAAGATTGCAGCAGCTAAGGCGGCTGGGGTTACCCCGGTTATTCGTTTCCACGTCCCCGAAGCACAAACTTACGCTTGGGATGATATGGTTAAAGGTCACGTTTCCTTTGAATCCAAGACTGTTGGTGGCGATTTCGTCATCAAAAAGCGGGATGGCATGCCAACGTATAACTTTGCCGTGGTAGTTGATGACCATTTGATGCAAATTAGCCATGTTTTCCGTGGTGATGATCACGTTGCCAATACGCCTAAACAATTAATGATTTATGAAGCCTTCGAGTGGGAAGCACCTAAGTTTGGCCACATGAGCCTAATCATCAATACCGAAACGGGTAAGAAGTTAAGTAAACGTGACGAAACAGTGCTTCAATTCATCGAACAATATCGTGAATTGGGTTACTTACCAGAAGCCATGTTAAACTTCATTATCTTATTAGGTTGGTCACCAGTTGGTGAAAGTGAATTGTTCACCAAGCGTGAATTCATCAAAATGTATGATGAAACCCGTTTGAGCAAATCACCAGCCGCTTTTGATGGTAAGAAGCTCGAATGGATTAACAATCAATACGTTAAAAAGGCCCCTGAAAATGAGATTTTCTCAATGTCAATCCAACAATTGATTAAAGCTGGTCGGTTACCTAAGCGTCCAGATATGAATACGATTGAATGGACCCGGACGTTAGTCTCATTATTTAAGCACCAGATGAGTTACACTGGGCAAGTGGTTGAATTGTCCGATCTATTCTTTAACGGCCCCGCTGAAATTAATGATGAAGCGAAAGCTGAGTTGGCAGTGGAAACGGCGCCAACGGTCTTAAAAGAATTCCGGCAACGAATTGAAACGATTGATGTCTTCGAAGCTACTGAAATTCAAAAGACCATCAAATCAATTCAAAAAGATACTAAGATCAAAGGTCGTCAATTATACATGCCAATCCGGATTGCGGTTAGTCATGAAATGCACGGTCCCGAATTACCAGAAACGATTGAATTATTAGGTCGCGAAACTACGATGAAGCATTTAGATGCAATGATCGCAACTTTAGCAAAATAACTGTTTGATAATAAGAGCAACCTTGGAAAGTCCTCAGAGAGCGACGGTAACTGTGAAGTCGTGACGCCTCAAGTTGCAGTGCGATTATCAGCTGAACAGGCGGGTGGCCGTTATCCCAGTAATGAGACCGGTCCGCCGGTGAAGCAAGAGTGGAAACACGCGTCAAGCGTCTTTTGTATCAGAGGAAGTTATTCCTTTGATATTAAAGGCGCTTTTTTGGCACCACGCCTCAAGTGGGCCGGTGACATGTTAAACTAAAGCAATCTAAAAATTATGATAAGTTGAGAGGAGCTGGTCAGTAATGTTATCAGTATTTAATACCCTAACCCGGCAAAAGGAACCCTTTAAGTCAATTACCCCAGGTGTGGTTAAAATGTATGTCTGTGGTCCGACCGTTTATAACTATATTCATATTGGGAATGCCCGTTCGGCAATTGCCTTTGACACGATTCGGCGATATTTAGAATATAGTGGCTATCAGGTCGATTACGTTTCCAATTTTACCGATGTGGATGATAAGATGATCAAACGTGCGGCCCAAGACCAGACTACAGTGCCAGCGATTGCTGATCGATTTATTAAAGCTTTTATGGCAGATGCTCAGGCAGTCAATATAGAACCGGCGACGGCCCATCCCCGGGCTTCGGAAAACATTCCTGAAATTATTGCTTTCATTGAAGCTTTAATTGCCAAAGATTATGCGTATGAATCAGCTGGCGATGTCTATTATCGAACGCGCCGGTTCAAAAACTATGGTCAGCTTTCGGATCAACGAATTGATGATTTGGAAGTTGGTGCTAGTCAACATACCGCTGATGAAGAAACTGATCGCAAGGCTGATCCGATTGACTTTGCACTCTGGAAAAGTGCGAAACCAGGTGAAATCTCATGGTCATCACCATGGGGCGCAGGTCGCCCAGGCTGGCATATTGAATGTTCAGTGATGGCGACGAAGTATTTAGGGGCGACGATTGATATTCATGGTGGGGGGCAAGATTTGGAATTTCCACATCATGAAAATGAAATCGCACAAAGTGAAGCGAAGACTGGCCAAAAATTTGCTAACTATTGGTTACACAACGGGTTCGTCACAGTTGGTGACGATAACGAAAAGATGAGCAAATCTTTAGGTAATTTTGTAACGGTTCATGATATTATTAAACAGGTCGATCCGCAAACGCTACGATTCTTTATGGCAACGACGCAATACCGGCGGCCGATTCAATACAGTCAAAAGAATTTAGCCGAAGCTGCGAATAATTTAAGTAAGTTACAAAATGCTTTTACCAACTTAACTTACCGGCTAAAAGATGCAGTGGCTGGTACTGATGTATCTGTAACAGCGCAACTGGCGACCTTGACGGCTCATTTCGTCACGGCGATGGATGATGATTTCAATGTGCAAAATGGGATTGCTGCGGTTTATGAATTAGCTAAGTTAGCGAATATCTATGCGGCTAAACCGGTCGTTCAAGTGGCAACGCTAGAAGCCTTGATTGCCCAATTAACTCAGTTAGTACAGGTTTTTGGGGTTAACTTGAAGACCGAAACGACCACTTTAGCAGATGCTGATATTCAAGCCTTAATTGCGGCACGTGAAGCCGCTCGTCAAGCGAAAGACTTTGCCAAAGCGGATCAAATTCGTGATGATTTAAAGGCCCAAGGGATTGTCTTGGAAGATACGCCCCAAGGGGTCCGGTTCAGAAAGGATTAATATGACAGTTGATTATCAACAATTAAATGGGATTGCTTTAGCCTATCTAGGGGATGCGGTTTATGAACCGTTTATCCGGCAACATTTAATTGAAATCGGGTATACTAAACCCACGAAACTACATCACCATGCGACTCATTATGTGTCTGCTAAAGCACAAGCAGCATTGATTAAGCGGATGCAGGCTGAGGAGATTTTAACGGCAACCGAAACGGATGTTTTCAAACGTGGTCGGAATGCTAAAAGCCATACGTCGGCGAAACATACCGATGTGTTAACGTATCGAATTTCAACGGGGTTTGAAGCAATTTTTGGTTATTTACAGCTAACGGCACAGACGGAACGGATTGCCACGTTAGCAAATTGGTGTATCACACAAGTCGATGAAGGGAGGCTTTCAAATGTCAACTAACAATGAACAACCCACTACTGATCAGGAACCAGCTGATTTTGTGATCGGCCGTCATCCAGCCATGGCAGCCATTAAGAGTGAACAACAAATTAATAAAGTCTTTATTCAAAGTGGCCTACAAGCCGATGTTTTAAATGATATTGCTAAGATTGCTAAGAAACGTCATCTGATCGTCCAATATGTTCCAAAGCAAAAGTTAGATCGATTAACCGATAATGCAAATCATCAAGGGGTTGCAGTCGGGGTGGCTGCCTTTGAATACGCAACTATTGATGACTTGTTTGCGGTGGCAACGGCGAAACAAGAACCACCATTCTTTTTGATCTTAGATAATATTGAAGATCCTCATAATCTCGGTTCCATCATGCGGACTGCGGATGCTGCGGGAGTTCACGGCATCATTATTCCTAAGCGGCGAGCAGTTGGCTTAACGAGTACGGTCGCTAAGACGTCTACGGGCGCTATCGAACATGTCAAAGTTGCCCGGGTCACGAACCTCGTTCAAACCGTTAAAGAATTACAGACGGCTGGCCTTTGGATTTTTGGCACTGCAATGGATGGGACGGATTATCGGTGTTGGGATGCCAGCGGAGCCGTTGGGTTGATTATTGGTAATGAAGGTAAGGGGATTTCACCGTTGTTACAAAAGACCGCGGATGAGATGCTCACGATTCCGATGATTGGGCATGTCCAGAGTCTAAATGCCAGTGTCGCTGCTAGTTTATTGGTCTATCAAGGTTACACATCGCGCCATCCACTAGGAAATTAATGATGAAACAACAATTATTAATTGTGGATGCATATAATATGATTGGTAATTGGCCAGAACTGAATCGGCTGAAACAAAGCGAGCGATTGCCAGATGCGCGTGACGAGCTGTTGAATGTTTTGACCGAATATAAAAAAATCACTGGCTTAAATATTAGTGTTATTTTTGACGCCATGTATGTCCCAGGAAATTCAAAAAGGTACCGGCAAGCTGATTTAGAAATTGTTTGGACGAGTAAAAATCAAACGGCTGATAGTTATATTGAAAAGTATGCTGCTGAGCAACAATCGCGGGTGATGCAGGTGACGGTTGCCACTAGCGACCAAGCAGAACAGTGGGTTATTTTTTCAGAAGGTGCCTTGCGAATCCCGGCCCTAGAATTACGGAAACGCGTGCATGAAGCTTTGAAAGAAGTTCGGCATACTGCGGTACGTAGTCAGGATTTAGGCGCAGTGCGAAAGTCACCTTGGGATGCGCAACAATTGTCGGCTTTAGATCAATATCGGCAACAGTTAGAACGGGAACATTCGAAACATCATCATTAGTCAATTTATTGCTAGCAAAATTGTATTTTGATATGGATCAATAATAAGTCGAAACTTAATTAATTGTTTAACTGTTTTTTAGTATAAATCAAAAACGTACGTTCGCCTGTGCCGCGCTAAAGCCCCGTGTATATTCAGTTTGCAGACACTGGACGATGCGGCTTCTGTAATTCAGAAACGAGGAATACGATTTGAACGAACAGCAATTAATTGCGTTAGCAGCACAAGGAGACAATCAAAGTATTATTGATTTAGCTGAACAATATTTGCCGGTAGTTTTAAAGTTGCGCCGCCAGTACTTTATCCGAAATTACGATGAGGATGATTGGTTACAAGAAGCGCGAATTGCGATTCATCGGGCAGCTAGTGAGTATGATCAACGACACGCATGCAGTTTTGGCGCTTTTTACCGGTTGTTACTGAATAATCAAGTCATTGATTTGATTCGACGTTCGCAGGCGAAAAAACGACGTCCGGAACATGATATCTTATCTTTAGATATGGGAATGGATGATGGTAATGATGCCTTATTAGTGACCAATCTCATGGCAGTTGATATTGTGCACGTGCGTAATATCGTGGCTGAATTTGCGAAAGAATGTTCTAGCTTTGAAGGCCAAGTATTTACCGCCTTACTAGCTGGCTATTCACCGCAATATATCGCTCGTGATTTAGACGTCGGCTTAGCACCAGTTACTAATGCGGCCGATCGTTGTCGCCGTAAGCTTCGTCAGCAATTAGCAAGCTAGCATTAAATTGACATTCGAAAAATTCCATGATACTGTTAGACCTGATAATTATGGAGGTAGTATCGATGGCACATAAGAAAATTGCACTGGCATGTACGGTTTGTGGTTCGCGAAACTATACGATTGATGCCAATCCTAATCGAACTAACCGCTTAGAAGTTAAGAAATTTTGTAAGTTCTGTGGACAACATACACTTCATCGTGAAACGCGGTAGGGGGACTAACTATGCGATTATTTAAGTTTTTTGGATCAGTTGGACACGAAATGAAAAAGGTTACTTGGCCAACTTGGCGAGAAAATCGGCGTGATTCATGGACGGTTATCTCAACCTCGTTGTTTTTCGTGGCATTTTTCGCGTTATTTGATTGGGTCATCCAATTGCTTTTAAACATGTTAACGGCTTTGCACTAATGGCCTTTTAGCAATAAATTTGTTATAATATGGTTATTGAAAGAAAAACTTCGTCTTGGCGAAGTTTTTTTGTTTTACTTAAAAGACATTCTTAAAGGAGTTTAATCATGGTCGAATCTGTTGAAAAGAAATGGTATGTGCTACATACTTATGCTGGTTATGAAAACAAAGTTAGTTCTAACTTGGAATCACGGGTCCAATCAATGGGCATGGAAGACAATATTTTCCGAGTGGTCGTGCCAGAAGAAGAATCTCATGAAGTTAAAAATGGGAAAGATAAAGTTGAAATGAAAAAGGTCTTCCCCGGTTATGTCTTAGTAGAAATGGTCATGACTGACCAAGCTTGGTACATTGTCCGGAATACACCAGGGGTTACTGGATTCTTGGGGTCACATGGTCAAGGGAGTAAGCCAACGCCATTGTTACCAGAAGAAGCAGAAGATATTTTACATCAATTAGGCATGAGTGCGCGACATACGGAACTTAACGTTGAAGTTGGCGAACAAGTGACCATCATTGATGGGGCCTTTTCAGGCTTGGCTGGTGAAATCACCGAAATTGATACTGAAAAGTTGAAATTAAAAGTCAATATCAACATGTTTGGTCGTGAAACGAGTACAGAACTTGATTTCGACCAAGTTGATCAAATCCAATAATTTTAAATAAGCTGGTGGGCAAACATGTCACAATTAATCCTGATTATTATCGCGGTGATCATAATTGGCATGATCGGCCGCATCAGTTATAAGTTCTGGCAATATGGGCGACCACAACACTTAGCGACTGGTCAGCAACCGCAGACGGCCGATGATAGCGCAGTGACGTTGTTTATTCCCGGGTATGCGGGTAATCGGTTTTCATTTGGTCGGATGCTACAGCGGTTTGTTAGGGGCAAAATTGCGAATAAGTCGCTGGTCGTCTGGATTGATCGACACAACCATCTTCATGTGACTGGCCATTTAGACCCCTATCGACCGATGGTTCAATTAATTTTTGCAACGCCGCGCGTGGCCGTCCGTGCGCAAGCGGCCGGGGTCTTAGCGGTGGTTAAATATTTATTGGCCCACGAACATGTGCAGACGATGAATCTAGTTGCGCATTCCATGGGTGGGGTGGTTTTATTTCAATATTTAACGACTGCAGCGCGCTTGGCTAATTTGCCAGAGGTCCGCAAAGTGGTGACAATCGGGGCCCCGTTTAACGATAGTGAAGTGGGTCAAAACACTTATCCGATTGAAAATCATCCCCTAACGGCGACTGGTCCAACAACAACGACCCCCGTTTATAATTACTTTTTACGGACGTTACAACAGTTGCCAAATACGATTTCGTATTTAAATATTGCGGGTAATATTGGTGATAAGTTTCAAAGCGATGGGGCAGTTGCGCTGAATAGTGCCCTGTCATTACGTTTTTTATTGCGGACAACTGTTAATCGCTATCAAGAGTTTGTCGTGCATGGAAAAGATGCCCGGCACTCCCGATTGCATGAAAATTATGAGGTTGACCGGCAAATCATTCAGTTTTTATATCCGAATAAAATAAAAACGGTTGATGACGAAAAGTAGATATGCTACAATGATGCTTGTGCGTCACGTATGCACGTTCACGTGGGAGGAGCAAAAACTCTGCTCCATTTACCACATCACGGACTAAGGAGGAATGTCTCGTGGCTAAAAAAGTAGCTAACGTTGTTAAATTACAAATTCCTGCGGGCAAGGCAACACCAGCTCCGCCAGTTGGCCCAGCATTAGGTCAAGCAGGTATCAATATCATGGGCTTCACAAAGGATTTCAATGCGCGTACCGCTGATCAAGCAGGTATGATCATTCCCGTTGTGATTACGGTTTATGAGGATCGTTCATTCGACTTCGTTACCAAGACCCCACCTGCTGCCGTTCTTTTAAAGAAGGCTGCCGGTGTTGAACACGGTTCCGGTGAACCTAACACGAACAAGGTTGCTACGGTAACCGAAGCTCAAGTTAAGGAAATTGCTGAAACTAAAATGCAAGATCTAAACGCAGCTGACGTTGAAGCAGCTATGCGCATGATCGAAGGTACTGCTCGGAGTATGGGATTCACTGTCGAAGGCTAATTCAGTACCGAGAGTAGTCGGACACTTCATCAAAATGAATGTGTCAAGTGGGAGGAAATCTCCGTTTGAACCACATTTGCAAGGAGGAAAACACTTAGATGGCAAATAAAAGTAAACAATACCAAGACGCCGCTAAGCTAGTTGATCATGACAAAGCTTACGATGTAACTGAAGCGGTAGACTTGGTTAAAAAAATGGATTTCGCAAAATTTGATGCAACCGTTGAAGTTGCTTTCAAATTAAACGTTGATACAAAGCAAGCCGACCAACAACTTCGTGGTGCGGTTGTCCTACCAAACGGTACTGGTAAAGAACAAACAGTTATCGTTTTTGCTAAGGGCGACAAAGCTAAAGAAGCTGAAGAAGCCGGTGCTGATGTTGTCGGTGAAGCCGACCTAGTTGGCCGGATTCAAGACGGTTGGTTAGACTTTGACGTTGCAATCGCAACCCCAGACATGATGGCCCAAGTGGGTCGTTTAGGTCGGGTACTTGGACCTAAAGGTTTAATGCCTAACCCTAAGACTGGGACTGTTACGATGGATGTTGCTAAAGCGGTTAACGATTCAAAAGCCGGTAAAGTAACGTACCGGACTGACCGTGATGGTAATGTTCACGTTCCTGTTGGCAAGGTATCATTTGATACTGACAAGTTAGTTGGTAACTTCAAGACCATTGAAGATACCATCATCAAAGCTCGTCCAGCCTCAGTACGTGGGACTTTCGTTCAAAACTTAGTTGTTACTTCAACATTTACGCCAGCCGTACGTGTTGACTTAGCTTCATTTTAAGGACAAAGTTTTTTAAAACAATTGACCGCTTAGGTAATCTGTGATAGATTACTAGAGGTTATGTTATATCTCTACCTAAGACTCAGGTGGCTTAACGGCCTCAAACATACCTGCCGAGGACATTGTTTTTCTCTATGTCTTGGTGGACATAGGGATTTTTTTATAAATCCCTGAACCAAAATTCTGGGAGGTGAATCTATTGAGTAAAGAAACTGTTGCTATTAAAGCAAAAGAAGTCGAAGAAGTTACGGCACAATTAAAGAGCGCTGTATCAGCTATTGTGGTTGATTATCGTGGTTTAACTGTTGAACAAGTAACTGACTTACGTAAGCAATTACGTGAGGCCGGTGTCAAGATGCGCGTTATCAAGAATAAAATCATGGTACGGGCTGCTGAAAAAGCTGGTTATGCTGACATGAATGATGTCTTTTCTGGTCCTACGGCGGTGGCCTTCTCTGAAGAAGATCCCGTTGCTCCAGCTAAGATTTTAGCTAACTTTGCTAAGACTGCTGACGCCCTTCAACTTAAGGGTGGCGTGATTGAAGGAAAAGTTGCTTCTCTTGAAGAAGTTCAAGAATATGCAACCTTACCATCACGTGAAGAATTATTGGCTACTATTGCTAATATGTTACAAGCACCTGTTCGTAACGTGGCATACGCTGTTAAGGCGGTTGCTGAAAAGGGCGACGAAGACGCAGCTTAGGCTGTTGGTGTAAACAAAAAAATTAATTTCATACAAAATGGAGGAACATAAAATGGCTTTTGATAAAGACACTATTATCAACTCATTAAAAGAAGCTTCAATTTCAGATTTAAACGACTTAGTTAAGGCTATCGAAGAAGAATTCGATGTCTCAGCTTCAGCACCAGTTGCTGTTGCTGGCGCTGCTGGTGGCGATGCTGCTGCAGCTAAGGATTCATACGATGTTGAATTAACTGAATCTGGCGACCAAAAGGTTAAGGCTATTAAAGCCGTTCGCGATATCACTGGTCTTGGCTTGAAAGATGCTAAGGGCCTTGTTGATGGCGTTCCTTCAATCGTTAAAGAAGGCGTCTCAGAAGACGAAGCTAACGATATCAAGGCTAAACTTGAAGAAGTTGGTGGCGTTGTTACCCTTAAGTAATTTAATTGCTTAAGCGGACTACGCTGGACCACGCTAACCATGGCAACATGGTGGCGTGGTTTTTTTGTGTTAGCTAAAAATCTGGATCAACTAAAACCGAATGGTCGGTTAGCGAGTCGATTTAATTAGCGACGCGACTGGTTCCAGTTTGGTAATTTAACGTCATGCCGGTTTGTACATTGAAGATGTAAACATTAAAGCTAACAGCTGAACTATCAATGGATTGGGCCCGCATTTGTACGCCACTAGCCAATAAATTATCGGCTTTAAAGATTGGTTTAACTTCGTAACGCACGTAGTGATCAGGGCTGGCGTGTAAATAGTCGGCAACCTGATTTTCATAAGTCACCATTTCGGGATCGTTCAGTGAGCGGGTCCCGGTAATGAGGTTCTTCGGGTTGTTGTTTTGTCCGGTTAATTGATAACCAATCAGGTGACTACGATTATATAACCATCCACTGGCAATTCGCTTATTATGCCAACCAGTAGGGTCAACTGTTAAGGCCGTTCGCTTAGTAGTGGGCATCAAACTTTGATTTAATAAGGCGTCCGCAATGGTCGGACGATTTAATTGGTCTAAGTCACCATACTTTTGCCAGGCCCCATTGCGGGTCGTTAAGTCTGCGGTACTAAAGGCTGGATTATTCGCGTTGATAGTTACGGTCGGGTGACCTTGATACTGCTGATTAGCTAACGCAGTGTTAGTTGGGTTACCGCTAGTCCTCGTCGTGGTCGCCGCGGTTGTTTTAGTAGCCCCATCAGCTTTATTCTGGGCTTTTTGGTGATCAATGGTGGTTTTACGACTGGTTAATTTTTGAGCTGTTTTTTTCAAACTAGTAGCGGAGCGCTGATTAGCCGCAATTAAAGCTGCTAACTTAGTATCATTTTTAACTGTGATATGATGTGTTTTTTTGACGATCTTCGTTTTAGTGACCGTTTTAGGCTTGGTGGCGGCCGTGCTGTTAAGATTAAAAGCCCCTAGACTTAGTAGTAACAAAATGATAATAGGCCAGCTATGTCGTAAGAACCGTTTTCCCCGTAAATGACGGCGTTGAAAGAGATGCCAGCTCCAATAAATAGCGCCGATTAATAATAAATATCCCATAGTTAGTTAGACTCCTTTATTAGCGTAACGATTTGCGATAGCCGGCCGCTTGAGCAGCTGCCTCGGTATCGAAGTAAACCGCGTTTTTCCCGGCCATATGGTAGTTATGGCCGGTCTCAATATGATAGATTTTAGAATTACGATTACCAATAATCCGGCCAGTTTGGGCGGTATCTGTATCGCCACTAAAGTGATTGGCATTATTGGTGGTACTGGCTGCAGAACTGGTCTGGGTTGATGTGGCGGCGGTGTCTGCTTGCTGTGCGGCAGCTTTTGAGGCGGCCTTAGCTGCCTCATGACTGCTACTAACGCTGGCTGCCAGTACTGAACTCGTACTAGCAGCAATCGAAGATGACGCAGCGACTGCTGCTGAGTGTGCCGATGAGTGACTGGCAGTTAGCGCACTCGATTGTGAGCTGGCCTCTGAGCCGGCTTGGGTTAAAGTTGAAGACTGTTGACTGAGTTGTTTGGCCGAAGCCGCATTGGCTCGACTGACAGCTTTAGCTGATGACCAGGCCGCAGTATCTGCGGCAGTCCGCTTGCTGACATAGCTCGTTTTAGTGTGGGTGACAATCTTAGGGGTGGTAGTGGCCGTTGATTGGGCACAACCGCTTAAAATTGTCAGACTTAAAAGTGCAATTAAAACAGGTTTTCCAAAGTGCATAAAGTTCCCCTCCAAAGTATGATACTTAAATTATATAAGAATGGATTGCATTGGGTAAAGGGGAAATTGAATAAAAATACTTAAATACGTAAAAAACAAGAATTTCACCTTGATTTTTTAGGTTGATTAATAATTGAAAAACGACTGGTTTACGGAACTTAATTATGTGAGTTAATCAAAGTCATGATGATGAGACTGTAAACTAGTTTTAAAACTTGGGTGGAAGGTTGTATAAATGAAATAAGATTGCGATAATAAGAGCAATAACGGTATTGGGGGAATTTTTTTTGAAGGCGATGATACAAAAAGTGGGAGCCAGCTTAAATAAACGGCTGGGCTTAATTAAGGCCTTATTTGTCTTTTCAGTTTTACTGTTTGTTATTACTGAAGTGGGTAAAATTGCAAAAGAAGTAAGTGGGGCTCAATTAGGAACGGCGCTAGCTTCACAAAGCTGGTGGCATTTATTAAGTATGGTTGTGATTGGGATGGTGGCGGTAACGCCCATGCTGACTTATGACGTGATGATTACGAAATTCTTGCCGAACCACTATTCGCTGGGATATATTTTTAAAGCCGGTTGGATTACGAATACTTTTACGAACATTGGGGGCTTCGGCGGTGTACTAGGTGCCTCTTTGCGGGCCAACTTCTATAACAAAGGTGCCAGTAAAAAACAGATTGTCTTTGCCATCTCTAAAATTGCTTTATTCTTAGTGTCGGGATTATCGCTTTACTGTATGATTTCATTGATTTTGGTCTATGGTTTTGGCATCGGCCAAGTTTACCGCAGTTATTGGATTTGGTTGGTTGGTGGTTCTTTGTATTTCCCAGCTGTCTTTATCTTTACCCGGGTCAATGATTCGGCCTTCTTTGAAGGGCTAACACTGGGCAATGTTGTTCGGTTATTAAGTGGCTCGTTCGGGGAATGGACAGGCTGTGTGCTGTTCTTTTTACTGATTGGTAATTTTATGCAATTACCAATTGATTTTGCAGCGGTTGTGCCGCTGTTTGTGATTGCCTCAGTCGTTGGGGAAGTATCGATGGTTCCCGGTGGCATTGGCTCATTTGATGTATTTATGATTTTTGGACTGGGAGCCGTTGGGGTCTCACGGCCAGATGCGGTAGCGTGGTTATTGTTTTATCGGTTATTTTATTACATTATTCCGTTTGCGATTGGGCTAGGTTTATTCACACATGATACTGGTCGGCGCTTAAATCAACATTTAGAGGGTATTCCGAAGGCTGCTTTACAACGATTTGCTCAAATAGCGTTAACCGTTTTTCTTTATGTTTCCGGTTTTTTAATGTTGTTAATGTCGACGGTGCCTAATTTTGCCTATAATAATAAAATCTTCTTGCAGGTTTATCCATTTACCTTTTTCTTTATTAATCAAGCTAGTAGTATTGTGATGGCTTTCTTACTGATTGGGGTTGCGCTAGGTACAGCTGGTCGTGTCAAAAAAGCTTTTTGGCCAACGGTGATTGTCTTATTGATTGCGATTCTAAACACGATTCGTTGGCTAGTGGTGTATGACGCTATTTCCATGAAGTTTATTATCTTTTTAGTGATTATTCTAGCGCTAGTCGCATTATCAAAGCAGGCCTACTATCGTCAACGGCTAGCGCTCTCGTGGGGGCAACTGCTGTGGGTAGGCTGTGTCTATGTGATTACTTTTGTCTTGTATACGATTGTGGGCGTTTATAATGCACCACAAATTCATCATCGGCATGCGGTTCCAGAAGCCTTGTTTTTCCCTTCACAAAAATTATGGTTATTCGGCGTAATTGGCTTAGTCATTGCGGCGTTAATTTTGGTCGCCATGAATCGTTATTTTGCGAATGGTCATAATGCGCGGCTGGGATTGAAGTTAGATCTTGAACGCGTTAAGCACGTGATTGCAACGGCTGGTGGTAATGAGATTTCACACTTAGCTTTTTTAAATGATAAATTAGTTTATTACTATCAGGTCGCAGGTGAAGACCAGCTTATCTTTCTGTACCAACAGAAGGCTGACAAGCTGATTCTGATGGGCGAGCCGTTCGGAAACCAAGCTTATCTTCAGCCGGCCTTAGAACAGCTCATGGACGATGCTGACAGCGATGGGTATTCATTGGTCTTCTATGAAATTAATGAAACGCTGACGATGCGGTTACATGAAATGGGATTTGATTTTATTAAGACTGGCGAGGAAGGCCATGTAAAACTCGCTGACTTTAGCTTGGCCGGTAAGCGACTTCGTGGTGAACGGGCTTTGATGAATAAGTTTACGCGGGATCGTTATCAGTTTGAAATCTTGCAGCCACCATTTTCAGCAGCGACAATGGCAGAATTAAAAGCTGTTTCAGATAGTTGGCTTAATGGTGAGGCTGAAAAAGGATTCTCGTTAGGATTCTTTGATGAGACTTACTTGAATCAGGCCCCGATTGCGGTGGTTTATAACCCTGATCATCAATTGGTAGCCTTTGCCAACCTGATGCCACAGGGGAATGATAAAATCGCGTCGATTGATTTGATGCGATCAAGTGCGGCTGCACCGTCGGGAATTATGGATACGGTTTTTGTACATCTCTTTGAGCAGGCACGAGCGCAAGGGTTTGTTTACTTTAACATGGGAATGGCGCCGTTAGCAGGGGTCGGGGTCTCCCGGTATAGCTTCATTCAGGAAAAAATTGCACATTTGATTTATGAATATGGTTATCAATTGTACGGATTTCAAGGGTTGCGATCGTACAAAGAAAAATACGTGACGGCATGGGCGCCTAAGTATATCGCCTACCGAAAACGGAATTCATTAATTTTTACGATTTTACAATTATTGCAAGTGGTTAACACACGTCAAAAGAAGCACACTGAGCGCCATTTGTTACTTGGTCCAAAATGGTTTCAAAATTTAAATCAACATCGTTAATAGCTAAAAAGAAGCACTTCAAGAAGTCATAAAATTCTTGAAGTGCTTCTCTGTCATCAGGGTGCTGATTTTTGTTGCACACGCTTTTTTTAAGCTCAATTAGTATATTTAGGTGGAAGTACATGGTGGTAATTTTCTAAACCGTTAAAAATTTCTTCCAAATTATGACCGTTGATAAAGAGGTTTAGATTTTCAACCGGGGCAAAGCCCATCTTGGTGCTGGTGGCTAACATTTGCACCAGACTATCGTAAAAGCCATTAATATTATAAAGTGCAATCGGTTTTTGGTGAATATCAATTTGACTCCAGGATAACATTTGTAGGAATTCTTCAAATGTACCGAAGCCACCAGGCAGCACAATAAAAGCATCTGCTAAGTGCAGCATCTTTTCCTTACGTTCAGTCATCGTACTAGTTTCAATGAAAGTCGTAACGGTTTTTAGCGCTAATTCGCGTTCAACTAGGAAGCGGGGAATAATACCAATGACGCGACCACCAGCATCAAGGGTGGCGGTCGCAACTTTTCCCATCAGACCATGGTTACCACCACCATAAATCAGCTGATAATCATGATCAGCTAAGTATTGACCTAAGGCAATTGTTTTGGTAGTAAAGTCGGGGTCTAAGCCAGAATTAGAGCCACAAAAGACACAAATATTATGAATTGACATGGGTTGTTCATCCTCCATCGTAAAAATTAAAAAGTAGCGGCTACGAGACCAAGTCCCGAAGCCGCTACTTTACTGAACTTTAATGGTTTTAATTAAAGTGAGTCGCCTGGTTCACCAATATCGTAATCAGTGTCTTGCATTGCTTCAACTTGGCCCAAACGATAGCCATTCCCAACTTGTGAGAAGAAGTCATGGTTTGACGTCCCAGTTGAAATACCATTCATAACGACTGGGTTAACATCTTCAGCCGTATCTGGGAAGAGAGCATCTTGACCTAAGTTCATCAACGCCTTATTGGCATTGTAACGACTAAAGGTCAAAACTTCATCAGACCAGCCGATTTGATCGTAAACCAAATGAACATAATTTTCTTCATTTTCATAGAGTTTGTACAAGAAGTCGAACATCCAGTCTTTAAATTCAGCCTGGGCTTTTTCAGAACGATTCTTGAAGCCTAATTGGAATTTATAACCAATATAGGTACCATGGACACTTTCGTCCCGTAAAATTAATTTAATAATTTCGGCAACGTTTGGTAATTGATTATGCCCCAAATAATAAAGTGGCGTGTAAAAGCCAGAGTAGAATAAGAAGGTTTCCAAGAAAACATTCGCGACTTTTTGCTTTAATGGATCTTCATCGAAGTTATCATATAATTTATAAATCCATTTGGCTTTGTTTTGAAGATATTCTTCGCTGTCACTCCAGTCAAAGATTTCGTTGATTTCATCAGGCGTATTTAACGTTTCAAAAATCGTTGAATAACTTTTAGCATGGACTGATTCCATGAACTGAATATTGTTTAGAACTGCTGTTTCATGGGGGGTCACAATGTGCCGACGTAGTGATTGTAGACCATCTTGTGATTGTAAGGTGTCCAGTAACGTTAAGCCACCAAAGACGTGACCGACAACCCAACGATGATCGTCATCTAAGTCGCGCCAGTCCGCGATATCATTTGAAACTGGAATTCGGGTATCTAACCAAAATTGTTCGGTTAATTTTTCCCAAGTACTTTTATCAATTGCATCTGAAACTTGATCCCAGTTAATAGCTTTGTAATTGCCATTGCTGAGTAACTTTTGGTAATATGCCAAGTCTGTTGCCATAGCGAGTGTCCTCCTAGAGATTTAGTGTGCTAAATGACGCAGCTTTCACATTCATTGACGCCAACTTCACCATCGTCATCCGTAAAGGTCCGGATATAGTAGATTGACTTAATGCCTTTCCGGTAAGCATAATTCCGGAGGATGTTTAAGTCACGGGTCGTCATTTTGTCAGTCCGGCCGTCTTTCCATTCATATAAGCCGGCTGGAATGGTTGAACGCATGAAGAGGGTTAAACTCATGCCTTGATCAACGTGTTGCTGAGCAGCGGCGTAAACATCAATGACTTTACGCATGTCAGTATCATAAGCAGACTTATAATAATCAATTGTATCATTAGATAGGTAAGGAGCGGGATAATAGATCTTACCAATTTTCTTTTCTTGGCGTTCTTCGACCCGATTGATGATGGGATGCAAGCTAGCGGTCGTGTCATTAATGTAGGAAATCGAGCCATTTGGTGCAACGGCCATCCGGTTTTGATGGTATAAACCGTCGCGCATGACATCGGTTTTTAAGGCAGCCCAGTCAGCTTTAGTTGGAATGAAGATACCGTCAAACAAAGCCGCAGTTTTGGCAAATTTTGGTTGCCAAGCTTGGTCTAAGTACTTGTCAAAGTAAGTGCCGTCCGCATATTTTGATTTTTCGAAATTCACAAAAGTGGTATGGCGTTCACGAGCAATATCATTAGATGCTTTTAACGTCCAGTAGTTCAGCAATAAGAAGTAAATGTTAGTGAAGTCAACGGCTTCTTTGCTGCCATATTCCATCTGGTTCTTGGCGAAGAAGGCGTGTAAACCCATGGCGCCCAAACCGATGGTGTGCGCTTGATGGTTCCCTTTTTGAATAGAAGGCACAACATCCACGTTGGAATTGTCAGTAACAAAGGTTAAAGCTCGGACCATTGCGGCGACGGAATGACCAAAGTCGGGTGATTGCATCAAGTTCACAATATTAGTTGAGCCTAAGTTACAACTAATATCGGTCCCCATTTTCTCGTATTCTTGTTGATCGTTAATGAGTGAGGGCGTTTGGACCTGCATGACTTCAGAGCAAAGGTTACTCATAACGATTTTGCCGTCAATTGGGTTGGCCCGGTTAGCCGTATCAATATTAACGACGTAAGGATAGCCAGATTCTTGTTGTAACTTACTGATTTCGTTTTCAAGATCACGGGCCTTGAGCTTAGTCTTTTTGATGTTAGGATTCTTGACCATGTTGTCGTATTCTTTAGTAATATCAACATAGGAGAATGGCACGCCATATTCGCGTTCGACACCGTAAGGGCTGAATAAATACATATCGGCATCTGCTTTAAGGAGTTCATAAAATTTATCAGGTACCGTTACGCCAAGGGAAAGCGTCTTTAAACGGATTTTTTCATCAGCATTTTCTTTCTTAGCAGATAGGAAGGCAATAATATCTGGGTGGAAAACACTGAGGTAAACGACACCGGCCCCTTGGCGTTGGCCAAGTTGGTTGGAATAAGAAAAACTGTCTTCCAATAACTTCATGACAGGAACGACACCACTAGCAGCACCATCAATGTGCTTGATTGGATCACCAGCGCCACGTAAATTACTTAAGTTGATGCCGACCCCGCCACCAATTCGTGATAATTGGAGGGCCGAGTTAATCGTTCGGCCAATGGCATTCATGTCATCGGTTGATTGGATTAAGAAACAAGAGATTAGTTCACCACGCCGTGCACGCCCGGCATTTAAAAAGCTCGGCGTTGCGGGTTGGTAACGTTGATGGACGATTTCGTCGGCTAAGTTTAATGCCAATTGTTCGTCGCCATCGGCAAAGTACAAGGCATTCATAGCAACCCGGTCGATAAAGTTTTCTAAGTAATAGTCGCCATCGTCAGTCTTTAGGGCATACTGTGCGTAGAATTTATAAGCAGCCATAAACGTTTTGAATTTAAAATCTTGAGTCTGCAAATAAGCGTATAATTTTTCGATAAAACTAAAGTCATATTTTTCAATGAAACCAGTTTCTAAGTAGTCATGGTCTAATAAATAGTCAAAACGCGCTTTGAGACTGGCAAATTGTTTCGTGTTAGGCCGGACGTTTTGTGCCAGAAAGGCCGCTAAGGCATCCTGATCTTTGTTCAAAGGAATCTGATTGTTGATTGGAATATTGATTTCGTTATTTAAATCATAATAGGTAACATCTTTTAAGTCCTTCAGGCTCATAGGGGTTCCTCTTTCTTTTAAAATAATTAAATGCTGGCTAAAATGGACGACCCACAATCAATAGGGAACTAGTGATTGTGGGTCGGTTTTAAAAAGTGGTGTTAATTCGGTTTAAAGACACAAAAATAAACGGTGTTAGACAGCTAATTGTTTTAGTTCGTCAGGACGGAAGCCGGCAATGCTACTTTCGCCATTGATTTCAACGACGGGCACGGCTTGGAATCCTTGGTCCTTTAAATAGTCAACGTATTCAGGATTGAGGTTAATATTTTTTTCTTCAAATGCAATATTGTGTGCGGTCAAAAACTTCTTAGTCATCTTGCATTGCATACAATTGTTTTTCGTAAATACAGTTACTTTTTTCATTTCAAATCACCCTTAATTCGTTTAATCGATAAATTTAGTATACAACAAGCTAGGGAAAATACAATCAAAAAACACAACATCTCGTGGATGAAAAAGAATCAAACCACAAGGTGTTGTGTTAGGGCCGGCATTTAATCGCCATTTAAATTTATTTAAAATAATTGTCGTTATTTCGTGGAATCAGGTATCATAGACGTAGCCTAAAAATTAGAGGAAAAAATTATGACCAACTATTATTATACACACAATCCAGATATTGTGCATGCTGAAAAACAATGGAATTTTGAAATTTTTGCCCATCAGTTTAAATTTACGACCGACAATGGTGTTTTCTCCAAGCGGACCGTGGATTATGGGTCACGAACGTTATTGGCGGCTTTTAATCCAACCGATTTACCAGCTGGAAATATTTTAGATTTAGGGACTGGTTACGGTCCGATTGGGTTGGCTTTAGCCTACCAATCACCACAACGGACCGTTGATATGGTTGATGTGAATGAGCTAGCGCTAAGCTTGGCTCGTCAAAATGCCGCTTTAAATCAATTGACAAATGTTAACGTGTTTACTTCTGATTGTTATGAGCAAGTGACTACGACTAATTATGCGGCGATTGTGACTAATCCCCCCGTGCGTGCTGGTAAAACGGTTGTTGCGGCAATGTTGACTGGCGCTTTGGCGCATTTAGTCACGGGTGGGACCTTAACGGTGGTTTTACAAAAAAAGCAAGGGGCGCCTTCAGCCAAAAAGATAATGACGGCGACTTTTGGTAACTGTACGATTATTAAGAAAGACAAAGGCTACTATATTTTACAAAGTGTAAAGGAGGGATCACTTGATCGCTAGTGAATCAGAAAAATGGATGTTAGAAGCTTTACATGAGGCCAAGTTAGCTAGTCTAATTGGTGAAGTACCGATTGGAGCCGTAATTGTGCACGATGGTGAAATTATTGGTCGGGGACATAATCTTCGTGAACATGGTCAAGATGCCACGTTACATGCTGAAATCATGGCGATTCAAGAAGCCTGCGAATATTTACACAGTTGGCGCTTGGAAGACTGTCAGATTTATGTCACGTTAGAACCGTGTATCATGTGTAGCGGCGCCATTTTAAATGCGCGGATTCCAGAACTCTATTATGGCGCCCGTGACCCTAAGGCGGGTGCCGTTCATAGTTTGTATCATTTAATGGCTGATGACCGGTTGAACCATCAAGTGGCAGTGCATGAACGGATTTTGCCACGGCCTGCAGGTGAGTTATTAGAAAACTTTTTCCGGGATATTCGCAAACGCCAAAAGGCTGCTAAAAAGGCGCGTCGTCAAGCGACTGAAAAAAATTAAGCGGATGGCTAGCATTCTGTGCTTAAATCATGTATTATAGTATTTGCCGCAAGGCCTTAAGGCAAGGGTGGATTTACGAATCGTGTCAGGTCCGGAAGGAAGCAGCACTAAGTTTGCTTCATCTTGTGCCTTAAGTTTTTATGAAATGTAACAGCTCTTAGCCATTCGGTTGAGAGCTTTTTATTTAAATTAATGTTGTTATGAATTGAGCCAGTTGGCTAGTGAGAGAGGAAGATTCGCATGTATCGGGCATTATATCGGGTGTGGCGACCACAACGGTTTGACGAAATCGTCGGTCAACAGATGATTACGCAAACGCTAAAAAATGCGATCATGACCCACCAAACGAGTCATGCGTATTTGTTCACCGGACCACGAGGCACTGGGAAAACATCCGCGGCTAAGATTTTTTCAAAGGCGATTAACTGTCATCATTTGGTTGATGGTGAGCCTTGTAATCAATGTGAAACATGTGTGGCAACGACTAAAGGTCAATTAAATGATGTCATTGAAATTGATGCGGCTTCTAATAATGGGGTCGAAGAAATTCGAGATATTCGGGATAAAGCTAAATATGCGCCCACACAAGCAGATTATAAGGTTTATATCATTGATGAAGTGCATATGTTATCGACCGGCGCATTCAATGCCTTGTTAAAAACGTTAGAAGAACCACCGGCTAACGTGATTTTTATTTTAGCCACCACGGAACCTCACAAGATTCCGTTGACGATTATTTCGCGGACACAACGGTTTGATTTTCGGCGAATTACCGCTAAAGATAGCTATGACCGGATGGTTTATATTTTAGATCAAAAGCAAGTGACCTATGATGAAAAAGCGTTGCGGGTCATTGCGCAAGCCGCTGAAGGTGGGATGCGAGATGCGTTGAGTATTTTGGATCAAGTGATTTCTTTTGGCGATAACACGGTCACCTTGGACGACGCCTTGATGGTTACGGGTAGTGTGACCAAGACATTGATTGCAGATTATGTTGAAGCGGTGACCAGTCAACAAACTAAGCCAGCGTTGGAAACTATGCGTCAAATCTTACAAGCTGGTAAAGATGCGAATCGCTTTATTGAAGATTTGATTAGTTACACGCGAGATGTGTTACTCTATCAACAAGCACCTGAAATGGTCGATAGTGTGGCGATGGGCGAAAGTGATGATCGGTTCCAAGCCTTTGCCAAGCAAATTGATGCGGAAGTCTTGTATCAGATGATCAAAACGTTAAACGATATTCAACAACAGATGCGTTTTACAACCCATCCGGATGTTTATCTAGAAGTCTTAACCGTTAAGCTAGCACAGTTAACGCCCGCAACTGGGGGGCAAGTTGCCCCCGTTGCCGTGGGGCAAGATGATCCGACAATTCAGCAATTAACCACGAAAGTCGATCAGCTGCAAACTGAATTAACGACGCTTAAGGCCCAAGGTATCGCGACTAATCAGAGCCAACCGAAGCGAGTTAAGCAGACGGCTAATAATGGCCCAGCGGTTAAAAAAGTGAACGTTAGTCAAATTTATCCGATTTTAGGTGCGGCAACCAAAGCTGATTTGCTTAAGATTCGCGAGATATGGTCAGATTTAATGAATATTTTAAGTGTGACGCAACGTGCATTAATGCACGTTTCAAAGCCGGTCGCTGCCAGTGATGAAGGTGTCGTGGTTGCATTTGACTATGCCTTTTTATATCAAAAAGCGATTGATGATCAAGTCTTGATGGATGCTTTAAGCAATGGCTTAACTCGGCTGATGGGGTCGGCGCCAAAAGTTGTCTGTGTCCCAGAAGAACAGTGGCCGCAGCTACGTAAGGATTACTTAGCGACTCATCAGCCGGATGGGGACGCAGCACCAACTAAGCCGAAGCAACCGGCCGTGGTGGCCCAAGCTGAAGCGATGTTTAGTGGTATTGTCGAAGTTAAAGCAGATTAAAAATTGAAGGGAATTGATGAATAATGATGCGTGGTATGGGTAATATGCAAAATATGATGAAACAAATGAAGAAAATGCAACAGGATATGTCCGTTGAACAAGCGGCTTTAAACGAAGCAACTTTTACGGGTAGTGCGCCGGATGAGATGGTTAAAGTCACCTTTACTGGTGATAAGAAAATGCAAGATATTACGATTAATCCTGCCGCCGTTGATCCTGATGACGTGGATATGTTACAAGATTTGGTTTTGACTGCGGTGAATGATGCGTTAGCCCAAGTTGATGCACAAACACAAAGTACGATGGGCAAGTATACCAAGGGCTTGCAGTAGTCACGAACGGGTAGTGAGGTAAGCAAATGCAATATCCAGAACCAATTGCAAAGTTAATCGATAGTTATATGAAATTACCGGGTATTGGTGGTAAGACGGCGACTCGCTTAGCCTTTTACACCATTGATATGGACGGTGATGACGTCACTGAGTTTGCGAAAGCCTTAGTGGCTGCAAAACGTGATTTACATTTTTGCAGTATTTGTGGCAATATCACGGAAGATGACCCCTGTGTGATTTGTAAAGATAAATCGCGTGATCAAAGTGCTGTTTTGGTGGTCGAAGAGGCCAAAGATGTGATGGCTATGGAAAAAATCAAAGAATATCAAGGCTTATATCATGTTTTACATGGCGTTTTATCACCAGTTGATGGTAAGGGGCCCGAAGATATTAATATTGCGAGCTTGCTAAAACGGCTCCAACAAAATGAAGCGATTAAAGAGGTCATCATTGCGACCAATGCCACGCCTGAAGGTGAAGCGACAGCCATGTATATCTCGCGGCTCGTTAAGCCAGCTGGGATTAAGGTAACGCGGTTAGCGCACGGTTTATCTGTCGGTAGTGATATCCAATACGCGGACGAGATGACGCTCTTTAAGGCCGTTGAAGGCCGGCAAGAAATGTAAGTGGGGGTGAAACTAATTTTTAAGCGACGACAAAAAATTAAGCACCCCAAGGCAACGTATGATCAACAGTTATTGACGTTACTCAATGCTGCCAAAGTTGATTGGGATCGTGCGAAGCAAAATGAAAAAGCGATTTATGATAACAATACGAGTGAATTAGTGACCCAAACAGTATTGGCACGTGCCAAGTATTTATACTTGTACCGTGAAGCGCGCCGGCGCCAAGTTCATGGCAATCAAATTCAACGTTCAGTCATTGATAAATAGGATTAGACTTAAGGCGGTACGTTTTTTAACGTAGCGCTTTTTAGTTACAATGAAGCAAAAAACACAATTGATAGTGGTTAATGCAGTGAAATAAAGCTTTTAAATACCCTCACTAGTGGTGAACGCATTAGACATGTTTGCCACAATCAAGTACAATTATGACAATATGGATTATTAGATGGGATTGGGAATTGTGACAGGAAAGTTAGTAACCTTTGAAGGGCCCGATGGTGCTGGTAAGACTTCAGCATTGACAGCATTAGTTGCCAAGATAGCCCCGCAACTAGGCGATCAATTGGTCGTTACGCGGGAACCAGGTGGCAATCAAATTTCAGAAGCGATTCGAAAAATCATTTTGGATCGCCATAATACGGCGATGGATGACCGGACTGAAGCCTTATTGTACGCAGCGGCTCGGCGCCAACATTTGGTGCAAAAAATTCTACCAGCTTTAGCCCAAGATAAGTTGGTATTGTGTGATCGGTTTATCGACAGCTCAATTGCCTATCAAGGTGCGGGGCGGGGGATTGGTGAACAAGCCGTCGAAGAGATGAATCAATTTGCTACGGCAGGATTAACGCCTGATTTGACTTTGTATTTTGATGTTGATGCGGCGGTTGGGTTGCAGCGCATTCAAACGCATCGCCAAAATGAGATTAATCGCTTAGATGTGGAAGCCTTGAGCTTTCATCAACGAGTACAGGCTGCTTACCTACAGCTGTTAGCTCAGTATCCAGCGCGGATTAAGCGAGTAGATGCAAGTCAACCGTTAGCGCAAGTTGTCACACAAGCCCTACAGATTATGACAACACAATTACCACAATATTTTACCACTGAGGGGAAGTCGAAATTATGAAACTAATTATTGCCATTGTTCAAGATAAAGATAGTAACCGCCTCAGCAGTCAATTTATTGAAGCCAATGTGCGGGCCACGAAACTATCGACGACGGGCGGTTTTTTACGTTCTGGAAATACGACGTTCATGATTGGAATTGACGATGAACGGGTCGATGAAGTTTTAGCTATGATTAAGCACACCAGTCATGCGCGCGATCAGTTTATGACACCACCAGTTAACCTAGATGTTACGATGGATGGCGCTTCCGCCTACCCAGTTGAAGTTCAAGTTGGTGGGGCAACTGTGTTTGTCTTACCGATTGATCAATTTCACCAATTTTAAAGTTTAAGGTGGTTAATAATGGCAACAACTGATGAATTAACAACAACCTTAATGGCAAAGCAACCGGCACTATTGGCCGCTTTTAAACATATTATTACGCAAAAACATTTAGCCCATGCTTATTTATTTGCTGGTATGGCTGGGGCTGGTCAACATGAATTGGCTGTTTGGATTGCCCAACGGTTATTTTGTCACCATGTTGTGGCGGATGAACCAGATGGCACCTGTGATGAATGTTTGCGAATTGCCAATGGCCAGCATCCAGATATTGTGACGGTTGCGCCGGATGGTCAAAGTATTCACGTCGATCAGGTTCGTTACTTAAAGGCGGAGTTTTCTAAAAGTGCGGTGGAAGGTAATCGTAAGATTTTTATTATTTCGGATGCCGAAAAAATGACGGCGAGTGCGGCCAATAGTCTATTAAAGTTCATTGAAGAACCTAGTGGTAACGTGACCGCGTTCCTATTAACGACCAATAAACAACTCATGTTACCGACCATTATTTCGCGGACGCAGGTGATTGAGTTTCCGCCGTTACGCGCGGCTGAACTACAACAATTATTTGAACAGGCCGGGATTCCACCGCAACAAGCGCAAATTTTACGTCAGCTCACGAATAGCGTGGCCCAAGCCCAAAACTGGTTAGTCGATGATTGGTTAACGACAGCGGTGACACAACTTTGGCGCTGGTTTTCACAAGTGGTTAAAGGCGATGCACGGAGTTTTGTGGCAGTTCAGACTAATTTAGTGAGCTTGGGTAAGGATGCCGCACAACAAGGCGTGTTATTGGATTTGGTTGCGAGTCTATTTCAGGATTTACTGCAAGTCCATTTTAAAGTTGAGGCGCCAAACGAACTCAGTTTCGGCCAATATCAGGAACAATTAAAAGCAATGACGGCGACGTTACAGGCGTCGCAATTAGTAACGGCCACCGAATTAGCGTTGGCGGCTAAGCGCCAGCTGGCTAGTAATATTAGTTTTCAAAATGTGTTAGAAGGACTAACGTTACAATTGTGGCCGATTTTTCAAAAAACGCTTAAATAAAAAAAGATGAGGGTGAGCGTGTGGATAAGCGTGATTTATACGATAGTTTCGGTGATATGGAACAACAGATGCAACAAATGCTCGATAAAATGGCGCAACTACGGGCTGATATGACCAAGGTATTAGAAAAAAACGCTGAGTTAGTTATTGAAAACGAACATTTACGAGAACACATGGTTGAAATTGAGAATGAACTACCGAAAAAGACCGCTGGCACAACCACCCTTTCAAAATCGCGGCAAAATTTGGAAAAACTCTACGATGAAGGGTTCCATGTTTGTAATCAGTTTTATGGCAAACGGCGCGATGATGATGAATCATGTGTCTTTTGTTTAGAAGTGATTTATGGCGAACGGGAACGGGCCTAACTCTCGGTAAGGAGGAGACGATTTGGAAACGCAACAAAGTTTTGCTGATCATGCCACTGTAGGGACATTGTATTTAGTGCCGACGCCAATTGGTAACTTACAGGATATGACATATCGGGCGGTGGCGACGTTAAAGGCGGTTGATTTAATTGCAGCCGAAGATACCCGTAATACACAGAAATTGTTGAATCATTTTGAAATTGAGACTAAGCAAATTAGTTTTCATGAGCATAATACGCAAGAACGAATTCCACAATTAATTGCAAAGCTACAGGCGGGCGTTAACTTGGCTCAAGTGAGTGACGCTGGGATGCCATCAATTAGTGATCCTGGAACTGAGTTAGTGGCCGCTTGTGTCGCTGCAAAGTTACCCGTGGTTCCCTTGCCAGGCGCAAACGCTGGTCTAACAGCACTAATTGCGTCCGGATTAGTGCCACAACCTTTTTATTTTTATGGCTTTTTACCACGAAAAAAACAAGAACAAAAAGTCGCTTTAACGGCGTTAGTTGCTCGGAAAGAGACTGTTATTTTATATGAGTCGCCCTTTCGCGTTGCCAAAACGCTTGCGACCTTGGCGACAGTCTGTGAAGGCACCCGACCAGTCGTCGCTTGTCGAGAATTAACAAAACGTTATGAAGAATTTGCCCGTGGGACACTAACTGAGCTGGTTGAATGGGCCCAAAATCATCAACTTAAGGGGGAGTTTGTGCTATTAATCGGGGGTAATCCGCATGATCCTGAACCGGATACGCCGGATGAATTGGCACAATTGCCGTTAAAGGCTCAAGTTGAGGCGCTAATAGCCGCTGGTGATAAGCCGAATGTCGCAATTAAGGCGATTGCTAAACGCCGTCAGGTACAACGTCAGACTGTTTACAATGAATTTCACAATATCAATTAGAAGGGGGCGCAGGCAATGGCAACTTTAGGGGCACAGGCTAAAATTTTTACCGAAAAACACCGATTAACTTACTACGAATGTGATCGCACAGGGCGAGCAACGTTGACGACGCTAATTAACATTGCCATTTTAGCCTCACAAGATCAAAGTGATGCACTAGGATTAACGACAGAATTTGTCCAAAGTCATGGTGTGGGCTGGGTGGTGACCCAGTATGAGATGGCGATTACGCGGATGCCTAAATTGGATGAAACCGTCACATTGGCCGTTCGTGGGTCCGCATATAATCCATATTTTGCGTTTCGTGAATTTTGGATTCGTGATGCTGCAGGGCAGGTCTTAGCCTATATTACCAGTATTTGGGTGACCATGAGCCAAACAACGCGGCGGATTGTAAAAATTGATCCTGAATTAGTAGCGCCTTACCATTCAGAAGCTGTTAAGCGAATTCCACGGTTACCACGACCAATTAATTTTGAAGAAACCGCAGATACGTTGAGCAAGCCGTACCAAGTGCGGTTCTTTGATATTGATCCAAATCGGCATGTTAATAATGCCCATTATTTTGACTGGTTATTGGATACGTTACCTGCTGAATTTTTATTGCAGCATGATTTGGTCCAAGTAGCGGTTCGCTATGAAAATGAAGTGCAGTATGGGCATACTGTGACTTCAGCGGTAAATATTTTGCCGTCGACAGCGCCAGATGAAGTGACGACAAGCCATCGTATTATGGTTGGCGATGAGAAATGTTGTGAAGTGACAATTAAGTGGCAGCCGCTAGCAGCACCGATTGAATAAGTAAGGTACCCTAAAGTTGAGACGTCAGTGCTCAACTTTTTTTGGTGCGGTTAGGTGTCAACTTAAAGCTAATTGGCCGCTGGTTTATGCTATGATAAAGGTAAGTTTAAAGGGAGGTAAATTATGTCAATTCTTGTTTTGGGGGGAGCCGGCTATATCGGTTCTCATATGGTTGATCGTTTAGTTGAAAATGGTACCGAGGTAGCAGTTGTCGATAATTTGGTCACGGGTCATCGGGCTGCAATTAATCCAGCGGCCACTTTTTATGAAGGTGATGTGCGTGACGCTGAATTTCTGAACCAGGTTTTTGATCGTGAATCAATTACGGCAGTCGTTCATTTTGCTGCATTTTCAATCGTACCAGAATCAATGGAAAAGCCATTGAAATATTTTGACAATAATACTGGTGGGATGATTACGTTGTTAGAAGTCATGCATGCCCATGCGGTGAAGCATATTGTCTTCTCGTCAACGGCCGCCACTTATGGCACACCGAAACAAATTCCAATTAAAGAAACTGATCCGCAGAACCCAATTAACCCATATGGTGCTAGCAAGTTAATGATGGAACAGATTATGCACTGGGCAGACGTGGCCTATGGGATTAAGTTTGTGGCATTACGTTACTTTAACGTAGCTGGTGCAAAACCAGATGGTAGTATTGGGGAGGACCATGGTCCTGAAACTCATTTGGTTCCTATCATTTTACAAGTCGCTCAAGGTAAACGAGCAGAGCTAAAGATTTTTGGGGATGATTACCAGACGCCAGATGGCACTAATGTGCGTGATTATGTCCATGTGTTAGATTTGGCGGATGCACATATCTTAGCACTGAAGTATTTGGCCGCTGGAAATGACAGTGATGCCTTTAACTTAGGCTCTTCAACTGGTTTTTCTAATCGTCAAATGTTGGCAGCTGCCCGTGAAGTGACGGGTAAACCTATTCCTGCGACGTTAACTGCGCGGCGTCCAGGTGATCCAGACTCACTAGTAGCCGCTAGTGATAAGGCCCGCCAAGTTTTAGGCTGGCAACCACATTACGATGATGTTAATGAAATTATTAAGACGGCTTGGGCTTGGACCCAGAATCATCCTAATGGCTATGATGATCGCAACTAAATTGACTTAAATTAAAAGCACCAGGTTACTGACGCTACTAGCTGATTTCTAAGCTAGTGATGTCAAGCAACCTGGTGCTTTTTAAGCGGGTGTCACTTATTGATTGAGTTGTTGATAGTCGCTAATAATTGCAAGTAATCGGTTGATATCATCAGTATTAACATCACCAATGGTTCCAATACGAAAACTTGGAATGGTGGATACTTTCCCTGGATAAATCACAAAGCCCCGATCTTTGATAAATTGATAAAAATCGTCAAATTTAAAGTGGGTTGTGGGATATTTGAATGATGTAATGATAGGGCCTTGATTGGCTTGGTCAATGACTAATTCAAAACCGAGCGCTTGCATACCGGTACTTAATAGCGCTTGATTAGCGGCGTAACGATGATAACGTGGTATCACACCACCTTCAGCCTTAAATTCGGTCAAAGCTTGCGCAAAGGCATGCACAACATGGGTTGGTGACGTGAAACGCCACTTACCCGGTTGATCGGTCATCGTTTGCCATTGGGCATATAAATCAAGACTTAGTGACCGTGCATTAGTCGCTGTTTGAGCAAGCTTATTTTTTTTAGCAATGACAAATGCGAAGCCCGGCACGCCTTGTACACATTTATTAGCGCTACTGATTAAATAGTCACATGCCAATTGATCAACGTTGATTGGAACGCCCCCGAGACTCGACATTGCATCGATAATCGAGATGATTCCCCGTGCTTTTAGCAAGGGAAGCAACTGTTCGATGGGATTTAAAATACCAGTCGTGGTCTCACTATGGACGGTAGCGAAGTGGGTTACTTCGGGATGAGCGGCCAAGGCTTGAGCGATTCGTTGAGGATCAACTGCTTGATCCTCTGCAAATACGACGTCAACATGCGGAATTCGATAGTAGTCTGCGATGGTGCTCATACGATGACCATAGGCACCATTGATGGCAATCATTAAGACGGCATCTTCTCGCGGAATGGCCGTTCCAAGTGTTGCTTCGACGGCGTAACTACCACTGCCTTGTAGTAATACCGTTGTATAGTCGTCCGGATTAGCTTGCGCTAAAGTTAAAATCTGTTGTCGAATGGTTTCGGTAATTGCCCGGTAATCGCTATCCCAAGTACAGTAATCAATTTGCATCGCTGCTTTAACAGTTGCGGTCGTGCTTAGTGGGCCTGGTGTGAGTAATAAATACGGTTGTTTCATGGTGTACTCCTTTAAAGTCTTAGTGGGTATCGATAACGGGTTGATTGATTGTTGTAATTAATGCTGGTAGGTCAACCATTGATTGCAAAATATAATCGGCTCCAGCTGCCTGATAATCGGCCGTGACTTGAGTCCGTCGTTCAGCTTGTTCAGTAGGGGTTAACGTCTCAAATTCAGCTTGTGATAAGCCCATTAGATTACTCCCGTCAACGATACCGACAGTTAAGACGTTCGCGTTTTGACCTTCTAAAATATCATTGATAGAATCGCCGATTTTCAAAACAGTTGTAGGGTCAGTAATCGCTAATTGTTTGCAAGCGAGCTCAATCATGGCTGGCGCGGGTCGGCCGATGCCGTTAGTTTGAGCAGAGGTAATATTGACACTAGGACGATAGCCTTGTTTAGCAGCAATCGGAGCAACAATGGCTAACATTTCAGCATCATAACCAGTAGTAGTGCCATAGACAATTTTATGTTGATCAAGGTAATCAATAACAGCTGGCATCCCAGGTTTTAGCGTCGCAAAGTCAGTTAGTGAGGCTAATAAAATTGTTTTGAAATCCTGATAAATACGTTCACAATCATCATGCGAAGGTAAAACCTGAAAGCGAGCTTGCCAATTGTTTTGAACGAGTGGCAAGTTAATGATTTTGTGAATGTGGGTGTATTTATCTAAACCCATGTCTTGACGGATTTCGGCTTCAGAAATTGCAACCCCAACATTGGCAAAAGCTTGTTGAAAAGCTACGATAGGGGCACGGCTGCCATAGTCAATCGTCGTACCAGCCCAATCAAAAATAAGTGCTTTAATCGTCATGTTATAACTCCTTTAGTTAGATGGATTAGTTGTTTTTTAAATAATGACCACGCAAGCGCATGGAAACGACTTCCAATACGATGGCAACTGCAATCAAAAGGTAAACAATGAGGCCAACTTCGTGGAAATTGAAGTAGAAGCCACTGGCCATGAATAGGTAGTAACCAATATCGTCAGCACCAGCGGCGGCGCCAACGGCAACTGCATTAGCAAAGTTGATTTCAAAACGGATGAAAGTCCAACTCAGTAATGCTGGAATAATCGATGGTAAAATCGCTTGGAAGACAATCGGCCAAAAGCCAACACCACTAGCTTTTAATGCTTCAATCGTATCTTGAGAAGTTTCTTCAATACTTTCGGAATAAGCTTTGACCAAGTAGGCGACACTGTGAAATGTTAAGCCGACAACGGCTGCGTTAGCGCCCAAACCCATGACAACTGAATAAATCAGCACCCAGAGAATGGTCGGAATTGACCGAATGAACGCCATTACTGCTTTGATCGTGTCCGCTAGTCCATCAGGAACTAAGTTGCGGGCCGAAAAAACAGCGATGAAAAAGGCAATTAATGCGCCCAACAACGTGGTTAGCATGGCTAATGAGACACTAGTTGCTAATGCTCGTAGTAATAAAGGCCAGGAATCTTGACCAACACTTGGTTGTAAAAACATGGCCTTTAAGTTAAGCCCTAAGCTTTGAAAAGCATCAAGAAAATTCAAGTTGCCAGTATCAAGTGTGAGCAGTGAGTAAATGGTAATTAAACCTAAGGCACCTAACACGGCCCGCAGAATTAAGCGCGGTTTCGTGATTAATGAAATATGCGTTGTTTTAGGTGCGTGTGGCCGAACAGTCTCAGGCTTTGGTTGACTATTTTCAATCATGCAATCGCCCTCCGAATCTGAGTGGAAGTTAGTTCGAGTAAAATAACTAAAACGGCAATTAACAAGACAATTAAACCGGCAGCATCATAACGAAAACTTTTAAAATAGTGATTAAATAAGAACCCAATACCAGTTCCAGTTAGGATGCCGACCAAAGTGGCATCACGGAGATTGTTTTCAATCATGTAAAGGACCCAACTGGTCAAGGTACTAGCGACTTCGGGTAAAACCCCACAAAAAACACATTGGAAGTAATTAGCGCCAACTGCTTGGAGCGCCTGCAATTTTTCAGCGTTTAAGTCTTCAATCGTTTCCGTGAAGGCGCGGATTAAATAGCCTAAAGTCATGAAAAATAAAGCTAGAAAACCGGTTAAATCGCTTTGCTTGAAAGAAAATAGTAAAATCATCGACCAAGCAACTACTGGAATATTCCGTAGTAATGATGCAATTAACCGAATTGCCAATCTGAGACCAGAAGCAGGGCTAGTTGTCTTAGCACCAAGCACAGCCAAAATTAGAGCAAATAAACTAGCACAGACTGTGGAAGAAATTGCGACAATTAAAGTGCGCCATAACTGATAAAGAATGGGACCTAAATACGAGATTGAACTGGCAGTGGGGACAAAGTTCTTAAAGAGCCAGATTAAGCCAGCTGGAACCTGGGCTAGCGACGTCATTGTTTGAAAGTTAACAATGGCTACTGAGGCGACGTAAATCCCAATCAGAATCAATAGAACAACGAATAGTCGTAACCGACGTTGACGGAAAAATTGTTGTGGTGATTGAAAGTTAGTTTTCATGAGCACTCACCGTCGATTCAGGCTTTTTAGCTTGCGTATAGATTCGTTGTAAGATAGCATCGTCAACGGCTTGACTAGCACCTTCAAAGACAATTTCACCGCTATTAATGCCAATAATGTGATCAGCATAGGCGGTTGCAATATCGACTTGATGGAGATTAATGAGAATGATGAGTTGTTTTTCCTTGGCTAACCGACGTAAAATATCCATCACAATTTGTGTCGATTTAGGATCTAAAGAGGCAATTGGTTCATCACATAAAATCATTTTAGGATGCTGCATCAAAGCTCGAGCAATTCCAACGCGTTGTTGTTGACCACCGCTTAACTGATCACAGCGTTGATAAGCATATTCCTTGAGACCAACTTCGGTTAATAAAGCTAAAGCTTCGGCTTTTTCAGCGTCGGTGTAACGTCCCAACATGCCAGCTAAAGTCGATTTAGCACCCAAACGACCATGTAAGACATTTTCTAAAGCCGTTAATGGCTCGATGAGGTTGTAATTTTGAAAAATCATCCCAATGTGATGTCGAATACGGCGTAGTTCTGATTTATTAGCTTGGCGAATGTCTTGATCATCAAGTAGAATTTGGCCACTGTCGTCACGGATTAATTGGTTAACACTCCGTAAAATAGTTGTTTTACCAGCTCCGGATGGGCCAATGATGGCCGTAACTTCACCGGGTTGAGCTGTAAAATTAACGCCTTTAAGCGAGTGTTTATTTTGACCGTAAGTTTTATTTAATTGGATTACTTTGAGCATAGCAGTTCCTTTCATGATGCTTATTAGATACTGAGTGGTTTAATAACCAACTAGTTTATGGGTTGGGGCATACCATTTATCATTAACCTTAACTAATTGTGATTTGTTAGATTGCTTAGGGAATAATTTTGGTGTTTTAGCACCAGGTGCTGAGAAAATGGCTTTATTTTGAGCAAAAGATTTTGAAGTGAATTCATCCGCAATCTTCTTTTGGTCAGTTTTGCTGAGTGTCTTCGTATTGTAAACCCATGGTCCTTGTTGTACGGGCATTTTTGCGATGTCGACGACTTGTTGACCCTTAAGGGTATCGAATGGTGCTGCCGCATCGTCTTTAACAGTAAAAGTTGAGCCAAGCTTATTCCATGAACCGCTAGTCACTTTGAGGTATGGCATTAAGTCAGTATCATCAAAGGCTGCAACGTCAACATCGCCCTTGATTAAGTTCACAGCAGAACCTTGATGAGAGCCGCCGTAAAGGACTTTACTGAAGAATTCACCATTTTGAGTTAAGGTATCTTTGTCCTTACTCTTAATCTTGAATTCGCGTGTTAATTCAGCGGTTGGTACTAAGAAACCGGAAGTGGAACTATTGGAAACATAGGACATCCGTTTGCCTTTGACATTTTTTATGCTATATTTGCCGTCGACTTGGTACTTGTGCGCGTCTTTTTGTTGTACCATTAGGTAAGAATTGTATGAGGCGTCTTTTAAAGTGCCTTTGGCATCAGATTGGGCGGCAAAAGGTTGCACATCTTTGCTAAGGTGGTTGGCTTGGATATAACCATTGGCGCCCATGTAAGCAACTTGAGCTTTACCTGAAGCAATGGCTTGAATCGCAACATTATAATCAGTGGTTGTTTGTAATTGGACTGTCTTACCGGTGACTTTTTCGATGGATTTTTTCAAAGCTGCTCGTGAGCCAGAAAAACTTTTAGCAGATTCATTAGGATAGAAGACCACAGAAATAGTCCCTTTATTGGCACTGCTACTTTTCTTAGTACTAGTGCCACTAGCACAACCGGCTAAGCCTAACCCTAAAACTGAAATCATTGAAACCCCTAAAAGTGACTTACTAATCTTTGACATAATTTCAAATACCTCCAAGTAATTTAGTTACCTGTGTAGCATATCAAGTGAATGTAAAGGTGTTTACAAGTATCGGTGAATAATACGTATAAGTTATGTAAATGAAGTTTACCGATTAATTACATCGTAAATATTTAGGGAGGAAATCAGGGGATTGAGTGGTGCTAAGATTATATTTTTTGTAAAAAGTTGATGATTTGCTTATGAGTCACTTGAAAACAAAGGGATAGCTTTCAAAGTAAGCAAATTATGATAAGATATGTGAAGTAATTCAAAATGAGGAGCTTTTTAAAATTATGAAGGTGTTGGCAATTGATACGTCCAACCGACCGTTAAGCGTGGCTGTTTTAGAGGACACTAAAGTTCTTGCCACAACGACAACTAATGTTGGTCGCAATCATAGTAGTACGTTATTACCAATTATTGAAGCGACAATCACGCAGGCGGGCTTAACCGCAGCGGCATTGGATCGCGTGGTAGTGGCCAAGGGACCCGGGTCATATACCGGATTACGAATCGGGGTCACGACTGCCAAGACACTAGCCTATACGTTAGATAAAGAACTGGTAGGTATTTCTAGTCTTGCGGCTTTGGCTGGCAATGTGGTTGAAGAAGGACAATTAGTGGTACCTGTGTTTGATGCCCGACGTGATAATTTATTTACGGGATTATATCGGATTGTGCATCAACGACCAGTGTCGGTGATTGCAGACCAGCATGTGAGTGTAACCGAGTGGTGTCAACAATTAATCGCATATCAAGAATCAATTGTCTTTATTGGTGCGGATGTGGCAATAACGCAAGCGACGCTCAGTGCGCAACTTGGTGATCGGTTTGTTCGCGCCCAACCACAATTAGATTTACCGCAAGCAGCTGTACTTGGTTTATTAGGCTTAACGGCCACTCCTGTGCAACAGCTACACAATTTTGTGCCCAATTACTTACGGCTAACGCAAGCAGAACGCGAATGGCTAGCCAAACATCCGAAAGAGGACCATGCCCCATATGTTGAGAAGATTTAAGCAGTACTTTCAGAGAGTAACGAAAAACCGTAGTCAACGCCGTCAAAAAATAATGACGATTGATAATCACGTTGTGCAAGTTGGTCCGACCGGGTACTATGTCTCGCGGGCCCTGATTACAGATGTCCCAGAGATGTTAGCCATTGAGCGCGCCGTTTATGCGGGCAAGACCCCTTGGGACGAAAACGCCTTTAAGACTGAACTGCGTCGTCAAAGTGGTCGTTTTTATATTGTTATGCGTCATGAAGATCGGCTGTGTGCCTTTTGTGGATGTGCTTTTGATGATCGGCGTCAAGATGCGCATATTACGAATATTGCCGTTCATCCTGATTTTCAAAATCAAGGGTTGGGTCGGTACATGATGACAACGATGATTGAACGAGCTGGGTATTTAAATTATCGGACGGTGACCTTAGAGGTTCGGGCTAGTAACGTGAACGCACAACGTTTATACACTAGTTTGGGATTTGAAAAGACCGGCATCAAGAAACGGTATTATTTTGGTGATCATGAGGATGCGCTTGATATGACGTATCATTTACCGGTAGCCACTGCTAATGACTGAGCGGCAGTTAATTGCCAGTTCGGTTTATGCAACTGAATCAGCTGTAGCTAAGCTGTGTTATGAGTTAGCCCAGTTAGCTTATCCTCAAGGTGCGCCTTGGCGGTTAGCAACTTTTGCAGCAGATTTGGCAATGCCCCAATCACTTTATCAGCTCTTAGTGGTGAGGGGGCAACCAATTGGATTTATCAGTTTGACGATAGTGTTGGATGAAGTTGAAATTACTAATGTGGCCATTGTGCCTGCCTATCAAGGCCAAGGCCATGCGACATTCATGTTGCAGACCGTCTTACGCCAGTTACCCATAGCTAGTCAGGTTTTTTTAGAAGTTCGTGATAGTAACCACACTGCGCAACGGTTATATGCTCGGTGTGGTTTTTCGAAACTATCGACGCGGAAGGCGTATTATCAGCAACCGCGTGAAGATGCATTAATTATGCGAAAAATTATTAATTGAGGATGATAACGCGTGGAAAAGCAAAATTTAATTTTAGCCTTTGAATCTAGTTGTGATGAAACGAGTGTTGCCGTGATTGCGGATGGACAAACGATTCTGTCAAACGTGATTGCGACTCAAATTAATAGTCACAAACGATTCGGTGGTGTGGTGCCAGAAGTTGCTAGTCGCCATCATATTGAACAAATTACCTTATGCATTGAAGCGGCATTAACAGAAGCTAAGGTCACATATGATGACTTAGATGCTGTTGCAGTGACGTACGGTCCAGGCTTAGTGGGCGCATTGTTGGTCGGAGTAAATGCGGCTAAAACGGTGGCCTATGCCCATCATTTACCTTTAATTCCAGTTAATCATATGGCCGGGCATATCTATGCAGCCCGGTTTATTAAGCCTTTTGAATTTCCGGTAATGGCGTTACTCGTTTCCGGTGGGCACACGGAATTGGTGTATATGCAAGCGGACGGTCAGTTTGAAATCATCGGTGAAACCCGAGATGATGCGGCTGGTGAAGCTTATGATAAAATCGGTCGCGTTTTAGGTGTGCCCTATCCAGCTGGAAAAGTAATCGACGAAATGGCTCATCAAGGCCAAGATACGTTCAAATTTCCACGTGCCATGATTGATGAAGATAACTTTGACTTTAGTTTTAGTGGCTTAAAGAGTGCCTTTATCAATACGGTTCATCATGCCGATCAGATTGGTGAAACTTTGGATAAGAATGATTTAGCGGCTAGTTTTCAAGCTAGTGTGGTTGATGTTTTAACGAGCAAGACGATGCGCGTTTTAGAAAAGTATCCCGTTAAACAATTGGTATTGGCTGGTGGAGTTGCGGCTAATCAAGGACTACGTGAACGGTTACAAAAAGTTCTGCCAACCAAGTTTCCGAACACTGAATTATTATTAGCACCTTTAAAATTATGTGGTGATAACGGGGCCATGATTGGCGCAGCTGCTTATGTGCAATATCAACACCAGCAATTTGGTGATGCAACGTTAAATGCTGATCCTAGCTTAGAATTTGATTGGATGCCCAATATGGTCCACTAAAAAATGAGTGGGGATACATTTTGACACCCTCGATGACCGATACTAAAACAATCACCGCAAGAAGTTGTGAATTCTTGCAGTGATTGTTTTAGTATCGGTCTTTTATATTAAGCTAGGTTTTCCAAGGCTTCAGCTTGTTCAGTCCAGTCGTTTTCAGCTTGTTCGTGTGCTGCGTTAACTTGTTCCAATTGTTGTTGAAATTCTTGTAATTTTGTCGCATCAGCAAAGACGGCTGGTTGGGACATTTGTTCTTGAATTTCTGTAGCCTTAGTTTCTAAGTCGCTCATTTGTTGTTCTAGCGCGGCAACTGAACGTTCTAACTTACGCTTAGTCCGTTGTTGTTGTTTGCTGGCTTGATAGGTTTGTTGTCCCTTGGACTGGGTCACCGGCGTACCGGCTTCACTAATGGCTGTAGCTGCGTTAATTGCGTCATTAGCTGCAGCCTCGCTAGCTGCCAATTCGGCTAACTCAGCTTGTTCTTGCTTTTTATCAATATAATAATCATAGTCACCTAAGAACAGTTCCGTGCCAGTTGGGGACACTTCAACAACACTGGTGGCAACTTGATTAATGAAATAACGGTCATGTGAGACGAATAAGAGGGTCCCGTCAAAATCGTTAAGCGCAACTTCTAATACCTCACGACTGTCAATATCCAAGTGATTGGTCGGTTCGTCTAGGATTAAAAAGTTGTCATTTTCCATGGCTAACTTGGTCAGCAGTAAGCGTGCCCGTTCGCCCCCAGATAAGGAACCGATTGATTTATCGACATCGGCACCAGTAAACAAGAAACTACCTAAAATGGTTCGAATATCTTTTTCGGGAGTGGTAGCATGTTCGTCCCAAAGTTCACTAAGGACGGTTTTTTTAGCATGCAAATTTTTTTGTTCCTGATCGTAATAACCGGTAACGACATTGGTGCCAAAGACCGCTTGCCCTTTAATAAATGGAATTTGACCTAGAATACTTTTCAGAAGGGTTGATTTACCAATCCCATTGGGACCCACGATGGCAATTGCTTCATGTTTTTTGATATTTAATGTGTCCGGTGATGACAAGATTTGATCTTGATAGCCAACCGCCGCATCTTTGACAGTTAAGACAATGTTGCCACTCTGTTTGGCTGCATGAAAGCCAAAGTGGGCGGTTTTTTCATCACCTTCGGGGCGGTCCAAACGCGTCATTCTTTCGAGTTGTTTTCGTCGTGATTGGGCCCGCTTGGTGGTTGAGGCTCGTACGATATTCCGATTGACAAAGTCTTCTAATTTATTGATTTCGGTCTGTTGTTTTTCATAATGCTTCCATTCCGCTTGAATGCGAGCCGCTTTTTGTTGGACATATTGATCATAATTACCGGTATAATGTACCATTTCATGATGAGATAAATCGTAGACTTCATTGACGACCCGATCTAAGAAGTAGCGGTCATGACTCACAATTAGCAAGGCGCCCGTGTAGGATTGAAGATAACTTTCGAGCCAAGTGAGCGTTTCAACGTCCAAATGATTGGTTGGTTCATCCAAAATGAGTAAATCACGTTTTTCTAATAGTAGTTTGGCGAGAGCCAGCTGAGTTTTTTGGCCTCCCGATAGCTCAGTAACGGATTTGTCATAAACATCAGCATTGAATTGAAAACCATGCAAAACACCCCGGATTTCAGCCTGGTAACCGTAACCATTTTTTTGTTGAAATTCAGTTTGAACCTGGTCATAGGTCTTTAGTGTTTGCTGGTAAGTCGGGTCATCAGCAATAACTTCAGGATCACTTAATTGGGCTTCTAACCGGTGCATTTGAGCTTCTAGTTGATGTAGTTCAGCGAAGACACTGCTCATTTCTTCCCAAATCGTATGGGCACTGTTTAAGCCTTGATCTTGAGCCAAATAGCCGATGGTTAAGCCTTTACGCATTGAAATTTGACCTTCGTCAGGAACGGTTTCACCGGCAATCATTTTTAATAAGGTTGATTTACCAGCACCGTTGCGACCAACTAAGGCGACGCGCGCATGGTCTTGAATATCTAATTGTACGTTATCGAACAAGACATCAGCGCCAAAACGCCGCATGACTTGTTGTACTTGTAGTAAAATCACGTTTTTTTAAACTCCTTTCGAGGTGGATTCGTCAAATAATTGTAGCATATTGTCGTTGTTAGCCCTAGTGAAAGGGAATAATAAGTAAATATTATTTCACAAAGTGGCCTGTTATGCTAGAATAGTGTCAGCAAATTCACAAACTTTTGATAAGGAGGGTCGTCAAATGGCAGAAACAAAAATTCCACGGGCAACGGCCAAGCGGTTACCGATATACTATCGGTATTTGAACATTTTATTAGATGCTGACAAGAAACGGGTTTCGTCAACGGAGCTGTCAGAAGCAGTTAAAGTTGATTCAGCTACGATTCGACGAGATTTTTCATATTTTGGGGCATTAGGCAAACGCGGGTATGGCTATGATGTTGAAAAGCTCTTGGCATTTTTTAAGAAAATTTTAAATCAAGATACGTTGACTAACGTGGCCTTGATTGGGGTCGGAAATTTGGGTCATGCGTTACTTAATTTTAATTTTCATAAAAATAGCAATGTCCGTATTTCAGCAGCTTTTGATGTTAACGAATCAATCGCTAATACGGTTCAAAGCGGCGTTCCCGTCTATCCAATGGCGGAATTAAAGAAACAATTAATTGAACAACAAATTGAGATTGCCATTTTAACGGTGCCAACTTCAGTCGTTCAAGACGTTACGGATGAACTAGTTGATGCTAACGTTAAAGGGATTATGAACTTTACGCCGTTACGCATTTCAGTGCCTGAGACTATTCGGGTTCAAAATGTTGATTTAACGAATGAATTGCAAACCTTAATTTATTTCATTGAACATTATGGGGAACAGCTTGGCGATAAATCAGCTGAATAATATTTAGTTAGCAAAAGACGCAACCAAAAAATGGTTGCGTCTTTTAGTCATTCTAAGTTAAAAATAAAGGTAAGACTGCGACAACATTCATCAAAATATGCGCAATCATTGAGGTTTGAATGCGACCGGTGTGCCGGTACAGCCAACAAAAGAGGAGTCCAATAAAGGCATATAAAATTAAGTGTCCATCCGCATGAGCAAAACTAAATAGTAAACTAGAAATAACAGCGGCACCGACTGTTCCAGTAACCGTCGTTAGGTTACCGAAGATAACTTTACGAAAGACGATTTCTTCCATAATTGGCGCCCCAACGAGCACTGCCAGTAAGAAGAAGGGATATTTCTGGCCAATGGTGAGTAACGTGTTGGTATTGGCCGAGGCCGTTGACTGGCCGAGCAGTTGTGTCAAGCGTAGAATAACGACTTGACCGGCAAGCACTAAGACGACTCCGATAAGCCCCCATAGAACCGTACTGACCCAATTCTTAGGCTGTTGTTCGACAGCATTAGGCGTTTTAGTTCGCCAGGCGAGCCATACTAAGATGATAGCGCCTAGTAAGTAATCCAAGGTTTGAATTAAGAAAATCCAAGATCCAAGCTGATGAAATCCTTGGGCTAATAAAGTGGGTAGGGCATAGATAATAAAATAGACGATTAAAACCGTCAGCGATTGGCGTCGATTAGCCATTAGCTCACGTCCTTTAACAATAAAATTTCGAGTCAGATTTGACTTAAGTAAGTTCATTATAATCGATTTGACTTTCTTTGACTAATTATTGACAAATAACTTGCATTCTTAAATTAAAATGATATAGTTATCTTTGTGATTAGCACTTGATGTTTGTGAGTGCTAAAAAAGAATAAATGGAGGGATTCACGTGTTAAAACCATTAGGTGATCGTGTCATCTTACAACAACAAGCAGAAGAAGAACAAACGATTGGTGGTATTGTTATTGCCAACAATGCTAAGGAAAAGCCACAAAGTGGTAAGGTTGTTGCTGTATCTGATGGCCGGATTTTAGATAACGGTTCAAAGGTTGCACCAAGCGTGAAAGTCGGCGATCAAGTATTGTTTGACAAGTACGCAGGTACTGAAGTTAAGTATGAAGGGTCAACTTATCTAGTCTTACACGAAAAAGATATTGTCGCGGTTGAAGACTAATCCATTTAACTGATAGTAATTAAAACAAAATTTATTTATGAGGTGAATACAAATAATGGCTAAAGAATTAAAATTCTCTGAAGACGCACGTTCAGCAATGCTCAAAGGTGTTGACCAATTAGCTAACACTGTTAAATCAACTTTAGGTCCTAAGGGTCGTAACGTTGTATTGGAAGAATCATACGGCTCACCAACCATTACTAATGATGGGGTTACGATTGCTAAGGCAATCGAACTTGAAGATCATTTCGAAAATATGGGTGCTAAGTTAGTTTCTGAAGTCGCTTCAAAAACTAACGATATTGCCGGTGATGGGACCACTACCGCAACGGTATTGACTCAATCAATCGTCAACGAAGGCATGAAGAACGTCACTGCTGGGGCTAACCCAGTTGGGATTCGTCGCGGGATTGAAGCTGCAACGAAGACTGCTGTTGACGCCATGCATTCAATGGCCCATGAAGTTAAGACGCAAGAAGATATTGCGCAAATCGCAGCCGTTTCTTCAGCTAGCCAAGAAACTGGTAAGTTGATTGCGGAAGCCATGGAAAAAGTTGGTCATGATGGCGTTATCACCATTGAAGAATCACGTGGTGTTGATACTAGCTTGGACGTGGTTGAAGGTATGCAATTTGATCGTGGTTACCTATCACAATACATGGTTACCGATAACGATAAAATGGAAGCTGATTTAGACAATCCTTACATTTTAATTACCGACAAAAAGATTTCTAACATCCAAGATGTTTTGCCATTACTACAATCTATTGTGGAACAAGGCAAGCCATTGTTAATTATTGCGGATGACATTTCTGGCGAAGCTTTACCAACCTTAGTGTTAAACAAAATGCGTGGGACTTTCAACGTGGTTGCGGTTAAAGCACCTGGTTTTGGCGATCGTCGTAAGGAACAATTGCAAGATATCGCGGTATTAACTGGTGGGACTGTCATTACTGATGACTTGGGTCTTGAATTGAAAGATGCAACTATCGATCAATTAGGTCAAGCTAACAAAGTAACAGTTACCAAAGATAACACGACTATCGTTGAAGGTGCCGGCGATAAAGATGCCATCAGCGAACGGGTTGAATTTATCCGTAACCAAATTGCTGAAACCACTTCTGATTTCGACAAAGAAAAATTACAAGAACGTTTAGCTAAATTAGCTGGCGGAGTTGCCGTTGTCCGTGTTGGGGCCGCAACTGAAACTGAATTAAAAGAACGTAAGTACCGGATTGAAGATGCTTTGAATGCGACCCGTGCTGCCGTTGAAGAAGGCTTCGTACCTGGTGGTGGGACTGTCTTTGTTAATGTTATCAAAGCCGTTGATGCTTTGAAAGAAACCGGTGATGTTCAAACTGGGATTAACATTGTTAAGCGCGCACTTGAAGAACCAGTTCGGCAAATTGCTGAAAATGCTGGTTTAGAAGGTTCAGTTATCGTTGAAAAGCTTAAGGAACAAAAGCCAGGCGTTGGTTTCAATGCTGCAACTAACGAATGGGGCGACATGATTGCTGCCGGAATCGTGGACCCAACCAAGGTTTCTCGTTCAGCATTACAAAATGCTGCTTCAGTTTCAGCGTTATTATTAACGACTGAAGCCGTTGTTGCTGAAAAGCCAGCTCCAGAGGCACCCGCAGCACCTGCAGCACCAAACCCAGGTATGGGCGGTATGATGTAAGCTTGCTGTTCAAAACACCTACTCAGTCGAGTAGGTGTTTTTTTATGGTCGACTACTGGAATCAGCTGGGGACGCAACTAAATGGCTGTGAGTTCTGTGAGTAACAGCAAAAAAAATAATGTGATGGTCGAAACGTGTAGTATTTACTAATTTAAAGTAGTAAAATCTAGTTTGACTTATCACTTACTTGAAAATAATTATTTTGTGGATAAAGGAGTTATTAGCATGTGGCGTTATTTAAAACGGTTGCTAATTGGTAAACCGTTAAAAACCATGGATGAGGGTGGGCAAGCACTCACTAAGTTCAAGGCACTGGCGCTGCTGTCCTCAGACGCGCTTTCATCAGTGGCTTATGGTACTGAGCAGATTACGACTGTCTTGATTACTTTGTCAGCGGCAGCTTTGATGTATCAATTATATGTGGCAGCTTTAGTTTTAATTTTGTTATTTGCCATTACGATGTCTTATCGACAAATCATTAGAGCCTATCCATCTGGTGGTGGGGCTTACGTGGTTGCAAGTACGAACTGGGGCCGACCAGCAGGGTTAGTTGCTGGGGGGTCGTTGTTGGTTGATTATATGTTGACTGTGGCAGTTTCTGTAACTTCTGGAACCGAAGCTATTACGTCGGCGGTGCCAGCGTTGGGGCACTACCAAGTTTTGATTTCGGTGTTAATTGTAATAGCTATTATGGCTTTAAATTTACGTGGAATGCGTGAATCTGCGGCGTTCTTAACTTTCCCCGTGTATTTCTTTATTATTATGATTGTTGGGATGATCATGTGGGGAATTATGAATATTGCCAGTGGTAACTTAGATTATCATGCGTCAGCGGCAATGGGCGCACCTGTGCAGGGGATGACCTTAGTGCTGTTCTTCCGTGCTTTTTCATCGGGGTCATCATCGTTAACTGGGGTGGAAGCCATTAGTAATGCGGTGCCTAATTTTAAACGACCAAAGCGGCGTAATGCTGCCAATACGTTAGCGATTATGGCAATTATTTTGGCAGTTTTCTTTGGTGGGATTACTTACTTGAGTTATTTCTTAGGCATTAAACCACAGGCTGGTAATACGGTCTTATCACAAATTGGGGCTGCAGTATTTGGACATGGTTTGTTTTACTACTTGTTACAATTAGCAACGGCGTTAATTTTAGCAGTTGCTGCCAATACAGGTTTTTCAGCCTTTCCAGTGCTAGCTTACAATTTAGCTAAAGATAAGTTTTTGCCGCATGCCTATATGGACCGTGGTGATCGGTTAGGGTATTCCAATGGGATTATCTCCCTAGCGGTTGGCGCGATTGCGTTGATTTTTATTTTCCATGGGAAAACGACCTTGCTGATTCCGCTATATGCAGTCGGAGTCTTTGTGCCGTTTACCTTATCGCAATCTGGTATGATTATCCATTGGTTACGTGAACGAGGCCAATGGTGGTGGATGAAGGCGGCCGTTAACTTGTTAGGCGCCTTAATTTCTTTAGTATTAGTTGTTTTCTTATTTGCCTTACATTTTGGCAACGTCTGGCCTTACTTAATTGTGATGCCACTCTTACTGTATATGTTCTATCGGATTCATGTGCATTATAATCGCGTTGCTGCCCAGTTACGGGTGATTGCTAAAGAAAAAGCGGAGTTATATGATTATGATGGTGCGACAGTCATCGTCTTGGTTTCGAATGTGACACGAGTGACGGCTGCAGCGGTTAATTATGCCCGGTCGATTGGTGATTATGTGATTGCCATGCATGTGTCGTTTGATGAAAATCCTGAAAAAGAGCATAAGACAGCGGCTGAGTTTAAGTCGACTTTCCCAGATGTTCGATTTGTGGATATTCATTCATCTTATCGGTCCATCGCAACGCCTACCTTACGTTTTTGCGATGTGATTGCGAAGCGGGCGGCGGAACGTAATTTTTCAACCACGGTTTTGGTGCCACAATTTGTGCCGAAAAAGCCTTGGCAGAATATTTTGCATAACCAAACGAGTTTACGATTGCGAGCAGTTTTGAACTCGCGTGAAAATATTATTGTTTCAACGTATAATTATCACTTAAAAGAGTAATTAGCTAACGACGCGGTGATGGCTTGGCCATTTACCGCGTCGTTTTTGGCTAAATTGTGAATGAAATGTGTTGCCTTTCCTAAGTTTCATTGAATCAAGTTGTCAAGGCCGACAGAGATTTGTATAATTATCAATAAGTAATGAGAGAGGGGTTGCGCGCAAATGATTAAATTTGAAATCTTAGTCTGTTTAATGGCGACAATGATGATCTCGGCCATCTTAACGCCGTTTGTGCGAAAACTTGCGTTTAAAATTGGGGCAGTCGATAAACCGAACAGTCGCCGAGTCAATAAAATTTCAATGCCAACTATGGGTGGACTTGCCATTTTTATCGCCTATACCATTGGGACCACCATGCTCTATTTGATGCACCAATTTCCAAGTCGCTTGTTTTTTGCATTATTGGGTGGCGAAGTGATTATTTTAGCAACTGGGATTATTGATGATATTTTTGAATTAAAACCGCGTCAAAAGATGTTAGGAATTACGCTAGCGGCCTTAGAGGTTTACTTCATTGGTGGCATTAAGATGACAACGTTTACGTTCCCGTTTATTGGTTTAATTCACTTTCATTGGATGAGTTTGCCAATTACGCTACTGTGGATTTTAGCCATTACGAATGCCATCAATTTAATTGATGGCTTGGATGGGTTAGCCACCGGGGTTTCAATTATTGCTCTGAGTACTACTGGGGTGATTGGCTTCTTCTTCTTAAACGCTAATACGTTTGTGTCCCTATTGATTTTTACATTAGTAGCGGCAATGCTGGGTTTTTTACCCTATAATTTTTTTCCGGCCCGTATTTATTTAGGAGATACTGGGTCGTTGTTTATTGGATTTATGACGGCCGTATTTTCGCTATTTGGTCTAAAGAATGTCACTTTAATTTCAGTGGGGATTCCAGTAATGATTTTAGGGGTCCCGATTACGGATACGGTTTATGCGATGATTCGCCGGATTTTAAACAAAAAGCCAATCTCGCAGGCGGATAAGCACCATCTTCACCATCGGTTAATGCAATTAGGCTTAACCCATCGGCAAACCGTCATGGTGATTTATGGGATTGCCCTGATTTTTTCGTTTATTTCGTTGCTTTACCCAATCTCATCAATTGGCGGATCGATTTTATTAACGATTGGGTTATTGCTAGGACTAGAACTGTTTGTTGAAGCCATTGGTCTGGCTGGGGATCATCGACAACCCTTGCTTAATTGGATTAAGCGAACAGTGGCACGCTTTACGTCTAAGAGTAATCATTAATTAAAGGCTTGATTTTTTACAGATTGGTTGACCAGTAATGGTGAGCCAATCTGTTTATTTTTTTAGCAGCAGCTAAGTTTACTTAAATAGCCTTTACGAAAACAATACAAGGGATTTACATAATCGTTATTCTGAATTTACAAAGGAACGGTAGTATTGAAACTGTTCCAATAGCAATCAATGAACTGTTCAAATCAAACGGTGATCATGCTCGTATCACATTTAGCACTTCCTACCCAGACTTGCTATTTTGATTTAGCCGCATTGATTGCTTTAATTATGACAGTCAAAATTAAAAAGGGGAGTTTCGATTATGAAAAAAGCAGTGACATTAGGGGCGCTAGCCGTAACAATGACCATCTTATTAGCTGGTTGTGGGAGTAGTTCGGCAACTAGTACTAAGGCTACCAGTAGTAGCAGTAAGGCTAAGACTACTAAGATTGTGGCGACTGGTTCAACCGCGTTGCAACCATTAGTTGAACAGGCTGGACAAACGTTCCAGAATGCTCATTCTAATGTGACGATTAATGTGCAGGGCGGTGGCTCTGGGGCTGGTTTGAGTCAAGTGGCCAAGGGCTCAGTCAATATCGGTAACTCTGATTTATTTGCACAAGAACAAAAAGGATTAGATGCTAAAGGTCTAGTTGATCATAAAGTTGCTGTTGTTGGGATGGCACCAGTTGTCAATAAAGATGCGGGTGTGACTAATGTTTCGAAGGCGCAACTTGTTCAAATTTTCCAGGGTAAAGTAACCAATTGGAAAGATGTCGGTGGTAAAGACGAAAAAATTACCGTGGTTAACCGAGCCCAAGGTAGTGGCACGCGTGCAACTTTCGAAAAATGGGGACTAGATAACGCTAAAGTTGCGACTAGCCAAGAACAAGATTCGAATGGGACCGTACAAAAAATTGTTTCGACCACGCCGGGGGCAATTAGTTATTTAGCCTTTTCATATGTTAAGACGGATGTTGAAGCACTATCAATTGATAACGTTAAACCAACTGAAGCGAATGTTGCCAATAATAAGTGGAAGATTTGGGCGTATGAACATATGTATACTAAGGGACAACCAACTGGTGAATTGAAGACCTTCTTGACCTATATGACTTCAAAGGATGTTCAAGGTAGTTTAGTTAAGAAATTAGGTTATATTCCATTGACTTCAATGAAGGTTGACCGGGGTGTTTCGGGTGAAATTAGCACTTTGAAATAACCGTTGTGTAGGGTTTAAGTAAACTAAAAAGGCTGTGAAACCAAATTGGTTTTACAGCCTTTTTGTATGCCGAGAGAATAAAAGGTTGATAGCTAAAATGTGGAAAATACTGGTGGTCTTAGGTCATTTTAACCGGAACTTCGTTAAATTGTTCACCTTGATTCGTAAAGGTGGCTTGGCCACTTAATAAGTTAGTGAGGTCAGTTTGAGTTGCCATTAATTGATTGCTGTCAACGGCAATCGTTAAGCTGATACCAACGCCATAATCAGTTGTGAGCGTGACGAGCTTTTGTTGACTGAGATAATGATTAAGACGATCTAGTTGATGGTAGCCAATCTTAATGGCTAACCTAGTTTGCAAGATTCGTTGCACTTTGCCAACCTGTTGGATAGCCTGTGCAGGAGTACCATTATAGGCCCGAATTAAGCCGCCAGCTCCTAATTTAATGCCACCAAAGTAACGGGTGACGATGGCTAAAACATCGTGGACTTGATTCAACTTTAAGGCTTCTAAAATTGGTACGCCAGCTGTGCCAACCGGTTCGCCATCATCGCTCATCCGTTGAATATGATCATCGGCGCCGAGCAGATAGGCAAAGCAATGATGATTGGCTTTCGGGTTTTCAGCGCGAACAGCGGCTAGTTTAGCTTGAACCATGGTTTCATCAGTTAGCCGGTAAAGATGAACAATGAAACGTGATTTTTTAATCGTTTGTTCAAAAACAAAATCATGAGCAATGGTGTAGTACGGAATGCTCAAAATAAATCAGCTCCTTTAAAGTAAGTTAATTGTGAATGCGTAATTGACTAGTGAGGGGGATGAATTAATGCAAGTGAATGAGTTATATGGTCGCCAGCTTAATCTAACAGTCGCTCAGGCTAGCGACTTACCAGTTAATACGCAACGTTTTGCGAGTATGCAAGTGACCACTAGTTTAGTGCAATGTCAACGTTGTCATAGTCGGTTAAAGCGTGCATGGGCACAATTACCCAATCAACAGTATTACTGCTATCAGTGTTTGAATCTGGGCCGGATTAGCACCCTAACTTCACTGTATCATATTCCGGAACCTAATGACTTTCCTAAGCGGCCTAAATTAACTTGGACTGGTACGTTAACCCCACAACAAACCGCTTGTGCAGCAACTATTCAGGATAAGTTTGCGACACATCAACACCACTTACTTTGGGCAGTTACGGGCGCCGGCAAGACCGAGATGTTGTTTCCGGGGTTAGCTTGGGCATTGGCACAAGGCTTGCGAGTTGCAGTGGCTTCACCACGGGTTGATGTTTGCTTAGAACTATACCCGCGGTTACAGGCAGCTTTTGCTGGCTTGGATATTGCCTTACTACATGGGCGACAAACCGAGCCTTATCGTTATTGTCAACTGACCGTTTGTACTACACATCAATTGTTGCGATTTCGAGCGGCTTTCGATGTGTTAATTATTGATGAAGTAGATGCGTTTCCATTTGCTGCTAATCCACGTTTGACTTATGCCGTGACGCAAGCCTTAAAAACAACGGGGGCATTATTATATTTGACAGCCACGCCTAGTCGAGCGTTGCTGTGCCAAGTACGACAGCATCAGTTAAGTATCAGCTATTTGCCATTACGATTTCATCAGCATTTATTACCGGTCATTAAGGTAACCCTACGGCCCAATTGGTGGCGTCAAATTAAACACGGCCAGTTACCAACCTTGTTACGACACTGGTTACAGGAATATGCGCATACGCAGCGTCGATTTTTATTGTTTGTGCCCCGAGTCAGTCAACTGACATTGGTTCAGGCGGCCGTGCAACAAAATATTCCGGAATTAACCGGTTTAACAGTGCATTCAACTGATCCTGACCGGTTGGCGAAAGTTCAGAAGATGCGTTCGGCGACAGTACAATATTTAATTACGACGACGATTTTAGAACGTGGCGTGACGTTTCCTGGTATTGATGTGATTGTGTTAGGTGCTGATGATACCATTTTTTCAACGGCAGCGTTAGTTCAGATTGCAGGGCGCGTAGGTCGTTCAAAAGAGCGGCCCACTGGCTTAGTGCGTTTTATTTGTAGCAGTTACGCACGGCCAGTCAAACAAGCCCAACGCCAAATTAAGCAAGTTAATCGGAAAGGTCGGCGCTTACTAAATGAACTGTCTACTGTGTCAACGACCGTTACAACCTGACTTAACCTTGTCATGGCTGTTAAGTTGGCGGCCACTAGTCCAACCAGTTGTTTGTGTGGCATGCTGGCAACAATTTCGGCCGATTGCCGCAACTAGTGCGTGTATCAGCTGTGGCCGCGCCCAGACAACGCGGACGCAATGTCGTGACTGTCAGCACTGGAATCAACCTGAATTTTACAATCAAGCGTTATTTGAATATAATTCTGCAATGCAAGCGTACTTTAAGCAATATAAATTTAAAGGTGATTTTCGATTACGGCAAGTTTTTGCAGCGGTGTTACAGGCTCGGCTAGTTCAGTTGCAACCAACGCTTATGGTAACGATTCCGGTGACACCGGCGACGATGCTAACACGCGGCTTTAATCAAGTGACCGGCTGGCTAGCTAATGGGGAAAATCAGAGCTGGTTACAGACGGCAGCGATTGTGAAAACGATTGCGCAATCGGCAAAAAAACGAGAGGACCGCTTAGCAACCCCACAACCGTTTGCCTTAAGTCCGACGACACCTAAGCTTCAGGATCAGACTATCGTAATTGTTGATGATGTGTATACGACTGGGCGAACTATTCGGCATGCAGCTGATTTATTGTTGGAAAACGGCGCAAAAAGGGTAATTGGGTTAACTTTATCACGATAATTATAATGAAAGGCGCATTTAGATTGTTTATTATAGCGCTTTCTATTATAATAAAAACAAGCAAAGTAATAGAAGAGTGGTCCTTTGATTACTTTGGGTACACAGTAATGTGTGTGAAGGGAGAGAAGATCTATGCTTAATTTTAATATTCGCGGTGAAAATATCGAAGTGACACAAGCTATTCGTGACTATGTTCAAAAACGGGTGGGTAAATTACAAAGATTCTTTGACAATAACGTTGATTCAATTGCCCACGTGAATTTAAAAGTTCATCCGGACAAAACTGCTAAAGTTGAAGTAACTATTCCACTTCCCTATTTAGTTCTCCGAGCAGAAGAAACTTCTCCTGATATGTATGCGAGCGTTGATTTGGTAACCGATAAGTTGGAACGTCAAATCCGTAAGTATAAGACCAAAATCAACCGGAAGTCCCGTGAAAAGGGCTTCAAAGCGATTGATTTTGCAGCGACTGATGAAACCGTTGCAGCTGCTAATAATGATCAGGACGATAAGTTGGATGTTGTGCGTACGAAACGGGTTTCTTTGAAGCCAATGGATAATGAAGAAGCCATTTTACAAATGGACATGTTAGGTCATGATTTCTTTATCTACGAGGACGCAGAAACCGACGGCATTAACATCGTTTATCGGCGTAATGACGGTCGCTACGGCTTGATTGAAACCGGCGATGATCAATAATATCAAGATGTAAATCAAGAACTGGTCATTGACCAGTTCTTTTATTTTACAAATAAAACGGTCGGTATCGGTTTCATTGAAAGCGTGTGGTTTTCATTGACCTTAAAAAATGTTAAAATGACAGATGGTATTTTATTTTGAAAATAGACTAAAGTAACAGTAATTAAGAATTATTATTTGGAGAGGATACGGAAATGGCCAACATTTTAAAACGCTGGGTTGAAAGCGACAAGCGCGTCATTCGGCGTCTTGACAAAATAGCGAATCAAGTTGAAACTTACGCTGACGAATATGCCAAGCTGAGTGATACCGACTTACAAGCTAAGACACCGGAATTTCGTGAACGATACAAGGAGGGCGAATCACTTGATGATTTACTCCCGGAAGCATTCGCTACCGCCCGTGAAGGCGCTAAACGAGTGCTTGGGTTATATCCGTTCCACGTACAGATCTTAGGTGGTATTGTGTTACATCAAGGTGATATTGCCGAAATGAAGACTGGTGAAGGGAAGACCTTAACGGCCACCATGCCAGTTTATTTGAATGCAATTTCTGGCGACGGTGTGCACGTGGTCACGGTTAATGAATACTTATCAGCCCGTGATGCAACTGAAATGGGTGAACTTTACAATTGGTTAGGGATGAGTGTGGGCATTAATGGTGCTGACAAGTCGCCGGAAGAAAAGCGTGCTGCTTATAATTCGGATATCACTTATTCAACCAATGGTGAAATTGGATTTGATTATTTACGTGATAACATGGTGGTTTATCGTGAAGACATGGTGCAACGACCATTGAATTTTGCGATTATCGATGAAGTTGATTCAATTTTAATTGATGAAGCTCGGACACCTTTAATTATTTCAGGACAGTCTGAAGGCACCACTGGCATGTATAAGCGTGCTGACCGCTTTGCGAAGACCTTAACCAAGGAAACTGATTATAAAGTTGATTTGGAATCTAAAACGGTCGCTTTGTTGGATGATGGGATTCGAAAGGCTGAGAAGTATTTCGGCCTGAAAAACCTTTATGATACTGATAATACGGCGTTAAATCACTACTTAGATGAAGCCTTACGGGCCAACTATATCATGTTGAAAGATAAAGATTACGTGATTCAGGACGGTCAAGCTATGATCGTGGATTCCTTTACGGGTCGGATTATGGATGGCCGGCGTTTCTCAGATGGCTTACATCAAGCGATTGAAGCCAAAGAACACGTTGAAATTCAAGAAGAAACTAAAACGATGGCCAACATCACCTATCAAAACTTGTTCCGGATGTATAAAAAGCTTTCTGGGATGACTGGGACGGCTAAAACAGAACAAGAAGAATTCCGTGAAATTTATAATATGGAAGTTATTAGTATTCCAACGAACCGACCAATGGTCCGAGATGACCGGTCGGACTTACTCTATCCGACGTTACGGAGCAAGTTTAATGCGGTTGTTAAAGAAATCACGGAATTGTACCAAAAAGGTCAACCGATGTTAATCGGGACAGTAGCCGTTGAAACGTCTGAATATTTATCACAACGTTTAGACGATGCTGGCGTGCCACATGTGGTTTTAAATGCGAAAAACCATGCGCGTGAAGCTGATATTGTTGCTAATGCTGGTCAACGAGGTGCCGTAACCATTGCCACCAATATGGCTGGTCGAGGAACTGATATTAAGTTAGGACCAGGCGTTAAAGAACTTGGTGGACTAGCGGTTATTGGGACTGAACGACATGAATCTCGTCGGATTGATAACCAGTTACGTGGCCGTTCAGGGCGTCAGGGTGATCCTGGTATGTCACAATTTTATTTGTCATTGGAAGATGATTTGATGTTGCGGTTCGGTTCAGAACGGATTAAGAACTTCTTGCAACGGATGAATGTTGAAGATGATGATGCGGTGATTCAATCACGGATGATTACGCGGCAAGTCGAATCGGCTCAAAAAAGGGTCGAAGGGAATAACTATGATTCACGGAAAAATGTGTTGCAATATGATGATGTTATGCGGGCACAACGTGAGGTTATTTACGGCGAACGCCAACAAGTTATCATGGAAGAAACAACCTTGAAGCCAGTTATTATGCCAATGGTTAAACGAACCATTGAGCGGACCGTACAATTACACACGCAAGGGGATCAAAAAGACTGGGATTTAGCTGCCATCGTTGATTTTGCACAAGCTGCCATGGTGAAAGAAGATTCGATTAGTGTCGCTGACTTAGAAAACAAGACGCAAGCTGAAATTGAGGATTACTTGATACAACGCGTCGATGTTATTTATGCAGATAAGACGAAGCAACTTTACGATGCCGGTCAAATGCTAGAATTTGAAAAAGTCGTTATCTTACGGGTGGTCGATGCACATTGGACCGATCATATTGATGCGATGGACCAACTAAGACAATCCATTGGCTTACGTGGCTATGGGCAATTGAATCCATTAGTTGAATATCAACGAGATGGTTACCGGATGTTTGAAGAAATGGTTGCGGATATTGATTATGATACAACGCGTCTCTTCATGAAGTCTGAAATTCGGCAAAATATTCAACGTTAATTAAATAGGCAAGTTAAAAACGTAGTTGGGTATGGTCCAACTGCGTTTTTTGCAAAAAATAACTTAAAAATAAGTTGAGAGAAGGGTTCTTTGTGGAGTTAAGTGAATATAAACATTTAATTGAAGAAATGCAGAGTGCTGTCGGTGACTTTAGGGGGTCGCTTTGACTTAGATGCTTTGAATGAAAGCATCCATGAAAATGAAGCTCGTATGGCCGAACCGGGCTTTTGGGATAATCAGGCGACTGCGCAAACCGTTATTGATGAGAACAATGTCTTAAAAGGAAAGTTTGATGCTTATCAGCAGTTAGCTGATGAAGTCGGCGATTTAGCCGTGGCTTACGAATTACTGAATGAAGAACCGGATACTGAGATGCAAGCCGAATTCGAAACTGACTTCGAAAAAGCCCAACATGATTTGCAGCAATATCGGTTGAATCTGTTACTAGATGGGCCTTACGACCGAAATAATGCCATTTTGGAAATCCACCCAGGTGCTGGGGGGACTGAATCGCAAGACTGGGGTGCCATGTTGTTACGGATGTATACTCGGTGGGCCGGTAGTCATCATTTCACTGTTGAAACGGTTGATTATCAGGCTGGCGAAGAAGCTGGTATTAAGAGCGTAACGTTACTCATTAGTGGTCACAATGCTTATGGTTATTTGCGTTCTGAAAAAGGCGTCCATCGGTTAGTTAGAATTTCACCGTTCGATGCTGCTGGTCGCCGGCATACCTCGTTTGCCAGTGTCGATGTGATGCCAGAATTAGATGATAGTGTCGACATTGACATTCGTACGGATGATTTAAAAGTCGATGTTTATCGGGCGAGCGGTGCTGGTGGTCAACATGTCAATAAAACATCATCAGCTGTTCGGATTACCCACTTACCAACTGGAATTGTGGTTGCGAGTCAGGCCCAACGCTCACAGCTACAAAACCGACAGACGGCGATGAATATGTTACGAGCCAAGTTGTATGAACGAGCTGAAGAAGAACGGGCTAAAAAACGGGCTGCAATTCAAGGTGAGCAACTAGAAATCGGTTGGGGGTCACAAATTCGCTCCTATGTTTTCCATCCTTATACCATGGTCAAAGATCATCGGACGAATTATGAGTCGCATGATGGTCAAGGTGTGATGGACGGTGAGTTAGATCCGTTTATTGATTCCTATTTACGCTGGAAGCTAGCTCAAAAAAATCCACAGTAAGGGTGAGACACTAGAGTGACCGACGTCAATGGTTACTTTAGTGTTTTTTTGAGTATTAGGATTATAATTATTAAAGATAAACGTATTAATGACGGTCATTAATGGGAATAAACAAGATTGGTCTGAACCAGTAAAAATGCTATACTAATTTCAGAGTTCAACGTTAGGAGTAACGCACATGCAGGTATTAAAGGTTTTGGAATTATTCTTGGTACAACCGTTGGTCTGGGTCGGCTTGATTCGATGCTATTTGTCGGCCCGACGACGAGTTAAGTATGAGCGACAGACGTTCGGCAGTGCCATTGATGCTCGTTATTTTGAAGAGCGGAATTTCTTTAAATATGGCATCTTGTTGGGGTTGGTGGCGACTGTGATTAGTCTAGCTTTGGGATTGATTGTTTCACCTGTTTGGGTCTTGATTTATGAAGGGCTTGCCGTGATTAGTTTGCTGATTGTGCCTTTCGGTTTGATCCCAATAACTGTTTTTGGACTTAGTTGGTTGCTTTATTGGGGACTTAATCCTAAAGTTACGTTGATGGGACATCAACTTCAACGCGTTGGGGTCACCACAATGAGTTTGAGCAATGGTGTGGTTCTCAGCGGGCTAGTGCTAGTCGTGATATTACTGGCAAGTACGGCGTTTCTATTGACGCGCCATTCGACGCAAGTGGCTTCACCACAAGTTCGCCCAGATCAACGTGGCAAACGAATCGTGAGGTATCGGTGGCAACAGTTATTGGTTTTACCAGTTGGCGTCTTAATTCCCGGTGATTGGTTGCATTCGACGCTTAGTTGGTGGCCCGTTTTTCAAGTGGGTCATCAAAGCTTCGGCCTACTCTTGTTGCCGTTATTACTTGGCATGAGTGCGCAAGTTTATAAGCAAACGCCATCCGTGGCGTGGCACCGTTTGGCGACGCGCTATGGTAGTGTGGCGTTAATCGGGCTGGTTATGGTCATTGGGGCTAAGTTAGTCACACTAAGCCCACAATGGGGTGTTGGATTGATTGGTGGCGTAGTGGTTTTAGTTTGGCTGAGTTTAGCACAACATCGCTATCATGATCGGCACCAACAATTTTGGTTTTCAGATACTGACCAAGGCGTGCGTGTGATTGGCTTACGGCGTCACACGCCTGCTGATAAACTTAATTTGAAGGTTGGCGATATTATTTTAGAATGTAATCGCCAACCTGTGCATACTGAGACGCAATTTTATGCAGCATTATTAAAGAATCCAACCTATGTTCACTTGAAAGTACGCAATGGACAACAAGAATTAATTATAACTGAAACGGCGATTTATAATGGGGCTCCACATGAGTTAGGGATTGTGTTATTCACTGATCAGGAGGATTAACGACCATGGATAAGATTTTAGTGGTAGATGATGAACCAGCAATTGTCACGTTATTATCATATAACTTAAAACAAGCTGGTTATGAAGTTGTGACGGCCACCGATGGGGCGGCGGCGTTAGCTTTGGGTATGCAACAACCGTTTACATGTATTTTATTAGATTTGATGTTGCCTAAATTAGACGGTATGGAAGTGACTAAGCGGTTGCGACAAGAGAAAATTCAGACGCCAATCATTATTGTCACGGCTAAAAGTGATGAATTTGATAAAGTATTTGGTTTGGAATTAGGTGCAGATGATTATATCACGAAGCCGTTTTCACCACGGGAAGTGTTGGCCCGAATTAAAGCAGTGATTCGGCGGATGACACCACCTGATAAGCCGGCAACCGTTCCGATATCTGCGGCACCGACCAGTCGATCGATGACGACTATTGGTGAATTGCAAATTGACCAAGATAAGTATCGGGTGACGCGCAATGGTGAAAATATTAGTGTGACCCCCAAAGAGTTTGAATTACTAGTTTATTTTATTGAACGAGAGGGTCGGGTGCTCAGTCGCGAAGCCATTTTGAATCACGTCTGGGGCTATGATTATGCGAGCGAAACCAGAATTGTGGATATTCATATTTCACATTTACGAGAAAAAATTGAACTAGATCCAAAAAATCCACAATTAATCCGCACGGTGCGTGGTTTTGGCTACGAGTTCGTTGGTGATGAGCATGCATAATCAGTGGCAGCAAACGATGCGTCTGTTAACGTTAGAAAATATTTTGACGTTGTTAATCGGCTTGGTCGTGCTGCAACATTTTTCACCGATTCAGTGGTCATGGCAATTAGTCGGGCTACTAACGTTAGCCATTGTTTTGTTGGCCATTATTGAAGCCAGTATTGTTTGGTTTCAACAGCATGAACGCCAAAAGACGATTGACCGCATGGAAGCTAAATTGCGACAGATGAGTAGTCAGCAATTTCCGCCGCATATTTTATTGCCAGAGAGTGATCCGCTGTATAGTTTATCGCAGGCTGTTAATCAGTTGGAGTCATACCAACGCAATCAGACGCGACGGGCGGAGCTACAAGAAAAAGAATTAATGATGATTATGCGTTATTTGCCAATTGGCGTGATGGTGATCGACCATCATCGACAGGTTCAGTTGTCGAATCCAGCGATGGGCGAATTATTGCAACATTCGATTAATTCAGTGGCGCACCTTTATACGAAAGATATCCAACTGTATGCTTTAACTAAAGTGATTGAAGCGACGATTACCACTAAAAAAAACCAGCGAGCGACGGTTACGCTGACGCCGGCGCCTAATACACAGGTGGTTGAAGCAACCACGGTTTATATTCAAAATAGTCGGTCACACTTTCAGATTGTCTTAATGCTCTACAATATCACTGAAGTTTATATGATTGAACAGATGCAAGATGATTTTGTTAGCAATGCCAGCCATGAGTTGAAAACGCCAATTACGGCAATTGCTGGCTTCACTGAAACGTTGCTAAGTGGCGCAAAAGATGATCCTGCAACCTTGGATCAGTTTTTAAAAATTATTGCAGATGAGAGTCAGCGGTTGATTGATTTGATTCAAGATGTTTTGTCGTTATCACGAATTCGAGCCCAAAATATGACTAACTTATCAATCCATACCGTGCAATTAAAACCGTTAGTTGATCAAGAATTAGCAGTACTACAACAAGCTTTTCAACGGAAAAACATTGCCGTAACGAGTCACCTTGATCCAACCATGACAGTGGTGACTGATGCGCAAAAACTGAGTCAAATTGTCAAGAATTTATTGTCAAACGCGATTAAGTATAATCGCCAAAATGGAACTGTGACCATTAGTGCTAGCAGTACTGATAAGCAATGGTTTTTGAAAGTTCAAGATACTGGTATTGGGATTAGCGCAAATGATCAGCAACGCATTTTTGAGCGCTTTTATCGGGTCAGTCCGTCGCGTTCACAACAAGTCAGCGGTACGGGACTAGGATTAGCTATTGTAAAAGAGCTGGTTAATGCGATGCACGGGCAGATTACGGTAATTAGTCAACGCGGTGTTGGTACCACATTGACGGTCGCTTTACCCATCAAAGTAACTGAGTGAGTTTGGGATATAGAACCCAGGCTCTTTTTTTTGACCTTTTTTAACTGTCAGGCTAGGTCTAACAGTTAAAAATATTTTGACATTTACACAATCTTTACAAAACGTCTATTAAGTATTTACAAAAACTTTGTATTATAGATATTGAGCATGGGTAGGAGGTATTTTGTTATGAAGAAAAGTCGGGTCATCCAATTACTAGGACTGATTTTGATTGGCGTGTTAGTGGGGCTTGGGTACACTCACCGAGTTAAAACCAATACTGGCGAGTCAATCACCGCAGTTGGTTCCACCGCATTACAGCCCTTAGTCGAAGCGGCTGGTGAACAATATAGTTCTGAACATACCGGGATTTTTATTAATGTGCAAGGTGGCGGATCTGGTACGGGTCTAAGCCAAATCCAATCTGGCGCTGTTGCCATTGGTAATTCTGATGTTTTTGCTGAAGAGCAAGCTGGAATTCAGGCGAGTAAGCTTAAAGATCATCAAGTCGCTGTGGTTGGGATTGCCCCAATCATTAACAAGCATACTGGAATCACTAATTTAACTGGGCACCAATTAGACCAGATTTTCACTGGTAAATTAACGAATTGGCGCCAGGTTAGTGGTAAAGATTTGCCAATTGTCTTGATTAATCGCGCGCAAGGGTCGGGAACTCGGAAGACATTTGAGCGGTATGCACTCAATGGTCACAAGAGTGCTGAATCGCAAGAACAAGATTCTTCGGGTTTAGCGCGGTCGATTGTCGCCAGTACACCCGGTGCGATTAGCTATGTCGCCTTTTCATATTTAGATTCTTCAGTGACAACCGTTTCTGTGGATGGCGTGCAACCTACAGAAGCCAACGTCCGACAAAATCGATGGCGAATTTGGTCATATGAACATTTATATACAAGTTTGCAGCCAGATCCATTAACAAAAAAATTTATTACTTATATTCTATCAACCGCTGTTCAGAAAAAATTAGTGAAACAGTTAGGTTATATCTCGGTTCATGATATGCAGGTTCAGCGGAGTGCGACCGGTAAAATTACGACCGTGAAATAAGGAGGAGCGCATGGATAAAATTCGGGCAAGTCTCTTGAAAAAATCAGTTGCGAGCAAAATTGAACGCCGCGGTAAGCTAATCAGTTTAACCTGTTTGGCATTGATTATCGTCGTCGTGTTCTTGATTTTCTACTTTGTCGCATCACGGGGGCTAGCAACCTTCTTTCAAAATCATATTAACTTTTGGCAGTTTCTAAGTGGGACACAATGGAATCCAGGAACCGTGGGGACCAATGGTCAGCCAGCAGTTGGGGCGTTACCAATGTTAGTTGGCTCGTTTCTAATCACAATTTTATCAGCCTTGATTGCGACGCCATTTGCCATTGGGACTGCTGTGTTTATGACTGAAATTTCACCGCGGCGTGGGGCTCAAATTTTGCGACCAGTGACGGAATTATTAGTCGGGATTCCGTCCGTTGTGTATGGGTTCATCGGGTTACAAGTTGTCGTGCCATTTGTAAGAAGCACTTTTGGTGGCAGTGGGTATGGGATTTTATCCGGGACCTTTGTCCTATTCGTTATGATTCTACCAACTGTTACATCGATGAGTGCTGATGCGTTAAATGCCGTTCCACGGTATTATCGAGAAGCATCATTGGCGTTAGGTGCAACTCGGTGGCAAACCACGTATAAAGTGGTTTTGAGAGCCGCAATCCCAGGTATGCTAACAGCCATTGTTTTTGGGATGGCCCGGGCCTTTGGCGAAGCCTTAGCTGTACAAATGGTGATTGGGAATGCGACCTTGCTGCCGCAAAATTTAGTTTCACCAGCCTCAACGTTAACTAGTATCTTAACCATGGGAATTGGGAATACCGTTATGGGCTCCTTACAAAATAATGCGTTGTGGTCGTTAGCTATGATGTTATTACTCATGTCACTGTTCTTTAACTTAGTGATTCGCTATATTGGACGAAAGGGGAAACTAAATAATGAACGCTAAACGAATGGATAAGCTGGCTACCGGTATCTTATACACCGTTGCCGCTTTAGTTGTAATTATTTTGGTGGCTTTACTTGGTTATATCCTAGTCCAGGGGGTGCCAGAAATTTCCTGGCATTTTTTAACCTCACCGTCACTTTCATTTGAAGCCGGTGGTGGGATTGGTATTCAACTCTTTAATTCATTCTATCTGTTATTTTTGGCGTTACTGATTTCACTGCCCATCTCATTGGGAGCAGGAATTTATCTGAATGAATATGCGAGCCAAAATACGTTTACCGGCTTGATTCGAACGACCATTGAAATTTTAAGCTCACTGCCTTCGGTTGTGGTTGGCTTGTTCGGTTATTTGTTCTTTGTGGTTCAATTTAAGCTAGGCTTTTCAATCTTGTCAGGGGCATTTGCACTCACTGTCTTTAATCTGCCAATTCTAACGCGTAGCATTGAAGAGGCGTTAGCTAATATCTCTGATAGTCAACGCGAAGCTGGTTATGCTTTAGGCTTGTCACGGTGGGAAACGGTGACCAAAATCGTGGTGCCAGCAGCGTTGCCAAGTATTATTACGGGGATTGTTTTAAGCGCCGGTCGGATTTTTGGTGAGGCCGCGGCGTTGATTTATACGGCAGGCCAAAGTGCGCCAGCGTTAAATTTCAGCGATTGGAATCCATTTAATATTAGTAGTCCCTTAAGTCCTATGCGCCCGGCTGAGACCCTGGCCGTGCATATTTGGAAGATTAATTCTGAAGGGATTATGCCGGATGCTAAGGCGGTCTCAGCGGGCGCCTCGGCCGTGTTAATTATTGCGGTCTTGCTCTTTAACTTCTTAGCCCGCTGGCTTGGAAAACGCTTGTATAAACATTTAACCGCTGAATAAGGAGGTCCTTTTAATGGCAGATGCAACAACGATGACGACAGATCAACGAAATATTATGAAGTTCGATGAAAAAGCACATGAAATTGCACTTTCAACGCACGATTTACACGTGTTCTATGGTAAGTCGGAAGCAATTTCAGAGGGTGATTTACAATTTGAACGGTATAAAATCAGTGCACTGATTGGACCATCTGGTTCAGGGAAATCAACTTATTTGCGTTCTTTGAATCGCATGAATGATCGAATTGCCACGGTTAAGGGCCAAATTATGTATCGGGGCTTAGATATTAATAGTAATGCAATTGACGTTTATGAGATGCGGCGCCATATTGGCATGGTTTTCCAGCGGCCTAATCCCTTTGCTAAATCAATTTATGAAAATATTACCTTTGCATTACGGCAACGTGGCATGAAGAATAAGCAAGAATTAGATGAAGTTGTGGAACGATCTTTACGACAGGCGGCCATGTGGGACCAGGTTAAAGATGATTTAAATAAGAGTGCCTTAGCGCTTTCGGGTGGTCAACAACAACGGCTGTGCATTGCCCGGGCAATTGCTATTAAGCCTGATATTTTATTGTTAGACGAACCAGCTAGTGCTTTGGATCCCATTTCGACGAGTCAGATTGAAGACACTTTGCTAGAATTAAAGCAAAACTATACGATTATTATCGTAACCCATAATATGCAACAAGCGTCACGAATTAGTGACTATACGGCGTTCTTTAATCTCGGTAAAGTTTTGGAATATGCTGAAACGGGGGATGTTTTCACCAATCCTAAAGTTGACCTGACAAATGATTATATCTCTGGTAATTTTGGCTAGGAGGCGAGTTAATGAGTACAATTTTAAAGACTGAAAATCTATCACTTTTTTATGGTAAGAAAGAGGCTTTGAAAAGTGTTAATCTTAGTTTCGAAAACAAAGGGATCACGGCTTTAATCGGTCCATCAGGATGTGGTAAATCAACGTTTTTACGGTGCTTGAATCGGATGAACGACTTAATTCCTAATGTGACGATTACTGGTGAGGTGGCTTTTAATCAGGCGAATATCTATGCACCGACGACAGATACCGTTCAATTACGAAAAGAAATCGGGATGGTTTTTCAACAGCCCAATCCCTTTCCGTTTTCAATTTACGAAAATGTTGTTTATGGATTACGGTTAGCCGGGGTTCGCGATAAGGAAACGCTGGATGCAGCCGTTGAAAAAAGCTTGAAACAAGCGGCAATTTGGGATGAGGTCAAAGATCGCTTACATGTCAATGCGTTATCTTTATCTGGTGGTCAACAGCAACGGATTTGTATCGCACGAGTCCTTGCAGTTGAACCAGAAATTATTCTTTTGGATGAAGCCACCAGTGCGTTGGACCCAGTTTCAAGCCATATGATTGAAATGACCCTATTGAATTTACGGCATGATTACACTATCATAACTGTTACGCATAATATGCAACAGGCGTCACGAATTTCTGATCGAACCGCTTTTTTCTTGAATGGTGAGTTAATTGAGGTAAATGATACGAAACAGATTTTCATGAATCCGGTTAAGCAAGCAACCAATGACTATATTTCAGGCCGATTTGGTTAGGAGGATAAAACCATGCGACGACTATTTGATGATGAATTAAATGATATTGATGCTAATTTTACCGAAATGGGAATGATGGTTAGTGAAACTATTGAAAAAGCTGTGAAAGCTTTTATTGACCATGATCGTGATTTAGCTCAAGAAATCATTGATAATGATGCCAAAATTAATGAACGTGAAGTCGAATTGGAACAAAAATCATTTGAAATGATTGCTTTATACCAGCCAGTAACTTCTGATTTACGTGAAATCGTTACGATTTTAAAGGCCGTCTCAGAATTAGAACGGATGGCTGATTATGCCCGGAACATTGCGCATGCGACGATTCGGGTTAAAGGACATGTACGTGTCCCTGAAATTGAAGCGCAGTTATCTGAGATGGGGAACCGGGTCCGTAAAATGGTCGAAGAGATGTTAGCAGCCTATGTTAAAAGCGATGATTTGGCAGCCCGTAAAGTTGCGGCTAAGGATGCTAAAGTTGGTGAAATGTACGATAAAATCAACGAAAAAGGAATTTCGAAGATGGAACGCCATCCAGAAACTGTGATTGGATCGACCGACTATCTTAATGTTGCGAGTTATTTGTTACGAATCGGTGCATTGGTCACCAATGTTGGTGAATGGATCGTTTACTTGAATACTGGAAAAATCATAGAATTGAATCCAGAAAGTTCGAATTTAGTTTAGTGATTCATAAATAATTTCTAAAGCCGGTCCATCAAGTTTGCAACCTGCTTTTACAATTAGTAGAATATAATTAGACTAAACTTATGTGAGGGGTCTAATTATGAAGACTAAAACTAATCGTAAACTAACTAAATCTAACAATCGGGTCGTTGCCGGTGTCTTGGGTGGCATTGCCGCCTACCTACAGTGGAATGCTACCGTATTGCGTGTGTTATTTGTGTTACTGACAATTGCGTCACATGGTTTTGGGATTTTGTTGTACTTAGTTCTAATGACCATTATTCCCAGTCAGCCTAAGCAATCTGGTTTTTTTGATCAGATGCGCCAAGCTACTGGGCAGTCATCACAAACTACGCAGCAACCGCAAGGACGTAAAGAAATTCATAACGTCCATGAAGAAGATGAGCCGCGCCACCAAGATTAATGGAGTGATAGTGAGTGGGTTTTTGGAAACGAATTATAATTAATACCGTATTATTTATTGCCATTGCTGGCTTTTTTAAGAGTGATTTCCATGTTGCCAATGTGTGGATTGCTTTATTGGCAAGTTTTGTTTTAGCAGTCTTGAACGCAGCGGTTAAACCCGTGCTACTGTTATTATCATTACCGATTACGTTATTGACCTTAGGGTTATTCAGTATTGTGATTAATGGTTTGATGCTCCAACTGACGTCTTATTTTGTCGGCAAAACCAGTTTTGGATTTTCCAGTTTTGGAATGGCCGTCTTAGTGTCGGTTTTAATGTCCTTGGCAAATGTGATTGTTTCTAATTTTTTAGCTAAGCGTGATGTAAATGGTGAATAAAGCGCTTTAAAGTGCTAAAATTAACAGATAGGAATGATCCATTTTCAGTCAAAAAAGTGCGAGCGGCTTGAAAAAAGATTGCAATAGCAATTTTGGACAATGCCACTGGCTTTTTTTTATAGCTGAATAATTTGGGAGGGATTAACTTGGCAGAAAGTGTAACTGTTGCCGATTTAGTGAAAAATACCCGCTTGGATGTTTACCATGGCGCCAAGCTACTAGCAGATAAAGAAATTACAATTAGTGATATTTCACGGCCTGGTTTAGCACTAACAGGCTACTTCAACTACTACCCGCGCGAACGGGTACAATTGCTGGGGAAAACTGAAACCGCTTATTCAAAGAATATGAGCCACGATGAACGATTAATGATTTTTCGGAAGATGTGTCAATTAACGACGCCAGCTTTTGTGGTTTCTACGGGATTACCCGTACCTGCTGAGCTTGTTCAGGCTGGTGACGAGAACAAGGTACCAATCTTAGGCACTAAGATGACTTCTTCACGAATTTTAAGTAATATGACCAACTACTTGGAAGGTAAATTAGCTGAACGTCAATCGGTTCATGGTGTTTTAGTGGACATTTATGGGCTAGGGGTTTTAATTACTGGTGATTCAGGGGTTGGGAAAAGTGAAACGGCTTTGGAGCTCGTCAAACGGGGGCATCGCTTGATTGCAGATGATCGCGTAGATGTTTATCAACAAGATGAACAAACCCTAGTTGGGGAAGCACCAAAGATTTTAAATCATCTCCTTGAGATTCGGGGGATTGGGATTATTGACGTGATGAACTTATTCGGTGCCGGAGCAGTCCGCCAAGATACCGATATTGATTTAATTGTTCACTTAGAGAATTGGACGCCAGATAAGCAATTTGATAGACTAGGAAATGGCGAAGCATCGCGTAAGTTTTTTGATGTTGAAGTGCCGGAAGTCTCTATTCCGGTTAAAACTGGGCGTAACTTAGCCATTATTATTGAAGCAGCTGCGATGAACTTTCGGGCTGAAAGCATGGGCTATGATGCGACTAAGGTGTTTGATGACAATTTGAATTCCTTAATCAAAGAAAATTCAGCCCATGATTCTGAAAAGCATTAAGGAGATGGCGACAGCGTGAAACTCGTCTTGGGGGCGTTAAACCCGATTGCGTTAAGATTAGGGCCGATTGAGGTTCATTGGTATGGCGTATTTATTGCAAGTGCCGTTATTATTGCGGTGACTTTGGCTGTGCGCGAGGGTCTGCGGCGTGGTATTCGACCAGATGATATTTACGATATGATTTTGTGGGCCTTACCGTTTACTTTAATTGCGGCTCGATTATATTATGTTGGGTTTCAATGGTCCTATTATAGCCAAAATCCAGGTGAAATTATCCGAATCTGGGATGGCGGTATTGCCATTTATGGCGGCTTAATTGGTGCGGCAATTGTGGTGATTCTATTTTGCCGATCACGGTTTGTCCCCGTTTGGTTAATGTTAGATGTTGCGGCACCAACTGTCATTATGGGCCAAGGAATTGGTCGCTGGGGTAATTTCATGAACCAGGAAGCTTTTGGCCGGGTGACTAGTTTGGGCTTTCTACAAGGGTTACATTTACCGCAGTGGTTGATTTCTCAGATGTATATCAACGGTGCATATCGGCAACCGACGTTTTTATACGAGTCGGTTTGGGATTTGCTCGGATTCGTTTTATTGATGACGACGCGACATAAAAAGGGGCTTTACAAACAGGGTGAAGTGTTCTTGGCCTATGTCGCATGGTATTCATTTGGTCGTTTCTTTACAGAAGGAATGCGGACAGATTCTTTAATGTTATTTGGCGTCATCCGTATTTCACAGGCCCTATCCGTGGTATTATTTATTGGTAGTTTGACTTTGATTATTTGGCGTCGACGCCGATTAACCGAGAATCGTTGGTACCTTGATGGTTCTGGTCAAAAAATTGCCACCGAAAATAAGTAGATTAGAGGTATATTTGAATGACAGAAAAAGTTGCCGTTCTAGGTGCTGGCTCATGGGGCAGTATTTTGGCGAACTTATTAGATGAGAACGGAAATGAAGTTCGACTCTGGTCTAATTCGGCTGCACAAGCAGCTGAACTAAACGATCAGCATACGAATGAACGCTATGTCCATGGGTTTCATTATTCAGAGTCGTTAATGGCTTATACGGATTTGAAGGCGGCTTTAGATGGAGTTGCAGTGATTCTGTTCGTCGTGCCAACGAAGGCTATCCGTAGTGTGGCACAACAAGTCACAGCGGTGTTACAAGCAACTGGACAACGGCCAATTATTGTTCATGCTAGCAAAGGCTTAGAATTAGAAACCCACAAGCGGTTATCGCAAGTGTTGGCAGAAGAAATTCCAGCCAATTTACGTCAAGCAATTGTGGTGTTATCTGGCCCTAGTCATGCGGAAGAAGTTGCTAAACGCGATATCACGTTAATCACAGCGGCAAGCGCGGACGATGCGGCTGCTAAGCTGGTACAACAGCTCTTTATGAATAATTATTTCCGAATCTATACAAACAATGATGTCATTGGGGTTGAATTAGGTGCTGCCCTGAAAAATATTATTGCATTAGGTGCTGGTGCGTTACATGGGTTGGGCTATGGTGATGATGCCAAAGCTGCTTTGATGACACGTGGATTGGCTGAAATTAGCCGTCTTGGCGTGGCATTAGGGGCTGAACCGTTAACTTTTATCGGGTTATCAGGTGTTGGTGACTTAATTGTAACTGCTACGAGTGTGCATTCACGTAACTGGCGGGCTGGTAATGAACTTGGCGCTGGTCAAGATTTGAAGACGGTCGTTGCGACCATGGGAATGGTGATTGAAGGGATTCCATCTACTAAAGCGGCTTACGAATTAGCCCAACAGCAGCAGATTGAAATGCCCATCACCGAAGCCATTTATGATGTTTTATATAATGGCGCCGATATTAAGCAAGTTATCCCTCAGTTGATGCAACGTGAGGGGAAACCTGAAATTCAGTAGGTTATTATTTTATTTCATTATTCTTAGGAGGATGTCCAAATGTCTAAAGTTAGAAAAGCAGTTATTCCCGCCGCTGGTTTAGGAACTCGTTTCTTACCAGCTACTAAAGCAATGCCCAAGGAAATGCTGCCAATTGTTGATAAGCCAACGATTCAATTCATCGTTGATGAAGCACGGAAGTCTGGTATTGAAGATATTGTGATTGTTACGGGTAAGAGCAAGCGGAGTATCGAAGACTACTATGATTCAAATCCAGAACTGGAAGATAATTTACGGGCTAAGCACAAGGAAGAAATGTTAAAACTCGTTCAAGAAACGACTGATATTAACCTCTACTTTATTCGGCAATCACATCCCCGTGGCTTAGGTGATGCAGTTTTAACGGCTAAAGCCTTCGTTGGGGACGAACCTTTTGTTGTCATGCTGGGTGATGATTTGATGGAAGACAAAGTGCCATTGACGAAGCAATTGATGGATAGCTATGATCAAACACATGCCTCAACCTTAGCTGTTATGAAGGTGCCACATGATGATGTATCGAAATATGGGGTTATTAATCCTGAAAGTGAAAAGGCACCTGGTTTATACAATGTGAATAACTTTGTTGAAAAGCCAAGTCCCGAAGATGCTCCCAGTGATTTGGCGATTATTGGGCGTTACTTGTTAACTCCTGAAATTTTTGATGTCTTAGAACATCAAAAACCAGGTAAGGGTGATGAAATCCAATTAACTGATGCCATTGATACGCTGAATAAAACGCAACGCGTCTTCGCCCATGAATTTAAGGGCACACGTCATGATGTCGGTTACAAATTTGGTTACTTAAAGACGACGATTGAATATGGGCTAACTCATCCTGATGTTAAGGATGATTTACGTGCTTATATTAAAGACTTAGGAATTAAGTTAACCAAAGCGGATGCTAACAAATCTGCTACGAAGAAAACCACGAAATAATAAAAAATGATTCAGCTGAATAAATCAGCTGGATCATTTTTTTAACGGTCAGATTTAAGCTTGAAAAGATGTGGCTTGCCGTAGTAATACCCTTGACGGAGTGGAATATTTAAATCATCCGCCAATTGATCTTCAGCGTCATCTTCGACCCCTTCAAGAATTAAGCGAGCATCATGTTCTAAGGCAACATCATTCCAGAATTTGAGTTGTGCCGGAATTTCATCAGTTCGTTCTTCTTTACGGAAGTTTTGCATGGCAAATTTAATTTCTTCAGCATAACCAAGTAATGGTTTAATATGGTCAAAAACGTTAATACCAGTACCAACGTCATCCAGGCTAAACTCTAATCCATGCGCTTTGATTAATTCAATTTGTTTTTGCATATCAGCTAGTGAATAAGCTTCTTCATCAGGTTCTTCAGTTACTTCAACAATCACTTTAACCGGAAACAATTTAGCTTGGGCGTCAATAACGGCGGCCGCAATCGCAGGTGTTAAAAATTGCTTACGGTTGAAATTGATAGAAACTGACCCAATCTTTAAAGACAACTCACTGGCAGTTGCCTTCAATAAATCAATTTGTACATCAATTGGAATAGCTTCAAAGTTTGCTGGTAGTGTCCAACGATCTGCTTCGGTTTCACGGTAACGAATAAGCATTTCGTAACCAATCAAAGAATTATTGAATTTATTTAATTGTGGTTGAATAAAATAGCGATACATACACTGGCCCCTTACGTTCAAATTATGTTCAGTAAAATTACCCCTAAGTTACATAGTATACCAAATAATGATTTAGTGGAATACGAAGGTCTCGTCTTTTTTCAATTGAGCGGTGAGTTTAAGCAAGGGTTGGAATGGTTGAAAGCGATATCCAAACTTTTTTACGCCGATATTAAAATAATTTAGGTGTTTTAACAAATCCGGATATAAATTAGTCGAAAAAGCGGTTATAATTAAGTTGGTCTGTATCAACGTATATGTGACAAATAAATTAATTCTGTGGAGGAATACTTAGTATGAAGATTGTAATTGTTGGTTGTACCCATGCCGGAACAGCGGCAGCAAATCAAATTTTAAAGAATCATCCAGAATCAGAAGTGACGATTTATGAACGTAACGATAATATTTCATTCTTATCTTGTGGGATTTATCTTTATTTAGGTGGCAAGGTTAATAAGCTAGAAGATATGTTTTATGCGTCACCAGAAGAACTTGAAGCAGCGGGTGCTACAGTAAAAACTAAGCATAATGTACTTAAAATTGATGCAACTGCTAAGACGATGCAAGTTGCAGATATGGAAACAGGTAAAGTCTTTGATGACCATTATGACAAGTTAATTATGACGACCGGGTCATCCGTTGCGGTGCCACCAATCTTTGGGATTGATGAATCGAAAGTTCTTTTGTGCAAAACGTATGAACAAGCACAGGAAATTTACAAAACTGCTAAGGATAACAAACGGATTGCGATTGTTGGGGCTGGTTATATTGGAACCGAATTATCTGAAAGCTATGCCAATACAAATCATGAAGTAACCTTGTTCCAATCACATGATCAGATTTTAAATCACTATATTAGCAAAGATATGTCTGACCAAGCGGTTGATTTATTGAAGCAACATGGCGTTAAAGTGCTCTTAAATCATCGGGTTACTGCATTTACCGGGAACGATAAAGGTGAATTGGTTATTGAAACAACCCAAGGGGATTTTGTGGCCGATTTAGCAATTGTTGGGACAGGCTTTATTCCAACGACTGAATTATTACGTGGTCAAGTGGATATGGACAGACATGGTGCTATCATTATCAATGATTATGTTCAAACGTCTAATCCTGATATTTATGCTGCGGGCGATTCATGTGTGGTTAACTTTAACCCAACGGGTCGGTCAGCTTATACGCCGTTGGCAACGAACGCTGTCCGGCAAGGGGCTTTAGCTGGGGTTAATATTTTTGGCAACATCCAACCTTACATGGGAACGCAGGCAACGTCGGCAATGCAGTTATTTAATTACACGCTAGCAACTACTGGGCTGACTTATGAAGTTGCGAAGATGAGCAACGTGCCAGTTAAACGAGTCGTCTTTGATGGCACGTGGCGGCCAAGTTACATGCCAAGCACGGATCCATTGAGAATTGAATTAACGTATAATCCTGAGAATCGGCAAGTCCTAGGAGCACAGTTCTGGAGTCCTCACGAAGTTGCCCAGTCAGCCAATACGGTTTCAGTAGCTATTCAAAATGGGAATACAATTGATGATTTAGCCTTTGTTGATATGCTATTCTCACCAAACTTTGATGATCCCTTCAATTATTTGAACTTAGTCGCTCAAATGGCGGTTGACCAAGAAGCCAAGGCTGGCAATACGCAAGGACGGATTACAGCTGTCGGTGATTGGGCTAAGTTAAATAATCCTGAAAACAAGTAAATTGTTGAATGGGGTCTTATGATGCGTAGCAAGTGGTTAGGATGTGGCTACCGGCCAGGGGCAACAATTTCTGACCTTTTACTAAGTGATTAGAAACAGTTGATAATCACGGATAATTTCATTATCGTTAAGACCCCTGTCGTAAGAGGCCTTAGCGCGTTATTACCACGCTGGGTGATTTTGAATCATTCGCGTGCTATTAGCGTACAATCAGATGGTATTATACATGCATTAAAACGAGTTTTGATAAGGGCCTACAAGCTTCAGTTAGTTTGAGTTCGTTAGAAATTTTATTAGTCGTGGGGATTGCTAGTTGGGACCCGGAAAAAATGAAGAGTCCCTATGATTTGATGAACACAGGGATTAAAGAAACCGAATATGATGTATAATGGCGAGGCCACTTTTTTCAGTTGTGTACAAACAACTTAGTCGACAAACTAGATTTTTGGGGGTATATTTAGCCACATAGATTAGTTAAGTGGAAGGGGTTTTAGAAATGGCAAAGCATTACGACGTGATTATTATTGGTGCCGGTCCTGCTGGGATGACAGCGGCCTTATATGCCTCACGGGCCAATTTATCAGTATTACTATTAGATCGTGGGATTTATGGTGGACAAATGAATAATACCGCCGCAATTGAAAACTACCCGGGTTTTAAATCAATTCTAGGGCCAGATTTGGCTAAGGAAATGTATGAATCCTCAACCCAATTTGGGGCAGAATATGCTTATGGTAGTGTTGAATCAGTTGAAGACCAAGGTGACATTAAGGTGGTTAAGACGGATTCGGATACGTTTGAAACTAAAGCAATTGTCATTGGGACGGGGTCAGAGTACCGTAAACTTGGGGTACCTGGCGAAGATACCTATGGTGGCCGGGGTGTTTCGTACTGTGCCGTTTGTGATGGGGCATTCTTCCGTAACAAGCACGTGGTCGTCATCGGTGGTGGTGATTCTGCCATTGAAGAAGGCAGTTACCTGACGCAATTAGCTGATAAAGTGACTGTTATTCATCGGCGTGATCAACTACGGGCGCAACAAATTTTACAAGACCGGGCCTTTGCAAATGACAAGATGGACTTTGTCTGGAACAGCAACGTCACGGAAATTGTTGGTGATGGGAAAAAGGTCACTGGTGTGAAAGTGAATAATAATCAAACTGGTGAAAATAGCGAAATTGCGGTTGATGGGGTCTTTATTTATGTTGGGATTAACCCAATTACAAAGCCTTTTAGTAATCTCGGTATTACGGATGAAAATGGTTGGATTGAAACGACTAACCATATGGAAACCAAAGTGCCTGGCATCTTTGCTGTGGGCGATGTACGTAAAAAAGATTTGCGGCAAGTTGCGACGGCTGTCGGCGAAGGCGGTACAGCTGGACAACAAGTTTATTCATACATTACGGCCCTCGGTGATAAAGTTAAAAATTAAGTAGTTGAGCGTTAATCGAGCGTGGAATAAACTGGCTTTTTGTGCCTGTTTTGGCACGCTTGATGACCGATGATAAATAGTCATTGCAGGAATTCACAAATTCTTGCAATGACTATTTTTTGTTTCGCTTGGTTTTGTTGGTCGCATTTTAGTTGCCATCAAAGCGGTAATTCGCTATAATCAGCAACACTGAAAACGATTACGATTAGACCCTTAACTCACAGTGAAGGAGGCAGCCATGCCAACGTATAAATATTTTGCCCAACCCATTAAAAATGTCCTGACGAATCAGACCATTTTGTATGAATTATTATTACGACAATGGCATGAGGCCCAACAAACTTGGGGAATCCCAATTGATTTTGAGCTCACACCAGCGGCGGTTATCCAGTTGTTGGATGTGGCCGTTAAGGAATTAAAGTACCACAATGTTTCAATTAACCTGACCCAAAAACAATTTGCCAATCCGGTCATGCAACGCGACCTGAATGCTTATGTGACTGAAAATTTATTGCCACGCCAATTAACCATTGAATTAGTAAGTACGCCGGATTTAGCGGTATTAAAGGCTATGAGCCGAGATTATCGCTCGGCGGGGGTATTAATTGCGTTTGATGATGTGGGCTCGGATAATTTGTTGGCAGATATTGCACCGATGTTACCGTATGCCAACACGATTAAGTTCGCATTGCAAAATAGTCGTCAAATTGGACAAGCTAATTTAAAAACAGCAGTTTCAGAGCTCCGTTTTTGGTTTGAAAAGGCAGAAGCCGAACAAATGCTGTTTACCTTTGAAGGGATTGAAACGGCAGCTGACCTGCAACTGGCGCATAACTTACGAATTACACGGGGGCAAGGGTACTTATTTGCCAAGCCACAGTTACCAGTAACGTTTAATGATTAAAAAATCACTAACTGTGGCATCGGAGTTACAGCCATGGCTAGTGATCTTTTAGTGTTGATAGGGAAATAATAAGAGTTGTTTGTTCGTATAAGTACCCAGATAAATATCGCTTAGAGTATAATTTTTGGCATCAAGTTGGGCTTGTAGCCAAGCTAAATCATGATCGCTGCTCTCCAGGACATCTGTATCTAATTGACCATCGACGATTAAGGGATACTTGATGACATCATCGCCAACTTGCGTAATTGTTAATTGACCGTTCTGCTTGAGAATCGCGCGTTTAACGTAACGGATATCGGTAATGCCTTCAGTACGCAAACGGAAAGTTAAGTCATTGGCACTCAACCCATTTTTCAGAGCGGTTGCGACCATTAGTTCACCGTTTTTAATTAAGAGCTGTGGTTGACCGTCAATTAAGGTTTTAATGTAGCGGTTATGGTGAGTCAAAAATCGCAGGACTAAGACGAGTAGTGTCCAGATTAACAGTACTAGAATATATTGAAGTACCGTCACACTTGTGCTATAAATCATCCCACCAACGATGGCACCAAGTACGTAATTTTGAACCTGATCAAGGGCACTGATAGGAGCAAGATTACTTTTACCAGATAGATTAATTTGTAGAATGATGGTTAATAAGCCTAGGCCTAATTTAATCGTCACATCCCAGTATGAAAACATTATTGGTCCCCCTTAACGTAAGTAATTTGTGGATTAATCGTGGTGGCTTTGGTCAGGGTATAACTATTGCCATCAGGATTAATTGTCACGTTATAAATGGTTTTATTCATCATAATTAACATGCCGCTACTAACCGTTGCCGTATTTGACCAGATTTTGTGACGCGAGATATGATGTTTTTGCGCAACCCGTTGCATAATCTGAGTAACTTGTGATTTTTGGGATGAATTAGATTGCAACATCTGCCACTCATTAAATTGAATCCCAATCAGCAAGAATAATAATAAAACCATGATAATAAATAAATCACGATACTTTAAGTCGGTTTGATGCCGATACCAGAGCCAACTAACTAGACCGATAATTAAAATAATAATACTAATCACTGCCAGTTGAATTAACGTGTGGTTACTGTTTTGTTGCGTTAAATAAGTGTATGAATAAAAAGTCATGATAGCCCCCTTATGAACTTAATTATACCAATTAATTAAGTAAAAGAGACTGAAATAATAGTTGAAATAGTGGCGATAGCGGGTTAAATTGCGATGCAAACGTAGATTTATCATGAATTTTAACTTGTAAAGGGGTCACATGTTGTATACTATTTTTGTAAGCACTAACAATTATATGAATTGGGGATGGTCACTTGAGTTGGAAAGAAACTTATTCAACTTGGAAGCAACAGGCAACACTCGAACCAAGCCTAAAAGCAGAATTAACGAATTTAGCAGGTGATGAAGCGACGTTAGAAGATGCCTTTTATCAGCCAATGGAATTTGGAACGGCAGGGATGCGTGGCATTCTTGGCCCTGGGATTAATCGCATGAATATCTATACGGTTCGTCAAGCAACGGAAGGGCTTGCACGATTCATGGATACGTTACCAGCTGAAGTTAAAGACCGTGGCGTGGCAATTAGTTTTGATTCGCGCCACCATTCTACCGATTTTGCTCATGAAGCAGCGCATGTTTTAGGGGCGCATGGCATTAAATCATTTGTATTTGAAGGGTTACGACCAACGCCTGAATTATCTTACACTGTTCGTCATCTAAAGACCTATGCGGGGATTATGATTACGGCTAGTCATAATCCGAAACAATACAATGGTTATAAAATTTATGGTGAAGATGGCGGTCAAATGCCGCCTAAGGAATCTGATTTAATCACATCATATATTCGCAAAGCCACTGATTTATTTGCCATTGAAGTGGCTGATGAAGCTCAATTGTTGGCTGATCACACCATGACAATGATTGGTGATGATGTGGATCAAGATTACTTGGCTGAAGTTAAAAAGATTACCATCAATCAAAAGTTAGTTGATGAAGTGGGGAAGGACATGAAGCTTGTGTTCACACCATTACATGGGACTGGCCAGATGTTGGGTGAAAAAGCCCTCCGCAATGCAGGCTTTAAAAACTTTAGTATTGTTAAAGAACAAGCCATTGCTGATCCCGAATTTCCAACGGTTAAGTTCCCTAATCCTGAATTTCCATCTGCTTTTAAGATGGCGATTGAATTAGGTAAAAAAGAAGGCGCCGATGTTTTAATCGCGGTCGATCCTGATGCTGACCGGTTAGGGACAGCAGTGCGTCAGCCCAATGGTGACTACGTGTTATTGACGGGTAACCAAATTGCGGCGCTCTTGTTACATTACATCTTACAAGCCAATAAAGATGCTGGCACGTTACCAGCGAACGCTGCTGCGGTGAAGTCGATTGTTTCGAGTGAATTTGCAACGAGGGTAGCGGCATCATACCACGTCGATATGATTAATGTCTTAACTGGCTTTAAGTATATTGCGGAACAAATTGAACACTTTGAAGCGACTGGAGAACACACCTTTATGTTTGGCTTTGAAGAAAGCTATGGTTATTTAATCAAGCCATTCGTGCATGATAAGGATGCTATTCAGACCACTGTCCTCTTGGCAGAAGTGGCTGCTTACTACAAACGTCAAGGTAAGAACTTGTATAATGGGTTGCAAGATTTGTTTGCTGAATATGGGTATTTCCGTGAAAAGACGACTTCAGAAGAATTTGATGGTGTTGGTGGTAGTGATAAGATTGCAGCCCTCATGACTAAGTTCCGTGAAGAAGCACCCGTTGAATTTGCGGGCCATCAAGTTGTTTCAACTGAAGACTTCCAATCACAAGTTGAAATCTTTGCAACTGGCAAAACAGCGCCAATTGCGTTGCCAACAGCGAATGTTTTGAAATATAAGCTAGCCGATGGGACTTGGATTGCAATTCGGCCTTCAGGGACTGAACCTAAGATTAAATTTTATATTGGGACCTTAGGAGATTCTTTGGATGCTGCTAATACGAAGTTAGAACAATTTGACCAAGCCATCCAAGCTTTTATTAAAGCTTAATGGATTGCTGAACTTGAATGTAAAAGGTATGCCGCTGATTTTTTCAGGGCATACCTTTTTTATTTAATAGTCATTGGGATTGGCAGCTAGGGGCTGATAATCCGCCATTTCAGCATCTCGATAATCCCACCATTCATTGGCATAACCGACAAAGCCGGCGGTAGTCATCGCCGTGTTGAGGATTTGGTAATAATGGTCTTGAATTGCAGTCCGGGGCGCATCTCGATGAGCTAATGGACTAAAGTCATCAAACGCAGTCGGCATTGGACAGTCTTCACCAGTTGCGGTGACCAAAGTTAAATCAAGGGTAACGCCCTTTTGGTGACTGAAATTTGGATCGGGCGGTGCGACAAATTCTGGATCAGGGTAGGCTTCAAATAAACGTTTTTGAGCGCTGACTGGTCGATAAGCATCCCAAATTTTTAACCGGAGCTGATGTGTTTGCACGAGGGCATTCGCGTGGGCTAATTTTTGCGCCGTGCCAGTCCGGGTGATGGCTGTAGTGAAATCATAAATAACCTGATGGGTAAAATTATTTGGCGTGGCATAGCGTAAGTCCACGACAATATTGGGGTCAAGTTTTTGTAAGTTAGTGAAACCAGTTAATTCAGGGGACATTTTGCAGACCTCCTTAGGATTTGATACCTTTAATTGTACGCAAGTTAGGGTGGTTTGTCTGGCGATAAGGGTTGCAAGCTTTAAAGTAGACAAGGGCAATGGCGGTTGTTATGATGGACCGTATTGTGTGAAAAAAATAAAACAACCAGAGGTGAAGCTAATGACACGCCAAACGCGACGAGCCATTTTTATTTTAATTTTTAGTGAATTTTTAGTTTGTTTAGGGATCAGTTTAGTTATTCCAGTAATGCCATTTATTAAGAATGATCTCAAACTAACTGCAACGGATATGGGTATTATGAACGCTTTATTTGCGTTGGCGCAATTTGTCGCTTCGCCTTTGATTGGTCGATTATCTGACCGCATTGGTCGTAAACCAGTCTTAGCGGGCGGGCTATTCTTATATATGGTTTCAGAATTCTTGTTTGCTTTGACTAATCAGTTATGGGTGTTTAATATTTCCCGGCTGATTGGTGGCTTATCGGCGGCAATGGTCGTGCCAACTGCGATGGCCTTAGCTTCTGATATTACAACCAAGCGACAACGAGCTAAGGTTATTGGTTGGTTATCAGCGGCCTTTAGCGGTGGATTGATTTTAGGTCCAGGGATTGGCGGTATTTTAGCAGGAATCAGTTATAAGACACCATTTTGGGTGGCCGGTAGTTTGGGCTTAATTAGTGCGATTGTCTTATTAAGCTTACTCCCGAGTGATGCTGAAACCTTGGCTCAACGTGAACCAGAGCGGGATTCGAAGGCTGAGCCAGCCAGTCATCCGTTAAGTCGCGCCTTTTGGACTGTGCCGATTATCATTTTATTTACGATGATTTTAGTCTCTTCATTTGGGTTGCAAGGATTCGAAAGTATCTACAGTATTTACGTTAACGAAGTCTTTCATTTTAGTTTAAGTAACATTGCGATGGTCTTAACTTTAAATGGCTTAATTTCGTTATTTTTACAAGTAGCGTTGTTCGATACTTTTGTGCAAAAATGGGGCGAACGGCGTGTTATTCGCGTTTGTTTTGCGGCGGCGGCTATCTGTACCATTTGGATTACTCAAGCGCACACTAAATGGGAAGTCATGATTGCAACTTTGGTCATCTTCTCGGCATTTGACCTATTACGACCAGCGATTACGACTTTATTGACTAAAGCCAGCGAGTCCAATCAAGGTTTGATTAACGGGTTGAACATGTCACTAACAAGTGTGGGTAATATTGTGGGGCCTATCATGTCCGGCATGTTATTGGATATGAATACGCATTATCCGTATATTGTGGTGGCAGGATTCCTAATTGTGTCTTATTTGATGGCCTTCTTACTGCATCGGCCGCAACAGCCGCTACCATCAACTAAATAATGAGTTAAACGGGACTAGCAAGGCTGCTGGAACCGTTTTTTTGTTGCTTGTCAGTAGTAGATTTGGTACACTGAGGCCAATTTAAGTGAGGTTAGGACGGTGTTTAAAAATGGGTATGCATCAATATTTACAAAGTTTGAGTAATTTAGAAACGATTCAACGGGCGCCCGGATTTTTTAAGTATCAGAATCATTCAGTCGCGGCCCATTCATTTAAGGTTGCTGAGATTGCGCAGTTCTTAGGGGATGTTGAAGCTAATGCTGGGCAGGAAGTTGATTGGCGGGCCCTGTATGAAAAAGCGTTGAACCATGATTATAATGAGCGTTTCATTGGCGATATCAAAACGCCTGTTAAATATGCGACTAAGACCCTCCGGGAAATGTTAGCGGATGTCGAACATAAGCTGTCCCAAAACTTCATTCAAAATGAAATTCCAGCCGAGTTTCAGGTAGCCTATTCGCGCCGGTTGTCGGAAGGCAAAGATGCGACGTTAGAAGGTCAAATTTTATCGGTAGCGGATAAAATTGACTTACTTTATGAATCATTTGGTGAAATTCAAAAAGGTAATCCGGAATCAGTATTTACGGCAATCTATCAAGAAAGTTTGAAAACCATTGTGGCGTTCAAACAACTGGCAAGTGTGCAGTATTTTTTGCAAGCAGTCTTGCCAGAAATGTTGGCTGAGTCGTTTACCAATCAAGAAAAAATGCAAGCCTTGACGCAACAAATTCTAGGCGCAACGACGCAACCTGATTAATGGCGAAAGTATGTTCGATATGCTAAAATGAATAGCGGTTTTGTAAGTGATAGGGAAGCCACGGCTTGCCTATTTTTTATGAGGAACGACGCCAGTTAAATGGCGAACGACCGGGATTAAGTCGTATTAGTCCGGTTAATGATGGAAACTTAAAAATAGCTTTTAGAGGAGGAGTCGCTTTTGATTGATCGTGTCGATAATAATCAATTTGATTTGGTTTCTGAGTATCAACCTACTGGGGATCAACCTCAGGCCATTCAGCAATTAACGGCTGGCTTAAATGCGGGTGAAAAAGAACAGATTCTGTTAGGTGCCACCGGGACTGGGAAAACTTTTACGATTTCAAATGTCATTGCGCAAGTTAATCGGCCAACCTTAATTTTATCGCATAACAAAACGTTAGCTGGTCAACTATACGGGGAATTTAAAAAGTTTTTCCCACACAATGCGGTCGAATATTTTGTCAGTTATTATGATTACTATCAACCAGAAGCCTACGTGCCTTCCAGTGACACTTATATTGAAAAAGACTCGGCCATTAATGACGAAATTGATAAGTTACGCCATTCGGCAACGAGTTCATTGTTGGAACGAAATGATGTGATTGTTGTCGCTTCGGTTTCCAGTATTTTTGGGTTAGGTGATCCGACTGAGTATAAGAATCATGTGGTTTCTTTACGAGTGGGCATGACTTTAGAGCGAGATGCGTTGTTACGTAAACTCGTGGATATTCAATTTGATCGTAATGATATTGATTTTCAACGGGGACGTTTCCGGGTTCATGGTGATATTGTTGAAATTTTTCCAGCTTCGCGTGATGATCACGCCTTGCGGGTTGAATTTTTTGGTGATGAAATTGACCGGATTCGAGAAATCGATGCGTTAACAGGTGAAGTGGTTGGTGATCGGGACCATGTTGCCATCTTCCCAGCGACGCATTTTATGACGAATGATGACATTATGGAACAAGCAATTGATGGCATTGATGCTGAATTGGCGGACCGTTTAAAAACATTAACAGCGGATGGCAAGTTGTTGGAAGCCCAACGGTTAAAGCAACGGACGACCTACGATATTGAAATGTTACGTGAGATGGGTTATACCAACGGGATTGAAAATTATTCTCGGTTTATGGATGGCCGCCATCCCGGCGAGCCGCCATATACGCTATTAGATTTCTTTCCGAAAGACTTTTTAATGGTAGTTGATGAGTCCCATGTGACGATGCCACAAGTTCGTGGTATGTATAACGGTGACCGCTCACGTAAACAAATGTTAGTGGATTATGGTTTTCGGTTGCCAAGTGCGCTCGATAATCGGCCTTTAAAGTTGGCCGAAGTGGAACAACACGAAAATCAGGTCGTGTATATGTCAGCGACTCCTGGTCCTTACGAAATGGATCGTACGAAGCATGTGGTCCAACAAATTATTCGACCAACCGGATTATTAGACCCTAAGATTGAAGTGCGGCCAATTATGGGACAGATTGATGACCTAGTTGGTGAAATTAATGCGCGGGTTGAACGTAATGAACGGGTCTTTGTCACGACCTTAACCAAGAAAATGTCCGAAGATTTAACGGATTATATGAAAGATTTAGGCATTAAAGTGCGTTACTTGCATAGTGATATCAAGACGTTGGAACGAACTAAGATTATTCGTGATTTACGGTTAGGTAAGTTTGATGTCTTAATTGGGATTAACCTATTGCGTGAAGGGATTGACGTTCCGGAAGTGTCATTAGTGGTTATTCTGGATGCCGATAAGGAAGGCTTTTTACGAAATGAACGCTCGTTAATTCAAACTATTGGCCGTGCTGCACGGAATGAACATGGCTCGGTCATTATGTACGCTGATAAGACCACCGTTTCCATGCAAGCGGCAATGGATGAAACTGCCCGGCGGCGGCAGATTCAAGAGCAGTATAATCATGATCATCACATTACACCGCACACGATTAAGAAATCAATCCCAGAGTTGATTGCCTCGACGAAAGCAACGACTGATACCGGTAAAAAGGATGATTTCTTAGAAACAGATTTTGATGATATGACCCATGAACAACAACTCGATATGATTAGTAAGTTAGAGGAACAGATGAAGACGGCGGCTAAGAAGTTAGACTTTGAACAGGCTGCAACGTTACGCGATACTGTCATGGAATTAAAAGCGCAGATTAGCTAGGAGGTCATTTTTTTGGCGAACGATAAGATTGTCATTCACGGGGCACGAGCCCATAATTTAAAAAATATTGATGTCACGATTCCGCGGAATAAATTAGTAGTCGTGACGGGACTATCCGGTTCCGGTAAGAGTTCGCTGGCATTTGACACATTGTATGCAGAAGGGCAACGACGCTATGTTGAAAGTCTGTCAGCGTATGCACGGCAATTCTTAGGGCAAATGCAAAAGCCGGATGTTGATTCAATTGATGGGTTAAGCCCTGCAATCTCAATTGATCAAAAGACGACGTCCAAGAATCCGCGCTCAACGGTCGGTACGGTCACTGAAATTAACGATTATTTACGTTTGTTGTGGGCACGGGTTGGGCAACCAATCTGTCCGAATGATGGGACGTTAATTGCTAGTCAAACCGTTGAACAAATGGTTGATCGGGTGCAAAAATTACCTGAACGGACTAAACTACAAATTCTATCACCAGTGGTGCGTCAAAAAAAAGGCGAACACAAAAAGATCTTTGAAAAGATCAAGCGTGAAGGTTTTGTGCGTGTCCGAGTTGATAATGAGGTTCATGATATCGGGGAAACCTTTGAACTGAATAAGAATCAACAACATACTATTGAAATTGTGATTGACCGTATCGTGGTCAAGTCGGGTGAACGCTCACGGTTATTTGATTCGTTTGAAGCGGCGCTACGTTTAAGTGGGGGCTATGCGATTGCAGATGTCATCGGTGGCGACCCAATTCTGTTTTCTGAACACTATGCTTGCCCAGTCTGTGGGTTCACGGTGGGTGAACTTGAACCACGGTTGTTCTCCTTTAATGCGCCCCAGGGTGCTTGTCCTGATTGCGAAGGCTTAGGTGTTAAGCTTGAAGTTGATGAAGATTTAGTGGTTCCAGATAAAAGCCTGACATTAGCCGAAGGGGCTTTGGCACCTTGGAATCCGATTAGTTCACAATACTATCCCGAGATGTTAAAGCAAGCTTGTGAACAGTTGTCGATTCCGATGGATGTGCCATACGAAGATTTAAGCAAAGCTGACCGTCAGACGGTCTTATTTGGTTCGGAAGGTCAACAATTCCACTTCCATTATCAAAATGATTTTGGCGGTGTGCGTGATGTGGATGCTGTCTTTGAAGGGGTTATCAATAACGTCGATCGTCGTTACCGGGAAACCAGTAGTGACTTCACACGTGACGTAATGCGTAAATACATGACAGAATTAACTTGCCAAACTTGCCATGGTTTCCGCTTGAATCGGAAAGCCTTAGCAGTTAAGGTCGGTGGTCAACATTTAGGCACCGTTTCAGCGGAAGCTATCGGGGATGAACTCGACTTTTTTGCACAATTGAAGTTATCAGCGCAAGAATTAGTCATTGCGCAACCGATTCTAAAAGAAATTCGTGATCGGTTAACGTTCTTACAAAATGTGGGCTTATCTTATTTGACGTTAAGTCGTGCTGCTCGGACCTTATCTGGGGGCGAGGCCCAACGGATTCGCTTGGCTACTCAAATTGGATCGAATCTATCAGGTGTGTTGTACATCTTGGATGAACCGTCGATTGGGTTACATCAGCGGGATAATGATCGGTTAATTAAGTCGTTAAAGAAAATGCGTGATTTAGGCAATACGCTAATCGTAGTTGAACATGATGAAGATACGATGCGAGCGGCGGATTACATTATTGATATTGGACCGGGCGCTGGTGAAAATGGTGGTGAAGTCATGGCCGCTGGGACGCCAAAACAAGTGGCCCGCTCCCGTAAATCATTAACGGGTCAATATCTAGCCGGCAAACGATTCATTCCAGTACCTGCGACGCGGCGGCCTGGTAATGGCAAAAAGATTCGAATTACTGGTGCGGCTGAAAATAATTTGAAGCAAATTGATGTGGACTTTCCCTTAGGTGAATTAGTCGTCGTAACCGGGGTTTCTGGATCAGGTAAGTCAACGCTGGTTAATGATATTTTGAAGCGTGCTTTAGCCCAAAAATTAAATCATAATTCAGAAAAGCCCGGGACCTATCACTCAATTAGTGGCGTCAAAAATATTGAACGCTTAGTTAATATTGACCAAAGTCCGATTGGCCGTACGCCACGGAGTAATCCAGCGACGTATACTGGCGTCTTCGATAATATTCGGGATTTATTTGCACAAACTAATGAAGCTAAGCTTCGCGGGTATCAAAAGGGGCGCTTTAGTTTCAATATTAAGGGCGGCCGTTGCGAAGCTTGTCATGGTGACGGGATTCTAAAGATTGAAATGAACTTTTTACCCGATGTTTTTGTGCCGTGTGAAGTTTGTCATGGGCAGCAATATAATTCTGAAACTTTGGAAGTTGAATACAAAGGGAAAAACATTGCGGATATTTTAAAGATGACCGCTTCAGAAGCCGTTAAGTTTTTTGAACCGATTCCTAAAATTCGACGGAAATTGCAAACCTTAGTGGATGTTGGTCTCGGTTACGTTAAGTTAGGCCAACCAGCAACGACACTATCTGGTGGTGAGGCCCAACGGATGAAGTTGGCATCAGAATTGCACAAACAACAATCTGGGAAGAATTTCTATATTTTGGATGAACCAACGACCGGATTGCATAGCGAAGATATTCGTCGACTCATCGGCGTTTTGGAACGCTTGGTGGATGCCGGCAATACAGTTTTGATTATTGAACATAACTTAGATATTGTTAAGTCGGCGGATCACTTGATTGATTTAGGGCCAGAAGGTGGCGCGGGTGGTGGTCAAGTCTTGGCGACTGGGACCCCAGAAGCAATTGCCGCTGTGCCTGAAAGCTATACTGGTCAATACTTGAAGTCAGTCTTAGTGCGAGATGCTGCTCGACAGACAACTCCGGTAACCAAATAACCCAAGGTTTGTGGTACACTAACTATGTTATTAGAATTTAATTAGAGGAGTGTTTCAAAATGGCTAAAGTAGAAAGTTTTGCATTAGATCATACGAAAGTTTTAGCACCCTACGTGCGTAAGATCACAGTTGAACATGGTGCCAAGGGTGATGCCATCACTAACTTTGATTTACGGTTAGTTCAACCCAATCAAACGGCGATTGATACCGCAGGGTTGCATACTATCGAACACATGTTAGCTGGGTTATTGCGTGATCGGATGGACGGCGTCATTGATTGTTCACCATTTGGTTGCCGAACTGGGTTTCATTTGATTACTTGGGGCGAACACAGTACTGAAGAAGTGGCAAAAGCCTTAAAATCTTCCTTAGAATTTATTGCAGGCCCTGCCAAGTGGGAAGACGTTCAAGGCACAACGATTGATAGTTGTGGGAACTATAAAGATCACTCACTATTTTCAGCTAAGGAATGGTCAAAGCTGATCTTATCACAAGGGATTTCTTCTGATCCATTTGTGCGTCAAGTGGTTGAATAGATTTAAAATTTAATATAAAAAAAGTTGTCATAGCCAGTCGGTTATGACAACTTTTTAGTTTAAAATGAGAACGAAAATACATTAATTTATGAATAAATGTATAAATAACCGTTTTTAAAGTGAATATTTCGTTTTACTTGAATATTTTATATAAATCATTGCATAAAGTTAAAATGGGTGGTACGATACTGTCATTGAGAAGCGATGTTTAAAATTATGGAGGTATAAATCAATGGTCAAACAAAATGATAAAATTATTCTTGCTTATTCAGGTGGATTAGATACGTCGGTTGCCATTAGCTGGTTAAAAGACAAAGGTTATGATGTCGTCGCTTGCTGTATTGATGTGGGTGAAGGCAAAGATATGGCAGCGATTAAAGCGAAGGCCTTACAATTAGGTGCCGTTTCGTCATACATGATCGATGCAAAGCAAGAATTTGCCGCCGAATATGCCTTAATTGCGTTACAAGGGCATACCTTGTACGAAGGTGAATATCCATTAGTTTCAGCCTTATCACGACCATTGATTGCTAAAAAATTAGTAACCTTAGCAAAGCAAGAACACGCGGTTGCCATTGCGCATGGTTGTACAGGTAAAGGGAACGATCAAGTTCGTTTTGAAGTTGCCATCCATGCTTTAGCGCCAGATATCAAGATTGAAGCGCCGGTCAGAGATTGGCACTGGTCACGCGAAGAAGAAATTGACTATGCTAAAAAACACAACATTCCGGTGCCAATCAAATTAAACAGTCCTTACTCAATTGATGAAAACCTTTGGGGCCGGGCTAATGAATGTGGTATTTTGGAAGATCCTTGGGAAGGTGCGCCTGCTGATGCTTTTGATCGGACCAATGCATTAGCCGACACACCCGATACACCGACAACTTTAGAGATCACGTTTGAAGCTGGGGTACCAGTCGCATTAGATGGTGAAACCTTAAATTTAGCTGATTTGATTGTTAAATTGGACAAAATTGCCGGTGAACATGGTATCGGCCGGATTGACCATATTGAAAATCGGTTAGTCGGGATTAAGTCACGGGAAGTCTATGAAGCCCCAGCTGCAACGGTTTTACTAAAGGCTCATAAAGATTTAGAAGATTTAACTTTTGAACGTGAATTAGCTCATTTCAAACCTTTAATTGAACAAAAGTTAGCCGATACAATCTATAATGGCCTTTGGTTCTCACCATTAATGGATGCCATGTTGGCGTTCTTGAAGCAGACGCAGGCCGTTGTGAATGGTGTGGTCCGGGTTCAATTATTTAAAGGAAATGTCATCACTGAAGGCCGGAAATCACCAAACTCATTGTATGATAAGAATTTAGCCACCTATACAGCGGCTGATGAATTTGATCAACAAGCGGCGGTTGGCTTTATCAAGCTTTGGGGACTACCAACGCAAGTTAATGCGCAGGTTCAAGCGAAGGCACAAGCTGATGCACAAGCGACGCAGGCACATGTCGAATGAGTACGAAAAAATTATGGGGTGGCCGATTCACAGCAACCGGTGCCAAGTACGTAGATGAATTCGGTGCTTCGATTGGTTTTGATCAATTATTAGCTGCCGAAGATATTGCCGGTTCATTAGCGCACGTTAAGATGCTTAAAAAGACTGGTATTTTACCAGCCAATGAAGTTGATCAAATTGTCGCCGGGTTGGAAAAATTATCCGAACAGTTAGCGGCTGGTGAATTGACCTTTGATACGGTCAATGAAGATATTCACATGAATATTGAGGCATTATTGACGGCTGAAATCGGACCGGTAGCCGGTAAGTTGCATACGGCGCGATCGCGGAATGATCAGGTAGCGACTGACTTTCATTTGTATCTGAAACATCAGTTGCCACAAGTCTTGGATCGTTTACAAGCGTTAGAGACCGTGTTGGTTGATAAGGCTAGCGAAAATGTTGAAACGATTATGCCTGGTTATACGCATTTACAACATGCACAACCCATTTCTTATGCGCACTATTTATTGGCGTACTATCAAATGTTCAAGCGTGATATGGAACGATTTGAATTCAATCAGCAACATACTGATATTTCACCATTGGGCGCAGCGGCTTTGGCCGGGACGACCTTCCCAATTGATCGGGAGTATAGTGCCAAATTACTAGGGTTCAGTGCGGTTTACCATAATAGTTTGGATGCTGTTTCAGACCGGGATTTCGTGCTTGAATTTCTAAGTAATGCCGCCATTTTAATGATGCATTTATCGCGGTTCTGTGAAGAACTAGTTGCTTGGAGTAGCTATGAATTTAAGTATATTAGTTTGAGCGATCAGTTTTCAACGGGGAGCTCCATCATGCCGCAAAAGAAAAATCCTGATATGGCGGAATTAATTCGCGGGAAATCTGGTCGAGTTTACGGAAACTTAATGAGTCTGTTGACCGTGATGAAGGCAATTCCGTTGGCTTATAACAAGGATTTGCAAGAGGATAAAGAGGGCGCTTTTGACACGGTGACTACTGTGTTGACCAGCTTGCACGTCTTTACGGGGATGCTGGCGACCTTAACTGTGAATGAGGACCGGATGGCAGAAGCGACGGTTAATGATTTTTCCAATGCGACGGAATTGGCGGACTATCTTGCTAATAAGGGTATTCCGTTTCGAGAAGCGCATGCGATTGTTGGCAAGTTAGTGTTAGATGGGTTGCAGAAACACCGGCCATTACAGGATATTCCATTAGCTGAATATCAACAGATTTCACCGTTGATTGAAGCGGATGTGTATCATGATTTGGATGCTAAAGTGGCTGTTGAACGACGGCATTCCTTGGGTGGGACGGGCTTTGACCAAATCAAGCTTGAGTTAGCACGTGCTCGGACCCAGTTGGCAGCGTATCAATCAGCAACAAACCAAGATTAGCAGGTCAGTTGATTATTAGTGTGGAGTTTGGGCAAAAGCCCAGACTCCTCTTTTGTTTTCCAAGCCTGTTATTGCTTAATTAGTTGTCACAATTAACTTAAACCGGTATATTGAGAGTATTAAAAGGAGGTTATCAAATGACAAAAATTTTAGTGACGACCACGGAACAAGTTCCCGGCCAAACTTATGAAATTATTGGTGAAGTTTTTGGAGTCACAACGCAGTCTAAGAATCTTTTCCGCGATATTGGGGCATCACTTAAGAATGTGGTTGGTGGCGAAGTCAAAGATTATACCAAAATGTTAAATGAAGCGCGTACTATGTCGGTAGAACGATTACGGACTAATGCAACGGCGCTAGGTGCGGATGCCGTCGTGATGATGCGATTTGACTCCGGGTCAATTGGCACCGATATTCAATCAGTTGTCGCATATGGCACGGCTGTAAAATTTACCACCACGGTCTAAGTTAGGGTTTATTTAAGGTTGTTAGAACAATTGGAAACTCTTTCATGAACTGGTATGATAGAATCAAAGAGAATTGGAGATGTTATTGCGTATGTTTAATGATCATCGTTGGGGCTTTGACTGGAGCGAATTCATGACTGGAATCGTGTTCTTCATTGCTGCCTATTTTGTTATGAAACAACCTAAGGCTGCGTTATTAAGCCTGGTATTCTTATTTGCCATTGCGGCAATCATTAGTGGGATTACGACGATTGCTGGTTATACGAAGCTACGTCGCGAAACGGGGTTACGAGCTAACTTCGCCTTGGTTTTTGCGATTATTGATATTTTGGTGGGCCTGCTATTCTTATTCCATGCGCCTAGTGGTATTTTGGTCTTAGGGTATGTCTTTGCGTTCTGGTTCTTAATTGATTCAATTGAACGTTTGACGGTGGTTTCACATTTAAAAGTCTTTGGTATGGGATATTACGTCTTATCATTGATTTTGGATATTGCCAGCTTAGCATTAGGGATCTTGTTAATCTTTAATCCGATGATTGCAATTATCTCATTTAATATTTTGGTGAGTGTTTACTTTACGATTTTCGGGATCAATGCGATTTTAATCGCATTTGCTCGGCGAAATTAAAAGGTACCTAGAGTTGAAAATGAGGGGCTAGGGCCAATGGCGTTAGCCCCTTTATTGCGAGCAAAACGGGGTCGTTACTAGAAATGACACACCCGGTATGCTATACTACCAACAACATCGATCAAAGGAGCAACGTTATGGCAGAATCTTTACAATTAGTAATTATCTCTGGAATGAGTGGTGCTGGTAAGACAGTCGCTGTTCAAAGCTTTGAAGATCTCGGCTATTTTTGTATTGATAATATGCCGCCAGCTTTGTTACCAAAATTTTCTGAATTGGTTGAAGAATCCGGTAAAATTAACAAAGTCGCTTTGGTGATTGATTTACGATCACGGGCGTTTTATGACGAGATTATTGATATGTTAGCTAATTTGGATAATACCGACTTCGTGTCGACCAAAATTATCTTTTTGGATGCGTCCAATGAGGAATTAGTTTCACGCTATAAAGAAACGCGGCGGGCTCATCCATTAGCCATGGAAGGTCGAATTATGGATGGTGTGTATAAGGAACGAGACTTACTAGCACCGCTAAAAGATCGAGCGTCTTACGTGATTGATACGACCACGTTAACCCCACGCGAACTGCGTGAATCAATTTTTGATAAATTTGAAACAAATGCTGATGAAACCTTTCACGTCGAAATGGTCTCCTTTGGCTTTAAATACGGCTTACCGATTGATGCTGATATCGTTATGGATGTTCGTTTTTTACCCAATCCGTATTACATTCCAGCCTTAAAGGGCCAAACTGGGCTAGATCAGCCAGTCTATGATTATGTGATGGAACAGCCGGCGACTGAGGCTTTTTATCAACAGTTTTTAGGCATGCTGGAAAGTATCATGCCAGGTTATGAAGCGGAAGGCAAGACCAGCTTGACTATCGCAATTGGGTGTACTGGTGGACAGCATCGCTCGGTGGCGCTTACTAAGCGTATCGGGGCGGCTTTAGCGAAAAGCTATAAGGTGCACATTAGCCACCGCGATATCGAAAAACGGAAGGAAACAGTTAATCGCTCATGAGAAAATATACGTTTAAGACTCAGCGACCAAAGATCGTCGTGATTGGTGGGGGAACTGGGTTGCCAGTTGTCCTCAATGGGTTGCGCAAGCAAGCGGTTGACATCACGGCGGTTGTCACAGTGGCTGATGATGGGGGTTCGTCTGGCATTATTCGCAATTATGTTAACGTCGTGCCACCAGGTGATATTCGCAATGTCATGGTGGCATTATCTAGCTTACCCCATTTATATAAAGATATTTTTCAGTACCGGTTCCAAGGTGACGACCAATTTTTTGCGGGCCATGCCATTGGAAATTTAATTATTGCCGCTTTAACCGAGATGAAATCCGGGGTCTTTGATGCGGTTCAAGAATTATCCAGCATGATGCAAGTTGAGGGCCATGTCTATCCAGCGGCCAACGAAGCTTTGACGTTGCATGGTAAGTTTAAGGATGGGTCTGAACTTGTTGGTGAAGCTGAGATAACGGCTGCACATAAGTCGTTAGACCGCGTGTGGGTGACCGATAAAGACGGGCAACGTCCCGCGGCGGTTCAGCCAGTCATTGATGCCATCATGGCTGCAGATCAGATTGTATTGGGTCCTGGGAGCTTGTTTACGAGTATCCTGCCAAATTTAACCATTGATAATATCGGCCGGGCTGTATGTGAATCAGATGCTGAGGTCGTCTATATTTGTAATATTATGACCCAAAAGGGCGAAACGGATGACTTTTCAGATGCTGACCATGTCCGTGTTTTGAATCGACATTTAGGTGAAGCTTTTATTAATACAGTGTTAGTTAATACGGAAAAAGTACCGGATGACTATATGGATTTTCACAAATTCAACGAGGTTTCACGGCAAGTAAGCCATGATTTTCGGGGGCTCCGAGATCAAGGATGTAAAGTGATTTCGTCGAACTTTTTACAATTGCGTGATAATGGGGCCTTTCATGATGGTGATCAAGTTGTCACGGAACTGATGAACTTAGTCGGTCATTCCGACATTTTAAGGTAGGAGGTAGCCAGATGTCATACGCCAGTGAAGTTAAAAAAGAACTAACTAACCTCGCTGTCCATCGCGAGAATGCGAAAGCTGAATTAATGGCCTTGATTCGAATGAATGGGACGATTACTTTAGCACATCATCATTTAATATTGAACATTCAGACGGAAAACCCGGCCATTGCGCGGCGTATCTATCGGTTATTAAAACAATTTTATGACGTCGCCAGTGAATTAATTGTGCGCCGTAAAATGAAATTAAATAAAAATAACTTGTATATCGTTCGTTTGCAGACTGGGACTGAAATGGTCTTAGCTGATTTGGGTATTTTTAAGGATTATCAAATTGTGGAAGTTGTGCCGACTGAAGTCTTAACCGATGATGCGGCGGTGCGTTCCTATTTGCGTGGCGCTTTTTTAGCCGGTGGTTCGGTGAATAATCCTGAAACGTCACGTTATCATTTAGAAATCTATTCCCTGTATGAAGAACATAATTTGATGATTTCACAAATGATGAATCAATACGGTATGAACTCGCGAACGACGGATCGTCGTGGCGGCTTTATTACGTATATCAAGGAGGCCGAAAAAATTGCGGACTTTTTATCGTTAATTGGGGCCACGAATGGCATGTTGAAGTTTGAAGATGTGCGAATCATGCGAGATATGCGTAACTCGGTTAATCGATTGGTTAACTGTGAGAATGCGAATATGGATAAGGTTGCGAATGCATCCAGTAAGCAGATTGAAAATATTTTATTGATTGATGATACGGTTGGCTTGAAGCAATTGCCACCGAAATTACAAGAAGTTGCGGTAACACGGTTAGCGCATCGTGAAGTGAGCCTCAAAGAATTGGGGACCTTAGTGCCCGGTGGCCCGATTTCAAAATCAGGGATTAATCATCGTTTACGTAAGATTAACCAGTTTGCTGAACAATTGCAAAAAGAAGCTTAATCAAAAACGAGTGGACAACACAATAAATAGTCGCGACAAGAATTTAAATTCTTGTCGCGACTATTTATTACCGATCATCGAGGGGAACGGACTGACTCATTGAGCCAAGTCGTAACTTAGTTGCAAATAGTTGCGTAAGTCAGCATCGGCAACCCGATCATCTAAGATGATTGAAAACCAGTGTTGCTTGTTCATATGGTAAGCTGGAAAATAATTTTTTTGATCAATTAATGATTGCTGATCAGCTAATCGAAAATCAACGACGGTCACGATTTCATCTGAATCCAGCCCTAGCTTACGTTGTGGTATTTTAACCAGCAAGGCATACCATTTTTTGGTATCTGAGCGTCGTAAAATAGCGTTATTTGGAAATTTAGGCCATAAGAATTCAAGCTCATTGTGATAGTTAGCCTTGACGGTTTCAATCAACCAACGAGCTTGACGTGATGGAAACATTGCGGGTTCAAAAGCCTGGTCGGCAACGGCTTGGAGTGCGTCAAGGTAGGCCTTTCGAACGCTTGCGACAAAGGCACCAGCATTGCTGGCTGCCAGATGTAGCGTATAAGGTTGCTGCGTGGCATTATCGATTAAGGTTGTGGTAACTGTATTAGGTAGTGTCACTGTGAGGGTTAACGTAAAAGTTGGTGCTAATAATGGTTGCGACCGAATCAGGTCATGATTGTGGCGGATAAACCCAATTTTTAATAACTGCTCCAGTTGACCACGTTGATCTTTAAAAATAGCTTGGCTCATATCATCCATGATTTGATAGCCTCCTAAAAATAACTGTTATCTATTAGTTTAACCCTGATTAAGTTTAATTAGCAGTGCTGGTATTAAATAAATCACTTGACAAAAGTAAGTAAGACTCTCTATACTAAAGCCATCTTATGAAATCGGAGAGACGTTACGATGCAAATGCAAAAACAAGTCATGTTAATGAACTGCTGTCCATGTTGTGAAACTAACAACATGGCTATTTGCGTCGAATTACAAGCGTCTCTACTGCATCAAAACTAACGGCATTGAGCTCAAAACGTTATTTTTGAAACGCCTGCTTGGAATCTGACGAGATTCCTAGCAGGCGTTTTTTTGTTACCGATTCGAGGGTAGATCCACCAAAAAAGTAAAATAAAAGGGGCGAGAGTATTGAAGAAGCGATCAGTGTTAGCAGTTATTTTTAGTGTCATGTTAGTAGCGGTGTTAGCGGCTTGTGGTAAGCAAAGTAGTCAAGCGACGACCAGCGGTAAATATGCAACTAACCAAGTTTTAAATCTTTCATATCCAAGTTCGCTCGATTCAATTGATATTTCGACGATGTCTGGTTACGGTAGCACGGGGAATTTATTTGAGAGTCTATATCGCTTAGGTAAGGACGGTAGTGTCACGCCTGGTTTAGCGAGTCAAAGTAAAGTTTCGAAAGATGGCAAGACCTATACATTCACGATTCGTAATGCTAAGTGGAGTGATGGGTCAGCGATTACGGCGCAAGACTTTGTATACTCGTGGCGGCGTACTGTCACGCCAGCGACTAAGTCTCAGTATGCGTATTTATTTTCAGGGATTAAAAATGCGGATGCAATTGTCGCTGGGAAAAAGCCGGCCAGCACGTTGGGCGTCAAGGCAAGTGGCAAGCATACGTTTATCGTAACGTTAGATAAGCCAATCACTTATTTTAAGAAATTAATGACTTATCCATTATTTGGCCCGATTAGCGAAGCTGCCGTAAAGAAATGGGGTAGTAAGTACGCCACGAAGGCACAATATATGTTATACAGTGGGCCCTTTAAGTTAACCGGCTGGACCGGGACCAATAATAAATGGACTTATGTTAAAAATAATCAATATTGGGATAAAAAAGTCGTTCATTTAAACAAGATTAATTATAGTGTGAATGAAAGTTCGACGACTACTTTAAACTTGTTCCAAGAAAACAAACTGGACTTAACCCAGTTATCAAGTGAACAAGTGAAAAACATGAAATCTAATAAGGCTTACACCACATACCCCTATTCAATCACAGCCTTCTTGGTCTATAATTTCCAAGATAGTAATGCCACGATTAAAAAGGCTTTGAGCAATCAAAAGATTCGCCAAGCTATTTCGTTATCAATTAATCGGGAACAACTTGTTAAAAATGTCATTGGGGATGCGTCCAAGACGGCTAAGACGTTTGTGCCACAAAACCTAGCCAAAGATCCTAAAAATGGTCAAGATTTTGCCAGTGAATCGACCGTTAAAAATTCAACGTCATATAATCCAAAACTAGCAAAAAAGCTTTGGCAACAAGGATTAAAAGAGGTTGGCATTAAGCAGTTAACGATTAGCATGTTAACGTCAAATGATGAACCTAATAAACCAATCTCACAATATTTCAAAGGTCAATTGGAGAAGACTTTACCAGGGTTAACAATTAATCTATCAAATCTTCCGGCTAAGGTGGCGTCATCTCGGGCACAACAAGGTGATTTTGATGTTTATCTGAGTGGTTGGGGTGCTGATTTCAATGACCCAATCTCGCATTTACAAATTATGACGAGTGGGAGTGGTTATAATTATGGTAAATATAACAGCAGCACCTATAACGCATTGATTAAGAAAGCCCAAAATCAAGATGCTAATAATGCCGAGGCCCGCTGGCAAGATATGTTGCAAGCAGAAAAGGTGATTATGCAAGATCAAGGGATTACGCCGATTTATCAGACGGTTTATTCCTACTTACAAAATCCTAAAGCCAAGGGCATCATCCACAATACAGCTGGAACGCAGTGGAATTACAAGTATGCTTATATGGAAAAATAAATTGAATTGAAAAAACAGTAAGGCGGCAACCTGAGTGTTAAAGGGTGTCGCCTTTTTGTGAGCACAAAAAATGAGCTAACTGTGTTGTTAGCTCACTTTAAAGGGTTATTTTAGTTTGTTGTTTTCCATAATATCATCGATCAAACCATAATCTTTGGCTTCTTGAGCTGTTAAGTAGTTATCACGTTCGGTATCATGATTCAACTTTTCAACTGGTTGATCAGAATTGCTTGCTAAAATTTCGTTGATCTTTTTACGCGTCTTCAAAATTTCTTCAGCAACGATTTCAATTTCAGTTTGTTGTCCTTGAGCACCACCAGAAGGTTGATGAATCAAGATTTCTGAGTTAGGTAAAGCGAAACGCTTGCCCTTAGTCCCAGAAGAAGCGAGGACACTGGCCATGGAAGCTGCCATCCCCATAACAATGGTTTGGACATCAGACTTGATGAAGTTCATCGTGTCATAGATGGCTAAGCCGGCGGTGACAACCCCACCTGGTGAATTGATATAAAGATAAATGTCTTTGTCGGAATCTTGCGCATCTAAGAAGAGTAATTGCGCAATAATCGCATTGGCCATATTGTCTTCAATAGGACCAGATAACATAATAATACGGTCTTTTAAAAGTCGTGAGTAAATGTCATAAGCACGTTCGCCACGTGATGACTGTTCGATAACTGTCGGAACTGGATACATACTTGTTAGCCTCCTAAAGTTTCAATCTGATAAATTAGCTCATTGCTAATATAAATGTAGTTTACCGCTAAGGTCAGTAAAGGTCAAAAGAAAAACCTCAAAAACAAAATTCCGTTTTTTTAGGTTCCGTGGTATACTTAGGATTCTATCATATACGGCTTGAGATTGGGGAAATCCCAATCTCTTTTTTATGTCCAAATATCCTGACTGACTAGCAACAGGGGTACCGCCTAGGTTGTTTAGTATGGTATGATGAAAGCGGTGTAAGTTCTATTTTTGCTTGATTTGGGTATAAAAAAAGCTGAGATACAATCTCAGCTAAGTGATGCGCCCGGAGGGAATCGAACCCCCATTTCAAGAACCGGAATCTTACGTGCGATCCATTACACTACGGGCGCCTGAACAACATGTTATAGTTTAGCGGATTATGGCTGAAAACACAAGCGATATTTATAAAAAATATTTGGGAGGCATTATTTATGGCATTAGGACCAGGTTTTCGCCAACAACAACGGCAAACCCAAAAGTTGGCCATGACGCAGCGATTGCAACAATCAATTCAAATGTTGCAATTTAACGTTGAAGAATTACGTGATTTTTTAACCCAAAAAGCGCTTGAAAATCCATTAATTGATGTTGATACTAATTGGAATGCCAATCATGCCAGTTTGAGTACAGCTAAGACTGTCACGACCCATGATGATTTTATTGAGCGGGTTTCGACATCTAACCAACATTCTCTGTTTGAATACTTATTAGATCAGATTCATTTAACCATGCGAGATACTAAGTTACGCAAAATCGTGCTGTACTTGATCGAATACGTGGATGTTAATGGGTATTTAAAAGTGGCTGATGAACAAGTGTTAGCCGCAATGCAAGCGACGCCGATTGAATTACTAGATGCAATCACCTTGCTACAACAACTCGATCCACCAGGGGTTGGGGCCCGAAACTTGCAACAAGCGCTGATGTTACAAACTGAAAATGATGATAGTGCACCTAATTTAGCGTACATTATTTTAGAAGAAAGCTTTGATGCGCTGGTTAATCGTAATTGGGCCCAGTTAGCCAAAAAATACGCGGTTGAGTTAGCCGATATTTCAAGTGTTTATGACTATATACGGACGTTAAGCCCAACACCTGGGGCGGCAGTCGGACAAGAAACAACGGGATATATTTTTCCAGACCTAATTGTGACCCAACCAACAGTGGGGCAATTGGCGTTGAAGACTGCATCGATGGCGCAACCAATTGTCAAATTTCAGAGTCGGTATTATCAACAGATGAGTCAACATGATGATCAAGAAGTTACGGAGTATCTGAAAGAGAAAAAATCTGAGTATGATTGGATTGCAAGTAGCTTGCAGCAACGTGAGGCAACTATTTTTCGCGTAGGAACCGCGATTATTGAACGACAGTCGGCTTTCTTCCTTGAAAAAACCAAAAGTTTAAAACCGTTATTATTGCGTGATGTGGCGCAACAGTTACAAGTACATGAATCGACAATTAGTCGGAGTATCAATGGTAAATATGTGCAAACTGATTTTGGTATGTTTGAACTTAAGCGTTTCTTTACTCAGGCGGTCAGCAAACGTCCCGCGAATGGCGAACTCGTCTCGGCTGATAACGTGCAACACCGGATTGTGGCTTTAGTTAAGCAGGAAGATAAAGAAAAACCGCTTTCAGACCAAAAAATAGTTCAGATTCTTAAGTCGGAAAATGTCGAACTTTCACGGCGTACAGTTGCCAAATATCGGGAAAATCTTAACATTCCAGCTTCGTCTAAGCGAAAACAATATTTAAAAACCGAACAGTAACGAAAACAACCATTTTGAGCAGTCGGTTATCGGCTGTGGTGGGTTCTCATTTGCAACCATTACATGAACCTGTTATAATTCAAGTTGTGGTTAAGAGAGGTATGCAACATCGATTTCATTGTAAATTATCGTTGTGTGCTTTGTTTTTTTAAGTCTTTGGGTCGTTATTCGACATAGCTGGACTAAATCCGTCCCACTAGAGAGCAGGTTGGATGCCATGCATTCAGATATTCAATGGATTGAGGCAATTGCCCCAGACATGGTTGAAATGCTAAGTCATCGGTACTTGGTATTAAGAACCATTAATTGGATGGCCCCAGTTGGACGTCGGCTATTGGCTCAAACTTTAGAAGTCAGTGAACGGACGTTACGGACCGAAACGGATACGTTACGGAAGTTAGATTTAATTGTGACTGATAAGGCGGGCATGCAGTTGACGCAACCGGGAAAAGATGTTTTACTCGGGTTAAGCCAATTCATGGATGAGTTAATGGGAATTCGACAGAAAGAACGACAGTTAGCGCAACGCTTCAATTTAAAACGTTGTATTATTGTCTCTGGCGACTCCGACCGACAGTTAAAGGTTATCGGGACCATGGGCGAAGAAGTTAACCAACTATTACAGCGGTTATTGCCAGAAGGGAATAACATTATTGCTGTAATGGGTGGTCATACCATGGAGCATGTGGCAAATCATTTATCTAGCAAGCTTGCTAGCAAACGTGACTTGTTATTTGTTCCGGCGCGTGGTGGGGTTGGTGAATCGGTTGCGATTCAAGCAAATACCATTGCGTCCCAAATGGCACAACACACCGGTGGTAAATTTCGGTCGTTGTTTGTGCCCGAACAGGTCAGTGAACGAACCTATGAACCACTCCTCAAAGAACCAAGTATTCAAGAGGTGTTGGGGATTATTCGCCAAGCTAACGTGGTGATTCACAGTGTGGGTGATGCGGTTTCAATGGCGCATCGCCGGGACATGTCTGAGGATCAGATTAAAGTATTACGTGGCCGCCATGCGGTCGGGGAAGCCTTTGGTTATTTCTTTGATAAAGACGGCAACGTTGTTTATCGAATTCCACGTATTGGTTTGCAAATCGGAGAACTGGCCAATATGGAGATTATACTCGCAGTTGCGGGCGGTGCTTCTAAAGCGACCGCAATTGAGGCGTATATGAAGATCGCACCTAAAAAGACGTGTTTAATCACGGATGAAGGTGCAGCAAACTTGATTTTAAAAAAGTAATCTTCTATATTGAAGTTGCTTTTTAAAATAAAAAATATTTTTATTTCCACAAGGAGGAAATTCTAGTATGTCTGTAAAAATTGGTATTAATGGTTTCGGACGTATCGGTCGTTTAGCATTCCGTCGTATCTTAGAACTTGGTGCAAAATCAAGTGATATCGAAGTTGTTGCTATTAACGATTTAACTTCACCTGCATTGTTGGCTCATCTTTTGAAGTATGACTCAACTCATGGTACTTTGGACGCTGAAGTTTCAGCAACCGACGATTCAATCGTGGTTAACGGTAAGACTTACCGTGTTTATGCTGAACCTAAAGCACAAAATATTCCTTGGGTAAAGAACGACGGCGTTGACTTCGTTCTCGAATGTACTGGTTTCTACACATCAAAGGCTAAGTCACAAGCTCACTTGGACGCTGGTGCAAAGCGTGTCTTGATTTCTGCTCCTGCTGGTAGCGATTTGAAGACCATCGTTTACAATGTTAACGATGACATCTTAAACTCAGATGACCGCATTGTTTCTGCTGGTTCATGTACGACTAACTGTCTTGCACCACTTGCCTTCTTCGAAAACGAAGAATTCGGCATCAAAGTTGGTACGATGACTACTATCCATGCTTACACATCAACTCAAATGTTACTTGATGGTCCTGTACGTGGTGGTAACTTCCGTGCTGCTCGTGCTGCTGGTGTGAACACTATTCCTCATTCAACTGGTGCTGCTAAAGCTCTTGGCTTAGTAATCCCAGAATTGAAGGGTAAGTTACAAGGCCATGCACAACGTGTTGGTGTTGTTGACGGTTCATTAACTGAATTAGTTGCTATCTTAGACAAGAACGTTACTGCTGACGAAGTTAATGCAGCAATCAAGAAGCATACTGAAGGTAACGAATCATTCGGTTACAACGAAGACGAAATTGTTTCTTCTGACGTAATTGGTACTACTTTTGGTTCAATCTTCGATCCTACCCAAACTGAAGTTACTTCTGATGGTGAAAGCCAATTAGTTAAGACTGTTGCTTGGTACGATAACGAATATGGCTTCACTTGCCAAATGGTACGTACTTTATTGAAGTTCGCTACTCTCTAATATAAATTAGTTTGTCAGAACTTTAAAACCGCATAGGTTTTGAGACGGCGGGGGGAGGCAATCTCCTTCTGCCGTCTTTTTTTATTCAAACCCACGAATTCTAGGAGGATTTTAACTTGGCTAAATTAATCGTTTCAGATTTAGATGTTAAAGATAAAAAAGTTTTAATTCGTGTCGACTTTAATGTGCCAATTAAAGACGGCAAAATTGGTGACGACAACCGGATCGTCGCTGCTTTACCAACGATCAAATATGTTAGCGAACATGATGGTAAAGCTATCTTGTTCTCTCACTTAGGTCGGATCAAGAGTGAAGACGACAAGAAAGGCCTCAGTTTACGTCCAGTTGCTGAACGTCTTTCAAACTTGTTAAACAAACCTGTTACCTTCGTACCTGTTACTGAAGGCGAACAACTTGAAACTGCTATTAACAACATGAATGATGGGGATGTTTTAGTTGTTGAAAACACCCGTTTTGAAGATGTTGTTAACGGTGAACAAGTTAAACGTGAATCAGGTAATGACCCTGAATTAGGCAAGTACTGGGCATCATTAGGTGACGTTTACGTCAACGATGCTTTCGGGACTGCTCATCGGGCCCATGCTTCTAACGTTGGGATTGCTTCAAACATGGATCAAGCTGCTGCTGGGTTCTTGATGGAAAAAGAAATCAAGTTCTTAGGTAACGCTGTTGATAATCCAAAGCACCCATTCGTTGCTATCTTAGGTGGTGCTAAGGTTTCTGATAAGATCGGTGTGATTGATCACTTGCTTGCTAAAGCTGATAAAATCATCATCGGTGGTGGGATGACTTATACCTTCTATGCTGCTAAAGGCATGGGTATTGGGAATTCACTTGTTGAAAAAGACAAAATTGACTTAGCTAAGTCAATCATCGAAAAAGCTGGCGACAAGTTAGTCTTACCTAGCGACTCAGTAGTTGCTGAAAAGTTTGACAACGATGTCCCTAGTAAAGTCGTTGAAGGGTCAATTCCTGATGGTTACATGGCTTTAGACATCGGTCCTAAATCAGTTGAAGAATTTAAAGCTGTTTTAAGCGATGCTAAGACGGTTGTTTGGAACGGACCAATGGGTGTCTTCGAAATGAGTAACTATGCTAAGGGTACGCTTGAAATTGGCGAATTCTTAGGCACATTATCAGAAGCAACTACTATCGTTGGTGGTGGGGATTCAACTGCTGCTGTTAAGCAACTTGGTGTTGCTGACAAGTTGACCCATATCTCAACTGGTGGTGGCGCTTCACTTGAATACCTTGAAGGTAAGACTTTACCAGGTATTGCTGCTATTTCTACAAAATAATTTAAGCTCCGAAAGGAAGGTCTATCGTGCGTACACCTATTATTGCCGGTAACTGGAAAATGAATAAAACTGCTAGCGAAGCTTTGGCTTTCGTAAACGCAGTTAAGGATCAATTACCAGCCTCATCAGAAGTTGAATCAGTTGTTGCTGCTCCAGCCCTTTTCTTACAAGAAATGGTTGAAGCTGCTAAGGGTTCTAACTTAAAGATTGCTGCTGAAAATGCTTACTTTGAAGATGCTGGTGCTTTCACTGGTGAAACTTCACCTGCTGCTTTAGCTGATTTAAACATTGACTACGTTGTCATCGGTCATTCAGAACGTCGTGGCTATTTCCACGAAACTGATGAAGATATCAACAAAAAAGCCCATGCTATTTTCAAAAATGGCATGAAGCCAATCATTTGTTGTGGTGAAAGTCTTGAACAACGCGAAGCTAATCAAACTAATGATTGGGTCGCTGGTCAAGTTACTGCTGCTTTGAAGGGCTTATCAGCTGACCAAGTTAGCGAAACAGTTGTTGCTTACGAACCAATCTGGGCCATCGGTACGGGTAAAACCGCTTCTAGTGACCAAGCTGAAGAAGTTTGTGGCGTTATCCGTAAGACCATTGCTGGCCTTTACTCAGAAGACGTTGCTGACAAAGTTCGGATTCAATACGGTGGTAGTGTTAAACCAGCTAACGTTGTTGAATTAATGAGCAAAGCAAACATTGATGGTGGTCTTGTTGGTGGTGCCTCAATGGACCCTGAATCATTCTTAGCTTTGGTAAACTACCAAAAATAAGTAATTCATTATTGCAAGTTTAATCACAACCCACTACAATAAGATGTGAACCTATTACAAGCAAACCTAAGGAGAAAATTTAATGTCTATTATTACAGATATTTATGCTCGCGAAGTCTTGGACTCACGCGGTAACCCTACTGTTGAAGTTGAACTTTATACTGAAAGTGGCGCATTTGGCCGCGGTATCGTTCCTTCAGGTGCCTCAACCGGTGAACATGAAGCCGTTGAATTACGTGATGGCGACAAGAGTCGTTTCATGGGCCAAGGTGTGACTAAGGCTGTTGACAATGTTAACAAGTTAATTGCTAAAGAAATCATTGGCTACGATGTTACTGACCAACGTGCCATTGACCAAGCTATGATCAAGTTAGACGGTACGCCTAACAAAGCTAAGCTTGGCGCTAACGCTATCTTAGGTGTTTCAATTGCTGCTGCTCGTGCAGCTGCTGACGAACTTGAAATGCCATTATACAACTACCTTGGCGGTTTCAATGCGCATGTCTTGCCAGCACCAATGATGAATGTTATCAATGGTGGGAAGCATGCCAACAACGACGTTGACTTCCAAGAATTCATGATCATGCCTGTTGGCGCATCATCAATCAAGGAAGCTGTTCGGATGGGTTCAGAAACTTTCCATAACCTTAAAGCAATCTTAAACGAACGTGGTTTATCAACTGCTGTTGGTGATGAAGGTGGTTTCGCACCTGACTTGAGCAACAACGAAGAACCATTCGAAATCTTAATTGAAGCTATCGAACGTGCTGGTTACAAACCAGGCAAAGATATCGCAATTGCCTTTGACTGTGCTGCTTCAGAATTTTACAATGCTGAAACTGGCAAGTATGACTTAAAGGGTGAAGGCGAAAATGGGAAATCATTTACAGCCGAAGAATTCGTTGACTTACTTGACACAATCGTTGACAAGTACCCAATCATTTCCATCGAAGATCCTTTGGATGAAAACAACTGGGAAGATTGGCAAATGGCAACCGCTAAACTTGGTAAAAAAGTTCAAATCGTTGGTGATGACTTATTCGTTACTAACACGGACTACCTTGCAAAGGGTATCAAGATGGGCGTTGCTAACTCAATCTTAATCAAGGTTAACCAAATTGGTACTTTAACTGAAACTGTTGAAGCTATCGAAATGGCTAAGCAAGCTGGTTACTCAGCTATCGTTTCTCACCGTTCTGGTGAAACTGAAGACACGACCATTGCTGACTTAGTTGTCGCAATGAACGCTGGCCAAATCAAGACTGGTTCAATGAGCCGTACTGAACGGATTGCTAAATACAATCAATTAATGCGGATTGAAGACCAACTTGAAAGCACTTCAGAATACAAGGGTCTTTCAGGTTTCTATAACTTGAGTGAAGACGCTCGTAACACGATTGCTAGCAAATAATTACCGATTATCAGAAAGTCACTCTTAGGAGTGGCTTTTTTTGTGCTAATTAATAGGCCAAATTAATTGATAATAACGAACTGATTGAAACTATCTATTGAAATATTTAATTTTTCTATCACTATTATATATTGAAAATATTAAATAAATATATAACATGTTTTGCAAAAGCTAATCAAAGCTGAATGCTGATTTGGCGGGCTTACTTGCTTTTAGTTAGGAGTGGTCCGGTTGTCATGATTAGGTTGTGATGAGGAAAGTAGTTGACTTATGGTTTGGACTGGTTGTATGATGACCTCGTTAGCAACCGGATAAACTAACTGGTAATGGCTAAGTTTAGTGACTATTACGAATTTATATCAGATTAGTTGAATCAGGTACTGTTAAGTTAAGTGTGCGAGAGTTTTCTTTTTATGAAATGTAACCGCTTACTACAATGGTACCTGATGCGCTGACCTAAATCTAAGGAGCGCGACGTGATTATGAGTAAAATTAAAGCAGCAACTGCCGGTTTAAAGGTATTAGAAGCTTGGGGCGTTAAAAATATTTATGGATTGCCGGGTGGGTCATTTGATTCGGGGATGCAAGCTATTTATGAACGCCAAGCAACCCTACATTATGTGCAAGTCCGCCATGAAGAAGCTGGCGCATTGGCTGCTTCGGCGGAATCAAAGCTAACTGGTCACATTGGCGTTACTTTTGGATCAGCCGGTCCTGGAGCTGTTCATCTACTAAATGGGCTGTATGATGCTAAGCATGATCACACACCGGTACTCGCCATTGTGGCTCAAGTGCCAACTAAACGTATGAATGTTGATTTCTTCCAAGCGATGGATGAAGGTCCAATTTTTGAAGATGTTGCCGTTTGGAATCGGACCGCAATGACGGCCGCTGCGATTCCACAAATGATTGATGAAGCAATCCGGCAAGCTTATAAATATTCCGGGGTGGCTGTCGTGACGATTCCTAAAGATTTAGGATGGGCGGAAATTGAAGATAAATTCGTACCAACCGCTGCCCTACATCAACACCCAATTATGCCAGAACCAGCCCCTCAGCAAATTGATGCTGCTTGGGACTTGATCAAATCTGCTAAGGCGCCGTTGATTTATTTTGGGATTGGCGCTAAGCATGCAGCAAAGGAATTGAAGACGGTCTCGGAAAGCTTTAAGATGCCAATGATTTCTTCTGTATTGGCGAAAGGAATTGTTGAAGACGACTATGAGAATTACTTGGGTTCAACCGGACGAGTTGCGCCAAAGCCAGGAGTTGAAGCGGGGTTTGCAACTGATTTAATCTTATGGGTAGGGAATGATGTCCCGTTTAGTATTTTCCTGATTAATCCCCATGCTAAGGTCATTCAAGTTGATATCGATAGTGAAAAGTTAGGTAAGCGGCATCACGTTGACGTCGGCATTTTAGCGGATGCTAAGCAGACGCTGAAAGCATTACTGGCCAAAGGAACAGCTTTGCCAGCGACACCATTTTATCAAGCGTCCTTGGCTAATCGACAAAATTGGCGTGATTGGCAAGCTAGCTTTGCTAATGATGATAGTACCCCATTACGGCCAGAACCAGTTTTTGACCAGTTAAATAAAATGGCAAGCCCCCAAGCGATCTTTGGAGTCGATGTAGGTAATGTCAATATTAATTTTATGCGCTTGGTTAATTTACATGATGATCAGAAATGGACGACCTCAGGGCAATATGCAACGATGGGTTACGGTGTACCGGCGGCCATTGCTGCTAAGAGTGCGTTTCCCAATCGTGATGTGTACAGCTTGAGCGGGGATGGCGCCTTTGCAATGTTAGGTGAAGAGATTATCACTGAAGTAAAGTATCAATTAAACATTGTCAATTTTGTCTTCAGTAATGAAACGTTAGGCTTTATTGAAGCCGAACAAACGGATGATAGTCAACAACCATTATCGGGCGTTGCGTTGCCGGATACTGATTGGGCTAAAGTCGGCGAAGGCTTAGGGGCACTTGGAATTACCGTACGGACATTGGCGGAACTCAAAGCAGCGCTAGCACAAGCTAAGACAGCGAACCGACCGGTTGTGATTGATGTTAAGTTGACCCATGCAATGCCATTTACGACGGAACATATGGCCTTAGATCCGAAGTATCAATCACAAGCTGAAATTGATGCCTTTGTGAAGCAGTATCAGGCGGCTGGGTTACGGCCATATAGCTATTTCTTAGCACAAGCCACTAAATAGATGATTTAATTAGGTGACATTACTTATGAGGAGTAATGTCACTTTTTTGCGTCATTAGCACGCTGACCAGCAGATTGTTTAACATATATTTTAAAATGCATGAAATCTCGTGGTAAAATAAGATTACTAGCATTTAAAGGAGTTAATTAAGCGAATGGATTATTTTCAAACTGAAATTAAGCAATGGTCAGATTGGCAAGCAGTGGTCACAACTAGTGCCGTCTTTGAACCGTTGATTCGTCAAATCTATTCAAGCGAACATGAACCATTTAAAACCCCCGTCGCAGTTGCAACTGATTTTTGTGCTACTTTTGCGGTGGGGCCGACACAAATTGCAATTTTTCCACCGGCTGTGGTGGCCGCAACGACTCGCGATCGTTATCAAGCGGAACGGTTTAGTCTAACTCGGTTAGCTCGGTTACAACTTATGGCGCCGCGGCTACGTCATGCGGGGTTTATTTTTGATGCTTACCAATTTTATTATGTGATTTATCAGCCTTTAACAGGGGTTACGCTGACGGAATTTAAAGCGACTGCTGAGCCATTGGCTAAAGCAACATTAGGCCAGCAACTGGGGGCGGCACTTTTAAAATTGAATACGGCCGTGCCGCAGTTTAACCAAGTTGATCACACTGAAGTTGAACAGCTTGCAACTTGGCAACCTTTAGGCGCTACTTTTGCAACGGAACGTGCGCAGTTTTTAGCGCAACAAACGGTTCAATTTGACCAGTTTGTCCATGGTGAGTTAACGGGTGAGACGATTATTGTGACCGCTGACCAAGTCGGTTTTTGTCACTTTCAGACGGCGCAGGTTGCGCCGCGGCAAACTGAATTAGTCCCGTTATTGTTAGCAGCTGCATACCAAGATCCTGATTTAATGGCTGGATTGAAAAAGGGATTGGCCAGTCCTGATTTAGTCACAGATCTATTAATTGGTCTTTTATGGCGCGCAGATGGGCCTAGTTGGATTCGCCAGGTGATGGGACGTGAAACGGGAATAACGTTAGCGCAAGTGCAGGCACAATTAGCTATTACGATTAATGGAAAGGCGGGAGCCAAGGGGTGAAATTACAACGTCAACCAATGAAGCGTCATTTTGATTTAACCCGATTTAGTGCCGTTTGGCGGGGGTTAGTCGTTGGGCTAATTACTGGGGTGGTTGTCAGTGTTTTTCGGTTTTGTATTGAACAAGGCTTACAGCTGGTCCAATGGGGGTATGGGCAGCTCCGTGGCAATCTTTGGTTATTGCTGCCATGGCTTGGACTTAGTGTCTTAGTCGCGGTCATCGTTGGATTAATGGTGAAACAAACACCGGATATTAAAGGATCTGGGATTCCACAAGTTGAAGGTCAACTTGCTGGTGAATTAGATTATGCTTGGTGGCCGGTACTTTGGCGAAAATTCATTGGTGGTATTCTAAGTATTGGTTCTGGCTTGTATCTCGGTCGTGAAGGGCCATCGATTCAGTTAGGCGCGACGATTGGTCAGGGCTTTGCAGAAAAGACGCATCAAACCGGGGCTGATCGGCGTTCCCTGATTGCTGGTGGTGCCGCTGCGGGATTGTCAGCTGCTTTTAATGCACCCATTGCCAGTACGCTGTTTATTTTGGAAGAGGTCTATCATAATTTTTCGCCAATTATTTGGACAACCGCTTTAGCCAGTGCGATTGCGAGCAATTTTATTTCATTAAATTTTTTTGGTTTGGTGCCCGTATTACACATTCCATATGGTCGTAACTTACCGTTAAGTCAGTATGGTAATCTGATTGGGTTAGGCATTTTGCTTGGCGTTTTTGGTTATCTCTACCAAAATATCACGCTAGCAATGCCTGGTTGGTATGCGAAACTACGGTTACCGAGTTGGCTCAACGGGTTAGTGCCATTTTTATTGGTCATTCCCATTGGTTTATTGTGGCCACAATTACTAGGTGGCGGGAATTCAGTTATTCTAAATATTGCTGGTGCACCACCATTGCTGCTAGGATTATTAGGTATCTTTGTGTTACGATTTGTATTTTCAACTGTTTCGTATGGGTCAGGATTGCCAGGGGGGATTTTCTTACCGATTCTGTCCTTGGGGGCTATTTTAGGCGCCATTTATGCGCAAGCAATGGTGGCCTTAGGGTTAATGCCCGCCCAATATGTGACCAACTTTATTATCTTTGCGATGGCGGGGTATTTTGCTGGTATTGGGAAAGCCCCTTTCACCGCAATTCTCCTGATTACCGAGATGGTCGGGACCTTGCACCATTTGATGCCGTTAGCAGTTGTCTCAATGACGGCTTACGTGGTCGTTGATTTATTGGGTGGGGCCCCGATTTATGAAGCATTGCTAGAAAAATTAACACAACCCAAGTTGCCAGAACATAGTGGTGTTCAAGATCGACTAGAGATTCCAGTTTTTGAAGGGTCGGCGTTCGAAGGACATCAAGTTCGTGATTTTAAATGGCCGCAAGAGTCTTTATTAATTGCTATTCGGCGGGGTGAACGTCAAGTTATCCCGCATGGGGACACCTTGATACGTGGCGGTGATACCTTAATTATTTTAACGGATCGGAGTAATCGTGCTTGGGTTCATCACCAAATTGATAAATTAAATGTGGTGACGACTTGATGTGGTTTAGAATGTAACTAATTACGCTTGAGACTGGAAAAGTGAGGCCAAATATGTTAAATTGTTATAGACATAGCGGACTCTTTAGGAGGCACTTTTATTGTATAATTTACTGATGACGTTAATATTGGTTGTTTCCGTTTTAATTATTATTGCGGTAATGATGCAACCATCCAAAACAAATGATGCCATGTCTTCATTAACTGGTGGTGCGGATGATTTGTTTGCAAAACAAAAGCCCCGTGGTTTTGAAGCCTTCATGCAAAAGGTAACCCTGGTATTAGGAATCGCTTTCTTTATCATTGCGTTAGCTTTAGCATGGTACTCATCGAAGTAATCAACCGTCCTCCTGTGATTTCAGGAGGCTTTTTTTTAAAGAAGGTGTCGAGGTGTTTAAACGACCAGAACCATTTTTCTTTGAACATAGTGAACGTGTCATCATTTTGCTTCATGCTTATGCTGGTAGTGCTAACGACGTGCGCATGCTAGCGCGTGGCTTAGAACGGGCGGACTATAGTGTCTATGCGCCACAGCTAACGGGGCATGGAACGGGTCAGCCGCGTGATATTGTGACTCAGGGTTCTCCAGAACAATGGTGGCAAGATACGCAAGCGGCAATTTCATTTGTGCGGCAAAAAGGCTATACTAAAATTAGTATCTTTGGCTTGTCACTAGGTGGTATTTTTGCGACGAAGGCTTTGGCTGATGATACGCAGTTGTTAGGTGGGGGAACCTTTAGCTCACCGATTTTTCCAAGTGCGCATAGTCAAGTGCCAACGATGTTCATGCGATTAAGTCAGCAACAGCTGGCGCGAACAGATCAATCGTCAACAGAACAGGCGACACAGCTCGCAGCGTTAAAGCCTGCCATGTTAGCCCAGTTACACGCAATTGAGCAGTTTACAGCGACTCAAGTGCGTCCCCAGTTATCGCAGTTAACGCGGCCCTTTTTCATTGGGCAAGGGGGCCAAGATGAGTTAATTGATGCCACCGTTGCGCAACAGCTGCGGCAGCATTTATTAGATCAACAATTATTGGTTGATTATCATTGGTATGCCGCTGCTGGACATGTCATCACGGTCAATATTGCCCATCATCAATTAGAACAAGATGTCTTAAAGTATTTAAAAACTATTTATGAATAATAAAAAAATGAGGTAAATAATGTCAGAATCTAACTTACAAGAACAAATCCTGACTTTTTTGCAAGCTCACCCAGACCGCAGCTATAGTGTTGAACGGTTAAGCGACGAATTGCATTTTACAGGATCAACAGCGTTCACTTTCTTAGTTAAAGAACTTGCTAATATGGAACGTACAAAAATGGTCACTACGGACGATCACGATCAATTCAGAATTGTCCAAGCAACTAAATTAGTCGATGGGTCTTTTCATGGGAATGATAAGGGCTTTGGGTTCGTGCGCTATGATCCCGAATTACCTGATATTTATATCAATCCGGACAATACAATGTTTGCTTTCACTGGTGATGACGTCCAAGTTGAAATCATTCGACCAGCTAAACCTGGTTCTGATCGGGGCCCTGAAGGTAAAATTGTCAGCATTACGCAACGAAACTATTCTCAAATCGTGGGTGCTTTTGTACCTAGTACTGAAAATGCAGGATTTATTGGGACAGTTGACATTAAAGAAAAGAAACTTTCTAAATATGAACTCTTAATTACAGAACAAGGGCTACACCCAACAGAGGGCGAAGTCATTATCGCTGAAGTTGCAGCTTATCCAGATGCCCAACATCCGACTCGAATAGTTGGCTTGGCGAAACAAGTTATCGGGAGCGTTGATGATCCTGGAATGGACGTCTTACAAGTGGTCTATCAACATGATGTCCCTTCAGTCTTTCCAGAAGAAGTGACGGATGAAGCTAACCGGATTCCGGATTATGTCACGGAAGCTGATAAAGCTGGCCGGAATGATTTAACGGATCAGCCATTGGTAACTATTGATGGCGCCGAATCCAAAGACTTGGATGATGCGGTAGTGGCCTGGAAATTACCAAATGGTAACTTCCACTTAGGAGTTCACATTGCGGATGTGAGTCATTATGTGACTGAAAACTCTGAATTAGACCGAGAAGCTTTTAAGCGCGGTACTTCGGTTTATTTAACCGATCGTGTTATTCCAATGTTGCCACGGCGCTTATCTAATGGTATCTGTTCACTGAATCCAGATGTTGAACGCTTAGCCATGAGTTGTGAAATGGAAATTGATCAACAAGGGAACATCGTTAATCATAAGATCTCGCAAAGTGTGATTAAATCACATGCACGAATGACTTATGATGGGGTTAACCAGATTTTGGAAGCTCATGATCCTAAAACTCGGGAAAAGTATGCCGATTTAGTGGATATGTTTGATACGATGGGCGACTTACATCGGATTTTATACAAAAATCGTCGGCACCGTGGTGCAATTGATTTTGATGATAATGAAGCCAAAATTATCGTTGACGAAACCGGTCACCCAATTGACATCCAACTCCGTGTTCGGGGGTTGGCTGAACGGATGATTGAAAGTTTCATGTTAGCCGCTAATGAAACGGTCGCAAAGCACTATAGCTTATTAAAAGTCCCATTCATTTATCGGGTACATGAAACACCTGACAGTGACCGGATGCTCAGCTTCTTTGAATTTGTCACTAATTTCGGGGTTAATGTGACAGGTAGTTCTAAGGATGTTAAGCCTAAGATGTTACAAGATGTGTTAAAGAAAGTTGCTGGCAAGCCAGAAGAAGCCATGGTTTCAGTTATGATGTTGCGGAGTATGAAGCAAGCGCGTTATGCTGACCAATCATTAGGACATTTCGGGTTAGCAGCGCCTTATTATACCCACTTCACCTCGCCAATTCGCCGTTATCCGGATATGATGGTGCACCGTTTGATTCGGCATTACGATGAAAATGGTACTGGAGAAGACGCCCGTGCTAAGTATCGAGACAACTTACCAAATATTGCGACGACGACGTCTGAGAATGAACGACGTGGCGTTGATACAGAACGTGATGTTGATTCCATGAAGAAAGCTGAATTTATGGCGGACCATGTCGGTGAAAAGTTTGATGCCGTGATTGATTCTGTCATGAAGTTTGGTCTTTTCGTTGAATTGGAAAATACGGTTGAAGGTCTTGTTCACATTAGTGTGATGGATGATGACTATTACGAATACGTTGAAAAGCAATTAGCGTTAGTCGGTCGGAAGACTAAGCGGACGTTCCGAATTGGGCAACCAGTCAAGGTTCAATTGATGCGGGTCGATAAGGACCAGCGTGAGGTTGACTTCAAACTATTAAATCCAGAAGAAGCGCCAAAGACAGATTTATTGCCTAAACGGGAACATCATGATAACTATCGCGGCAATAACCGTCGTGGTGGCAATAGTAACTATCGTCGTAACGGTAGTAATAACAACAGTAATAATAATCGCAATGGCAATCGGTCAAGTAATGGCAGTAACCATAGTGCTAATAATAATCACCGCAGTAATAGCACGACTGCCAGTCATAATAATCACAGTAGCAGTCAAAGTAACACTAATCGTCGGCGGACGACTGATAACCGACGGTAATTTAGTAGGGGGTGCAGTTGATGGCCAAGCAACGAGGTAAGCATCAAGATACTGCCCTTGCTCAAAATCGTAAGGCCCGTCATGATTACGCAGTTGAGGACACTTATGAAGCTGGGATTGCTTTAACAGGGACCGAAATTAAGTCTGTGCGGGATCGCCGGGCAAACTTAAAAGATGGGTATGTCCAAATCCGTAATGGTGAAGCCATTATGGTGAATGTGCATATTAGTCCATTCAAAGAAGCGAATCGGTTTAACGTGGATCCATTGCGTAGTCGTAAATTACTTTTGCATAAAAAAGAGATCAAAAAGTTAAGTGAAGCCACCGCAACTAAAGGGGTGACGATCATTCCTTTAAAAATGTATCTTAAGCATGGTTTTGCAAAGGTTTTGATTGGCGTGGCCCATGGGAAACGCGAATATGACAAGCGGCAAGATATTAAAAAACGTGAACAACAGCGTCAGATTGATCGCGTGATGAAACACTATTAGAATTTTTATGCTTAACTAGGATGGCTTAAATGCTGTCCTATTTTTTTGTTGATCCAAAAGTTAGCTAAGTTTGTATGCTGAGTGGAATAAGCCGACTTTGGGGCTCAAATTGCTCTTTTTAGCGGCTAGTTGTGGTCAATTGGCCGCCAGATGACCAAAAAAATTAATAAACACAATAAATCAGCTTTTTCCTCGTTTTCTTCGTTGAAAATTTGGCTCTGATTAAGAAAATGAAGCCAAAGCTAAATGATACCGCAATCATTAAAAATAAATTAGATTATCATTACAAGTTGAGTTGGTGAGATGCCATAATCTATGTTATATTTTATGACATACCGTTCAGGTAAAGTGAACTAGGAGGGGTCTCATCATGAAAAAATGGCAGGTTGCAGTAGTCATACTGTTAGCGGCAGTTGGGAGTTGGTTAACCTTAGCGCCAACTGCCCAAGCTAAGACTTACACGATTGCGACAGACACGACTTTTGCACCGTTCGAATTTCAAGCAAAAGGCGGTAAGTATAAGGGTATTGATATTGATATTTTAAAGGCAATTGCTAAGAAAGAACATTTCAAGTACAACTTAAAAGCAATCAGTTTTGGTGCTGCTGTGCAACAGTTGAGTGCTAACCAAGTTGATGGCGTCATCGCCGGGATGAACATTACCCCCGAACGGAAACAAACCTTTGATTTTTCAACGCCGTACTACACATCAGGAGTTGTCATGGCGGTGGCAAAAGGGAGCAAGATTACGGATTTTAAAGATTTGAAGGGGAAAATGGTTGCTTTGAAAACTGGCACGGCGGGCGCTGCTTATGCTAAGTCTATTCAAAGCAAGTATGGATTTAAAATTAAATATTTCAATGATTCTAATAACATGTATAACGATGTCAAAGTTGGTAATTCAGCAGCTTGTTTTGAGGATTATCCAGTGATGTCGTATGGCATTAAAAATGGGATTGCGTTAAAAATTGTATCGAAACAATACGCTGCTGGTGATTATGGTTTTGCAGTGAAAAAAGGTAAAAATGCTGAATTATTGAAGCAATTTAACGCCGGTTTAAAATCAATTAAAGCGGATGGCACGTATCAAAAAATTGTTAATAAGTATTTGCATTCGAGTGAAGCTAAATTAACCGGTGAAACTGCCAGCAGTCGGACGTTTGTTGGCCTATTCACGCAGAACTTTAGTACCATCAGCAGTGGGTTGTTGATGACATTAGAGTTAACCGTTATTTCAATTATTTTAGCCACTATCTTAGGCATGATTCTAGGCGTCTTAGGCGTGATGCCTGGCAAGCTGGGACCTGCAATTTCTAGTACGATTATTTATATTTTTCGCGGGATGCCATTAATGGTGTTGGCCTTCTTTATCTATATTGGTTTTCCAGATCTGATTGGGCATGGGTTTAAAATCCCAGCCTTTATCGCTGGGATGGTGACGTTGATGCTGAACGAAGGCGCGTATACCGGGGCCTTTGTTAAAGGAGGTTTCCAAGCTGTTGATGACGGTCAGATGGAGGCGGCCCGTTCACTGGGGTTACCTTATTGGACTGCGATGCGCAAGGTCATCATGCCGCAAGGAATTCGTATTATGATTCCATCATTTATCAACCAATTTATTATTACGCTAAAGGATACGTCGATTTTATCGGTTATTGGGATTGTTGAATTAACCCAAACTGGGACGTTGATTATTGCTCGTAACTTTGAAGGGTTCAAAATCTGGTTAATGATTGCGATTATCTACTTAATTATTATTACCTTATTGACATGGTTATCGAATTGGGTTCAAAGGAGGTTAAGCTAACAATGGCTAAAGTCAGTGTGCAAGATTTACACAAAAGTTATGGGGATAACGAAGTCTTAAAAGGCCTGAATTTAGAGGTTCAGAATAATGAAGTTGTTTGTATGATTGGGCCTTCTGGTTCGGGGAAAAGCACTTTTTTACGGTGCTTAAATGACTTAGAAGTCCCTAGCCAAGGTAAGGTTATCATTAGTGATTATGACTTATCTGATCGGGCAACGAATATTAACCTCGTGCGGGCTAATATTGGCATGGTGTTTCAACATTTTAATTTATTTCCACATTTAACCGTGCTACAAAATATTACGTTAGCGCCGATTCAACTCAAGAAAGCGACTAAGACGGCGGCTGAAACGGCCGCACGTAAGTTGCTGGATACGGTTGGTTTAGCAGATAAGGCGGATGCAATGCCACAATCATTATCCGGGGGGCAACAACAACGAGTTGCTATTGCTCGTGCCTTAGCGATGCAACCAAAAATCATGCTGTTTGACGAACCGACTTCAGCGTTGGATCCTGAAATGGTGGGCGATGTGTTAGACGTCATGAAAAAATTAGCGGCCAATGGGATGACGATGATTGTTGTCACGCATGAGATGGGATTTGCTAAAGAAGTCGCAGATCGCGTCGTCTTCATGGCCGATGGGTTAATTCAAGAAAGCGGGCGCCCAGCGGATATTTTTGATCATCCGCAAAGTCCACGGTTACAGGATTTCTTGAATAAAGTGATTAATGTTTAATGGTCCCATGTTTCGGGAGTCAAAAAGGCAACTGGTGTTGAGCTTGGCTCAGTACCAGTTGCCTTTTTGTGGAAAATATAATGAGGATGATTTTTAAGGGAAACTAAGCCGTGAAATTTTGTGGCTAAACTGCTCAGCTGTTTTGATAAGGGCCCCGTTTTAGCAAATGTGAGGAATACTTGTAGCAGATCGTTATCTAACATGACTTCAGTTCCTAGGATACATTATCTGTATACTAGCATGTTTAATTAGTAATTTTCAATTCACGAGTTTGTCTTTATACTAAGGCCATCCAGTTCAGGAAAGGTTTGATATAAATGATAAAAACTCCAACGATTAAATTAAATGATGGTAATGAAATTCCGGCAATGGGCTTTGGCACTTTTTAGATTCCGAATGATGGTTCAACGTACAAAGCAGTTAGACAAGCGTTAGTCCTTGGTTATCGACATATTGATACAGCTGTGGCCTATTTTAATGAAGCCGAAGTGGGGCAAGCTATTCGAGATAGTCAGATTCCCCGTGACCAGATTTGGGTAACTAGTAAGCTTTGGTTACAAGACTATGGTTTTGAAGCGGCAACGAAAGCCATCGATCGGTCACTTGAAAAATTAGGGTTAGACTACTTAGATTTATATTTGATTCATCAACCCTATGGTGACGTTCCTGGTGCTTGGCGAGCCATGGAAGAAGCGAAACAAGCGGGTAAAATCAGGTCGATTGGTGTTTCAAATATGACACCCAAAATTTGGTCAGAATTTGTGCCAAAGTTCGCAACGATGCCAGCAGTTAATCAAGTTGAATTTAATCCATATTTTCAGCAGACTGCGCTACGACAAATCTTGAAAAAAAGTGATGTTCGATTAGAAGCGTGGGCGCCTTTAGGTCAAGGTGATCAGCGCCTAATGACCGATCCAGTTATCACGAAAATAGCGACCAACTATCACAAAGATGTCGGACAAATAATTTTACGATTTGAATATCAAAGCAATGTTATTGTCTTTCCTAAATCTGTTCATCGTGAACGAATTAAGACTAACTTGAATATCTTTGATTTTGAATTGACCGGTGATGAGATGAATCAGATTAAACACCTTGATAAAAATCAGGGGCAACATGATCCTGATGCTCCAGGAGTTTCAGCCATATTATTGTCTGCATTTGATGTCCATTCGAATGATTAGAATAATACAAAATGTGAGGGATTGAGAAATGGCAAAAGTTTTTATTACTGGTTCAACGGATGGTCTTGGGCTATTAACCGCTCAGAAGTTAATTTCGATGGGAAATGAAGTTGTGTTGCATGCACGTAATCAGCGAAGAGCTAGTGATGTACACAAAAAATTACCAGGTGCGAAGGTTCTGATTGGTGATCTTGGTAATCAGAATGAGGTTGAAGTTTTAGCAAAACAAATGAATGGGATAGGGCGCTTTGACACGATTATCCATAATGCCGGTATCGCCGTGGATGATCCACAGCTTATTTTTCGTGTTAATGTCATCGCACCGTACTTGTTAACCGTCTTAGCTCGTCAACCAAAACGGTTGGTCTATGTTTCATCTAGCATGCATCGTGGTAGTACTTTTGATGTTAATCATTTAGCCCAAACAACGGACTACTCAGCATCTAAACTACAGGTTTTAATGTTAGCTAAAGCAATCGCACGACTGTGGCCGACTGTTGCAACTAATACGGTAGATCCTGGCTGGGTGCCAACTAAAATGGGTGGTCGCGGGGCCAGTGATAATCTAGAACAAGGCTATGCAGGCCAGGTTTGGTTAGCAACGACAGCCGATTCGTCGCTAACTGGCCAATATTTATATCATTCACAACCTAGTAGATATGATCAGCGCGCTGATAACGTTGAGCTACAGTCACAACTTTTAAAGCAATTAAAAGAGATTACGGGTATCTCGTTGGCGTAGTTTTTAATAGCGTCAGTTCTGAACGACTTCATTTTGGTGTTTTACCAAAATAAGGTCGTTTTTGGTATTTTTTATATAGTAGGTAATCGTAATTTTCGTTATTAAATTGAGGTGAAAAACCACTATGAGTTATTAGCTGACTGGTTCTAAGTCAGCTAATAACTCATAGTGGTAGTCAGATCGTCTTAAGCTAGCGGTTACTTGATTGGTTTGGATAAGTCACCTTGGTGGGGATGCAGCGTATAGTTACTTTCACCGAAAGTGACATGATAGCCTTCAGTTGTCGTGCGTTGCCGATCACGATTAGTTGGTTTACGCCAATGGTCTAAGATAGCGGCAATGCAAATACAGAGGGGCTCCGTGACTTGATCGGTAATGGTCAGTTCGAAAGCTTCGCCATTAGTTGTGACGACCGGTCGCATGGTCATGACCAGTTCAGTACCGTGATAAATGCGATAACTTTCGGTGTTCAAGCTGCCCATAATAATCCAACGTAATTTACGAACGTAAATCATTTCATGCCAAAAGCCAAATGTGCGACTAATGGAGCCGACGTTTTGACGATTATAATATAAATCAAACTTTGGCAAAATACCGAGTGAAGTTTGCTTAATTTCGGCGAGAAGTTCACCTTGAATGGCATAGAGGCTGAGGGCGTCTTGACGACGGCCCCAACGACCGACAAGCAAGTAATGTGATTGGTCATGCGCATCACGAATGACCCGCGCGCCTTTAGCAAAACTGTTACGGCTGAAATATAGTTGACGCATGTCAAACCCTCATTTCCCATTTAACTAGTTCTGCGCTAGTACGGCCAAGATGGCTTTACCAACACCATCGTTCACGTTAGTGTCTGTGACATGATTGGCAAGTTGCTTAACTTCCGTAGTTGCATTGCCCATCGCATAACTGGTGCCAGCTAATTTTAGCATGGAAACATCGTTATTGTTGTCACCAATCGCCATCACATTGGTCATCGGGGTATTCAACATATTGGCATAGCGTTCAACCGCAATCCCTTTTTGGGCATTGATATTATTGATTTCAATATTTGACCGGGAAGACGAGGTGATTTTAATGGAAGAATGTTTGGCTAGTAGGTCAGCCGATAATGGTTGTAGCTCTTTTGGCCCAGCCTGACTAAAAGTAATAATTTTCATGACGTGATTTTTGGGATCATCTAACAAGGCATTATAATCGTCGACATAATTAATATCCATTAATTCTAGGCGAGCCGAAGCGAGTGACACCGCAATTTTAAACGATGTGTCAGGATTTAAGTTCGTCAATAAGTGGGCAATTTCTTCGATACGTTTGGCTTTGTTATTAGAATAGACCCCATCATTGCCAACCACTTCAAAGTAATAGCCACGCGCAGTTAACGTATGGAAAATGGCGCGGGCAACCGTTTTGGTGATGGGCACCATATCTAGCATTTTACCGGAAGCATCAAATACTTCGGCGCCGTTTAAGGTGATTAGTGGCGCGGTAATCCCTTGAGCTGCTAGTAAGGGTTGCGCTTCAGAGTAGCGACGACCGGTTGAAACAATGAAATGGACGCCTTGCTGCTGAGCTTTCAGAATTGCTTGTGCGTTAAAATCAGAAACCGTCATTTCGTTATTTAACAAAGTACCATCCATGTCAGAAGCGATAATCGAAATCATGTTGTCACATCCTTAATTTTATTAATAACCCTATTCTAACATGTTTAAATCGGAATTCAGAATTATTATCATTAGCGGTTTTGAGTATGCTACAATAATGCAAGAGGTGTTAAGGATGAAAGCGTTTATTCATACTGACTGGTGGGACGTCTTAGAACCTGAATTTGAGCAGCCTTACTATCAGCAATTACACAAATTTTTAAAAGCAGAATATCGAACTAAAAATATCCATCCAGATATGTATAATATCTTTCAAGCTTTTGAATGGACATCCTTTGCGGAAACTAAAGTCGTGATTTTAGGCCAGGATCCTTATCATGGTCCTAACCAAGCACACGGGTTAAGCTTTTCAGTTTTACCCGGTGTACCTGTGCCGCCATCGTTGGTTAATATTTATAAAGAATTACAAACGGATGTCGGCTGCACACCGGTTAACCATGGTTATTTAGAGTCGTGGGCCAAGCAGGGCGTGCTCCTGTTGAATTCCGTGTTAACTGTCCAAAATGGGGTTGCTTTTTCGCATGCTGGTAAAGGGTGGGAACGGCTAACAGATGTTGCCATTCAACGGTTATCCGCGCGGCCAACCCCAGTAGTCTTCATTCTTTGGGGCAAAGCCGCACGTTCAAAAATCAAGCTGATTGATACAGCGACTAATGTGGTGTTACAAGCGCCTCATCCGAGTCCGTTATCTGCTTATCGTGGCTTTTTTGGATCAAAACCATTTTCTAAAACGAATTTGGCTTTGACATCTTTCGGGGAGCAACCCATTGATTGGCAACTTCCCGCTCAAGTCAGTCTTAAAAACTAATTAATTAATTTATTGGAGGTCATCGCATGGATTTATTTACAGCATTGGCACAAAAGATTACTGGTAAGCATCAAACGATTGTTTTCCCTGAAGGAACGGAACCCCGAATTGTTGGAGCTGCGGCTCGCTTAGCAACTGATGGGTTAGTAACGCCGATTGTGTTAGGAAATACAGCACAGGTTCAAGCTGTGGCAACGGATTTAAAGGTGGATTTAACGGGTGTGCAGGTTTTAGACCCCGCTACTTATCCCGCTGCAGATAAAAAAGCCATGTTAGATGCGTTAGTCGCACGGCGTAAAGGCAAGAATACGCCGGAACAAGCTGCTGAGATGCTTAAAGATGAAAATTACTTTGGGACGATGTTAGTTTATTTGGGCCAAGCTGATGGGATGGTTTCTGGCGCAGTTCACCCCACTGGTGATACCGTTCGGCCGGCATTGCAAATTATTAAAACGAAACCCGGGTCGCATCGAATTAGTGGCGCGTTTATTATGCAAAAAGGTGACGAACGGTATGTTTTTGCGGACTGTGCGATTAATATTGATCCAGATGCCGATACATTAGCTGAGATTGCCTTACAAAGTGCGCACACGGCTAAAGTGTTCGATATTGACCCTAAAGTGGCGATGCTAAGCTTTTCAACTAAGGGTTCTGCTAAGGGTGATGCGGTTACTAAGGTGCAAGCAGCAACCGCTAAAGTGCAAGCAGCAGCTCCGGACTTAGCCGTTGATGGCGAGTTACAATTTGATGCTGCCCTAGTTGAAAAGGTCGGGTTACAAAAAGCACCAGACTCTAAAGTAGCTGGGCATGCCAATGTCTTTGTCTTTCCAGAATTACAAGCTGGGAATATTGGCTACAAAATTGCGCAACGGTTAGGCGGTTTTGAAGCCGTGGGGCCAATCTTACAAGGCTTGAACAAGCCAGTGTCTGATTTGTCACGTGGTGCCAGCGAAGAAGATGTTTATAAAGTGGCAATTATTACTGCAGCACAAGGCTTAGAAGCCTAATTATTAGTTAAGCGGGAGAAACTCCGGAGCTTGTGCTTTGAAGTTACTCGCGTTTTTTTTATAATGATAGTAAGCAATTAACATGAATGGAGGCACTTAATAACGTGATGGAATCAGTAACAGTCACGTCACCCGATCAAACGATGCAACTTGGTGCCAAACTGGGCCAAATGGTACAACCGGGTGACTTAATTTTATTAGATGGTGATTTGGGTGCCGGCAAAACGACCTTTACTAAGGGATTAGCCAAGGGTTTAGGCATTGATCGCAATGTTAAAAGTCCAACGTTTACCTTGATTCGAGAATATCATCAGGGTCGACTACCGCTTTATCATATGGATATTTATCGACTTGAAGACGGGGGCGCTGAAGATCTTGGTCTCGACGAATACTTTGATGGTGACGGCGTCAGTGTGGTCGAATGGTCTGAATTTATTCAAGATATATTGCCGGCAACTTATTTACGAATTGCTTTAAAGCGTTCAGAAGCGACGGATGAACAGCGAACGATTACGTTAATGCCACAAGGAACGTATTATCAAAAGTTGGTTGAGCAATTAGAGGGGTGAGTGACAACCATGACAGCAACAGTTGTTGATGTTCGTCCGGCAGAAGCGGCCGATGCGGGACAATTATTGGCGTTATTGATGCAATTAGCAACCGAATCCAATACGTTTACGGTGGATGATGGTCTGGGAGAATTAAGTGAAGCGGATGAACGTCAGCAGATTGAACAAATTACGCGCACGACGACGAATACGATTTTTGTGGCCGCTTTGGGCGATCAATTAATTGGCATTGGCACAGTTCAAGCGACGGACGCCCTCATTAAACAACAGGGTGAAGTTGGTGTCGCGGTTTTAAAACAATATTGGGGCGCTGGTTTAGGGACCGCTTTGGTTGAAGAGTTGATGACCTGGTTTCGTGATTTTAGTACCTTAAAACAACTGACCTTAACTGTTCAAACTAGAAATCACCGGGCAGTGAAACTTTACCAACGACTTGGCTTTAAACAAGTGTTACCAACGCCGTATGAAGTAGTTGATCCGACGGGGAAAAAGGTCTTGGCCGTAGATATGACATTGGACCTCTAAAAATAGCCGATTTCCATGTGGTCAGTAACTTTTAGGCGTAAAAAAAGAGCTTGGATTGGCTTCCAAACTCATCATTGTGACGGCGATTAACCCTGAACACGAACGAACGGTTTCAGTCGATCAGTCCCAAATTGGTTGGCTTCACTTAATAGGATGTTCGCGCAAGCTAAACTATCATCTAACGCATTATGATGATGTTGTAAGTCGATATCTAAGGCGCGACACATGGTATCGAGTTTATGGTTGGGCAGTTCAGGAAAGAACTGTTTACTTGTCTTAACAGTATCCATTGATAGGTATTGCGGTGCGCCAATACTATAGTGCGCCAAGGTCTGGCGCAGTACGCCAGTATCAAAAGGCGCATTGTGGGCAACGACTAATTGGTCGCGTTGAAAGAACGGCTGAATATGATCCCAAATTGCGGGAAATTTTGGTGCTGTGGCAACGTCCGTTTCATGGATGCCATGAATTTGGACATTGCGCCAAAAAAAGTCGCTTTCAGGCTTGATCAAAGAATAAAATTCATCAACAATTTGGTTATTACGAACAATGGTTAACGCTAATGAGCAGGCACTATCCCGTTTCGCATTAGCGGTTTCAAAGTCCATGGCAACAAAATTCAAATGGGCCACCTGCATTTCTTGAGAGTTATGTCGTTATATTACTGTGATTGTGCCTTAAATTCAAGTCATGGGTTTGGTGATAAGCGGACGGTTAGTTCAACGGGACAGTGATCAGAACCAAAAACCTGGGTTAAAATTCTGGCATTGATTAAACGGTCAGCTAATTGGTTAGCCGTGATAAAATAATCAATGCGCCAGCCAGCATTGGTATCGCGGGCATGGAAGCGATAACTCCACCAAGAGTATTGATCAGTCTGGTCGGGATAAAAATACCGGAACGTATCGGTATAGCCACTAGCCAGTAAGTTATGAAAGGCTTGCCGTTCAGTATCGGTGAAGCCGGCGCTGTCATGATTGGTCCGCCAATTTTTTAAATCAATATTTTCATGGGCCACGTTGAGATCACCACATAGAATAATTGGTTTTAAGGCATTCAAGCGGTTGAGATAAGTCAAAAAAGCGATGTCCCAAGTTTGACGATAGGCCAAGCGTTTTAAGCCCGTGCCAGAATTTGGTGTGTAGCAGGTGATCAGATAGTAATCAGCGTATTCTAGTGTGATGACGCGGCCTTCAGTATCGTGTTCTGGGTTGCCAATGCCATAGGTCACCTGTAAGGGCGTATGCTTCGTGAAAATAGCGGTACCAGAGTAGCCCTTACGGTCGGCATAATTCCAGTATTGTTCATACCCCGGCGTGGCTAGGTCGATTTGGCCGGCTTGTAACTTGGTTTCTTGTACGCAGAAAAAATCAGCATCTAGTTGCTTAAAAGTGGTCATAAAGCCGTGTTTAACCGCGGCCCGCAGACCATTAACATTCCAAGAAATGAGTTTCATCGTTTAAATCAACGCCTTTCGATTGGTTTGAATAAGTTAATTGTACCGCATTTCGGCATTTAAAATGGAGGATTCGATATGTTAAAAATTGGCGTACTTGGGTTAGGCAATATTGCGCAAAAAGCTTATTTACCAGTGATGGCAGCGATGCAGGATCAATATGAATTTCATCTAACGACCCGGAATGCTGAAAAACGGCAAAAATTAGCCGCTACTTACGGGTTTACCCATACGCATGCGACGGTAGCTGAGTTGATTGCTGCCAAGCCAGCTGCGGTTTTTGTGCACACGCCAACGGCAACCCATGCGGCGATCATTAAGCAGTTACTGATGGCGGATATTAATGTATATGTGGACAAGCCAGTTGCCACCGATCTTAACGATGTTCAAGCACTCTACGCCTTAGCGGCCACGCGGCATCTCTTATTGACTTGTGGGTTTAATCGGCGGTTCGCCCCTTTTAATCAGCAGTTAAAAGGGTTACCGGACAAACGTGTTATTACGGCGGAAAAAGTGCGCGAAACTGGCGGTCAAACGGTTGAAGCGGCCGTGTTCGACTTGATGATTCATACTGTTGATACTGGGTTGTATTTGTTAGATGCCCCTTTAATTGAAACGACTGGTCGGATTGTGGCCAGTGCCACCGGTCAATTAGAACAAGGTTATTTTAGTGCGCAAACGGAACGGACACAACTTAACGTAGTTACTAATATGTATGGGGGCGTCAACTTAGAACAGACGACCGTCCAAACAGTAACCGACCGAGCAACGGTGACGAACTTAAATATGTTGCAACAGTTTAAGACGGCTCAAAGTGAAACCACGTTGATGCCAGATTGGACGCCTACATTAGAAATCCGTGGATTTGCACCCTTGATTCGGGCCTTTTTAACTGCGGTAGCAACTCATGGTCAAAATCCGGTGGACCCAACTTCGGTTATCACCAGTCATGCGGTATGCCGGCATTTATTAAGCCATTAAAAAGTGATATGATTATACGATAGACTCAAATTGAAACACGAAAGGAACCTCACCATGACCCAAGATGTGTTGGCCACTTTTCCAGCCATTGAAATTAAAAAGAACGAATCACTCAGTCACTATACGAATACTAAAACGGGTGGTCCGGCCGATTATGTGGCATTTCCTAAGTCGATCGACGAAACTAAAACGCTGATTGACTTTGCAAATGCCCAAGCGATGCCGTTAACGGTCATCGGGAATGCTAGCAATTTAATTGTTAAGGATGGTGGCATTCGCGGGTTGACCTTAATCCTTACGCAAATGAATCAAATTCATGCGAGTGAGACCACGGTGGTTGCTGAAGCCGGGGCTGCTTTGATAACAACGACTAAGGCGGCTTGTCAAGCACACCTGACTGGTCTCGAATTTGCAGCGGGGATTCCCGGCAGTATTGGTGGCGCCGTCTTCATGAACGCCGGTGCTTATGGTGGTGAGATTAGTGAAGTTGTGGCAGAAGTCACGGTAATCACACCTGCCGGTCAGTTAAAGACATTGACGAATGTGGAACTTAACTTTGGTTATCGGCACAGTACCATTCAAGATTATGATGATATTGTGGTCAATGCGACGTTTAATTTAAAAGCTGGCAATCAAGCCCAAATCCAAGCCCGCATGGATGAATTAAACACGTTACGAGCAGCGAAACAGCCGTTAGAGTGGCCTTCTTGTGGGAGTGTTTTTAAGCGACCAACGGGTTACTTTACTGGTAAACTAATTCATGATGCTGGGTTACAAGGTACTCGGGTTGGCGGCGCCGAAGTTTCTAAAAAGCACGCTGGTTTCATCATTAATGTTGATCATGCGACGGCGACTGATTATTTGAACATGATTCATCATATTCAGGCCGTGGTATTCGAAAAGTTTGGCGTCCATCTTGAACCCGAAGTTCGGATTATCGGAGAAGACGCTTAGTTGAAGTCAATTGAACAAAGGAGGCAACCACTTAGATGCCGATCATCGAACTAGTGATTTTATTGGCATGTTTAGTGCTGCTGTCGAATGTATTGAGCCACTATCTAGTCGCAATCCCCGTCAGTTTAATTCAAGTCGGGCTGGGTCTGGGAGTGGCTTTATTATTAAATGTACAAGTCAAACTGCAAACGGACTGGTTTATGCTCGTGTTCATTGCACCGATGCTGTACAACGACGGCAGACAGTTCCCTAAGCAAGAGTTATGGAAATTACGAGGGGCGATTTTTGCGAATGCAATCGTACTCGTCTTTATCACAACAATTCTAGGGGGCTTCTTAATACATGTCCTCATTCCAACCATCCCCTTGGCCGTTAGTATTGCCTTGGCAGCGATTCTATCACCTACTGATCCGGTAGCGGTCCAATCAATTTCCGAAGGGGTCAAGTTACCAAAAGAAATCTTACATTTAGTCAGTGGCGAAAGCCTCATCAACGACGCCAGCGGCCTAATTGGGTTTAAGTATGCTTTGGCAGCTGCAGTGACCGGGAGTTTTGCTATTGGTAAAGCGGTCGGTGACTTTTTCTACATTAGTCTAGTTGGCCTGGCGGTCGGCTTGGCATTAATTACGTTGATTCAAGTTATTCGCGATGTTTTACGGCGTGAAGGAATTAACGACACGGTTTTCAACGTGGTATTACAAATTTTAACGCCCTTTGCCATTTACTTTATTGCTGAAGACTGGTTCCAAGCGTCCGGTGTTGTGGCGGTAGTTGCCGCTGGTGTCTTATCACATATTCAAAATTCCCATGAAGCTGAAGATGCCCCAGAATTACGCTTAGTAACTGAAAAGGTCTGGAATATTATTGTGTACTTATTAAATGGGATTGTATTTCTCATTTTGGGCATTGAGCTCCCAGTTGCAACCAAAGGCACGATTGAAGGGACACATACGAATACGTTCCATGCCATTTTTGATGTGTTGATTGTGTGGGGCATTCTGCTGCTGATTCGGGTGGCGTGGACCTATGGTTACATGCTCTTTAGCTGGTTACGTGATCGCGCTAAAACCAAGCCCAGTGTTCGAATTGCGACCTTGTCTGGTCTTTCAGGCGTGCGAGGCGCAATTACAATGGCGGGAGTCTTCACGATTCCCACGGTCATTGCCAGTGGTGATGCTTTTCCTGAACGAGCATTAGTGTTGTTTATTGCCGCCGGGGTCATCATCTTAAGTCTAGTTTCAGCTGCTGGAATTTTACCATTAATGGCAGCCAAATCCTTGCCATTTATGACGCGTGGTTCGAGCCTGGATGAAGATGATGGCGTGATTGTTACTGATGATAATGAGACGGATACGCCTGATGAGGCCAAGCCCCAGCAGGTGTCTTATAAGCAGGCTCGGATTTATGTGTTACGGTTAGCGGTTCAAAATATTGAAGAGCATCGACGCGCGGAAAATCAACGGGCAGCGTATGATTTGATTTTGGATCAACAATTTCAAATTCGACGGTTAGAAGTGGCGTCACAAACGGCGGATGAACTGCAACCGATGCTCACCGATGAGATGCAACTGCGATTAGTGGCCTTAGCAGGGGAACGCCAAGCCGTTAAGGAAATGTTGGCGCATGGTGAGACGTCGAAGTTAGCAGCCAGGGCGTATTTACGGCGAATTGATGAGCGTGAACAACGCTTATCACAAACGATTCATCGGCCAGGATTACCCACTTTACGGACGTTACGAATTCTCTATAATCGGGCCGTGCAAGGGTTCCGGTTGTGGATTGCCCCAGCTGATAGCGATAAATTGCGTGCTGAGCAATTAGAGATTCAGCGAGTCGCTTCAAAAGCGGCCATTAAAACATTATCGCAGTATTTAAAGCAAGCAAATGTCGATGAACAGCAATTTGATCAGCAAGCGTTGTATCATTTGATTGTGAACTATCGGAATCGGATTGAAAATGCCAAGGCTGATCATAGCTTGTCACGTGCTGATTATGAACGGCAACGGCAAACGTTACGCATTAAAAGCCTTGGTGCTGAACGAGCTGGTGTGCAGCATCTATTGGAGAGCGGGCAGATTAGTTTACGGACGGCATCGAAGTTGCGTCAATTTATTAATTATTCCGAAAATCTACTAATGTTAAATGATATTGAAGCGGATGATGAGTAATTGTCTGGTGTATTATAAAAGGCTTAGTTATAATAAAGTTAGCCTAAATTGCATAGTGAATCATCGCGACTTGCAATTAAAAAGGGATTATTAGGGTAGGACCTAGCGGGGGGACGCAATATGATGGAAACAGAAATTCATGAACAATTCGTTGAAACTTATATGCATATTTTAAAATACATCGGGGATTTTGTTTCAGTACCAACCCGACCATATAAGATTACGTTTGAAGCTTATACGGTCATGCAAATGATTGCAACGAGTGAGACAGCGCTAACGTTGGTTAAAATTGCGAACGCTCAACGGGTCTCTCGGAGTGCCATTGCACGGCAAATTAACGTATTACTGGCTTTAAAGTATATCGAACAAACGACAAATACGCATGATCGGCGAATTAAGTATCTTTCATTAACGCCCGCGGGTCAAAAAGTTGAACAAGCTATTAGTAAAGCGTCGACGGAACGGTTTCATGACTGGTTACAAGTCTATGGTGAACAACGTGCGACAGATACATTGCGCTATATTGCCGATGCTGAACAAAAAGCAACGACACTTGGATTTAGTGGTTTCAGTGGCTTACACGACAAACGTAGTGTTCATCACGGTTATCGTGACCCGAAAGCCGTCGATTAAAAATAGCGTTGCAGACAATTTTGTCTGCAACGCTATTTTTAATTCGTCGTTGTGGTATTGGTAAAGCGCCAAGCGGCATAAATGAGTGTTTGTAAGGCCCACATTAAGCCAACGAAGGCCATCATTTTGACTGACCACATGTTAAGTAGCTGTTCAATAATGTATTGAGGCGTGATTAGGAGGTAGATTGAATGTAGGCGCAAGAATCGACCGACATACACACCGACACCGGCAAATAAGAAGAGAAGCAGACTAATTAAAGTCCGAGCCCCTGAAAATCGTTCTAAGTGTAACCGGCGCTGGCATTCCAAAGCAACTTGGTCGACACCCCAAGTCCCGATGATAATTGAGACGATGGTGGGGCCAGCTAAGTAGGTAAAGTCGCGCCACATGGTTAAGTTAAAGCGTAATAGGCCATTAACCCCATATGGATGTAGCAGACTTAAGTGGAATAAATCGGTCATCAGATAAGGGGCGTTGGGATAAAAGAGTAACCAAATCAGAGCCAACAGCCAAAAAAATGGGGCGGAACGCCGGCGCGTCAGCCAAAAGCTGAGTTCAATTGGAATATAGGCTAAAGTTGTATTTAACAATAAAAAATGAAATGAATCATGAATTGTAAATGCAATTAAACCAATGAATAGCCAATAAGCAAGCCGGACGGTCCATCGTTGTTTACCAGTCATCTGATCACCACCCCTTCTCGATTATTTTAACAGAAATAATTGTTATTCTATATTAATTAATCGCAACTTTAATATTTATTCAATTTTTAATTGAAAATTGTAAAGCCACATTGCGAATCTACACAACGCTAGTGGTTCGCCGTGCTATAATGTGAAAGTAAATATTTTTCATAAGGAGGAGGATTATGAACTTCAATTGGAGCGATTTGCTAACGGTGCAAAACTTTGTCCGGCTCCTTGACATTCTGGTCGTCTGGTTTGTCATTTATGAATTAATTGTCCTATTACGCGGGACTAAAGCGGTTCAGTTGTTCCGGGGGATTATTGTCATTGCAGTTGTTAAATTTGTCAGCGTGGTCATTGGCCTCGATACCGTTTCTTGGATTATGGATCAGGTTATTAACTGGGCAGTTATTGCGATGGTCATTATTTTCCAGCCGGAAATTCGGCGGGGCTTGGAGCATCTTGGTCGTGGGTCGATGTTCGTGCGGGGAAAACGTCAAAATGAAGACGAAGAACGCATGATTGCGGAACTCGATAAGGCAATCCAATATATGGCAAAACGGCGCATTGGGGCGTTAATTTCAATCAAACTTGATACTGGGTTGGAAGACTATATTGAGACTGGAATTGCACTAGATGCCGATATTACGGGCGAATTATTAATCAATATTTTTATTCCCAATACACCGTTACATGATGGCGCCGTGATTATCCAAGATAACCAAATTAAAGTGGCGGCGGCTTATTTACCGCTATCTGAAAGTAATCTAATTCCTAAGGAACTGGGCACGCGGCATCGTGCGGCCGTTGGAATTAGTGAAGTGACGGATGCCTTAACCATCGTTATTTCAGAAGAGACTGGGGAAGTTTCGATTACGAAGGATAATGAACTCATGCGTGGCATGACGCAAGAAAATTACCTGCGTTACTTCCGGCAGGTCTTATTGACACCGGAAGATCAAACTCACCAAAATGCGATTCAAAATTGGTTTGGTCGTATTTTCGGAGGGGGGCCCCGTAAATGAAAAAATTTATGAATAGTTCGTGGTCCTTACGATTATTAGCATTGCTATGCGCGTTGGTCTTATTTGCCTACGTCAACTCTAATAAGAGTAGTACGACTAGCCTGACTAACAATACGTCGAAAACCACGTTAACTTCTAATCGGAAAGTCACAATTAGTGCGCCCTTAGAGTTAAACGTAAATAGTACAAAGCATTTTGTTACTGGCTATCCCGAGAATGTTAAAATTACCATTGAGGGGCCCGCAGCATTAGTGACAACCACGGCAAATACGCAAAACTTTAAAGTTTATGCGGATCTAACGGACTTAGCTGCTGGCCGGCATAGTGTGAAGGTTCAAGTGGATGGTTTGAATAAAGAATTAAGCTACTCATTAAACCAGAAGTATATTCACATTAATATTCAACCTCGGCGGACGGCATCGTACAAGATTAGTGCTGATTTTAACAGTGCTAATGTTGCGGACGGCTATGAGATGGGAACACCACGTTTGGGCACGGCGAGCGTCAAAGTAACCGGCGCAGTTAGTGAAGTTAGCAAAGTGGCTAAAGTTGTCGCAGTGGTTAATACGGAAAAAAATCTACAAAAATCAGTCAATCAACAAGCGATGATTGAAGCTTTAGATGCTAATGGACAGACGCTGAATGTGGTCTTAACGCCATCGACAACCTCTGTCTATATTCCGATTAAACAAGCAACAACGACTAAAAAAGTTGCCGTCGATTTAAAAGCCAGCGGTAAGACGGCTAGTGATACCAGTTATTCATTTTCAACGGATACCAAGTCGGTTGAAGTTACCGGTACCAAGGCGGCGTTGGCGAAAATAACCAAGTTACCGGTGAACGTTGATGTTTCTGGTGTTGATGAGACGACGACGAAAACGGTCGCGGTCTCTACTAGTGATGAAGACGGGCTTTCAGCGGTTAGTCCAACAACGATTAAAGTTAAGATAACTGTTAAAAATGATTGAAAATTTGAAATGAGGTAAGTATCGATGAAATATTTTGGAACTGATGGTGTGCGTGGTATTGCTAATTCTGGGTTGACGCCAGAACTTGCTTTTCGGTTAGGCCGTGCTGGCGGTTATGTGTTGACTGAACATGCTAAAGACAAAGTAACTCAACCACGGGTCTTAGTTGCCCGTGATACGCGGATTTCTGGTCAAATGTTGGAGGAATCTTTGGTTGCCGGTTTACTTTCTGCTGGGATTGAAGTTTTGCGTTTAGGCGTCATTACGACGCCCGGGGTCGCTTACTTAGTTCGGATTCAAGATGCGGATGCCGGTGTTATGATTTCAGCGTCACATAATCCAGTGGAAGATAATGGGATTAAGTTCTTTGGTGGCGATGGCTTTAAGTTATCGGATGCTAAAGAAGAAGAAATCGAAACGTTATTGGATCAACCGAAAGATGAGTTACCACGGCCAGCTGCTGAAGGTCTCGGGACGGTGGCCGATTTTCCTGAAGGCAATCTCAAGTACGCGCAATTCTTGGAACAAACGATTCCTGATGACTTAAGTGGGATTCATTTGGCTGTTGATGGGGCGAATGGCTCTACCAGCAACTTGGTTTCACGGATTTTTGCGGACTTAAACGTTGATTTTGAAACGATGGCTACGTCACCAGATGGCTTAAATATCAATAAAGGCGTAGGATCGACCCATCCCGAAGCTTTAGCTAAGTTTGTCGTTGAAAAGGGCGCTCAAGTTGGATTGGCTTTTGATGGCGATGGTGACCGGTGTATTGCAGTTGATGAACTGGGCAATATCATTGATGGCGACAAAATCATGTACATTTGTGGGAAGTTCCTTAGCGAACGCGGCAAGCTCAAGCAAGACACGGTAGTTACCACGGTTATGAGTAACATTGGGTTGTATAAGGCATTGGAAACAGCGGGCTTACACAGCGAACAGACCCAAGTTGGGGACCGTTACGTGGTTGAAGAAATGTTGAAAGACGGCTTTAATCTAGGTGGCGAACAATCTGGTCACGTGGTATTTTTGGACTTCAATACGACTGGTGATGGGATGTTAACTGGGATTCAATTGTTACACGTCATGAAAGAAACGGGTAAGAAATTATCCGAATTGGCAGCTGAAGTCACAACTTATCCACAAAAGTTAGTTAATGTGAAAGTACAAGATAAGCAAGTTGCTTTAGATAATGAACCCATCAAAGCAGTTATTGGTGAGGTTGAAACCGAAATGGCCGGTGATGGTCGGGTCTTGGTTCGGCCTTCTGGGACGCAAGATTTATTACGGGTGATGGCCGAAGCGAAGACGACTGAATTAGTCGATGCTTACGTTGACCGGATTGTTGCGGTAGTGCGCGATCAAGTTGGCGTTGAATAAGTAAGTCAGCGTTGTAGTACCAAAAATTCACAAAAAAATCAAAAGACAAGCTAGTTAGTTGACTGGCTTGTCTTTTTAATTGGTCTACGTTCTGTATATTGGGTATACCAATATATAATTGTGTTGACATCTCCGGACTAAAACGTTAAAGTAATACTGTTTCTAGGAAATATACCAATCGGAGGTAGAAAGCAACCAATTCTTAATTGGTTAAAGCGGAATAGCGCCAGGACTTTAGATAATAAAGTTGACGAGGATGACGTCTATCGAAAATCGACGGGTGACGTCAGGGACTGCACTCTATAGGTCAGGTACAAAAACTAGTCGTGAGATTAGTGACAGATAACTTGACCAAGCAGCTAGAAACAATTCAAACAGTAAAGGAAGTTAAAACTTATGTGTGGAATTGTTGGAGTTACCGGTAAAGATAGTGCAGTATCAATCTTGTTGAACGGGTTAAAGAAATTGGAATATCGGGGTTATGATTCAGCCGGTATTTATGTTAACGATCAGGATGGTCAAGATTATTTGGTTAAAGAAAAGGGCCGGATTGATGACCTGCGCCAAGCAGTTGGGGCTAACGTTCATGGGTCAACTGGGATTGGTCATACACGTTGGGCCACGCATGGGGCGCCAAGTGTCGCAAATGCGCATCCACAAGTTTCAGCGGATGGTCGTTTCTACTTAGTGCACAATGGTGTGATCGAAAATTTTGAAGAATTAAAAGCAACTTATTTAAGCGACGTGACTTTCAAATCACAAACTGATACCGAAGTCATTGTGCAATTAGTTGACCGTTTTGTTACCCAGGAAGGTCTATCAACTTTAGCCGCTTTCCGGAAGACTTTGGGCTTATTAGGCCATTCTTCATATGGGTTTTTATTGATGGATAAAGAAGCACCTGATACGTTGTACGTGGCTAAAAACAAGAGCCCGTTATTGATTGGGGTTGGCGATGGGTTCAACGTGGTTTGTTCTGATAGTTTAGCCATGCTCGACCAAACGAAAGACTTTTTGGAATTACATGATGGCGAAATCGTCGTGGTTAAGCCCAATGAGATTACAATTACGAATCAAGCTGGTGAAGCGGTTCAACGGGAGACGTTCCACGTGGACATCGACGCAGCGCAAGCTGACAAAGGAACTTATCCATTCTACATGTTAAAGGAAATCGATGAACAACCAAATGTGATGCGGAAGTTATCCCAAGTCTACTTAAATGATGCTGGGATGCCCGTTATTAATGCCGAATTATTGGCAGCTATTAAGGCCGCTGACCGCTTATATATTGTGGCAGCGGGTACGAGTTATCATGCCGGGCTAGTTGGTGCTAGCATGTTCGAATCCTTAGCTGGGGTACCAACCGAAGTGCATGTCTCATCCGAGTTTGCTTATAACCAGCCATTGCTATCTAAGAAACCATTCTTCATTTTCTTAACGCAATCTGGTGAAACGGCTGATAGTCGTGAAGTCTTACTAAACGTCAATGAACAAGGCTTCCCAAGTTTAACAATTACTAATGTGCCTAACTCGACGTTATCACGAGAAGCAACCTACACGCTGTTACTGCATGCTGGTCCTGAAATTGCAGTGGCTTCAACTAAAGCCTATACGGCCCAAATTGCCTTACAAGCGATTTTGGCCAAAGCATTAGGTGAAGCAAACCAAACGGCTGCTGCAACTGACTTTGATGTTAAACAACAGTTGGCTTTAGTAGCGAATGGGATGCAAGCGTTGGTTGATGAAAAAGCCACCTTTGATAAGTTGGCACAATCAGCCTTACTACACACACCGAATGCGTTCTATATTGGTCGGGGCTTAGACTATGCGGTTTCATTGGAAACGGCCTTGAAGTTGAAGGAAATTTCTTACGTACAAGCTGAAGGTTTTGCTTCCGGTGAATTAAAACATGGGACCATTGCATTAATTGAAAAAGATACACCAGTGATCGGTATTATCACGCAACAAAAGACGGCGGGCTTAACCCGTTCTAATTTACAAGAAGTTGCTGCACGTGGCGCCAAAACGATTACGATTGTGAGTGACACTTTAGCCAAAACCGATGATACGATTGTGTTACCAGCAGTTGATGAACGGTTGAGTGCATTGCTTAGTGTTGTGCCTGGGCAATTATTAGCTTACTATACCAGCTTGAATAAAGGCTTGGATGTTGATAAACCTCGGAACTTAGCTAAGAGTGTGACTGTTGAATAACTTAAGTCATTAGTGGGCAATGACACCAAAGAAGCAACTTCGCATGACTAGCGGAGTTGCTTCTTTTGGCGCATAATATAACTTAATCGTGAAGTTAAGGGAGTGGCTTTTGTGGCAATCAAACTAATTGCAACGGATTTAAATGGCACATTATTACGTGGTGATCAGTCGTATCATCAGGAACGGTTACAGCGGGTTTTAAACGCATTACAGGCACAGGGCATTCAGTTAGCACTGACTTCTGGCAATCAATATGCCCATTTAAAGGCGCTCTTTGCAACGATTGAAGCTGATAATTTAGTGATGGTGGCGGAAAATGGCGCTTCAATCTATCAACAAGCGGTTCAGTTATTTGATGGTAGCTTATCAGCGGCGACGGTTAACCAGTTTATTACGGTTGATCGAAAACAAGCGTTGTTTAAAAATACGTATTTAATTTTGGTAGGCGCGCAGGGATCATATACTGAGATTGGTGCCCCCAAAGCGCTTTTAAAAGCGGCTAAGCAATTTTATGATAACCTACAAGAAGTGCCCAGCTTGGCGACAGTGACGGATAAAATAAAAAAGATCAGTGTTTCAACAACACCGGCAGCAGCGAGCGAACTGGTCGCTTCGTTGAATACCACGTTTGCTGGGCGCTTAGTGGCTCATGACAGTGGGTATGGCGTGATTGACTTAGTTGCTAGTAACGTCGGTAAGTTACCTGCTGTTCAATGGTTGGCCAAACGTTTTGGCTTAGCCGCGGATGAAATCATGGCGTTTGGCGATGGCGATAATGATGTCCCATTGTTACAATATGCCGGTTTAGGGGTAGCGATGCGCAATGCGCCAGCTAAAATCCAAGCGGTTGCCAATCAAATTACAGCACTTGATAATGAACATGATGGTGTTTTGGATAGTATTGAGAGCTTGGTTTTGAACAAAGCTTAGGCCTAAATTAATAAGCATCGGTGGCTGAAATAGTCGCCGATGCTTATTAATTAGACATCGTAAATATTTGAAAATTGATAAGCGGTTTGATAAGTCACTGGGACGTTAGGTTCGATAATAATGTTGCCAAATTCTTTGTGATGAATGGCGTCGGGCAGCATCTGAGCTTGTAACGAGAGGCCTAGTTGTGAACGCATTGGCTTACCACCATTAAGTCGATAACGGTCATCACGGTAATTAGTTGCACTAGAAACGACGACGGCTTTGGCGTTGGTTTTGAGGGTAACTTTGCGGCCGCTGATCCGATCGAGCAGCTCGACCTGTGGATTGGGCGTGGTATTTAGTACGAAACCATGGTGCAAGCCACCGTTAATTTTTTGAATTTGCGGTCCAATCTCAGTCCGTTTGCGAAAATCAAACGGTGTGTCCGTGACCCATGGCAATTTGCCGGTGGGTAAGCCGTGTTTATTGACGGCTGAATATTCATCAGCATTAATTTTGAGAAGCTGTTGATCGATTAAGCGGTCAGCATCTCCGCTAAGATTGAAATAAGTATGATTAGTTGGGTTAAAGAGGGTGGCTTTATCACTCTTGCCCGTATAACTAATCGTGAATTTGCCATTGTTGTCTAAAATGAAATTGGCGGTAATTGTCATCGTCCCGGGATAGCCGTTCTCACCATCAAGGGTAATGTATTGCATGACTAGGCCAACTTGCTCCGCCGTTTGCAGCTTGCGCTCAAGAAACCAAGGTTCAAACGCAATCTGCGGCATGTTACCGCCATTTAGATGATGCTCACCAAAGTTTTGGGTTAACTCATAGTTACGCCAAGTGGCATTTTTGATGACACCAGCGACACGCGCCACAGTCGCACCAAAAAAGGATTGATAGTTAATGTAATCTTCACCAGCGTCAAAGCCTAAAATAACGTTGGCGAACTGGCCAGTCTTATCGTGTGTTTTGATCGCCGTAATGGTGGCGCCCCAGTCCATAATAGTCACGCTCATATGATGATTGTTCACTAATGTATAATAATTAATCCCGTTTGCTTGATGCTCAATTATTTTCATCGTCTCATTCACTCCAATGCATGCCTGACAAAATATCCGGTTACCCTTAGTATATTTCATTTTCAAACATAATGCGAACGTTTGCATGGTTCAAACGTTAGGATATACTCGATATTGTGTCTTAAATCACAAGCTATTAATTTTAGATTAAGCTCGTTAGGTCTAGCTTGACGGTAACCGACTTCTCTAGTACCATATAGCAGTTAGTAATACTGTGTTATTAGGATATAAATCGTAGAATATTAGGAAGTATTAAAATGACAACTGATTATAAAATTAAAGTTCAAAATGTGACCAAAGAGTTTGATTTGTTTAAGACTCGTTCGGATCAATTAAAAGCTTTTTTCTCTATTTCTAACCAGCCGATTCCAGAATTTTGGGCCTTAAAAGGCATTTCCTTGGAAGTTAATCCTGGTGAAACGTTAGGCTTAATTGGTGTTAATGGCTCTGGTAAGTCGACGTTATCGAATATTATCTCTGGCGTAATCCCTCAAACAACGGGGGTCGTTGATGTTCGTGGCGATACGTCGATTGTTGCGATTAATTCTGGTTTGCGTGGTGAGTTGACCGGGTTAGAAAACATCCGGTTGAAAGCCTTGATGATGGGGATGACCAATCATCAGATTGATACCATGTTGGATGATATTGTCGCTTTTGCGGATATTGGTGACTTCTTATATCAACCCGTTAAGAGTTATTCGTCTGGGATGAAATCACGCCTTGGATTTTCAATTGCGGTGCACATTAATCCAGATATTTTGATTATTGATGAAGCGTTATCTGTTGGTGATGATACGTTCTATCAAAAGTGTGTGGAAAAAATTAAGGAATTTAAGGGCGAAGGTAAGACCATTATCTTTGTCAGTCATTCCTTGAAGCAAATTGAAATGATTTGTGATCGAGTGGCTTGGATTCAATATGGTGACTTAAAGCAAATCGGTCCAACTGAAGAAGTCGTTAAGGAATACCGGGAATTCATCAAATGGTTCAAAGCGTTGTCGAAAAAAGATAAGCACAAGTATCAAAATGATGCCAAAGAATTGCAAAAGCAATTTGACATTGATGCTTATCAAGCACAGGTCGTAGCGGAACGTCAAAAGGCAGAACCTGATAATCCCCATGTTGCTCGGAATGTTCAAAAGGACTTCTATGGTGGTGTGATTTCAGAAACGATGCCATGGCGAACCCGAATTTTCACTAGTGTGTTAGCAATTGCGGTTGTCTTCTTAATGCTGGTTAACGTTTCTGGGCATTCATTGACGAGTGTGGTCACCCATCCGTCAACGATGTTACATCCCTCAACGACTTTGACTGGGGCGGGCGTTACGAAATCAACAAAATAATATAACTAAAATAAAAATCGTAATTATCAGAGATGATGATTACGATTTTTTAGTGTCGTCGAGTTAGTATTTAAGCCATATTCGGTGAACTAATTAACTTAAAAAGCTGATTTAATCAGAGGCGTAACCCTAAGTTAACCAATGTTGACCGGCTGATTTTAGGAAAATTACTTAAACATTGATAATTAAATAATTTATTTTCAATAATCGTTGACAACGCTTACAATATCGACTATTCTTAATTCGTAAGGTATTTAGTTACCTTCTAATCAATTCTCTTTCTCTCTTATGCCGACCACTATCTCTGGATAGTGGTTTTTTGTGTTGGTCTTAAAAGACCTGAATTTCCATTTTGACACGGTTGGTTTCGCCCGCTATACTAACAATGAAGTGAGGGATTGGATTTGAAAAATCATGAAACGTTAGATTTGATTGAAGAAATTACCCGTAATGACGGGACGACGTATATGGAAATTGGCAACATGGTTATGAATGGTCGGGCTGAATTGGCGGCGGAACGTCGCTTTATTAAGCAAGTTCGCATCTTGCAATTGAATATCCCACATTCAGTCCATGTTGAAAATTATCAAGCGTATATTAATGAAACTTTTGACATCCCAGATGAATCGATGGACCATTGGGAAGAATGGGTTAAGACGCCTGCGATGCAGACGGAAGTTGACCTGATTTTGAGAGAAAATCATATTGGGTAACTTGAAAGCTTAGACGTGCGGACCACGATTATCAGTGGTATCTTAGACCAGGTTCTAACAGGAGGATGGTCTAATTGAGAAAAGCGTTATTGCAATTTATTCAGGCCCGTTTTCAAACGCGGTTTCGATTTCGTAACGAATTTGAAAGTGAGTTAACTTTAAAAATTTTACAACGACTTATTAATGAACATCCAGAAAGCCTATTGTTAACGAGGCACGATGTTGAGCGTATGCTAGGGCAGTCGTTAGATACGCCCGCTTTACAACGTGAATACTTTCCCCAACGGTCAATCACCCTCTTAGAGACGGTGCTAGATGAGCTGAACACGCTTAGTGTCGTTGTACAACAACCGCTTGGCCGAACCCGTTACCCGTTGTTTCGGAGTATTCAGATTGATCAAGTTTGTGAACGCATCGTGTTTAACTTAAATGTCGACGTTTTGCCGCAGTTAACACAATGGTCGACGGAATTGGTTCAGGGATAAAGGAGCTTTTTTTTGAAAAATATGGTTATTGAGACATTGAATGCACATCGGACACACCGAAACTTTACAGCTGAACCGGTGAGCGATGCAATTTTAACACAAATTATTACGACAGCCCAACAAGCACCGACTAGTCAGTATTTACAAGCCTATAGTTTAATAGAAGTAACAGATCCGACAATTCGGGCAAAGCTGGCAACAATTACCACTAAACCAATGGTCGCCAATCAAGGGCGTTTGCTGGTCGTCTTAGCGGACCAAAACCGGAACGTTCAACTAGCAGCGACCCCCAATGCCAAACGCGCCTTGACAGAATTAGACCGGTTTCTGGGCAGTGTGGAAGATGCCACGCTGATGACCGAAGCAATGGTCATGGTTACGGAGAGTTTAGGTTTGGGGAGTGTCGTTTTGGGATCGATTAATAATGATACCCAGGCGGTCATTGAATTGTTGCACTTACCTGCCTTAACGTTGCCCGTATTTGGGTTTCAATTAGGTTATCCGGCGACGATGCCGGCTAAAAAGCCCCGGTTGGGATTAGAGGCAGTCTTGTTTAAAGATCATTACGAGGAGCCAGTAGCGTATCAAGCAACGTTAACGGCGTTTGATGAGACGTTACATGCTTATTACCAGCACCGGGGCACTAATACCCGGGACGAACATTTAAGTCAGATGACGCAAGCCGCTTTAGGTTCAGCGGCCAAGCGACGTGATTTCTTTAAAATTGCGCGGCAGCAGGGTTTTTTACCAGAAAGCTAAGTCGATTGAAACTAAAAACTGTGACCAAATTGCGATTGGTTGCAGTTTTTTCGTGCAAAAAAATATAAGTTACTTAATTAATGGGGCTGGGATCCACAGGGGACACAGTTGTGACAGCATCCTGTAAGTTTGTGACTAGACCAATTAACCAAGTGCAGGAAAGGGGTCTCATTGCTAAGCGACCGCGATTATGATTATGGGACACTTAGTAATCAAATTGAACTAAGCTTTCATATCATTTGAAAAATAGACCAATCCGAATATAATAGAAATCCAACTCAGACACTCATCGGCAGACAACTGAAGTTGGAGGTCAAAGCAGATGCAAAAAATTCGGTATTTTTTAAAAGGGTCAGTCGCAGAATTACGCTGGTTAAATCGGCAAGGCCAACGTGGCTGGCAATTGACACAAGTTAGTGGCTGTAGGTATCGCTTCATTAAACAGCCTGTTGTGGCACCGTTACTAGCGGAATACGTGACGACGCCAACGTTAACTGAACTAGTTGCGGCTGCTCAGCCAGTGGCAACGTATCAATTCAATCAACTGGCATTGGGCGTCGTTTATTTTAAGGCAGGGTCACAGCAACGAACGGTTATTACGGATGCCCAAGAGCGCTTGATTGTGATGCGAAAAGCGCGTGAACAGGCCTTGAATCGATTGAATGCGTGGGCCGTTGGAATTTGGTTATTAATGTGTTTTGCCGTTATTTTGGCGGGCCAGACGCAGCTGACAGTGGCATTGGTTCAGCGGATTTTAAGTGGGGTTGCGGTCGGGACAGTAGTGATGCTAGCGGGGATTGTGACTGGAAGTCTCGCGGCGGGGCGTTATCATCGGCAAGTCCGGCGGTTGATTCAACTCACTGGGAATGATCAGGAGGCTTGGAAGCCAACTTTTCACGTTTTATTTCACCATCAACCTCAGATGCCAGCGGTTGATCAGTTGGCGGAACTAGGTACTTGGCGATTAGCGATGCAAAATAAAGCTGGTGACTACTACTTTGATTTGCAGACTAATTTAAGTGAATTAGAAATTAAAAATTTGTTGCTTAAAATGATAAAAAACCAAGACTTTACTGTGATGTCTTGGCTGGGACTATATCCAATTTGATTTTTTATTATCTGATTAATGTGAAAAAAATAAATTAAATGAGAAAAAGACTTGCATTGCTCTCATAAAATGTGGTATAAATATGACATAGCAATTGCCCAGTAGTTCAGCGGTAGAATAATTGACTGTTAATCAAGAGGTCGCTGGTTCGATCCCAGCCTGGGCAGTTAGTAACGGTTATATTTTTGAGCGGTATCTCTCGACGAGGTACCGCTTTTGGTACGTTGTTAAGCATCAAGATTACGACGCAATTTAGTCATGAATAAATCATAAAAAAAGTATCTGACAAATCTTGACTATTGTTGACTAACAACGTATACTTACTATATAAAAGTAAGTAATAGAATTGCTTACTGTAAACCTAGGAGGAATTCATCGTGACAGTAAATTTATATTATTCAACATCTAGTAAGTCAAGCCGTAGTGCCCGCGCATGGTTGGTTGCTAATAGCATTGCCTTCAATGAACGTGACATTATCGCGAACCCGCTGGATCGCGATGAATTGAAACAAATCCTCCGGCTAACTGAAAATGGCTTCGAGGACATTGTTTCAACGCGGTCGAAAGCTTTTAAGGCTTTGCATATTGATTTATCAGAGCTAGGGTTTAATCAGTTATTGGACCTATTGGTTGAAAAACCACAACTATTGAAACGACCAATTATTTATGATGGTCGGCGGTTGCAAATTGGGTATAATGAAGAAGATATTCGGGCATTTCTACCACGTTCAGTACGTAAGTCTGAATTACGAGAAATTCAACAAAAACTATATGATGATGACCAACAAGCAGTTGGTTAAGCTAATTCAGGTCTAGGACGTCAGTCTTAGATCTTTTTTTTGTCTGGCGCTAGGCAGATTACTTGGTTTGCCATAATCAATTGGGTACAATTGGATGAAACCGATTAGAGAGGCGGATTTAGATGAGTGAACAAGATCAAGCAGCTTGGGCTGTCCAGGCGCTGCAAAAGTTACAAACAACTGATAATGCTGTAACCATTACCGGTATTATTAGTGTGATTGAAGCACAGCAGACTGAAATTGAAAGTCTCCGGGGATCAATGGAAGGCCAATTGTGGAGCCCAACTAGTTGGCAACGTGATCGGGAACAAACAACCAAACCGACGAACTAGTTGGTCGGTTTGATTGCCGCTTTTTGTAAAATGATAATTGCGCGGATAAAATAAAAATGGCTCGTAAATTTCCAGTGTTTTCAGGAAATTTACGAGCCATTAGTCTAAAATGAATATTCAGCTATAAGGGTACATTTTAAAATCATTATGGCTGAATATTAACGCCCATAAACTTTTTTTACAAATGGTAGTACAAAAAACCGATTAAAAATAGGTGCAGCAACGATATTTCTAGATAGAATAAATATAAAACTAATTAATATTGATAATTTTTCATCACCCCAAAAGGCACCGACAGTAATTGATGCATATAGCGACATTAGCATACACATCATAAATATCCGAATAAAGAATATTTTTGATGTGAGGTTCGGAAAAATCTTAAAAAGATTAGTTAATATAGGTGTAACGATAATAAAGCTGACTAATAAGGCAATGATAAATGTTGGAATTAAAGCAAATAGTACGCCAAATGCAACTGCGTGAAAGGCTAAACCATTTGCCCAAATTAGATTATAAATAATCATCAATAATACCATCAGGAAAGTGATACTAATGCTAAACGAAAATTTTAGTTCTTTTATTTTTTTCATTTTTAAAACCTCATTCAATAAATTTATTAAACTTAGAGTTTCTAAGTGTGTGTGCAATTTTGTCATATGTTGAAAAAAGATGTTGTAATGTATGATGATATTGCCAATCAGTGGGTAATAACTCAGCTGGTAAAAATGGGTCTGTTATAAAAATATTGCTAATGAAGTTTCCAATATCTAAATATAAGTTGAATAAATCTGAGTCGTCAGTTAAATCTTCGGGTTTTATATTTATTAGGAAAGCATTTACTGTTTTATATAACGTCCTGACTTTATCTAGTTGCCAAATCTTTTGTATTAGGTCATCATTCAAATTTGGCTCATCCCAAGTGCCGCTGATAGTAGATACATACTGTGTGAGTGCCATATTATGGGCGACTACTTTAATTTCAGCGCGATTATCATTAGGAGAAATATAGATGTTTGATAAGTATGCGCCAAAACCATATTGTGTTAAAACCGTTTTAAAACTATCTTTTTCTTTGCGATTTTTTTCAGGGATATTTAGTAGTACAAAATAAAAGATATCATTAAAATGGTCTTCAGGGATATATTTATTGTTTAACACATCGATATATTCCTGACCGCTTTCAGTTATTTCATAAACGCCACGTTTCATGGTCCTAATTAAATTAAGCTTTTTTAACTTAGAAAGTGTATTTCTGATACTCATTGTATTGAAGCCACGCTTAGCATAGATATCGATTAATTCTGATGATTTTACTAAATGACCGACTGAAATTAAATGTAATAATTGTTTTTTTGTTGAGTCCATTGTTTATTAATTCCTTTCATTTTATATAATATCATTTTTACGATTCGTTGACAATCGATTATGTTTAAAGTAGACTCATAATATTAAATATAATCATTAAGGAGATTGTTATGGAAAATAATTTAATACCAACTGATCTGTTTCAACTAACAAGTGATGATCTAACATCTAATCAACCGGTTCCGTTTGATCATTTAGGTGTTGAGGGCGCTGCGAATCTTTCACCCCAGTTAAGTTGGACTGGCTTTAAGCCTGAAACCAAGAGTTTTGCTCTTACTATGTACGATTTAGATGCTCCTACCGGTTCTGGATTTTGGCATTGGGCACTATATGATATTCCTGCAACTATAACTAATTTGTCAGTTGATGCTGGTAATCCGACTCAAAAAAATTTGCCATTCGGATCTAAACATCTTAAAAATGATGCTCGGTTACCATTTTATGCTGGTCCAGCACCTTTCCCGGGGACTGGGCAGCATCGATATTTGATAGCAGTTACAGCGCTTGATATTGAAAAATTAAAGATCGATTCAGAGGCAACGCCCGCAATGTTGAATTTAACAATGATGTCGCATACAGTTGGTAGAGCTACTGTGATGGTAACAGCAGAAATCAAGTGAATTTGAATTTAGAAGATTATGGTTGATTAAATCTTAAAAAATTAGTGAAATGAATCGTTAAAATTTGGTGAATTAGAAGTTAAATGATAGCAAGTAGTGGGTATAGACAAGAATACAATTTCGTATACAGTAAAGACCCGGCATAGCCGGGTCTTTACTGTATAGTGCTATTAAAAATAAGCGTTAACTAAGCCTATCGGTCTTTTTGATTATTCCGTGATGATTTTACTGTTTTGTTCCGCTAAGGCGGTTAAATGCTCAAATAAAATACCTTCCCGTAAACCGTTTTGAGAAAAGGTCATTCGGTCAGCATCTAAGAAGCGCATTAACGTGATGGCCGGAATCATCCCACCGACGATAATATCAGCGCGATCTTTAGCGAGCCCAGGAATTTTTGCCCGGCCCGTGGCGTCTTGAGCTAAGACTTCATCAAAAGTGCGATAAATGTCAGTGTCTTTTAAACGGTAGCCGTGAATCGCTTCAAAGTTCAGAAAATCACTCTGATGGCGATTGATTTTGGCAATTGTTCGATTACTACCACCCAGACAAACTAAGGGGAGGTTCAAGCCATTGCGCAACCACCAGACACTATTAAATAGTTTATCAACAAAAGTCATCGCTTTAAATAATTGATTAGCAGGGATTTGATCACCTAAGGCAAATTTTTCGGATAAACTAACGGCGCCAATTGGTAAACTAATCAATTGTTTGGCCTGACCATTAACGATGAGGACTATTTCGCAACTGCCACCGCCGGTATCCATCATGACACAGTTGGTGCTCGGTAACGTGTTCACCACGCCGAGATAGTCATAATAGGCTTCAGTGTTGCCGGGGATGACTTCAATGTCTAAGCCAATTTCGGTTTTGACTTGCTTCAAAAACTTTTTTTGATTACTCGCTTTACGCGTGGCAGCGGTGGCGACTGCTTTAAGGGTTAAGTTCGGCAGTTCAGCATAAACGGCTTTAAACGTTTTTAAGGCGGCAATAGTTCGGTCAATTGCAGCCGGTTGTAAGGTCGGTACCGCTGTGAAATCTTCATTCTCTGAGAGCCGCACCATTTCTTTGAGGCGATGGGTGACGGCATAACTTCCATCCGCTTGAATTTGAGTGATTGTCATCCGACATGAATTGGAACCTAAGTCAATTACGGCAAAATTTTCCATCTATTAGGCATCTCCTTCATCGTTTAAAGGGTTCGGGTCATTTTTCGGGCTCATCATCGGAATAAATTGATGGGCGCTACTAGTTGGCGTTGGTGTGGCATGGTCCGCCGCCACGTTTAGCTCAGCTTGGTGCATGAAAGTCGCTTGTGAGTCTAAGGTGGGTAAGCCCCGCCGATCACATTTCACATACTGATTGTCAGCTTGTAAGATCCGTGTTTTGACAGTGTCATGCCACATGGTTTCAAAAATCTGTTGCGCGCGGTCACGAATTTCTGGTTGCAAAAGTGGAAAGAGTAATTCAACCCGCCGATTAAGATTACGGGTCATCATATCCGCACTAGCAAGGTAAATTTGTGGTTCACCATCATTGCTAAAGTAATAGATACGACTATGTTCCAGTAGTCGACCGATAATTGAATGGACCTCAATATTATCAGAAACGCCTTTAATCCCAGTACGTAAGCAACAAATCCCCCGGATAATCAATTGAATTTTAACGCCGGCATGTGAGGCTTCATAGAGCTTGCTGATAATTTGGGGATCGGATAATGAATTCATCTTCATCTTAACCAGTGCTGGCCGCCCAGTTTTAGCAATTTCAATCTCGGCCGTTAACTTCTCGTTAATGAAGTCACGAATACCATCGGGTGAAATATGCAGTTTGTGGAAGTAGGGTGGTTCAGAATAACCAGACAACATGTTGAAAATATTGGAAGCGTCAATACCCATATCAGTATCAGCCGTAAAAAGTCCCATATCAGTGTAAAAGTGAGCCGTCACATCATTATAATTACCGGTGCCCATATGCATGTAGCGTTTGATGCCTTCATCTTCTCGCCGTACAACTAAGGCTAACTTACAGTGAGTTTTGAGACCGATCAAGCCATAAATAACGTGACAACCCATTTCCTCTAACTTTTTAGCCCAATGAACGTTGTTTTCTTCATCAAAGCGTGCTTTGACCTCAACTAATACGGTGACTTGTTTGCCATTTTGGGCAGCTTGCCCCAAGTACTTAATAATCGGGGAATCCGCTGAAACTCGGTAGAGCGTCATTTTGATTGCTAAAACGTTCTTATCTTCGGCGGCTTCATGAATAAAGTCCACAACGGGCTGAAAGTCATCGTAAGGATATTGCATTAAAATATCATGGGCTTTGATGAGGTCAAAAATCGAGCGTTCCCGGTAGACGGCTGGGTAATAAGCGTGATAAGCCGGGTAGTTCAAATCATCGTGCCCCGTAACTGCTTTGACGAGCTTGGAAAGAAAGGTTAAGTCTAACGGTCCGTTAATAACATACAGGGAACTTTCTTGGCTACCGAGCGCTTTAGTCAACCGATTACGTTGATGCTTACTCATGGTTTTTTCAACTTCTAAGCGCATGACTTTACCATGTTCACGCATTTTAAGTTGTTTTTGGACTTCCTTTAATAAATCGGAAGTATCTTCCTCGGCCACATCTAAGTCTAAATCCCGGATAACACGATAGGCACTTGTTTCTTTGACGGTATAGTTAATAAATAATGACCCGACAAACGCTTTAATGATGTCTTCAATCAGCATGAACTGATTTTCAGCACCGGGTAAAATCACCACTCGTGGAAAGACGTCCGGTACTTGGACGGTGGCAAATTTCCGATCTTTTTTATTACCATTTTTATAAATACGTAACGCGATATTTAAGGTGTTGTTACCAATAAATGGGAACGGCCGTGAAGAATCATCAGCCATTGGCGTTAGTGCTGGATATAATTCATCGTCAAAATAGTTTTTAACGAAATTATATTGGCTAGGGGTCAAATCTTCAATTTTGAGTAGCCGAATCTCATGTTGTTCAAGCAAGGGTAATAGTGAACGATTCAATGTGTTGTATTGCCGTTGAACCATTTCGTGGGCTTGGTCACTAATAGCTGAAACTTGTTCTGCGGGTGACATACCAGCCGAGTCTACTTGCGTATAGTTGACCGAGATGAGCTTTCGCAGTGACGCCACCCGGACGGTGAAAAATTCATCAAGGTTGCTTTGCGTGATACTCAAAAAACGGACCCGCTCTAGTAGTGGATTATCCTTATCTCGGGCTTCATCTAAAACCCGATAATTAAAGTCCATCCAGCTTAATTCGCGATTAGTGTAATAACTTTCTTTATGATAATTCATGTTAACGAACCCCCCGACGTTTGATGACAGGTGTTAAGCCGAAGACCTCCTTAAAGAATTCCGACTTTTGTGAGAACACCCAATTTTCTAAAAATAAATCGTCATGTGCATAGCACGTAATGACTACCCGTGGATTTTTAATGGAAACGGATATTTTATTGATCTTTTGCTGCCGACCATCATCTAAAGCATCGGCAATCCTTAAAATGGCGGATAGCTTGGAAACGACTAAGCGTTGCTCCAAACTCATGTGCTCGAAATGCTTAATATCCTTAGAAGGCGTTTGGGCACTGTGATAGCGTGCGATGGTAGCGATAGTTTGCTTTTCCGTATTAGTTAGCCCGGTTAATTCCGTCGCCCGTAAAATATAGTCTGAATGCATATAATGCTGATGTGGATCAATATAGCTACCGACGTCGTGAACAATCGCCGCCACCTGTAATAATAGTCGCTCGCGTTTACCAAGGTGGTGTAGCGGTTTGAGCTGATCGAATAAGTGCAAGGAGAATTTTGTTACGAGATCACGATGCTTTGGTTCAACGTTATAACGGCTAGCCAGATTTTTAGCTGCCGTGACAATTTGATCATTAAAATTATATTTTTTATAACCTAATTTTACGGCTTCTTGAATGATGAGACCATCTAATGCTGTTACATTACCAAACCAAATGGTTTTAGCTGCCGTTAGTTGTAATAATTCATTAATTAACAATAATTCGGGAATGATTAGCCGCACGTCTGCTTCGTCGACGTCGTATTTGTCCATTAAGTATTGATCAGATGCATTGATGGCATCTTGATAAAGGGTCTGAAAATCAGATTTACTCAATTCTTTGACGCCGGCTTTGTTTTGTTCTTGACGAAACAAATTTGAAAATGGTGGGACGCCTAACATCACGACATTACTAGGTTGTTGGCGGGTAGCTGGTAAAAATCGGCCAAAGTCGGCAATTTGGCTAGAGATGTAGTCGTCCAAAACTTCGACGTAATTTGGGACGCTGGATTGTAAATCTTCCAGGACTTCGGCGATACGGACGGGGCCTAGCCGGAGACTGCGTGAGAAGGCAAAAGAACCTTGATCGTAGTGCGAAATACCAACACTCCCAGAGTTAATGCCTAGTAAGTAAGTGGGTGCTTGAATCATTTCTTTGAACTTAGGAAAATGGACGGCAACTGCTGCCGAGCGTAAATACGTTTCTTGGCTACTGGATAACCAGTCAATCTTTAGGCCCGTGCGGACTAACAATTGATCTTGAATATAATCGGCGTTGTTAGCGGATGATAGGGACCAAGAGCCCCATAAATGAAACTCACTTACCCCATAATCATGCATGATTTGGATGAAGCCGGTTAGCGCCTGAGCCGCTTGCTCGACTGAATCATAGTCAATCGTATGTTGGTCGTAAATATCCTCACCTAATGAAACGTCAGACCGGACCCGTTCAACCTGGCGGAGGGTACGTAAATTTACAATTGAGAGCTCAATACTCTGCACATTAATCATCATAATACCAAATAGTTTTGCTGCCATTTTTAATATCCCTCCATTAAATTATTTAAGTATGCTAATTAATTGTGACGTGCCGCAACTGATTAGCCTCGGTTAGCTTTAATAGTTAACATACGTAAAAAAGCTGTAAAGTTCATCAAAAAAATTTAAAAAAAGCATGGTTCAGAAGCAACCCGAGTTGTTCCTGAACCACACTAGTAACTATTGCAAGCTGTCATGATTATTAATGATTAGTTTGTTCAGATGTTTTTCAACTCGTTGATTTTCCGGTGGTAATTGCATGTAATCACCATACATTCGGGTCAAGATAGCATCGTAAGCCTGTGGAATCTTAACTTGCATTGATTCGAAAGGGGCGAGTTCTAACTGCGTTAATTCGGCATAGGAGAGAATCTCTTTGTCGTAATCGTATTGCGATGCCAGATTTTTGTAAGTCCGCGAATCAGACTGTTCATATAGCCGCATATAGCCTTCACGTTCCTGTTTATGACGGTTAACGTCGGCTAATTGTTGCGGTGTTCGCTTAATTAATCGCTGCCGTAACGGCGTTTTTACAAAGTTATAATTTAAACGTAACAGAATGGCCGCATCGGCTAATTTATAATGCATGAGTTGGGATCGACGTAAGTCATCATCCGCTGGAATCTTATCAAACGGAAAGATATCGACAAAAACGCCTTTAAAAGCATTGTTGACGTTATTTTTTTCTTCAATATACGTATTAACATCTAATAGTTTCATATAGCTGAGACCATAATCAGGATCACTGGCGCCAGTCTGTAAGAAAAAAACATTAGGGTTTAAGTGCCGATTGGCAACGGTTAAAAATCGTTGATAGTCCTCCCGACGCATGCCGATATCAATATCATCATCCCAAGGAATGAATCCCTGATGACGGATGGCGCCCAGCAAGGAACCACCAATTAAAAAGTAATCGATGTGTTCCGCATCGCAGATGTTAACGACGGTCTGCATTAAGCGTAATTCGACTTGATGCAACGATGTCAGCGACATACTTTCAGCTCCTTTTCGTAAGCGGTTTACCTAATTCCATCATACACTTTGTCGGCTTAAATTGTTAGATAGGATGCTTTACGTTGTAAAAAAAGTGGGTTCAATATAGGAATTAATGCAGAATAGTTAAAGGTGTGTTATATTTTACAAACGAGTTATTGGTTAGATGAGAAAGGGTCGTGGGAACAATGAATAATGCGGAACTTGATAAGTTGTTAAATACCTACTTTGATGCCTATCAAAAAACACTGGCAACAATGACTGATTTGGTTGCGTGGCCATTGAGTCAAAATCAGCTTTCTTTTGAACAATTTTTGATTTTAAGACGCATTGCAACGGTTAATCAAGTCACCTTAAATGACATTGCGCGGCAACGTCAGGTGACGCGGAGTGCGATTTCGCGGCAGATTAAGTCGTTGCTAGCCCTGCACTACGTCTTTCAGGAGCCTGATCAACAAGATCGGCGCCGGTTATATTTACATTTGACCGAGCAGGGGCAACGGATTGAGTCCTTAATTGACCGGGCCATTACCCAGCATTTCGATATGTGGGTTAAAAAACTGGGCGATACGCAGATTGCGGCCGTCCTTGGGCAAGTCATTACTTTGAATCAACAAGTCGAACAGTTAGAACAAGATGCGCATTTAACCGAGTCCTAAATTTAAAAATCGTCGTCTCGTAACCAGTTATGATTGCGAAACGACGATTTTTTGACTGACGTGGCACATAAAACCGAACTTTTACTACCTTAATGCCGGAAAAAGTTGCAATAAATGCCTTCGCAAGCCTCTAAGAACATCCCAATGCCCATTAAATACATCGCAGCCATGTTATGCATGGTCAAAACGAGCCCTAATAAAATGGTATAAAGAATTAAGAAAAAAATAGCACTGAACTTTGAACTGGCCAAACTTATCATCCTCCCCCAACGATAAAAACCTTAGTTAATGACATGTAATCACTTACATCTTAAACCAATCGCCGATAAATTTAAAATAGAAAGTAATATTGCCTTTAATTAATTAGTGTTCGGATATTGCATTTGATAATGGACAATGATACTATTAAAATTGTTGTAAGAGAGAAAAACACGAACGTTTACAGATGTGCAAAAGCTGTTATTTTAATTATCTGGAGGAAATTATGAATAAAATTGCCGCATATTTTAATTTTTCAGAACTGAAGACATCGATGCGAACGGAAACGATTGCTGGATTGACGACCTTTGTCTCGATGGCTTATATCTTGTTTGTTAACCCTAGTGTCTTAGGTGCTTCTGGAATGGATCAAGGGGCGGTCTTTACCGCAACGGCGCTAGCATCCGCTTTAGGTTGTTTACTCATGGGGTTGGTTGCAAAGTATCCGATTGCGATTGCGCCAGGGTTAGGGGTTAATGCTTTCTTCACGTATTCCGTGGTTATCGGGATGGGTGTTAAGTGGGAAACGGCTTTAGCTGGCGTGTTCGTGGCGTCAATTATCTTCATTATTATTACGATCTTCAAGTTGCGTGAAATGATTATTGATGCGATTCCACGGGATATGAAGTTAGCTATCTCTGCTGGGATTGGTTTCTTCATTGCTTTTATCGGATTGCATGGCGGTGGTTTGATTGTCGCAAACAAATCAACCGTAGTTGGCCTAGGCTCACTGAGTGTTGGGACGACTTGGTTAACGATTTTTGGGCTAATTGTGACGTTGATCTTAATGAGTCGCAAGGTCCCAGGGGGCATCTTTATTGGGATGGTCTTAACCTCGATTTTAGGCTTGGTGACGGGCTTGATTAAAATGCCAACTCATTTGGTTTCAGCAGCACCATCCTTAAAGCCGACCTTTGGGGTTGCGTTAGCTCATATTGGGGACATTAACAGCTTACAATTAGTAATCGTTGTTTTGACATTCTTGCTGGTCACGTTCTTTGATACCGCTGGAACGTTGGTAGGCCTGGCCGAACAAGCCGGCTTTATGAAGGATAATAAGATGCCACGGGTCGGGAAAGCCTTAATGGCCGACTCAACGTCAATGTTAGTTGGTTCTGTTTTAGGGACTTCACCAACTTCGGCTTATGTTGAATCATCAGCCGGGATTGCCGTGGGTGGTCGTTCTGGAATGAGCGCAGTGGTTACTGGTATCTTGTTCCTATTGGGCCTATTCTTCTCACCATTGTTGAACGTGGTCACAACTCAAGTGACGGCGCCGGCACTAATTATTGTCGGGGTATTAATGGCGCAATCTTTGAAGCAGATTCAGTGGGATCGCTTTGAAATTGCCGTGCCAGCTTTCTTAACAGTTATCGGCATGCCATTGACTTATAGTATTTCGGATGGGATTGCGTTAGGGTTCATCAGTTATGTGATTACGATGGTCGCAACGAAGCATGCGAAAGAAGTTCATCCGCTAATGTACGTGTTGTTCTTCGTCTTTATCTTATTCCTCTGGATTTTGAATGTTTAAAAAGCAATGATAGCAAAAACGCCTACGAGATTAAACCTCGCAGGCGTTTTTTAGGTGAAGCCGGTTATTTGTTGAATTGATCAGCTTCAACATCTTTAATGAATTGTTCCAAATGATCAAAGTAAACGGGGGCATTATCAATCATGTGATGATGACCACCATTCGGCGTTGTTACTAAGCGTGAATTAGGAATGTCACGGGCCATCCGTCGAGCTGAAGCTAATGGCATAGTTTCGTGTTCACCGAACGTCAATAGTGTTGGTACCTTGATGTTGTGGATTTGATCACGAATATCCCATTCCTTGAGCTTACCGGTGATGACGAATTCATTATCACCTTGGAAAGCGTTGTAGACCGGGGTCCCAGTAGTATCAATTAGATGTGAGATGGCTTTGGGTTGTTTCCGATCAACGTAATTCGCATTTAAAACGTCGACGTATTTCTGATATTGGGGATCATTCCAGTTACCTTCAGCCTCTTTTTGCTTCATATAAGCGACTGCATCGGCTGGCAAGCATTCTTCACGACACTTGTTGACGTTGACGACATATTCTTCAATATTGTCGACCATGCTTGAAATGATCGCACCTTTTAAGTGTTGACCATACTTCAAAGCATACATCATTGTTAGGGCGCCACCCCATGATTGACCAATCAAGTAGAAGTTATCCAAGCCGAGTTTTTGGCGGACTTCTTCAACTTCTTCTAAAAAGTAGTCGTAAGTGAGGTATTTCTTGGCAATTTCTGGGTCTGAATAATCGGGTTGATCAGAATACCATGACCCTAATTGGTCATACATGGTAACTTGAACGCCTAAATCAGCTAACTTTTCGCCAAAGTTTTCCCAATATTCATGATTACCGCCAGGTCCGCCGTGCAGACAAAGTAATTTAATATCGCCATGACCTTGCGTATTGGTCCATAAATGGTAGCCATTATCGAGGGTCAAAATTGTTGTACCTTGTTTCAAATGGATCACCTAATTTCTTAATAGTTAGTCATTATATTACCACTGTTAACGGACTGTGGTCAAAGCAACTAGGGCGTCATGAAATGCTATTGCGATTAGTTAACCAATGTGAAATAATAGGTTAACTAATTTAAAAGGTGAGGTTAGCAGATGGTTAAATCAACAGCACTTTTACAAGCGTTATTACAACGGGCGCCCGAGTATTATTCAGGGGATCAATTGGCCCAACAGTTTGGGGTAAGTCGAACGGCAATTTGGAAAGCCATTCAAGGGTTGCAGGCAGCTGGCTATTCACTTGAGAGTCGCCATGGGCGCGGCTACCGGTATGTGCCGAATAATCAATTGAGTGCGCCTGTCATTACCGCGGGATTACAACTAACGGTGCCACCGGAAATCCAAGTTTTATCAACGGTTGATTCGACAAATGCGTATCTGAAACGATTAACCACTAAGCAAACGTTTACCCAACCAATTGTGGTGGTCGCAGATACCCAAACGGCCGGATATGGCCGGTTAGGGCGCGAGTTTTATTCGCCCAAGTCGACCGGAATTTATTTGAGTATTGGCTTACCAATTACGCCACAGACCCCATTGAATCCAGGGCTGCTAACCACAAGTACGGCTGTGGCTGTCGCCCAAACGTTAACAGAATTATTACCAGTCAAGGTTGCCCTAAAATGGGTCAATGATGTGTTAGTTGATCAGCATAAGGCGGTGGGGATTTTATCAGAAGCGGTTACTGATTTGGAAACGGGCCAGATTTCGACGGTAATCGTGGGTATTGGGATTAATTTAACGACGCAAGCCTTTCCAGATGACTTACAAGCTAAGGCTGGGGCGGTAACGAAGCAAACCACAGTGACACGTAATCAGATTATCAGTACCCTGCTTAATCAATTTTTTACGCGTTATCAAACTTATCAGACCGGTGATTTTATGGCTGATTATCGGCAATTATCAATGGTCATTGGACAACAAGTTGAGCTAACTAGCGGCCAAAAAAGAATCACTGGTCTAGTAAAAGATATTGATGCAACGGGGGCCTTGGTGGTGCAGTTGCCATCAGGTCTTATTCAGCGACTAAGTTCTGGTGAAATTACGAAAGTCACGTTATTAACGGGAGATTATCATGGTTAAAAAGCATACTTTGAGTCAAATGATTATTGCTGCTGAACTAGCTGTTGGACTAGCGTTATGTTCAAAAATAACGGTACCACTAGGCTTAATTCCGTTGACAGGCCAAACTTTGGCAGTTGGTCTAATTGCGAGTTTGGTGCCAACTGTAACCGGAACGTGGACAATTGCCATTTATTTATTACTGGGATTGATTGGGTTACCCGTATTCGCAGGTAGCACGGCGGGATTGGCAGCGCTATTTGGTCCCACGGGAGGTTATCTATGGGGATTCTTTCTTTATGTTTGGATTATGGGGGCCTTTTGTAAGGGGCTTAAACCAACCTCAGCTTTAATTATTGGAAATGTGGTTGGTGCACTGGTCCAACTAATTGCAGGGGCTTACTGGTTAGTTCTGACTGCCGACTTAACGTGGTCAGCCGCAATGAGTGGTGGGGTTGTCCCGTTCTTAATCCCAGCATTGATCAAACTAGTCCTAGTAGTTATAGGTGCAAAAGCAATTTTTCGGCGAGTTCCGGCCCGTTTTGGCTTAAGAAATTTATAAAATTTAGCTATCTAGGGTACTTGTGAGGCTTAATAAATAAAGTGGTTAATAAAAATAACTAAAAAATTCTAGTTATTGCTGGTCAAAGTGGAGGCGACATATTATAGTAGGGGTACTGGTATAATGAAAGCGAGTATTGACTACTTAGCAACAATTCAAGGGGTAATGGGAAATGAACGAAAATTTTCAGGGCGTAAACATGAGCCGTACGATGGGGAAGATGAATCAGCATCGAATGCATCCACGTCGGTACATCACTGGTTTTGATGGCATTCGAACAATTGCAGTTTTAGGTGTAATTATTTACCATTTAATGCCAGCTTCACTACAAGGCGGTTATTTGGGGGTCCCGATTTTCTTTGTTGTTTCGGGTTACTTGATTACGGATATCTTATTACAAGAGTGGACTAGTAAAGGCAGTATTGGGTTGTGGCAATTTTATGGTCGCCGATTACGACGGTTATATCCGGCGTTAGTGACCATGTTATTGGCCACAACCACGTACATTACGTTGTTTCAACGATCGTTGTTAACTAATATTCGAGCCACTGTCATGACGAACTTGTTATATGTTTATAATTGGTTTGAAATTGGGCATGGGCAAAGTTATTTTGATCGGTTCAATGGGGAATCACCGTTTACTCATCTATGGTCGCTCTCCATTGAAGGGCAATATTACTTACTATGGCCGTTAATTGTCATTGGACTGATGCTAATTTTTAAAAAGCGTGCCCATATTTTCTGGCTCATGATGGGAGCCGCTTTAATTTCAGCATTAGCGATGGCGCTCTTATATGATCCAGCTAATACGAACCGGGTCTATTACGGGACTGATACGCGGATGTTTGCGATTTTGATTGGCTCTGGGTTGGCGTTCGTTTGGCCGTCACGAGAATTACCTCAGAATGTTGCACTTAGCAATCGCATCACGTTGGATGTTCTCGGCGGTGGCTCGCTATTGGCTTTGATTGTGATGTTCTTCAACTTGTCCGGACAATCAGCCTTTACTTACCGTGGAGGCATGTTACTTTTTACGGTCCTATCCGGTGTATTGGTTGCGACCGTGGCTCATCCGGCGAGTCACATGAACCGCGTATTAACTAACCCTGTATTTACTTATATTGGTCAACGGAGTTATGGGATCTATTTGTATCAATTTCCAGTCATGATTTTTTATGAGTCTAAAGTTAAAAGTATTGGCAACCACCCCTTGTGGCATAGTTTAGTAGAAGTCGCCTTGATCTTGTTAGTTACGGAATTAAGTTATCGTTTCATTGAGAATCCAATGCGGCATTATAATTATAGTCAGATTTTTACCAACTTGTTTAAGAAACCAGCCTTTAATCGCGTCACGGGTACAATTGCCAGCTTAGCGGCAATCTTCTTTGTGATTACGGCAGTTGGCTTTGTGCAACAACCCGGTAAAGCATCAAGTGTCCAAAAAACGGCGCTACAAAAGACCATTACGGCTAACTCTAAGTCGGTTAAAGCGAAAAATGCAGCGGCCTTGAAACGCCAAAAAGCCGCTGCAGCCAAGGCGTCTTCGCAATCTAAACAATTAGCGGCTGATAAGTTGAAGACTAAGCAGGCTTATGAAAAATTATCTGAGTCACAGAAAAAAGTCGCTTCAGATTATGATTTGAAACCACAGGTTGTGCTAGCGATGAATGCGACGGATTTAACTGCAGTTGGAGATTCAGTCTTGTTAGACGTTTCGCCGGACTTACAACAAGTTATTCCGGGGACCATCGTTCAAGGTAAGGTTGGTCGTCAAGTTGCGGATGTTCCTGGTATTGTTGCAGCTTTAAAGGCGCAAGGACAGCTGGCTCGTAATGTGTTAGTTAACATTGGAACGAATGGGGCAATCACGTCAGCGCAAGCGGAACAGGTCGTTAATACGATTGGTGCTGATCATCAGATCTTTTGGGTGACTGCGCATGTGCCAACTCAAAGTTGGCAAAACCAAGTCAATAATCAGATTGCCAAAACCGCTCAGCAACATGCTAATGTGCATGTGATTGATTGGTATCAAGCGGCATTGAACCAATCCAGTTGGTTCGGGAGTGATAACGTGCACCCTAACCCAACTGGTAATCGGCATTTAACTGCTTTGATTGCAAATCGGATTGCTGAAGTGAATAAAAATTAAATGAGACACAAAAGCAGTTTTAAGTCACCGTGTTAAGCGGCACTTAAAACTGCTTTTTTGCTGGCCTAGTGTAAGGTTTGTTGTGCGCTAATCTTTTGCAATCGGTGCGCATGGATGCGATAAAAACCGGTGCGAATAGTTTGATGATAACTTTTTTTGATACCGCGGGTAAAACTTTTATCATATTTAGGAATGGCAACGTAATCGTATTTACTGAGATTTTGTTTGAAAGCAACGTGTGATTTGCTAAAAACGGCTTGCCCAGTCGCATTGCTCGTGAAAAAGTAGTAATTTGCTAAGTAACCAGCGTAATAGGTTGTGACTTCAACTTTTTGTGGATCAACAATTAACAGTTTAGTTGTATTCAAATGGGTCCATGGTTGTGCAATTTTAGTTAATTTGACCGGCAGCGTACGGCGATTGTAGTGGTTCGTAAAATTAGTACCGTTGATTTCGGAATACATCATGATAACCGCAAAAAACAGCATTAAAAAAGTTGTTAACTGATAAGTGGTTTTGGTGATGATGGAGCGAAAGGCTTCCGGACTGCGATGCGCAAAGTTTTGTTCATAGAGGGTTTCGTCCATTACGCGCACCAACCAAATGGCCCCAATGAGCAGATTCAAGACAACGACGGTTGACATGTAGCGCTCGAAGCCGTCCAGGGTGATTGCTTCAGCATAGGGCATCGAGAAGACGTACATGCCAAGTAAGCTAAAGTAATACAATAAACTAATTAAATCTAACCAACCTAAGTGTTTGAACAGGTTATTAGGATGATGACAGCCGTACTTGATAATGGCCCAAGCCCCAATTAAGAGTAGATTCAAACCGAGTAAGCCCTGAGTGGATAAGGACCCAAAAGTAAAGATTTGATGGAGGAATTGTTGGCTAATCTTTAAAAATCCTTGCCAACCATCTTGGGATAATTGACTTTGATAGGCCTGTGCACTAATTTCGTGTTTGGAATTAGTAAAAGTGAGATGCACATGGATTTCCCACCAGATAAAAGGTAAGGCGGCAACTAAGAGGGTTCCTAAAAAGGTAGCGCTAAGTTTTAGTGTTCGTTTGAACCACGGTCCAGTGGCTGTTTGGGTGAGCAAGGTGTATAAATAGTACCCGACAATCAGCGCGACAAAGAACGCAGCGGAGTTTTTAACGAGTAGAAGACTGCCACTAAACAAGGCAACATGGGCAGCCTGTATCCGCGGACGGTGGCGATAAACAAAAATCCCCACTAAAGCCGCCATGGTGAGAATCGCTAAGACGTAATCGACAAGTAGATTATTTAGGCGAATGTTGATATTAAAAACGTATGAGATGGCAATAGCGAGACACAGTAACATTGAATTTAAGCCCCGAGTGCGATCACGCAATGTGGCAAAAATAGTATAACTCGCTGCCCAAATTAGCCCAAACTGAGCCACTAGCATGGTGCCGGCACTAAAACCAACGAAGGTGACAAATTGTGTGATAAAGAGTGCTGTGGCGGGCGGATAGGACGTAAATGAAATAATGGCGTCATGGGTGCCAGGTAAACGACCAGTATAGGTTAGAAACTTAACCATGGTGGCCCAATGTGAAAAATTATCGTAATGAATTAACGGACTGTGAATTAGCACACTCGCCATGGCGAGACCCAAGATAATCATCCAACCATCAAATAGGTGCCAGCCTTCATACTTAAAGGCGAGCTTACCGAAATAGCCCAAACTAAGGCGGAGGATTAATAAGATGACGCCGAGACCAGTGACTAGCCAGATGCCAAGTCGTAGCCAGCCCAGCATGGCAAAGCCAAAGAGAAGCATGATTTGAACCAAGATGCCGGTAATCCAAGTAAGATAGGGATTGACGTGGCACCAACGCATGGCACTGCTATAACCAATTAACGCTAAACTAAAAAAGATAAATCCGATTAATGCCAACTTAATGCCTGCTTTCGTTAGTTAGGGTAGTCGTTTTAGCCCATGTGGGGTGATTTTAAATAAGCCGGTGACGACGTGTTGATGAAAGACTTTTTGTGTTAAGACTGTAAACGTCCGATGGGTTTCAGGAATCGCGACGTAATCATAAGCTTCAATGGTTTTTTTAAAGGCTTGAGGTGTCATCATAAAATTCTCTTGGCCGATGGCTTGATCGGTAAAGTAATAATAACGGCCAACGTAGCCTGCATAATAATCATTAACATCGACTGCTTCAGGATCAACAATGAGGACTTTTTTATGATTCAAATGATACCAAGGCTTTGAAATCCGTTGTATTTGGAGCGGTAACGTATTATGGTTCATTCTATTCGTGAATTTAGTCCCGGTGATTTCGGAATACATCATCGTAATGGCAAAAAAGCCAATGACTAAAGTGGATACTTGATACATATTCTTAGTGGCAGCGCTACGGAAAGCTTGGGTATTGCGCTTTTGAAAGTTCTGTTCAAATAACGACTGATCAATCACTCGAACTAATGCAATCGCGGCGATGAATAAGTTTAAAATAACGATACTAGCCATGTAGCGCTCGAAACCGTCTAGTAAGATAGCTTCGGCGTACGGCATCGACAAGATATACATCCCAAAAAGGCTGCCATAATAGGCAATAAAGACCACATCCAATAGGACCGCCATCCCGAGCAAATTATTAGGCCGATGAGCGCGTAGCCGAATAACAAGCCAAGCAATGATTAGGACCACATTTATTAATAAAATGCCCTTAGTGGACAATGAATTCAAGCTTAGAATCTGTTCTAAAAATTTATGAGCGATTTTGACTAATGCTTGGTGACTCTCACCATTTAATTGTTTGGCATAGGCTTGCGTACTGATTTGATGTTTGGAAACGGTAAATGTGTGTTTAATGTGCCACTCCCACCACATAAATGGCAGGGTAGCAATCAGCAGGGTGCCAATCAAACGGATGGGCGTTTCGATTAGGCGTCGATACCAGTGTCCTTGGCTGTTAGTAATCAAGATATATAAGAAATACACACCAATCATGACGACAAAGAAGGTTGCAGAGTTTTTAACCAGTAATAAAACAGCTACAAAGAGTGCCGTGTGGGCACAGAGCAGCTGTGGCCGCTTGCGGTAAGCAAAAATCCCCACTATGGCAGCAATGGTGATGATAGGCAGGACATAATCGACTAACAAGTTATTTAAGCGAATTGCCACGTTAAAGACGAAGGAAATTGCTAAAGTGAAACATAAGATAAAGCCCGTTAAGGCACGGGAACGGTCGCGTAGCCCAGCAAAAATGGCATAGGCGGCGGCCCAAATCAAAATAAATTGGCCTAATAACATCGTACCATCACTAAACCCAACCCAGTGAACGAACTGAGTAATGAAGAGTGCCGTGGCCGGTGGATAAGAGGTAAATGAAATGAGTTTATCAGCTGCGCCAGGGAGATGGCCGGTAAAGGTCATAAACTTGACCATGACAGCCCAATGTGAAAAATTATCGTAATGAACCAGCGGACTGTTTAAGAGCACCTGACCAGTGGCAAGACCTAAGCCAACCATCCAAAAGTCAAAAAGATGAATCCCTTCGAATTTAAGTCGACCACGGTGCCAAAAACTCAAGCCGAACCAAAGGACCAATAAGCTGATACCGAAATATGTGACAAATTGAATGCCTAAATTCAAATTACCGGTCATCGCAAATATATAGAGTATTAGAATTTGGGTGAGCATGGCGGTAATCCAAGCTAAGTATGGTGACACGCCCATTCGGCGCAGCGTGCCGTTGTAACCAAGTAATCCTAAAAAGTATAAAAGTACACCGATTAAAGCTTTAAACAAAGCGGTTCCTCCTAGAAACGATTGAAACGGCGACTGAGATCACGTTCGAATGTCTTAGCTCGAACGATTAAGTTCATGTAAAGCTCATCAAACGGGGTTACCCAAGTGTCTTGAACGCTAGGTAAGGTTGTATTGGCCCCATCGTAAATGAGTTGTAGGAAGTGATCACGGTTGACATCAGCCGCAACCTGGACCTGCGTACTATAGATGGTGGTATCCCCATGGTGACTAATTCGAGCAACTTTACCACTCAGTTGAACGTCAAAATTTTGATGTTTGATTTTTAAGTTAATGGTGTCGCCCTCGGCAATGTCATCAGCGGCGCCGTCATCAATAGTAAAAGCAACGCCCCCCTCGGAGACATCCTCAGTTGTGATGGCATGCCAAGCGCCTTTAACTGCTTGAACTTGGCCAGTTACTTGGCGGATGAAACGTTCATTTTTACGATAGACCGGCCGCCCCATTGAGATGAAGAGGCACATGCTTAAATTAATAAAATGCATGAGTAACCAGAAAGTGATGACACTCCCAACTAGAATTTCAGAGCCGTATTTACCATAATTAAACTTAATAATGGCAATCAACGTTAGTGTCCATAAGAATAAGTAAGGCAAAATGTAAAGTTTATCTTTAATGGAATAGGTGACATTTTTTGAAGTCACCTTAAACTTTTTGGCCTTGATGCCAAGTGTTTCAAGAATGACCGGGATAAAAAGGTAGGGGGCAAAAAAGGTTTCTTGGACCTCGCCCCAACGTTCGTTACGAATTTTGGCAGTATCGCCCATACCTGAAGTATCACCCATGACATAGTGCAATAAAAAGTAACCCGGCGCCCAAATAATCATTAAAATCCAAAAATTAGCATTGACGACTTGAATTTTAAATAGGGCGTAAAGGATTGGCGCAATCATATAAATCATGCGGCGAAAGAAGGCCCACCAATAAAAATAAGTATTGATGAGGATAATACGGTTCATGCCGGATAATTTGGGATTAGTAAAGATATGCAAGTTACGACAACTTTGCATGACGCCTCGAGCCCACCGGGTACGCTGTTTAATAACCCCTTTAATGTCGATTGGTGTAATACCGCTAGATTGCGGCACCTTAGTGGCTAAACTGATATAGCCAGCCATATTCAACATTGTCCCTAATTCGAAATCTTCCGTGATGGTATCGGTCGGAAAATCGCCAACTTCATCAACGGCTTTACGCAAAAAGACAGCATTTGACCCTGTAAAGAGGGCCCGTTTGTTACCGCCATTTAACACGTTGATGTCACGTGAAAAGAAGTCTTGTTCATTAGGAATGACTTTTTCTGAGAATAAATTAAACTGGAAAATATCCGCATTATAAAAACTTTGTGGGGTTTGCACAAAGCCTAAAGGTTCAGTATGGTCTGGATCAGCCTCAAGTTGCTTGAAATTCTCCGTGAATAACGGCACGATGGCATTCAGAAAGCCAGAAAATGGAATCATATCGGTATCAAAAACCACAAACAAAGGCGACGTTAGCTTTTCCAAAGTATGGTTGATGTTGCCAGATTTTGCTTGATGATTGTTTTCCATGCCGGAATAGCCAATGTGATAATGGGCCGCTAAGGCTTTAACTTCAGGACGATTACCGTCATCGGAAACCACCACATGGACTTTACTTTTATCGGGATAATCGATAAAAGTGGCTGCATTGATCGTTTTTCGCAATAAATCGACTTCTTCGTTATGCGTGACGATAATAATATCGACATCTGGGAGCGGTTGCGCAGGATCATAGTCTGGAACCGTTAAATGCCACTGGTTTTTAGTAGCGCGCATGCGAAAGAAAATTAAAATAAAACCAGTCGTATTTGATAAAATCTCGCTTACGACGAGTAGTAGGGCGAAAATCAATGTGAATATTTGGGCGTGCCAAGGTATTGTAAAAAAGATACGCCAGAGCAAATAGATAATTGATAGCGCAATTGCTAGAAAGTAGAGCAAACGGCGCTTATTTGACATGATGGGTCGCCTCGTTAGTCGATTTAAAAATGTAAGTCTTTTGAATATGATAACTAATTAAAAATAGGCCAAAATCACCGATTATCTTAGCTAGAACTGGCATTAGATTGCCGGTTGAGAGTAGGGTTAGCAAGTGTGTTAAACCGGTGGTTAAGTAGCCTGATGCGATGGCTTGAACGGTTAGTAAAGCAGCATATTTAAGGACGGTCTGTTCGCCAGCATTGTCAAAAACCAGATGATGATTAATGAGGTAGTTGACTACGGCGGATAGTAGCCGGGCTGTTACGGTTGCAATCATGATAGCATGCAGTGATCGATTCGCTAACAACCACATGATTAATGCAAACAAGCTAATGTCGACAACAAAAGAAGCTAGGCCACTGATTGAAAATTTTAGAAACCGAGAATAAATTGCCAATGAATCACGGACCACTCTAAAATGCGATGAGGCATTGCCGTCTAAATAAATCGTGGGAATCGGTGCCTCGATGACGATAACACCATATTTTTTAGCTTGTAATAACATGTCGAACTCAAACTCAAAACGATCGCCAGGAAAGTTGACGAGCGCTTGCGTGTATTTAATTGGAATAAGTCGTAAGCCTGTCTGAGTATCCGAAATATTTTGATGGGTGAGTAGCCGAACTAACCCACTCGTCAAGAGATTGCCGAACTGACTACGAAATGGAATGTCGTTGGTAAAATGCCGGACGCCAATGACTAAGCTGTCTGGATTATTTTTGAATTTATTAAGACAACTAACTAATGCTGCGGTAGTATGTTGACCATCAGAGTCCATCGTTGCGATGCCATCCAAGTCAGGATAGACTTGTTGGAGCTGTGTAAAGCCAGTTTTTAATGCCGCCCCCTTACCACGATTCTCAGTGTGATGTAAGATGGTGAGCTTGGTCGAAGTTAAAGCTAATAATTGTGAAAAAATCGCTTGGTGGGCCGAATCACTGCCATCATCAACAATCGTAATTGCAGTCGTGATTGGTGCTAGCTCGGTATTGCTGAGTAGTGTCTGAACCAATTGGATTAATTTGTTATCCGGATTGAGTGCTGGAATAAGAATTCCTATTTTTAACATTTGATCTCACTCCATTCTTAATGATGAACTAAGGTGCTTGGACCACTGTCACTTAGCTCATTATGGCCATTAGTTTAAACATAACACAATGCTTTTAGTTGTGAAATACTTTAATGATGAAATTGTGACCGATTTAATGGAGAACAAATGATAATTTAATTTAAATAAAATATCGTCTGAATTAGCAAGTTAAAACTAGCGCTAATTGGGACGATATTTAGCAGGTGAAATTCAAATCATAACTAGTTAGGCAATCGTACCTAAAGCATCAAGCCAGGAAGTACCATCGTACCAAATCGTTTTCTTTAAATCGGTGTCATAGTACTGGTAACCGGCATAGATATTTTGAGTTGGTCGATTAGCAGTAGTGCCAGTTTGACCCACAGTACCGGGTTGGCAATCAGTTGATGATAAAGTGCCCCCCTGAGTTTGGATTTACTCCAACTCAGGGGGGCACTTTACGTTAATTTAATTGAGATGCTTTTTATTAATCTTTAGCAATTGTTTTTAAAGGAATACGCAATTGAATATCATTCAAATTCAACGAGTATTGTAAGTCTTGATTGCCTCGCACCGTCATTTTCATGTCAGTGGCATAAATCACTAGGCCGAGTTGATGTTTGGCGAGCAAGTGATGGAAAATCGGTTGTAAGTCTAAACTGAAATCGTAAAATTCATTAGGCTGAATGGCTTCAGCATGCCAAGGGTGCTGGCGATTTTGTAGGTTCAGGTGGCCCTTAGTAATCATCTTGTAAGGGGTCTTAGCAGCCAGTTTGAAGTCTTTTAAATCATCTTCACGCCAATGATAACCAAGGTCCAAGGCTTTCGAAGCGATTAGTTGCGGACTAACAGTTAGGCGTTGTGCCAAGCCAAAGTCGAGCAACATAAAGCTTAACATCCCGAAGTTTTGGTTAACGGCCACGGAACCACTAATATGTGGTTGTCCCACCAATAATTGGTCACCAGGGGCTTGCCAAGATTTGAACATAAGTCGGTGATCGTATAATGGATTAGTTTTGTCTTCGCTAATTAGATCATTTTGCCAGGCAGTTAGGTGTTGGCGATAATAATCGAATAATTTATCGGGAAGTTTATCGGTAAAATGAGCGGCGCGTTGATCAACCGGATGATCGGCAGGCACTAACTCCTTATATTGAACCTTGAAGTCTAAGGCTTGGTCTGTATCTTGCCACCAATTATCATAAGCCTGCCACGTTTCAGTTGCAGTATTATCTTGAACTAACACGTTCGGAAGTAACGTTTCAGCGTGATTATCGAGGCCATATAACTTATGACTTAGCCATAAATTCATCATGTCGGTAAAATCAAGTGATTGTAAATTATTAATGTAGATGTGTTGGCCTTGATGCAAAATCAGCTTTTTAGTGACTGGGACCGCTTGTAACTGATCCCAAAGCTTAGCGACGTTACGCGGCTTGACGTTCCAGTCATTTAAGCCTTGCACCATGATAATGTCAGCCTTAATCTGGTTAATATGTTTGCGATAGTTACGTTCATCCCAGAATTGATTGTAATTTCCTGTAGCTCGATCTTGACCAGCGGTTAATTCAGCGAGTGTTTGGTTGAATTTGGGTTGGATGCGATGGGCATCGCCAGCTTTTAAACTCCGTGAAAAGACTTCCGCAGCCAAGACATCGGTGTCCTCACCTTGGAAAGTATCGGGAGCGACGACTAGGCCGTTGTCCCGATAATAATCGTACCAACTTGAAATTGCTGCTTCTGAAATGATTGTTTTAAGCCCAGCGACACCAGTGGTTGCAGCAGCGGTGGCTAAGGTCCCAAGATACGAACGGCCGGTCATCGCAACAGCACCATTGGTCCACCAAGCTTTGATGGCTACATCGCCATCGCGAGTGGTGAAGGCGGCCCGTTGACCGGTTAACCACTCAATGATGGCCACGGTAGCGGTCGTTTCGTCAACTGAACCGGTCAAAGTTAGACCATCGGAATCTACCGAGCCGATTCCAGCGGCGTAAACAACGGCAAAGCCCCGGGCTAAAAAGTAATCATTCAAGGTATAGGACTGTTCACGACCAAAGGTTTCTTCAGCCTGAGTAGCTGTTTTATCGGTTACTCGTGGTGCTGGTAAGGGCCTGTCAATGGGATGAGCCTCAATATCGGCATAGGTGGTTTCGTCGGGTTCTTTAGCGGTTAACGGAACGTCCACGTTGTGCATCTGGGCATCGCCAGCCTGGTTATTAATGCCTTGGTTGTAAGGACTAGCGGTATATAGGACGGGAACTTTAAGTCCAGTTGTTGTTTCAGCGGGACGCAAGATTTCAACTTTTAAGAGGTCACGTTGTTGATCGTGATCCGTGTCTAACGGGGCTTCCACATAGACCACTTCACGGATGAGCTGATTAGTATCAAAGACGGCTTGGGCTTTTCCATTAAAGAACAGGGGTTTTTGGTCATTTGGTAATTGATAAGCCGGCACAAAAAAGCCCTTAGTCGTTAAGATTTCAATTAAAGTTTGACCTTGATTACCACGGGTATTTAAAAGTAAATACCAGGCATAGTAAAGTGACTCACGGTCGAAGGCACTATCCCAGACCATGGGTAAATGAATATCGCGCATTGCTAGCAGGGGGTCGGCGAGATCAAAGTCATGTCCGGGTAAAAAACCCAATAATTGAAGCCCGACGTTATAAAAGACTTGGTTGTTAACGACGGTGGCGGTGGCGAGCCATTCAGTTAGTGAGTGTTGGCTGGTTGCCATTAAATTAGCAAATTTATGTTTGAGTCCCGCAGTTGAATGAACTTCGGGAAAACTTTTTGCTAAGAGCGCCTGATAAACGGCAGGGACGGTTTTTAAAGTGGTCATTTCCGGGGTAATAAAATGAATTTTTTTAAGTTCTGCGATGGCCGCTTCCGAATCCGTCGGTGCAATCGCAAATTGGTTGTTTTTCATAGGTCGATTCCTCTATTAGTTATTTTTTATTTTTAATTAACATTATAACACGCCAGTTGCTAGTAAAGCGTTGACGGGCCATGAATGTTGCGGTGTCGGTTAAGTCACTGATAAAACTGACAGTGGGTAAAGCTTGTGCTACATTTAAGTTAACTTATAGCTGGAGATGATTAATTATGGCAGAATTTCCGATTTTATATACGACTCAGGCGGTTAATGAAGATGGCATCACGGGACAGGCTTATGTACCGTCAGGGCTAGCGGTGCCGGTTAGTAGCCCTTTAAGTGCCAACGAAGGGTCGAATCCAGAACAACTGGTTGGGTTGGCGTTGAGTACGTGTCTGAATGCAACTTTGGAAGCGATTGAAGCTGAACATCACTATCCGCATCAAAGTAAAGTGGTCACAACGGTCCAGTTATCACGCGATCGTTTCGGGTATCAGTTTTGGGTGGATGCCCAAGTGACGATTCCGTCAGTTGATGCGACGACCGCGGTCCACTGGCTGGCCCTAGCTGAAAGTCGATGTCCAGTTGCCAAGTTATTAGGCACTAGCGCGACCGTGAAGATTCATTTGTAAGACTAAATTATTCAGGTTAAATGACGGTAATTAAAAAGCGTCTGGATTGGCGTCCAAACGCGATGGTGAGTTAATGGCGACGGCCTTTTTTGGCAAGGGTTGTCGCTGTTTCGACTTGTTGTAGCGCTAACTGCTTGGTCTTCTCACGTTCAATTTTTAACTGTTTACTAAGTTGGCGTGTTTTCCAGAAGCCGTGGGCACTAATTGCAAAAGGTAATAGCTCAATTGTCAATGTGACTGGAATGAGCCAAGGTGCTTTGTTAACTAAAGTGAAAACGCGTTCACGGTGCGTTGCTAGAGCCGCACGAGTCATTTTTGATGGTAGCATGGCAACAGCCTCCTTTAAAATTAGCTTTATCATAACGTAAAATGAAATCGCTGTCATTAGTTTTGCAATAAATCGGATTGGTGCACACTTGCTGCCAATCCGATTTTTTTGCGAAATTAAGCATCCAGCTTCTGATTCATTTTACTATGGTGGACCCCATAGCTGAAGTAAATAATGAGACCAAAGACAAACCATACTAATGAAGCAACCCAAGTTTCCAAGGATAATTGGGTCATCATGAAGAGACACAAACATCCGGAAACAATTGGTAAGACGGGATAAAAAGGTACCCGGAAACCTTTGATTTGATTAAGCTTTGGATTACGTCGTAGTAACAAAATACCAAAGGAGACAAAGGTAAAGGCGATCAAAGTCCCAATATTAACCAAGTTCGCTAATTGACCAAGCGGAATGAACCCCGCAAGAATTGAAATGACGACGGTGACCGTAATCATCGCATGTTTGGGCGCATGATGCTTGTCGATTTTGCCCAAAAAGCTTGGTAAGAGCCCGTCACGACCAATGGAGTAAAGCAATCGCGAACTACTATAAATCATCGTGACCATCATGGTAAACATGCCCGCTAATGCCCCAATCGAGACAATCCCGGCGACAAAGTTTTGATGGACAAGTTGTAGGGCGAAAGTGACCGCATCATCCACGTTGAGTAATTTATACGAAACCATCCCGGTTAATACGGCTGAAACCATAATATAGAAGGCGGTACAAATTACAAGCGTCCCGATAATCCCGATTGGCATGTTGCGCTTGGCATTTTTTACTTCGGCTGCGGATGACGAAACGGCATCAAAACCTAAGTAAGCGAAGAAGACCACCGCTGCCCCATGGAAAATCCCTTGCGTCCCAAATGGCGCAAATGGCGTCCAATTACTGGGCTTCACATAGAAGGAACCAACCAGTAAAAAGATGATAATAATTGCTAATTTAACGGCGACAATAATATTATTCAAACGCACCGAAGTCTTGAGCCCGGCATCAATAATCCAAGCAATCACACAGACGATGATAATCGCAACCAAGTTCACATAAGTGCCATGGGCCGGATCGAAGGACCCGGTGATGGCTTTGGGCAATTTGAGGCCAAAGCCGGCAATGAATGAATTAAAGTAAGCCGCCCAGCCAACGGCCACCGCCGCAACCGCTAAGACATACTCTAAGACAAGCGCCCAACCGATAATCCAACCAATCATTTCGCCGTAAACGATGTTACCATATGAATAAGCTGAACCCGCAATGGGTAGGACTGATGCAAATTCGGCGTAACACATTGCGGCGACTGCACAGACGATTGCCGCAATCACAAATGATAAAATGATACCTGGGCCAGCTTTAGTTGCGGCCACGGTACCTGGTAAAATGAAAATACCAGTCCCAATAACGGCCCCAATGCCTAAAGCAATGAGATCAATTGCGGATAAGGTCCGCTCGAATTGACTGTCTTTTTGTAGATAGCGCTCCAAAGCTTCTTTTTGGAACAAGCGCTGACGAATCCCCATAGATTTTGCCACCTTTTTCAGTAGATTTAATTGACTATGTTCACATGATACCGTGAACAATTATTAAAAGTCAATTAGAATCAAGTGATGGACATTAAAATCAGTGAGTTAACTTAGTTTGACGGGTCGCTTTACTAAACTTTAGCGGGTTACAGGTGGGGTGAATTCTGATAAGATGAAGCATAACGAATCGGAGTGAAGGAGGCGACGACCGTGTCGTCAATATTAGTGGCAGAAGATTTATCCGCAGTTGGTGGGATTTCACTAAGTGCGGCGCTTCCAGTTTTGACCGCAATGGACTACCAAGTTGCGGCGTTGCCCACCAGTTTACTATCGACCCATACAAGTGGTTATGGTCGGCCAGCCGTAGCTGATTTAAGTCAGTGGCTGCCCCAGACTTTTGCCCATTGGACGCAAGCCCAGCTTGAATTTAAACAAGCGTTAATTGGTTACGTTGGTTCGGTTGAATTATGCTACCAGTTAGTGGGTTATTTGCAGCAACAACCCTTAGCCTTACTAGTCGTGGACCCGGTCTTAGGCGATTTGGGAGAGTTGTATTCGGGTTTTGACCAAGCTTATGTGCAGGCGATGCGTGACTTAGTTAAGTCAGCGGATGTGATCTTGCCGAATGTTACTGAGGCTAGCTTGTTGACAGGCCAGACCTATCAAGCCCAACCGGCATTATTGCCGATGTTGACTGCGTTGCAGGCCTTGCTAAAGCCTGGTGCTACTGCGGTGATTACTGATGTGATTCAGGATCAACAGATTGGTTGTGCCTGGTTAGTAGCCGGAAAGGTTCAATTTGTTGGGCAACCGCGCTTGCCAGGGCATTACAATGGGACCGGTGATACGTTGGCGGCGGTGATTACTGGCTTGTTAGGGCGTGGTTGGTCGTTGACGCGTAGCTTGACGTTAGCGATGCAATGGTTACATTTGGCGGTTACTGAGACATTATCGGCTCAGCGAACAGATGAACGGCAAGGTGTGGCCTTGGGTGCATTGATCCGTGCGATTGGATCACTAGCTTAAGCGAACTGCATGGTATAATTAAATGAAGCATTTGAATGAGGAGGACGAGCGATATGACGACTGAAGTTGCTAGTGGCGCCGTGGTGTATCAACTCAAAGCCGGCCAACCAGTTTATTTATTATTACAAAGTGCAACCAGTGATTTTTGGGGATTTCCCAAGGGTCATGTGGAAGCTGATGAAACTTTAGCAGCAACTGCGGTACGTGAGATTCATGAAGAAACTCGGCTAACTGTAGCAGTGGATACCGACTTTAAAGCGTTCACCGAGTATCAATTACCGAATGGCAACTTAAAACAAATGACTTTATTTGTGAGTGAAGTGCCGGCAGGGGTAAACGTTACCCGACAAAAAATTGAGATTAAGGCTTTCGGTTGGTTTGACTATGCAACCGCCCGTGAACGCTTGACGTATCCTAATCTAAAGGAACTTTTGGATCAGGCTAATACGTATCTCACCAAAAAATTGCAGGCATAATATCTTTGGAACAAAAAAATTACTGATGCCGTCGCATAAACGGTTATCAGTAATTTTTAAACTGTACAGCTAAGATCTATTAGGTTTAATTAATAATTTTTAGGCTTGAGTTTTTAAGTTTGCAACTGCATCTTCGATTGTAACGCCTTCAGCGCGCAATTCTGGATGAAGTTTGTCAGTTGCAACGAATAATTGACGCTGAGTATCCAACACAATGTTGAACCAGCTATTAGTTGTTTGAAATTTCATATGACAAAACTCCCTTCTGAAAATTGTTTGGTTATGCTACGAGATGCTTTCATCATCTGTGAACCTTACAAGTTTATTACTATACGCTGTTCGTTGATGTAATGCAAATGAAAAGCCTTACAGCGATAAAAAATTAGGAGCGGTTTAAACCATGACGAGGAAACGAATTTTTGTAATTACCGGACCAACTGGCAGTGGTAAAACGACCGTTAGTCGGTATTTAAAAGACCATTATAATATGCCACAAGTGATTACGCATACGACGCGAGTCCCCCGGCAAGGCGAGGTCGATGCCGTGGATTATTATTTCGAAACGGCCGCAAGTTTTGCGACTAAGCACTACTTGGAACATGTGACTTATAGTGGGCAACAATATGGGTCATCACGTGAGGGGTTAGCAGCGGCATGGGAAAAAGCGCCTAATATCAGTATTGTGTTAGATACTGCGGGTGCAGTGACTTATGCGCGCGAGTTAGGTGAACAAGCAGTTATCATTTATCTTAAAGTCAGTCAACAAGAAGCCTTAGTGGACCGGTTAACGCGACGTGGCGATCCGCAATTACGAATTGAACGGCGCGTTGCAAGTAAAGAATATCTACGTGACCAACAGTTGCCAGCTGGTTTAGTGGGGGTAGCGCAAGTCATTGTAAATGATGATTGGGCCACAACGACTGCGGCACTAGATGCACTCATGGCATCGTATCAAAGTGCAGCCGAATCGGCCAATTAATTCACTTTTGGGTGGACTTATGCTAAACTAAATAGTAATGATTATTATTTAGCTTTAAGCATCACTGACCAGAATGGAGGCCACGAACGACATGGAAGCAACTCTTGAACAAGCAGTGTCGATTCTCCGGCGTAATCAATTAAAAATTACCAAGCAGCGACAAGCTTTGTTAGATTATTTAGTGACTTATCAAGAGCATTATGTGGCAATTTCAGCGGTTGATGAGCATATGCGAACCCTATTTACGGGCATGAGTCATAATACAATCTATCGCAATATTAAAGAATTCGAAACTTTAGGGTTATTAGAATTGAAAGCCCAAGCTAATCAGACACTGGTGAAGTATCAATGTGATTTTGACCACCAGCATCACCATCACTTTGTTTGTTCAAATTGCGGACGAGTGATGGAGTTGGCAGCTTGTCCACTTGACGCCTATGAGGCTCAGTTGCCCGGCTGTACGATTACAGGTCATCGGATTGAAATTTACGGATTATGTGCCGCTTGTACTGTAAAACAAGCGACAGTGAAATAGCTGACCATTTAAGTCAGCCTTTTTTTTGAAATTAGACGAGGAAACACGTTCTTTTAAGGACGTGATGAATCGTTTTTTGTTTTGTATGTGGTGCATAGGGTTAAACTACAATAATTATATCTATAAAAGATACTAGCAGGTTTACGTATGGTCAAACATCTTAATTACCCTATTATTGGAGGTACTAAATACTGCAATTGCGTGCTAAGTGAAAACGTCGTGGTTGTCTTGAAAAGAATATTAGCAGAAATTGTTTCAAAATACGGATTTAGTATTGAACACATGGAAATTTGGCAGGACAATCATAGCCACTTATTAGTTAGTGCACCGCCAAAGTTATCGGTGATCAACGAATAAAAGAGGTGTCTTTAGATGACGCTACGGGCGATTAAAACAAGAATTTATCCCCAAATTGACCAACAAGAAAAAATTATTAACAACTTTGGTTGCTGTCGTTTCGTTTGGAATCAGTTATTAAGCATGCAGATTGAGCGTCATAATAACGGTGGAGATTACGTCAATGAATTTGGTATGAATTATCTGATTAAGTGTCTTAAACAAGAATATCCGTTCCTCAAGCAAGCGGAATCAACCAGTCTTTTACACGTTAGCCGTGATTTGCATCATGCTTTTCAGAAGTTATTTAAGGAACACAGTGGTTTTCCGAAGTTCAAATCACGAAAATTCCCAAAACAGAGCTATCAGTCTAATTCAGTCAATCATAATATTAGTCAAATCAACCAACATCAGCTTAAAATTCCAAAATTAGGCTGTATTGAATTTAAATCTGGCCGACAACTCACCGGTAAGATTAAAAATGTCACAATCCGGCTATCCGCTACCGGCAAATATTACGCCATTGTGTTAGTCGATAATAACGTGCAAAAACTGCCTAAAACTAAGCAATCGGTGGGAATCGATCTGGGTGTAGCGGATTTAATGATTACCAGTGATGGTGTTAAATATCCTACTATTCGTTTTGATAAGGCCTTATCGCAAAAGAAACACTATTGGGAAAAACGGTTAGCCCGCCGAAGATTACAAGCCTTGAAAGAAATTGCGTGGGACAAACACAATCACGTCTTAGAACCCCGTGAATTAACTGATTTCAGTAATTATCGCAAGGCACGTCTCATGGTTGCCAAATATAACGAAAAAATCGCCAATCAACGTAGTAACTATTTGCATCAACTCACCAAGAAACTAATAACACTGTACGATGTGATTAAAATCGAAGATTTGAAAACCAAAAATCTTCTTAGCAATCATCAGCTCGCTCGCGCAATTGCCAATCAAGCTTGGCGTGAACTACGCACCCAGCTTGAATATAAATGTGCTTGGTATGGTAAACAGCTGGTCACTGTGAACCCTCGAAAAACTAGCCAAATCTGTGCTAATTGTGGTTACGATGACGGTAAGCATGGGCTAGCTATCCGGCAATGGACATGTCCTAGTTGTGGTGTTAACCATGATCGGGATATTAACGCTGCCAAGAATATATTGAATGTTTAAAGAAAAGACTAGCTAGGCTCGGAACGAGCCGTGATAAAAAGCTGTAACCGCTGGGCATAGTGCTAGTCGCTATTGTGTAAGTTAGCAGTGTTCTCAGAAGCTCGGTTATTTATGGTCGAGTAGTTCACACTGCTGATTTTGTGGTTGTCGGTGTTAAACTGTTACTAAAGACTTTATTAATTTCAATTAGAACTAATGCATTCTTAAGCTCAACATGGTTTAATTATTGATTGAGATTAGAGAATGATAGGCATAGAAGGGACTGACATTGATGGCTTATCGAACACCACCATTTATTACACCATTTGCGATTGTTTCAATCGTGTTAGCGCTTGGCGCAACGAACGTTGTGGTCAACAAGACCACCCATACTGTCAATGGTGCCAAGGCCAGTAGCAGTGCGGTCGTAAAATCAGCCAGCAGTAGTACCACGGATAAAAATAAGACTGATAAGGCATCTAGCGATAAAAACAAAGATAAAAATAAAGATAGTAGTTCGGCTGATAGTAGCTCGGACGATAATAGTGATGATCAAACTAGTAGCAGCACTAGCAGTAGTGACAACAGTAGTAGTAGCAGTACCACGGATGAGAGCAGTTCAAGTAGTAGTACGACCGCTAACAGTAGTTCAGCTTCAACTAGTAGCAGTGATACGAGTTCTAGTTCAACGACCAGTTCATCGACGGACGACACGACCGATGATGCGTCAAGTTCAACCACGCAATCTAGTGCGGCAACGACAACGAGTGAATCCGCAACAACGACTAGTTCTGACGATGGGGGCGAATAGTTAATGTTTAGTATTTTAGATATGATTAACCACGCCTTAGGTTATGTGAATGTTAACCTTAAAATTAAAAATCAAATTTACATCGGGATTGGGATTGCTGGTAACATTTATCTGGGTTACGTGGCAATTCGCTTGATGCAAAATGGCGCTTGGTTACGAGGTGCCTTGTATCTATTGGTCTTTTTAGTGCTAATTTACTTTATCGTTTTGAACTTTATTTATTACTTTACTCAAAAACGAGCTAAGTATGACCTATCACCTAAGATCGAAAAATTATTGGGTGGTAAGCCTAAAGAAGTCCTAGCTGCTGAAAAGCAAGCCCAAAATGGGGCGCAACAACCTTATATTCCTGCTAATGGGATTTTTGATGGGCAGGAATTGTTGCCAGCTGCGGTTAAGACAACCAGCACGGAACAACACAATGTTCACCAGATTGTTGATCAATTACAGGCAACTAATGTGGTCCGGTTAGATTATGCAGGGCTGAGCGACGCTGATATCATGCAACAAGTTAAGGCGACTGGTGAGCCAGTGTATGCCATTGGTCAAGGAATTCAGATTCCGTATTCAGAATTACGTTTGGAAGACCATAAGTTGGTCATCTATGCAGGGCTCAACCAAATTGACCAGTTGCCAGTCGGGCGTATTACTCGGGTTGGCTTGACGGATGTTCATGATGCGCATGAAGATTACAAGTTATACTTGGCTTCTACGGTGATTACAGGCGGTATGGAAAAAATCGCCGGGCGCCAAGCAACGATTGAACAACCTGGTGACTATCAGATTACAGCCCAAGTAGCGTTTGAAGATCGCCAGGCCTAATTTTAAGTTGGTTAGTTTACCTAATATAATAATAATTAGGTTCTAAAAAAGCTGTATCTCAGCGGCAAGTCGTCGTGAGGTACAGCTTTTCTTGTGGTTAAAATAACTTTAAAAGATCAGTTGGTTGGTTAAAACGGTAAGTTGTTCGTTGATGGTTAGCATGAGGGTCCATCCCCCAAACAGCTAAGCCAAAATCGACGTTAGCAGCGGCGGCGGTCTGTTCATCGCTTAAAGAATCGCCGATAAAGAGGGCATCATTTGGTTGCACATCAACTTTTTTTAGGGCCGTTAATAATGGCAATGGGTCGGGCTTGCGTTTGGGGGTGTCGTCAGCGCTGATGGTGACTGCCATCCGTGACATGAAAGCATAGGACTGCATGCCAGCTTCGAGTTCTGTGCGGCGTTGCGATGTCACGATACCTAATTTTAGGTTAGCTGGCAATTGTGCCATGAGGGTGGTAATCCCAGAATAAAGGGTAATCTCATGGTAGTGTGCCGCCATCACTGCCTCGTAACGGGCTTGAAAATGGTCAAAATCCGTGGTGTCAATTCCGAGGTGTGCCATTGCTTGTTCGGCCGCCATCGGAAATGTGGCCTGAGCGTCGGTGTCGGAAAAAGGCTTTTGGTATTCTGTTAATACTTGGCGCATAACAGTCGCATAAACCGGTTGACTGTTAGTTAGGGTACCGTCAATATCAAACATTAAAGCCTGATAAGTCATATGGCATCGTCCTTTCAGTTCTAAATTAAGTTAAGTATACCAAATTTAGCGTTGACAGTGATTCTTTGGATTGTTATAGTTGGATTAATAAATGATGAGGAGTTAATGATATGTCATTACTATTGAACCACTCAAAAACTCAAACTAGTTTTTACTTTTGGTATTTTCGCTAGTGTTTGTGCCCGCAGCTTAGGTGCAAACACGAATCTGATGTTTGCATCGATGCGGCTTGCCAAGAGCTTTTTGAGGTTCAATGGCACCCATGGATGATTAAAATTCCAAGGGTGGCTAAATTAAAAAACGCTTTGATTGTTTGGCGTCGCCCTGAGAATTGGTTTCTCGAGGACGACGTTTTTTTTGTTGGCATTGAGAGGCTGGTTAATCATTCGGGAACCCCAAACCAACCAAAAATTATGGGAGGAACCAATCTATGTCAATTACAAGTAAAACCTTAGTCCAACGGATGAATCATCAACTGGACGCCATCCAACCATCTGATATTTTAGCTTTTAACGCTGAAATTGCCAATATTCCGGGAATTATTCGTTTAACACTGGGAGAACCTGATTTTAATACGCCCGAACATGTAAAAGCGGCTGCAATTAAAAGTATTAAAAATAATGAAAGTCACTATGCCCCTTCAAATGGGACGCTGGCGTTACGGACTGCGGCGGCTAATTTTTTAGCGACTAAATACGATGTGCATTACGATCCAGCCAATGAGGTCATTATCACGGCGGGGGCCACGGGTGGGATTTACACGGCTTTGAGCTCGATTTTAAATCCCGGCGATGAGGTCTTAATTCCAACACCAATTTTCCCACTATATATTGCGATAGCCAAGCTTAATGGTGCGATTCCGGTCTTCATGGATACTTCCGAAAATGACTTTGTGTTATCACCAGCCCAACTTAGTGCAACTTTAGCAGCTCATCCCAAGGCGAAAGCGGTCGTCTTGAATTTTCCATCAAATCCGACTGGGGTCACTTATCGGCAAGCTGATTTAAAGGCGCTGGCAGCAGTCTTGGCGGATAAACCCATCTTTGTACTAGCTGACGAAATTTATAGTGAGTTGACTTATGGTACGGCACACGTGTCCATTGCACATTACTTACCCGAGCAGACGATTCTCCTTAATGGCGTGTCCAAGTCGCATGCGATGACCGGCTGGCGGATTGGGATCATGTGTGCCCCTAAAGCGATTACGGCACAATTAGGAAAAATCCACCAATTTACAGTGACAACGACGACTGCTAATGCGCAAGCAGCGGCGACCGAAGCGTTGAATCATGGGCGTGATGATGGGCAAGTAATGAAAGCTGAATATCAAGCGCGGCGTGATTTCTTATTGACCAGTTTGAACCAACTAGGTTTCAAGTCGGCGAAGCCAGAAGGCGCTTTCTACCTATTCAGTAAGATTCCAGCAGGGTTGCCACAAGTTAGCATGGATTTTTGTCGGGAACTGGCGCAGGAAGCCCGAGTTGCCTTGATTCCGGGAAGTTCATTCGGCCCCGGTGGTGAAGGGTATGTGCGGATTAGTTATGCGGCTTCAATGGCTGATTTACAGACGGCGGTGCAACGAATTGGGACATATATGACGAATAAAGCAAAAAAAGTGGGGGATAACTAATGAAAATTTTAATGTATAGCGTACGTGATGACGAAGAAAGTGCAATTAAGGCATGGGCGACTAAAAATAAGGTTCAAGTGGATACTAATGAATTAGAATTTCATCCAGACACGGCTCAGTTAGTGAACGGTTACGATGGCGTTGTGATTCAACAACGCAGTGCAATTGGGGGTGATGCGACGTTTTATCAGCAACTTGTGGCTGCCGGGTTGACCCAATTAACCAGTCGCACGGCGGGAGTTGATACAATTGATCTGCCAGCTGCTAAGGCAGCCGGTTTAACAGTGACGAATGTACCGGCTTATTCGCCCAATTCAGTAGCAGAAATGGCAGTGACCCAAACGATGCGCTTGATTCGAAATCTAGAGTTATTTGATAGTCGTGTTAGTCAGCAGAATTTTCAATGGGCTGGGCTACAAGCCCGCGAGATTCGATCATTGACGGTCGGAATTATTGGTGCTGGTCGAATTGGGGGGACCGTTGCAAAGTTATTCCATGGTCTTGGGGCCAAGGTGATTGCTTATGATGTGGTTCGGCATGCAGACTTAGAACCGGTTTTGACTTATGTCGATAGTAAAGAAGCGTTGTTACGACAAGCCGACGTCGTAACGTTACATGTCGACCTTAATGCCACCTCTGAAGCCTTGATTGATGCAGCTGCGCTGAAATTAATGAAGTCAGATGCCTTCATCATTAATGCATCGCGGGGACCTGTCATTGTGACGGCGGCATTAGTGGCCGCCTTAAAGGCTGGTGAGATTGCCGGGGCGGCGTTAGATACGGTTGAAGGCGAAGCTGCTTTATTTAACCAGAATCATCAAGGTGAAGTGTTACAAGATCCGTTAATTGCCCAATTAATGCAAATGCCAAATGTTATTTTAACGCCGCATATTGGCTTTTATACGAATCTAGCCGTTCAAAACATGGTGGAGATTAGTCTGAACGATGTGGTGACCATTCTTAATGGTGGTCAAACTGAGCACGCTTGCTAAGCGTTCATTAGTATGTGAGGTTGGTCAAATAAAAGCAGTTTGATGCCGAATACTCAACGGCTCAAACTGTTTTTTTGTGCGGTTTAGTTGCTTAAGGTCTGACAGTCGGTTAGATGGGCTAACTCCGAATAATATTTACTGATGAGAACAGTTTGTTCAAGTTAGTTAGTCTGATTCGGTTATTTTAACCTAAAGTTAGCTGAAAATTAGTCACTATTTTGGTGATTGCGAACAATATTTGCTTGAATTTTGACAGATTTACTAATTATGTATTAAACTATTTAAGTAGCATTAACGAAAGATAAGAATTCTTAAACTTTTAATATTAATGCGATAATCTGAACCGTCAGTTACGAGGCTGACAGAGAAAGCGATGGTGACTGCGATGTCAATGATCGAATTTCATGACGTGGAAAAGTATTATGGTGATTTTCACGCACTTAAGCATATTAATCTAACGATTGATGAAGGTGAAAAAGTTGTCTTGATCGGACCCTCTGGTTCTGGGAAGAGTACTTTAATTCGAACAGTCAATGGATTGGAACGGGTTCAATCCGGTCAGTTACTCGTTAATGGTTATGATTTAGCGGATAAGAAAACTGATATGAACAAGATTCGCAAAAATGTGGGGATGGTTTTTCAACATTTTAATCTCTATGCGAATAAAACGGTGCTAGAAAATATTATGATCGCGCCCCGGTTGGTTTTAAAGCGGCCGGAAGCTGAAAACAAAAAATTAGCAATGGATTTATTGGACAGTGTTGGTTTAGCTGATAAGTCGAACAGCTTACCAAGCCAGCTATCTGGGGGCCAATCACAACGGATTGCAATTGCCCGTTCGTTAGCAATGAAGCCTAAGTGCTTGTTATTTGATGAACCAACTTCAGCGCTTGATCCAGAAATGATTGATGATGTTTTGAACGTTATGAAGAATGTGGCGGCTGATTCAAGTATGACCATGTTAGTAGTGACGCATGAAATGGGCTTTGCTCGTGAAGTGGCCGACCGGGTTATCTTCATGGATGCTGGTGAGATTTTGGAAGATGAACGAAAAGAAAAATTCTTTGACGGTGAACCGACTAATGAACGTGCCCGTCAATTTTTGAGCAAGATTTTGACACACTAGTCAGCCGGGGAGGGACAAGCATGAAAAAGTTAAAGCGTTTCCTGGGTGTACTGGGCATGGTCGGCGTGTTAACCCTTGTTTTAACCGCTTGTGGATCACGACAAGCCCTATCAAAACAAGATGTGTTAGCTAACGACAAAGCCAGTAATACCATTACATGGGGTGTGAAAGCCGATACAAAGTTATTTGGGTTAATGGACGTTAAAGATAGCCAGATTAAGGGCTTCGATGCAGACATTGCCACGGCAATTACGAAAAAGATTTTAGGCAAAAATGGACATGCCAAATTCGTGCAGGTGACGAGCCAAACACGAATTCCACTACTTAAAAATGGTAATATTGATGCGATTATCGCCACGATGACGATTACTGCGCAACGAGAAAAACAAGTTGATTTTAGTGACTCCTACTTTGATGCCGGGCAATCATTACTAGTTAAAAAAGGGAGCTCAATTAAGTCCGTCAAAGACTTAAATAAAACTGGGGTTAAAGTTTTGGGTGTCACTGGCGCTAATTCGGTTGAAAACATCAAAAAGTTTGCGCCGAAAGCGAAGGTGCTAGAACTTTCTGATTATGCGCAAGCCATGACTGCGCTAAAATCAGGTCAAGGGGTTGCCTTAACAACGGATAATGGGATTCTTTACGGAATGGCGTCACAAAACCCAGGCTATGAAGTAGTCGGGGGGGCCTTTACGAAGGAACCTTATGGGATTGCTATTAATAAAGGACAAGCACCATTTAAAAAGAAAGTTAATCAGGCTTTAAAAGAAATCGAAGCTGATGGGACGTACAACCGCATCTTAAAGAAGTGGTTCGGCAATGTCGCTGGCTTTGACTATAAGGAGGCGTCGCGCTAATGCTGTATATTCTAACGCACTATTGGTCAGAGTTAATTCAAGGGCTCGGCTATACCTTATTATCAAGTATCATTGCTTTGTTTTTTAGTACGATTATCGGGACCATGTTTGCGATTTTTGAAGTGCTGCCTAATCGCGCGATGCGCATCATTGGGCGGGTGTATATCGAAATTTTTCGGAATATCCCACTCTTGGTTATTGCGATGTTCTTCTACGTGATTATTCCGCTATACGTGGCTAAAATTGATGGCTTTACGGCTGGGACCATCGGCTTGACGATTTATACGTCGTCGTTTATTGCTGAAACGGTCCGTGCTGGGATCTTATCAGTTGATGGTGGTCAAATGGAAGGGGCTCGTGCTAATGGGATGTCTTATTGGCAGGCCATGCGTTATATTGTGTTACCACAAGCCTTCAAGATCGTGATTCCACCACTTGGAAACCAATTCATTAACTTAGTGAAAAACTCGTCCGTTCTTGCGTTCGTGGCTGGTTTTGATTTAATGTATCAAGGTAATTCGATTGCGTCATTATCGTTAGATACGATTAATAGTTACGTGGTCGTCGGGGTCTTCTACTTAATCATTACGTTACCATTGAGCTATTACATGCGGCACTTAGAAAAACGGTTAGCAAATTAAAGGAGGCGGCCAATTATGCAAAATTTTATTCAAGCTTATTCTTGGGTTAACCTGCGTTTCTTGCTCGAAGGCCTCTGGGTAACTGTTGAAGTGTCGTTAATCTCAATCGTTGCCAGTTTTATTATCGGGTCAGTTTTGGGTGTGTTACGTTACGTTAAAATTAAATATTTATCTGCGGTCGTGGGGTTTGTTGTCGATATTGTACGGAATCTACCATTGATTTTGATCATTTTCTTCACATACTTCGGCCTGCCACATTTAGGCTTTAAACCGGGGATTATTTTTGCGGCGGTCCTTGCCATGACGATTTTTGAATCAGCCATGCTAGCGGAAATTATCCGTTCAGGAATTTTGGCAGTCGATTATGGTCAAATGGAAGGGGCCCGGGCAAATGGGATGACTTATGTGCAAGCCCTTTGGCACGTGGTCTTCCCGCAAGCGATTAAGAAGACAATTCCAACGATTGTTAGTCAGTTTATCTCTTTGATTAAGGATACGTCACTGGCGACCATCATTGTGTTACCAGAACTTTTAAATCATGCACAAATCATCTATGGTCAAAATTCAGCGTACATTATTCCAATGTTTGTCATGATTGCATTGATGTATTTCATCATCTGTTATGCTTTGTCCGTGTTGTCACGGGTGTTGGATAAAAAATTAGCATAATCAACGAGTGCTCGTAATGCCGGCAAGCTACTGAGCATAGCCTAGCTAGTCATTTGATGCGGGCTTAGCATCGAGAGACTAGTGTAGCTAAGCGGAGGTGGCTGGCATTGCGAGCACGTTACGGCAATAAAGGTGGCTTTGATCTTAGCTAAGCAGAAGTCGCTAACATTGCAAAAGCACGTGGCTAATTTAACTATGAAAAATCAAAAAATGAGCTTGGGAGTTAACTTCAACCCAAGCCCATTTTTTTGATTTTAAAGGGTCGTTTGTCGACGTTGATAGTAATAGACAGGCAGGCCTAGCGCAACGATTAACAATGATAGTAAGACGCCGGGTAAGTCGGACCCGATTTCACTGACAATGACGAAGAGTGCCCCTAAAATGGCAATCAATGGGGTCAGCGGGAACCAAGGCGTAGAGAAGGGCCGCGGTTGGCCTGCTTGACGATGGCGCAGTAGGAAGACGCCAATGAAGGTTGCCACGTAGAAGCAATAGACTGTGAAAATACACAAGTCTGACAATCGATCTGGATTGAAGAAGAGAATCAGAATGCTGGCATAGGCTAAAATAACGGCTGTGGCGATAATTGGTTCGTGTGATTTTGGATTTAAGTAACGAAGCTGTTTGGAGAATGGGAGCTGGTGACGGTCGGCCATGGCGTAGACAATTCGTGGAAAGGTCATGATTTTACCATTCAGACAGCCAACCATGGACACGATAATCCCGATATTAAGTAACCGTCCACCGATTGTACCAAAGGCAGCTTGGGCAAAGTATAGCGTTGTTTGCTGGCCGAGTTTGTGAATGGTTTCAGCGGGGACAAAGTGTAAAATTCCATAGGTGACTAAGGTGTAAGCGACCAAAACCAGGGAGATACCTAAGATGATGGCTCGCGGCAGCATTTTTTGTGGTTCTTTGATCTCACCGCCTAAATTTGCAACTAAAATCCAGCCATCATAGGCGAACAAAGTGGCTAACACGGCGACACCAAAAGTGCCGTTACTTTGACTAACTGACTGTAAAGTTTGCCCAAAAGCAGCCTGATTGCCAAAAAACAGTCCAAAGATAATTATTGCGATAATGGGTAAGAGCTTGCCTAAAGTCGTTACCATTTGAAAGGCCGCTCCCCAGCGATTTTCAAACATGTTTAAAATACCGATTAAGATGATGACGCCAATTGAAAGCGGTGCTTGCCATTGGCTGGATAAATTAAAAAAGCCAACGAGTAAAATACCGAGGTAAGCGCCAATGGAAGCAATAATTGCCGGCCCATAGATGACGACTTGCATCCAGCCGGATAAGAAGCCCCATAGCTTACCATAGATGGCTTCCATATAGACGTAAAGGCCACCTGTGTGAGGCATTTGGGCCCCAACTTCAGCAATGGTTAGGCCAGCGGTTAACGTAATGAGGCCACCTAATAGCCAAGCTAACAGGGCATTAGTAGTAGAACCAGCACTATCTAAAACCGATGACTGTTTAAAGAAAATCCCGGAACCAATAACGGTCCCGACAACTAAGGATAATGCAGACCAAAAGCCTAACGAACGGTTAAGTTTGGTCTTGGGGTTAGCAGCTTGCATGAAATGATAGCCTCGCTTTCGTTGAACAACCAGTATAATTGAATGCATTTAGCATACCAAAAAAAAGCGATTATCGCAATTGGAAAAATGGCGAATTTACCATTTTTTAGGCTTAATTCCGAACTTATTGCATAATCATCTGAATTAAAGTTCGATAAAATCGCTTTTTAATATTTAGCTAGTTCTAAAACGTTCGTTTTTTATAATTATCCTAATGGCCAGGATGAGCTGCTGATTTTGGCAGGGCTGATGAAGTCGAGTATAATGCTAGCATATGAGAGCGAGGAACGCAGAATGGTTATTGCAATTGTGACGATCCTGACACTAACCAGTGTTGGGTTATTTGGGCTGTTAGTTGTGACGGCACACCGTCGCCAGGTTAAGTTAAATGGTCGTGAATTCGGCATTGGAGTGGGTATCGGTGCGGTGACTGACTTTTTGGACACGTTGGGGATTGGGAGCTTTGTGACGACGACGGCAATTTTTCAGGCGACCCATTATTTAAAAGATGAACGCAAATTACCAGGAACCCTGAATACAGGACATGCTATTCCAACGGCCGTTGAGGCGCTGTTCTTCGTAACGACAGTTAAGGTTGAGGCTTGGACTTTAATCAGTCTGGTCTTAGCCGCCGCGATTGGTGCGGTACTGGGAAGTGAAGTAATGGTCAAGCTCAATCAACGCCGAATTCAACTTATCATGGCTGGTGCCTTAGTAGTGACGGCCATTTTGATGGCAGCTAAGTTAGCAGGATGGATCAGTTTGTTGGGAATCGCCAATCATGCCACTAGTTTACGTGGCTGGCCATTGGCGATTGGGATTGTTGGTAACTTTATTTTGGGATTATTGATGTCTGCCGGGGTTGGTCTGTATGCTCCTTGCATGGTGATGGTGTATTTTCTAGGGTTGACGCCGATTGCTGCTTTTCCGATTATGATGTTGTCATGTGCTTTGCTCATGCCGAGTTCAGCCTTGAACTTTATTCGCCGCGACCGCGTAGATTATCGGGGATTATTTGGTATTATTTTGGGTGGCATTATCGGTGTTATTCTAGCAGCGACTGTTGTTAAATCATTATCACTGACAGCCATTAGCTGGTTGATTGTGTGTGTTAGTCTTTGGACGGCACAGTCATTATGGCGGGCGGCGGTTCGAACCCGTAGTGGGATGTCAGCGAATTAAAGTTAAGCTAAAAGGCGGCTGTGACATAACAAGCCTTTAAAAAGTGAAAATGGACGTCCAACCGAATTTTGGTTGGACGTCCATTTTTGATTGTATTGCTTGCTTAGGCTGGTGTGACTTCGTAATGTGCATACCGTTGGGCGTCAACTGGCGTTAATTCTACCGTCAATTGCGTCCCATCAGCTAAATAATCTGTTTTTAAAATATTGGCGTGGTCATTCAAATAGGCCACCACTTCACCGTCATTAAAAGGAATCAGTAAAGTTTTGGTAACAAAGTTCTTGAAAACTTGCGCCTTGATAATCTGGGTCAAAAGTTGTAGCGATTTTTCATCCTTGGCCGCATAGATGAGTTGGTCATCTTGCTGCGTGGGATAGGTCGCTTCGGTTAAGTCAGCTTTATTATAGGCGTAAATCATTGGGACATCATGCACGCCAATCGCTTTTAAGGTTGCTTCTGTGGTAGCCATCATTTCCTTATAATGCGGATCCGAATAGTCGATCACTTGAATCAGTAAGTCGGCATTGGCTGCTTCTGACAAGGTTGACCGGAAGGCATTAATTAAGTTATGTGGCAGGTTGCTAACAAAACCAACGGTATCACTTAAAAGTAATTGTTTGTTATCCGGGAAAGTTAATTGGCGAATACTGGTATCCAAAGTGGCAAATAGCATGTCTTTTTCAAAGACTTGCTTGTCATCACCTTTACCAAATAGCCGGACCAAACCGTTCATGGTCGTTGATTTACCAGCATTGGTGTAGCCAACCAGTGCAACGTTTGGGAGGTTGGCTTTATCCCGTTGGGACCGGCGAACTTCTTCGTCTTTGTTTAATTCTTTTAGTTCATGCTTGGCATGGCTAATACGATCTTGAATCGTTCGACGATTTAATTCCAGCTGGGTTTCACCAGAGCCACGGTTGGTATAACCACCGCCACCACCAGCAGCGGCCCCGGCCTGTTGGTCAAGCCGGTTGGCAATACTGGTTCGTAAGCGCGGCAATTGATATTGGAGTTGAGCGATTTTTACTTGGAGCTGGGCTTCTTTACTGCGAGCCCGATTCCCAAAAATCTCTAAAATAAGACCAGTCCGGTCGATGATTTGGAGCCCGGTTTCAGTTTCTAAGTTACGAACCTGACTAGGCGTTAAATCGGCGTTGACGACCATAACGTTTAATTCCTTGGCTTCAGCGATTTCTTTGATTTCAACTACTTTACCTTTACCGAAGTAGGTTGCGCGGTTTGGTTTTTCTAAATTCTGATCGATGCGTAAAGCAGTCTGCATGTTGTTTGCTTCAACTAAGGCTTCCAACTCAGACATGGCATAGTCATAATTGGTCATGGTTTTACCCATGCCGGCAATAATGACGGGTTGTACGATTGGTTCGGACATTCAATCACACTCCTGACGTGTTATAGTTACTTCAAGTATAACATGCCTAATCAAAATATTAGTGATTAGCGAGTTAGGGAAGTGATAAGTTTGGGTTATGTGTTAGATTTACGGCAAAAGGTGGGGCATCAGCCCTTAGTCGTGGTCGGTGCCGCCATCATGGCACAAAATGCAGCGGGACAATTGTTACTGGTGCATCGCACGGATAATCAGTGTTGGGGATTGCCGGCAGGCTCGACCGAACCGGGTGAAGCAGTCACGACAACTGCTCGTCGTGAATTACAAGAAGAAACTGGGCTTACCGTTGATAAATTAACGTTAGTGACAGTTTTTAGTGGTCCTAAAATGCACTATATTTATCCAAATGGCGATGTGATTGATAGTGTCACGGTCTTATATCGTGGTCTGGTGACGGGTGGAAAGTTAATGACGCAGACCAATGAAACAGATGCGGCCGCTTTTTTTGCCCCAACGGCGTTACCGTCACCGCTGACTCCTTTGACGGCTTGGATGTTACAGAATCTGCCGGATTGACCTTGCTGAGTAAATTTGCTATATTAAAAGGATTAATTAAACAGAACTGTCACCGGACAGCGTCGAACTAACTTCCTTAGGTCATTGTGGAAGTTAGGCGGCGCTGTCTTTTTTTAGTTGAGGAGGAAATTTAGAATGACTTGGATTTATTTAATCATTGCCGGTATTTTTGAAGTTGTGTGGGCGACGATGATGAAGTTAAGTGACGGGTTTAGTCAAATTGGCTATGCCGTTGCGACGGTCATTGGGATGATTTTAAGTTTTGGCTTTTTAGCACTAGCCACGAAACACTTGCCGTTGAGTATCGCATATCCAATCTGGACGGGAATTGGTGCAGTTGGGGCAATTTTGGTTGGTGTTGTCGTCTTTAAAGATCAAATTGCGCCGTTAACATGGGTGTTTATTGCCATGTTGGTAATTGGAATTGTCGGGATTAAGGTTACTAATTAAGAGTGTCAGCAAAGCCGGTTAGCCACCGAGTATAGCCTAGCTAGTGATTTGATGCGAGTTTAGCATCAGATGACTAGCGTAGCTAAGCGGAGGTTGCTGGCTTTGTTGGCACGTTTCAACGATCCTGGTACAAAAAACAGCCACTACCAGAAGTTTCAAAACTTCTGGTAGTGGCTGTTTGACAGCAATCATTAAGCGGGACAAGATATAGTCCAAAATTTGGGGCTACTTGCTTAAATTAAGTCTTCAGCGTAGTTGACCACGTGAATTTGGTCACCATCAATGTCTAAGCGGGTGACACTCCCATTCTTAGGACCAGTTGTGATATCCATATCAGGGGCAAAATGGGCTACAATGCTACGAATTGTCGTGCCATGTGAGACTAACAAGATCTTTTCATGATGATTATGATGAGCTTTCAGATAATCAAAGCCTTGAGTGACCCGCGCCCAATAGCGCGCTTCGTCTTCAGCTTCATGAAAGGGATCGATTGACCGCATTAAGTCACGGGTTTTATCGATTGGTAGATAGGCTAATAGTTCATGTAAACTAGTGACGCCATAGTCTTTGCCGACCAGTGACCAAGTCCGACTAGAATCATCACCTTCAAAATAGCCGTAAAAGACTTCTCGAAAATTGGCGAGAGTGGTGACGGTCGGCTGGTTTGTTGGTGCGGCAGCCATGATTAACTTGGCAGTATCAACTGCGCGTTTAGAGTCACTAGCGTAATAATGGGTAAAATTAACAGTTGCTAAAGCCTGGCCAACTTGGGTCGCCATTGCTTGGCCGCGTTCAGTTAAAGGTGAATCTGACCAGCCTTGCATCCGATTGAAGACATTAAAATAAGTCTGACCATGGCGCACCAAATAAATTGAAAATTGTGACATTACACTACTCCTTCGTTAGTTAGTTGAGCTGGTCCTTTTTTCCAAAGTAATCAACGTGAATCGCATCGTCGCTAATGGTGAACTTTGTGACACTACCATTTTGTGGGCGGTCTGGTGACGTTAGGTGTCCATACTTAGCGGCCATGCTGAAGATGGTATTGCCGTGGCTAACTAATAACACCTGATCGCCGTCATGCTGGGTGGCCCGTAGTTGGGCAATGCCACCGTTAACGCGGGTCCAAAATTCGGCGTTATCTTCAGCTTGGTGGAAAGGATCAGCCGCTTTAGCGAAGTCCTTGGCTTTTTCAATGCCATACTTTTCAATAATTGCAGATAGGGTCGGTGCTTGATGGGGCGCACCAATCATGTACCAGGTCTGCGAGGTATCGTCACCTTCAAAGTAACCGTAGAAGGCTTCGCGAAAAGCGGGCATCGGGGTCACTGAAAGCGCCGCATTACCGCTATTAGGCAAAATTAAATTGGCGGTTGTCATGGCACGTGACATGTCACTGGCGTAAGCCGCATCAAAATGAATACCAGCTAATAATTGGCCGGCTTTTTTAGCATCGGCTTCACCAACGGCTGTTAGTGGTGAATCACACCAGCCTTGCATGCGGCGATATTTATTAAAGTAAGTTTGACCGTGACGAATCATATAAACAGAAAAAGTTGACATGTCTAAACTCCTCAATCCTCATTTTTCGGGCTAACAGCCCCGTTAGTTCATTCTAGCATATTAGTTGGCGGTCGCTAAAGCTTGTCGGATGAGTGGCGCCGCTTGCTTACTTCCCGTGAAGATTAACCGATCCCCATACTGAATCGTGGTGCTACCATTGGGGACGATGACGCGGCGATTGCGGATCACCTGACTAATGGTAATATCTTTAGCAAACTGGAGATTCTTAATCTGAACATTAGTGTATAAGCGGTTGGCAACGCGGACTTCGTAAATACTATTTTCAGTATCACGTAACATCAACAAGGTTGATGGTGATTCGATTAGTGACCGGAGTAACGTAATGTTAGCTTCCGGTGTGTTATAAACTTCAATCCCTAAGTCGCGTAGTTCGTCTTCATGTTCATTCAACACGTTGCGGTCCTCAAACCGAACGATAATCCGTCGAACGCCATACGTGTTAGCTGCTTTCGCCAACTTATAGTTACGTTCGGCATCAATATGACCGAGCACTAAAATATCGGTATCAAAGACGCCTTGCGCCTCAAGTTCTTCGGCGGTAAAGTTCTCAAGTAGTTGAACGGGAGCTTGGGCATGATAGGTCTTGTAATTTTGCGGATGATTGGTAAACATCTGCACATCGTACCAGCCTTTACGCAATTGTTGGGCGACCGGTACGGTACTGAGATTGGCACCGATAAAATGGACCGATGTCTTGACCAAATCTTCTTTTTCAGCGGAATAAAATTTATTAAAAATCAACGGGGAGACGACACAGGTTAATAGGGCGGCCAATAAGAAGGCACCGGATTGGTCGGTCGTAATCGTCTTCATCGACTTGGCAACGCGTAAAATGGCTAAGACCATTGTCATGGTCGTGGCAGTTAGTGCGGTTCCGGCCAAAGCATTAGCTTGCTTGAAGCGTAGTTTTAAGACCCAATAGCCGCCGAGCTTCGCAATCATATAGGCGAAGAAAAACAGCGGAATAAGTAGCAATGTCTTACCGCTCGTTAATAAAGTACGCAAATTTAAGTCGACACCCGTGGAAATAAAGAAAATTGGAATGAAAAAGCCGTAACCAATCGAGTCGAGTCGTTCGCGGGTGCTTTCATTCGGTTGCAGTAATTTAAGGACAATCCCGGCGACAAAAGCGCCTAAAATGTTTTCAGCACCCACGGATTCCGCAACGGTGACCATGGTGACGATTAAGAAAAAGGCCAGCCGGATATCCAATTGAGTGGTTGATTTATTGATGTTTTGGTAAAAATGGAAAAAAGGTTTAAAACGCAAAAGTAAGACAGCGGCGACCGCTAAAATTAATAATAAGAGCCATAAACTTTGAGAATTACTCCCAAAAATAGAGGCGTACAAGGTCAGTCCCATCATCGGAATCAATTCTCCAAAGACGGAAATTAGGAGGATTGTTTGACCGAAGGCTTTACTGAGCAGTTCCTTTTCTTTGAGGGCTGCAATGACAATTCCTAAAGAAATCGTGGCAAATAAAATTGTCGCTAGCCAAAAATCGCTGAACAAGCCAGTGACTTTGAAAGTGGCTGCTAACAATAATGACAAAATCAAGACCGTGCTATAGGCATAGACCGATAGTCGGACTGGAGAATACTTTGGTAAACTACCGGCCTGTTTTTGTTCCAATGGTGTTAGTGCGGCGCGGCGTTTCTTAAACAAACTGAAGTCAATTTCGAGACCGCTTAAGAATAATAAGACAATGACGCCAATCGTAGATAACTGGGAAATCGACGTATTCATTGAGACCAGATTGAACAGGCTGGGACCGAGAATGATGCCAACAATAATTTCCATAACGGCGGTTGGCAAGCTATTGATTTTGAATTTTGCCATCACCAATGGAATGAGTAATGCGGCAAATAAAATAATGACTAATGATACTTGATCCATATTAATTCCTCAATTCATTAATAAACTTTAAGCTGATTATCTTCGAAACCCCAGAAAGCTTCATTTAAGTTGGGGTCGGTAAAAACTTTTAATAATTGGGCGATGCCAGGCGCTAACTTGGCGGTTGCCAGAGTGGTCAATGGTTGCCAACTGATGGCGCCCTCATAGGAACCAGCGAGGAGGTTGCCGGTGTAATCGGTAGTCGTATACAACGTGCCTAAAGACACATCACCAGCGGCATTTTCAACCCAAGTAACGGTTCCCACGAGTTTTAGGTGTGATACCGTCAGGCCTGTCTCTTCACGAACCTCACGCTGCATGGCAGCAACTTGGCTTTCGCCGGGGTCAACATGTCCACCTGGTAAAGTTAACCCGGGCCATTGTGAATCAATTTTATTTTCAACAACGACTTCATGAGTGATTGGATTCATGATTAAACACATATTAACGAGTTCCGCCCGCACGGTGCGATCGTGATGTTCATGCGTCGCTTTTGTCAGCAACCACTCGCTAGCTTTGCCATTAATACTAGTGACAAAGGTGGTTTTTGCAGCATAATAGTCCGGTGTCACCGCAGCTTTAGTGCGTACCGCAGTATATTTACGACTATCGGTACGATGGGCGTTCAAATAATCCCGAAAATTAATCAAGCACTGATATTGCGTGACGTCAGTGAAAAAAATCAATTGGAAGGCCTGTCCTTGAACGGTCAGCTGATAAGTCTGGGGTTGATTAGGCACTGGTGTCGCGGTTAAAGCTTTAGTAGCGGCGGTCATGTCGGTTACCAGAAGCGCAATATCAATAATTGGTTGTGCCGGAATGCTTGGAATTGCGGTACTGCCAACGTGACTGCTGGCTTTTAGCCAGGGCGATAGCGATTGTTTTAATTGTTGCTGAAAGTTGGTCGCCGCAGTTTGCCAACTAGGTTGGTAAGCGACGAATTGCCTCGTTTGCATGCGTGCCACATCTCCAAAATATTATAATCCTATGAAAGGATACACTTTTTATAAATATTTTGAAAGGATTTACCTAGGGTGTAGCTTGATTCACGCTGTAAAAATTCAATGCTGAGGTTGGGTGGAGAATAAAAAAAGTTGCTGCAAGAATTGACAACTTCTTACAACAACTGTCTGGCATCAATCATCAAATAGGTTGAAATGCGTTCTGAAAGTTAAGGTTTATTTTAATTAAGTTAGACGGTGGCGCGCCGTCGCCGCAAGGCTCTGAATAAGGTGATCCCAATCGCTGGAATTAAAGCACAAGCGAGAATTCCTAAGAAAAATAGCGACAGGTGTGCCTGCACAAAGCTGATGGAGCCAAAGAAATAACCTAGTGAACAGCCAACGGTTACCCACAGGCCAACGCCGACTAGATTCCAAAGGGCGAACGCTTTTTTAGGCATTTTAGCCGAACCAGCCATTAGTGGAACAAACGTGCGAATTAAGGGAACGAACCGGCCTAACATAACGGCGCGGGAGCCGTACTTCGCAAAGAACGTTTGAGCCAGTCGTTGTTTTTCAGCTGGTAAATGGCGTTGTAGCCATGGCCATTGAATGAGGTGATGACCGATTTCAAAATTAACTGTATCACCGATTACCGCTGCAAAGAAAAAGACTGGCACTAAAATTTGAATGTTTAAAGTGGTGTGGGTCGCAGCCATCGTACTGGCCAAAAAGATTAACGATTCGCCGGGTAAAAATGGAAAGACCACCATCCCAGTTTCTAGGAAGATGACCGCAAATAGCGTAATATAGCTCCAGTTGCCCAACGTGACTAATAGGGGCCCGATGAATTGTTCTAAATGGGTTAAAATCTCGATTAGATTGGTCAAAGGCATCATCTCCAATAAAGTTATATCTATTCTAGTCGCTTCAAAGGTGAAATGCTAGTGTAAGCGCTAACAGTTTGGCTAACTTAACTGAATCATAACTTCGATAATAGAATGTTTATACTTTAACCACATTAATTGTGGAAATTCAGGCAACTGGTGGGTTATTGATTGAGTCATGGCCGGGATAGTGCTAAACTTATTCATCGATATTTAGGAATGGAGGACTCTGATGGCAAAGTCAATTAAAGCTTCAGAACAACAGCATCTGGATCACGTTGTGGCAAAGATTCGGGTCGCCGAGGACCAACAAAGTCATACCATTGAACGGTCCGAACACGATCAGGCTGATATTAAACAAAACTTTTATAATGATGTCAATATTAAGACCGATAGTTATGAAGGCATGATGGAAACCGGGTTGTCCGTCCGGCAACAACAACAAATGTTGGACGAACGCCAAAATAGTTGGCAACATGCGACTAAACAGTTGTCCACGCTGAAAAAGTTAGAAAAAAATGCGTATTTTGCGCGCTTGGATTTTCATGAAGCGGGTGAACCAGCCACCGAAACTATCTACATTGGCTTGAGCTCTTTTTCCGATACGCCGGATCATTTTTTGATTTATGATTGGCGGGCGCCGATTTCTAGTATTTATTACGATGGTGGTTTAGGGCAGGTTACTTACCAAACACCAGATGGGTTACAGCAAGTTGACGTGCAATTAAAACGCCAGTTAATGGTGGCTGACGGTCAGATTGTCACCGTTTATGATACGGAAGAAGCTGTGGGGGATTCGATGCTCCTTGAAGTGTTGGATGAAAAGTCCGACGTTAAGATGAAGAGCATCGTCACGACGATTCAAAAAGAACAAAATACAATTATTCGTGATACGAGTTCCGACTTACTCTTCGTGCAAGGGGCGGCCGGTTCCGGGAAAACTTCATCCGTGCTTCAACGGGTAGCCTACTTGCTTTATCGGTATCGTGGCAAGTTGAATGCGGGCCAAGTTATTTTGTTTTCACCAAATCAATTATTTAATGATTATATTAATCAGGTATTGCCAGAATTGGGTGAACAAAATATGGTTCAGATGACGTATTATCAGTATGCCTCGTATCGATTACCACAGATGAAAGTCGAAACATTGCAACAACGGTTCGAAACTGAAAATACGGCGACGATGGCTAAAATCACTAAATTAGAAGGTAGCTTAGCTTTCTTTAATGCGGTGACTACCTATGGGCGTCATTTGGAACGTGCCGATATGCGGTTCCGGAATATCACATTGAATGATGACGTGATTATTCCACGGGCCAAAATCAAAGAAATTTATTATTCATTTAATGAAAACTATCATTTAGGGAATCGATTATCGGCGACTAAGGAAGCGCTAATTAAGATTTTGAATCGAAAAGTTCAATCTGAAATGCGGACCAAATGGGTTGAAGAAACGGTTCAAGATTTGTCGCGTGAAGAACAAAATGAATTATATGGCAATCAACCACGAGAATTTAAGAACGGTGATGAAGAGTTTAACTTTTTAGCTCGTAAGATTGTCATGCAACGGCTAGGACAAGCGCGTACGCAAATCGTTCGTAACCGATTTTTAAGCATTAACATGCAATATGCCCATTTTTTGCGGCAAGTTCCTGAAATTTTAGATTTGGCCCAATATGACATCACCCCAGCCGAATGGGAAGCTGCAGTGGTTCGTAAGCTGGCTGAGGTCAAGGAACGGCATATCTCGTTGACGACTGTTTCGGCGTATATGTACTTGCATGATTTAATGACCGGGAAAAAAGGGCAACGGGATATTCGGTTTGTCTTTTTAGATGAAATTCAAGATTACAATGCGTTTCAGTTGGCGTTCTTGCAATTTAGTTTTCCACAGGCCCGGTTTACCATGCTCGGTGATTTGAATCAGGCCATCTTTACTAAGGAAAATAGTCATACCTTGATTGGCGAGTTGGAAACGTTGTTCGATCCAGAAAAAACACGAGTCGTTCAATTAACGAAGTCGTATCGGTCGACGCAACAAATCACTGATTTCACGAAAGAAATCTTAGTGAATGGGGAAGCTGTCACAGCCTTTGATCGCCAAGGTGACTTACCTAATCTAGCGGTTACTGAAAACTTTGAGCAAGCGGTTAATCAAGTTGTCCAACAATTGGCTGCTAACGAGTCCGATCGGGATACAACGGCTATTATTGGGAAAACGCTGGCGGAATGTGAACAACTCACCACGGCCTTAAAGGCGCGCGGCGAGCATGTGACGTTAATTCGCACCGAAAATCAACGGCTGGCGCCAGGCGTCATTGTGGTGCCATCATTCTTAGCTAAGGGCTTGGAATTTGATGCGGTCATTGTGTGGAATGTGAATGCTGCAAATTATCAACGTGAAGATGAACGACAATTACTGTATACAATTTGTTCGCGGGCGATGCACGAATTGACGATTGTCGCGATTGGTGAGCTTTCACCACTGTTAGCACGTGTGGATGCGCAACTTTACACGATGGCGGCGATTAAATTGGAAAAATAGCTGACATTTTTTAAAACGAGTATTATCGACGCCAAATAAAGTCGTGCGTCTTAATAGATCGACATGGTGACCATTTAACGGACACTGTGCCGATTTTTTGTTTCGAGTGATTTAATTTACGGTTAACGCTTGTCGGCGCTTGGGAACGGACTGGTTTTCTGGGAGTTCAGCGGCTACTTTGCTGCTAAATAACCAGGTCACTGCACCATTGCCCTGACTGTTAAGGCCTTTATTGCGCAACCATTGGTTCGTTGAGAGTTAACGTCAGCTTCGACTGATTTTTGAATGGTATTTATGCTATAATCAACCCATTAATTTAGTAATGGTGGCCGACAGATGATGGAAGAACAATTGAATTATTACCGCTTTTCACGGGCGCAATGGCAACAATTTTATCGGGATGGTCATGTGCCCCTCACAGCGGAAAATTTACACGAAATTAAAGCGTTTAATGATCAAATTAGTTTGCAAGACGTACAAGAGATTTACTTACCGGTGGCCCATTTATTGCAGGCCAAGTTCGAGCATTATTTATCGTGGCGTGAGACGGAGTCCGTCTTTTTGCGCCGGCAAAATAAACAATCACCGTTCATTATTGGGGTTTCTGGGAGCGTGGCAGTGGGGAAGACGACCACCGCACGGTTATTAGAAATTCTATTTAAATATTTATATCCGGATCGACGGACGCAATTGATTACGACGGATGGTTTTTTATATCCGAATGCTGAGTTGAAACAAAAACAGTTAATGGAACGCAAAGGGTTTCCGGAGAGCTATGATATGCCACGGCTGATTCAGTTTTTAAATGACGTCAAAAGTGGGCAACCATTGGCGAAATCGCCGGTATATTCGCATCAGACTTATGATATTGTGCCGAACCGCTACCATGTGATAACGCACCCTGATATTTTGATTGTCGAAGGAATCAATGTGTTACAGTTGCCGACTAATCAGCATATTTATATTAGTGATTTCACTGATTTTTCGGTGTACGTGGATGCGGATGCCGATTTAGTGGAGACCTGGTACTTAGATCGGTTTGAAGCCTTAATGAAAACCGCTTTTCAAGATCCTAAAAATTATTTTTATCCGTGGGCGATTGGTAGTCATGCAGACGCAATGGCCATGGCGAAACGTGTCTGGCGGGATGTGGATTTGAAAAACTTGAATGATTATATCCTCCCAACTCGGAATCGTGCGGATTTGATTTTACACAAGGTCGCTCAGCATCGGATTGATACGATCTACTTTCGGAAGTATTAAACTGATTAAGAAATTTCTCATAGTTATTGACCGAACGTTTAGAAATCAGTATGATAGAGCTATTGAACAACAATTAATCCAAAGGAGTGAACAACTTGGCAAAAACGGACACCGCGTCATTCGACTCAATTTTAGTGTTGGATTTTGGGAGTCAATATAATCAATTGATTACCCGGCGCATTCGTGATTTCGGCGTTTATTCGGAACTATTACCGAATACAATTACTGCCGACGAAATCAAAGCCCGCCACCCGAAGGGGATTGTCTTTTCCGGTGGCCCCAATAGTGTTTACGATGATGGCGCCTTTCGGGTTGATCCTGAAATCTTTAAGTTGGGCATTCCAATTTTAGGGATTTGTTATGGGATGCAACTGATGACTTACTCACTGGCTGGTGGGAAAGTCGAATCAGCTAACAACCGTGAATATGGGAAAGCTAATATCACCGTCACTAGTGATAACGCAACTTTATTTAAAGCTACGCCAACTGAACAATCTGTCTGGATGAGCCATGGTGACTTAGTGACGCAAGCGCCAGATGGATTTGAGGTAGTTGCCACTTCGAAGAATTGTCCAATTGCAGCGATTCAAAATGTTGACCAGAAGATGTATGGCATTCAATTCCATGCGGAAGTTCGGAATACGGACTATGGGAACGATATTTTGCGTCACTTTACGTTTGACGTTTGTGAAGCAACGGCGAACTGGTCAATGGACGATTTCATCGATATGCAGATTGACAAGATTCGCGCCCAAGTTGGCGATAAGAAAGTTTTACTTGGTTTATCTGGTGGCGTGGACTCCAGTGTCGTGGGTGTCTTATTGCATAAAGCCATTGGGACCCAGTTAACGAGTATTTTCGTGGATCATGGCTTATTACGTAAAGGTGAAGCTGACCAAGTCATGGCGAGTTTGGAAGGTAAATTTGGCTTAAACATCATCAAAGTGGATGCCAAAGACCGTTTCATGAGCAAGCTAGCGGGTGTTAGTGATCCTGAAAAGAAACGTAAGATTATTGGTAATGAATTTATCCAAGTCTTTGATGAAGAAGCCACGAAGTTGAACGGGATGGAATTCTTAGCGCAAGGGACGTTGTACACGGATGTCATTGAAAGTGGCACATCAACGGCGCAAACGATTAAGTCTCATCATAACGTCGGCGGCCTACCAGACGACATGCAATTTAAGTTGATCGAACCTTTACGGACTTTGTTTAAAGACGAAGCACGTGAATTGGGCGAAAAGCTAGGGATGCCTTCTGCATTAGTTTGGCGTCAACCATTCCCAGGTCCTGGTTTAGGGATTCGGGTGATTGGTGAAATTACTGAAGCTAAGCTTGAAATCGTACGTGATAGTGATTACATCCTCCGTGATGAAATCAAGAAAGCCGGCTTAGATCGAGAAATCTGGCAATATTTTACTGTGTTACCAGGAATTAAGAGCGTCGGTGTCATGGGTGATGGTCGGACCTACGACTATACAGTCGGTATTCGGGCGGTAACCTCGATTGATGGAATGACTGCGGACTTTGCCCGCATTCCTTGGGATATCTTACAGAAGATTTCGGTGCGTATCGTCAATGAAGTCGATCACGTGAACCGAATCGTGTATGATGTGACGAGTAAGCCACCTTCGACAATTGAATGGGAATAAATTTTTTCATTGAGTTTTAATATAGTAATTATTAGAAAGTGATGCATCTGTCAAAGGATACATCACTTTTTTAATGGTTAGAAATTAGTGAAGCAAATAATTAAATTAATGTTTAGGGGGATGCTGCCAGTGTTATTAAGGCCGCAAATGTAATGAAAAAAATAAAGGTGTTAATGCTAGTTGTAGTTAGTCTGTTGAGTGGTTGTGCAGCTAGACCAAACCAAGCAGTGCCCAAGGTGAGTTCCAGTCAAAGTACAGCTGCCACTAACAGTCGGCCGACAAGTAAGAAAGTCGCATCAAAAAAGAGTAGTAGCGCAGTTGTTGCTAGTTCATCGAGCGAAATGGAAGCCAATACATTATGGAATCAAACTAAAACGCAACGGCTAGCGAAGTTTATGCATCAGTGGGAAGTTGAGATGGGCCAAAGTTATACGGGCACGTATGACGGTGATCACCCGGACCATTTAGGATTTGTTTTTCCGACAACGATTACGACTGGTCAGCTGAAAGATCGGGTAAAGTGGGGACAGCGGGCCATCAATTTAACGTGGTCGAAAAACGGTGAAAACGGCGCAGAATTTCAAGTAGTAGCGGTTGCCACTGGTGGCAAAGCGACAGCTGAATGGCCCACGACTTACTTCTTTTGTTTACATCATCAACGGCCAGTGGTCTTCATGACGCAGACGACTAATGGTGACGATCTCTATCTAAAGGATACGCAAAATAGCGCATTGCAAGCGGGATTCACTGAAATTGTGACTGGTAGTCGGCCGACGGTTCAAGATAGTGCAACACTAAATGCAGACGTTAGTGCTGCAGTTCAGGCGAAGCCCCAACGTTGGCCTAGCAATTATCAAGGAACTTGGTATTATTATGAAGCTTACACCAAGCGTGTTGAAACGGTCGAAAATACTAGAATTAGTGAAGCCAAATTGAACTACTTTGATACTGTCACACCGAAATTTATAAATGTATTAGGCGCGACCCAGACGGCGGGAGATGGCGAGTTTGACTATGTTCGTTATCAATACTACGACGGTCGTCAAATTCCCGTGATGATGATGGCGAGTGGTGCAGATATGTGGTTTGATAATAATGCCTATCGTGATAAAGCGATTGCGGCCCAATTACGTGGCTTACAATTTGGGGATGAAACCGCAAGTCGCTAAAAAATTAGCGACTAAGAACCACTTTCAGCGCACCGGGCAGTTAATTGTCGTATAATTGAATTATTCTAACAAATCAAGGAGAATTTCATGAAAGAATTAACGCATTTTTATCAAATGTTTCAACCAGAACATTATGATATTTATTTAGATATTAATCGTGAAACGAAACAAATCACTGGTCAGACGGTCATTACTGGTGAAGCCAAGACGAAAGCAATCGCCATTCATCAAAAAGATTTAACCGTTAATACGGTTCAAGCGGATGGTCAAGCAGTGCCATTTGCAATTGACGCTAAAGCTGATGCAATTCGGGTTGATTTGGAAAAAGCTGGGCAAACCACGCTAACAATCGATTATACAGCACCTTTAACGGATACCATGATGGGCATTTATCCATCGTATTACGAACTTAATGGCCAAAAACAACAGATTATTGGGACGCAATTTGAAACAAATTCAGCGCGGCAAGCGTTCCCTTGTATTGACGAACCTGAAGCCAAAGCGACGTTTGATTTGGCTATCAAATACGACGAACAACCGGGTGAAACGACTATTAGTAACATGCCAGAAGTTAAAGTGGTCGATGGCGTGCACTATTTTGACACCACGTTACGGATGTCTACTTACTTAGTGGCGTTTGCCTTTGGTGACTTACAACGTAAGCTGACGACTACTAAGAGTGGGGTTAAAGTGGGCGTTTTCGGGACTAAAGCGCATAAAGCAAATGAACTCGACTTTGCTTTAGATATTGCGAAACGATCAATTGAATTTTATGAAGATTTTTATCAAAAACCATATCCACTCCCACACTCATGGCAATTAGCCTTGCCAGACTTTTCAGCTGGTGCCATGGAAAACTGGGGCCTAGTGACTTATCGGGAGGCTTATCTCTTACTTGATCCCGATAACACGGCGCTGGATATGAAGCAACGTGTTGCCACCGTGATTGCGCATGAATTGGCGCATCAATGGTTCGGTGATTTGGTCACCATGAAGTGGTGGGATGATCTCTGGTTAAATGAAAGCTTCGCCAACATGATGGAATATGTTGCCATTGATGCGATTGAACCGGATTGGCATATTTGGGAAACTTTCCAGGCCTCTGATGCACCAGCTGCGTTACAACGAGATGCTACGGACGGGGTGCAATCGGTACACGTTCAAGTTGAAAATCCGGCAGAAATTGATTCCTTATTTGACGCAGCAATTGTGTATGCTAAAGGTGCTCGGATGTTAGTAATGGCCCGGGCCCTAGTAGGTGATGACGCCTTACGTGCTGGCTTGAAACAGTATTTTGAAGCGCATCAGTATGGTAATGCCACTGGTGCTGATTTATGGGCAGCACTTGGTCAGGCGTCTGGCATTGATGTCGGGTCGATTATGACCTCGTGGCTCGAACAGCCTGGTTATCCAGTTGTGACAGCTGCGGTGGTTGAGGGGCAATTAACCTTATCACAAGCCCAATTCTTTATTGGTGATGGTCAAGATGCTAATCGGCAATGGCAGATTCCATTGAACAGTAATTACGCCGCAGCGCCACAAATTATGGATGCCAATCACTTAGTATTGGGTGACTATGCTAAATTACGTGCTGAAAATGGACAACCATTCCGCTTAAATGTTGGGAATAACTCACACTTTATCGTGAAATATGATCAAACGTTATTAACGGATATTTTAAAGCAAGCTAATAATTGGGATGCAATTTCACAATTACAAGTGTTACAGGACCTACGTTTATTAGCCGAGGGACGCCAGATTTCGTATGCGTCAATGGTACCGTTATTGGCACAGTTTGCGAACAGCACCTCAACTTTGGTTAACGTGGCTTTATACCGTGTTGCTAATGATTTGAAGAAATTCGTCAAGCCAGCCTCAACTGAAGAACAACAATTGCAACACTTGTTTGATCAATTGAGTGAAAAACAAGTTGATCGTTTAGGTTGGCAAGCAGTAGCCCAAGAATCTGATGATGATCAATTGACACGACCCGTTGTTTTAAATGCTTCGTTGTACGCTGAAAATGCGGGCACCATTTTAGCTGCGCATGAATTATTCGAAGCGAACCAAGATAAGCTTGAAACGTTGCCGGCAGCGGTGCGGGTCTTAGTCTTACGCAATGAAGTCAAAAAATTTGGTAGTTTAGCGTTGTTCAATCAATTATTGGCAACTTATCGGCAAACCTCAGACGCCAGCTTTAAAGCAGATATCTGTGCAGCACTAACTGCCACGACGGATGCAAGCTTGATTGCAAAGCTAATCACAGCCTTTGAAGATGCTGATACGATTAAACCACAAGATTTACGTGCTTGGTTCCGCGGCGTCTTAGCAAATGATGCTGGTGAACAAGCGGCTTGGGATTGGATTCGTCAGGATTGGTCGTGGCTAGAAGCGACGGTTGGTGGTGATATGGAATTTACCACTTACATCACTGTCATTGCTGGAATCTTTAAGACCGCGCCACGATTAGCTGAGTTTAAAGCGTTCTTCGAACCGAAGTTACCAACGCCAGGCTTAACCCGGGAAATAAATATGGATATTAAAGTGATTACCACCCGCGTCGCATTAATTGAAGCGGAACAAGTAGCTGTGAATGCGGCAGTTGCTAAGGTGATTAAATAGTAAATGAGTAGTTAGTCGTCACTGCATTAAGTTGTGGTGACGATTTTTTGCGAGAGGGGCAAAGCGAGTGACTAAATATAAATTCAATTATGACCAAGCAACTACATTAACTTACGGTAATCGACAGGCTCCAAAGCAGTTAACAACAATCTTAAATTTGGGCTGTGTCGATACGCAGAACTGGTGGTTACTGAATCAAGCAGCGTTGTTTGAAGCCGTTGATCAGGGCCAGTTAGTCTTGCATTTGAAATTCTGGAGTAAAGTTAAGCCGGCATTGATGAATGGAAATGTTGCTAATGGGTATGTTGATTATCAACACCCGACGGCGGCGTTGGCCTTTATCCAGGCGGTCTTTCAGCAGCAAGCAGCGTTACGAGCGCTGACGACTACGGCGGTACCTGCCTATTTACAGACAACTTTTCAGGTACAACCGTATCCTGAAGCAATGGCAGTGCAGCAGCAAATTGATCGAGAAATTTTGGATAATGGTATTACAAGTGTGCCAACATTGATTATGGCCGGAAAAGCTTATTTTGATGAACAATTACTGCCAATTGAACAACTGCTTTAGTCAGTATCAGAAGTGTAGTTAACGATGTAAAGAATAAAATCGTGATTGTTAATGGGTCATTGCTGTTGTATGCTTTAAAATATAGGGCAGTTTAAAAACCAAGTTAATGTAATTCGGTGTTTTTTGAAATTTAGAATGCTGTTATATCAAGGATTCTTTAGTGTATTCCCCACGCATGTGGGGGTGATCCTAACGGAAACTCTTGGTCATCCATGATTTCAATGTATTCCCCACGCATGTGGGGGTGATCCCAATCCAGTCGCCATAATGAATTTCAAGTTCACCGTATTCCCCACGCATGTGGGGGTGATCCTATCATCATCGCATGTTATATCACAGCGAAAGCGTATTCCCCACGCATGTGGGGGTGATCCCAGCTTGAATAGTCATAAAAATAACCTTAATGAGTATTCCCCACGCATGTGGGGGTGATCCTTACCCTCATGAACTGCCCGCACTCGTTGAGTAGTATTCCCCACGCATGTGGGGGTGATCCTAACACGTATAAAAGTCGGGACGCACGCCAAAAGTATTCCCCACGCATGTGGGGGTGATCCTGTCTGTTACTCTCGGTTTGCTCATACTTGATTGTATTCCCCACGCATGTGGGGGTGATCCCTCATATTTTTTTAACATTATTCCCACTCCAAAGTATTCCCCACGCATGTGGGGGTGATCCTATTGCCGAGCCTATAAAACCTAAAAAAAGTGCGTATTCCCCACGCATGTGGGGGTGATCCTAAGTCATCATCAATCACGTTCATGAGTAATCCGTATTCCCCACGCATGTGGGGGTGATCCTATTTTTAACATGCTCTAAAATTCATCATTCGAGTATTCCCCACGCATGTGGGGGTGATCCCGGCTAGGACTATCAGAAAAACGTTTATTTTTCGTATTCCCCACGCATGTGGGGGTGATCCTTAGTTCGTCAATAGCAACGCCCGACAAGTCTTGTATTCCCCACGCATGTGGGGGTGATCCTAGCTTGCTTATAATATGGAATATTTACTTTTAGTATTCCCCACGCATGTGGGGGTGATCCTACGACGGTAAGTCGGATATTCCCGGATGGAGAGTATTCCCCACGCATGTGGGGGTGATCCTCCGGTGTCGGCTGATTGGTAGCAAGGATGTTAGTATTCCCCACGCATGTGGGGGTGATCCTGGTGTTTCAACATTTTTAAGTGGTTTATGGAGGTATTCCCCACGCATGTGGGGGTGATCCTATTGGCAGGTAACTGAGTTAAGTATAGATGACGTATTCCCCACGCATGTGGGGGTGATCCCCTTATTCCAAAAATCTGCTGCATTTTGGTTTTGTATTCCCCACGCATGTGGGGGTGATCCCCAGACCAAGCACCATCAGTGCCGACTTTAGTAGTATTCCCCACGCATGTGGGGGTGATCCCGTGGAAAGTTTGAAACCATTACCGATGGATACGTATTCCCCACGCATGTGGGGGTGATCCCTTGACTGACTAGGCTTTACACGAAGATTAATTGTATTCCCCACGCATGTGGGGGTGATCCTAAATTAGGAGGACATAAAAATGACAAACAAAAGTATTCCCCACGCATGTGGGGGTGATCCCATTTCCGGATAAAGCTGTGACACGGCACAAGTGTATTCCCCACGCATGTGGGGGTGATCCTATGCTTTATGAAAATAGTTATATCGCTTGACGGTATTCCCCACGCATGTGGGGGTGATCCTTTTCGGACCTTAGTCATATCCTTCATCGGAACGTATTCCCCACGCATGTGGGGGTGATCCCTCCTAATCTTGCGGGAGTTATATGGCATGACAGTATTCCCCACGCATGTGGGGGTGATCCTTAGCACTTTATTTTTTGGACTACGAAGCTCAGGTATTCCCCACGCATGTGGGGGTGATCCTGACGCCTATGTAACGGGGGTGTTTTGATGGCTGTATTCCCCACGCATGTGGGGGTGATCCTTAAATGGAGTCTCTTCATAATCGGGGCGGCAAGTATTCCCCACGCATGTGGGGGTGATCCTAATATAAACATTTTTCTATAAAATATCATTGAGTATTCCCCACGCATGTGGGGGTGATCCTTTACAAGTATGTATAAAGTAGGCGGATTAGATGCATTCCCCACGCATGTGAGTGTGAGATTCTACAACGGTCAAGTCCGACTGAGTTGGTTTCATTATGGGCACTGGCTGATAACATTAGCGACAAAGAAGCAAAGAATCAGGTTAATCGTTACTTATCTGTCATGTCTGCTAAGGAGCGTATAACGCGGTTAGAAGAGCTTAAGGTTAAGTTTTGTAAATTTGCTGTGAAGCAAGTTGGTAGTGTTGAACGTACTCCCTCGATGAACCTTTATATCAAAGTTATTTAGATGTTCTTGCTCAGCTTAAAGATGGTAAATTGGTTGAACGTCGCTACTACGGTAGCACTGGAAGACCATGAATAGATATTGATTATACTACCACGGCAATGCTAAGAAGTACCCGGTTGTGCCGCATGCGCATGCTCAGAGTTACAGTGAACGTGAGAACATTGAAATACAGGTTCATCAACCACCATATTGTAAGTTAACCTTTGCAGAAAGAATTGTGAATATTGATGATACTAAAGAATGTTATTCTCCACGCATGTGAGGGTGATTTCAGTAGCTTTTAAGCGTGATCTCATAAGTTGTGTTTTACTCAGTATTTTCCATGGACGCCAAGCATCATACAAAATAAGCGGCAGTTATGAAACCAGTAATCAGTTTCGTAACTGCCGCTTATTTAAAATTCTAAAACGTTATTTCAAGTGTCGTTTAAACAAGGCTTAAAGTAAGTGAATCCCGTTAGCTTCGCATTGGTCAATCATGGTTTGTGGCCATAAAGCAGCTTGCACTTCACCAACATGCGCTTTGCCTAATAACAACATGCAAAGGCGTGATTGTCCAATACCACCGCCGATGGTGAAGGGAAGTTCATCATGTAAAATCATTTGATGATAGGGGAACTTGAGACGATCTTCGGCATCCGCTAACTTAAGTTGACGGGACATTGATTCGGCATCGACCCGAATACCCATGCTAGAAACTTCAAGGGCAATTTGTAGTGGTTCGTACCAGAACAAAATGTCGCCGTTTAACTGCCAATCATCGTAGTCAGGGGCGCGACCATCATGGCGTTTGCCGCTATGAAGTTCACCGCCAATTTGCATTAAGAAGACAGCCCCGAGTTTTTTACAGATGGCGTTTTCACGTTCTTTCGGAGTCATATCTGGATAGAGGTCTTCCAATTCTTGGGTGGTCATGAAGTGAATTTCATCTGGTAAATGGTGCACCGCTTGTGGGAATTTGTACCAAACTTCGTGTTCCATATGCTTAATGACTTTGAAAATGGTTTTAACAGTTTGTTTCAGGGTATCTAAGTTACGTTCATCTTTGGTGATGACTTTTTCCCAATCCCATTGGTCGACGTAAGCCGAATGAAGGTTGTCTAAATCTTCATCTTTACGAATGGCATTCATGTTAGTGTAGAGGCCAGTGTGTAATGCAAAGTTATAGCGATGCAAGGCCATCCGTTTCCATTTGGCTAATGAATGCACGATTTCAATCGTTTGATCAGGTAAGTCTTGCATTGTAAAGGAAACTGGGGTTTCAACGCCGTTTAGGTTATCGTTTAGCCCGGTTGATTTTTCAACAAACATTGGCGCTGACAAACGTGATAAGTTGAGTTCTTTACCGAATTCATCTTGGAAAGTTTCACGAATGTAACGAATGGCGGTCTGGGTTTCTTTAACGGATAACTTAGGATCATATGATTTTGGAATAATTAAATGCATAATGTGGCACTCCTTTGGGTTTTTAAATTAACAAGACGAAAAAAGTCTCCCGTCTCTTGACTAAATCAAGGGACGAAAGACTTTTTTCGCGGTACCACCCAAGTTGTTTATCTTCACAATAAACCAGCTTTAAATAGCGTACTAACATACGCCACCGATGATAACGTACCGGCCAACGACTAATCCTACTTTAACTAAGTTATTTCAGTTAGCAACTAAGAAAGTGTTTTTCGGCTAATTCAAGGTCTGATCAGGTTTCCACTAAGCCCTGATTCACTGGCAGGTTGAATTAACGTACTCCTCTTTCCTCCGTTTTTTATCTTGTGTCATTAATATTAGCACTCATTTTTAAAAAGTAAACCCTAAAATTAAAATTCAGCGAGTGATTATGGCCGACTTTCTCATTTAATCATTGAGGTTATAGCGCAATTTCATTTGTTCAGAACCGGAAATGACCATATCACCTAATAATTTGGTTTGGCGGCGCATCGATTCGTCAGCTAATTGTTGGTTAGCAGCGGCTAAATAGGTTTGAATCTTAGTCTGCCGGCTTAGGCCAGCGTCGGTGGTATGTTGAATCTGACGATAAGCGCTCATGGTGTTTAAGTCAAAACTATTCCGCATATCGACGTAAAAATCGTAGTTGGTATCGCCTAATAGGGCAGTGGTACAGCTTAACCAGTACATATTATTCAAGTTAAAGGTACCATCCGCATCTTTATAGCTGGCAGGGGTATCGGTGACATTTGAGTAAAATGGTACGACGGTGTTAAACGTATTGGCACCAAATGCAAGCCAATGAATTCCAGCAATTTCAGCAGGGACATGATTCCGAATCTGCAAAATATGCACATCATGATTACGATTAATCCCAATCGGTCGGAACAAGGTCTTATCTGCCTCGTTACCACTACCGTAAACATCGTATTTCGTATTTTCATAGTGAGAACTCAAGACGAACTTAACGTCTTCAATCGAAATTTTCCGATTAGCATGACAAATAAAAGGTAAATCTTGGGCCATCGGATCTTGTTCAACTGCTGGCGTGAAGTATTTTTGACCGAACCAAGCACGCGGATTATTGTAAACGGTATCTTTGATTGTTGCGCTACCAAAGATGTGGCGTAAGTTGTAGTGATCAAAGTCTGGATTAAGATCATTATCGTTGATGAACTGTTCTAAATCAGCAGAGGCCATGGTATCTGCGGTGCTGAAATCAAAGGAATCGATGTTCATCCGGTTAGGTGCGACTACGTAGGCGTCATCAGGAATTCGTTTGGCAGCCCAATGGTGCCCACCGATGGTTTCTAACCACCAAATTTCGTTGTTGTCAGAGAACGCAATCCCATTAGGTTCATAAGTCCCATAGGTTTTTAAGAGGTCGCCTAAGCGTTCGACCCCTTCCTTCGCACTATGAATGTAAGGCAAGACTAGAGTGACCAAGTCTTCTTCACCAATACCATCGGTAACGAATGGATCGAGGCCTAAAACGCGTGAATTAGTCGTAATGGTTTCAGTTGCAGACATTGCGATGTTTTCACTATTAATCCCGGCTGCAGGCCAAGTCCCATTAGTGAGAATTGAATTAGGAATTGACGTGTACCGCAACGGATTGTCTGGTAAATCCATGTGGAATTTACTTAAGACTGCTTGATAGTGGCGGGGTTGGTCAGCAGGATTAACGACTACTAATCGTTCTGGATCTAAAGCTTCGTGACCATCATCGTTACGGGAAATAATGGTTGACCCATCAATTGAGGCTTTTTTACCAACGAGAATGGTGGTACAAGAACCTTGAATACGTTTTGTCATGTGAACGACACTTCCTTTAATTTATTAAATCCATTATACGCTTCCTAAGCGGGCGAAAAAACTAGCTTGTCATCGGTTGGCCGACCATAAATTTCGTGATGACGAATTGATGGCGCTGATTATAGTGACCTGAAAAAAGGATCGAATTTTAAAATTTTAGTTTGGTTGTCAAATCTGACAAGTAGGTTTTGATTAGACATGGACTCACCTCAATAGTTATTATGCGAACAAATGTTCTCTGCTGCCAGTGAAAGAACTTTAATAATGCGTAAAAACCCAAATTTAAAGCTACAAAAATCTGGCATCTCTTGGTATGATAAAACATGGTTAATAAAAGGGGGCTTGGTGATGGCACGTGGACGGCGAGCGACATATACTGAGAGAATTGAGATTGTTCAATATACGTTAGCGCATGATAATAATTATCAGCAGGCCGCTGATAAGTTTAAAGTATCCTATTCGCAAGTGTACACTTGGGTCCGGAAATATCAGCAAGCGGGTGCCGACGGTTTGGTTGATCATCGCGGTCGGCCGAAACAGTCAAAATAACGGGATTACATAAAAAGCATTGTGTTCATTAAGGGGTCGGCAGTTGATGATTAGAATCAACTGCCGACCCCTTAATGATAGTTGAACGGCAAACCATTTTTTTGCAACTGCTCAAGTTGTAACTTGGTAAAATTCTCGGTAGAATAGAACCACTGAATTAAGACGGAGGAGCTTAGGTGATGGACTTAGCAGCGGCACAACAAGTATTAAAAACAACGTTTGGTTATGATGAATTTCGGCCGGGGCAAAAAGCGGTCATCGAGCAAGTGTTGGCGGGAGAAAACACGTTGGCAATCATGCCAACTGGGGGCGGTAAATCACTCTGTTATCAGATTCCGGCGTTACTCTTTGACGGATTAACGGTCGTTGTTTCGCCGTTGATTTCATTGATGAAAGATCAAGTTGATGCGCTCAATGATAATGGAATTGCAGCCACGTTCATCAATAGTTCGTTGGACTATCAGGCAATTAATCAGCGGTTACAAGCCCTACGAGCGGGCGATTACACCTTACTCTATATTGCACCTGAACGGTTAGATTCACCCCAGTTTATTCGTGATTTAGGCCAGTTGCCAATTAAACTATTGGCTATTGATGAGGCCCATTGTATTTCACAGTGGGGGCATGATTTTCGACCGAGTTATTTAGCATTGAGTACTGCTGTTGAGCAATTGCCGAGCCAGCCGCAAGTCTTGGCGTTGACGGCGACGGCAACGGAACAAGTTGCCAAGGATATTCGGCACTTATTAAAGATTGAACCAGATCATGAAGTGAACACGGGGTTTGCCCGTGATAATCTGGATTTGGCAGTTGTGAAAGGTCAGGATACGGATCGTTATATTTTAGACTATCTAGCTGCTAATGCCAACGAAGCTGGGATTATCTATGCTAGTACCCGGAAAGAAGTCACGCGGTTAGCGGGGCTGTTGACTAAGCATCAGATTAAGGCGACTCAATATCATGCGGGATTAGACGACCAAGTGCGGCGGCAAAATCAAGAAGATTTCTTGTATGATCGGGTGCAAGTGATGGTGGCGACGAATGCCTTTGGGATGGGGATTGATAAAAGTAACGTGCGGTTTGTCATTCATGCTCAAGTTCCCGGCACCCTAGAAGCCTATTATCAAGAAGCCGGTCGGGCTGGTCGAGATGGCTTGCCAAGTACGGCGGTCTTAATGTATCGGGCCCAAGATGCCCATATTCAACATTTCTTTATTGATGAATCCGAAATGGATACGGAACATAAGCATCGCGCTTATCAAAAACTCCAAGTCATGTCACAATATGCCAATACCCAAGGCTGTTTACAGCAGTTTATTTTGAATTACTTTGGTGAGTCTTCTGAGCCGTGTGGGCGTTGCAGTAATTGCCAGGATGAGCGGGCGGAACAAGATATTACCACGGCCACGCAAAAGGTTTTGTCTTGTGTCGTACGGTTACATGCACGGTTCGGCAAAATTGTGGTGGCACAAGTGTTAACGGGGGCTAATAATCAACGCGTTCGCGAGTCCCACTTGGATGAATTACCCACTTATGGGATTATGGCCGGTCAACGGCAAAAAAGTGTCGCTGAATTGATTGATTTTTTAACGGCCACCGGGTATTTGCAAAGTATGGGTGGTCAATATCCAACCTTGGGTGTGACTAAAACGGGGGTCGCCGTGCTTAAAGGCGAAACCAAGGTCTATCGCAAAACGGCGCAGACCGTCGAACGGTCGACGCCTGAAAATGATGCGTTATTTGAACAATTACGGACTTTACGGCGGAACTTGGCTGAAGCGCAACATGTGCCACCGTTTGTCATCTTTTCAGACAAAACATTGCATTCAATGGGTGAAATTATGCCGGAAACGGATGCGGCCTTTCTAGATGTTAAAGGGGTCGGCGCTAGCAAGCTTGAAAAGTATGGTGAGACTTTTATGGCAACCATTCGGGCTTTTGCACATCAACCAGCAACTGCTGATTAAGGCTTGGCTTTGTTCAGAAAACCATAAATATCACTCAGAACTTGACCAAAAGATGCGATGTTATTTTGGATATTCGACATTAAGACAATGTACGTCTGTCCGCCATGGCTAAAATTATTCGTGACTTGTACATGAGAAGTAGTTAAGTCTTAGTTTAATACAGAGAGGATGGCCTAAAATGCAAGTTGACTGGCGCCATACTGGCGAATCCGTTTCCATGAAACATTTTTTGATACAGCACGGGATTAGTATGCGGCTGATTAAGGCCATTAAACACGGTGAGGGTCAATTCATCGTTAATCAGCGGGTTCAAACCGGTGTGATCACGATTAAGACGGGCGAAGTTGCCGGGATCCGGATCCCGGATGAGGCCGCAGATCCAACGGTTGCAGTTAGTACAGGCCCTATAGCGGTTATTTATGCGGATGAAAATTGGTTGGTGGTCAATAAACCGGCGGGATTAACGAGTGTGCCTGGTCCTAGTAATCGAACCGATACACTGGTTAATCGAGTTAAGGGTTACCTGTTAGCGACGCATGCCGCCAATCAAAAGCCTCATTTAATTACACGCTTGGATCGCGATACTAGCGGATTAGTGTTGATTGCAAAACATCGCATCGCTCAGAGTATGTTGACGTATGCGCCCATTCAGGCGACGTTAACGAAAACCTATCTGGCTTGGGTTAGTGGGCAACTAACGCCAACGACGGGCACCATTTCGTTACCAATTGGCCGCGAAACGGCAAGTCCTAAACGAACAGTGATGACTAGTGGTCAACCAGCGGTAACCAAATATTGGGTTCTACAAACGACCGCTAAGATGACACAGGTGAAATTACAATTAGTAACGGGGCGGACGCATCAAATTCGAGTGCATCTAACGGCGCTTGGTCATCCGTTATTGGGTGATGCCTTGTATGGTGGGGACCAAACTTTAATTGAACGACAAGCGCTGCATGCGGCCACTTTAGGCTTTCAAGATCCCTTTAGTGACCAACGCTTGACGTTTACGGCGCCTTTACCACCTGATTTACAAAAGTTAAGGGTTTAAAAATGAGTTGAAATCAAATTTTAGGGATTAAAAAGGCATTTGGATAAAATCCAAATGCCTTTTTAATCCCTAATGTTGATCGGTAACGGGTCCGAAATCTGATGCCAGCGTGGTAAAGGTAGCTTGTAGTTGTGCTAATGGTTGCGCCAAAGTGAGGTAGTAAATATGTTCTACGCCATTACTGCGCATGGCGATCACGCCAGCTTCACGCATGAGGCGTAAGTGGTGAGAAACTGCTGGTCGTGAGATGTTGACTAAAGCGGTAATGTCAGTCACGTTTAAGCCGTCACCACTGTTCCCCAGAGCAATGATGATTTGGCGTCGGACTTTTTCAGCGAAAATGCCAATTAATTGGGCACTTGCCGCTAATGATGCCTCTGATTTTTGATAGTTAGCCATAACTGACCTTTTCCTTTCGATTCTATTTAATGGCCTTAAGACCAAGTCCCCATCATTACAGGCTAGTAATGAAGTGGTCGTTAAGGTAATTAAGCAGGTAACTACGCCATCCACGGCGTTCACGAACCCGGTTGCTAGTCCGTAATTTATTTTTAGTCACCAAAAAGTGACCGTCAAATCATTAAAGTCCGCAAGTTGCCGAACGGACTGTTGAATTAAAAACACGCCGAGACTTACATTTTAATTAAAACAACTCCTTAATTGATTGTCAATCGTTTTTATTGAAATGCTTTATAATTAGTGACTTTAATCGTTGAAGTTTGTTCTGTATCTATTTAATGATTAGCGCAACTGTCGACTCTAGTAAGGGTTCGGTTGTTTGTTATATTGAACCATTAAACCACCCAATCCAGTCTTAAACTGGTTCGGTCAGTTAATTATTTTAAACCGACATTCGGGCTTAATTGTGCTAAAATAAAGAGTAGGCGCCCTTAGTGTAAAGGATAGCACGCGAGATTTCGGTCCTTGCGATCCGAGTTCGATTCTCGGGGGGCGCAATTGGTAAAAGTAATAGCCGGTATTAGCAGGTCGTAAAGCCTTGCTGTACCGGCTTTTTTGTGCTTAGGCTAACGATGTTTCAGCTGGTACTTCTTGTAAGCAACATAAAATAACCAGCTAGCCAGCGCAAAACTACTGACCATAATTAATAGCCAGCCGTAACGCATGAACCAAGCGACTAGGTTGACGACAATCACAAGACCAAGTAACCACCAGAGCCATTTTGTGAAGAACTTATAAGTGGCCCAAACACCAAAAATTGTTAGTAATAATAAAAACATCATCGATACCTCGCTTTTAACCCATTAAGGTGTGTTCCTAGGACGCTAAACTTACGTTATACCAGCGGAAACTAAAAGTAAACCTGCTTGTGATGATACCCGCAATTGGCGCTAATATTGTAACGGATAACTGTTATAATTAAAATAATCTTTAAGTAGGGGTGTTTGAATGCAATTCGGGTGGCGTTATTGGCAACAAGCGAATCGTTATTTTTGGCGGCGCTGGTTAATGTATGGCGCATTAATTTTATTAGTTAATGAAACCGTTTCATCAGTGGTGATTCCAATCTATAATTGGCTAGCAGCGGAGTTATTAGTGGTCTTTGGGGTACCGTACTTAACCTACAGTAATCTCGGCGCGGTTTTACTGAAGCAACCGTGGGTGTTAATCGGCCTGGTGGTGATTGTTTTATTAATTATCGGGACCATTTATTATCAATTTTGGCTATTACTCACTGGCATCAAACGGTTACGAGAAGGGAGTCGCTTAGCAACAGGTAATTTATTGTGGCAAGCGCTCATCCAAACCGTACGCCAGGTGCCACAAGCATTTGGTTTTTTATTGTTATATTTTATTTTGATTCTGCCATTTGGCGGTATTGGATTTTCCACAAGTTTACTGGCGAAAGTTCGAATTCCCGTATTTATCATTGAATGGCTGGAAAGTGGTCATTGGGTCTTATATGCGTTATTGATGCTTGCATATGCTGGCACTTTTTACGTGGGCGTACGCCTAATTGCTGTTTTACCACTAATGATTTTAAAAAATTGGCCAATTAAGCAGGCTTTAACAGCGAGTTGGCAACGAACTAGCGGTAAAACTATCAGGATTATTTGGACGTTACTTCTAATTGGTGGTGTGACTTGGCTAGCCACTTGGGGAATTAATTTATCTGTTTATGGCATTCAATTGTTCGTTGATGATTACGTGCGTTATCGCGCTGTCATTGCCGTGATTAACCTGATCTTGGTTGAAGTCGTTCAAGTTTTATTGAGTGTGTACTTAACCGCATTATCACTAATGTTTTTTAGTGATTTAGCTGGTGTTACAATTACCCAAAGTTGGTTGAGTTGGCCGTTGGGGAAACCAGCTGCACGGCGTCCCGTATTAATTGCCATCGGTTTATCCATTGTTGGGTTAATCCTCGTGGTAGTGAATATTGCTTATTTAGGGGGCTGGGGGTTCTCACAACCCCAAACAGCGTCACATCGCGGCGTGACTAATAACAATGGGGTCCAAAATTCAATTGCCGCCTTACGTCGAACCGCTAAGCAGCATCCAGATTATATCGAAATGGATGTTTATGAAACCAAGGACCGGCAGTTTGTGGTGATGCATGATAAAAATTTACGGTCGTTAACCGGGGTCAATCGTCAAGTTAATCAATTGACGTTGGCGCAACTAACAAAATTAACGATGCGTGAAAATGGTCGTCAGGCACAAGTTGTCAGCTTCAGTCATTATTTGAAGGTCGCTGAAAAGTTGCATCAAAAGCTATTAATTGAGATAAAGACAACGAGTAGTGATCCTGCCACGTTGGTCCAGGATTTTGCTAAGCAATATCAAACGACAATCACCACGCATCATGATTTATTACAGTCGTTGAGTTATCGGATTATTGAACAAGCACGTACGCAGATGCCCAAAGTTTCGGCTGGCTATATTTTACCGTACAATCTGATTGGCGTACCGCATAGTCAGGCAACCTTTTTTACGATGGAATACTCCACATTGAATTCGTCGTTTGTCCGGGACGTACATGCGCAACATAAGCAAGTCTATGCGTGGACGGTTAATCAAGAAAAAGATATGAACCAGATGATGTTTATGGGAGTCGATGGGTTGATTACGGATAACTTGACGCAGTTAAATCAGACGGTCGCTGCTAATCAACGCCCAGCGACGTATGCGACTCGATTATTGACTTTCATGTTACAAGAACAGCAGCCCGTTTTCTTACGGCAAGCATCATTACGACTAAATTAACGCAATAAGGAGGCAGTTAAATGCAACTTGTCGGACAATTTATTTCAACGGTTGGTTGGTTAGGACTAGCGTTGATTGGCAGTGAACTAGGTGCAACTTTAATTTATGATCTGGGTCAGTGGCTGGGGTATCGGTTAATCGGGGCCAAAGTGGTACAAATTGCGGGCTTTCGGTATCAGCTTAGTCGGGTCCAAGGACATTGGCGCTGGCAACGCCCGTTGATGAGTTATCCGCATGTAGTTGCGGAACCGGCTACCGACACGACGCGCTTTAATTATGCTGTCGCTTGCTTTGGGGGTGGCTTATTCAGTTTACTTGTTGTCGTTTTGAGCCTCGTCACGTTAGGGCAATTTACATTGTCATTTAATTTGTGGTTACTTGCCTTTATTATTTGGATCTGGGTGAATACATTAAAGGTTGGCCAGCTTTTACCGATGATTTTACATGGGCGGCCGACTGCGGCATTGAACTTTAAGACTGCGCATGAATCCCCCGCAGCGATGACCGCCGCTTATGTGACGGAACGGGCCCAAGCCTTACAAATTACAACTGGCCGAGTCGCTGATTTACCCGCTGCCATGATTGTGTTACCGCAGGGTGGGGGCAATCAGAATTACTTTGTGGTGCGGCAGGCTTGGCTAGTCTTAATGTGGGGCTTACAACATGGCTTGGCAATGCCTGAGTTGTTAACGGGCTTGAGCCGGTTGGAACCCAGCTTTGATAAGTTACCACCAGAGGACTTAGCCCAATATTTGGATGCAACGCTCTATTGGAATTTATTGGCGAATCATTTGAGTCCCCAGATTTTGGGCTGGTATCGAGATACTGGCGTTCAACAACTGTTACAACGCTATGCGCCCTTAACTAACTATAAATTACGCGCGGTGTATGCTTGGCGGGTAGATCAACAACCAACGCTAGCACAAACGTTAATTAAGCAAGGACTCAAGGCAGCGAAGCGGACCCAAAATGTGACTGAATTGGATTGGCTACAGGCTTTACAAACCCAGATTGAAGCTTCTTAGTTTCTGGTAAAGATTGATGGGTAAACTCGTGCAAAGGTTAAAGCGCATGCTAAGCTAAAGATAGTACGAGCGAAAAGGGTGAAAAATGTGAAGCGGATGAAACTAAAACATTGGGGTCGCTGGCTAACGTTAGTGGTGATTTTATTAGGGTTGATTGGGGTGGGACTAACCCGGGTTGACGCTAAACTATATCAGCAAACAGTTGGTCAAGTGACGAAAGTTCGTGCAATTAATCGAACGACCAGCACGGATGAGTTTGAGAATAAAGATGTCACTTATACACAATGGGTGACAGTGAAGGTGTTGAACAAAGGACATCGTGGTCAAAGTTATCGGCTAAAAAACACGTATACGAAGTCTAAAGCGATGGATCAAGCCTATCACGTTGGAAATCAAGTGTTTTTACGAATTCCTAGTGATAAACAAAGTTCTGTGACATTGCAAGGGTTGAAACGGGATACTGCCTTGGCTGCAGTTGCTTGGTTGGCGATGGCATTATTGCTTTTAATTATGCGCTTTAGCGGCTTCATGGCGTTATTAAGTGTCAGTTTAAATGCGGTCTTATTTTATGGTGCCATTCAAATTGATTTGATGACTAATGGCAATCATTTATACTGGTTATTTGGAATTTTAGCGCTGATTTTTGCCGTGTTAACGTTGTCCTTGGTCCTTGGATTTAGTCGCCAGATGTTAGTGACGCTTGGTGCCACGATTGTGGGGACTGGGTTAGCCGTGGTGATTAGTCTGATTGTCTTTAATGTGACACATGAACGTGGGATCACTTATGAATCAATGCAATATGTGACCCAAGTGCCTCGACCGCTCTTTTTAGTTGAGACGGTATTAGGATCTTTAGGTGCGGTTATGGATGAGTCAACCGACATTGTTGCGTCGTTATTTCAATTACGAACCGAACGACCTAATATTGAAGCACGACAAGTTTTTAAATCTGGTATTCAAATTGGGCGGTCGATTATGGGGCCCTTAATCAACGTGTTATTTTTAATTTTTATGGCGGATACGTTTGCCATGACGTTATTATATTTACGGAATGGCAACAATTGGGGTTACACTTTTTCGATGAATATGTCGTTAGGGATGGTTCAAAGCTTGATTTCAGGGATTGGTATCGTACTAGCAATTCCAGTAGCAAGTTGGTTAGCGAGTCGCTTGATGCCTAAGGAGGTGACCGCATAATGAGTACCATTACGGTTTTAGGACTGGTCTTATTTGCGTTGATGACCTTGGTGGGTGGTAAAACTGGCGCCACCGCTTTTTTAAGTCTTATTTTTAACTTTGGCTTATTATTCTTAGCGGTCGTCTTCATTTCCTGGGGCTTTCCGGCGATGGGAGTTTCATTAGTCATCGGCACGATTATTTTAGCGTTCACGATTTTCTTTGGGGAAGCGAATGAAGTAGCGGCTAAAACGGCCTATATTGCTGCCTTGATTGTGATGGTGGCGTTAATTTTAATTATTTTTCCTGTTGAAAATTGGGTTATGGCCCAAGGTTTTAGTCTTGAAGATAGCGAAGACCTAGAAGGAATGTCGTTAACAATTGGCGTGTCTTTTGTGGGCGTTGCCATTACTGAAGCCATATTAAGTACACTAGGTGCAATTGCGGAAGCCGGGATTGCGATTGCGGCCGGGCTGAGTGAAATTATTGAGCAACATCCAAACGTCACGACAGCGCGGCTTTATATTGATGGCATTAGTATTGGCAAACAAATTATTGGGACCACGTTTAATACGCTATTTTTCGGTTTCTTTGGCGGTTTTTTAGCCTTATTCATCTGGTTTTCCGGCTTACATTATTCTTTTGGTAGTGTGATTAATAATAAAATTTTTGTGGCAGAAGTCATCATGGTTTTATTTGCATTAATCGGTGTCATTCTTACCGTGCCAGTCACGACTTGGGTGATGACGATTGAACACCGGCATGCGACTAAGCTAAAGGGTTGACGGTGTTTGATAGAATTTGGTAAAGTGACCTTAATAATTGATGGAGGTTATATCATGAAAATTCGGCAGGCTCAGCCAGCAGATAGTGCGCAAATTGCGCCGCTAATTGCGATTATTTATCGCGATATGGCAATGCCCGTATTAAAAAATATTTCGGATACTGCATTATTAGCGATGTTAACGACGCTGTATGCCTTACCTGAAAATCTAAATGGTTTGGCACAGACATTGGTCATGGTTGATGATCACAATCAAGTTAGTGGGGTGGCTTTTGGTCATCCGGCCGCTAATGAAGTGGCTGTTAATGCTCGTTTGAAAGAGGTCTCAGCAGCGGCAACTGAATTTACGGCACCATTGGAACTTGGTGGCGAAACGCGTCCTGGTGAATGGTATCTGAGTATGTTAGCGGTTGATCCAAAGCGACAAGGCCAAGGGATTGGTAGCCAATTGTTAGCGGCGTTACCCGCAGTTGCTCAGGCCCAAGGGTTGACGAAGTTGAGTTTGAACGTTGATGAAGGTAATCCTAAAGCGGCTAAGTTATATCATCGCCAAGGTTTTGTGGCTGATGGGCAATTAATGATTGGTATCCATGCTTATCAACATATGATTAAATCAATAATTCAATAGACTTATCAAAAATGTTCAAGGTTAGTCCTGAACATTTTTTGGCTAATTAACCGAACACGGGTAAAATAAAGGTTAATAAGTCAGTTAGGAAGGTTGTTAAGGCAATGCAAATCTATTTTGTGCGGCACGGTCGTACCCAGTACAATGTTGAACGCCGATTTCAAGGCGGTGCTGTTAATTCGCCGTTAGTGGCGAGTGGAATTGAAGGTGCCCAAGCGGCGGGGCGCTATTTGAGTGCTGTTCAGTTTGCTCAAGTCTATAGTAGTCCACAGCTGCGGGCGCTCAAGACGGCGGAATACATTACAGCTGCTAATCAGTGGCATCCCACCATTAAGCTTGATCCCCGGTTGCGAGAGCTAGATTTTGGGACGTGGGACGGGCAACTTGAAAAAGACGTCGCCCCTAAAGAACAGTTGGACTTTGTGATTCATCAGCCGGAACGCTACCAGCCAGAATTAGCCGGTGGCGGTGAGAGCTACGCTGAATTCGTGCAACGCACGACCGCCGCTGTCCATGCCGCCGTGACGACGGCGGGGGTGACAAATCCGCAACCAATTCTGATCGTCTCACATGGATTAGTGACGACAATGACCATTAAAACGTTGATGGGTGTTCCAATTGCTGACTTGCGCGCACCGCTAGTTGTTAACGGGCAGGAATTAACGACGATTGGTCACGGTATTGTGGCTAATGATAGTTTGACGATTGTGGAGACGCAGGATAATCAAAAATTTACTATAAAAACTTGGAATCAAACCGATTATTTAAATGACTAGGCTTGATTAACGCCCATTCAAAAGGCGCACACGATTTTTTCGTGTGCGCCTTTTGAATTGAGCTATTAAGTTAATCCACAGTCGGTTTTAAAGCTAAGGCTTGTGCGGCTTCTTCACTATCATCAAAGTGATGTTTAGTGCGACCAATAATTTGGTAATCTTCATGACCTTTACCAGCAATTAGAACGACATCGCCAGGTTGAGCTTGGGCGATTGCCTTGGCAATTGCCACGTGCCGATCAACATAAACGGGGACCGTCTGGTCAGGGACACCGGCGACCATATCTTGTAAGATCATTTCGGGATCTTCGGTGCGAGGATTATCGGAAGTGAAAATGGGCTTCGTACTTCGTTCGACAGCAATTTTAGCCATTTTTGGTCGTTTACCCTTATCACGGTCACCACCGCAACCGACGACGCAATAAATATCTTGTTTAGCAAAGTCTTGAATGGTTTCCAAGGCGTTCAATAAGCCATCTGGGGTGTGGGAGTAATCAACAATCACACTCACGCCAGTATGTGATGGAATCGCTTGAAAACGCCCTTTAACGCCGGCAACTTTTTCTAGCGAAGTGATAATTTGGTCTTCTGGTAGGCCACTGGCGTAAGCTGCAGCGAAAGCAGCCAGCATATTGTAGACATTAAATTGCCCAATGAGTTTCATGGTGACATGCGTAACGTGGCCGAAGACGGACAAGTCAAATTCTGTGCCATGACTCTTGATTTGAACGTTTTGCGCATTAATCATCGCATCTGGCTTTAAGCCAAAACTGAGCACATGGGCGGCGGTATATTGTTCGAATTCACGGCCAATCGGATCATCCGTGTTTAACACGGCAACTTTAGCAGTCCCATTAGCATCGTATTTATTACCTAGTTGCGCAAAGAGCATGCTTTTTGCTTGGGCATAGTTAGCCATGGTTTTGTGAAAGTCTAAATGGTCTTGCGTTAAGTTGGTGAAGACGGCAATATCATAATCAATGCCCCAAACTCGACCTAAAACTAATGCGATGGAAGACACCTCCATGGCAACGGTTTCGACGCCGGCATCGCGCATTGCTGCTAACGTCCGTTGCGTGGTGATTGCGTCTGGTGTCGTGTTGGCAGTTGGAAATTTTTCATCTTTAATTTTTCGATACATCGTGCCAATCAAGCCAGTTGCTTGCTTTTTATCACGATAGATTTGTTCGATTAAGTGAGTGACGGTCGTTTTACCGTTGGTTCCGGTTACACCAATCATCCGCATTTTTTGACTAGGGGCACCATAAAAGACATCGGCTAAGATGGCCATGGCTCGTTCAGTATTTTGCACATAAATGACTGGTACGGTCACCTGAATGGGTTTTTGGGCCACAATCAGTTGGGCACCTTGAGCGACGGCTTGAGCGACTAAGTCATGACCGTCAACGTGGTAGCCATCGACAGCCACAAAGACAGCGCCAGGTTTGATTTCACGGGTATCTTGCGTTAATAAGGTCACCTCAAAGTCGGTGGTCAATGCGGGTTGGACTTGTTTAAATTTTAAGCTATTAATTAATTGACTTGCTTTCATTAATTTTTACGTCCTTTTCAAATAAAATACGCTAATTTACGCTTTCTAGGATACCATGCAATTACGTGAAAAGTCACCCGTTGACCTTAATTTCTAACGTTAGTTGCGTGCCGACTTTGGTGCCAAGTTTTAAAGTGAGTCCGAAGCCAATGAAAACCATAGGCTGAGGCAAATGACAATCCCCAAGTTAGGATATAACTGGTGATAATCATTAAGAGGGGCTGTTGGCTAAAATGATGTGTCAACCCGCGCCAAACGACTTGTAACCAAAAGACATTCGCAAGATAGGCCCGGTAGGCGTATGTGGCTAGCCAATGAATGACCGGCAAACTAGTAGCTGATTTTTTTATTTGGTGATTGGCTAGTGCGATGATTAACCCAATGACGATAAGTGCATACAAGGTCATAGCTGGTTGATAATAAGGGGCGTTAGTTAGTTTAATGGGGAAGCCAAACTGAAATAATGTTCGGTTAGTCCAATAAAAGGCGGCCAAGTACCCGGCAAGTAGCCACCAACGGCAATGATGAATTAAAGCATTAATCGTGTGACGTTGGGTCCATGCGAGGACGCCGAAAATACCATAAATCAAGAAACTGATGAAAAGGCGATCTAGTAAGTACCAACTTTGTGCCTGAGGGCCGTGCCAAACGTTGGTATCATAAAACCAAAGCCAAGTGGTATAGCCAAGCAAAGTTAAGCCAGTGACCATGGTGGCCCGATAACGATGGCCAGTGACCCAGCGCGCTAAAGCCCAGAATAGCGGCATTAACAGGATAAATTGCAACATCATGGTGTTGTACCATAAATGGGGAGCGGCATTGCCATTAACGAATTGCCATAGAAAACTCAGGCAATTGTGATAGGGCGTCATTTGTTGCATACCTGGGAAAATAATCAGATAGATTAAGGTCCACCAAATTGTAGGGACGACTAGCGCTGACCATTGACGTCGTAAGTATTTGGGGTAGTCTGGCAAATAGCTGGGAAAAGTTGTTCGGGTAGTGGTATAAAGAATCCCGAAAATAAAAGCAGGTGCGGTGAATTTAACGAGGTCGTAAAAGACCCCAATCAGCAGTTGTGTCGCATGATTAGGGTTAGTTGTTAAGGCGAGTGCTAGAACAGTCTGTAACATGACCGCTGTACAGGCACTAATCTTCATAAAATCGCCAATATCAGCCACGGGCGTCATTTTGGTTTGAGTTTTCATATTATCATGAGCCACCTTTAATGTGATTGTGAGATCAGTCATTAAGTATTGGCAACGCATTTAATATAACGACCATCTTGTAAAATTGCAAGTTAAATTTTAAGCGCACTCGTTTGATAAGCTAAAAAAAGGCGAATCAATTCATTACCGATTTCACGTTGGATATCACTCTGAGTTTGTTTAGGGGCGCTTAAATAAATCGTTCGTTCTAAGGGTTCTGGCATTAGCCGAGCCAGATGTAGTTTCCGACCAACTTTTTGCCAGGTTATTGCTGGAATGAAACCATAACCAATGCCTGCTTCCATTAAGCCCCGAACGGTAGCGGGATCATCAGTTTCATAGCGATAATTTAAGGGACTACCGGCGCGCATGAAATAGTGATCCACCGCAGCACGTAATGAATTTGCTGGTGACAGGCCCACAAAAGTCTTGTCGATGAGGTCGTCAACGGCAATAAATCGTTTGTTAAGTCCAGTTTGAGCATGCCAACCGACTAAAATTTCTTCTTTAAACAATGGCGTACTGGTCATCTCAGGCAATAGGCGGCTAGTAATGATAAAATCTGAATTTTGAAAATCACCGGTCGTCACGACGTGTTGTTTTAAATTTAAACGAACGTTAGGAAACTTGGTTTGAATCGTGGTCGCAATTTGTGGAATTAGGGAAGAGGCGACTTCCAGGGTGATTTCAATGGGCTGTTCACTAACATCGATACCACCGGTAACTGCATTAATCCCCCGGTTCAATTCATCTAAGACGTCGGTGACATAGCTATAGAATAGTTCACCAGCTCGATTTAGCTTAATGGTACGACCTTGACGATCAAATAATTGAACGTCTAATTCAGTTTCTAACTGATGAATCATTTTACTGACAGCCGGTTGCGAGATATAGAGCTGATTAGCGGCCTGGGTGATACTTTGCTTTTGAGCGACGACTGCAAAACATTTCAAGTGGGTTAAATTCATGCGTTGACCTCCAGTAGAATGATAACCAAATGGTTATTATTCTTTTCTTTTTACTATTATACATTTATATCGTTTCGCTTTAAAGTAGAATCGTGGGATCAAGTGAAGTGTTAGCACGGTCAAGTTACGAGGAGATGACAGGATGCAAGCTTTATGGGTTTTTCCTGGTCAAGGTAGTCAACGAGCCGGCATGTTAGCAACTGTTCCGGCGGCATTGAAGCAACGTGTTACCGAGTTAACAGGGTTAACACTGGCTGATACCGCTGCGGCTTATGAAGATGCTGTACAGATTCAATTGGGTATTCTAGTTTTGCAATTAGCCCAATTACAACAATTACAGGCGCTAGATGTCCAACCGCAAGCTGTTGCGGGACATTCTTTAGGGGTGTTTGCCGCAGCGGTTGCTGCCAAAGTTATTACGATTGATACAGCCATTAATTTAGTCTATTTGCGTGCAACTGCCATGCAAGCCGCATATCCGACAGGTTACGGGATGGGTGTTGTCGTCGGGCTGACCCGTATCGAACTCCAGTCAATTGTGACTCAAGTCCAGATACGATATCCGGCGGTGTATCTGTCAAATCAAAATACGGCGCTGCAAAATACCGTTTCCGGCGTATTAGAGGGCATTCGACAAGTTTTGAAATTAGCCTTAGCTCAAGGCGCGCAACACGCTAAACTATTGCAAGTCCCCGTACCGTCACATTCACCGTTGATGGCGGGCGTGGCCCAGCAGCTAACCCAGGCGCTAGCGACCAAGCAGTTAGCAACACCGCAGTGTCCCTATTTAACTAATTGGAATGGGCATCGGGTTCGAGACGCTGCTGGTGTGGCGTTTGATTTAGCTAATAATCTACGCTACCCGGTTTATTGGGATACGATGATTGCCATTGGACAAGAATCTGGGCTAAACGTTAGCTTAGAATTTGGTCCTGGTCAAGTCTTTACAAAATTGATTAAAACGTATCAACCAACTATTCGAACGTTGAATCTGGCCGCAATGTCGGTCGATGATGTTGAATTTTTATTGAATAAATGGAAAGAGGTTCTATAAATGAGTGTGACAAATAAATCTTGGACGACGAAACGTGATGCTAAAGCAGCTCGCTTAGAAGCTGCAGCGCCATTGTTAACCGGAAAATTTGCGAAGACATCAGATGCCAAGGCTGTCTTGGAAACTTTAATTAAAACAGGTGATAAGGTGGTTTTGGAAGGTGACAATCAAAAACAAGCCAGCTTTTTATCACAGACGTTAGCTGCGGTTGACCCGGATAAGGTGCATGATTTACACATGATTATGTCGAGTATTTCGCGGCCAGAGCATTTAGATATTTTTGAGTTAGGTATCGCTAATAAAATGGATTTTTCATTTGCAGGGCCACAAAGTACCCGTGTCTCTCAAATGATTGCCGATGGGACCATGCAAGTCGGTGATATTCATACTTACTTAGAATTATATGCACGCTTGTACGTGGACTTGATTCCCAATATTGTCTTAGTGGCGGCGGATAAAGTTGACCATGAAGGTAATCTATACACTGGTAATAATACGGAAGAAACACCAGTCATTGTTGAAGCCGCTGCTTTTAAAGACGGCATCGTCATTGTACAAGCTAATGAAGTTGTCGACCGGGTTCCCCGCGTCGATATTCCAGGTGATTGGATTGATGTGGTGATTCCAGCGGATGCCCCTTATCAATTGGAACCGTTGTTTACGCGGGATCCACAAAATATCACAGAGTTGCAAATTTTAATGGGCATGATGGCGATTCGAGGGATTTATGAAAAACATCACGTCCAATCCGTTAACCATGGGGTGGGCTTTAATACGGCTGCGATTGAATTATTGTTACCAACTTACGGCGAACAATTGAGCTTAAAAGGTAAAATCGTCCCTAATTGGGAAGTTAATCCGACACCGACACTAATTCCTGCGATTGAAAGTGGTTGGATTCAATCTATCCATAGCTTCGGTGGTGAAGTTGGGATGGAACAATATATTGCGGCCCGGCCCGATGTGTTCTTTGTCGGTAAAGATGGCAGTATGCGGTCTAACCGTGCGTTTGGTCAAATGGCCGGACAGTATGCGCTAGATATGTTCGTGGGGTCAACGTTGCAGATTGATCAGTATGGCAATTCGTCAACGGTCACGGCTGGTCGATTATCTGGTTTCGGTGGTGCACCAAATATGGGGAGTAATCCGACTGGACGTCGGCACTCAACCCCAGCTTGGCAAAGTTTACGACCGACAGATGATCCGTTAGGTAAAGGTCAAAAATTAGTCGTTCAAATGGTTGAAACGTTTGGTGCCAATAAAAAACCAGTATTCGTTGATCATTTAGATGCGGAAAAAGTTCAAACTGAAGCGAAGTTAAAAAATGTTCCGATTATGATTTATAGCGAAGATACGACGCATATTGTGACCGAAGAAGGTATCGCCTACTTGTATAAGACTGATAGTATGGCTGAACGCCAAGCGGCAATTGAAGCAATTGCCGGCGTCACCCCAGTTGGGTTACGGAGTAATGCGAAACAGTTAGCTGATTTACGGGCACGTGGAATTGTGGCGCTGCCAGAGGACTTAGGCGTCCATCGAAATGAGGCCAAGCGTTCCTTGCTGGCCGCCCAAAATATGGATGACCTGATGGCCTGGTCGAAGGGGTTATATAATCCACCAGCTAAATTCCGGAGCTGGTCATAATCAAATTAGGAGTGATGGATAATGACGTTATCAATTTCACCTGCTGAGCTAGCTGAACAAGCGGTAGCCGCTTTGAAATGGGAAGTTCGCTTTACACCGAAACCGGGGTTGGTTGATCAACAATCTAGTGGTGCGCATACTGATATGGACTTGGCGTTGTTCGAAAAATCAGCGCTTAGTTTACAACCAGCTTTTGAACAGATGGGGATTTTGAGTCAGCGGCACCCATTGGATAAGACCTTACGAACTAAGCTCGGGGTCCTCGGTCGTGAAGCCGAACAAGCTATGTTCACCACTACTCAGGGCGTTAATACGCATAAAGGGGCTATTTGGACGTTTAGTTTATTAATTGCGGGACTAATGAGCACAATGAGCGACAACTTGATGACGGTTCTAAACCATGCACAGGGCATTGCATTAATCCCTGATTCAGTTGAACAAACAACGCCAGCATTAACGCATGGGCAACAAGTTCGACAACGTTACCATCTAGCAGGTGCAAAAGGTGAGGCACAAGCTGGCTTTCCTAAATTACAGCGCGCTTTGGCTGAAGTACCAACTCAGCCGGATGACGAGGCCTGGCTACGTTGCTTGTTAAGTTTATGTGCCCAGGTGGATGATACTAATATTGTCTACCGACGAGACTTGGCGACATTACGTTGTTTTCAATCTCAGGCACAACAAATTTTACGTGATTCGCAACCAGTGTTGACGAATCCTAACTATCAAGCATTGCAGACCTACGCCTTAGCACAACAGATTTCGCCCGGTGGCTCAGCCGATTTATTTGCAGCTAGCTATTTTCTAACACAATTAAGATTAACAAAGTGAGGCAAACTAATTATGGAAAAATTGAATTTTAATTATCAAACGACGCAACCGATTAGCCGACCGGTTCACGTTGGGGTCGTCGCTTCAGGTGATTTGGAAGTCATTCTAAAACCAATTACGGGCACCACTACTGAGGTAGCTGTGGTCACTGGGAGTGATGGCTTTAAAACCGTTTGGGGGAATGTTTTAACCCGTTTCTTTGCGCGCTATCCCATTACGGCTACGATTGAAATTAATGATTTTGGGGCAACGCCTGGTGTGGTTAACTTGCGTTTAACGCAAGCAATGGAGGCTTTATAATATGCAAACAAGTTTTGTAGAATTACATGCACGCGAACGTGCCCAAGCGTTACTTGATGATGGCACCGCTCGCGAGTTGGTTGGACCATTTGATAATTTGATTTCGCCACATTTGGAACCACAAGGTATTGTGCCTGAAAGTGATGATGGGGTGGTGTTAATGCAAGGCCAACTTGATCACCAAGCAGCGGTCGTGATTTCGATCGAAGGTAGCTTTCAAGGCGGCGGGATTGGTGAAGTTAACGGTGCCAAAATTGTTGCTGCGCTAGAACAAACGCTCAAAGATAATCAACAGGGGCATTCTGTTTATCCGGTATTGATTCTGGATACCGGTGGGGTACGGTTACAAGAAGCTAACTATGGATTATTAGCCATTTCTGAAATTCATAATGCCATTGTTGCGCTAAAGAGCTATGTGCCCGTGATTGGGATTATTCCAGGCCGGGTCGGTTCTTTTGGTGGTATGTCGATTACGTCAGCGACGTTATCTTATTTAATTACGACGAAGAAGGCTCGGGTTGGATTGAACGGTCCCGAGGTGATTGAACAAGAAGCGGGTGTCCGCGAATTTGATGCCAGTGATAAGGATTTAATTTGGGATACTTTAGGGACCACGCAACGGGCAGCTACGGGGATTGTTGATGAAGTCATCGACGACCAAGTTAGTGCGATTAAGCAGGCTGTGGTGAATGCCATCCGGGCAAAGAAAGATAGTCATCGGACTGAACGTAATGATTTTTATCTGACTTTATTAGATCAGTTAGATCTGACAGCGCCATTAGACACGGCGGGGTATCGACAATTGTATGCGACAATTAAGCCAGTTAAGCATCAGCTTGCACCAGCTAAAGCCAGTGATCAACTTGGTACGAAGAGTCGGGGCCGGTTGTGGTTTGAAAAGTTGACTGGCATCACGAATGCTAAGAGTGAGGTCGCAACTGTGCTCTATGCCAATCAAGCGGATCGGGCTTATTTAGCAATTGTGGCTGATGAACATAACCGGTTCCCGCGGGTGCGACATGGCGAGGTTGGGTTACAAGAGGGCTTCACAGTGGCAACGGTCATTGATCAGATTGTGGCAGCGGATGCTGACAAGCCGGTTAAGCGGCCAATTGTTTTGATTGTTGATGTGCCTAGTCAAGCCTATGGGTACAAAGAAGAATTAATTGGCATTCATCTTAGTTTGGCAGCAGCAGCGGTGGCAGAAGCCAAGGCTCGTCAAGCCGGGCATCCGGTGATTGCTTTTATTCCTGGGGATGCCGTTTCTGGTGGCTTTTTATCCTTTGGGTTGCAATCGAATCGATTAATCTTGTTAGATGATGAGTCGATTACGGTCCAAGCCATGTCGAAGGCCAGTGCCGCCCGCATTACGCAACGGACTATCGCAGAATTAGAAGCAGCGACCAAACATGTGCCAGCAATGGCTTATGATGTTAAGAATTATCAAAAATTAGGGGCATTATCACAATTTGTTGACGGGATTCAGTCGTGGTCAGCAACACCAGCCGCAGTGGCTAAAGTTAATGATCTGATTGAGACCGCTGTTCAAAGTACGGTTGATCAACCGACTGACTTACACATGCGTTACGAAACGGCGATTGCGAAAGCCAGTGGTCGCGTTGCGACGCGTAAGATGCGCGCCGCTGTGGCTGAACAATGGCAAGCTTAGTCCCAATTGCACCGCATACGATTATTCGCTTAGTGGCACCGACTGATTTCGAAGGCTCAGTGCCGATCCCTAGTTGGGTTCCGGCCGCGTTACAGCAAATGCCAGTAGTTGTTGTACGGCGAGGACCGCAACTCAATGGGATTCCAGTCGGTGTTCGTGGTCCGCAACGAAATCAGCGATGGGCAGGATGGCTTAAAGGGCCAATTAACATGGCGCAACAAATTAGTCCTGAACAGTTAGTGACCACGAAGGCTTGGCAAATGATTACGCCGAATCGCCAGCAATTGCCGGTGTTTCAAGCGTTGCCAGCGATTGCGTCAATAATGTCATTACCATGGGGACTGGGCGGTAGTGCTGGCTTTGAGTTAGCTACTGGGCAAGCGGCGGTTAAGCCAACGAGTGATTTAGATTTAATAATGCCTGCGCAACACCCCTTAACGGTGAGTGCGGCGCAACAATTATTGCAGGCTTTAAATCAGTTTGGCGTGCATGTTGATGTCCAGTTGGTGGCCGGCCAAAATGGCTTTTCTTTAGAAGAGTATGCGCAACAACGCACAACCACAGTGTTGTTAAAAACGGCCCAGGGACCGCAATTGGTGACTAATCCGTGGCAAGCGGTTAAGAATTAAATCAAAGCGTGGCTCACTGTTAGGTGTCACGCTTTTGGTCGTCGATGGAGGTAGCCGGATGGATTTTTGGACGAGTGATCAGGTACGTCTAGCTTATCAGGATGTGGGGCCTAAGACAGCACCAGCGGTCATATTAGTACCCGGATTTGGTGGCTATCAAGAAATCTGGACGCTACAAGTGGCCTATTTACAACAAATGCATTATCGGGTGGTGACGTATGACCATCGAAATAGTGGCCGGTCGCAACGTACGCAGCAAGGGCTGACCGTAGCCCGCTTAGCGCAGGATCTGGCGGAATTAAGTCGGCATTGCCAGTTAAAGCGGCCGTTAATTGTGGGCCATTCATTGGGAGCGAGTGTTGCTTATGCGTTATTGTCACAAAACTTAGTGGCAGTGCGAGCCGTCATGGGAGTGGACCAATCCCCACGGATGCTAAACACACCTCAGTGGCCTTACGGGTTTAAAGCTGTCACAGCAGCTAATTTGATGGTGTCCTTGGCGCAACCGAAGGCGGGACACGAAACTTTGCATGGCTTGCAACCAGCCGTTACGGCTGCCTTGAATTTAGTGAAACAACAGGCACCATTCGATGAACAAGCTAATCAGGTGTTATTAAGGGATCATTTTCAACAGAATTGGGTGCCAATGTTGTTAGCGACTGCGGTTCCAGTAACATTGGTGGTGGCAACGCAAAGTCCTTACTATCGCTCAGGGTATGCGGCTCAATTACAGCGAGCGAATGCACAGATACAGGCGGTGTCAATTGAAGATTGTGGACATGATATTATGGCCGAAGTGCCTGCAGCCTTCAATCAGACCTTACGTCACTTTGTGTTAAAATATCGTCGTTAAACGCGTTATAATTAAATTATCTTTTGAAAGTCAGGTTAAACGTATGAAAAATAAAGCGACACAGTTATTAGCAGCAACGGCTACCACCGTTGCGATGACCAAGCTAGTTGGTAAGGGCGTGGCCTTTTATCGTGGGAATCGTCCTGCCATTGCATCAACAAAAATGACCTTAGATCCAGCTTCTCAATTACAAGGCGAGCGGATTGCTTTTTTAGGCTCTTCCATTACTTATGGTGCCGGTTCTTTTGGGGATGCCCTACCGGAATATTTAGCGGCCCATGCGGGGGTTAAAAGTACGAAAGCAGCCGTGTCTGGAACCACATTAGGTGGCGATTCGGCCAAAACGTATACCGCACGGTTGCAAAAAGATTTACCAACGGATCAAGCTTTCGATTTGTTTGTGTGTCAATTGTCAACCAATGATACACGGTTCAACATTGCCCCCGGAAAAATTAGCGCATCTAAGGCGCTGGAAGACTTTGATCGCACGACCACGATTGGTGCGATGGAATATATCATTGCCTATGCCCAACAAACCTGGAATTGTCCGGTCGCTTTTTTCACGTGTTTACGTAAACCGGATCCAGCGTATGCGCACTTGATTAAAGTATTGTATCAGCTGCAAAAAAAGTGGGGAATTCAAATTATTGATGTGTGGAATAATGACCGCATCAGAATTGTGACCGCCAGTGCTGCGATATATATGGTTGACGATGCTCATCCAACGCGGGCCGGTTATCGCGATATTTGGTTGCCATTTTTTGAACAACGGCTGACTGAAATTTTGGCTGAAAATTAAAATGACTAAAAAGATACCGCCGTTATCAAGTTAGCAAACTTGATAACGGCGGTATCTTTTTTTAATTATTTTTCAATGCCTAAGAATTCATCATGAAGGGCATTCATTGCAGCTTTTAAATCAGCCTGCTTAACTAAAACCCAAATAGTGGTATAGCTATCAGTTGACTGTAAAATCTCGATGTGTTGGGTGCTTAACGCCGTGACGATGCGGGCAGTGACGCCCGGTGTCCCAGTGATACCAGCACCGACCACGGAGACCTTTGCACAGTCACCAATCGTTTGACAATGAACGTGAGCCTTTGTTAATAAGGCATCCGCCACGTGGGCATCACCATTCACCAAGTTAAAGACGACCTGATGTTGGGTAATGTTAATAAAATCCACGCTTAAATGATGTTGTGCCATTAACTGAAAAATCTCACTTGAACTCAGCGTATCGGTTGGGACCGTGAATTGCGTCAAATCGGTTTGATGAGCAATACCGGTTACGGTCCGATAGTGTTCAATCTGAGTAGTTGTGCGGTCAGTGACCAAGGTTCCCAGTTCATCAGGGGCCTGGTAAGTTGACCGAATTCGCATCGGCACGTGTGCTTGTTCAGCAATTTCAACGGCGCGAGGATGAATCACCTTAGCACCTTCATGAGCCATGTTAGCCAGTTCTTCATAGCTAATGGCTTCAATGAAACGGGCATGGGTGACTAGGCGAGGGTCAGCTGTCATCATACCGTTGACATCAGTGAAGATATCAACCCGCTTGGCTTTAAAGGCCGCACCTAAAATTGCAGCCGACGTATCGGAACCACCCCGGCCAATCGTGGTGATATGCCCGGTTTCAGTTGCACCTTGAAAACCAGTGACCACAACCACGTCGGCGTCATTAAAAGCGGCTTCAATCGGTTGGGTATTCACCCGTAAGATTTTAGCATTTTGAAAGTCGTCATTCGTCACGATACCAGCATCTTGCCCCGTCATAGCCAAGACGTTGAGGCCTTGTTCACGAGCAAGTTCAGTAAAGACGGTCGTTGAGATTGTTTCACCAACAGAGACCAGCATGTCGAGTTCACGGTCGGTTAAGCGTGATTGGTCACCATGGACCAATCCGAGTAAGGAGTCCGTCGCATAGGGCGCCCCTTTACGACCAATTGCCGAAACGACGACAATGACTTTATCACCTTGGTCAATCGCATATTGTACGTGTTTTAAAGCTTGTTTACGTGACGGTTCATCTTTAACCGAAGTCCCGCCAAATTTTTGAACAATAATTTCCATCAGCTTTATGACTCCTCAAGTTGACTAGCATGGGCATTTGCCGTGGGACTATCCATTAAGGTATCTGCCTCAACGTAGATTTTATGCCACATCATAAAGGTCAAGACGGTCCATAATTTACGTGAGTTATCACGGACGCCATCACGATGGTCAGACAAGAGCTTCAAGAAGTAAGCCTTATTGAAGTATTGATCAGTTTGAGAATCGTTAATGATCTTTTCTGCCCAGGCGTACATCTCGTCTTTTAACCAGAACCGAATTGGCACTGGGAAACCGAGTTTCTTGCGATGCAAGACATGTTCAGGTACGACATCTTCAACGGCTTTGCGTAAGATGTATTTCGTAGTGCCATGACTAATCCGAAGATTTGCTGGGATTTCAGCGGCTAAGTTGTAAACTTCACGGTCAACAAATGGTGTCCGAAGTTCCAAGCTATGGGCCATCGTTGTGCGGTCAGCGTTATGCAACAAATCACCATTTAACCAGGTGTGCATATCGATGAACTGCATTTGACTGATTGGGTCATAGTTTTCAGATTCATCATAGAAAGGTTGAGTGATTGATTGGAACGGATGCTTTTGATTATAGTCTTTAATGAAGGCTTGCTTTTCTTGTTCACCAAAAATAAAGGCATTCCCAACATACCGGTTTTGTAAAGGCGTAGTCCCACGTAATAAGAATGACCGGCCACGCATACCTTCTGGCATCATGGTCGCAATTCGTTTGAGGGCACCATTGATGGGCTTTGTATACCGGAAGGGTTTCAAAGATTCGGGTTCGTGATAGATGGTGTAACCACCAAATAATTCATCCGCACCTTCACCGGTTAAGGCCACTTTGACGTGTTTGACAGCTTCTTTGGCTAAGAAGTACTGCGGCACAGCGGCCGGATCAGCCAAGGGGTCATCCATACTCCAAACGAAGTGTGGGAAAGCATTCATAAAGGCTTCTGGTGTAATCAACATACTGTGATTTTGAACACCCAGCTTTTGAGCGGTTTCTTGGGCCACATCTAGTTCACTATAGCCTTCACGTTCAAAACCGACGGAAATAGTTTCCAACTTAGGATTATAGTTTTTAGCAATGGCCACAATAATTGACGAATCAATCCCACCGGATAGGAACGACCCGACTGGCACGTCTGAGCGCATATGAATCTTAACGGAATCGAAGAGGGCGTCTTTGATTTTTTGCGCATATTCAGCTTCACTTCGTTGCACAGGGTGAAATTCACGATGATAGTAACGGTTGAGCCGTGGTGCAGCGCCAATCTTTTTAGTTAAAGAACACCCAGGCGCTAACATTTTAATTTCTTTAGTTAACGTTTCGGGTTCGGGCACAAATTGGAACGTCATATAATCTTGCATGGCGTTTTTGTCAAAGGTCTTGTCTTTCAGGATCTTATAGATGGCTTTACTTTCAGAAGCATAGTAGAAGTCATCGTCTTGAATCGCATAATAAAATGGCTTGATTCCAAATTGATCACGAGCCGCAAACAAAGTCTTTTCTTGCTTATCCCAAATGACAAAGGCAAACATCCCACGTAAGTACTTAGTGGCGTTTTCTTTATATTTGGCATACATGCCAAGAATAACTTCAGAGTCAGAGTTCGTTTTAAACTCATAACCGTCTGCTTTAAGTTGTTCCCGTAATTCAACGTAATTGTAAATTTCACCATTAAAGGTCATCCAGTAACGTTCATGGTCATACGAGAGTGGTTGGTGACCACCAGCTAAATCAATAATACTTAGCCGTCGAAAGCCCATTGTAATGTTATCATCAGCGAAGTAACCATCGTCATCGGGGCCCCGATGGACAATCATCTTCGTCATTTCGTGGATGGTCTGATCGTAAGCTGCGTTATCCGCTTTCGTCCGATCAGTTAAGCAACCAGCAAAACCGCACATGTATGTTCATCTCTCAATCTTAAGGTTTAAATTTTAAAGTACTCAATCAGCACTCAGGTTTTGTTGTTAATTTACCTGATTCTTAATATGAAGTAAAGTAATCTAGCAAATTATAACCGTTTCTTACCGAACTGCCATCATTTTTAGGACAATCTGAGTTGGACCGGCTTATTAATAGACTAATAATTCAATGATTTGCAAAACTTATGAGTACACTTTCATTATTATACTTGCTTTCTGGAATAAGATAAAGCCGTTCAAGGTATTCATCAAGCTTGTCACCTAAAATAATTTTTATAAGCTAAAATTTTAGTAATTCGCACACCCAACCTATTCCGGCTTTAATATTACGAAGTATTACATAAAGCCCGTTTTATTACAAGTAATCGCCTAAATAGTAATCAAACTGCTATTGCCTTGTTACATTGAGTCAGTATACTTAGCTTCTGTTGTTAAGGCCAGCAATCCACGGGGTGTTGGCCGTAGAAAACTATCAAAGATTACAGGAGTGACGTTATTCATATGAAGATCAAAAATTTACTATTATCCACAATGGCTGCGACTGGACTACTAGTTGTGACAACGACGGCAGTTAATGCTGATACGATTACTGTAAAAGCTGGCGATACGGTGAGTGCCATTGCGCATGCCCATCAAACCACGATTTCAAGTATTGAAACGGCTAATTCATTAGCTAATGTTAACTTGATTTACGTGGGCCAACAATTGACCGTCAATGGGACTACCACAGTTGCTGAACCAAGCCAAGTGACGGCAACCCCTAGTCAAAACCAAAACAAGTCGGTCGCACAACCAGTGACCCCCAGTGCACCAGTCGTTGCAGAAGCACCAACGAGTGCGCCTGCAACCACCGCACCGGTAGCAGAAACGACGAGTAATTCAGATAGTGCAGCCAAAGCTTGGATCGCCAACAAAGAATCCGGCGGCTCATATAGTGCTCGTAATGGGCAATATATCGGGAAATATCAACTCAGTGCCGCTTATCTAAACGGGGACTACTCAGCAGCCAATCAAGAACAAGTTGCCAATAACTATGTCGCTTCACGTTACGGTTCATGGACTGCAGCACAAAGCTTCTGGCAAGCAAACGGCTGGTATTAAGCTTAGACCATTAGTTGATACAGCTCAAAGAGGCTCGAGACAATTTTGTCTCGAGCCTCTTTTGGGATAGGGTTCAGGGGAGGTTAACTGAAGCCAATAAAGCGGAGGGCTGCCATGGCTAATACGCCAGTAACGACGACGGCTAATAGATTTTTAGTTAGGATGCCAGCTAAAATGGCCGGAAGTGCCGCCAGACTATTTGCCAAATTAAGACTTGGCCAGTGACCAGCGTGATAAATGAGTAAATTTTCAATGAAAATAGCGGTCATAATGGCAACCGGTACGAAGGATAAAAAGCGGATGACGCCGGCTGGGATAGTTAAGTTCTTAATGATGGCAAATGGCACCACCCGAGTTAACCAGGTTACCAGACCACACAGTAGAATTGTAACGAAAATATAAGTTGTCATTTGGGTGTCACCACCATACCGAAAGCGCAGCCTAACAGCGTTGCGATTAATAAGGCGATATTACCTGGGACCCAGCGCATGAGCAAGGTCATCATGAGGGCCACGAATAAGACAACGAGCAGTTGCGTTTTAAGTGGCTTACTGCGATCCGTAATGAGTTGCAAGTATAAGAGGCCGATAAACATCCCAACGACGGCAAAGTCGAGGCCAAATTGATCTGGGTCAGTAATGAGATTGCCGAGTAAACAGCCAACGACGGTTGCGGCTGCCCAGACAAAATAAGCGACTAAATTGGCGGCATGTAACCAGTTAGGCCGCAACTTTTGGTGGGTGAGGTTAACTTTGTTCATACTCAGCGCAAAAGTTTCATCAGTTAGCAAGGAACCCAAAGCCAGATTTTGCCAGAGGGAGTCGTGCTTGAAAAATTGGGCAATGGATAAACTCATCAACATCATTCGAGAATTGATGAGCCAAGTGGACAAGACAATTGCCGAAATTGGACTGCCCGCTAAGAGCATGCTGACCATAATAAATTGGGCCGAGCCGGCATAGACAATGAGCGACATTGCTAAGACGGCTAGGACTGATAGGTGACTTGTATTGGCGACAATGCCCATGGCGATCCCAACACCGATGTAGCCAAAGACGGTTGGTATCACGTCTTTTAGTCCACTCCGAAAAGATAAATTAGCAGTCATAAGGTTAGCTTCCTTTCCTAATAAAAAGTCGTAATTTACAGTGTACACTTTTTGGTGAAAATAATGAACAAAGCTATCATTCAATTTTAATGATGCCGTCAGGAAAATATTACTTGCATTTATTTTGACGCGGGCGTAACATAAGCACATTGATTTTTTGAAAGGACAAATGGTGAGGGAAAATGACTCTGGAACAATTAGCAGCCCGTAGTGGGGTTACTGCTGATAAAATCGTCGCTTATACTAAGGCCGGCTTGTTGCCTTGTAAAGATGAACATGCGCTATTTAGCGTTGACGATCAATATTGGCTAGATATGGTCAATTGCTTCTTAGAAAATGGCTCATCCGTTGAGGACTTAAAAGATTTGATGCCACTTTGCGAGCAATGTGCAACAAATTAGTTCAAAATTAGGATTGCAATAGCGTTAAACGCAGGTTACTGATGATTAATCAGTAACCTGCGTTTTTTAGCGTTTAAAGCCGTTATCAGCGCAACTAAAAGGGGTGCCCGGTAAAGTTACCGGACACCCCTAATAATTACTAGTGGCTTTGTTTAACGGTTTTAATCATGCTTTGTAAAGCACTAGCTTGATACTGTGCCGCAGCTTGTTTTTCAAGTTGGGCTAATTGTGCTTGTGACAGTGATGGGTTTTTGACCATCGCTGCTTTAACTTCATTCGCCACGTAAACTTTTGCACGGGCTTTTAATGTTTTTTGTTGTTGTTTAACCAACTTCGTCAACTGTTTAGCTTGCGACGTACTTAAAACGACCCATTGCTTCCCAACGTAGAAGTGATTCGTGCGTTTAATCAATTGATTGTCATTGTCAGCAATGCCAAACCAGAACTTAGCTGCGTTACTTTGATAAACCCAACGCGTGGTTTTGGTTACTAATTTGGCGGTTCCTGTCGTAGTGGTGACGTGGTTAGTTGTCTTAACACTAGCAGGTGTATGACTGACTTTTTTCGATTTCGTCGTGGTTTTGTAAATATAAACTCGATTTTTATCAGCGGTACCGACCGATTGATAAAGCAGGAGGTCCATTTGACTACTCCCAGCGGATTTGAGCGTCGCTGTCTTAGTGGTTGTCACTTGACGCATCCCAAAATGGGCACTATCGTTACGAATTACTAGAATTAATGAAGCAACCACTAGTAAAACCAGAATGACGACTAACCCAAGTTGCAACTTTGAACGGCGCATATAGACGAAACTTAAGAAAAGCGCAATCGTGCTGAGGACTAATAGGACTAAAATCATTTGGCGTCACCTGCCTTCGCTGAAAGTTTAGTGGAATGTTGGCTGTCTTTCAAGAAGAAAGCAACCACTAATCCAACGACACAGAAAGCCACAGCCACAATGAAAGCGGCATGGTAACCACCCAAGGTTGCATTCAAGTATTTATCTTGATAGGCCAGTGGTTGACTTTTGAGTAAGCTATGCGCAGGTTTTTCAGCAGTAGTCACGTTTGATAAGACGGACGTTAAAATGGCCGTCCCAATTGAACTGGCAATTTGCCGAGTGGTGTTATTAACGGCGGTCCCATGACCCATCATTTCAACCGGTAAAGCGTTCATTCCTGAAGTTGTGGCAGGCATCATGACCATGGAAATTCCGAACATGCGTAAGGCGTATAGCACAACGATATAAATCGTTGAGGTATTCCGAGTCAAGAACATGAATGGAATTGTGCCGGCTGTTAAGAGAAACATCCCTAAAATAGCTAAGCGTCGGGCCCCAAAACGGTCAAAGGCACGACCCGTAATTGGACTCATAATCCCCATCATTAAAGCCCCGGCTAACAATGTTAGCCCAGATTCAAAGGCAGAGAAGCCGTGAATAATTTGTAAGTACAAGGGAATGACCATTTCAGCACCGACCATTGCCATATTCGTTACAGAACTTAAAACAGCTGCTACCGTAAAGGCTGAATGTTTGAAGACGCGGAATTCCAAGAATGGTTTTTCCATTGTTAATTGACGCCAAACAAAGAGCACAATAAAGATAACGCCTAAGATAATGGTGGTTAAAACCTTTGCTGAGGTCCAACCACTATCCCCAACTGAGGAGAACCCGTAAAGGAGACTCCCAAAACCAATTGTTGACATCGCTAAGGAAGCAAAATCAAGTTTCGGCTTGGAGGTTTCCAAAACATTAGCCATGAAGAAGAAGCCGGCAATAATGACTACGGCGACAATCGGGATGATGAGACCGAATAAATCACGCCAGCTTAAGTTATCAATGACCCAGCCAGAAAGGGTCGGCCCGATTGCTGGTGCTAAGCCGATAACAATTCCGGCCATCCCCATGGCAGCGCCACGTTTGTTAGCCGGAAAAATGGTTAACATAATTGTTTGCAATAATGGCATAGTGACGCCGACACCAACGGCTTGAACCAAACGACCAGTTAAGAGTAGCTGGAAGTTTGGCGCCGTGAAACAAATAATGGTACCAATTTCAAAAATCGTCATGGCGGATAAGTAAAGCCACTTGGTACTGAAGCGGGTACTTAACCAGGCACTTACCGGGATCATAATCCCGTTCACCAGTAAAAATCCGGTAGTGAGCCATTGGACAGTCGAAGTTGTGATATCAAATGCCTTCATCAAAGTTGGAAAGGCAGTGGTTAAAATCGTTTGATTAAGGACCGTACAAAATGTCCCAATCAATAATATGGCAATTAGCAAGCCGCGGTTATAGGGCTTGCCATTTGCATCAACACTCGTTGACAATTGAATCCCTTCTCTCTAAAAAATGTACGTTTTCTAATATAGTCGGATTTGATGTCTTTGTCAACAAACTTGACATTGATATTAAAAAATATATACTGAATATTGAAAATGTTAGAAATGGGGCTAGACTGTGGATGATCAAGACGAAGCATTAATAAAGCGATTAAAATGCCAATTTAATGCACACCAATTTGAACTTGGCATTAGCGACTTATCAAAAGGAACGGGGGTCTCTCAAACCCAATTGCGGTATTGGGAGCAAAAAGGGTATATCTATAGTAAAAATGTGACCGAAAAAAATGCAGCTCATCATTATTCTTATGGCACGTTTATGCGGGTCCACTTGATTAAAGCCTTTTTGGATGAAGGGTTTACGTTAGCGGCGGCGGCCAAAATGGCAGCTGAACGGCGTAATCGCTTGGATATGATGCGGCTATTTACCTTGAAGGCTTTTCAAGGTATCGAGGAACGCGACGGGCATCACATGCTGAACTTAGGTTATTTTGATGAAGCTAAAACGCAAGTGTTGTATGGTTATATGGTAAATGAGGAAGTTCATTATCAGGTTTATCCAAGAAATAAGTAGGTTTTAGCTGGCTTCTAGCTTGTGAAAACGATTAATTAATGGTAAATTAAGGTTGGTAAGTGTCGGTAAGTCATTTGGACAATCAAGTTTCCCGCTCGTCAATCGATCTTATGGCTGGATTGACCATTGTGTCATGTTGGTCGTGTTTTGAAGTTTAACTTTGTAAAAGGATTTACAACAGAGCGCGAAAGAGCGCAGAGATGCCTGATTTTTATCAGGTAGTAATCGTGCATAAAAACAACGTGTTATTGAATCTAGAAGTAGTGTTCAATTGTCCGGTGATGATACTTACCAGTGGGGCCCAAGTGATGCGGGAAAGCTTGGGTCCTTTATAGTACCGTTGGTGATACTAAAAAAGCCATTAAGTGTGTGAACACACTCAATCGCTTTTTAACTTAAACCTAACTGATTATTAGGATGTTGCGACCTGACTGAAGTGACTAGCGTACCATTCATTCCAAGTTAGCGCCGGATTGCCACTGGTGAAGTAAGTCTGATCGAGCTTGTCGATCAGGTGGAGATAGTCAGCGAATGAAAAGGTGACGCTATCAGCAAGCCGTTGTGCCTTGGTCATGAAGCGGGTTAATGCGAGATGTTCGTTAATGTCAGTCATATAACTGGCAACGTCGTAATCAGACATTAATTCTAGATTGTTAGCATCATATAGCCGTTGATAGAACTTAGCAAAAGCTTCAACAGCTTGGTGTTGTAGTCGACCATTAAGTTGGGTAATTGATAATTGAGCATCATTAGTCACGATGCGGTTCCTCCTTAGTATTGAAACACGGTCCCCGATAAAAATTTAAAACGGGTGCAAACCCCCAGGCCGGAGTTTGCGCTACAATTTAATTATGGCACGATTAGGCCCACTTTTCAAAAGTTTACTAGTTTGTACGTGAGTTGCGTGGTTAGTGGCGAAAGTTTGTTAAGTGTAGTACGATAGTTGGACTAATACGTTGAAATGGACAGATAAATTTAGTTGAGGTGAAGAATATTCATGACCCCCATGAAGGAAGATTACTTAAAAATTATTTTCGAACTTGGTGGTACAAAGAAAAAGGTGTCCAATAAGCAGATTGCTTTAAGCTTGGACATTGCAGCTGGTTCCGTAACGGAAATGGTTGGTAAATTAGTACAAGAAGGTTTGGCTAAGCATACGCCTTATGCTGGTATTTCATTAACTAAAAAGGGCATTCGGTATGCTGAAACACTGGTTCGTAAGCATCGTATTTGGGAAGATTTTTTAGTGGATAAGCTAAATTATGAGTTACCCGATGTGCATACGGAAGCGGAAGTTTTGGAACACGTGACCAGTGAACGGCTAGTAGATTCTTTAGAAGCCTATCTCGGCCATCCGACTTATTGTCCTCATGGTGGGGCGATTCCAGATAAGGACGGTCATTATAAGGAAGATAGCCATACCACGTTAGCGGATACTGAAGATGGCGCCGTAGTGACTATTGAACGGTTCATTGATAATCATGATCTGCTCGTTTACTTGCATGGGTTAGCGTTAAAGATTGGTCAAACTGTGCAAGTGATGAAGCATGATCCATTTGAGGGTCCCGTGACGATTGAAGTACAGGCCACGGGCCAACAAATTCCGGTCAGTTATAAGGCGGCCCATAACATTTTTGTGAAATAAATTAAATTAATCGTAGTATAAGTCAGTTTTACTAAAGACTTGTAGCGCGGTGGGACAGGCTTTTGTAAATAAAGCTAAAGAAATTTAGGAAATATGCGTGATTAGCTATCCTTTTCGAAAACAATATGCTACAATTGTTCTTGTAGCTTGGTTAGGTAATTTTGGTCAGATCGTTTCAATAAACTATCCCCATTTGCACCGAATCATGATTTACATTAATTTATATGTGCAAAAAAGCACTAGGAGGATTTTTTATTATGGAACATGGAACAGTTAAATGGTTTAACGCCGACAAGGGTTTTGGTTTTATCACTCGCGAAAACGGTAGCGATGTATTCGTACATTTCTCAGCTATCCAAGAAGACGGCTTCAAGACTCTTGAAGAAGGCCAAGCTGTAGCATTCGACGTTGAAGAAAGCGATCGTGGCCCACAAGCAGTTAACGTTACTAAAGACTAATTAACAGCTTAAACGGCTAATCTCTAATTTATTAGAGGTTCTTCAAAAACCGGTTATGGAAGGAAACTTCCGTGGCCGGTTTTTTTCGTCGTCTCATCAAATTAATGGTTGGTTTTAGGGTTGAGTTAGCTTATGATATTTGCAAGTGCAAAAGGGGGTGCTGTCATGACGGCGGATGAATTAATAATTGCGACTTGTTTGAAAGCTGGCAAAATTATGGTTGAAAATGGCTCTGAAATTTCGCGGGTGGATGATACAATGATTCGCATCGCGCAAAATGCTGGGGTGATTCAAGCCAATACATATGTGACGATTACGGGGGTCATGATGTCGATTCAGGGGCGCAATGCGACCCAGATTGCGGCTATCACCCAACGAACGATTGATTTGGAAAAAGTCGCGCAGGTGAACCAATTATCACGAGCCTTTGCGGCGCAAACTTTGGATTTACCCGGCCTATATACGGCCTTAAATGATTTAGATCAAGCATCACGTTCCTTTCCGTTATGGTTACAATTGGTTGGTGCAGCCCTGGTCAGTGGGCCGTTGATGATTATGTTTCGCCAAGAAACTGTGAACACTTGGCCCACCGTATTGATTGGGACCCTAGGGTACCTCGTCTTTTATTTATTGAATCGTTATTTAAAAATTAAATTTTTGAGTGAATTAGTGGCGGCTTTGTTCATTGGGATAACGGCCGAATGGGTCTGCCAACTCGGTTGGGGAACTAATATTAACGATATTATCATTGGGGCGTTAATGCCACTAGTTCCCGGTGTACCATTAACTAACGCTGTCCGTGATATTTTGGCAGGTAATTTTGTTAGTGGACCGGCTCGTGCGGTGGAAGCATTAATCAGTGCGGCTGCTTTGGGATTTGGGATTGCGGTTATTATTACGATTTTTTAAGGAGGTCCGCCCATGCATATCGTTGGTCAATTGGTATTAGCCTACCTAGCCGTTTTAGGATTTGGTTTAATTATCAATATTCCACGCCGCGCTTTGAATCTAGCGGGCTGGATTGGCACCTTGACTTGGGGCTGTTATTTGATTGTTCAAGCAACCAATGGCGGCGTTGTTTTAGGTAGTTTTATTGGGTCCGTCGGCATTGGGGTTCTCAGCAATTTAGCGGCACATTATAAAAAAATGCCATCAATTATTTTTAATATTCCGAGCTTAGTGTCATTTGTACCTGGAAGTCAGGCGTATCAAATGGTTCGTAACTTTGCCCTCGGTAAGTATAATGTTGCTGTGGGGTTCATGTTACAAGTTGTGGTTATTACCGGTGCAATTGCGTTGGGCTTTCTGATTGCAGAATTATTGAATCGATCCATCGCCTTTTGGATGTTGCAGATTCGGCGGTTACGACGATGAAGGCTTGCCATTTTAGAACATCAAAAAAGGACTTGGGGTGTTTGCCCAAGTCCTTTTAAGTGATCGGTTGCTTTACTTACCGTACAAACTCCCGGTAGTAGCTGCTTTAAGATTTAATGACTTACGTAAAACATTAGTAACCCGTTGCTTTTCGGTCTGGGAAACAACTTCGAAGGATTGCCCATCGATATTTTTGCCAGTTCCTTGCGCATGGTCAGAAACGATATTTTTAGTTGCTTTGCGGTAGTTAGAAACGATGCTCGTTAAGTTACCAAAGGTCAAATCAGTTCGGGTTTGTTTGGCAATTGACTTCAAGAAGTCTTGCTTCATTAAGTTAGTTGCGCTAGAACTTTCACTGATAATTGCGGTAATTAATTGTCGTTGTCGTTGTTGCCGACCATAGTCACCTAAAGGATCATCATAACGCATCCGTGAGTAGGCCAAAGCTTTAGCACCATTCATGTGAGTCTTGACACCCTTAGTGAACGTATAGCCTTCGTAAGTAAAGGTCCGGATTGGGGTAATATCAATACCACCAATTTCGTTGATGACTTTTTTCATCCCACCCATATTAATTAAGGCGTAGTAATCAATTGGCACGTTTAGCCAGTTTTGGACTGTTTTAATAGTGGTACCAGCACTACCGTAAGCGTAGGCTGCATTCAATTTAGCTGGAAAGTCTTGTTCAAAGCCAGAAATTGCAACTTCTGAGTCACGAGGTAAACTCATCAAGGTCGTGGTCTTAGTCTGTGGATTGATGGTAGCGACAATTAAAGTGTCTGTCCGTCCTTTGTAATCTCGTCCTAAGGCCCCAGTATCCGTTCCTAATAATAAGATTGAAACGGGCTTTTTACCATTTAATACGGCGCCGGTATCCCGCGTCTTCTTGATGCCACTGCTTTGATAAACAATCTTAGCGGCGCTTTTAGCGTTGAAATAAGTTCGAGCAGCAAAGGCACCAATACCAACAAGCAATACGGCAATGATAACTAAGATGGTATTACGAACCGGGTGCCGTCTTTTTTTCTGTGGACCTTGGCCCCCAGAATTTTCTTTGTGTAACTGTGAACGACTTGGCATTTCTTCCATGAACTTTCTCCTCCAAAATGATTGCTTAAAAACTATCCATAGTTTAGCATTTTTTCACGCTATCGGAAACTAAATCCAAACTAGGATAGCGATAAAAATGTCACTTTAGTTAATCATAACGGTTTTAGGCCGTAAAAATGATTAATTCATGATTTCTTTGGGCTTTTTTAATGTTCACGAACAAATTGTTGGACTTATTTCAGTCAATGAAAGGGTTATGGTATAATTTTGATAATTATTAATTATTAATTGATGGGGGTTCTAGTTTTGATGATCGATAAGTCGCGAAGTCGGCCGATCAAGTTTGTCGTGGGGGTCATTTTATTTGCTTACCTAAGCTATTTTATTAGTGAAGGGGCCATTGGGATTGATTTGTTGGACGCCGGGGTTACATCGCTGGTGACGATAAAAGTTAATGGTTTCTTTACGGGTAGTTTTAAGCTGATTTCTTGGCTTGCATCACCAGGTCGCGATATTTTGTGGCTGGTGTTGCTGTCATTCTTACTGTACGGCTTCAAATATAAAATTCAGGCCTTTTGGTCGTTAGGGTTAATGGCCGGCGGGGTTGTTTTAGATTTTATTTTCAAACATCTTGTTGCGCGTGCTCGACCGATTGATCATTTGGCAGCTGATAGTGGCTATAGTTATCCGAGTGGTCATGTCATGGGAACTTTTTTGTTAGTGACGGTTATTATTATATTTGTTGTACCAGAGTTAGCTAGTTATCGCTGGGCACTGGTGCTTAAGTGGGCTAGTATTGTTTGGCTCTTGTTAGTCATGATTGCGCGGGTTTATATGCAAGCTCATTATCCAACCGATACCCTTGGGGCGGTTTTGTTAGGCTGGATTTGGGTAGAAGTCATGGAATGGCTGTATGTGTTATATGCTCGGAAATTATTACGCTGGCAATTGTTCTACCGCTCCTATTTATAGGACTATTTAATGAGATTAATATTAAAGCGACTTGCCTTGACTAGGTTCTCAAGGAAAGTCGCTTTTTTGGCGGTCATTTTGATTGCATGGTCAGCCACTCCAAGGCTAGGTTGAACCAATGCGCGACGTGTGGTTGATTAGCCGCTGGTCGCCAGGCGGTCTGGGCGTTAGCTAAAGCCAACCCATGGGGGCCGTGTTGAAAAACATGTAGTTCATAAGGCACTTTAGCTTGGGCCAAAGCTTGCGCATAGGCTAATGAATTGATTGCTGGCACTAAGGGGTCATCCGCAGTAACCCAAATGAAAGTGGGCCGATTAGTCGCCTTGACGTGCTGATCAGCAGCTAATTCATTGGGATTGGCCGTCCATTTAGCTAAGGTCGCTGAATCAGCGGGGTAACCGTATTGTGGGTTAATCACTGGGTAACTTAAAACGACGGTTGCCGGCTTGAGTTGATCAGCGGTTGTGTTTAAAGCGTTCGGTAACCAATCATGCCAATAATCATTATATAAGGCCACAACATGTCCACCAGCGCTAAAGCCCACTGGCGTAATTTGTTGAACATCTAACTGCCAAGCGACGGCTTGTTGATGCAACAATTGAATGGTACGACCAAGCTCCAATACGGGGGTCAAACCGAGTGGTTGAACATCCGTTAATAAGGAGTATTGCAAATAAAAGGCCTGATAGCCATGATCGGCAAAGGTGCGTGCTAAAATCTCAGCTTGCGCAACCGGAATGTGCGTATAGCCACCACCAGGGACGATAATAATACTGGGGTATTTGGGGGTCGTTCCAGTTGGATCGGTTGAGTGTAAAAAGCCGGTTAGTTGCGCACCGCTGCCAGTTAATTTGTGTTGAATCACTTGCATGCAATCACCTCTATTGATATGGTTAACATAACTAGTATAACGCAAACGGGGTGGGAACTAATGCCAATGACAATGGCTGATTTACATAATGAACAATTGAATTTGCGCCCATTTACAATGGCTGATGAGGCGGATTATTATGAGCTAGTCCGGGAAAAAACCGTGGCGATTAACGCTGGCTTTACACCAGTTGCTGGCTTGATGGAGGCCCAATATCTATTAAAGCGGCAGCTAAAATCACCGCAAATTTTTGCAATTGTCTTACAGGCGACTGGTAAAGTGATTGGCAGTATCGGGTTGTATGAGCGGATGAATGCCCAAGGTGAACCGGCACCCAGTCAAATGGAGCTAGGCTACATGTTGAACGTGGCCTACTGGCATCGTGGCTATATGACGGCCGCCGTGCACCTGTTGCAAAGCTATGCCTTTGAAACCCTGACCTTGCAACGACTAACGGCTAGCTGTCTGCAAGATAATGTTGCGTCAGCCTTAATCCTGCAACATGCTGGCTTTCGGCAATACGATCAAGTGACCCATCCAGCGTACGCGCAGTTTGGGGCGGGGCAAACCGAATTATTTTTTGAGAATGTGCCAACTAAACCAACGACAGGAGATGAGCACGATGCAACTCGCTAAATCATTTGAGCAAGCGGCTTGTATTTTAGTCTTATTAGCGACCCAACGGCCCGATATTCCATTGACTGCGGATGTTATCCATGAGCGGATTGGGGGTTCCGCAACCTACATTCGGAAAATTATTCGTAAATTGGTCGTGGCTGATTTAGTGGCGTCAACGAGTGGTAATAATGGTGGTGTCCAATTGGCACGCTCACCAGAAACGATTACGATTAAAGATGCGGTGTTGGCGATTGAAGGTCCTATACATACCTTTCCAGACCATGGTTATTTTGATCAAGTCTTTAAGGATGTTGAACCGGTAGCGGATGAAGGCACCAAAGTCGTCAATGCAATCTTTTCGCAAGCGGATGACCGTTGGTTAGGCTTTTTAGCGCAACAAAAAATTGCGACGCTCATTAAAGAGTTGTTAGTGGTCGATCAGATTCCAGTCTTGAATTGGACCAATCAATCGGAGAATAAAATGGGACAATTAAATGAAATTTTGGCGCATTTACGAACGACTAAGTGAGATAAGCTACATACTTGGTTGAAATTGTATCCGGTTTCAACCGGCTGAGTCGATTAAGCCGGGGTGGACCGCGTTTTTGCTGATATAACAATTCAGAAAACTTTTTTCACAAGTGCCAAAACGCTGTTATTACGGTGTTATCTGTGATATTCTAACAATAACTTTCACAAAACAGGAGCGAAATAAAAATGGCAGATAAGAAGTATTACGGGGCCGACGCGATTGTCGACAGTCTTGCAAATCATGACGTCAAGTATGTTTTCGGAATTCCCGGTGCTAAAATTGATCGGGTATTTGAACGACTTGAACATCCGGTTAACCCGAAGAGTCCCAAGCTGGTGGTCACGCGTCATGAGCAAAATGCAGCCTTTATCGCAGCTGGCATTGGTCGGATCACTGGGAAACCAGGCGTGGTTTTAACGACATCTGGACCAGGGGCCAGTAACTTGGCTACCGGTTTAGTGACAGCGACAGCCGAAGGGGATCCCGTGTTGGCCATTTCTGGGCAAGTCCAGCGAGCTGATTTGTTACGTTTGACCCATCAAAGTATGGATAATGCGGCTTTATTTGAGCCGATTACGAAGTATAGTGCCGAAGTCCAAGAACCCGGCAACTTGTCGGAAGTGCTTGCGAATGCCTATCAGGAAGCGACTGCGGCCAAGCAGGGGGCCAGCTTCGTAAGTGTGCCGCAAGATGTCACAGATTCTATCGTGCGGACACCAGTGATTGAGGCGTTACAAGCGCCTAAATTAGGTCCAGCAAGTCCAGTTGAAGCCACGTTGCTAGCCCAAAAAATTAAAGCTGCCAAACTCCCTGTTCTGTTAGTTGGGATGCGGGCATCCTCGCCAGAAGTCACGCAAGCAATTCGTAATTTAGTGACGGCGGCCAATCTGCCAGTAGTCGAGACGTTCCAAGCAGCAGGTGTGATTTCCCGTGATTTAGAATCACAACATTTCTTTGGCCGTGTGGGGTTATTCCGCAACCAACCTGGGGACATGTTGTTGAAAAAGTCTGATTTGGTGATTGCAGTCGGGTATGACCCAATCGAGTATGAACCGCGTAACTGGAATGCTGAAGGTAAGTCACGTATTGTGGTTGTGGACGACATGCGCGCTGAAATTGATCATAACTTCCAACCAGAAACCGAATTAGTGGGAGATATTGCGCAAACGTTAGATTTCTTATTACCCTATATGAAGGGCTACGATATTAGTGATGAGTCCAAAGACTATTTAAAAGAATTACAAGAAAAATTAAAAACGCGTGATTTTGTCCCAAATATTGATGAAAATTCAGGACTGAACCATCCGTTGTCGGTCATTGCTGCACTACAACAACGAGTGACAGATGAGATGACGGTGACTGTGGATGTTGGGAGCTTCTATATCTGGATGGCGCGTCATTTTCGGAGTTATGAACCACGGCATCTCTTATTTAGTAATGGGATGCAAACACTAGGGGTTGCTTTGCCATGGGCCATTGCGGCGGCCTTAGTTCGACCGAATACGCAGATTGTATCCGTATCGGGTGATGGTGGCTTTCTCTTTTCAGGTCAAGAACTTGAAACGGCGGTACGGTTGAAGCTGAATATCGTCCATTTGATTTGGAATGATGGCAATTATGATATGGTCAAATTCCAAGAAGAAATGAAATACGGTGAAGATGCGGCGGTTAGTTTTGGACCGGTTGATTTTGTGAAATACGCTGAGAGTTTTGGTGCCACTGGGTTACGGGTCAATAAGCCCGGTGAGTTAGAACAAGTTTTAGATACAGCTTTTAAAACAGCCGGTCCGGTCATTGTGGATATTCCAATTGATTATTCTGATAATCAAGCTTTGGGCCAAACGATGTTACCAGATCAATTTTATTAAACTGTAACACGCTAACAGAGTTGTCAAACCTAACTGGGTTTTGTATAATGATTGAGTATATCGAAAGAAGAGGACGCGATTAACAAGAGTAGCTGATTGGAGGCGGGTAACCGCTAGTGATAATCAGTGAAAGGGGCAATCGCCGAAATGGTTCTGACTGTTACCAGTTGGACCGTTGGGCCTTGGTTGAATAAATCAAGGACTGTCGCAACTTAAGTTTAAGTTGCGGGGCGCTATCGACGATGAAATCAGCATTAACAGGCCATCTGATTTAAAGTCTTTTTGCGCACTTTGCGAAAGGACTTTTTTATTTTTGGTCTTGAAAAAACTGAATCGGTGTGAACACTTTTAGATATAAATCAGATTTTTGGAGGTTGCCGCATGGCAGAAGAACAACATCACGAGGTCCATCGTGATTTAAAGACGCGTCATTTATCAATGATTGCGTTAGGAGGCAGTATTGGAACGGGGTTGTTTGTAGCCTCGGGGTCCGCAATTTCAACTGCTGGGCCTGGCGGCGCGTTACTCGCATACGTTGGGATTGGCATTATGGTTTACTTCCTAATGACCAGTTTGGGCGAAATGGCGACTTATTTACCCGTATCGGGGTCATTTTCCACTTATGCCACCAAATTTGTCGATCCAGCACTAGGTTTTGCCATGGGTTGGAACTATTGGTTTAATTGGGCTATTACGTTAGCGGTGGATATTAGTACCGCAGCCATCGTTATGCGATTTTGGTTACCTAACGTACCCGGTTGGATTTTCAGTCTCATCGCATTAGTCTTGATTTTCATCATCAATGCGTTATCGGTTCGTTCGTTTGGCGAGACTGAATATTGGTTATCCTTGATTAAAGTGATTACCGTATTGGTGTTCTTGGTTGTTGGTGTATTAACGATTCTTGGCATTATGGGCGGTCATGCAACTGGGTTGAGTAACTTTACTGTCAAGAAAGCGCCATTTGTCGGTGGGATTCCGACGATTCTGAGTGTGTTTGTTGTTGCTGGTTTTTCGTTCCAAGGGACGGAATTAATCGGGATTACGGCGGGGGAATCCGCAACTCCAGAAAAAAGTATCCCAGCGGCGATTAAACAAGTTTTTTGGCGTATCTTACTGTTTTACATTTTAGCAATTTTCGTGATTGCAGCGATTATTCCGTATACGTCGAAGGATCTATTGGGTTCATCGGCCAGTGATATTGCGATTAGTCCCTTTACCTTAGTCTTTAAGCGAGCAGGCTTAGCGGCGGCGGCAAGTTTGATGAACGCCGTGATTTTAACTTCGGTTCTGTCGGCTGCAAATTCTGGGATGTATGCGTCAACACGGATGCTATATTCATTGTCGTTACAAGGCTATGCACCCAAAACTTTTGGGCGGACCAATCGCCATGGTATTCCGATGATGGCATTACTCGGGACAGCGTTTGTTGGACTCCTAACCTTCCTATCTAGTTTGTCGGGGGGGCGGATTTATATCTTCCTCGTTTCGGCCAGTGGGTTAACCGGGTTCATTGCTTGGCTCGGAATTGCCATCTCACATTTGCGGTTTCGGCGGGCCTTTATTAAGCAGGGCCATCAACTGAGCGAGTTGCGGTATCATGCTAAGCTCTTTCCGTTCGGGCCATTGTTCGCCTTTTTCCTCTGTTTAGTGGTTATTGTGGGTCAAGACTTACATTCCTTTGCCACTTGGGATTGGCAAGCCATTGGGATTACTTACATGAGTATTCCGTTGTTTATCGTGTTATTTGTGTATTATAAGATCCGGCATCATACAAAAATGGTTCCTTTGGATCAAGTTGATTTATCAAAACATCATTTAGATAAGTAGCGAATTAGGATTGGGACCGAGGTCGCAATCCTTTTTTGTAATTGGACGAGTGTCACCAGAAAAACTTAAAATTATCGCAAAAAAGTCATGTTATGCGGTCGTGCCCGGTTAAGTGTGCTAATCTAAATTAGAAAGGCAGCGAGTGAATATGTTGAGAGAAAGTGTTTTGAAAAGTTTAGTAGTCGTTTCAATAGTGGGAATCCTAAGTGGCTGTTCGGCCACCGGCACGAAGCAAAAAAGTTCGGCAACCAGTCAAAGTACCACGAAGACCTTAACCAAGCGGCAAAAGTTGATTCAGGCGTTACCTAAGGGCGTTAAGTCGACTGATAGTGACTTGTTTTTGGTCAATAAGTGGCATAAGTATGATGAATTGACCTTTACCAAAGGGTCAATTAATGGCATTCCCGTCCGGCAGTCGGTCGTTAAACCAATGACAGCCTTTTTAAATGGTGCCAAAAAAGCAGGTTACCCAGCAACAATTGTGTCTGGGTATCGTTCTGTGGCTTATCAAAAGCAGGTTTGGAATGACTCGATCAAGACGTATGAGTCACAAGGCAAGACCGCTAAGCAAGCGTTGAAGTTGACCCAAGAATACGTTGCGGTACCACGTGGAAGTGAACATCAGACCGGATTAGCTGCGGATATTATAAATACCAAATGGTTTAATGCCAACGGTAGCCAACTGTTATCATCATCAGATAAAGCAGCGGGACAAAAATGGTTGATTAACCACGCGGTCGATTATGGGTTGATTCTTCGTTTCCCTAAGACGGGCGAAAAATCGACGGGCATTGACTATGAGTCCTGGCATTTCCGTTATGTTGGTAAAGCGAGTGCGGCCTTTATAGTTAAGCATCACTTAACCTTGGAACAATATGTGACTTTATTGCAGGCGCGTGAAAGTGCGACCAAGTAATTTTTGACTAGATATTGCATTTTGACATGGGTGTGCGTACAATATGTAGTGTTGCTTTGAAAGCTAATTAAAAACGGACGTGAATAAAGGAGAGAACCCCATGCTTGTAATGTCAGGAACAATTGGTGCCGGGAAGACGAGTTTAACGCACCTAGTTGCGGATCATTTTGATTCAACTGCGTTTTACGAATCCGTCGATGACAATACTATTTTGCCATTATTTTATAAGAATCCTAAGAAGTACGCATTTTTACTCCAAATCTATTTTTTAAATAAACGATTAGGCAGTATCAAGTCGGCTTTTACAAACGATTTAGATGTCTTAGATCGATCAATTTTTGAAGATTCGTTGTTATTCCATTTAAACGGTGACTTAGGCCGGGCGACGAGTACGGAAGTTGATATTTACGATTCTTTATTAGATAACATGATGCAGGAATTGCCGGAAGCTGAGCATCAAAAAAGTCCTGATTTATTGATTCATATCAATATTTCGTTTGAAACGATGTTGAAACGAATCCAAATGCGGGGCCGCTCTTACGAACAGATTGATCAAGATCCAGACTTATACCACTACTACGAAACGCTAAATGCTCGTTATGCTAAGTGGTATGCCGATTACGATCGGAGCCCCAAAATGCAAATTGACGGGGACGAATTGGACTTTGTGGCTGATCCTGTTGCTCGCCAGACGGTGTTAACAATGATTGACGACCGGGTGAAGGCCTTAAGCTAAGCCAGTTGCCTTTTAGTGGGGAATGTCTTATAGTGATAGCAGTATATTAAACACGGCGCGTTTAAAGTAGACAGTCAGAGAACCGGTGGTTGGTGTGAACCGGTAGTCGAAACTCCGACGCGACAAAGTGGGCAGGTAATACTGCACGGCTAAGCCGTTATCCGATTGAGGGCAGGATGAGTGCATCATCCTGAACTTGGGTGGTACCGCGAATAACAGTCTTTTCGTCCCAATTTAGGGATGCGAAGACTGTTTTTTTATCATTATTTTCAAGGAGGATTTTAACATGTTAGATGTAAAAATGATTCGACAACAACCAGATTTTGTTAAGGAACAGCTTGGGCACCGCGGGGTCGCAGCTAGTCAGATTGATGATTTGATTCAGGCTGACGCTGATCGACGAGCTTTGATTTTGAAGAGTGAACAATTGAAGTCCACGCGAAATCAAGTTTCCGGTGAAATCTCACAGTTGAAGCGGCAAAAAGCGGATGCCAGTGCGCCAATCGCTGAAATGCAAAAAGTGAGCGCTGAAATTAAGGCGTTAGATGAAGACCGACGGCAAGCTGCGGCTAAGGTGCAAGATTTAGCGGCACACTTACCTAATATGCCCCATCCAGATGTCCCAATTAGTTTAGATGAAGACGATGCAGTCGAATTACGGCGAATTGGGACGCCCCGTCAATTTGATTTTGAACCCAAAGCTCATTGGGAATTAGGTGAAGCGCTGGGGATCTTAGATTTTGAACGGGGCGCCAAAGTTTCCGGGAGTCGCTTCTTATATTATGTTGGCGATGGTGCCAAACTTGAACGGGCTGTTTATAACTTTTTCTTGGATCAGCATGAAGCTGAAGGCTACACCGAAATCTTACCCCCTTACATGGTGACGGATGAATCCATGTATGGAACGGGACAATTTCCTAAGTTTAAAGATGATGCTTTCCGGATTAAGACTCAAGATTTAAGCCTTATTCCCACGGCTGAAGTGCCATTAGTGAACTATTATCGCGATGAGATTATTCCAAGTGAGAAGTTACCAGTTTACTTCACCGCACTATCACCGGCTTTTCGAGAAGAAGCGGGGAGTGCTGGCCGTGACACGAAGGGGTTAATACGATTACATCAATTTAATAAAGTTGAAATGGTGAAATTCACTAAACCAGAAGACTCATGGGATGAATTGGAAAAGCTAACCAATAATGCGGAATCGTTATTGAAAAAATTGGGATTGCCTTACCATGTCATCACGTTAACGACGGGTGACATGAGCTTTACGGCTGCCATGACGCATGATTTGGAAGTCTGGTTCCCAGAACAAAGCAAATATCGTGAAATTTCAAGCTGTTCTAATTGCACCGATTTCCAAGCACGACGGGCGCACATTCAATATCGTGATGACGATGGTAAGCTCCAATTTGTTCATACGTTGAATGGGAGTGGCTTAGCAGTTGGCCGCACCGTTGCAGCCATCATGGAAAATTATCAAAATGCGGATGGCTCAATCACTATTCCAGATGTACTAGTGCCATATATGCATGGTAAGACGCAGATTACAGCACGAGCTTAAGTTGCGTTGAGACCGTATTAAGGTGCTTAGAGATAAAAGCTACTGAAAAGATCGCAATTTTTGCGGTCTTTTTGTATGCCATCAAATGCTGGTATAAGTGTGATTGACGCAGTGATTAGGGCAGCTGAACCCGATGGAAATTACTTTTTTTAAAATTAGGGGTTCCCATGATTTATCTCGAGTGCTATAATATTTCTTGTCGGAAAAATATGCGTTAAAAAGTATATTTATCCATTAAATTTAAAAATATGTTGACAATTATTCAACCGAATGATAAAGTTAAATAGTTGTCATGGCGTACCGGTAAGCACTGCTTGTACCGACAACAAGGCATGATTAATTTCATGCGGGTGTGGCGGAACTGGCAGACGCGCTAGATTTAGGTTCTAGTGTCTTACGACGTGGGGGTTCGAGTCCCTTCACCCGCATATGCCGACTTAGCTCAGTTGGCAGAGCATCTCACTAGTAATGAGGAGGTCGGAGGTTCGAATCCTCTAGTCGGCATTTTACAATTTAATACTTATTTTGCGGAAGTAGTTCAGTGGTAGAACATCACCTTGCCATGGTGGGGGTCGCGGGTTCGAATCCCGTCTTCCGCTTTTAATTTGCCGGGGTGGCGGAATTGGCAGACGCACAGGACTTAAAATCCTGCGGTTAGTGATAACCGTACCGGTTCGATCCCGGTCCTCGGCATTTTAATTTGCACCCATAGCGCAATTGGATAGAGTGTCTGACTACGAATCAGAAGGTTGTAGGTTCGACTCCTACTGGGTGCATTAGTTATCGGGAAATAGCTCAGCTTGGTAGAGCACCTGGTTTGGGACCAGGGGGTCGCAGGTTCGAATCCTGTTTTCCCGATCGATTAAAACAGTCTTAGTTAATTTAACTAGGGCTTTTTATTTAAACTTTTTAACGGGAAGTAGCTCAGCTTGGTAGAGCACTACGTTCGGGACGTAGGGGTCGCAGGTTCAAATCCTGTTTTCCCGATTAGATTAACCGTAAATAACCAGTCAATTAGGCATCAATTATAGTGAGCTGGTGTTTCCTAAAAGGATGAGACTTTGTGCTCATCCTTTTTTGCTGTCAACTATACCAACTGGCAGTCGAATCAATTGAAAGCGACTGATGGGCGTGCTATGCTGTAACAACCGTAGGGAACCGATGCGGCCGCGCTTTAGGTAAAATTCTTTGCAATTTCATATTATCCTCGTATAATGAAAGTCAATATTAGTCAAAGATAATGTAAAGGGTGAAGCAAATGCAAAGTCAAAATATCTCCGATATCATTGAAAAATATTTAAAAAGTATTTTGGCGGACGCGGCGCATGTTGAAATTCGACGGTCAGAAATTGCGGATCTGTTTAACGTGGTTCCCTCCCAGATTAATTATGTGATCAAGACCCGTTTTACCATTCAAAACGGTTACTTAGTTGAAAGTAAACGTGGTGGTGGTGGGTATATTCGCATTGAAAAGGTTAATTTAGTCGATGATGCAGACGTTTTGGACACCCTGATTCAAGTGATTGGGGATTCCATCACACAACGTGACGCCTACGCGGTCGTCCAAAGTCTTTATGAAGACGACGTGTTAAATCGTCGCGAAGCCCAATTAATTCTAGTCGCTACTGATCGGAATACCTTAAAGGTGGACGATCATGATTTAGAAAATAGCTTACGGGCGCGAATTATTATTGGTATTTTAAATCATTTACGTTATGAAAGTTAAAGAAAGCGAGGAATCGCAATGGATAACCTATTTACCCCGAGTGCCAAAAGTGTCTTAGTCTTAGCGCAAGAGCAGGCTAAGTATTTTAAACATCAAGCAGTTGGTACGGAACATCTATTATTAGCGTTGGCCATCGAGAAAAATGGGATTGCTAACAAGGTCTTACAACAATATTCCGTGACAGAGGATGATATCCGTGAAGAAATTGAGCGGTTTACTGGCTATGGGACGTTAAGCAATGTTGGTAAAGACACCTATTTACCGTATTCGCCGAAAGCTAAAGAGATTTTATCAGTTGCTGGTGATGAAGCAAAGCGGCTTGGCGCTAACAAGATTGGCACGGAACATCTATTATTAGCGATGCTCTCTGATGAAAGTATCTTGTCCTCGCGAATTTTAATGAACCTAAATCTTGATTTAGGTCAGACTCGCAAAGTGGTCTTGCGTAAGCTTGGTGTCAGTGATGCCATGGGTAAGCGTAAAGCTAATGCGCAAACTCGGAATGCAAAATCCACAGAAGGGACACCAACCTTGGATTCCTTAGCCCGTGACTTAACCCAATTGGCGAGTGAACAGGAAATGGATCCTGTCGTTGGCCGTTCCAAAGAGGTCAAACGGGTCATTCAAATCTTGTCACGACGGACAAAAAATAACCCCGTTCTAATTGGTGAACCTGGGGTTGGTAAAACAGCGATTGCTGAGGGCCTGGCGCAAAAGATTGTGGCGGGTGATGTGCCGAGTGATATGGCTGATAAACGTCTTATGATGCTTGATATGGGCTCATTAGTAGCGGGTACCAAGTATCGTGGTGAATTTGAAGATCGCTTGAAAAAAGTTATCGACGAAATTTACAATGATGGGCATGTTATTTTATTTATCGATGAATTGCATACCTTAATTGGGGCCGGGGGTGCTGAAGGGGCGATTGATGCTTCTAACATCTTAAAACCTGCTTTAGCCCGTGGTGAACTTCAAACCATTGGGGCTACGACTTTAAATGAATATCAAAAATATATCGAATCAGATGCAGCCTTAGAACGACGTTTTGCTACCGTAATGGTTAATGAACCAACCCCAGCAGAAGCCGTTGAGATTTTAAGTGGTTTGCGGCCACGCTATGAAGATCATCATCATGTCATGATTACCGATGAGGCAGTGGAACAAGCAGTCAAGCTTTCTAATCGCTACATTAGCGATCGTTTCTTACCGGATAAGGCGATTGATTTAATGGACGAAGCTGCCGCCAAAGTTCGGATTGACCAAATGGATCAACCAACTAAGTTATCTAAAAATCAAGATAAGTTGACGAAACTACGGCAAGCTAAAGAAGCTGCAATTGAAGATCAAGACTTTGAACAAGCTGCCGATATTCGCAAACGTGAAATGAAATTAAAACAACGGTTAGCGACTTTAGCGGCTGATCAACAGGCTGAGGTTGCTGATGGCACATCCCAGAAGTATCACTTACAAGTAACGGGTGAAGATATTGCCCAAGTGGTGGCTGAATGGACTGGCGTGCCGTTGACACAGTTACAAAAGACTGAAAGTGAACGATTGGTTAACCTTGAAAAGATTTTACATCAACGGGTTGTTGGTCAACCAGAAGCAGTTTCAGCGGTGGCACGTGCGATTCGGCGGGCTCGGAGCGGTTTGAAAGATCCAAGTCGTCCAATTGGGTCTTTCATGTTCTTAGGCCCTACTGGGGTCGGAAAGACCGAATTAGCGAAGGCCTTGGCTGAAGCGATGTTTGGTTCAGAAGATAATATGATTCGAATTGATATGTCTGAATACATGGAACGGTATTCAACGAGTCGTTTGATTGGTTCGGCCCCTGGTTATGTTGGTTATGATGAAGGTGGTCAGTTAACCGAAAAAGTTCGGCAAAAGCCTTATTCAGTCGTGTTATTTGATGAAGTTGAAAAAGCCCATCCAGATGTCTTTAATATTTTATTGCAGGTCTTGGATGATGGTTATTTAACGGATTCGAAGGGGCGGAAAGTTGATTTCCGCAATACGATCTTGATTATGACATCAAACTTAGGTGCGACAACGCTACGTGATGAAAAATCAGTTGGCTTTGGTGCAGCTGATAAGGCGAATGATTATCAGGCGGTATCAGCTACGATTCGCGAAGAGCTTCGGAAGGCCTTCCGACCAGAATTCTTGAACCGAATTGATGAGACAATTGTCTTCCATTCACTCAACCGTGAAGAATTACATGCGATTGTCAAGTTAATGGCGCAAGAAATTGTTGGGCGGGTTGCACAACAAGGGATTAAGATTAAGATTACGGCGGCGGCCATTGATGTGGTTGCGAAAGCTGGTTTTGATCCTGAATATGGTGCACGTCCAATTCGACGGGCTTTACAAACTGAAATTGAAGACCGGTTAAGTGAATCCTTATTAACTGGTGAAATTAAAGTGAATGATCAGGTTACAATCGGTGCCCATAAAGGGGCAATTACGGTTAATGTGAAAACTCAGCCGAAATCTGATGGCCGTTCGACAGTATCTTCAAGTTAATCTAAACATAAAGGGTAAGTCTGGAACTTTGGTTCTAGGCTTATTTTTTTGATTTCAGATTTTGAGGTGCGTTTCAAGACTGGCGACTAATCGGGTTTTGGTGTAGATTATAATAGGAATTAAGAATTGAAAGAAGGTGGCCGCGATGGTGACGCGTGCCGAACAGCTAGCACAAACACATCAGGCAATTTTATCTGCTGCCCGGGAGTTGTTTTTGAAAGAAGGCTATGCCGCGACGAGTACTCGTGATATTGCCAATGCAGTTGGCATTACGCAACCGGCTTTGTACCATCATTTTAAAGATAAAGAAGTTATTTTTTTGGCCGTCATCACAACTGTCGGTGCTGAAATTAAAACGGGACTGGCAGCCATCTTAACCGATCAAACTCAGTCGCCGTTAGAGCAATTAACGGATGTATCGCTACTGCTGACCCATAAGCATCCAGCCGATGTATTCACGTTAATCCATACGAGTTTTAAAGCTTTGACTCGGGAACATATTCAACAATTAGCCACAGTCTTTGCCACCGATTATGTTCAACCACTCCAAACTTTTTTTGAACAAGAGCGTGTTACATTGCAAGTGGGGGTCACGCCTCAAATGGCGGCTAACTTTTATTTGACTAGTTTGAGTCCGTTATTCAATCGGTTTCATCAGATTGGTGATCCGAAAGCTGATGAACGGGTGCAAGTTCAAACGTTATTGAAAATGATTTTATTTGGCGTGGCGACGCCAAATAATTGAAGGTTCTAGATTGACAATTGACCGCGTTCGTTGTATATTATAACTTGTCTGTAACCGTGAACTCGAACAAATGCGCAATCTATTGTCTGCGCTGTTTGCTAATATAATCCCAAAAATAGTCCAACTTAAATGACTATTTTTGGTTTTTTTATGCCCAAAATTCGGTTTTTAGTGCATTTGTAACACAAATGTAATATTAATTGTGAGGGCCGAGGCACGGAATAATAAGAAGGGGTGAACAACTTGGCCGGACATTTAGTTAAATACGGTAAACACCGTACCCGTAGAAGTTATGCACGTATCAAGGAAGTTCTTGATTTGCCTAACTTGATCGAAATTCAATCTGATTCATATCAGTGGTTCTTGGATGAAGGTCTCCGGGAAATGTTTGAAGATATTTTGCCAATCGACGATTTTGCAGGAAAACTTTCACTTGAATTTGTCGACTATCAACTATTAGAACCAAAGTACACCGTCGATGAAGCACGTGAACATGATGCGAATTATTCCGCACCACTGCATGTGACTTTACGATTGACTAACCATGAAACTGGTGAAATTAAGTCACAAGATGTATTCTTTGGCGATTTCCCATTAATGACTGAACAAGGGACCTTTATCATTAACGGTGCCGAACGGGTCATTGTCTCACAATTGGTTCGTTCACCCGGTGTTTACTTTAATGAAGAATTAGATAAAAATGGTCGTCCTAGTTATGGTACGACGGTGATTCCTAACCGTGGAGCCTGGCTTGAATTAGAAACTGACGCCAAACAAATTTCGTACGTTCGGATTGACCGGACTCGGAAAATTCCATTAACGGAATTAGTTCGGGCTTTAGGTTATGGTTCTGATGACGATATTATCGAAATGTTAGGTGAAACTGACAGTTTGATGCTAACGTTGGAAAAAGACGTGCATAAGAATACGGATGATTCCCGTGTTGAAGAATCGTTAAAAGATATTTATGAACGGCTACGTCCTGGTGAACCCAAGACTGCTGATAGTTCACGGAGCCTTTTAACTGCACGGTTCTTTGATCCTAAACGTTATGACTTTGCACCAGTTGGCCGCTATAAGGTTAACAAGAAGCTCAGCATGAAGACGCGTTTAATGGGTCAAACCTTAGCTGAAACGTTGGCTGATCCAGATACTGGTGAAGTTATCGCGCAAAAGGGTGACATGATTGATAAGAATGTCATGGCTAAGCTTGGCGATTATTTGGAACGTGACGACTTCAAGACGGTTACTTATACGCCATCTGATGAAGCTGTTGTGACGAATCCAATGGTGTTACAAGTTGTTAAAGTCTATTCACAAAATGATCCTGAAAAAGTTGTGAATGTCATTGGTAATGGCAATATTGATTTGAAGTTCAAGCACATTGTGCCAGCTGATATCATTGCTTCTATTAATTACTTCTTCAACTTGCGTGAAGGTTTAGGCACGACCGATGATATTGATCACTTGGGTAACCGTCGGATTCGTTCAGTTGGTGAATTGTTACAAAACCAATTCCGAATCGGGTTATCACGGATGGAACGAGTTGTTCGTGAACGGATGTCAATCCAAGACGCCGCAACCGTTACGCCACAACAATTAATCAATATTCGCCCAGTTGTTGCCTCAATCAAGGAATTCTTTGGGTCTTCACAATTGTCACAATTCATGGATCAAACGAACCCCTTAGGTGAATTAACGCATAAACGGCGTTTGTCAGCCTTAGGACCTGGTGGTTTGACGCGTGATCGGGCTGGTTATGAAGTTCGAGACGTGCATTATACCCATTATGGTCGGATGTGCCCAATCGAAACGCCTGAAGGTCCAAATATCGGGTTGATTAATAGTTTGTCATCATATGCCAAGGTTAACCGTTATGGGTTTATCGAAACGCCTTATCGACGGGTCGATTGGACGACACATAAGGTTACTGACAAGATTGACTATTTAGCTGCCGATGAAGAAGACCAATTTGTCATTGCACAAGCAAACTCCCCATTAAACGATGATGGTTCTTTCGTTGAAGATACAGTTTTGGCCCGTGAAAAGGAAGAAAACTTGGAAACTTCAATCGAGAACGTCGATTACATGGACGTTTCGCCTAAGCAAGTTGTTGCCGTAGCCACCGCATGTATTCCTTTCTTGGAAAACGATGACTCTAACCGGGCCCTTATGGGTGCCAATATGCAACGACAAGCGGTGCCTTTAGTTGATCCACATGCCCCATTAGTTGGGACCGGGATTGAATACAAAGCGGCGCATGACTCTGGGATTGCTTTAATTAATAAGCATGAAGGAACAGTTGAATACGTTGATGCGCGTGAAATTCGCGTTCGACGTGACGATGGTTCTTTGGATACCTACAAATTAATGAAATTCCGTCGTTCTAATGGTGGTAAGAACTATAACCAACGGCCAATCGTCAAAGTTAGTGATCATGTTGACAATGATGAAGTTTTGGCCGATGGTCCAGCCATGGAAGGTGGGGAATTAGCCTTAGGGCAAAACCCATTAGTTGCCTTCATGACTTGGAATGGTTATAACTTCGAAGATGCCATCATTATTAATGAACGGTTGGTTCGCGAAGATGTTTACACGTCAATCCATATTGAAGAATATGAATCAGAAGCGCGTGACACTAAGCTTGGACCTGAAGAAATGACGCGTGAAATTCCTAACGTTGGGGAAGATGCTTTAAAGAACCTTGACGAAGATGGGATTATCCGCGTTGGTGCTGAAGTTAAAGATGGCGACATTCTAGTTGGTAAAGTAACACCTAAAGGGGTTACAGAATTATCAGCTGAAGAACGTTTGTTACACGCAATCTTTGGTGAAAAGGCCCGCGAAGTTCGCGATACCTCACTCCGGGTACCACATGGTGGTGGCGGAATCGTGCAAGATGTTAAGATCTTTACCCGTGAAAATGGGGATGAATTATCACCTGGCGTTAACATGATGGTCCGCGTTTACATTGCGCAAAAGCGGAAGATTCAAGTTGGGGATAAGATGGCCGGACGACATGGTAATAAAGGGACTGTTTCAATCGTAGTTCCTGAAGAAGATATGCCGTACATGCCAGATGGTACCCCTATTGATATCATGTTGAGTCCGATGGGGGTTCCTTCCCGGATGAACATTGGTCAAGTTTTGGAATTGCATTTAGGAATGGCTGCTCGCAAGTTAGGCATTCATATGGCAACGCCAGTCTTTGATGGGGCGCGTGACTCTGATATTTGGAAAGCCGTTCGTGAAGCTGGGATGGATCAAGATGGGAAGACCGTTGTTTATGATGGTCGGACCGGTGAACCATTCGACAAACGAGTTGCCGTTGGGGTTATGCACTATATGAAGCTTAGTCACATGGTTGACGATAAGATCCATGCACGTTCCATCGGACCATACTCTTTAGTTACGCAACAACCACTTGGTGGGAAAGCGCAATTTGGGGGCCAACGTTTCGGTGAAATGGAAGTTTGGGCCTTGGAAGCTTATGGGGCTGCTTATACCTTGCAAGAAATCTTGACTTACAAGTCTGATGACGTGGTTGGTCGGGTTAAAACCTACGAAGCCATCGTTAAGGGCGAACCAATTCCTAAACCAGGAGTGCCAGAATCATTCCGAGTTTTGGTTAAGGAATTACAAGCATTAGGCCTTGATATGAAGGTCCTCGATGCAGAAGATAAAGAAATTGAATTGCGGGATATGGATGACGATGACGACGATGTCGTTAACGTGGATGCCTTGAGCAAGTTCCAGCAAGAACAAGAACAAAAAGCCGCTGATAAACCAGCTAAGGCTGACAAGCCAGCAGCTTCAGAAACAACAAACGCTCACCAGGATAATCAATAAAAAGGGAGGTCGGTCCTTTGATCGATGTCAACAAGTTTGAAAGCATGCAAATCGGTCTGGCATCACCAGACAAGATTCGTAGCTGGTCATATGGCGAAGTTAAAAAGCCGGAAACCATTAACTACCGGACATTGAAACCTGAAAAAGACGGTCTGTTTGATGAACGTATCTTCGGTCCTACTAAGGATTGGGAATGTGCTTGTGGTAAGTACAAACGGATTCGTTATAAGGGTATTGTCTGTGACCGTTGTGGGGTTGAAGTGACTCGTAGTAAAGTTCGTCGCGAACGGATGGGTCATATTGAACTTGCCGCACCAGTGACACACATCTGGTACTTTAAGGGAATTCCTAGCCGGATGGGCTTAGTTTTAGACATGAGTCCTCGGGCACTTGAAGAAATCATTTACTTCGCTTCATACGTCGTTATCGAACCTGGTAACACGCCACTTGAAAAGAAACAATTGCTTTCTGAACGTGAATACCGAGAAAAGAAAGCCCAATACGGTAATGAATTTGATGCCGAAATGGGTGCTGAAGCAATTAAGCGTCTTTTAAATAACGTCGAACTTGAAAAAGAAGCACGTGATTTGAAGGAAGCCTTAAAAGATGCTTCTGGTCAAAAACGGACGCGGGCCGTTCGTCGTCTAGATATCATTGAAGCCTTTGTTACTTCTGGTAATGAACCTGCTTGGATGGTCATGGATGCGATTCCGGTCATTCCCCCGGACTTACGGCCAATGGTTCAATTGGAAGGTGGACGTTTTGCCACTTCTGACTTGAATGATTTATACCGTCGGGTCATCAACCGTAACAACCGGTTGAAACGTTTATTAGATTTAAATGCCCCTGGTATTATTGTTCAAAACGAAAAGCGGATGTTACAAGAAGCCGTTGATGCTTTGATTGATAATGGTCGGCGTGGGCGTCCTGTTGCTGGGCCTGGTAATCGGCCATTGAAGTCCCTCTCACATATGTTGAAAGGGAAGCAAGGTCGGTTCCGTCAAAACTTACTTGGTAAGCGGGTTGATTATTCTGGGCGTTCTGTTATCGACGTTGGACCATTCTTGAAGATGAACCAAATGGGGTTACCACGTCAAATGGCGTTGGAACTCTTCAAGCCTTTCATCATGAAAGAATTGGTTAAACGTGAATTAGCTTCTAACATCAAAAATGCTAAACGGAAGATTGAACGTGCAGATGACGATGTTTGGGGTGTCTTAGAAGACGTCATTAAAGAACATCCAGTGCTCTTGAACCGGGCCCCTACACTTCACCGTTTAGGGATTCAAGCGTTCGAACCAGTCTTGGTTAGTGGTAAAGCAATGCGGTTACATCCATTGGCTTGTGAAGCTTACAATGCCGATTTCGATGGGGACCAAATGGCCATCCATTTACCTTTATCAGATGAAGCACAAGCTGAAGCTCGGCTATTAATGTTGGCTGCGCATCATATCTTGGCACCTAAAGATGGTAAGCCAGTGGTAACACCATCACAAGATATGGTTATCGGTAACTACTACTTGACGACTGAAGAAGTTGGTCGTGAAGGCGAAGGCATGATCTTTAAAGACTTGAATGAAGCTCAAAAAGCTTATCAAGCTGGCTACGTGCACATGCACAGTCGGGTTGGGATTCAAGCTTCATCCATGACTGACAAGCCTTTCAATGACGAACAGAAGCAAGAAGTCTTAGTGACTACGGTTGGTAAAGCTATCTTCAATAACATTTTGCCTGGTAAGTTCCCATACTTGAACGAACCAACGAATGACAATTTGATTGATGGCACGCCTGCCAAGTATTTCTTGAAGCCTGGTGAAAACATTCATGATTTCTTAGATGGTCAAGACTTAATCATGCCATTTAAGAAGGGCTTCTTGGCTGATATTATTGCGGAAGTTTACAAGCAATACCATGTGACGGCAACGTCACTCTTGCTTGACCGGATGAAAGACTTAGGTTACAACATTTCAACTAAGTCTGGTTTGACGGTTGGGGTTGCCGATGTGACTGACTTAAAAGAAAAACCAGAAATCATCGACGCAGCGCATAAGCAAGTTAACACGATTTCAAAACAATTCCGTCGTGGTTTAATTACGGATGATGAACGTTATGAACGGGTCATTGGTGTCTGGAATGATGCTAAAGACCAAATCCAACAAAAACTAATTGATAGTTTTAGCCCAGATAACCCAATCTTTATGATGAGTGATTCTGGTGCGCGTGGGAACATTTCTAACTTTACGCAGTTAGCTGGGATGCGTGGTTTGATGGCCGCTCCTAATGGGAAAATCATGGAACTACCTATTCTTTCTAACTTCCGTGAAGGACTCTCAGTCTTGGAAATGTTTATTTCAACCCATGGGGCTCGTAAAGGGATGACCGATACGGCCTTGAAGACTGCCAACTCTGGTTACTTGACACGTCGACTTGTCGATGTGGCTCAAGATGTTATTGTGCGTGAAAAGGATTGTGGCACTGATCGTGGGTTACGAATCGAAGCCATCATGGATGGTAACGAAGTTATCGAACCATTGTATGACCGGATTTTAGGTCGTTACACGATGAAGACTGTCTTTAATCCTGAGACGCATGAAGAAATTGTTGGTAACAACGTTATGATCGATGAAGACCTAGCACAGACGATTGTTGGCGCGGGTGTAACTGAAGTGACGATTCGTTCGGCCTTCACTTGCAACACGAAACATGGGGTTTGTGAACACTGTTATGGCCGTAATATGGCTACCGGTGATGAAGTCGAAGTCGGTGAAGCTGTTGGGACCGTTGCGGCACAATCAATCGGTGAACCCGGGACGCAGTTAACGATGCGGACTTTCCATACTGGTGGGGTTGCCGGAGACGATATTACCCAAGGGTTGCCACGGGTTCAAGAAATTGTTGAATCACGTAATCCTAAAGGGCGTGCCGAAGTTACTGAAGTAACTGGGACGGTTGAATCAATTGAAGAAAATCCTGCGGAACGGACGAAAGAAGTTACGGTTAAGGGTGAAACTGATACCCGGACTTATACGTTACCGTTAACAGCGCGGATGGCGGTTAGTGAAGGTGACTTCATTCATCGTGGTGCAGCGTTGAACGTTGGGTCAATTGATCCTAAACAATTACTTCAAATTCGAGATGTCTTATCAACTGAAAACTACTTACTCCGTGAAGTGCAACGCGTTTATCGGATGCAAGGGGTTGAAATTGGTGATAAGCACGTTGAAATCATGATTCGGCAGATGCTTCGTAAAGTTCGGATCATGGATCCGGGTGATACGGATGTCTTACCTGGGACCTTGATGGATATTGCTGATTTTAAAGATGAAAACTACAAGACGTTAATTGCTGGTGGTATTCCAGCAACGTCACGGCCAGTTATTCTTGGGATTACCAAAGCTGCCTTGGAAACGAATAGTTTCTTATCAGCGGCGTCATTCCAGGAAACAACACGGGTCTTAACTGATGCGGCTATTCGTGGTAAGAACGATCCATTGATCGGTCTGAAAGAAAATGTCATCATTGGTAAGATCATTCCTGCTGGGACTGGTATGCCGGGTTACCGTCATATCAAGCCTAAGGAAGTTGGCAATGTGGCTGATGGGGTTTACTCGATCAGTGATCTTGAAAAACAAATGCAAGAACAAGATGCTAGCAAGTAATTGCTAAGTAGCGCAAGAAGAGTCGGCCGTAGGGTCGACTCTTTTTTGTACGCAGAACTGTAACCGTTACCAAAAGTTATACCGCCTATAATTAACTGGTATTGTGTATTTAATCACAATCAGGCTATAATGAATTTGAAATCAACTGATGCAAGGTTGAATAAGTTGGAGGTAAGCAAAATGACAGAATATCAGCGTATTTACGATGACGTGATCGCGATTGGCATGGTTGGGGAGTTCTCTAAACGGGTGACTGAGACGGACGTGAATGATTTTGCACGAGTTACAGGGGATTACAATCCGATGCACATGGATGAAAGCTTTGCGAAGCAGACACGTTTCCAGCGGCGTATTGCGCATGGGATGATTTCTGCCGGTATGATATCGGCATGTGTTGGGATGAAAATGCCGGGGCCAGGCGCAATTTATTTGAATCAGAATCTGCGATTCAGCCATCCGGTTTACTTTGATGACGTCTTAGTTGTTAAAGTGACGGTGACAAAGATTGAAGCTAAACCGCATTTTAAAATTGTGACCTTAGCGACAACCGTGACAAATCAAAATGGCGAAGTCGTGACGAGCGGGGAAGCCCAAGCTATCCCCGCGCAACGGCCAGTAACTGCATAAATAAGTAATCGCATCGGCTCAATGACCGTTATCAAATGTGACTATCAAAATCTGAATAATTAAGATTTTGATAGTCGGTATCGAGACTGGTTATTGGGCCGACGTTGTTGCGCTAAAAAGGCATTTGGACAAAATCCAAATGCCTTTTTTTATCTAAGCGTTAATTATTTACCAGGGAAAGCGGCTGGTCGTTTTTCAAGAAAGGCGGTCATGCCCTCCGTCTGATCAGCGGTTGCAAAGGTCTGTGCCCACATCTGGGTTTCGAAATCAATGGCAGTGTCTAATGGTAAATCAGCTGCCCGGTCAATCACGTATTTAGCCATACCAACCGCAATGAGGCCGTTCTTCATGACTGTTTGCGCAATTTTATCAACTTTAGCCATCAATTCATCAGGTGTGGCAATTTCTTCAGCAATACCAATCCGATAAGCTTCTTGTGCATCAACCATCGTACCCATGGCAATCATTTCTTTAGCCTTACCGCGGCCGACTAAGCGAGTTAAACGTTGGGTCCCACCAAAGCCAGGTACGATACCTAAAGTAACTTCTGGTTGGCCGAATTTTGCCCGGTCTGAAACAACGCGAATATCGCAAGAAGCAGCGAGTTCTAACCCACCGCCTAGGCAATAGCCGTTGACGGCAGCAATCGTTAATTGAGACAGATTTTCAATGCGGCCAAATGTGGCATGTGCTGTTTTCGAAAGTTCAGCAGCTGCTAATGAATTCATATCGTGCATTTCGGCAATATCAGCACCAGCTACGAAAGCTTTGGGACCAGCCCCGGTAATAATGACAACCTTAATGGTATCAGCATTGGCTTTAATGACATCTAAGGCGGCACCAATATCAGTTAAGGTTGCAGTGTTCAAGGCATTCATTGATTTAGGACGATTGATAGTCAAGGTAGCGATGCCAGCCTGAACGTCTAGTAAGATATTTTCGTAAGTGTTGAGTTTTAACATGTTAATAACTTCCTTTCACAAATTCAGAGGTTACCAACGAGTACTTTCACGCTTAATCATAACGAGTATTTCAAAAATTGCAACTCACTAGTGAATTTATAACAAATGATCAAGTTTGACGAATCCCAGCAAAATAAGGTTTTATCAGTTTTAAAAATCACGGAAACGAAAAAATAATTGTTAATATTGTGAATAAAAGAACTAATGGATGACCAGAAAGCGTTGTGACGCCTAACTATAACATATGGTTATGCTGGTTATGAAAAAATATCAGTGTTTACTTGCTTAAATGACTCCGGTATAGTTCGACGTGTTTAAAGCAATCGTCAATTTGAAGGAGGTTTTTATAATGAGTGGCAATTGGCCAGCGAGTTATGCGGCGGAGTTTTTTGGGACTTTAATTTTAGTTTTGTTTGGGAATGGGGCGGTAGCAAATTCATTTTTACCAGCCACAACGGGGAATGGTAAGTTGGGTCAAAGTAATGGTGGTTGGTTGTTTATTGCGATTGGGTATGGTTTGGGCGTCATGCTACCAGCGATGATGTTTGGTTCGATTTCTGGTAATCATTTAAATCCGGCGATTACAATTGCAGAAGCCTGCGCCGGAATTTTTCCGTGGCCCCAGGTGCTGCCTTATCTAAGTTACCAATTTTTAGGTGCCGTGGCAGGCCAACTGCTGGTGTTAGCGATTTATTGGCCACATTATCGGCAAAGTCATGATGCGGCTGCAATTTTAGGGACATTTTCAACGGGGGATGCGACGCAAAGCAACTTTAATGGCTTTGTCACGGAATTGATTGGCACCGCGGTTTTAGTCTTTGGGGCGATGGGCTTATATCGTGGCATGTTCTTCCATCAAAATATCGATATTGCTAATATTGGGGTTGGATGTTTGATTGCAACTTTAGTAATCTCCGTGGGGGGACCAACCGGACCGGCCTTAAATCCCGCTCGAGATTTAGGTCCTCGGATTGTCCATGCGCTGTTGCCGGTTCCTAATAAGGGAAGCTCACATTGGGGCTATAGCTGGGTACCAGTTCTAGCATCAATTGTCGGTGCAGTTATTGGAATCTTTCTATATAAAGGATTTTTCGGCTTATAATGACTGTCTGGATGATTAGCACATGGGATGAAGGTTTTGTAGTTTGCAAGTATTAACATAAAATCGGTAGTCATTCTGGCTTTAGGAATGGCTGCCGATTTTTGGATTAAACGGCACAGATTGACTTTTAGAATCTTGAAGCAACTCGTTTATTTTTGTTGATAAGAATCAAAAAAAGATTGTGAAAAAATATCAAGCAATCGCCGGTTCAACGGTCATATAACTTGTAGTTATATGAGTGATAAAAAAATGATAGTGGTGAATGCCGTAGAAAGGGCTTACATTGTGGATGGAGATAATTAGTTGTCCCGGCCGCAAGTTGATGACTAATGTGAATAGCTTAATTATCTAACATAAAAAATTCAATAGTCGCTGGCATCAGTGCTTAACAGTTTCGGTTCCCGTTGTTGACCAACGAGTACTTTCGCTGAAACTTGCTTGAGCTAATTCTTACCCGACTAATTGTTAAACTAATAAAGGTGGTTTTTATAATGTCAGAAGCAACGACAATGGTTCAATTAACCGAAAAATTAAAAGGTAACGTGGCGCGTTCAGTTAATCCAGAAGGCTGTCGTCAAGAAATCCTGAATCAAATTGCGTATGTCCAAGGTAAAGGTCACTATGCTGGAGCGAAAAAAGCCTTAATCGTTGGTGGTTCTTCCAGTTATGGCTTGGCTAGTCGGATTACGACAGCATTTGGTCAAGGTGCCGATACCATTAGTATTTCTTACGAACGGGCACCACGTGATGAGAAGATGCTCGGTACAGCGGGCTGGTATAATAATGTTTATTTCCGAGAAGCGGCAGAAAAAGCGGGCCTCATTGGTAAAAACTTTAACGGCGACTGTTTCACGCAGGCGATGAAAGACCAAGTGATTGCGTACATTAAAGCCGAATTTGGCGGTAAAATTGATTTATTAGTTTATTCAGTTGCAGCACCAAAACGGACTAATCCAGCTAATCCGGATGAAACTTGGCGTTCAGTTATTAAATCGGTTGGCGAACCGGTAACTGGTCAAAACATTAACATGGAAGAAAATAAATTATTTGATCAAACCGTTGAACCAGCAACTCCTGAAGAAGTTGAAGCGACTAAGCATGTGATGGGTGGCGAAGACTGGGAGATTTGGGTTAACGAATTGAAAGCGGCAGGGGTGTTAGCTGAAGGCTTTAAGACCATCTTGTATTCATATATTGGCCCTAAGAGTACCTACGCATTCTATCATGAAGGCACTTTAGGCGCTGCGAAAGATGCTGCGGAAGCGTCATCACACAAAATTCAAAAGACCTTGAATGATTTAAACGGCGAAGCCTTGATTTCAGTCTCACGGGCGGTTACGACGAAAGCCTCCGTTGTTATTCCGATTTTTCCACTGTATTGCATTGCGCTATACAAGGTTGAAGAAACAACTGGGACACATGAAACACCAATTATGCATAAAGATCGGTTATTCCGCGACATGGTTTATGGCGATTTAAGAGAAGTTGACGATCAAGGTCGTTTACGGCCAGATGCTTGGGAACAACGCGCCGATATTCAAGCCAAGGTTGCTGAACTCATGACGAAGATTACACCGGAAAACTTTAATTCTGACTTAACTGGTTATGCTGAATTCCGGCGTGAATTCTTACAATTGAACGGTTTCGAAGTTCCTGGGGCAGATATTAAGGCCGTTGATTTGGAAGCTTTGAAGAAATTAGAACCATAATATAACGACCCGTTGCGTTAATCGATGGTTGTTTAATCTTGAAAATGAGGTGTTAGAAATGTCAGTGCAATTTATTAATAGCGATGCAGCAGCCCAATTAATTCCCGACGATGCAACCATCGCTTTAGAAGGCTTCTTAGGGTCCGACGTTGCGGAAGAAATCTTACGGAGTATTCGGAAACGGTTTGATACCGAGGGTCATCCGGCTCAATTAGCCATTTGGCATGCTTCTGGAATTGGTGATGGTGCCAATAAAGGGACCAATAACTTGGCAGTCAAAGGGTTACTACGCCGAATCGTTGGTGGTCACTGGGGGTTAGCGCCACAATTGGAACCGCTAGTGGCAGCTAATGACTTTGAAGCTTATAATTTTCCACAAGGGGTTTTGTCGCAAATCTTCCGGGATTCGGCAGCACATAAACCGATTCAGATTAGTCGGGTTGGTCTGGGGACTTTCGTTGATCCCGATGTTGAAGGCGGTAAGCTAAATGAAGCCGCTCAAGCACATGATTTGGTTTCTAAAATTAAAATTCATGGCGCTGATTATCTCGCTTATGAAGTTCCTAAGCCCAATATTGCCATCTTGCGTGGGACGTTTGCTGATGAGAATGGCAATATCACTTTTGATGATGAACCTTTAACCTTGGAATCGACCTCAATTGCAATGGCGGCCCATAATAACGGTGGCAAAGTCTTTGTCCAAGTTAAACGTGTGGTTAAAGCCGGTGCGATGCGGCCGAAAGATATTCGAATTCCAGGTTTATTGGTGGATTACGTGGTTGAGACTGCGGATGAAACGATGACGATGCAAAGTAATACCACCCAATATAATCCTGATTATATTGATGCGGATGTTGTCAAACCAGCCGGCGCTATTAACGTGGCGTTAGATGCTAAAAAGGTGATTGCGCGACGGGCAGCGATGTTTAAGCGTGATCAAGATCGAATTGTGAATTACGGCATTGGTAAATATCCTGAAACGGTCTCGTTAGTCCTGAAAGAAGAAGGGGCGGCTGAAGACATTACCACGACGGTCGAACCAGGGACGTTTGGCGGCGTACCAATGGGTGGTGGCGACTTTGGTTGTGCCATTGCGCCCGAAGCGACGATTGATCAACCGTACATGTTTGATTTCTATGATGGCGGCGGTATTGATATTGCCTTTCTAGGCTTAGCTGAACTCGACCACGCCGGCAACATCAATGTTTCAAAATTTGGGCCCAAGATTGCTGGTACCGGTGGCTTTGTTAACATTACACAAAATACACCGACTGTAGTATTCACGGGGACCTTTACTGCTGGCGGCTTGCGGACGACAGTGAGTGATGGTCAATTAAAGATTACGCAAGAAGGTCGGCGGCATAAACTAGTCACTGATGTTGAGCAAATCACCTTCTCTGGACCAGTTGCACACGAGAATCACCAAAACATTTACTATGTGACTGAACGTGCTGTCTTCCAATTGACTGCGACGGGCATTGAATTAATTGAAATTGCACCTGGGATTGATTTACACACGGATGTTTTAGATCAAATGGATTTCAAGCCACAAATCAGTTCTAATTTACATTATATGGATGCCCGGATTTTTGAACCAGCGCTGATGGGGAACATTACCAATCAAGCTAATCAATCGGTAACGGTTAACGCTTAAAAGAATGTTTGACATTATCTTAAAAAATAACGGGGTTGGGAAAGTTAATCCCAACCTCGTTATTTTTATGATGAAGCTACATGTCGCGGTGTGTGCTTAAAATAGTTGGTGAACCAATCGCTAGTGTAATGAACTAAATTGCTAGTGTAGTCGTCACCGAAGCGACAAAGGCTAATATTCCAAGGGAAAACCGGATCGAATTCACGATGCTCGATATTAGTTCCGGCGTAGTTACTAGCAATTGGGGCTGCAATAATACCGACAGTGTCCATTTCTTGGCACATATTAAGAATTAAATCCCAAGAGCTGGTTTGAAAGAAGAAGTTGGGTTGAATCTTTTGCTGCTGAAAGCGTTGCTTAACTTGGTAAGTGACCATAAAACTATCATCAAGTGTGACAATCCGTTCTTGCCCGACTTCATTGAAGGGAATTGCTCCTGGAAAATCATGGAAACGATGTTGGTTGTTGAACCAAACTGCAACTGAATCGCGGTAAATGATTGTTTCAGTAATACCAGGAAAGGTTGCCGGAGCAACAATCACTGCTAAGTCAATTTCTTGTAATAAAAGCATTTTTTGTAGTTCGTAGGCACCACGTTCTACGATTTTTAATTGAATCGTTGGATTTTCCTGAATGAACTTTGGAATTGCCCGATTAAAGACGGTTGAAATGATGACTGGGGCAATGCCAATTGTGATTTTACCAGTTTGAACGGTTGCGTGATCGCGTAGGCTTTGCATCATCGCTTGATAGTCGAGACTGACCTGCCGACCATTTTGAATAAGATCTTTACCAACGGGGGTTAAACCGGTGATACGACCTTTGCGCCGAATAAAGATGCGCACATTTTCAATATTTTCAAGTTCACTGATGAGTTTACTGAGCGCAGGTTGTGACACGTTTAGGACCCGTGCGCTCTTAGTGAGGTTAAAATCGTTATCAACAATCGTGATTAAGTATTGAATCTGATGAATATCCATTTAAACGAGCTCCTCTCCAAAATGAAATTAAAGGTGGTGGCGTCATGTACACGTCAAATGACAAATTTTATCAGCAGCTTTTAGCCACAGCAATGATTGAAAAAGTAGGGACACAACCAATCGTGATCGGGATTACTGGCAATGTTGCGGCGGGAAAGACTACGTTTGCGCAACAACTGCAACGGTTTTGTCAGCAACGGTTGCCAAAGGCGCAGACTGTTTTAGTTTCGACGGATGACTTCTTGCTGCCGAATGCGACCTTGAAAGCCCACCATCTAATGGCAGTCAAAGGTTTTCCGCAATCATATCGGTCCGCATTGATGCGACAATTTGTGATGCGGGTTCAGACTAAGCGCCGAATAACACTTCCCAGTTACAATCATGCCATTAATGATATTGATCAGCAATGGTCGCAAACGATTTCTCAGCCAGATATTATTATTGTGGAGGGGCTAATGGTCTTACAACCGGTCTTTCAATCTTTACTAACGACTAGTGTTTTTTTAACAGTGGCGCCAGAAGTTAATTACCGGTGGTACTTAGCTCGCTGCATGGCACTAAACTTGCCTGCTCGTTATCAATTAGATCAACGTGCTTTTACCCGACTGGCACATCATAATTGGCGCACGATTAATTGGCGGAACTATCAAGAAAATGTATTACCGCTAAAAAATCGCGCCCAATTTCAGATCCAACTGAATGCGGCTCATCAGATAGCCACGATTATAGTCCCGACGGATGACAATGATTTGATGTCAATTGGCGAGGCCTAGTTGGGTCACTAGAATGAAACCCCAACTGATAAAGGGCACAAAAGGAAGCTGTCGTTGCTGGTATTGGCTTAAGACGACGAGGGCACCAATTGCCGCTAACGTTAAGCTGGTGATTACTTGGACGGGGGAAGCGACACAAATTAATAACAGCAACACGTCAACATCACCTAAGCCGAATTTATTGGTCAAGCGGGCGACTAAGTAGAGTCCAACTAATAGGAACAAAACGAGTAATAGGGCATTATCCCAAATTAAATGGCGTTGACTAAGACCTAGCAGCGCCGGTAAGATGAGCGTAAGCGGGTAAACTTGGAAGGTGTGGTAATCCGTGAGACTATTGAAGATCAGGACGAAGTAGCAACTTAACCAGACAATGGTGAGCATGGATAAGGCTTGCCAGTTATAAAGTAGTAAACTGCCACACAGTAATTCAATCCAAGTTGAGGTCCAACTAATCGGTTGGTGGCAAGTGTAGCAATGACCACGTTGCAAAAGTAGGCCGATGATTGGTGTAAGTTGCCAGTACCGCAACTGTGTCTGGCAATGTGGACAACGGGAACGTTGTGACCAATTCCAAGGTTGCTTAGTACTGATCCGGTCAGCACAGCAAGTCATGAATGATCCCAAGCAGGCACCAGTTAAAAAGAAATAACTATTTATTAATAGAAGTAACAAAAAAATTCCTCCTCACTAATCAATAATTACGTGAAGAAAAGCTTATAACATTTATTGACACGCTCTGAACATCATGGTAGTCTAGTAAAGGTGCTTTTTGCAGACAGATTCCTGTATAGGAATACAGACATGCTGACTGGTCGGCTAAGCGCAAAACCGCCATCGTTCAGGCGTTATTTTTTGTAAAAAAAAGAACCACCTGGATGTGTGGACTTAAAAACTCAGATATTTTGGAAGGAGGACACTTTAGAACATGCCAACAATTAATCAATTAATTCGCAAAGGCCGTAAGTCTAAAGTATCAAAATCGAACGCCCCAGCTTTGAACTTTGGGTATAACAGTTACAAGAAGGTTCAAACTAACAATCCAGCACCACAAAAACGGGGTGTCGCTACTCGTGTCGGCACAATGACTCCTAAGAAGCCTAACTCGGCTTTACGGAAGTACGCGCGTGTCCGTCTATCTAACTTGATTGAAGTTACAGCTTACATTCCTGGTATTGGTCACAACCTCCAAGAACATAGTGTTGTTTTAATTCGTGGTGGACGTGTAAAGGATTTACCTGGTGTTCGTTATCATGTTATCCGTGGTACTTTAGATACTGCCGGTGTCGAAGATCGTCGCCAAAGCCGTTCTAAGTACGGGACTAAAAAGCCAAAGGAATAAGGAGGTAAGTTAAATGCCAAGAAGAGGACATGTCGCAAAGCGCGAAGTTTTGCCTGATCCAATGTACGATTCAAAATTAGTAACGCGTTTAATCAACCACTTAATGTTAGATGGTAAACGCGGAACTGCATCAACAATCTTGTATGATGCGTTCGATCAAATTAAAGAACAAACTGGTAATGAACCTTTAGAAGTCTTCGAAGAAGCTATGAAGAACGTTATGCCAGTACTTGAAGTTAAAGCTCGCCGTGTTGGTGGATCTAACTATCAAGTTCCTATCGAAGTTCGTCCAGATCGTAAATCGACCTTGGGCCTTCGTTGGATCGTTCAATACGCACGTTCACGTGGTGAACACACCATGTCAGACCGGTTAGCTCGTGAAATCATGGATGCTGCTAACAATACTGGTGCCTCAGTTAAAAAGCGTGAAGATACGCATAAAATGGCTGAAGCCAACCGTGCCTTTGCACATTATCGTTGGTAATATTCCCATGGTTTGGTTAAGGGTTGCCTTTAACTAAACGAAACAACAAGGTGGCTATTATATGCGAGCATATAGTAGCCATTTTTTGAAGAAAAGTTTACATTGTTAATTCCATTTGAATTGAGAGGAGTAACACACTTACTAATGGCTAATACAAGAGAATTTTCACTCGATAAGACTCGTAATATTGGTATTATGGCCCATATCGATGCTGGTAAGACCACTACTACTGAACGTATCTTGTACTATACGGGTAAAATCCATAAGATCGGTGAAACCCATGATGGGGCTTCACAAATGGACTGGATGGCTCAAGAACAAGAACGTGGGATTACCATTACTTCCGCTGCAACGACTGCTGAGTGGAAAGACCACCGGATTAACATCATCGACACCCCTGGACACGTTGACTTCACTGTTGAAGTTGAACGTTCATTACGGGTTTTAGATGGTGCCATTGCGGTTTTGGATGCTCAATCAGGGGTTGAACCTCAAACCGAAACTGTTTGGCGTCAAGCATCAACTTATAACGTGCCACGGATTGTCTTTGTTAACAAGATGGATAAAATTGGGGCAGACTTTAAGTATTCAGTAAGCACGATTGGTGATCGTTTGCAAGCTAATGCGCATGCTATCCAATTACCAATTGGGGCAGAAGACAACTTTGAAGGTGTCATTGACTTAATCGAAATGAAGGCTGACCTTTATGACGAAGATAAGCTTGGGACTGAATGGGATACTGTTGATGTACCTGATGAATACAAAGAAGAAGCCCAAGCTGCTCGTGATGACTTGATTGAAGCTTTAGCTGATATTGATGATGGCATCATGGAAAAGTACTTGAATGGTGAAGAAGTTTCTAAAGCTGAAATCAAAGCTGCAATCCGTAAAGGAACGTTAAGCCTTGAATTCTTCCCAGTTTTAGCTGGTTCTGCCTTCAAGAATAAGGGTGTTCAGATGTTAATGGACGCTGTTGTGGATTACTTACCATCACCACTTGATGTTAAGCCTTATAAAGCAACTGATCCTGAAACTGATGAAGCTATTGACTTAATTGCTGGCGATGACAAACCATTCGCTGCGTTGGCCTTTAAAGTTGCAACTGACCCATTCGTTGGTCGGTTAACCTTTATCCGGGTTTACCAAGGTACCTTGGAATCTGGTTCATACGTGTTAAACGCAACTAAAGACAAACGTGAACGGGTCGGTCGTTTACTTCAAATGCATTCTAACCAACGGAAAGAGATCCCAGAAGTTTTCTCTGGTGATATTGCCGCTGCGATTGGTTTGAAGAATACAACTACTGGGGACTCATTAACGAGTATTGAACATCCATATCATTTGGAATCAATGGAATTCCCAGATCCAGTTATCCAGGTTGCCGTTGAACCTAAGACTAAGGCTGACCAAGATAAGATGAATGTTGCGCTACAAAAGCTTTCTGAAGAAGATCCAACTTTCAAGGCTGAAACTAACCCTGAAACTGGTGAAACTTTGATTGCCGGGATGGGTGAATTACATTTGGACATCATTGTTGATCGGATGCGTCGTGAATTCAACGTTGAAGCAACTGTTGGTGCACCTCAAGTTTCATACCGTGAAAGCTTTACCAAGGCTACTAAGGTCCAAGGTAAGTTCGTTCACCAATCTGGTGGTAAAGGTCAATATGGGGATGTTTGGGTTGAATTCACACCTAACGAAGAAGGTAAAGGCTTCGAATTCGAAGATGCCATCGTTGGTGGGGTTGTTCCACGTGAATACATTCCTTCAGTTGAACAAGGCTTGCGCGAATCAATGGCTAACGGTGTGTTAGCTGGTTACCCATTAGTTGATGTCAAAGCTAAGTTATACGACGGTTCTTACCATGATGTCGATTCTAGTGAAGCAGCCTTCAAGATTGCCGCTTCAATCGCATTACGGAACGCAACTAAGTCTGCCGGTCCAGTTATCTTGGAACCTATCATGAAGGTTGATATTGTGACACCAGAAGATTACTTAGGTGATATTATGGGTCATGTTACCGCTCGTCGTGGTAAGATTGAAGGTATGGAAGAACGTGGGAACGCTCAAGAAGTTCATGCGTTTGTACCGTTAGCTGAAATGTTTGGTTATGCAACGACCTTACGTTCAGCAACACAAGGTCGTGGGACCTTCACAATGGCCTTTGACCATTACGAAAAGGTACCAAAGGCTGTTCAAGCTGAAATTATCAAGAAAAATGGCGGCCAACCGGTCGAAGATTAATCCTGATTAGAAAAAACGTTGAGCATTTTGCTCAGCGTTTTTTTGTTGTTGTATATTATAGAAGTAAACTGAAACTGGTAGTGGATAATTGACATTAAGATTACAAAACTCGAGAAAGACTATTATTTTTTAGCTATCTATGTTATCTTAGTTGTTGCTGGTTTGAAAAAGGTAACTCGAATTACAATGATGGTTTGAAAAAAGTGTGGAAACACTTGCTATTGCAGAGCTTTTCAGTTAATATAGAATGTGCTTGGTATTTAGATGGGGTTACCCCGACATCAAGTAACCGTAGTTAGCTTTGATGTGAAAGGTTGCGACACGCCCGGCTACATTGTCATGGGGTGCGGCGGTAATTTTCACGGAGCTAGTCTTATTTTCAAAATAGACGAAGGAGGTCACAACAATGGCAAAACAAAAAATTCGTATTCGCTTAAAGGCGTACGAACACCGTATTCTTGATCAGTCAGCTGACAAGATTGTCGAAACGGCAAAGAGAACTGGTGCTACTATTTCAGGCCCAATTCCCTTACCAACTGAACGGACTATTTATACCGTTCTACGTTCACCACATAAGTTTAAGGACTCACGTGAACAATTCGAAATGCGGACTCATAAGCGATTAATCGATATCGTTAACCCAACGCCTAAGACAGTCGATTCATTAATGAAATTAGACTTGCCTAGCGGTGTAGATATTGAAATCAAGCTTTAATTCAAACTAAAATCAATTAATTGGAGGTGTACTCATGACCACTAAAGGAATCTTAGGGAAAAAGGTAGGAATGACGCAAGTCTTCACTGAAGCCGGGGAATTAATCCCAGTTACAGTTATCGAAACTCAACCCAACGTTGTCTTGCAAGTTAAAACTGTTGAAAATGACGGTTACGAAGCAATTCAATTAGGTGTTGACGATAAGCGTGAAGTCTTAAGCAACAAACCTGCTCAAGGTCATGCAGCAAAAGCAAAAACGGCTCCTAAGCGCTTCATTCGTGAAATTCGTAATGTTGAGCTTGGAGATTACACAGTAGGTGACGAAGTCAAGGCTGATATCTTTGCAGTCGGTGACGCCGTTGACGTTACGGGTATCACTAAAGGTCATGGTTACCAAGGTAATATCCATAAAGATGGTCAAAGTCGTGGACCTATGTCTCATGGGTCTCGTTACCATCGTCGTCCTGGTTCATTAGGTGCTATTATTAACCGGGTCTTCAAAGGTAAGAAATTACCAGGCCGGATGGGTAATCACCAACGGACGATGCAAAACTTGCAAATCGTTCGTGCTGATGTTGAAAACAACGTCTTATTAATTAAAGGGAATGTCCCTGGCGTTAACAAGTCATTTGTTATCATTAAAACATCTGTAAAAAGTAAATAAGAAAGGAGGACATAATACATGACTAGCGTAGCATTATACAAACAAGACGGTACGCAAAATGGTGACGTTACTTTAAACGATGCAGTGTTTGGTGTTGAACCAAACGAAAACGTTGTTTTTGACGCCATCTTGATGCAACGAGCATCATTGCGTCAAGGAACTCACGCCGTTAAAAACCGGAGTGCTCGTCGCGGTGGTGGTCGTAAACCATGGCGTCAAAAGGGTACTGGTCGGGCGCGTCAAGGTTCTATCCGTTCACCACAATGGCGTAAAGGTGGGATTGTCTTTGGACCAACTCCACGTTCATATAGCTACAAATTACCAAAGAAGGTTATGCGCTTAGCTTTGAAGTCTGTCCTTTCTCAAAAGGTCTTAGACAATAGCTTAGTTGCTGTTGAAGGCTTAGCTTTCGACGCACCTAAGACTAAAGAATTTGCTAACGTACTAAATAACCTCAATGTCGACACCAAGACACTTGTTTTGGTTGAAGAGGACAATGAAAAGGCTGCTTTGGCAGGTCGTAACTTACCAAATGTTAAGATCCTAAAAGCCAAAGGTGTTAACGTACTAGATGTTGCTAACAGTGACAAATTAGTCGTTACCCAAAAAGCCCTCGATCAATTAGGGGAGGCGCTCGCATAATGGAAGCACGCGATGTAATTTTACGCCCTGTAGTTACTGAAGCATCAATGGCTAACTTGGATGACAAGCGTTATACCTTTGATGTCAACGTACAGGCAACAAAAACACAAGTTAAAAAGGCTATTGAAGAAATCTTCGATGTCAAAGTCGTTAAAGTTAACGTGATGAACGTTAAAGGTAAGTTAAAGCGTCAAGGTCGTTACGCCGGCTACACTAAGAAGCGTCGTAAGGCAATTGTTACCTTAACTCCTGACTCAAACGAAATTAAGTTGTTCAACGACGATCAACAATAAATCTAATTTTAGGAGGTAACTCACAGTGGGTATTAAGAAGTATAAACCAACCACTAACGGCCGTCGTAATATGACTGCTTCTGATTTCGCCGAAATTACTAAGACGAAACCTGAAAAGTCATTATTAGACTCACAAAGTCATACGGCTGGTCGTAACAGTTATGGTCACATTACTGTTCGTCATCGTGGCGGTGGTCATAAGCAACAATACCGTTTGGTTGACTTTAAGCGGATTAAAGATGAAGTTTCTGCAACGGTTAAAGCAATCGAATATGATCCAAACCGGACAGCTAACATTGCCTTATTGGTATATGCTGATGGTGTAAAATCATATATTTTAGCACCAAAGGGTTTAGAAGTTGGTATGCAAGTTCAATCAGGTGTTGAAGCTGACATCAAAGTTGGGAATGCTTTACCATTAACTAACATCCCAGTTGGTACTGTTATCCATAACATCGAACTGAAACCCGGTAAGGGTGGCCAAATGGCCCGTTCAGCTGGTGCGTCTGCTCAATTACTTGGTAAGGAAGGCAAGTACGCTATCGTACGTTTGTCTTCTGGTGAAGTTCGTTTAGTTCTATTAACTGGCCGTGCTACTATTGGTACTGTTGGTAATGAACAACATGAATTAATCAACTCAGGTAAGGCTGGTCGTTCACGTTGGCAAGGCAAACGTCCAACAGTTCGTGGTTCTGTAATGAACCCTAACGATCACCCTCATGGTGGTGGTGAAGGTAAGGCTCCAATCGGTCATCCATCGCCAATGTCACCATGGGGTAAGAAAACCCTTGGTAAGAAGACTCGTAACAAGAAAGCTCGTTCAAACAAGCTTATCGTTCGTGGTCGTCGTCCAGGTAAACATTAATTCGCAATTACTGTAGTTCTCGAGAGGAGGTCACACGATGGGTCGTAGTTTAAAGAAGGGACCTTTCGCAGATGCGCATTTATTGAAAAAAATCGATGCACAGTCTGGTTCCGACAAGAAATCCGTCATTAAGACGTGGTCACGTCGTTCAACAATTTTCCCAAGTTTCATTGGTTACACTATCGCTGTTTATGATGGGCGTAAGCATGTCCCAGTTTATGTCCAAGATGATATGGTTGGTCATAAGTTAGGTGAATTTGTACCTACACGGACATTCCATGGTCATGGTACAGACGATAAGACAACGAAGTAATAGTTAGGAGGATATAAAGAATGGCTGAACAAGTAACATCTGCACGCGCAACTGCAAAAACTGTTCGTATCGCCGCTCGTAAGGTCCGCCTAGTTGTCGATCTTATCAGAGGTAAAAGCGTTGCCGAAGCATTAGCAATTTTAAAGTTCACTCCTCGGGGTGGCTCACCAGTAGTCGAAAAAGTACTACTATCAGCAGTCGCTAACGCTGAAAATAACTTTGACTTAGATCGTGAAGATTTAGTTGTCAGTGAAGCTTTCGTCAACGAAGGCGCAACCCTAAAACGGTTCCGTCCTCGTGCTAAAGGCTCAGCTTCACCAATCAACAAACGGACTAGCCACATTACGATCACAGTTACTGAAAAATAGGAGGGATAACGCGTGGGTCAAAAAGTAAATCCAACCGGATTACGTGTAGGAATCATTCGCGACTGGGAAGCAAAATGGTACGCTGAAAAAGATTTTGCAACCTATTTGAACGAAGATTTACGCATCCGTAAGTATATCGAACAACGACTTGCCGACGCTTCCGTCTCCACCGTTGAAATCGAACGCGCTGCAAATCGCGTGAACATTTCAATCCATACCGCTAAACCAGGGATGGTTATCGGTAAGGGTGGTTCTGAAGTAGAAGCACTTCGTAAAGAATTAAACAATTTAACTGGTAAACGTGTACACATCAACATCATCGAAATCAAGAAACCTGATTTAGATGCTAAATTAGTTGGTGAAAGTATTGCCCGTCAATTGGAAGGCCGTGTCGCTTTCCGTCGTGCAATGCGCGGTGCTATGCAACGTACAATGCGTTCCGGTGCTAAAGGTATTAAGACACAAGTCGCAGGCCGTTTGAACGGTGCTGATATGTCACGTGTTGAAACATACTCAGATGGTACGGTTCCATTGCATACCTTACGTGCGGATATTGATTACGCATGGGTTGAAGCTCGTACAACGTACGGTAAGCTTGGCGTTAAGACATGGATCTACCGTGGCGAAATCTTGCCAGAAAAGAAATCTGCAGATAAAGGAGGAAAATAAACATGCTAGTACCTAAACGGGTAAAATTCCGTCGTGTTCATCGTGGTAAAATGCGCGGTGAAGCTAAAGGCGGTAAATCAGTTGCATTCGGTGATTATGGTTTACAAACACTAGAATCACACTGGATTAGTAACCGGCAGATTGAAGCTGCTCGTGTTGCTATGAACCGTTACATGAAGCGTGGCGGTAAAGTATGGATTAAGATTTTCCCTCACAAGTCCTACACTGAAAAAGGTGTCGGCGTGCGGATGGGTAATGGGAAAGGTACTCCTGCAGGTTGGGTTGCTCCAGTAAAACGTAACAAAGTTATGTTTGAAGTCGGCGGCGTATCTGAAGAAGTTGCTCGCGAAGCTTTACGCTTAGCAAGTACTAAGTTACCTGTAAAAACTAAGATCATTAAGCGCGAGGAAGTAGGTGGCGAATCAGATGAAGGCTAAGGAAATTAAAGCATTGTCCACTACTGAAATGCTCGAAAAAGAAAAGTCTTACAAAGACGAACTTTTCAACTTGCGTTTTCAATTGGCCACCGGTCAGCTTGAAAACACCGCTCGTTTAAAACAAGTTCGTAAGAATATCGCACGTATCAAAACTGCGTTGCGTGAACAAGAATTAAACAAGTAGAGTATAAAGGAGGCAATCACGAATGAGTGAAGATACTCGTAACAGCCGCAAGGTTATCCAAGGACGCGTTGTTTCAGATAAGATGGACAAAACCATCGTTGTTGTCCGTGAAACATACAAGAATCATCCTGTTTACGGCAAGCGCGTTCGTTATTCAAAGAAGTACAAAGCACATGATGAAAATAATGATGCTCACGTTGGCGATATCGTCCGGATCATGGAAACTCGTCCTCTATCAGCTACAAAGCGTTTCCGCTTACTTGACGTCGTTCAAAAAGCTGTTATTATCTAGTTTATTAGCTGAAGAATATTAAATGAAGGGAGGACACTTACTGTGATCCAACAAGAAAGTCGTTTAAAAGTTGCTGACAATTCCGGTGCCCGTGAAATCCTAACTATTAAAGTTTTAGGTGGTTCAGGTCGTAAGACTGCTAATATCGGTGATGTTATCGTTGCTACGGTCAAACAAGCAACACCCGGTGGTGTTGTCAAAGCTCATGATGTTGTTAAAGCAGTTATTGTCCGGACTAAGTCTGGTGTTCACCGGACTGATGGTTCATACATCAAATTCGATGAAAATGCTGCAGTTATTATCCGTGATGACAAGACACCTCAAGGTACTCGTATCTTTGGCCCTGTCGCTCGTGAATTACGTGATAAAGACTTCATGCGTATCGTTTCATTAGCCCCAGAAGTTCTGTAATCACACACCGTAAATATAAGGAGGTGCGCAACCTAATGTTGATTAAAACTGGTGATAAAGTTCGTGTAATCAGCGGTAAGGATCGTGGTCAAGAAGGTACTATTAAAAAAGTTATCTCTGCCAAGAACCGTGTCGTTGTTGAAGGTGTTAACAAGATTAAGAAACACCAAAAACCAACGAATGTTAACCCACAAGGCGGTATCGTTGATATCGAAGCACCAATTGATGCTTCTAACGTTATGTTCCTTGACCCATCAAACAACGAACCTACCCGTTTAGGTGTCCGTCGCGAAGATGGTAAGCGTGTCCGTTTCTCAAAAAAGAGCGGCAACGCTTTAGAAAACTAAGAGCCTAACTGAAAGGAGGAAGCAAGTTTCATGGAAAACCGTTTAAAAGCTCAATATGAAAAAGAAATCGTCCCAGCATTAGTTGACAAGTTTAATTACACTTCAGTAATGCAAGTACCTAAGCTGGCAAAGATTGTTTTGAACATGGGTGTTGGTGATGCAGTCACTAATGCTAAGAACTTAGACGAAGCCGTTGAAGAATTGACTTTGATCGCGGGCCAAAAACCTTTGGTTACTCGTGCAAAGAAATCTATCGCTGGTTTCCGTCTTCGTGAAGGTATGGCAATTGGTGCCAAAGTTGACTTACGTGGTGAACGTATGTATGACTTCTTGGATAAATTGATCAATGTATCATTACCACGTGTTCGTGACTTCCATGGTGTAAGCACTCGTTCATTTGATGGGCGCGGTAACTACACATTGGGTGTCCGTGAACAATTGATCTTCCCAGAAATCAACTATGATAATGTTAACCGTGTACGCGGTTTGGACATTGTACTCGTAACGACAGCTGATAGTGATGAAGAATCACGTGAGTTGTTAACTCAATTTGGCATGCCATTTGCTAAATAATCGAAGGGGGTTAATCGAAGTTGGCTAAAAAATCACAAATTGCTAAACAAAAGCGTGGCGCAAAGTTTAATGTTCAAAACTATACTCGTTGCGAACGTTGTGGTCGTCCACATTCAGTTTACCGTAAATTCCACTTGTGCCGTATCTGCTTACGTGACCTGGCCCACAAAGGTCAAATCCCTGGCATGAAAAAGGCCAGCTGGTAAAAAACGAACCCAAGTTAAAGGAGGTTAAACTTTCATGATGACTGATCCAATCGCAGATTTCTTGACTCGTATTCGTAACGCTAACATGGTACGTCACGACTCATTAGAAGTTCCTGCATCAAAAATCAAACGCAACATTGCTGAAATTTTAAAGAATGAAGGCTTTGTTCGCGACGTTGAATATATGGATGATGACAAACAGGGCATTATCCGTGTCTTCTTGAAGTATGGTAAAGACAACGAACGTGTAATTAGTGGTTTGAAGCGTATTTCAAAACCAGGTTTACGTTCATACGTTAAAGCTGATGCCGTTCCTAAAGTTTTAAATGGTTTAGGTATTGCTATCATTTCAACTTCAGAAGGCGTAATTACTGATAAAGAAGCTCGCGCTAAGAAACTTGGCGGCGAAGTTTTAGCTTACGTTTGGTAATAAATAATTAAGACGGGAGGTGCAAGTAAGTGAGTCGTATTGGTTATAAAGTAATTGAACTACCCGCTGGGGTAGAGGTATCACAAGCTGGTGAAGTGGTCACAGTTAAGGGTCCTAAGGGAACATTAACTCGGAACATTTCCAGTGATATCACGATGTCAGTTGAAGGCAATGAAGTTAAATTCACTCGCCCATCTGATGACTATAAGATGAAGGCAGTGCACGGAACTACTCGTGCTAATGTCAACAACATGGTTGAAGGGGTTACTAAAGGCTTTGCTAAGAATCTTCAATTGGTCGGTGTTGGTTACCGTGCCCAATTGCAAGGTAAGAAATTAGTATTAAGCGTTGGTTATTCACATCCTGTTGAATTCGAAACACCTGAAAACTTGACAATTGAAGTTCCTGACAACACACATATCAATATCCTTGGTATTGGTAAGCAAGCTGTTGGCGATTTTGCTGCCGAAGTTCGGGCCGTTCGCTCACCTGAACCTTACAAAGGTAAAGGGATTCGTTACGTCGATGAATATGTTCGTCGTAAGGAAGGTAAGACTGGTAAATAATGCAGCCTAGTGCTGTCCATACTATATATTAGAGGTGACTATTGTGATTACAAAACCAGATAAGAATAAGACCCGCCAACGTCGTCACGCACGTGTTCGCGGTAAGATTTCTGGTACTGCTGAGCGCCCACGCTTAAATGTTTATCGTTCAAACAAAAACATCTACGCTCAAGTTATTGATGATGTAGAGGGTGTAACGCTCGCAAGTGCCTCAACATTAGATAGCGAAGTAACAGGCAACACAAAGACCGAACAGGCTGCTTCTGTTGGTGAAGTCGTTGCAAAACGTGCTGCCGAAAAGAAGATTGCTGACGTTGTCTTCGATCGTGGCGGTTACTTATATCACGGCCGGGTTCAGGTTTTAGCTGAAGCTGCTCGTGAAAACGGACTTAAATTCTAACAAAGGAGGAATAATACCACATGACTTTCATTGATCCATCAAAATTAGATCTTGACGATAATGTTGTTGCCATTAACCGGATTACTAAAGTTGTTAAAGGTGGTCGTCGTCTACGGTTTGCTGCATTGGTAATCGTTGGTGACCACAAAGGACACGTTGGTTTCGGTACTGGTAAAGCGCAAGAAGTTCCTGAAGCCATTCGGAAAGCTTCCGAAGCTGCTAAAAAGAACTTGATCACTGTACCAATGGTCGGTACAACCATTCCTCATGCAGCCCTTGGTGTTTACGGCGGTGGCCGCATTATGCTTAAGCCTGCTGTTGAAGGTTCCGGTGTTGCCGCTGGTGGCGCCGTTCGTGCCGTTATGGAATTAGCCGGTATTGATGATGTGACAAGTAAGCGTCTCGGCTCAAATACGCCTGTTAACGTTGTTCGTGCAACGTTTGAAGGTTTAAAGAGCTTGAAGAAAGCAGAACAAATTGCTGCTTTACGTGGCGTTTCAGTTGAACATTTAGCTGAATAGGAGGACAAACAACATGGCTCAATTAAAGATCACTTTAGTGCGCAGTGCGGCTCATCGTCTTCCTAAGCAACGTAAAATTGTTCAGGAACTTGGTTTAAACCGAGTTAACAGCTCAGTTCTAAAACCTGATGACGCGGCAACTCGCGGTGCAATCTTCCACATCGCTCATTTAATTGATGTTGAAGTAATCAAATAATTAAAATTTTTAAAGAGGAGGTGCCTACTAGATGAAGTTACATGAATTAACACCGAGTGAAGGTTCACGTTTTTCACGCCGTCGGATTGGTCGTGGCGATTCAAGTGGCCAAGGTAAAACTTCTGGTCGTGGTCAAAAAGGCCAAAAGGCGCGTAGTAAAGTACGTGTAGGGTTCGAAGGTGGCCAAATGCCATTGTACCGTCGGATTCCAAAACGTGGATTTACTAATATCAACCGTAAGGAATATGCGGTTGTTAATCTTGATGGCTTAAACCGTTTTGATGATGGTGCTGAAGTAACACCAGAATCATTAAAGGAAGCTGGCTTGGTTAAAAAGAGTTCTGCTGTTAAAGTTCTTGGTAATGGTAAACTCGACAAAAAGTTAACAGTTAAGGCAAGCAAGTTCTCCGAAACTGCCGTTAAGGCAATCGAAGCTGCTGGCGGTAAAACTGAGGTGATTTAACTTGCTGACTACCATGAAGAACGCTCTGAAAGTTAAGGATATTCGGAATAAAATTCTGTTCACGTTGGGCGTTTTGATTGTATTTCGTCTTGGCTCTTATATCACAGTTCCAGGGGTTAATGCAAAGGCGCTACAATCGGTTGCATCATCTGGACTGATAAGTATGTTGAATACATTCAGTGGTGGCGGCTTAACAAATTATTCTATCCTTGCTATGGGGGTATCCCCTTACATTACGGCACAAATCATTGTTCAATTGTTACAAATGGATATTGTTCCAAAGTTTGTTGAATGGGGCAAGCAAGGTGAAGTTGGACGACGGAAGCTTAATCAAGCGACTCGATATTTAACAATCATCTTGGCCTTCGTTCAATCAATTGGTATTACGGCTGGTTTTAACTCTCTTAGCTCGCTTAAATTAGTTAGCAATCCAAGCGTGTCAACCTATCTAACGATTGGGCTCATCTTAACTGGTGGTGCCATGTTGACAACTTGGATGGGAGATATGATTACTGATCGTGGGATTGGTAATGGGGTTTCAATCATTATCTTTGCTGGGATCATTGCTCGTACACCAACTTCGATTTATCAAATTTATCAAGAACAATTTGTCAATGTAGCAAAAAGTCAGTGGTGGTTGAGTATTTTAGTTGTGGTTGGATTGTTACTCTTGGTCATCATCATCGTTATGTTTGTAACGTGGGTTGAACAAGCTAATGATCGAATTCCAATTCAATATACTCGGCGTGCAGCTGGTGCACCTGATAGTAGTTATCTACCATTAAAGGTGAATGTTGCCGGGGTTATTCCTGTTATCTTCGCGAGTTCTTTCATCGCAACGCCACAGACAATTTTACTTGGTTTCCAATCCAGCCATGGTGACGAAACTTGGTATACAGTTATGAGTAACATCTTTAATATGCAGTCAACGACTGGTGCGATATTATATACCGTATTAATTGTGCTTTTCACGTTTTTCTATGCGTTTGTTCAGGTTAATCCTGAAAAACTCTCTAAAAACTTACAAAAGCAAGGCAGCTATATTCCAGGCGTTTGGCCTGGTAAAGATACTCAGGGCTGGGTATCTAAATTGTTAATGCGGTTAAGTACGGTTGGTGCCCTTTACCTTGGATTAATTTCCTTGATTCCATTGCTTGCTTCAGATATCTGGGGCTTGGATGAATCAATCGGGTTAGGCGGGACTAGTTTACTAATCGTGGTTGGGGTTGCCCTTGAAACTATTCGTCAAATTAAAGGGTTAATGATGAAGCGCGACTATGTCGGTTTCATTCGTTAATTAGCGAATGTGTTGGGGAGACTCAACACATTCTTGCATTATAGGAGGAAAAAACATGGGAACAATGAACCTGATTTTAATGGGTCTACCAGGTGCTGGTAAGGGTACTCAAGCGCAGAAGATTCTTGAAGATTTTGATATTCCTCATATTTCAACGGGTGATATCTTCCGGGCAGCAATTAAAAATGAAACCAAGATGGGCTTGGAAGCTAAGAAGTATATCGACCAAGGTAATTTGGTTCCTGACGAAGTCACCAATGGCATCGTTAAGGATCGGTTAGCTGAAGCGGATACTGCTAATGGCTTTCTCTTGGATGGTTATCCACGCAATATTGATCAAGCTCACGCTTTGTCACAAATCGCTAAAGATTTGAACAAACCGTTGGACGGTGTCATTAACATTCATGTTGAACCAGCAGTTTTAGTTGAACGACTTTCAGGTCGTTTCATCTGTCGGACATGTGGTGCAACTTACCACAAGTTATACAAGATGCCTAAAGTTGAGGGAACTTGTGATGTTTGTGGTGGTCATGATTTTTATCAGCGAGATGACGATAAGCCTGCAACCGTCAAAAATCGTTTGGATGTCAATGTTAAATTGAACACGCCATTAATCGATTATTACGGTCAAGAGAAATTGCTAGTCAATGTTGACGGTGATCGCGACATTGATGATGTCTATCGAGATATCAAGTCAGTTCTTGATAACCTTTAACCGTAAGTCCCATGAGTAGGAGCGTCATTTGCTTTTCAAATGCCGTTGTGATAAACTTATTCAGGTTTAGCCGTTGAATGATTTAGTATTTTTTTAATATTATTTAGACAATGACTGGTTCGAAAAGCGGACCAAAAACGTGGCAGCACGAAACCAGATAATAAGGGAGGGACAATTACTTGGCAAAGGAAGACGTCATCGAAATTCAAGGCACCATTAAAGAAACGTTGCCCAACGCAATGTTTAAGGTTGAACTTGAAAACGGCGCTGAAATCTTGGCACACGTTTCAGGTAAGATTCGCATGCATTACATTCGGATTTTACCTGGCGACAAGGTAACAGTCGAAATGTCACCTTATGATTTAACTAAGGGTCGGATTACCTACCGTTTCAAGTAGGATCGACACTTTGTACCTTATAGGAGGTAAATATTCATGAAAGTAAGACCATCTGTAAAGCCTATGTGCGAACACTGCAAAGTTATTCGTCGTAAAGGCCGTGTGATGATTATCTGCTCTGCTAATCCAAAGCATAAGCAACGCCAAGGTAAATAATTTAACTAATAAGTCGGAGGTGAAAAATTAATGGCTCGTATTGAAGGAATTGACTTACCACGTGACAAGCGTATTGTCATCGGTTTGACTTACATTTTCGGTATTGGTAATACGTCTGCTCAAAAGATCTTAGCTGAAGCTGGGGTTTCAGAAGACGTTCGTGTACGTGACTTAACTCCTGAACAAGAAGATAAGATCCGTGCCGTCGTTGACGGTTACAAAACTGAGGGTGACTTACGTCGTGAAGTTAGCTTGAATATCAAGTTACTTCAAGAAATCGGCTCATATCGTGGGATGCGTCATCGTCGTGGTTTACCCGTTCGTGGTCAACATACGAAGAATAACGCACGTACTCGTAAGGGTAAAAAAGTTAGCATCGCTGGACGTAAAAAATAATAAATAAGGGAGGTTTTCGAATTTTATGGCAACTAGAAAGACAACCCGTCGTCGTCGGGTAAAAAAGAATATTGAAGCCGGTGTGGCTCACATCCATTCAACATTCAACAACACACTTGTAATGATCACTGATATGCAAGGTAACGCAATTGCTTGGTCATCAGCTGGTTCATTAGGTTTCAAGGGTAGTCGTAAGTCAACACCTTTTGCTGCTCAAATGGCTGCCGAAGCTGCTGCTAAGGCATGTATGGAACATGGCATGAAGATTGTTGAAGTCGCTGTTAAAGGTCCTGGCTCAGGTCGTGAAGCTGCAATCCGTGCTTTACAAGCTACTGGTTTGGAAGTTAGTGCAATTCGCGATGTTACGCCAGTTCCTCATAATGGTTCTCGTCCTCCAAAGCGCCGTCGTGTTTAATCTGTGACGTTCATTTTGAGGGCAAACTTCATTTTGTGCGCACAACTACCAAACACCACGCGTTTTGAAAGGGGTAAAAGATAAGAATGATTGAATTTGAAAAACCTAACATTCATAAAATTGATGAAAACGACAACTATGGTAAGTTTGTTGTAGAACCACTTGAACGTGGTTATGGTACAACTTTAGGGAATTCACTTCGTCGGATTCTTCTTTCTTCTTTACCTGGCGCTGCTGTTACCAGTATTCAAATTGACGGGGTTCTTCATGAATTTTCAACGATAGAGGGCGTAACTGAAGATGTTACGGCAATTATCTTGAATGTAAAGAAGATCGCGCTTAAATTAGAATCAGACGAAACCAAGGCATTGGAAATCGATGTTAAGGGACCTGCTAACGTTACCGCTGGTGATATCATTGGCGATGCTGACGTAGAAGTCTTAAATCCTGATTTAGCAATTTGTACTGTTGCAGATGGTGCACACTTCCATATGCGTATGACTGCTAATACTGGTCGTGGTTATGTTTCCGCTGAGGATAACAAACATCGTGAAGATGATATGCCAATTGGCGTTTTACCTGTCGATTCATTATATTCTCCAATTGAACGTGTTAACTATCAAGTTGAAAACACGCGGGTTGGTCAACGTGATGATTTTGATAAGTTAACCTTAGACGTTTGGACAAATGGTTCAATCACTCCAAGTGAAGCCATTAGTCTATCAGCCAAAATCCTGACTGATCACCTTTCAATCTTCGTAAATCTCACTGATGAAGCTAAAAACACTGATGTGATGGTTGAGAAAGAAGAAACGCATAAGGAAAAAATGTTAGAAATGACGATTGAAGAGTTAGATCTCTCAGTCCGTTCATATAATTGTTTGAAACGTGCTGGTATCAACACGGTTCAAGAATTAACTAACAAAACTGAAGCTGATATGATGAAGGTTCGCAACCTTGGGCGCAAGTCGCTTGAGGAAGTTAAAGCTAAGTTAGCTGACCTTGGGTTATCATTACGCAAAGAAGACTAATACAAGGGAGGATATCCGTTCATGAGTTACCGTAAATTACAACGTACAAGTTCACAACGTCGTGCCTTACTTCGTGATTTGACTAGTTCATTAATCGTTAATGGTCGCATCGAAACTACTGAAGCTCGCGCTAAGGAAGTTCGTTCGACTACTGATAAGATGATTTCATTAGCTAAGAAGGGCGATTTACACGCTCGTCGTCAAGCCGCTACTTTTATGCGGGACATTGTTGCTGATGTTAAGGAAGAAGACGACAACGTAACTGTACAAACTGCTTTGCAAAAGCTATTTAGTGACCTAGGTCCTCAATATGCTGACCGCAATGGTGGTTATACACGAATTTACAAGACTATGCCTCGTCGTGGCGATGGTGCCCACATGGTTGTCTTGGAACTCGTTGACTAATTAAATTTTTTACGGATCACTGAGATTGATGGTTGACGGACGTTATGATGGTGGTTACCTATTTTGGTAACTAAGTCTAGTTCGGAAGTTATTTATGTTAAACATAGATGGCATATCGCAGTCTTAAGTGATTTTTTTGGTGCTAGTCAACTGAAAAGCGTCTAGATTGAGTTTGTATAAACTCAATCTAGACGCTTTTTTTAGTTAAGTTAATTATGTCGATCTAATAGTTGCTGCGTTAATCGGATTAAAGTGGTGCGAGTTGCGTTGTTCGGGAGCTTATTTAATAAATGTAGGGCTTGATTAGTGTAACTAGTTGCCAGTTGCTTAGCTCGGTCAACCCCGCCAGCGGCAATGACGATGGTTTGAATGCGGTGGCGGTCGGTAGCATTAATTTGACCTTGTTGTCGCAATAAAGGGAGCAGCTCAGTCCGGTAGTCGGTTTGTAGTGCAAAGATTAATGGGGACGTATAGACCCCTTCGGCCACATCTTCTAAGATTGGCTTCCCAATTTCGTGACTAACGGCTTGATAGTCAAGAATATCGTCTAGAATTTGAAACGCCATCCCAATGGCTAAGCCGATTTTACGTGCCCGGGCAGCAAACGGTGCGCTCTGACCAGATTCGTAAGCACCAAGGAAACAACTTAATGCGAAGAGTTCGGCTGTTTTACCTTGAATTTGTTCCTGATATTGCGTCATCGTAATATCAATGCGGTAATGGCGATCCTTCTGTTGGACCTCACCAATTAAAATTTTCTCCATATTTTCAGAATTTAATTGGATACTTTTAAAACTGCTCGAATATTGCGCTAAGATTTTAAACACGACAACGAATAGATAATCACCTGCATAGACTGCGACATCTTTGCCGAATTGCTCTTGAATGCTGGCCTGATGACGTCTAAGCTTTGCATCATCCAAGATGTCGTCATGAATTAAAGTCGCTGTATGCAACGTTTCTAGCGCTGCTGCGAGGGCAATCATTCGTTGTCGGTCCGTCGCCTTAAATTGTGAAAATAACAGACAGTAGGCTGGCCGCAAGAGTTTGCCACCGCTGTGAATCATTTCAAGAATGGCACTAGTAATGGCGGTATCAGAAATATTAATATTAGCATCCATTAGTTGCATAACTTGCTGTAACTCTGGTTGTAAAGTTGGATAATCATGCCAAAGTGGATGTAATTGCGTTGCTTGCATGAAAAGTTACTCCTTTTTTTGACTTGGTCGTTGTTCATGATTAAAACGTAAATAGCTCAGACTGGTCACATGGGTAAAGAGGTAATTGGCAGCAATACCGAGAGCACTACCAGCAGCTAGGCCAATGATTGATAACACCGGGAGGTACAACATGACAGTCCAAGTCTGGGCAATTAAGCTAGCAACTAAGAGTTGACCGACATTGTGCATCACACCACCGGTGGCAGAAATACCAATGATACTGACCCGTTTTGGTCCGAGCTGTTTAACGAGTAACATGGTAAATAAACTGAGAAAAGCCCCACCAAAACTATAGATAAAGGTTGAGAGTGTCCCACCTAAAAGGGCGGTTAAGATTAAGCGTAACCAGGTTAAGGTAATGACGTCACGAAAAGATAGCGTGAAAATAGCGACAATGGTGATGAGATTCGCTAGACCCAGTTTCGCACCAGGGGCAAAGGCGAAAGGGAAGGGAATCATGCGCTCTAGAATGCCGATAATGACGCCCTGGGCCACTAATAAGGCAATATAAATATTTCGGTGTGTTTTGTTAGATTGTTCATATGAATTATTCAAGATTTTACTCCGTAACCAGCCCGTTACCGCCAGCCTTGACTTGACCGGTACTAGACTTGATTTCAATTAAGATCTTATGGGGCAAACAGACAATTGTCTGTCCCGGCTTATGAATCCAGCCTCGGCGGACACAAACTTGATCCGCACAGTTGGCCTTAGTAATCGCGACACGTTTGGCTTTAAAGGTAATTTGATTATAATGGCCGGATTGATCACGATACGTATAATGCTGGGTTTTAGCTAATGTTGTTAAATTAACCTTTTTTAAGACATGCCCATCATGTGAAACGACCGCAGTTAAGGTATGGCGCGCTTTTTTAGCGCTTTGGGCGGCTTGAATGGTCTGTTGCCGTTGCTGGTAGGAGAAAACGGCCAAAGGAGCAAATGATAAAATGAGCAAGCTAACAATAATAATGAAATCAAACGGACGTAACATTGATCCGTATCGTTTTAGTAGTTGTTTGAATGCGCGTAAACGATGCATGCTTTGGCCTCCTTTTAGGTTGAATAAAAAATGGTTCAAGGTAAAAGCTACCCTTGAACCATCGGGAAACGATTTAATTAATTATACCGCAATTAACGGGTTTTAACACCATCGTAATGGGAACGAACGTTGCCGTACCACCAATGACCGAGATGCTTTTGTAACCACGGAACGACCCAATAATCTAACCCAAAGGTCCGACCAGAACCGTTCATTAATGCGATGGCGGCAAAAATCATCCACAAGTTGACCCAGTAGAACATCCCTGATAAACAGAAAACGATGACTAAACCAATTGTGATCCCATTCGCTAGCCAAGTGAAGAGGCCGAAGAAGATACATAAGGCAACGGCGATTTCAACGCAAGTCATTAATTTCTGGAAGAAGAAGGCCATCTGCATGTTAGGAATAAAGATTTTAGTAACCGATTCAAACCATGCTGGCATCTTATCAAAGACGAGCAATGGATCTTTTCCGTACATATAAGATAAACTAAAAATTCCTTTGGCTGCTTTAGAAGTTGATTCACTAGCGCCACTAGTTGCAGAAACCTGTAACCATGAGAAGGAGGTTAGTCGGAGTTTGTCAACAAACCACGATTCTTTCCCTTGAACTTTAGTCCAACAATCCCAAAGCCACATAGCGCCGTAGAAGAACCGTAATGGCACACTCCATAAGACGTTGCCGGCTCGTGACGTCCAACCGCGGAAAACATTACGTTGGTTGCGTGTCCGGAAGAATTCATGCATAAAGTACTGGAATAAATAATAGCCTGAGAAAATTTGAACATAGTACATCCAGTTGATGGCATGTTTCAAGAGGACGGCAATGAAGCCAGAAACGTTCCATTTTTCAAGAACCTGAGCGACGGCATACTTCGAACCAATCGAATCAACTGAAGCTTGATAGGCCCCTTTAAATGGTTTAATGGTGACATCAGAGTGATCAACATTTTTGATGATACCTTGAACTGCAGTTGCCGCAGTTTCTTCAGCCCCTTGAACAATTTGTGGGACTGGACGTGGTTGATCGGGTTCTTGGTAGAACGTTGAATCACCAGCTAAGAAGATGTTTTTGCATCCTTTAGCTTGCATGAATTCATTGGCAGCTAGCCGACCGCCACGACCAGTTTCGATACCAAACTTATCAACGACACCGTTGGCGCGCACACCTGCAGTCCAAATCAAGGTGTAAGTTGGTAAATCAGCTTGGTCCTTTAAGGTCACGTGATCTTCAAAGACGCCAGTAATCATTGAGTTTGTCTTGATAGTAACACCATGTTTAGTCATGTACTTCTCAGCTTTGCCAGCCTGGGTTCGGTTTAACATGTTGATAATCGTTGGGGCCGCTTCAACGAGTTGTAAGGTAATCTCGCTAGGGTCGAGCTTGTTATCACGAGCTAAGACATCCCGATATTCGATTAACTCACCGACTAATTCAGAACCGGTGAACCCAGAACCACAAACGGTTAAGGTTAACATGGCTTTGCGCTTGGCTGGATCTAACTCAACAGCCCCACGACGAATCACCGCTGCTAAGTGCGACCGGAGGGCCATAGCTTGTTCGAAGGACCACAATTCGAAACCGTGTTCCTTAACGCCAGGCGTCCCAAAGTCATTAGATTCGCCACCCAAACTAATGAGTAATTGGTCATACTGGTAGCTACCATTTTCAGTAGTAACCGTTTGTTTTTCTTTATCAATTCCCGTAACCGTGTCGGTAACTAAGCGGACATTCTTCCGACGAGAAAATAACCGTTGCAAATCATATTGAATATGCTCTGGATCAACTCGTTCAGTAGCAACTTCATGTAGTTCGGTCATATACGTGAAGTATGAATGCCGGTCAATTAACGTGATTTCAACGTCAGCATTCTTTTTAAAATGCTTCGCTAATTTCTTTGTCGCGTAAACTCCGGCAAATCCCGCGCCGACAACGACAATATTTTTCTTTGCCATTGCGTAACAACTCCCTTGAATAATAATATTAAAATAATGATTCCGTCTCTAATTATATAAGTAATGTAAACGTTTGTCTATGGAATATTGGATAGAATGAACAATAAATCACATTGTATTAGACTCGAAATTCATTAATTTATTGATGAAAATGAAAAACGGTACCATTAGCGGTAGTAAACGCCTGTCATGCAATCAAATTGTTAATATTGTATTGACTATTTTTATAATAAACGTTAAGATTAATGTGAATTTTCATACAAAAAGGTTAAGGAGTGGGATATTATGAAGTTTAAGTCAATTGTTACGGGTGCATCAGTAGTTGTTATTTCCGCATTAGCATTAGCAGGTTGTGGGAGCAGCTCATCGAGTTCAAGTTCATCATCTTCAAAGAAAAGCAGTTCATCTTCGTCATCAGCTAAAACGACCAAGGTCGCTAAGTTAACGGCTGGTAGCAAGATGAAGGCTGGAACTTACAAACTTGAAGAAACAAACTATTCACATGGTTATCGGGCGAAGTTCAGCATTACCGTTAACAACAAAGGTAAAGTGACAAAGTCAGATTATGACCAAGTTAACAAGCAAGGCAAGTCCAAAGTTGACGATGCTTCTTACAATAAGCAAATGAAGAAGGTTGCTGGAACTAATCCTAAGACCTATGAACCAAAATTGAACAAAGCCTTAGAAGGCGCAGCAGCAACGGGAAATGTGGCATCAATTGATGTTGTTTCAGGTGCTACTGAATCATCAAAATCCTTCCAAAACTATGCACAACAATTAGTTCAAGCCGCACAAGCTGGTAACACCGCAACGATTAAAATTAACAACGGTGCCAAGATGAAAGATGGGACTTATAACCTATCTGAAAAGAATTATTCACACGGTTACCGGGCAACCTTTGCCATTACCGTTAAGGATAACAAGATTACGAAGTCTGAATACGACCAAGTTAATAAGAAGGGCAAGTCCAAAGTTGATGATGCCGCTTATAACAAGCAAATGAAGAAAATTTCTAAGACGAATCCTAAGACTTATGAACCAGCTTTAAACAAAGCTTTAGTTAAGGATAGTGATCCAACTAAGGTTGACGTGGTTACTGGTGCAACTGAATCATCAAATACCTTCGTTTTATATGCGGAACAATTACAAAATGCCGCACAAAATGGCAATACTAAGGCGATCACAGTTGATAACATGGTCTTCTCTGACTAATCAATAAGCCATAACATTTTTTTGAGGCCTGAGGCGCTTTGTCTCAGGTCTTTTGTTTTAAATTTAGCCCAGAAAAATGGCATACAGTGGCTAGAAACTTTGGTATAATAACGATTGAAATTAGTTAAGGGGAAGTTACACGATGAAATTAAAAAAATGGCTCCAACTCGTTGTCGTCGTGGCATTGATTGTGCCATTAACTGCTTGTGGGACTACAACTGCGCAGAAAAAAACGGCGAATCAACGGCCTAAGCCCACTAAAGTGGTACAAACGCCGACAGAAGATACGCAATTTATGATGGGCACAGTCGTCACTTTGCGGGTTTATAATAAGGGCAAAAGTGACGTGGTTGCCGGCGCATTCAAATTATTGAAAAAAGAAGCTAAGGAAGTTACGACCAATGCGAAAGGCTCAGAAATTGATAAAGTTAATGCTGCCGCCGGTAAACACGCGGTGGTCGTCAGCCGGGATGTTTATCCGATTTTAAAGGCCGCCTATTACTATAGTAAGAATTCGGATGAATCCTTCGATATGGCAATTGGCTCGATTACGCAATTATGGCGGATTGGTTTCTCGGATGCCCGCGTCCCAAGTCAAGCTGAGATTGCGACTAATGTTAAGTTGGTTGATTACACTAAGGTTAAGCTCAACGATAAAAAACGTTCAGTTTATCTCACAGAAAAAGGGATGAAGTTGGACTTAGGCGGGATTGCCAAAGGGTATATGACCGATCAAGTACAAAAATATTTCTTGAATCACGGTGTCTCAACGGCAATTATTGACTTAGGTGGCAATATTTATGTGATGGGTAACAGTCCTAAGAAAACGAAGTCTGGTAACTGGACCGTCGGCATTCAAGACCCGAAACAATCTCGGGGGACGTCAATTGGCTCTTTGCCTGCTAAAAATAAATCAATTGTGACTTCAGGAATTTATGAACGCTACCTAAAAAAAGACGGTAAAGTTTATAGCCATTTGATGGATCCTAAAACGGGGTCGCCGTTCCAAAATAATTTGATGGGTGTTTCCATTATTTCGAAAAAGTCGACCGATGGGGATGGCCTGTCAACCGCGACTTTTGATAAAGGGTTAAAGGCCGGGATGACCTATATCAATGGTAAAGCAGATCAAGGTATTGGCGCTATTTTTATTACTAAGGATAAAAAAGTTTATGTTTCCAATAATCTGAAAAAGAAATTTACGTTATTCAGTGATACTGGGTACCATTACGGACCGGCAAGTGATTTGAAATAGCGCAGTATGGTATGATAATAGGCATAAAATTAAGGAAATGAGGGACGACGGTGAGTCAGATGATTGACGTTGCACATTTAGATTATCGTTACCCGCAACAGTCGGCGGATGACCTAACGTTAAAAGATATTTCGTTTTCAGTCGCAGCTGGCGAATGGTTGGCGATTGTCGGGCATAATGGGTCCGGAAAGTCGACATTGGCTAAAAATTTAAATGGGCTATTAGCGCCAGCAGCCGGTAAAATTACGATTGACGGGCAAGTGTTGTCTGAAACAACTGTCTGGGATATCCGGAAAAAAATCGGCATGGTTTTCCAGAATCCTGATAATCAATTTGTGGGTGCCACAGTTGCCGATGATGTGGCGTTTAGCCTCGAAAATCAGGGCGTCCCGCGACCTGAAATGTTGGAACGAGTGGCAACCGCGTTAGCTCAGGTTGGCATGAGCGACTTTGCGACCCGCGAACCTGCGCGCTTGTCCGGTGGGCAAAAGCAGCGGGTGGCGTTAGCTGGGATGATTGCAGCGCGTCCGCAAATCTTAATCTTGGATGAGGCCACGTCGATGCTAGATCCTCGCGGCCGTTACGACGTGTTACAAACAATTCGTCAGATGAAAGCTCAATCGAATTTAACGGTACTATCAATTACGCATGATATTGATGAAGCGGCGAATGCCAATCGGGTGTTAGTCGTTAATGATGGCCAGCTGGTTGAAGAGGGCACGCCGGCAGAAATTTTTCAGCATGGCCCGGCCTTAATAAAAATGGGCTTAGACATGCCGTATGCCGAGCGACTCAAGGCGGCTTTAAAGCGGCAAGGCGTGCGAGTGCCAACGGAATACTTAACGGAGAAAGGGATGGCGGACTGGTTATGGCAATTGATTTCAAACAAGTAGATTTTACCTACCAACCGGGCACACCCTTTGAAACACAAGCTTTGATGGATATTAATGTGTCGATTCCGACCGGTTCATACACGGCACTGATTGGACATACCGGGAGTGGTAAATCAACGTTATTACAACACCTCAATGCCCTATTAAAGCCGACCCATGGGACCGTGACGATTGGCGACCGAGAGATTACAGCTGCCACGAGTAATAAAGACTTAAAGTCGTTACGCCAGCATGTGGGGATTGTTTTTCAATTTCCTGAAAGCCAATTATTTGAAGAAACCGTTGCTAAAGACATTGCCTTTGGCCCGCAGAACTTTGGCGCCAGCGAAACGGATGCCTTGGCAACGGCTGCTGAAATGTTAACTTTAGTGGGCTTAGACCAATCTTTGTTAGATCGGTCACCGTTCGATTTATCCGGTGGTCAGATGCGCCGGGTTGCGATTGCCGGTGTGCTTGCCATGGCGCCGAAAGTGTTAGTCCTCGACGAACCAACCGCGGGGTTAGACCCTCAGGGACGCTTTGATATGATGGAGATGTTTGCCCGGTTACGCCATGAGCAGCAGTTAACCATTGTATTAGTCACACATCAAATGGATGATGTGGCTAATTATGCCGATCATGTAATTGTGATGGATCAAGGGCGTATTGCCAAAACAGGGACGCCACGAGAAATCTTTAAAGAGCCCGAGTGGTTAGCAGCCCATCAATTAGGACTCCCCAAGACGACTGCTTTTGCCCAACAATTGACGGCTAAAGGGCTGTTATTAGAACCACAGCCCTTAACGGAAGACCAGTTAGCAGCGGCCTTAGTTAAACAATTACCGGCCACGGCCTTTAGGACTGGTGACGCACATGATGAATAAATTGATTTTTGGGCGTTATATTCCTGGTGATTCAGTTATTCATCATATGGATCCACGTGCCAAATTATTATTGAGCTTTTATTTTATCGGTATTATTTTTATTGCGAATAATTGGCCAACTTATGTGGCGTTATTTGTTTTTACGTTAATTGCTATTAAATTATCGGGTGTTAAATGGTCCTTCTTTATTAATGGTGTCAAACCGTTGATTTGGTTAATCTTGTTTACAGTCGTGCTACAAGTCTTATTTAGTGCGAGTGGCGGCCAGGTGTACTTTAAATGGGGCATTATCACAATCAGTCAATTAGGACTCGTTAATGGGATCTATATTTTTTGTCGGTTTGTATTGATTATCTTTATGTCAACGTTGTTAACCTTAACGACACCGCCCTTGGAGTTATCAGATGCGATTGAATATATTTTGATGCCTTTAAAAGTGGTCCATTTTCCGGTCTATGAAGTGGCGTTAATGTTATCAATTGCGTTGCGCTTTGTACCAACATTAATGGATGAAACTGAAAAGATTATGAATGCGCAACGCGCTCGTGGTGTTGATTTTGGTGAAGGTAATATTTTTCAACAAATGCGTGCCATCGTCCCGTTACTGATTCCTTTATTCGTGAGTTCTTTTAATCGCGCTGAAGATTTAGCGACGGCCATGGAAGCTCGGGGTTATCAAGGTGGCGAAGGCCGCAGTAAGTTTCGAATTTTAAAGTGGCAACGACGCGATACCTGGGCGACGCTGAGCTTTATCGTCTTAACGGGCGTTCTGATTTATTTAAGAGCCTAGCGACTGGCTAGCAAGCTAACTGGCTACTTTTTTGAGTTAATGGAGGGAATTTTTGACAACGCGATATAAAGTAATTCTGGCTTATGATGGCACTAAATTCGCTGGTTTTCAGCGGCAACCGCATGAGCGGACGGTCGAGTTGGTGTTTAGTAAGGCGGTTAATAAAATGGCTAAAAATCCAGTGCCAGCGATTCCAATTTATGGTGCGGGACGCACGGATACCGGGGTACATGCGTTGGGACAAGTGATTCATTTTGATTTGCCCAATGAAATTAATCCGGAGGGGGTTCGAAGGGGTCTAAATAGTCTCTTACCCATGGATCTGCTGATTAAGCAAGTTGAAATCGTCCCCGCTGACTTTCATGCACGCTATGATACGGTCGGCAAATGTTATTGGTACCGTGCTTATCAGAATGAATTCGTCGATCCTTTTCGGCGTCAATACACTGGACATTTTAAGTTCACGGCGGATATTGATCGTATTCAACAAGCCTTGCCGGATCTATTAGGGCGCCATGATTTTACTAGTTTTGTGGCATCTGGTTCGCAAGCGCATGACCATGTCCGTGAAATCTATGCAGCTCGTGCGTGGGCACTACCAACAACGCAAGAGATTCAGTTTGAATTTTATGGAAGTGGCTTTCTCTATAATCAAGTGCGTATCATGGTGGCGATTTTAATGGAGATTGGTCAGGGCCGGCGTGCGGTTGACTGTATTCCACAGTTATTAGCGGCTAAAGATCGGGCCCAAGCACGCGGAACTGCGCCGGCAGCTGGGCTCTATATGAAAAAAGTGTATTATGACCGGGACGAGTTACAAAACGACCTAATTAAGCATTGACTTCTACCCTTAAATTAGGTAAACTAATCGTTGGTATTGTTTGCCCCACGATAAGCCCCGGAATCTTATTGAGTGTCAAACACAGAAAATGGAGGAACACAACGTGCGTACAACATATATGGCTAAACCAGGTGAAATCGATCGTAAATGGTATGTGGTTGATGCAACTGATATACCTTTAGGTCGTCTCTCAACCGTCGTAGCATCAATTTTACGTGGTAAGAACAAACCTACCTTTACCCCTAACGTGGATACTGGTGACAACGTAATTGTTATTAATGCAAGTAAGATTGCTTTAACAGGAAAGAAAGCAGAACGCAAGATTTATTATCATCATACTGCTTATGCTGGTGGTTTAAAGGAACGAACTGCTGGTGATTTCTTAGCTAAAGAACCTGAAATGTTAATTGAAACTTCAGTTAAAGGTATGCTTCCTCACAACTCTTTAGGTCACAAAATGGGCTTGAAGTTGCATGTTTATGCTGGTGCAGAACATACGCAACAAGCACAAAAACCTGAAGTTTTGGATATCACTAACTTAATCTAAGGAGGAAACTACATTGGCTCAAGTACAATATCGCGGCACAGGCCGTCGTAAAGATTCAGTAGCCCGCGTACGTTTAGTACCAGGTTCTGGTAAAATTGTCATGAATGACAAATCAGTTGAGGACTACATTCCATTTGCAGATGTTCGTAAAGAACTATTGCAACCATTCACGGTAACTGAAACAACTGATCAATATGATGTTTTAGTTAACGTTAACGGTGGCGGTTTCCACGGCCAAGCCGGCGCAACTCGTCATGGTATCGCTCGGGCATTGCTCGAAGTAGATCCAGATTTCCGCGGTCCTTTGAAGCGCGCAGGTCTTTTGACCCGTGATGCTCGTATGAAGGAACGTAAGAAGCCAGGTTTGAAGAAAGCCCGTAAAGCTTCACAATTCTCAAAGCGTTAATATTTTTAGAAAAAACGTTGTTCTATCAACATTTTCTGAACTATTAGAAGCTCTTATCCGCAAGGATGAGAGCTTCTTTTTTTGGTCTACTTTAAGTGAATTTCAGGGAAAATAAAACAAAACTAAAACATGTTTTTAGATTCCACGCTGTAATTAACCTATCACTAAGTTGTTGCCCAATATGCCAACCACAACTACCGCTTATAAAAAAAGTTAACTACACCTAACAATTATTTGAACTTGAGTTAACAATCGGTTATACTGACTATTAGAAACGATGCAAGGTAACCGGCAATGAAACGGAGGAACTTAATGTTAGTTGTTAAGAATCTCACCGTTGCTTACGATGACACACCAGTTTTTACTGATGTTGCCGTGAATTTTAACGCAGGCAAGATTACTGGAATCATTGGACCAAACGGTGCAGGAAAATCAACTTTAATTAAAGCAATGTTGGGGTTGATTAAAGTCAGACAGGGGACGGCGACAGTCGATGGTCAGCCGTTAAAGCAGTTACGTCAAAAAGTCGCCTATGTGGAGCAACGTAAGGAACTCGACTTAACCTTTCCAATCAATGTATTTGAAGTGGTGCTAACGGGGACTTACGGCCGCTTAGGCTTATTCAAAAGTCCTGGTAAGGCTGAGCGCCAAGCGAGTCAAGCAGCGTTAGCGCAAGTGGACTTGACTGCTTTTGCTAATCGGCAAATTGGAAATCTATCGGGTGGACAACTACAACGGGTCTTTGTGGCGCGCGCAATTGTACAACAGGCAGAGATTATTATTCTTGATGAACCCTTTGTTGGGATTGATTTACAAAGTGAAACAGCGATTATGGCGATTTTGAAGCAGTGGCGTGATCAAGAAAAAACGATTATTGTGGTGCACCACGACTTGAATAAGGTCTCACGCTATTTTGATGATTTAGTTATTTTGAATCATGGTATTGTTGATTTTGGCCCTGTTGAAACGGTCTATCAAGCGGCTAATATCGAAAAAGCGTTTAGTGCGGATCTTTCGGCGGTCTTATTTGCACCGGCAGGAGGAACTCATGATGACTAGTATTTCAACATTTATTGTCGCATTAGGCAAGTATGATTTTTTACAAAGCGCCTTAATAACCGCCATCATGGTCGGGGTGATGTCCGGATTGATTGGTTGTTTCATCATTTTACGCGGGATGTCGATGATGGGAGATGCCATTTCGCATGCGGTTTTACCCGGGGTGGCTGTGGCCTATATGTTCGGGTTGAACGTTTTGATTGGCGCATCTGTGTTTGGGGTTCTGGCAGCAGGCTTGATTGGGCTAGTTGCGAATCATAGTAAAATTAAAACAGATACATCAATCGGGATTGTTTTTAGTGCCTTTTATGCGCTGGGATTTATTCTGATTTCGATGGCCGAAAGCTCGACGAATTTACATCATATCTTGTTCGGTAATATTTTAGCGGTTAGCGACGCTGATATGATGACAACGGTCGTGGTTTTAGGGTTAGTAATTGTGTTCATTGTCTTCTTTTACAAGGAACTCCTCATTACCTCGTTTGATGCAACTTTTGCGCGCACGTATGGTTTAAAAGTTCGGTATTTGCATTATGCATTGATGTTAATACTCACACTCGTTACGGTTTCCGCCTTACAGACGGTCGGAATTATCTTAGTCGTTGCCATGTTAATCACACCCGCAGCAACTGCTTTTCTATGGACCGATAAATTAGTTACGATGTTGTTTTTGGCTGCCACAGTGGGGGCGGGGGCTTCGGTCGTGGGACTCTATCTGAGTTATACGCTAAACTGGGCTTCAGGTCCCGCCATTGTGTTGGTAGCAGCGGGCTGTTTTGGGATTTCATTTATTTTTTCGCCCAAGCAAGCGCTATTACCGCGCTTGTGGCGCCAACCTAAATCACGGCGGTCAGTGGCATGAAAATAAAACTGTTCACGCTGTTTGCTGTGGTTGGGTTAATCGGTGGGATGGCTGTTTTTTTACACCAACGTCAAGTGGCCACTGTCGCTAAAAATACAGCAACGAGCAAACTCCAGGTGGTCACCACTAATTCAATTTTAGCTGACATGGTTGAAAATGTTGGTGGTGATAAAATTGAAAGCTATAGTATTGTTAAACGAGGAACTGATCCGCATGAATATGAGCCACGCCCCGCTGATATTGCAGCGACGGCTGAAGCCGAAGTCATTTTCTATAATGGGCTTAATTTAGAAACTGGTGGCAACGGTTGGTTTAAGAAGCTGATTAAAGCCTCTAAAAAGGATTTTAAAACGGATGTTTTTGCGGCAAGCAAAGGCGTTAAAGTTAAGCAACTCACTACTAATCAACAGGAACCAGATCCACATGCTTGGCTTGACTTAGCTAATGGGATTCAATACGTACAAAACATGAATAAGGTGTTACAACAAAAAGATCCCGAAAATGCCGGTTATTATCAACGTAATACAGATCGTTACGTGGCAAAACTCACTAAGTTACACCAAGCAGGACAAACTAAATTTAAACAAATCCCAGCGTCACAACGCCTGTTAGTGACTTCGGAAGGGGCCTTTAAATACTTTTCCGCGGCATATCAAGTACCTGCTGCGTATATTTGGGAAGTGAATACGGAGTCACAGGGGACGCCCCACCAAATGCGCACCGTGTTAAAACAGATTCAAGCCTCACAAGTTAAAGGGCTCTTTGTGGAAACGTCGGTGTCGCCTAAGTCCATGCAGAAGCTGGCGCAAGAAACTGGTTTACCAATTCGAGCGACCATCTTCACGGATTCGCTGGCGCCCTCGGGGACGACGGGAGATACCTACTATACAATGATGCAATGGAATCTTAATCAAATTTACGCTGGTCTGTCAAAATCATAGTGAGGCCATCAAAAGAGTCTAAAACAAAAAAACAGCCGCTGCAAGAATTAACAATTTCTTGTAGTGGCTGTTTGCACTTAATCTTCTTGTTCAAAAGACAATTCACTCATGGATAACTCTAAGTCATCTAAGACGTCATTTTCACTTAAAAATTGCGTCCAAGCTGCAACCGTTTGTTCACGGGTGTGTGGTGCAATTTTATCGTGAATGTTTTCGAGGACGCTAACTAACATTTTTTCAGCTTGACGATTGATTTCGGCGTCGTTAAAGCGACGTGCGGGTAACCGAGCTTGGTTCTGCTGATTTAAAAAGTCCGTACACTTGCTCATGAAAATGGCGACGACTTGAGAATTGTCTTCAAGGTATTTTTGTAAGGTTTCTGTATCCAAATTATGCGCCTCCTAAATAGGCATCAACTTTATCACTACTATAACACAGCCAGTCGGGGTTAAGTTTATTCTAAAGCTGAATGTAAGATTTCCAGCAGCTTTAGTTGTACCGGTGTCAGAATATGGGTGGTCCGATAAACAATACTTGTAATGAATTCAGGTTGTTCATCGTCTAATAAGTCAAGACGAACGACATCATCACGATAATGATCGACGACGTTGGTTAAAAAGCCAATCCCGACATTTTCAGCAATCAATTTCATTAGGACGTGGGTATCGTTTGAGCGAAAGACGATGTTAGGCCGGAAATGATTACGCCGGGTCAATTTATTAAAAGCCGTGTTATGCACAAAGTTACTATTGAAGAAAACGAATTTTTCATCCCGGAGTTCGCTAAAATAAATGCGCTTGCGGCGTGCTAACGGGTGGGATTTTGAAACGAAAATGCTGAATGGCTGGCGGTCGAACTCTTCGGCGAGTAAGTTGCGGTAAGATAGGGGTTCCACTGAGCCAAGTAGGGTCATATCGACGCGGCCATTCTGGACAGCATCCCGTAACGAAATCGACCCGCCCTCAACAGTTTCAATATTAGCCAACATGCCAGCTTGGGCGAGCTTAGCGGCAACTTTGGGGAAATAATGATTTTCAATAATTGGGGGGAGACCTAGAACAATCTGTTGTTGGGTCAAATTATTGATTTCTTCATGAGCCACTTGGAGTTCCCGTAAAATGATAGCCGCGTGTTCCGCCAATTGCTCGCCACTGGCGGTGATACTAACTTGGTTGTGGACGCGATCGCGGACAACCAGCTTTGCATTGAACTCAGTTTCTAAGCGTTTGATGGCTGTCGTGATAGTGGGCTGAGTCACGCCAAAAAAAACAGCAACTTTTGAAAAGTTTTTTTGAATAATTAATTGGTTGAAATAAGCCAAATCTTTTGTATTCATTAAAAAGGCCTCTGTATCAATGATTTATGGAACCATATAAAATATATTTATATAATAGCATATATTTGACTATAAGTGGTTCGGCAAGTTAAAGTATTATTTGTAAATTGAAATAACGAATTGGAGGAATTAAATATGACTCAAGCAGATACAATTTTAAACAATCCATTTTTAAATAAAGGGACTGCCTTTACGAAAGCAGAACGTCAAGCGTTAGGCTTAACTGGGACGCTCCCAAGTCAAGTTCAAACGATTGATGAACAAACCACGCAAGCTTACGCACAATTCCAGAGCAAAGCAACCCGGTTAGAAAAACGGATTTTCTTAATGAATTTATTCAATGAAAACCGGACCTTGTTCTTCCATTTGATGGATGAACATGTGGTTGAATTTATGCCAATCGTTTATGATCCAGTGGTTGCTGATTCGATCGAACAATACAACGAATTATTCTTGGATCCACAAAATGCGGCCTTTGTTTCAGTTGATGCGCCCGAAGATGTGGAAGCAACTTTGAAGAATGCGGCTAGTGGTCGTGATATTCGCTTGGTTGTTGTGACCGATGCTGAAGGAATTCTTGGCATGGGTGATTGGGGTGTCAACGGGGTTGATATTGCTGTTGGTAAGTTGATGGTTTATACGGCTGCTGCTGGTATTGACCCATCACAAGTATTGCCCGTTAGCATTGATGCTGGGACAAACAACCAGAAATTACTCGATGATCCATTGTACTTAGGCAATCGTCACAAACGGGTTTATGGCGATCAATATTATGATGTCATTGATAAGTTTGTTGAAGCTGAACAAAAATTATTCCCAGAATCATTATTACATTGGGAAGACTTTGGCCGTTCAAATGCCCAAGTTATCTTGGACAAGTACAAGGACCAAATCGCCACGTTCAATGATGATATTCAAGGGACTGGGATGGTTGTTTTAGCTGGGATTTTAGGTGCTTTGAACATTTCTAAGGAAAGTATCAAAGATCAAAAGATTTTATCATTTGGTTCAGGGACGGCCGGCATGGGAATTGCCAACCAAATCATGGACGAATTGATGCAAGCTGGGTTAACCGAAGCCGAAGCCAAACAACATTTCTATGCCGTTGACCAACAAGGCTTGTTATTTGACGATACGGATGACCTAACTCCTGCCCAAAAAGATTTCACACGTCAACGTAGTGAATTTAGTAACGCTGATGAATTAACGAACTTAGAGGCTGTTGTTAAAGCTGTTCATCCAACCGTGATGATTGGGACTTCAACGCAACCAGGGGCCTTTACTGAAAGTATTGTGAAGGAAATGGCTGCGCATACAGAACGACCAATCATCTTCCCATTATCTAACCCAACTAAGTTAGCTGAAGCTAAGGCTGAAGATTTAATCAAATGGACCGATGGTCGTGCTTTGATCGCGACTGGGATTCCAGCTGACGATGTTGAATACAAGGGTGTAACTTACCAAATTGGTCAAGGAAATAATGCCCTAATGTACCCTGGTTTAGGCTTTGGGTTGATTGCTTCAACTGCTAAGGTCTTAAACAGTGCAACGTTATCTGCAGCTTGCCATGCCTTAGGCGGTATTGTTGATACTGACAAGCCTGGTGCTGCTGTATTACCACCAGTTTCAAAAATCACGTCATTTTCACAAAAATTAGCTGAAGTTGTGGCACAAAGTGTCATTGATCAAAAGCTTAATAAAGAACCAATTGCGAGTGCCAAGCAAGCTGTTGCTGACATGAAGTGGGTTCCAGAATATTAATTAACGTGGTTTGCATAAGAGAGCGTATTAATTAAAAAAAGTAGGAAGTGGGAATAAAAACTCATGGTTGTTTTATGGAATTCAATTCAAAGTGTGCTAGTCGTTGTTCTAATTATGGTTTTAGGTTACGTGTTACGGCGGACCGGTTGGTTCTCAGATAGTTTTGCCGGCAACATTTCTAAATTCATTAAGAATATCGCGCTACCAGCGTCAATTTTCGTCTCAGTCCTTAGTCGGTTAACCCGGGGCCAGTTAGGTTCATTTTCGGGATATTTAGCCTATGCCTTCTTAGCGGTGATCATTGGTTATCTAATTGCCTTTGCCCTAGTTAAAATTATGCGGGTTCGACCTGGACGCAAGGGGATTTTCATTAATGCGATTGTCAACGCCAATACAATCTTCATTGGGTTACCATTGAATATTGCCTTGTTCGGTGAGAATAGTATGACTTACTTCTTAGTTTATTATATTGTGAACACCGTTTCGACTTGGGCTTTCGGGGTCTTCTTGATTTCGAATGATGATCCAACTAAGTCTAAGGAAAAGACCCACAATAAGATCGACTGGAAGAAAGTTATCCCAATGCCACTAGTTGGGTTCTTGGTTGCCTTGGTCTTCTTACTACTCAATATCCCAGTATTAAAGGTGTCATTTATTAATTCAACTTTAACTTACGTGGGTAACTTAGTAACGCCATTATCCTTAATCTATATTGGGATTGTCTTGGCAGATGCTGGGTTAAAGAGTATTCACTTTGATCGTGATACGATTGTTGCTTTAATTGGTCGTTTCGTCTTATCACCAATCGTGATGATTTTAGTTATCATGGTTGCGGGTAATATTGGGGCAAGCTTCCCAACGATGGCCTCACAAACATTGATTGTTCAATCCGCAACACCAATGCTTGCGGTCTTGCCAATCTTAGCTAATGAAGCACATGGGGATGTCGAATACGCGACTAACATTGTTACAACTAGTACCGTATTGTTCATTGTTGTTGTGCCAATCTTGATGTCTTTAATTCAATTTATCTAGTATTAAAAAATAATGAAAGAGCAGTCGCTATTAATTAGCGATTGCTCTTTTTTTACTTTAATTTGTGAAAGACTGAAAATTGGTGATAATGACTAAAAGCTTTAAAACCGTGACTCGTCCTGATTCTAACTGCCTATTAGTTTAAATTGTACTGAATTCACTTGACTATTCATGTGAAAATCAATAAAATGAACAACGTTACATTAATAAGAATTTAATTAGGAGGCAACACTAAATGCGAGCGTCACAACGATTATTGGTTAAAAAATCAGTTAATCCGGCCAACTTCAATAAGGGCGGCCTAGCTAAAACGTTAAATGCTTTTAGTCTAACGATGATGGGAATCGGTGCGATTGTCGGATCGGGTATTTTTATCACGCCGGGGATTATTGCGGCGAAGTATGCCGGACCGGCTGCGATGCTATCATTTGTGATTGCCGCAGTGGTCTGTTCCTTAGCAGCGTTATGCTATGCGGAATTTTCGTCAACTATTCCATTAGCGGGGAGTGCTTATACTTATGTTTATACGGTTTTTGGTGAATTTCTAGCGTGGATTTTAGGCTGGTCATTAATTTCGGAATATTTATTTGCGGTTTCTTCGGTGGCAGTTAGTTGGTCATCGTATTTTCAAAACTTATTAAGTGGTTTTGGCATTAAACTTCCCACGTTCTTATCTGCGGCGATTGGGACGGCTGGCGTTAAGCATGCTGGTTTTAACCTGATTGCTTTTGTGGTCGTCTTAGCAATTTCATTGTTGTTGGTTGGTGGCTTACAAGAATCGACCCGAGTTAATTCAATTATGGTTATTGTTAAAATTCTAGTCATTGTCTTATTTATTGGCGTCGCGATTTTCTTTATTCGCCCAGCAAATTATCACCCATTTATGCCACATGGCGTGCATGGTTTAGTTAAGGGGGCCTCATTGGCTTTTTATGCTTATATCGGCTTTGATGCCGTTTCAACAGCTTCTGAAGAGGTTAAAAATCCGAAACGTGATATGCCAATTGGCATTATTGGGTCGTTAGTGGTTGCATCAATCTTATATGTGGCGATGGCCGCGGTTTTAGTTGGTGTCGTTCATTATACGAAGTTAAACGTTGGCGATCCAGTGGCGTATGCGTTGAATATCATTCATCAGAATTGGGCTGCTGGGATTGTGTCGCTTGGAGCCGTTGTTGGTATGACAACTGTATTAATTGTGATGCTTTATGGTGGCACTCGTTTGCTATTTGCGATTAGTCGCGATGGGTTATTGCCTAAGGCGTTCAGGACTTTGAATCCACGAACGAAAGTACCTGTCAAAAGTACTTGGATTTTTGGTCTCATTGCTAGTATTTTTGCGGCTATTATTCCATTAGATAAAATTGCAGAATTAGTTAATATCGGGACCTTGTTTGCGTTTGCCATGGTTTCAATTGGGGTTATTTTCTTACGAAAACATGAAACTTTGCAACAAATCAATAGTTCGTTTAAGGTACCTTTTTACCCAGTATTGCCAATTGTATCATTTTTGGCCTGTATCTATTTAATGCTTAATTTACAAGCCTTTACGTGGAAGATGTTCGGTATTTGGCTGACAATTGGCCTAATAATTTACTTTACGTATAGTTTTCGGCATTCTAAGCTACGGGCTGATTTACGCGCTAAAGAGGCTAAATAATTGGTGTTGGTGACTTGATTTTAAGGCTGGGCGTTTGGGATAAAATCCAAGCGCCTTTTGGCCATGTGGTCGTTTTTGGGCAGGCACCCATGCTATAATTAGGATGATTAAAAATTGTGAAGTAGGGTTGAGGTGGCGTAGATGAAACAACGTTCAAACGCTTATCATATTAGTGTACTAGCGGTGTTGATTGCAATTGTTATTATTCAAAATATCGTCCCTTTTTTTGGTTATATTCCAATTATGGGATTAAGTTTAACGACGATTCATGTTACGGTCATAATTGCTGCCGTCGTCTTGGGACCGCGTGATGGCGCCATTATTGGCGGTGCTTGGGGCTTGCTGGATTGGATACGGGCATTTGTGGCACCGACTAGTCCGTTGGCACCTCTGGTATTTACAAATCCGTTAGTGTCAGTATTGCCCCGGATTCTGATTGGGGTCGTTGCTGGGTGGGTCTTTATCTGGTTTCGTCGTCGGCAAAAAACAACATTAGGGTTAACCCTAGCAGGGATTACGGGGGCTTTAACAAATACGCTATTAGTATTGGGGTTAATCGGCCTTTTATATCGGCAACAAGCAGCTGGCTTCTACCAAGTGGATCTTTCTAAGCTAATGCCATATTTATTAACGATTGTTGGGACTAATGGCGTACCGGAAGCTATTTTGGCGGGAATCTTAACGCCATTAATTGGATTACCGTTGTTGCGATTCCGCCATGCAGACTAGTTGGTTCTACAAGTTAATTAGTTATCTAAAAAAACCAGTTAGAAGTCGCGTGACTTCTAACTGGTTTTTGCTGGTTACGCCTAGACCGGTCGCACTTTTTTCTGACTAATAATAACTTTATCATGATATTTATCTGTGATGTCTGGATCAGTACTGGTGAAGGTAATTAAATAGGCGTTCGTGTAGGCCTTCGCAATTTCACCAGTGTAGGGGTTACCATCTAAGCTAAAGGTGACTTTGGTTCCAATTTCCATCAAACCGCACCTTTTTTCTGAGTCTGTCGTTAATATAGCATGGTGGTTAATAATGTCAACCGGCACAGCTAAAAAAGCTGATTTTAAAAATAAAAGTTAAGATTGTTTGAATTTTCACTTATCACTTGCTATGATAAAGGCGAAGTTATTGGTTCCGCTTACTTTTTGGAACCTAAATAGTCGCATTAAAGGGGGGACCACCATGAATTTAGGATTGAGTATTCTATCCTTAGCTCGTTTTCAGTTTGCGATGACGACGGTATTCCATTTTTTCTTTGTGCCATTATCGATTGGGTTAGCTTTAATCGTTGCCATTATGGAAACAATTTACGTCGTTAAAAAGGATGAATTATATAAACATATGGCGCAATTCTGGGGACGAATCTTTTTACTTAGCTTTGCCGTTGGCGTTGTTACTGGGATTATTCAAGAATTTCAATTTGGCATGAATTGGTCAGATTATTCACGGTTTATGGGTGATATTTTTGGCGCACCATTGGCAATCGAAGCGCTGGTTGCGTTCTTTATGGAGTCAACATTTATTGGTCTGTGGATGTTTGGTTGGGATCGATTCAATGCGGGGATTCATTGTGCATTCATTTGGCTAACGGCCATTGGGACGATGATTTCAGCAATGTGGATTTTAGCTGCGAATAGTTTTATGCAAAATCCGGTTGGTTTTATGATTAATGCCAAAACGGGACGGGCTCAAATGACGAGTTTTTCAGCGGTTATTAAAAATCCACAATTATGGTATGAATTACCCCATGTGTTGTTTGGGGCTTTCGTAACCGGTGCCTTTGTTGTGGCGGGGATGGCCGCGTTTGGCTTGCTCAAAAAACGCAACGTTCAGTTCTTCCGCAAATCCATCACGATTAGTTTACTTGTTGGCCTGATTGCGACCATTGGGGTCGTTGGTATGGGCGATTTGCAAACTCGTTACATTATTAAAGAACAGCCGATGAAGTTTGCAGCGACTGAAGGCTTGTATAAGGATTCAGGATCACCGGCACCTTGGGCGATTATCGAGGGTTTAGACACCAAAAATCATCAAGCTAAATGGTCGATTGAAGTGCCATATGTTTTAGATATCTTGAGCTATCATAAGTTAAGCGGAAATGTAAAGGGTCAAAACCGGTTGAATAAAGAATTACATGCTAAGTATGATCATAAATTTGGTAAAAGCATGAATTACTATGTGCCGGCCAAAACCTTATTCTGGAGTTTCCGGGTCATGGCAGTGTCTGGCGGACTATTTGCATTAATTGCGATTGTTGGCTTATTCTTTAATCGTGCCAGCTCAACGTTAATTGAACGGCAGCGGTGGTTCTTATGGGTCTTAGGAGTCTGTACATTCTTACCATTTGCCGCGAATACGGCGGGATGGTTCATTACTGAATTAGGCCGTTATCCATGGGTTGTTTATGGGTTGTTAACGATTGCGGATGCGGTCTCACCAAATGTGAGTGTGGCATCGCTATTGATTTCAAATATTATTTACTTCTGCTTATTCAGTGGCTTAGGGGTCGTCATGATTGTCTTATCACGGCGGACGTTACGTCAGGGTCCGGATGATTTGTTGCAAGCGGCCGATGATGCACCATATGATCCATACGGCAAGGGGGCCTTCAGTCATGAGTAACTTACAATTCTTATGGTTTGTGTTAGTTGGCGTTTTATTTAGTGGGTTCTTCTTCTTAGAAGGATTTGACTTTGGGGTTGGGATGACGATTAAGAGTTTAGCCCAAACACGGCAAGAACGGGATGTCGTGATTCATACGATTGGTCCACACTGGGATGCTAACGAAGTCTGGTTGATCACTGCTGGTGGTGCCATGTTTGCGTCGTTTCCAATGTGGTATGCGTCATTGTTTTCTGGCTTTTATTTAATTCTGTTATTTATTCTGGTGGCCTTAATTATGCGTGGCGTCTCCTTTGAATTTCGGAGTCGGATGGCAACTGTTGCTGGCCGCAACTTTTGGGAATGGGCAGCCGCCATCGGCAGTTTTTGTGCCGCATTCTTGTTTGGCATGATGTTTACCGCACTTGTCAAAGGAATGCCCATTGATGCTAATGGCAATCTCACCGCCCACTTTACGGATTACGTCAATCCGTTTACGTTAGTTGGTGGGGTGGCAGTGACCTTGCTGTGCTACTTACACGGCTTAAATTTTATTCGACTAAAGACGACAGGCACTTTACGGCAGCGAGCGCTTCAGTGGGCTAAGCCCCTTTATTGGGTCTTGTTTGCTGGTGAGGTCTTGTTTGCAGTCTTACTTTATTTCAATACCGACTTCTTCGCGAAACGGCCGGTGTCAACATTGATTTTAGTAGTTGTCTTAGTAGCGTTGACGGTCTTAGCGACGTGGGGGGTATACGGCAATCACGAATGGCTGTCATTTATCGGCAGTGGGTTATCATTGATTGATGTCGTGGTCTTATTGTTTAATGGCCTGTTCCCTCGGGTGATGGTTGCTAACAATGCGGCTCATAGCATTCTGATTAAAAATGCGTCGAACTCACCGTATACGCTGCATGTGATGACGATCATTACCTTAACGGTGTTACCGATTATGCTAGCTTACTTTATCTGGAGTTATTGGGTATTTTATAAACGCTTAGCATCGTAAAAGTGGTTTGAATCAGATCGTGACTTAGTAATGAATAAGTCACGATCTTTTGTGATTTGTAAGTGAGGAGGGATGGTCAATGTTTGATCCAGCACTATTTAAGCTCCCAGGCATGCGCCGACTTGCCGTGTTATTGACGGTGTTAGCGTTGCTTGAGGGCGTCTGTATTATCATTCAGGCACAGTTTTTGGCGGTGGCGATTGTGGGCCTGTGGCAGCGCCAAGTGTTGACAATCGTCTTACAACCGATGCTGATTTTTGCTATTGCCTGGGTGGGCCGGCAATTGTTAGTGGTCATTAAGAATCATTTAATGTATCCACTGGTTGCCAAGACGACCGGTGATTTACGGCGTCAGGTCATGCAAAAGCTTTATCGCTTAGGCCCAAGCTATGTTGCTAAAATGGGTACGGGTAATGTGGTGACGACTGCCTTAGAGGGGATTGATAAAGTCCAGACGTATTTAATGTTGGTCGTTATTAAAGTGATTGATATGATGGTGATTCCCTGGGTGATTTTAATTTATATCGCCTTTTTACGCTGGCGGGAAGCTTTGTTTTTATTGGCTATTTTTCCATTAATTATTTTATTTATGATTATTCTCGGGTATGCGGCCCAGGCTAAAGCAGACCGCCAATATGCAGGTTATCAACGATTATCCAATCATTTTGTTGATACGTTACGAGGGCTACCGACGTTAAAACAGCTGGGCTTGAGTAAACGCTATGCCAAGAATGTGTATCAGGTAAGTGAAAGCTATCGCAAGCAAACGTTGGCGGTCATTAAGGTGGCCATGTTATCGACGTTTGCCTTGGATTTTTTCACGACGTTATCAATTGCAGTGGTCGCCGTCTTTTTAGGCTTTGGCTTAATCAATGGCACGATTACCTTATTGCCGGCGCTAGTGATCTTAGTGTTAGCACCAGATTATTTTTTGCCCCTGCGAACGTTCGCTAATGACTATCATGCGACGTTAAATGGTAAGAATGCGCTTACCGCCGTTAAGACAATGCTAGCATTACCGTTACCGACGCAACAAGCCCAACTGGGCACGACGCCACTAACTTGGCAAGCAGATAGTACGTTAAGTTTGAAAGCTGTCAATTTTGGGTACACGACTGATCAGTTAACTCTAACGAATCTCGATTTTACGGCTAAAGGTTATCAGCGGATTGGGATTATTGGGGCTTCAGGTTCTGGCAAGTCGACCTTGATTAAATTATTAGGCGGCTTTTTGACGCCTACCCCGAACCAAGGGACCTTGACAGTCAATGGGCAACCGATTCCACATCTTGATCAGACCGCTTGGCAACAAAGTTTTTTCTATATTCCACAAAACCCGTATTTGTTCCATGCGACTGTGGCTGAAAACATCGCTTTTTATCAACCACAGGCGACGCCGAGCGCAATCGCCCAAGCTGCTGAGCGAGCAGGCTTAACTACCTGGTTACAGACCTTGCCAGCGGGGGTGAACACGCCAATTGGGGAAGGTGCACGGGGCGTCAGTGGCGGTCAAGCCCAACGGATTGCGTTGGCTCGGGCATTCTTAGATGATTCACGGAAGATTTTATTATTTGATGAACCGACAGCGCATTTAGATATCGAAACTGAAGCCGCCTTAAAACAAACGATTTTGCCAGTATTTGATCAACATTTAGTCTTTTTTGCAACGCATCGGTTACATTGGTTAAATCAAATGGATTATGTCTTGGTCTTGTCACATGGTCGTATTGTTGAACAAGGGGTGCCAGCGCAGTTAGCAACACACACCGGACCGTATCAACGATTGTGGACCGAAATGGGAGGTGCGACCGAATGAAAAACTTTTTTACCACATTTCAACATGACACTTGGGTGATGCCGTACCTCCGGAAATATAAAAAATTACTAGCATTAACACTCTTTTTAGGCTTGATGACCTTTTTCTGTGGCTCGGCATTGATGTTTAATTCAGGCTATTTAATTAGTCGTGCGGCACAACGACCGGAAAATATTTTATTGATTTATGTCCCGATTGTCTTGACTAGAGCCTTCGGGATTGGTCGGCCAGCTTTTCGGTATGCGGAACGCATTACGAGCCATAACTGGGTTTTAAGAATTGTCTCGGATTTTCGTAAGAAACTTTATCAAGCAGTGGCTAAACAAGCTGTCGCCATTCGCCAAAATTTTCAAACCGGGGATGTCTTAAGTTTGTTGGCCGATGATATCGATCATATTGAAAATCTTTACTTGCGGACGGTTTTTCCGACGGTCATTGCGTGGACCATGTACGTGATAATTATCCTTGCGCTGGGCTACTTTAGCTGGTGGTTTGGGTTATTGATGTTAGTCTTACTAGGGTTAATCGTAGTGGTGATGCCTTTGTGGTCCGTCTTGATCAATGGCGCCCGGGAAACCAAAAGTCGTAAAGTTCAACAACAATTTTATACACAACTGACAGATTCGGTGATGGGGTTAAGCGACTGGGTGATTGCTGGGCGCCAAGCAGATTTTAATGCGCAGCAAACAGCGCCAATCGAGCAAATAGAAACGCTTCGGCAAGCGGATCATCAATTTCAATGGTGGCGTGATTTTACCATTCAATTATTGTTTGGTGTCATTTGCTTGGCCTTATTAGGGTGGAGTAGCTTGTATTGGACAACTAATGCGGCTAGCGTTAACTGGATTGCTGCTTTTGTGTTATCAGTCTTTCCATTAGTTGATGCGTTTCAGTCAGTTAGTCAAGGTGTCAGCGAATGGCCCAGCTATCAACGATCGATTCAGCGTGTTAATCAGCTGGATACGACGCCAACAGATGAGTCGCAACAAACGCAACTCACTGAACCATTCCAAACACTGCAGGTGGTCCAACTTGATTTTCAATATGACGCTACTCAACCGGCTATTTTTAACCATTTAGATTTAACGTTGCAGGCCGGTGAAAAAGTGGCCTTACTGGGGCCTTCTGGTACTGGAAAGAGCACGTTACTTAAGCTGATTTTAGGTGATTTAACACCCAGTGCTGGGACTATCCAGTTAAATGATGTGCCGATTAGTCGCCTGCAAACATCGCGGGCCGCTTTGTTTGGCGTCTTAGACCAGCAGCCCTATCTGTTCAATACGAGTATTCTAAATAATGTGCGCATGGGGAATTTGCAGGCCACGGATGCGGCCGTTAAAGCGGCATTGGTTGCAGTGGAATTAGGACCATTAATCGATGCGTTACCAGCGGGAATGGCGACGCTAGTAGAAGAAGGCGGGACCCGGTTTTCTGGCGGTGAACGCCAACGGATAGCCCTGGCGCGTATCCTATTGCAAGATGCACCGATTATCATTTTGGATGAACCCACAGTTAGCCTAGATCCAATTACAGAAGCACACTTGTTAGCTACTATTTTTCGGGTGTTACAAGATAAAACCATTCTCTGGGTGACCCATCATTTAGCCGGAATTGATTATGTCGATCAAGTGCGCTTTTTAGAAGCCGGGCAGTTCGATATGGCGGGGACACCTGCTGAATTATACGCAACAGCGCCGCGGTTTAAACGGTTGTATGATTTAGATCATGGTCGTGATGCTTGATGTCAATTAGGTCAAAAAAATAAATGCTGCAAGAATTTATTAAGATTCTTGCAACATTTATTTTTTAGTCAAGTCACCTTTTAAGCATCGGATTAATGGTTGCGAACTAACAATTGAGTCACAAGGTGTTGGAGCGCTTGTTGACTGCTGCCGGCGGGTAAGCGATTAATCAAGCTTAAGGCTTGCTGTGTATAGGTGGTAGCCAATTGTTGGGTCTGCGTGACCCCACCTAAGGCAATCACTTGATCGCGAATCGCAATCAGGTCCTGATTGGTTGGGTGACTGCCTGGCATGGGAAGTTGTTGTGCCAAGCTAGGGTCACGTTGTAAGGCATAGATTAAAGGTAAGGAATAGACGCCTACCTTTAAATCAGCCAAGACCGGTTTATGGGTTAGGGCTTCATCACCGGTGTAGTCCAGAATATCGTCTAACATTTGATAGGCTAACCCTAGTTGTTGACCGATTTGTTGTGCCAAGGTTTCCACAGCAGCTGATGCCAAAGCTAGATGTGCGCCTTGCTGACAACTGAGGCTAAATAAGCGGGCCGTTTTACCTGCGATGACTTGTAAGTATTCATTAAGCGTAGTGGTCGGTTGAAAGTTATGGGCCATTTGATCTAGCTCACCTTGTAACACCGCCCGCATGGCAGCGGTGTTGCGCTTCACATCAGCTGGGGTACGGGCAGATAAGACGACTTGGTCGAAGTAACACGTGAATAAGAGATCGCCCGCATAAATAGCATTGCGTTGCCCGTAATCTTGGTGAATGGTCGTAATTTGTCGGCGCTTAGGGGCTTCATCAATGACGTCATCATGAATTAAGGTGGCGACATGTAAAAGCTCCATCGCCGCTGCGCCTGCTTGTAACCGGACTGGATCTTGATCAGCGCCAAATTGGCTGAATATATAAAAGAATCCTGGGCGTAAAAATTTACCGCCAGCGGCTAATAGCGTGTGCACTCGGTCATTGATGGCCGCATTATCAATCTGCACATTTGCCAGTAAATAAGGTTTTAGCGCTGTTAATTGGTCGTGAATTTGAGTATTGGACCGCCAAATATTTTGAATCATGCACCGTCACTCCATACGGGTGGGCTGAATCAACCCTTGCAGCCCCACCTATTCTAAAATACAATCTATATTAAAGGTACAAATAACTGGAAACGTTGTCAAATAAAAGGGGGAGGCATTTTCTTGAAACCGAAAGTTTTTCTGGAATTTGTGGAGATTAAGTCGTTGATTGCTAGCGTTTTACCATTTGTTTTAGGCAGTTTGTACGCAAGCTATAACTATCATCAATTTCATTTGGGCTATCTGAGTTTGTTCTTTGTGGCATCTTCGTTATTCCATATGGCGACCAATGCCAATGATAACTATCAAGATTTTATTCATGCGCCACGTAATGCGGATAATCAGGACTTTTTGGAAGCGACTAATGTCGTCGGGGTGCATCAAATTTCGATTCGCCAGGCGCGCACTGTGACCTTTGGCTTGGCAGGGTTATCATTACTTTTGGGCCTGTGGTTAGTGACTAAGACGGGGTGGCCGCTATTGTGGATGGGCCTTTACTCATATGCTGTCGGGTATTTTTATGCGGGCGGTCCCAAGCCAATTTCAACGGGACCGTTTGGCGAATTCTTTTCGGGATTTACCATGGGTTTCATGATTTTTTGGATTGCTGTCTATATAAATACGTTTGATGTGGCCCCGTTGACCTGGGGTGCTAGTCTGAAAGTGTTGGTGGCATCTGGCTTGGCAATTTTTGCCATTGCCAATATTATGCTGGCTAATAATATCTGTGATCAGGCCGAAGACCTAGCCTTGGGCCGACATACGATTTTGTATTATCTAGGTAAGCCAGTGATGCTACAAGTCTTTGCCTGGAGTTATGTCGCTGGGTATGGGTGCTTAGTCGGCGCGGTTTGGCTGGGTGTTTTACCGCCGTTAAGCTTGCTGACCTTACTCAGTGCTATCCCAGTTTTCAAAAATACCCGTGTCTTTATGCAAAAACAAGTCAAACGGGAAACGTTTAGCTTAGCCATCAAAAATGCAACATTAATTTGTTTATCGTTTATTGTTTTCATGGGAATTGGGCTAATCGTTTAACGTCAAAACGCCATAACTTAGGCCTGCAAACTGTGTCGTGGGCCTAAATTATGGCGTTTTAAACCTTATTTTTCAAAAGGATAGCGATAATCCCATTGATTACGAGCGGCGGTCATGACGGCCATCACATCCGTTGTTTTGGCTAACGTGGTGTTGGCGAGTTCACCGGCAACCGTTTTTTGCATGTCATCAATTTCATAAGCCATGGCTTGTGCGGTTGTGCCGGCTTTGATGATTTCAGTTGCGCCATTAGCAGCAGTAAACTGCGCTTGATCGGCTCGGGGGTAGGAATCAATCGTGAAAAAGCCATTTTCGTAGGCGACGATGCCTTGTTTGGGCATCTTAGCGCGAAACGTTAAGGCCACCGTTGCGAGTTCATCGTGGGCCGTCCGGAGTGTAATTGTTTCGGCTTCATCCACGCCACTACTGAAGCGATGCATGGTTGTGCCAGTAATCACGGGTGTTGCTGTTAAAAATTCACGGACAAAGGCGAGGGCGTAGACACCAATATCAAGTAAGGCACCACCGGCAAGTTGGGGATTGAAGAACCGGTTAGTCGGATTGGGATCTTTGAAACTACCGAAGCTAGCCTGAACCATTTTTAAAGCGCCTAATTCGCGTTCAACCGCAAAATTATGAAGTTTTTGATACAATGGCATGTGATAAAGGGTCATTGCTTCAGTTAATATCAAGTGATTTTTGGTAGCGAGGGCGGTGGCTTCGGCGAGTTCGGCGCTAGTTAAGGTAATAGCTTTTTCGCTAAGGACGTGTTTGCCGGCTCGTAGCGCTGGTAAAATAGTGTCGATATGATAGTTATGGGGCGTGGCCACGTAAATGATGTCGACTTGGTCATCCGCTAATAATGATGTTAAATCACTGTAAGCTTTAGGAATACCGTGGTCATGCGCAAAGGCCGTGGCTTTGGCTTGCGAACGTGAACAAACGGCGTACAATTCACCATCTGGTTGATCAAAGGCGGCGGCAAATTTGCTTGCAATATTGCCAAGCCCAACAATGGCCCACCGATAAGTTTTTGACATAAAAAAGTCCTCCTTGAAATTTAGGTTTGATCTGTCTCTAGTTTAGCAGGTGGAAAAGTTTTGGCAATCCACTAACCGATATTTTATTTTGTGGTGAAAGTCTGTAGAATAGAGGTAGTTGCTGATACCAGTGGGGTGTCAGTTGAGTGCGTACATAGGTGAGTTAGTTGGCAACAAGTTGCACAACGAAGGGAGCGGATGAATGGCATTCAAAATTAAACGGCGGGCTAAAGGTGATACGGGTGGATTATTAGTCCATCATGGTCAACCGCAATGGTTGAATATTTTCATTTTGATTTGTTTGATTGGCGGGGTTGTCTGGTTAGTTAAAGGCCACCAGTCACAGCCAACTACGACAGCTAAAGCGCAGCCAGCAGTGACGACGCATGCTGGTTTTATCAAAAAGCTTGCACCATCTGCGCAACGCATGCAGAAAAAATACCATGTGCTAGCGAGTATTAGTTTGAGTCAAGCCATTTTAGAATCGGATTGGGGGAAAAGTACCAATGCCACTAAGAATTACAATCTGTTCGGGGTTAAGGCGACGGCTGATGAACCAGGCAAACTAATGATGACCAAAGAATATTATGATGGGGCTTATCATCAGGTTAAGCAGCGATTCCGAGTCTATTCAAGTTGGGATGCGTCAATGGTTGGTCATGCCAAACGACTTGCCAACGGCCCAAGTTGGGATGCTAATCATTATCAGGCGGTGATTCAGGCCAAGGATTATCAGACGGCCGCGCAGGCGTTAGTCACTGCTGGGTACGCAACTGATCCGAATTATGCCCAAAAATTAATTAATATTATTCAAAAATATAACTTACAAAGGTATGATAAGTAGTAAGTGTTTTATAATAAAAAATATCACATCATCAGGAGGACACTATGCAACAGCTTGAACAACGTATTTTACAGGACGGTCGGGTCTTACCTGGCGAAGTGTTAAAAGTGGATGGATTTTTAAATCATCAGGTCGATCCTGACTTAATGTTTGCGATGGGGTCTGAATTTGCGCAGTTATTCCGTGAAATGGGGATCACTAAGATTTTGACAGTTGAATCATCCGGGATTGCGCCCGCCGTGATGACCGGCCTTCAGTTGCATGTGCCCGTGGTCTTTGCACGGAAGCACAAGTCGGTCACGTTAGTTGACGATCTGTTTACAGCCGAGGTCTATTCTTACACTAAAAAAACGTCGAATCATATTTCAATCTCCAAGAAATTTTTAAGTGCAACGGATAAGGTTTTGATTATTGATGATTTCTTGGCAAATGGGCAAGCAGTCCAAGGGCTATTTGATATTTGTGATCAAGCTCAGGCTGCCATTGCCGGGGTTGGGATTGTCATCGAAAAAGTCTTCCAGACTGGGCATCAATTAGTTGAAAAACGGGGCGTCCGCCTAGAATCTTTAGCTCAAATTACCTCTTTTGAAGGTGACCGGGTTCATTTTGCTTCCGAACAAGCATAGGTAAACACGATTAAAACTTGCAAGCAACGCGGGTGAAACGTATGATTATAAGCAGATAAGCTTTTTAATTAGGTGACTATTTATTTACAAGAAAGTAGGGACGGATGTGGACAACTCAGTTTTAAATCCAGGCGGTACTTTAGGTGTTATTGGCAATAGTACCAACGGTGTTGGATTGGTAATTGCCGCGCGTAATGCTGGCATTAATGTCGGGGTTTACGGTGATAATGAAAATACTGAGACCATGGAACTGGCAGATTTTCGCGTTGTCGGGGCCCTAAAGGATCAGCAACAATTACAGAATTTCGCGGAACGTTGCGATATGGTAACGTATGAATCTGAAACCATTGATGCAGCAGTCATTAGTTTCTTAGCGGCGCACACGCGCGTGCCTCAAGGGACGGATGCTTTAGAAATCATGCAAGATCGGTCACTGGAACGGGCCTTTTTCAGCCAACTGAACTTAAATGTGGCGCCCTCAGCGACGATTGTTAGTCTGGATGATGTCTATCAATCAATTGGCTCAATTGGGTACCCCAGCATTTTAAAACCAATTCAAAAAGGGTTGGGGCAAAATCGGCAACTCGTCATTAAGACGCAGACTGATATTGTAAAAGCCGCTGATTTATTGGATTGGGGCACTTATTTATTAGAATCACTGATTCCTTATCAAAAAGAGTTGTCCGTGATTGTGGCGAAAACAGCTACGGAGACAGAATTTTTCCCAATTGTTGAGAATCGGTATCGCGACCATGACTTATTGGAAACGATTGTACCGGCCCAGATTGATTCAGCTGTTAATGATGAAATCTTACGAATCACGACTGAAATTAGCGATAATTTAACTTATACCGGGATTTTTGAAGTGGCCTTTTTCTTGACTGCCAGTGGAAACTTATATATTAAGCGGATTGTCCCTGCTATGCATCAGGCCGGCTATGTCTTTGACCGGGCAACGAATATCAGCATGGCTGAGCAGCATTTACGGGCAATCGCTGGGTTACCGTTAATGCCGATTAAGCAAGTGATGCCGATTGTGGCCGTATACTTTACGTCAGCTCAACTTAATGGGATTCGGACGCAATGGCAGATCAAACCAAACTGGTTCTTTAATTTTTACCATCGGACGAAATTACAAGCTGAAAAAGCGGTGCTAGCTGGCCATGTCTTAATTGAGGCCGACAGCGTGAAAGATGCGTTGGATCAAGTTGATGATACTGGCATTTGGCGCTTAGGCGCTGCCACGGATGCAGCTGATAGTGACGCACAACGTGACTAAATTTGAATTAAATGAGATAGTCGTCAGGCCAAGGAGCTGAGACGGCTATTTTTTTGAAATTTTGGTGTGGGTTTTACACGCTAAAACTAAGCATTGACGGCCAAAATTTGCTATAATATTTGGTGACTGATTTTTAGAAAGGGTGGCGAACAGCGTGTCAAAAGAAAGCTTATTGGCTGGAATGAATGACAAGCAACAAGAAGCCGTTTTAGACACTGAGGGGCCGCTATTAATTATGGCCGGCGCTGGCTCAGGCAAGACACGAGTGTTAACACATCGTGTGGCTTATTTAATTGAAGAATGTGGGGTCAATCCCTGGAATGTTTTAGCGATTACTTTTACTAATAAGGCCGCTCGTGAAATGCGTGAACGGGTTGGAACATTATTAGGCGAAGCCGCACGTGACGTCTGGGTCTCGACGTTCCATGCGTTATGTGTGCGTATTTTACGCCGCGATATTGATAAGATTGGCTATAACCGTGCGTTTACAATTGCGGGGACTAGCGAACAACGCACCTTAGTGAAGCGAATCTTGAATGATCAAAATATTGACTCCAAAAAATTCGATCCTCGGTCAATCTTATCGGCGATTTCGAATGCAAAGAATGATTTACAAACGCCAGCCATGTATCAAGAAGCTGCGGCTAGTCCATTTGAGAGCATTGTAGCGGACGTCTATACTCAGTATCAACGAGAATTAGCTGCGGACCAAGCGGTTGATTTTGATGACTTAATCATGTTGACCATTCAGTTGTTTCGTAGTGATGCTGAGACGTTAAGCTGGTATCAAAATAAATTTCATTATATTCACGTTGATGAATATCAAGATACCAATAATGCGCAATATACGTTAGTCAATTTATTGGCTGATAAGTACCATAACTTGTGTGTCGTGGGTGATGCTGATCAGTCAATCTATGGTTGGCGTGGCGCCAATATGGAGAATATCCTGAACTTTGAGCAGGATTATCCGCAAGCTGATAGCGTGATGTTGGAACAAAACTACCGGTCAACCAAAACAATTTTGGCGGCCGCTAATAAAGTGATTAATAACAATACGACGCGTAAACCGAAAAAATTATGGACTGAAAATACCACCGGTGATCAGATTTCTTATTACCGGGGCCAGAGTGAAAATGACGAAACCCATTATGTGATTGCACAAATTCAAGCTGAAATGGCTGAAAATCATTATAATTATGGTGATTTTTCCATTTTGTATCGGACGAATGCGCAGTCACGAGTGATGGAAGAATCCTTAGTTAAAGCGAACATGCCGTACATGATGGTTGGGGGCAATAAGTTCTACGATCGTAAAGAAATTCGTGATGTGTTGGCGTATTTAGCCCTGATTGTTAATGATCAGGATTCACTTAACTTTGAACGGGTGGTTAATGAGCCGAAACGGGGCATTGGTCAGACCAGTGTCGACAAGTTACGCGCTTTTGCCGACGAAGCAGGCTATTCGATGTTAGAGGCTGCTAGCAATGTGGATATGGCGAATGGTATTTCTACTCGTGCTAAGGGCGCTTTAACCCAATTTGCCACAACTTTGAATGAATTGCGGGCAATGCGAGCGTATCTTTCTGTCACGGATTTAACACAAGAAATCTTAGACCGGACGGGCTATATGAAGGCGTTAAAAAATGCCAAAGCAACCAAGTCACTTGAAGCTCAGGCCCGGATTGAAAATATTGAAGAATTTTTATCCGTCACGAAGCAATTTGATGATAGTTACCAGCCAGAAGAAGAAGATAGTGATAAATATGTCGACTTCTTAGCTGACTTAGCATTAGTTTCGGATGTGGATAATGTCGAAGAAGAACCACAAGCGGTGACGTTAATGACCCTACACGCTGCTAAAGGTCTAGAATTTCCAGTTGTCTTCTTGATTGGGATGGAAGAGGGCATCTTCCCGTTGTCACGGGCGATGATGGACGAAGACGAGCTTGAAGAAGAACGGCGATTAGCCTATGTTGGGATTACGCGGGCTGAAAAGAAGTTGTATCTGACGAATGCGTATTCACGGATGTTATACGGGCGTCGTCAAAGTAATCAAGCCTCACGTTTTGTGGAAGAAATCGATCAAAGTTTGATTAAAAATGATAATACGCTAGACGGGTCGCGAGACAGTCAATTAGACGTCCCATTTGCAACCAAAAAGGCGTTGACGCCAGCGTATAAGAAACACCCAGTTGGGACACGGGCAACGGTTAAAAAAGCCAGTGGTACTGGTGCCGATAAGAATAGCTGGTCAATTGGCGACAAGGTGACTCATCGTAAGTGGGGTACTGGCACGGTGGTTAAAGTTACCGGTGCGGGCGAAGATGCTGAATTGGATATTGCATTTAAATCTGAAGGCATCAAACGACTGTTAGCAGCCTTTGCGCCAATTAAAAAGGTCCAAGCCTAGAAGTTTTGTTAGAGGAGGTTAATTAACATGGCAGAAACGCCCATCACGCAGTTAGACGCGACTAGCGCTGCAACTGAGGCTAGTCAATTACGACTTGAACTGAATCAGTGGCGGCAAGATTACTATGATCATGATGCGCCGCAAGTTGATGATGCAGTTTATGACCAAGTGTATGCCCGGTTAGTGGCTTTAGAGACGGCTTTTCCGGCCGTAGTCACGCCAGATTCACCCACCCAACTTGTCGGTGGCACGGTCAAGGCTGGTTTTGCCAAAGTGCCGCATCCGATTCCAATGTTGTCGTTAGGCGATGTGTTCTCACAAGCTGAATTACAAAGCTTTGATGAGCGGCTACGCCAAAATGTTGATGACCCATTTGATTATAATTGTGAATTAAAAATTGATGGCTTAGCCTTATCCTTACAATATGAGAATGGCCGCTTAGTACAAGGTTCGACGCGTGGTAATGGGTCAGTTGGTGAAGATATTACACGCAATATTATGACGATTGCGTCAATCCCACACCAATTAAAACGCCCGTTAACGGTGGAAGTTCGGGGTGAGTGTTACATGCCTAAAGCCGCATTTGCGGCCTTGAATGAACGGCGTGAAGCCGCTGGCGAGAGTGTTTTTGCGAATCCAAGAAATGCAGCCGCGGGGACGTTACGCCAACTAGATCCACGGGTGACAGCTGAACGCCAACTCAGTACTTTTATGTACAATGTCGCTGATTACGCGCCCTTAACGGCCCGGACGCAAAGTGATTTGTTGACTGAGTTTGCAGACTTGGGCTTAGCCATTAATCCGACGTTCGAAGTGGCCCATACAATGACTGAGGTTTTTGACTATATTGACCGGTATCAAAGTAAACGGGCGGACTTGGCTTATGGGATTGACGGAATTGTGATTAAAGCCAATCCATTACCCTTACAGCGCGCCTTAGGAGCAACGGTTAAGGTGCCACGCTGGGCCATTGCGTTTAAATTCCCACCAGATGAACAGCCGACCCTTTTAGAAGCGGTTGAATGGACGATTGGCCGAACCGGAGTCGTTACCCCGACCGCCGTCATGACACCGGTGCAATTAGCTGGTACCACGGTAGCACGGGCCTCCTTACACAATCCGGACTATGTGCAAGCCAAAGATGTCCGGATTGGTGATACGGTATTGTTGCATAAAGCTGGCGATATTATTCCAGAAATTTCGGCCGTTGATTTGACGAAACGACCAGCAGAGGCTGTCGCTTTAGAAATCCCAACCACTTGTCCCTCATGTGGGGCACCGTTGGTTCATTTAGAAGATGAGGTCGCATTGCGGTGTATTAATCCGAAATGTCCGGCCCAGGTTCAAGAAGGCCTAGTCCACTTTGCATCACGTAATGCGATGAATATTGAGGGTTTGGGACCTAAGTTGATTGCACAATTGTATACCAATCACTTGGTTAGCGATGTTGCTGATTTATATCGATTAACGAAAGACCAACTACTCGCTTTAGATAAAGTAAAAGATAAATCTGCTGAAAACCTCTTGACAGCGATTGACCGTAGTCGCAATAATTCACTTGAACGGTTATTATTTGGTTTGGGTATTCGGCACGTGGGCGCTAAGGTTGCCCGCTTAATTGCGCAGCACTTTGGCACCATCGAAACGCTGATGGCCGCCGATCAAGCTGAAATTGCAGCGATTGATTCCATGGGTGATATTATTGCCAATGCGGTTGTCCAGTATTTTGGTAGTACGGCGGTGCAAACCTTAATTGCCGAGTTACATGCTGTTAACGTTAATACCACCTATCAAGGCCCCAGTGCAACAGTTGTCAATGATAGTGACAGTTGGTTTGCTGGGAAACGAGTGGTCTTAACGGGTAAGTTACAGCGGTTCACACGAACGGATGCGAGTCAGTGGTTAGAAGCACACGGGGCAACAGTGACCGGCAGTGTTTCTAAAAAGACTGATTTAGTAATTGCGGGTGAAGACGCGGGCAGTAAGTTGCAAAAAGCAGAACAGTTGAACATTACGGTTTGGGATGAAGCCCGGTTCAGCACAACAATGAGGGAGGATGCATGAGCGTGAATGTCAAACGCATACGCACGATTGGCTTAGTGGCAGTTGCCGCAATCGTATTAGCCGCTTGTGGAAATTTAAAGAGTTCGTCATTTGGATCAAATAGTACGAGTACCACGACAACGGGGTCGAAAACGACGACCACGACTGGCTCAACGGATTCTGAATTTTATCAAGGGGTCATTAAAAACGGCCAGTATCGAACCAGCAAATCACGGGGCGTCAATGTGTCCCAAAATGATAACGTGATGAACTTGAAGAGCTTTGAAACGGGCTTATTAGACGTTTCAAAGAAAGAATTCTCCACTAGTAAATACGTTTATCAAGAAGGGCAATATCTGAGCACGTCCACGGTTGAAAATTGGTTGGGCCGCAAGTCCAAGAGTAATGCAACCGGATTGAACCCTGCTAGCAATGGGAAAACCGGTGCCAGTACTCGGAATCCAATTTATTTACAACAATTGGAAGAACAAGACTATATGATTCAAAGCGGCAGTAAGCTTACTTTAGGTGGCGTGACCATTGGGTTAGGCTTGAACTCGGTCGATTACTATACAAAAGTTGAATATGGCGCGACTTATGAGACCAATATTTCAACTACCGAACTCACTGCACAAGGTAAACGGATGGCTAATACCGTCTTGCAACGCTTACGACAAAAATCAGCCTTGAAGAGTGTGCCAATTGTTTTGGCCCTTTACAAGCAATCTTCAAATGATAGTCTAGTAGGTGGGAATATGGTGGCTTATGCCGTTTCTAAGAACGGGTCCACCAGTGTCAGTGATTGGAAATCCCTCAATTGGAATAATTATGTCTTCCCAGCAACGACTGAATCGAAGAATGCCGGTGCCAATAGCACGGATACGTCTGATTTTAGTTCCTTTAAGACTCACGTTCAAAACTTCTTCCCGAATTTATCGGGTGTCACGGCTAATGCGCACTACAAAGACAAGGCATTGAGTAAGTTGAGTGTTAATATCACGACTAAGTTCTATAGTGAGACTGAAATTATCAGCTTTACGCAATACTTGGCAACGGCTGCCAAACGCTACTTGCCATCGGGCGTACCGGTTGAGATTACGGTTAAGAGTGCTAATGGTGATATTCAGAGCTTCTTAGCTCGGACCGCCAAGGGGAGCTCTTATTACACCCATGTCTTTAGTGATCAGGGTAATAATTAAGTTAAATGATAATTGGTAGAAAGAAGGAAAATTGATGGCTGAAGAACGCATTGATGCTGAACAAGTTGCCCATGTGGCTAGCTTAGCGAAGCTTGAATTTACACCAGCACAACTTGAAACTTTTACGGGCCAACTTGAAAAAATCATTGGTATGTTTGAGGAATTAAGTACGGTTGATACGACGGGAGTTCCCGTGACCTCACAAGTGAGTGATCGTCGGAATGCTTTACGTGAAGATGTCGCAGTTAAAAGTGACGACCGGGCCGCCTTATTGGCGAATGCCCCTGAAACGCAAAATGGGTTAATTAAAGTGCCAGCAATTATTGATGAAAGTGGGGACGGTGAATAATGGATTTTTTTGACCAAGATTTAACAAGTCTCCATGCGGATTTAGTGAACAAAAAGCTTAGTGCCACCGAATTAACGCAAGCAACCTTTGCTAATTTGGCGAAAACTGATACTCAAGTCGATGCTTTTCTTGGCTTGAATGAAGCAGCTGCCTTAACTAAGGCCCAACAATTAGATGCGAACGGAATTAACGCTGACAATGTTTTAGCTGGGATTCCAGTTGCAGTTAAGGATAATATCGTTACCAAAGGGCTTACGACCACCGCAGCTTCTAAGATGCTGGCTAATTTTGTGCCTGTCTATAATGCCACGGTTGTGGATCAGATGTTAACTCACGATATGATTATTGTTGGTAAGACTAACATGGATGAATTTGCCATGGGTGGTTCGACTGAAACGTCAGCATTTAAAGTGACGAAAAACCCTTGGGACCTGACGCGGGTACCCGGTGGTTCTTCGGGTGGCTCAGCGGTCGCAGTCGCTGCTGGTCAAGTGCCCGTTGCCTATGGTTCTGATACGGGTGGTTCGATTCGGCAACCTGCCTCATTTAACGGCATTGTTGGGATGAAACCCACTTATGGTCGCGTCTCACGGTGGGGCTTAATCGCCTTTGGGTCATCATTAGACCAAATTGGTCCAATGACGCGGACCGTTAAGGATAATGCGACAGCTTTGAACTTGATTGCTGGTAATGATGCACATGATGGCACGAGTTCTAAACGGGCCGTACCAGACTTTACTGCTGGGTTAACGGGCGATATTAAGGGCATGAAGATTGCGTTACCTAAGGAATACATGGGTGCTGGGATTGATCCTAAAGTTCGGGCAGTCATTCAAGCAGCTGTTAAGCAGTTTGAAGCCTTAGGTGCGACGGTTGAAGAAGTCTCATTACCAAATAGTCGGTACGGCGTCGCAGCTTACTACATTATTGCGTCTTCAGAAGCTTCATCTAACTTACAACGGTTTGATGGGATTCGGTATGGTTTCCGGGCCCAAGATGTTAAGAATCTAGAAGATGTCTATGTTCGGAGTCGTTCTGAAGGTTTTGGTGATGAAGTTAAACGGCGAATTATGTTGGGAACGTTCTCGCTTTCAGCCGGATACTACGATGCCTATTTCCACAAAGCTGGGCAAATCCGGACGATGATTATTAATGATTTTAATAAAGTCTTTGAAGACTATGATTTAATTATCGGACCAACCGCGCCAACGCCGGCCTTTAAGCTGGGTGACGAAATTTCTGACCCGATTACGATGTACATGAATGATGTCTTGACGATTCCAGTTAACTTAGCTGGGTTACCAGGGATGTCAATTCCAGCTGGTTTTGCCGATGGCATGCCAGTTGGCTTACAATTGATTGGGAAGTCCTTCGATGAAAGCACGCTTTATAAAGCCGGCTATGCTTTTGAGCAAGCTACTGACTTTCATCAAGCGACACCCACGTTAGGAGGGACGCATTAATGAATTTTGAAACGACTATTGGGCTAGAAGTCCACGTTGAATTAAAAACCAATTCAAAAATCTTTAGTCCGTCACCCGTTCAATTTGGGGCGGAACCTAATGCCAATACGAACGTGATTGACTGGGGTTATCCAGGGGTTTTACCAACGGCTAACCAAGGGGTTGTTGAAGCTGGGATTAAAACGGCAACAGCCTTACATGCCCAGATTGAATCTGAAACTTATTTTGATCGTAAAAACTACTTTTATCCAGATAATCCCAAAGCTTATCAAATTTCACAGCACGAAAAGCCATTAGCCCATGATGGTTGGCTTGAAATTGAAGTCGATGGCGAAAAGAAACGAATCGGTATCGAAGAAATGCATATTGAAGAAGATGCGGGTAAGAATACCCATGAAAATGACTATTCTTACGTGGATTTGAACCGACAAGGGACACCATTAATTGAAATTGTGTCGAAACCAGAACTGAGTTCACCAGCAGAAGCTTATGCATACTGTGAAGCCTTACGGCAACGGGTGCAATTTACTGGGGTTTCCGATGTTAAGATGGAAGAAGGGTCAATGCGGGTCGACGTCAATATTTCCATTCGACCAGCAGGTTCAGATAAATACGGGGTCAAAACCGAAATGAAGAACTTGAACTCTTTCAACTACGTTCGCAAGTCCCTCGAATTTGAGGAACAACGCCAACAACGGGTCTTAATGTCTGGTGGCAAAGTGCAACAAGAGACGCGGCGTTTTGATGAAACCACGGGTCAAACTATTTTAATGCGGGTTAAGGAAGGTAGCGATGATTACCGTTATTTCCCAGAACCAGATGTGCCCGTTGTTGAAATCAGTGATGACTGGATTGCTTCAATCAAGCGTGACTTACCAGAAATGCCTGGGTCACGGCGCGAACGTTACGTGCACGATTTTGGCTTAACGGCTTATGATGCCGGTGTCTTGACGCAGACTAAAGAAATGTCAGATTTCTTTGATGCCACGGTTGCAGCTGGTGCAGATCCTAAGTTGACTTCGAACTACTTGCAAGGGGACGTTAATGCGTTCTTGAACGAAAATCGGGTCGACTTACAAGCAACGCAGCTCACGCCAAAGAATTTAGCCGGTATGATTAAGATGTTGACGGACGAAACGATTTCAAGTAAAATCGCGAAGAAAGTCTTCAAGGCAATCATGCAAGGTGAAGATCCGGTTAAGTGGGTCAACGACAAGGGCTTAGTTCAATTGTCAGATCCAGCTAAATTACAACCGATTATTGATGGTGTTTTGAGCAATAATCAACAATCAATTGATGACTTTAAGAACGGGAAAGACCGAGCAGTTGGCTTCTTAGTAGGTCAAATCATGAAGCAAACCCATGGTCAAGCTAACCCGAAAGTCGTTAACCAATTATTAATGACGGCTTTAAAAGCACGGTAAATTCTAAAAATTATGGTCAGACGCGGAGGAAGAATTAACATGCGTAAACGGGCACGAATCATTTATAACCCGACATCTGGCCGTGAAGCCTTGGCTCACGACCTCGTTGAAATTTTAGATATCTTTGAACAAGCCGGGTACGAAACCAGTGCCTATGCCACTACGCCAGCACCTAATTCAGCAGCTGATGAAGCTCGTCGGTGTGCGAAAGATGGCTTTGAATTGCTCGTTGCCGCTGGCGGTGATGGGACCATCAATCAAGTGGTTAACGGGATTGCAGGGCTGAAACGACGACCTAAAATGGCTATTATCCCAGCTGGGACGACGAATGATTATGCTCGGGCGTTACGCATTCCCCGTAATGATCCAGTTGCAGCGGCTAAAGTTATTTTAAAGAATCAGACGGTCAACATGGATATCGGTCAAGCTGGCGAGCAGTATTTTATTAATATCGCAGCTGGTGGTTTATTGACGGAATTGACCTATGATGTCCCGTCACAATTAAAATCAATCTTTGGTTATGCAGCCTACTTAGCTAAGGGTGCCGAGCTATTACCCCGGGTGAAGCCAGTTGAGATGGACTTGAAATATGACGACGGTCATTTCACCGGGAAAGCTTCGATGTTCTTCTTAGCCCTGACTAATTCGGTCGGTGGCTTTGAACAAATTGTCCCAGATGCTTCGTTGGATGATGGCAAATTTACGATGATTATCGTGAAGACGAGTAATCTCGCTAAAATTTTACATTTAATGACGTTAGTCTTAAATGGCGGTCGGCATATCAATGATCCTAGCATTATTTATGTGAAGACGAATAAGGTCGTTGCTAAACCAGTTAAAGACCGGTTAATGATTAACCTGGACGGCGAATACGGCGGTGATGCGCCGATGATTTTCCGTGATTTGAAGCAACATATTGAAATGTTTGCGGATACGGATCGGATTCCTGATGAAGCCATCACAGATCCTGAAATTCAAGATGCTGAACGTAATTTTGTTTCTGCGGTAGACCAATTACCAAAGGCCGCAGCTGATTCAGAAACTGAATAGCTTGCTTAAATTACCGTTTACCGATACAATGGTGGACGGTAATTTTTTTAACACGGCTAGTGGAAAATGGCTAACCGAGACCGTTTCAAAAAAATAAAAACTCATCTAATCAGAAAGAAAAAAGAGGAAATTAATGAAAACCACTTTACCAGTTTATAAGGACCAAGTCTTAGATGTCGAGATTATGGACCTCACTTATCAAGGCATGGGAGTTGCTAAAGTTGACAACTACCCAATCTTTATTGAAAATGCCTTACCAGAAGAAAAGATGGCCATTAAGGTCACTAAAACGACTAAGAACTTTGCATTTGGTGAAATTGAACAAATCAAACAGGTTAGTCCACATCGGGTTAATCCCAAGGGGCGTGTTTATCGTCAAACCGGGATTGCACCTTTGCAACATTTGGAATACAGTGAACAATTAAAGTTCAAACAACATCAGATTGAAGAATTATTTACTAAGATTCACATGGATGATGTGGAAGTCTTACCAACCATTGGGATGGAAAATCCGACGCAATATCGGAATAAGGCGCAAGTGCCAGTCCGCCAGGTGCAAGGTAAATTAACAACTGGCTTTTACAAAAAGGGTAGTCATCAATTAATGCCGATTGAAGATTATTATATTCAGGACCCTGAGATTGATAAGGCAATCGTTATTGTGCGCGATATCTTACGGAAGTATCACGAAACACCATTCGATGAATTTCACCATAGTGGGACCATTCGGACGATTATGGTTCGTCGGGGCTATTACAGTCATGAAATGATGATTGTCATTGTGACGCGGACGAAACATTTACCAATGGCTGATGTAGTGGTAGAAGAGATTCAAGCTGCTTTACCAGAAGTCGTAAGCATTATCCAAAACGTGAATCAAAAGCGGACTAACGTCATTTTAGGACCGGTTAACAACGTGTTAGCTGGTAAGTCCACTATTAATGACCAATTGTTAGGATTGACGTTTGCGATTTCAGCACCATCATTTTATCAAGTGAATCCACAGCAAACTGAAAAGCTTTACCAAATGGCAATTGACCAGGCTGGGTTGACCGGTAATGAAACTGTGATTGATGCTTATTCTGGGATTGGGACCATTTCATTAACCATGGCACAACATGCTAAGCAAGTGTATGGGGTCGATATTGTACCTGCAGCGATTGATAATGCCCGCCAAAATGCGGATAAAAATGGTATTAGTAATGCTAAGTTTGTCTTGGGCAGTGCTGAAAAAGTAATGGCTAAGTGGCAAGAAGACGGCGTTAAGCCGGATGTCGTTGTCGTTGATCCACCACGTAAGGGTCTTGACGAAGCCTTTATTGAGAGTACAGCGGCGATGGGGCCTAAACGGGTGGTTTATATTAGTTGTAACCCATCAACGTTGGTTCGTGATGTGCAACGTTTCGGCGAACACGGCTATCATATTAGCGCGCCAATTCAACCAGTGGACCAATTCCCACAAACGCCACATATTGAAAGTGTGACTGTCTTAGAACGCACAGAAAAATAGTTATTAAACGCTGGTGCTATGGCATTTAGCAATGACAGAAAGTGTACTAATTCTAATTTTGATGATTGGAATTAGTATACTTTTTTTGTTGGCGGGTCGGGTGTTCTAAGTCCTATTTCGATAGTTGAGTATGCGAGTGTCCGGTTTGGCAAGTCGTATTAATTATGGTAGTGAAGGTTTGGTTAAGAGTTGATATGGGCACCCTTTGTGGCGGGTGAGAAAATAGCCTGATTTAGTGCAGCGGGTTGAGTTGACAAGTACGATATTGCATTTTAGCTATTTTGCTTGAAAGAAGGAAAATTTGCAGGACATTTGTGTACTCGACGTATAATATTAATAAACGAAGATTATTAAGGTAGGTAGCAGGATGGCAAATCGACAAATTGAAATAGAAAATAAAGCAATGAAAGAAATCCTCATTGCTATGCATAACCTTGGCGGACAGGTTACAAGAAAACAAGTACTGCAAGAACTTCGTGATAACTCTGAGGTGTTCAGTGAGAAACAAATCGATGAGGTTCGGATATCGAAGAAAAGTGGCAAACCTTACCACCCATTTCAATGGAAATTTAACTTCGCAGTAAAATATCTGATTCTTTCTGGATGCATTGATACTGAGAGTGGACACGAGTTGGAACTTTCTAAAAAGGGCCGTAATGTGGATTTGATTAATTTTGATGCTGATAGGGATGTAAGATCGGTTTCTGCAAGTAAGTGGCCTCATCACAAATCAAAGGTTAATATCGAAACTGATGTTACCAATTCAGATACTGATCAAGATGATTCAGAAGAAATGGAAGAGCCGTGGCGTCAGCAATTATTGGGTGGATTGATGAAGATGAATCCTAAGAAGTTTGAACTTTTTTGTCGGGGATTGCTTACCAAAATGGGCATAGATGTCAACGATGAAGTTGGCGTTCAGTATGTAGCGGATGGCGGTCTAGATGGTTTTGGCTATGTTCGTTCTGATGATTACCGCACTACGAGGGTAGCTCTTCAGGCCAAGCGTTGGCAAGGGAAAGTATCAGCTCCAGAGATTGATAAGTTTCGTGGAGCGATGGATAAGTTTAACGCCGAATTTGGTATTTTCATCACTAATTCTGATTTTACCAGGGAGGCAGTTAGGACAGCTCGGGCAGGTACTCGTATTATTACATTGATTAATGGCGATCAGATCTGTGATTTGGTTGCAAAGTACAACTACTATGTTGAACCAGTAACGACTTACCGGCTGAAGGAGTTTTATTTGGATAAAGATTAAAGGCAGCTGCCAAATGAGGAAAAGTTTATGAAATTTATTCAGTATAATCTATCGGGAAAAATCGTTGAGCAATATTCTTGTGACTTCGATCAATTAACTGACAATCCTATCGGCGAAAAAGTAAAAGTTACAATGGACGATGGCAAAATGTATATCGGTTTTTTTGATACTTTTATCGGGCAAGGCATAATTCAAGCAGTTGAAATTAGTCAGTATGATTTAGATGAAGAGACATCTAAGTTAAGGAGTTTCAATAGCATAGTAACCTTTGTTCCAACTAATAGAATTACTAAACTAGAAGCGATTTTACATAGTAATCCACGATGGGGTATACGACCGACTAACAAGTTTGAGTTTTCTAAGCCAGTAAAGATAGAACTAGATCAGTTTAAAAACTGGCCTACAAAAAACAGCACCCAGCCAAAATAGCCGAGTGCCGCGCATTCTAAAGTTTCACATCTTAACTTTAAGCACCTCACCATCTTTGAACGTGAACTCCATGTAGCGCTTAAAGATGGTGATTTTTTTTGTTCTTTTTACTGATTAGTTAATGTCTTTTTGAAATGCTCAGCAACCTGATTAGCTGCTTGTCGAACTTGTTTCGGATGGTCATAAAAACTAAAGTGTTGTCCTTTGTCCCAAATTAATTGTTTAGGTCCAGCAAGCTGTTCATAGACTTTGCTGGCTTGTGCTGGATAGGCAGCCATCTTGGAATGAACAATTAGTGTAGGTGCAATTACTTTAGCGGCATTAGTAATCGCATCAGTTGTGAGAAAAGCATCCCATGCCATAACCGCCATTTCATTGCGCCATTGCGTTACATTCCCTCGTTGTTTTGATAAATAATATGGCATCGGTACAGTATTAACCGCCTTAGGGTTAATTGGATGGTATGCGGGAATCATGTCAACGATACCAGTCTGTTCATATTTGGTGCGGGCGGCTTTAGCAGCAGCATGTTTTTTTTCAACACCATTAAATAGACTGGGCTCAAAAAATGAGCCGGCAACAGTTGCAACAGCCTCAACGCTTGGATCAGCTGCAGCTGCCTGAAGGACTGTTGTCCCTGATGTGCAAATACCCAGCAAACCGACTGCGGAAATGTCTTGACGGTGCTGTAAGTAGGTACGTGCAGCCAAAATATCGGTTGCCTTACTTTCGGGATCTTCAAATTGACGAATTTTACCGCTACTTTCACCGTAGTTTCGATAATCGATTGCTAGTCCAATAATTCCTCTGCGGGCCATTTCGCCGGCGTAAATACCGCTCATCTGCTCTTTGACGGATGAAAATGAGCCACCAATAACTGCTGCCAAGTATTGATGAGAGGCACTATAATCTTTTGGGACGTAAAGATGGCCGACAACTGTGCCATCACTGCTGGGAAAAGAAACTGTTTGGGGCTTAAATCCGTTATGAAGTGCGTTTAATTTTTTTGTCATTTTAAACTCCTTATATTTACAAAATGAATAATCAATAGTTAGCAGCTAAATACTGTCTTTTCTGCTAATAATATGTCATAAGTTAAGTTACGCTTGAAAGAATTAATACGTGGCAATGCATTAATTCTTTCATGTGTGTATAATAAGCTGTAGCGGCTTAACTTTCAATCGTTAATTTCGATGAATTCAAGCATTAATACACTGATTTTAAAAAAGTGTGTAGTATCTACTCAAAAAGAAGGCTTAATAATGGTAAAAACCGATCGTAGAATTTTAAAGACACAACTAGCAATAAAAAATGCCTTAGTCACGCTAATGACTGAAAAGGATTTTGAAAAGATTACTGTGAAAGATATTTGTCGTGTTGCCAATGTTGGTAATCGGACGTTCTATCTTCATTATTTTGATAAATATGATTTGCAAGATAAGCTGATTGCAGATCATATGCAGGCGCTTAGAAGCCTGTGTCAGCCGCAAAACACAATTAGTTTTAAAGCCGCCCATCTTATTTGGTTTAAGTATTTAAAAGACCATCAACAGTTTTTTTCAACGATGCTAAAAGGTCCGGGTGCATTAACCTTTCGAAAATATTTTCTAGCATTGATTATCGAACAATTAAAACACGATAAAAATATTTTTAAAGGACAAAATACTGAAATTGATGAAGGTCTAATCCTCACCTTTTTTGGGTCAGCAATTATTGGTGTTGCTGAGGATTATCTTTTACATGATGCTGCCGTTTCGATCGATGTCATTGCATCGCAACTTAGTCAGTTATTGGAACGAAATATCTAATTGTCATCGAGAAGAAGGGTGTTCTAGAAATTATTGAATGGGCTGAATGACTTGGCCGAACGGACCATAATTAACATGAATGAAAATAACCGTGTATCAGACTGAAGATACGAAATATTGGACTAGCCAATTTGGGGAGTGAATTTCCTAGCAAACAATAAAATTTCAACCTTGATAACAATCACCGCAGTTACCAGAACATCTGTTGTTATCGGTCTTATCAACGTTGTCTTATGTGTTGCACGTCAGTTGTAAATTCGCTATATAGCAAAAACCCCCAAGATTGGCTTTGATGTCCAACCTTGGGGGGTTATTTTAATCTGGATTAGGTGATTTTATCATAATTAATGAATGGACCGGGCTTGCGCTTGTTTAACTAATTTTGCAATCATCGCTGGGGCTTGTTGCTCAGCCTGAGCGGTGGCTTTTTTTGTAATAGTTTTCGTCAAAGTTGCAATCTGAGTCTTAGTCATGTTTGGTTGTGCGGCAACGGCTTGTTTGACTTGTGCCTGCATGGCTGCCGTGACTTGCGTCTTGGCCTGAGCATCAATTGTTTTGGCCTGACTAGCCAACCATTTGGCTTGACTCACACTTAATGTGGCCCAAGTGCTCGGTATTTTAAAGGTATTGTGGTGACTGATCAAGGTCCGATGCGTCCCGGTCCAGCGATAAAGTTCACGCCAAATATTGTTGTTATAAGTCCAACGTTTGGTTGTGGTGACCATTTTGGCCTTGGTGCTGGCCGTCGTGGTAACGTGATTACTGGTGGTCAAGCTAACCGCGGTGTGCTGTTGCTTAGTCGTTGCTGGGGTCTGATAAACGTAAACTTTTTCAGTATTAGATTTTTTGACAGGTTCATATAATAATAAATCAACGTAATTATTTTTGACGGCGGAGTTTAACGTGGTTGTCGTTGTAGTAGTGGTGGTATGCATGCCCCAATGCCAATTATCGTTTCCAATCATTAAAACTGCGGCTGCGGTTAAAATTAATAACCCACCACCACCGACAATAATTTTTTGCAGTGGTCGATTCAGTGCCAAGAAGCCCACAATAAAACCGAATAAACCGATTAGTAAAATAATTAAAATCATGCGGTTTGACCTCCTTTAGGTGAGTCTTTAACCATGAAGGCAAAAATCAACCCAATTAAGCCGATTGCGGTTGCCACCAGGAATGCTGCGTGAAAGCCTTGCATCGCTGCGCTATAAGCTTGTTTTTGATAAGCTAGCGGGGCGGTGTGCAGGAGACTTTTGAGCGGATTGGCATTACTGGTCACGTTAGCTAAGACACTGCCTAAGATGGCGGTTCCCATCGAAGTTGTCACCTGACGCATTGTGCTGTTAATGGCAGTCCCATGACTGAGTTGAATGCCCTTTAGGTCAATCGAACTGGCTGCGGTTAATGGCATTGTCACTAAGCCAACGCCGCTCATTAAGATAATGTATTCAAAAATAATATAAGTGTAAGGTGTATGCTGAGTTAACATTGAAAATGGCAGGGTCCCTAGTGTTAGTAAGAACATGCCCATTAAGGCGAGTTGGCGGCCACCAATTTTATCATAGGCGCGACCGCTAATTAAACTAATAACACCATAAAGCAAAGCACCTGGTAAAATGGTTAAGCCAGAATCTAAAGGACTGAGGCCACGGACGTTTTGTAAATACATGGGTAAAACCACTTGAATTCCAATCATGGCGGTATTCGCTAACGCCGTAATGATGGAAGCAATTGTAAATGACGGGATTTTTAAAAGGCGAATATTTAGTAGTGGTGATTGTCGTGGCCATTCACGCCAAACGAATAAGCCAATAAAGATTATCCCAATAATAATGCTGATGATAACAATACCCGAGGTCCAACTATGGTTGCCGACGGATGAAAAACCATAAAGTAAGCTCCCAAATCCAATCGTCGATAGGGCAATTGCCCAAGCGTCAATCGGCGATTTCTTAATAGGGATAACTGGTTTAACCGTGAAAAATGCCAATACTAAAATAATGGCAACGGGGGGAATCATCATGCCAAAAAGATCACGCCAGCTCGCATTGTCAAGAATCCAACCAGAGACGGTTGGTCCTAAGGCGGGGGCTAATCCGATAACAATACCTCCAAGTCCCATCATGGTCCCACGTTTTTCAGGTGGGAAAATAACGAGGAGTACTGTTTGGATGGTTGGAAAGGTAATCCCAATTCCCACGGCCTGAACCAGCCGGCCTAATAAGATCAGTTGGAAATTATGTGCAGTGTAACTAATAATCAGGCCAACTAAAAAACAGGCTAAGGCAGCCGTATAGATTAGCCGTAGACTAAAGTTGTTGAGCAACCAAGCACTGACCGGAATCATGATACCCATGACGAGCAAAAAACCGGTCGTTAACCATTGAACGGTCGCACTAGAAATTGAAAAGCGGGCCATTAGTGTCGGATAAGCGGTCACGAGCATATTAGTCGTGAGCGCCGTACAAAATGTTCCCAGTAATAATGTAACTGTTAGCCATAATTGGCTATAACGTTTACCATTGGTATCCATGTATGCAACCTCCGTTGCCTTTTTTAATAAACTGTCTAAATCAGTTTGACGCTAGTATAATCCTTTTTGTGTCAAAATTAAACTGTTCAGTGATGTTTATATAAATTAACTGACAATCAGTTTGAATTTAAATAAACTTTAAGGTTAGGACTTGTAAACGCTTTATATGTGGTTTAATTCCTATTTTAGGGGTATGCTTAAAATCATAATTAAAGCCGTTAATGCGTTATAATAATAAACGAATTAATTTTAAGGGTGGGGAAGCGCATGATAAAAAGAAGAACCTTAACACAAGCCAAGGTGTTAGCAACCGCTAACCAATTAATTGAAACGCACGGATTGGATGGATTAACCATTCGTGATTTGGCGATGGCCTTGGATGTTCGGCCACAATCTATTTATAATTATGTTGATAGTTTGAGCGATTTATTAGATCAAGTTGGCTTACAGTTTGTTCAGAGTGTTTCTGATCGAATCGTCGAAAAACTTGCCGAGACCGGCGAAGCAGAAAAATTAATGGTCTTTGCACAAGAATTTCGGGCAGCTTGTAAACAACACGTGGGACTATCACCATTATTATTAAATTTAAAAGCTAATGTTAAAAGTCCCAAGACGCAAAAAGCACTGATTAAATTATATCAAGATTTGTTCCGTCCGTTACAACTAGACGACAGTGCCCGGGTAGAAAATACGTTATACCGGTCAACTTTATTTGGGTTTATTATCCAGGAAATTGGTGGCTTCTTTACGATGCCGGCAGCAGCATTGGATGTGCGGTTTACGCAAACCATGCAATTGGCAATTGATCAAGAAAACAAAAAATAAAGTCAAGATGGCCTCAAGTTGGTTAATGGTCAACCAACTTGAGGCTTTTTTGATTTTATTACTTTGACACACATAGTAATTGGTGTTACATTATTAACATCAAATTACTGTGTGACACATAATAGTTGTTTTGAAAGGAAGTTAAGCATGAAACCGGCGATTTCAAAAGAGACCATTCGTGGGCATACGACCACGATTGTCCTCAATATTTTAAATCAGGGTGATAGTTACGGTTATGCGATTGCAAAGACAATTAAGACGTTGAGCAATGCCGCTTACGATATCAATGAAGCCACGTTATATACCGTTTTTCGACGTTTAGAAAAGAATGGTGACATTACGAGTTATTGGGGTAATGAGACTCAAGGCGGCCGTCGTAAATATTATCAGATTTCGACGCAAGGCCAACAAACTTTGGCCCATAATACCGAAGAATGGCAATTTGCCAAACGTGTGATTGATGATTTGATTTTAGGAAGGATTGATCAGCATGAGTGAAAAGATTGAACAATTGGTGGCGATGCGCTTAGCCACGTATTTTAAGCAGCAGACAATGACCCCCGCCTTAACGGAATTAAAGACTGAATTAGCAACGGATTTAAACGAGGCGGCCAATGATAAGCAGGCAACGAGTGGCAGTGCCGAAGCCGCCGTTGCTGCCGCTTTTAGTGATTTTGGTGATATCCATGACTTGATTGCGCAAGTTAATGCAGAAAATGGGTCGGCTGCCAACTTGCATGCCCATCGGGTGGCGATTGATGACGATAGCCTGATGATTGATGATGGTGAAATGCTAAAAATGGATGCAAACGGTGTTTCGATTAATCATGGGGCAATTAAGGCGGATGCGTCCGGCTTAAAGCTTGGGAAGGTCATCTTTAATGAAGATGGGATTAATATTGAGGGTCGGCCAGGGGTTAGGCCTAACTTTGGTGATCCCGTGCAGCCCTTGAATTTGGCGGGTGAATATCAGGATAATCTGCGTTTGGTTAATGAACAGCGTTTTGAGATAGCAGCGCTAACGACATTGTCAATTGCCTATCGTTCAGCACGGGTAAAAATCTTACCAACTGTGGGCGCGGATGATGAAATCATTGTGCGCGAATATATGAATCATAATAATGCCGCCTACTATGCCCAAACAAATCAAGCTGGCAGTGCACTAAGTGTGGCACAAGGTAAGGTGCCCTTCCTGATTCCATTACGGGTGCACGTTCAAATTCACGTGCCGGCTAAATTTATGGGTGACCTCAGTGTTGCCAGTCGGTCAGGCGCTTTATTAATAGCTGGATTGAAAAATTTAGGTGTGGTGAATTTACGGGTCGTTAGTGGCAGTTGTCGAATAGGAACGGTCAGTGCCCGCGCTTTAAGCGCTGATATTGTTTCGGGCAGTTTACAATTGGATCAATTGCGCGTGACTGAACAGTTAGGCATGTTGGTTAAGAGTGGCCGGCTGCGGTTGGCCGATGTTCAAGCTGGGCAATTTACCGCAACTGCAACGAGTGGCAGTATTCAAGGGACGCAATTAGTTGGCGGTGGCAGTTGGAATGCCAAATCAGGCGCGATTAAACTTAGCTTTGATCGTTTAACAGGCGCTATTAATTTGGATGCCAAAAGTGGTGCGATTAAGTTAGCCTTACCAGCGGATGCCAGCTATCGGTTTGAGTTGGAAGCCCATAGTGGTCGTGTGGTCGCTCCAGCTAATGCAGTCAAGGATCATATCGCCGATGGCTATCAAGCTGGGCAAGTCGGCACGACGCCAAAATATCAAGTCAAAGGTCGGACCACGTCGGGTTCAATTCGATTATATTAACGTGTAATTATCAAAAAACGTTTGGCTTGTCCAAACGTTTTTTGATATCTTCAGGATAAGTTTACTACCAGTTTAGGGACAAAACGGCCTATAATCTAGTTAGGTTATTTAAAGGGGAGTGGGGGACCAGATGTTGGGGATGAGTGAACAACAATTAATTAAGCGATTAGTACCAACGATTGTGCGCGTGCGGCAAATGAACTTTTATCAGATTGTGCAACGGACTGTCATGCTGACATTTCCATTTGTGTTGATTGGTTCATTTAGTCAAATTATTCAAGTGACGATATTAACTAAAACGGGGTTCATCGCCAGTATTTTTCATTTGTCGAAATGGGTCCCATATTATCGGTATTGGCATTATCCGTTTGATAATTTAACGAATTTAACATTGAATAGTGTTGCCATTATTGCGGCTTTTGGGGCGGCCAAGTATCATGCCAAATTACATCATCGCGATGACCAGTTAGCCGGCTTGACTGGTGCGATTGCACTACTGTTAATCGCCTACCGTTATACCGACCAATCGCATGGCATCTTTACCACAGCGTTGTTAGGCGCTAACGGGATTACGGGGGCTATCTTAGTGGGGAGTGTGACGGGGGCTTGTTTTCAATGGCTAGGACAGCCAGCGCCGAGTGCTAAAGTAATGACACCCCCGTCAATATTAAATCGGACGTTAGGCGCCATACTGCCAATGGTATTAGTCTTAGGGCTAGCAGTTGGGGTGAGCTTGATTTTAAATTGGGTCTTTATTGTCAATTATCCGGAGCAATTATTTGGCACTGTCCAAAAAATTGCAACCACTAGTCATAGCCTGTGGTTGACCTTTAGTATGGCAATCTTGACCTTATTATTAGAAATTTTGGGTTTTGCTGGGCCGTATCAACAACGCTTGATGGTTAATAGCCCAGCCACGACGGCTAATTTGAATTATGCTTTGAGTCATCATTCTGCGATGCATGTCCCCTATCCAGATACAGCCAATACGCTCTACCATGCTTTCGGGACTTTTGGCGGGACCGGGATGTTACTGGCTCTCGTCATCGCAATCTATTTACGTAGTCAGCAACCGCATTATCGGATTGTTGCTAAATTGGGTGTGTTACCGGCACTATTCAATAACAATGGCCCCCTAATGACGGGATTACCAGTCTTATATAATCCCGTTTACTTGATTCCCTTTGTGTTAGCGCCAGTAGTTAATATGGGGCTAGCGGCCTTAGTCATTGGCGCCAAATGGTTGCCGCCGATGGTGTATCCCGTGCCAGTGGGGACTCCGGGACCGCTGGTGGCCTTTATTGGCACCAACGGTAACTGGGTTGCCTTAGCACTGGGATTGATTGATTTGTGTCTGTCAGTGTTAATCTATTTGCCGTTCATGCATTTGGCGGAAGCCACCATCCAAGCGGCGGAAGTCGAAAAGCGACGCTCGGAGGTGATTGACCATGAAGGCTAAACTAACGCAACGGCGGTTCTTGATTGTTCTTGGCATCGCACTGCTTTTCTTGGCTATATTCGTCTGGCCGGCTTACACCTGGACCAAGAATAACGTCGCGTCGATGGCCGGGCGTCATGATTCACAGCTTTCACCTGTGATTATGATTCCTGGGAGTAGTGCAACTCAGAATCGGTTTGACACCTTAGTGACACGGCTGAATAAAACGACTCAAAAAAAGCATAGTTTAATTAAATTAACGGTACACACCGATGATCGGATTACTTATTCGGGTGCTTTGCGACCGCATGATAATGAACCAATTATTGTGGTCGGTTTTGAGAATAATAAAGATGGTTATAATAATATTAAAAAACAAGCCTATTGGTTTTCACTGGCCTTTAAGCAGTTGGCTAAAAAATACCAATTTAATAATTTTAAAGCGATTGGTCATTCCAATGGTGGTTTAATCTATACGTATTTTTTGGAGCATTATTTTAAACGTGACGATATTACGGTGAAACGGATGATGACGATTGGGTCACCGTATAACTTTTCGGAAGCTAACTTGAGTCATAAAACGCAAATGCTAGCCGATTTCATTAAGTACCGCGAAAAAATACCCAAAAAGTTGGCGGTCTATTCAGTTGCGGGAACGGAAAACTATGACACGGATGGCTTAGTTCCCGCGCGTAGTGTTGAGGCGGGCAAGTATGTGTATCAGGGCCAAGTCAAGCATTACACGGAAATTACGGTGACTGGTGGCGATGCGCAGCATTCAGACTTACCCCAGAATCAACAAATTGTGCGCTTGATTCAAGAATATATTTTGGATCATCAAAGCAGTAAGCAGAAACGTTTAATAAGTGCGACGGATAATTAAAAGAGAACTGCGGAAGATTGGGGTGAGCTGTGGTCGGTTGCGAAACTGTGGTAAAATTTGGTCATGGAGGTGGTCAGATTGCCTAGACAAGCATCCACACATCGTAATCGAGTTTTGACCTTGATTCGGTCGTACTATCCTAATTTAAGTCCGACGGATCGAAAAATTGCCGATTACATTATTCAGGACCCTGTTAAGACGGCGGCCCAATCAATTTCGAGTTTGGCGGTAGCCGTGGGCGTTTCAACGGCCACAGTATCACGGTTTGTCAAACGAATTAACTTTAATAGCTTTCGTGATTTTTCACGTGAATTAACGGCCGCAGAACCGTTAGAACGCACCAATGCCGAAGCTTTTCAAGATGTCGAAAAACAAACGACGTTTAAAGGTATTGCTGAAACTGCGTTTAATAGTATTCGTAGTTCACTTGACCAGACCAGTCAAGTGATGACTGAAGCCGATTTAGAACAAGCGGTGCACTTATTATTGGGTGCGCGGACGATTGGTTTTTATGGGCTCGGTGGCTCGGCAGTAGCTGCGCTTGATGGCTATCATAAATTCATCCGTACAGGGATTTCTTGTGCTTATAACAGTGATTATGATATGCAATTGATGCAGGCTGCGCAAATGACTACTAAAGACGTCGCAGTGGTCATTTCACATACCGGTCGGAATCAACAGACCTTACAACTTTTAAGTACGCTGACAAGCCAACAGGTGCCGGTTATTGCTTTAACCAGTTTTGGCAACTCACCATTGGCTAAAGCGAGCACGGTGGCTTTCATTTCAGTTGCAGAAGAAGTGAATTATCGCTCTGAAGGGTTGACGTCGTTGATTGCGCAAATGAGTATTATAGATAGTTTGTTTTTGATGACGGCGGTGCATGGAAATATTGAAATGGCGGCTAGTTTGGGCCGGGTCCGTGATGCAATCAGTCAAACACGAACGGAACTCTAAGCTGCCTTAGGTCAGTATTCTTCAAGATGGGATGATTAATAGGATGGCAAAACGACAACCTTTTAAACCAATTTATGCCCAGACGCGTGCTGCTAAGTGGCGGCGACGCTTAGGCTGGTGGGCCTTACTAGTAGTGATGCTGGGGCTGATCTTTGGGGGCTGGCAATGGCTACAGTTGAGACGCAGTGCCGTGGTTAGCGGGTTCAATGTCCGTGGCGTGGCAGTTACACAGGCAGATGGGTATTTAGACTTTGCCGCCTTACAAAATGATGGCTTAAAATTTGTTTACCTCAAGTCAACACAAGGTGCGAGCTATACGGATGATAACTTTTCGAATAATTATTCGCGGATTTTGGGGACGAGTTTAGGGGTCGGCGTGTATCATGTGTTTAGCTTTTCAACGTCAGGGCAAGCCCAGGCCGCTTACTTTGAAAAAACAGTTAATGATAATATTGGGAATCTCCCCATTGGCATTCAAGTTCAATATTATGGTGATTATACTGCGAAGACTATTGCAACCAAACGGGTGCAACGCCAGTTACGGCAGTTAGTTTTAAAGCTAACGGCGTATTACCAGCGGCAGTGTGTGATTTGGGTCACGCCCAGCTTAGCTGACACGTTAGTTAAGCCAGTCATCAAAAAAACGCCGTTATGGTTAGATACGACGCAAACGCATGGCCGTTCGCAACGCGTCCTATTTATGAGTTATGCGAAGCGAGCCGTTTATCGGCAAAGTGGTGTTAGTCAAGAATTTACGGGTTTAATCTACAATGGCGATGAGTCAGCGTTTCAAAAATTAATTGGGGTTGGCTTGAATTAAGCCGTTTTGGCAGTCAAAATTAGCCTGGGTTTTTAGCCCAGGCTAATTTTAGTCACTGATTTTATCGAGTTGATTGGGTGATAAAATCACATAATTACGATTATCGGCTTCATCAAATAACGTAACCGGCCGTTGTTCGTTGGCTTTGATTTCTAAATGAAAGCCATATTTATCAAGTAAGACTAGAGCACTTGGCGAGATCGACTCTACCGTTGCCGGCATTGGTCGACCATCAATCCGGATAATCATATTAGGGTCAATCTCTAATTTGTGATCCCGGTGATGGTCTTCATCGCGATAGGTCCAAGTCCCAGCGTAAAAAACAGCTAAATCGCCACGGTTCGTTTTTGAAGGGTGTTGTTTGCGGATGAGGGTGCTTGAGAGTCCTGCCAGTAAGGATAAGCCAAATAAAATAGCGCCACGTCGCTTCACCGGATCAACCTTCTTTCATAATAGTTTACCTCTAAAATATACCACTAAAGAATGGGTAACGTCACGAAATATGGTGTTTTTAGTAAAGCTTTTAAACTAGTGTTACTTTTAGGTAATATAGTAATATTTATGCCGTAAAACTGTTAAACTGTAATCATAAGTAATCTTACTGATATCAAAATTAAACCGGTTACAAAAAATCGAGAGGGGTCTTAGTATGTTAAAATTAGGAATCATTGGGACTAACTGGATTACGCAACAATTTATTGATGCGGCCCATGAGTCAGGTGACTGGCAACTAACAACGGTCTATTCGCGTGACTTAGACCGGGCCAAAGCATTTGCCACTAAAAATGGGGCGACGAACACTTTTGATAACCTCGACGATTTTTTCAAGGCGGCGACTTTTGAAGCAGTCTATATCGCTTCCCCAAACAGTCTCCATTTTAGCCAAGCGCAACAAGCAATTGAAAATGGCAAGCATGTCATTGTGGAAAAGCCAGCGGTTGCTAATCAAGCCGAATTTGAACAATTGGATGAGTGTTTAAAGGCTCATCCGCAAGTGTTATTGTTCGAAGCGGCCCGTCAGATTCATGAAGAAAACTTCAAACGCGTGCAGGCGCAAATCGCCAAGCTTGATCAGCTTCAAGGAGCCACGTTAACTTACATGAAGTATTCTTCACGCTATGATGCGGTACTGGCGGGGGAGGAACCGAACATTTTCTCACCTAAATTTGCGGGTGGCGCCTTGCAAGACTTAGGCGTTTACTTGGTTTATGATGCGGTTGGTTGGTTCGGAATGCCTGATGAAGTGGCTTATTATCCGACCTTAACCAGGACTAAGGTTGATGGTAAAGGTGTCGCCGTTTTGCGTTACCCAAGCTTTACGGTTACCTTGAATGTGGGGAAGACGAGTAATTCTTATTTGTCATCCGAAATCAATGGTCTGCGCGATACAATTGTTATGGATAATGCGGCGGAGTTAGGCCGGGTTACGTACTACGATGCTGAGGGGTTAGCCATTAATCTTGGGGTGACCCCGGATAAAAATCCGATGATCGCTGAAGCTCGTGATTTTGCGGCCGTGATTAATGATCCCATGGCTCATCAGGAAGACTATCAAGCTTGGCGACAACTCAGTCGCAATGTTAATAAACTACTATTTAATTTACGGCAATCCGGTCAGCTTTATTTTAAGGCTACCGAACGGGATACGCCGGCTAATTAGAAATGAGGAACTATGTTAGACGTATTTAAAGAAAAATTCACTGCGCAAGGTTTTACTGAGCAGTCACCAATTCAAACTGCAGTGGCGGAACCAATGGCGGCGGGAACGTCTGTCTTAGGTTTAGCACCAACCGGGTCAGGAAAAACGTTGGCATTTACTTGGCCAATGTTGGCTGGCTTAACGGTTGGGGGCGGCACCCAAGCGTTGATTTTGGCGCCTTCACAAGAACTTGCCATGCAAACGACCGCTGTGGTCCGAGACTGGGCCCAATTAATTGATGCTAAGGTACTAGCCATTACCGGGGGCGCTAATATTAAGCGTCAATTAGAAAAGCTCAAGCAACATCCAGAAGTAGTGGTTGGGACCCCTGGTCGGGTGACTAATCTGATTGCGGATGGCAAGCTCAAGCTGGGTCATTTGAAGATGATGATTATTGATGAAGCGGACGAATTATTGACGGATGAGACGTTGGATCAAATTCGTGAAATCTTGGATGCCACCTTCGCTGAAACATTACAATTAGGTTTTTTCTCTGCCACCGAAACTAAAATTTTAGATGAATTACCACGTTGGTTTGGTCAAAAGGTTGAAAAAATTGATGTGCGGGCGATTGATCAGACCCAGGGGGTCGTTCGTCACCGCACGCTACAAGTTGGGAATCGGCATCGGGTTGAGTTGTTGAAACGGATTAGTCGGGCCGATAAGTTCCGGGCCTTAGTTTTCTTCAATAAGATGCAAGAGCTACAACACGTGGCGTTAGAATTACGGCATCAACATGTGAGTTATGTGGCTTTAACGAGTGGTCAACGCCAAGTTGAACGTGAAAAGGCTCTGCGGTTGTTCCGTCAAGGAAAAGTGGCGTTATTGTTAACGACTGACTTGGCAGCGCGTGGTTTAGATTTACCAAAGTTGCCCGCAGTGATTAACTATCAGTTGCCTAAGGATGTAACCACTTATATTCATCGTAGCGGTCGGACTGGTCGAATGGGAGCCGCTGGCTTGGTCTTGACGATGGGGGACGATCATGATGTGCGGGACTTCAAGAAGCTGATGAAGTCCACGGATTATGAGATTAAACCAGGTTATTTGGTTGATTATCAAATTGTTGATACGAAGCCCGCCAAAGTGCAACCAGTGGCACCAGCCCAAGCGACTACCGCCACCGCAACGTCGGTTAGTGGTCAATCAGTTAAGGCTACGCCAACTGTGGTCACCGGTAAAGCTAAGCCCTTAGCAACATCAGCACCCGCTGAATCAGCAGCACCAATAGCTAACGGGAAAAAGAAAAAAGGTCACAATAAGCATTCCAAGAAAAAAGGCATGCGGAAGAAGAATCGTGACCGCTTCGGCGATAAGTAATTGTAATTTATTTCAATCCGTGAGATGATACTTGACGGATTGATTTTTGGCCTCATAGCACAACTGGATAGGGCACCCGCCTCCTAAGCGGTTGATTCCGGTTCAAGTCCGGATGGGGTCATTGAAATCATATTTTCGATTAAGTTCACTAGTTAGGGTTCAATTCAATTATGAATTGGGCCTTTTTTGTTTGAAATAAAGCAGACCGTTGTCAACAATCAAGACTTAGCCTGATTACCAATAATAGAAATCATAGAATTTTTTTAGTTATATAATGTTATTAATTGTTATTATATGATGAATATAGACATTGTTTTAGTGATGGAATATAATGATTAAGGTAATAAACTTATAAGCACGCTAATTTAAAAGTACCGTATTGATTAATTGGGGCAGATTCAACAAATTCAGGGGGAGATACAGATGTGGATGTATAGTCGACTGGTGAACACGCAAAATGAGTCAACTTGGGTAACAACTGGTGTGGTTGTCGCATTGTCATGGACAATTTTTGCTGTACAAGATCGTGTGCAAGCGGCGACAACATCCGCCTCGGTAACAACGGATACCGTTCAAAATGATCAACAAGCTAATCAACTGCAACAAAGTGAAGTGACGCTGAAGGCGACCGAAAGTCAAGCGCCAGCTAGTGCAACCAATACTTCACAAACTAGTTCAGCTAATCTTGCGGCGAATTCGACAGCGTCTCATTCAGCGGTGGGGTCAACGGTTTCAGCGACAACGGCTAGCTCAGTTTCAGCTGGAGCGACTTCCGTCACAGCAGGTGCCTCACTCGCAACTAGTGCAACGTCGGCGGTAGCCACGTCTTCAACGGTGACCAGCAGTGCTGCGGCGGCAACCAGTGAATCGCCCCAGAGTCAGACTAGTGTCGCTACTGCCACTACTGCTGATGTTAGTGAAGCCACGTCTGAGTCTACAACCAAGGCTACGGTGGCATCAGTAACGTCAACTCAGCCTGCAACTAGGGCCACTGCAGCGTCAGTAAAGCCAACCGCTGCGACAACCACAGCTGATGATGATGCAACCGTCGTAACGATGGCGGATGCTAATTTGTTAGCGGGCGTTAAGAGTAGCCTAGGTCTGGCGGCCGATGCTTCGTTAACAATGGGGGACATTCGGCATACCCAAAAGACCAGCATAACGATTCGTCAGACTAGTGCGGCTAATCCTGAGATTACGTCACTAACTGGTTTAGAAGCCTTGGCAGAGTTACCAACCAGTGTGAAACTTTCGTTAGAGCTAAAAATTCAGGCTGAAAACGGGTTTGATTTGGCACCGTTAGAAAACATCAATTTCAATATACTATCCTTGTATACGCGATATTTTAGTAAAGTTGATTTAACGCCGTTAACTAAAATTGCAACGGCCAACTTACAATCCGTAACGTTAGCTGCAAGTACTACCGATATCTATGCAAACTATCATCAAAATTTTGATGGCATGACCAATACTCAGTTGGCCCAAATTAGTAGTTGGGTGACGGATTTTTTGAATAATGGTTATCAATATACCAATCCAAGTGTTTTTCGGGAAGTGAACTTATCCGGAAATTGCTTAACCGATTTTTCAGTGCTAGGTGGTATCAACCAGTCAGCGAACGTTTGGGTATTTGCCGCTGCACAGACTTATCGCAGTCCTAATCTGATTAATGTTGTGACTGGTCAGCCGCTGGTCTTCAAAGCGACCGAACAAATTGGGTTAGATGGTGAGACCCTATACCATCAAAATACGCAATCTAATAGTGTTCCTCGAAATGGTAGTGAGTGGAATCCAATTACCTATTTAGGTGATGGCGAGTATCAAATTGACGCGCCAGTCCAAACAGATGATTACCTGTCATATGGTCAATGGGGTTATTTGCATCAGGCCGACGCTGCTGGCACCTATTATTTTAGGATTCCTTATGGTCAGGGGTTGCTACTAATCACGGATGCTATGATTTACCGGCAGGCGAATTGGCAGGATAATCCTAGTATTCAAGTTAATTATTTAGATGCTACGACTGGGGAAGTGATTAAAAATCCCGAGACATTAGGGGTTAATCAAAAACTTGGTGACACGGTGGATTTAACCCAATATACGGCTCTGACAGGTTACGATTATGTCAAAACGGATGCTGACAACTTGGTACGGACGTATACGGCTGATCCACAAACGATTAATTTGTATTTTTCGCCAGTGGCTAAGCAGGCAGCAGGTGATGTGAAGGTTCAGTATGTTGATGAAGCTGGCAACGTGTTAGCAACTGATACCGCAACCTATCCGGCGGGGCAATGGGTCGATGAAGCCTATACAACAACGGCACGGACAATTGATGGCTATACCTTTAAAGAAATTGACAGTCATGGTTTAGCAGCCAATGGGACATTAACGCAAGCTGGTGGGACCGTGATTTATATTTATCAAAAAGATGCGGTTATCCCAGTCGCAGATGGGCAAGTAACGATTGTTTATGTTGACAGTACTACGGGTAAGACTTTGACTGAACAAACTATTACCGGCGCACAGGGCAGTACTAGCGAATATCAAACTGATGCCATGATTCAACATTATTTTAATTTAGGCTACGAACTGATTGAAGATGGTTTTCCCAGTGCTGGGATAGTTTTTGATGATCAAGCGCCAACTTATACGGTGCGATTGGGCCATCAAATTGTTGATATAACTGAGACTAAGACCGTGACCCGAACCATTCATTATGTTTATGCTGACGGTACTTCGGCGGCCGCTGATAAGGTCCAGCAGCTCCTATTTACGCGAACTGGTCAACGAGATTTAGTCGACTGGACAACCAGCTGGGCGGCTTGGCAAGCAGAACAAACGAGCTTTGCTGCTCAGACTTCGCCAGTGATTGCTGGTTATCAAGCTGACCAGTTGACGGTGCCGTTGATGAGCGGGGTTACTGCTGATCAGGATGATAGTCAAGTTACGGTTACTTATCAGGCAATCACCGATCCTAGTACACCAGACCCGGACCCAGAGCCAACGCCGGATCCAGACCCAGACCCAGAACCAACACCGGACCCGGATCCAGAACCAACACCGGACCCGGATCCAGAACCAACGCCAGATCCGGACCCAGAGCCAACACCAGACCCGAATCCAGAACCAACGCCGGACCCGGATCCAGAACCAACGCCAGATCCGGACCCAGAGCCAACACCAGACCCGAATCCAGAACCAACGCCGGACCCGGATCCAGAACCAACACCGGACCCGGATCCAGAACCAACGCCAGATCCGGACCCAGAGCCAACACCAGATCCGGACCCAGAACCAACGCCGGACCCAGAGCCAAAGCCAGATCCTGCTCCAACACCGGCACCAACGCCGGATCCAATACCAGTACCAGCCTTGGATTCAAAGTCAGACGCTGGTTCAAATGCCGATACAGTAAATACTGTTTTAAAGCCAGAATCCGTATTAGCGATGCCCTTAACAGCCAATACTGTTCAAGTAGTGACTAATGAGCGGCAAACTGAATTAACGCCAACGCAACCAGCCATGATACGACCGATGAAAACACAATCAGCGACGTCTTTGCCACAAACGAATGAGACGCCGACTGGTTGGTGGGCGATGTTAGGCGGTTTACTGCTGACTTTACTTGGTTTTTCAGGTTACTGGTACCGCAAGCATTAGTCAAAGTCGCAAGACTGAGATAAGAAAGTTAAGCTCAAAAGGATTCTGTGTTAATCGTTGTTGGTAACAATAAATAGGTGTGTTTGGTCAACGGTTGTTGATGGCGCACTATTAAAAGGAAATCAAGTCGTTTACGGATTGATTTCCTTTTTTTATTTTACACAAAAAATTGGGTGTTAATGAAATTCCATCAACACCCAATTTTGTAGAACTAATGTAAAATCAAGCGCCAATCACCATGTCACGGTGACGGTAGCCAATCCAGCCAATTATCATTAACCCAATACTGATTAAGGTAATGGTGATAAAAGTTGGACCATCAAAGTTAGCAATCGGTAATCGTGGCAACCAAGTTTGAATGGCAGTTTTAGCGAACCAATCGGGTAGCTGCAACAGTTTACCGAAGTAGTTGAGTGCAAAGGCATAGCCCAGATAGACGTAACTGATTTTACTGAGGCGTGGGTACCAACCTAACAAAAAGCTGGTCAGACCGAGTATAAATAACACACTAGGAAAGAGGTTAAAACCTGCTGCCCAAAAATCGGTTAATGTCAGTGTCGTATGCGATAAGCTATGCAAAGCAACCGCACCTAAACTTGTTGTGGCAATCACGGTGCCAATGAGGCCAGTGACTAAAGCCAGCCCCAGTGTCGACCAATATAATTGACCACGACTGATTTTAGTGGCGAAGAGTTGATCCAAATGACCACGATTTTCTTCAGTGAAGAGCTTGATCATAATCATAATTGGCGGAATGGCAACTAACGCTAACATGACCAGCATAATGGTGCTTGTAAAGGCGGCTTCGATGGACTGGTTAGCGGCAGTGAAAACTTGTTTGATTAAAGGATTGCTAGTGATAAACGTGTGTAAGTCACCGTAAATGGATCCATAAGCCGCACCCATGACGATAAAGCCTAGTAGCCAACTTATTAGTGGTCCTCGATTCAAACGCCAGCTAAGCCCGGGAATTGAACGTAAGGTTATTCCGGCATGTGCGCGGCCAGCGAATTCTGGTAAGAAACCTGCGCCCATATCGCGATGACTACCGAGAATAAAGGCGATGATGATGAGAATGGCACTAAAGCCCAGACTATACCAGAGCGGTAACCAGTTGTTATGTGTAAAAGGGGCAGTGAGGTAGATCCAACTCATGGGATTAAACCACGACGCCTGTAAATGACTAATATCTGTGCCGGCACGACTTAAATAAAGCAGGCCAATAATGCCTAATGAGGTGCCGGTAGCGCCGGCCGCCGTTGGCATTAATTGAGCACAAACGAGTGCCAAGCTCGCACCTAGTATGCCAGCTAAGGCGAGGGCACCGCCGAATAACAGCGCCCCGGCTAACGTGATTGATTTAACGCCAAAGCTAACCATCACGCTAGCCGTTAACAAGCCTAATAGGCCATTGATGACAATGGTTTCTAAAATAATAGCCAACGCATTCGCTTGTCGACCAACCTGATAAGAACGCACGAGTTCGGTTAAGCCGCGTTCTTCTTCTTGGCGAGTATGGCTAATCACGTGTAAGGCGGCAATAATCATAGCGAATAAGCCACAGAATAAGAGCATTTCATTTGCATACATCGCGCCTATCGTATAATTGGCAGCGTGTTTGATGGGTGTGGGCCCAACCATCGCAATCATTGCTGGGTTTTGCATGGTGAGATACATGCCGCGCAAGCCCTGACCTTGACTGATTGCTTTGAAAGCGGGAACATAGGCTCCTGAAAATAGCCCCAGCCCGATGACCCAGACGATTATCTTTTGCCAATCTCGACGGACGGCTTGCCAACATAATTGTGGCCAACGACCAAAACTTTCTTGCATTTTAGGTCCCTCCTAGTCCTGATAATGTCGCATGAATAAGTCTTCAAGCGTCGGCGGCGTGGAAGTAAAGGTTTTAACATCAAATTTGGTTGCGGTTAATAAAACGGTGTTAAGAGCCTCGTTATCGACTGAAAAAGTGGTGTGTGTACCTTTTTGGACCCAATCATGCACGCCGGGTAGAGCTTGTAAGCTGCTTGAATCTTGTGCCGTGACCATCGTAATCGTGGCCCGAGTTAAATGCCGGAGTTGGGCGAGTGATCCGGATTCAACGATGGTGCCTTTACGAATGATGACGACCTTATCCGCTAGCCGTTCGACTTCACTTAAAATGTGTGAGGATAGCAAGATGGCTTTGCCAGCGGCTTTTAGTTGGGCCACCTCTGCTTGAAAAACAGCCTCCATCAAGGGGTCTAACCCAGAAGTGGGTTCATCAAAAATATAGAGGTCAGCGTCGACTGATAAGGCGGCAATCAAGCCAACTTTTTGGCGATTCCCTTTAGAGTAATTTTTTGCTTTTTTCTTTGGATCAAGTTCAAAGCGTTTAATGAGTGCATCCCGCTTTTCGGGGTGACCGTGGCCGTGTAGCCGCATGAATAGGTCGATAATTTCGCCACCGGTAAGATTGCCCCAAAGCGCAACGTCACCGGGGACGTATGCGACGTGCTGATGGATTTTCACGCTATGTTGCCAGACATCTTCGCCAAAAATTGTAACGTCACCGGCATCGCGATTGATAATTCCTAATAGGGTGCGAATCGTGGTCGATTTACCGGCCCCATTCGGTCCAATAAACCCCACCACTTCACCGGCATTAACGGTAAAATTAATATCTTTTAGCGCTTGAAATTTGCCAAACTTTTTTTGTAGTCCTTGGATGTTAACAATTGCTGTCATTATCAGCACTCCCTTCAAAACGTACCTAATTGATGAATCCCATCATAGTCATTATTGACTCACTAGTCAATAGCGATCAAAAAAATAATAACCCGATTGTCAGCTTACCTGATAAAGGCGAACAAACCTTAGCAGTAGCTGATTGTTGCGGCCACCGTACAGGTATAAAAAAACCGCATGTGAGAGCTTATCTCAACACGCGATTTTTTGGTTAAGGTGAATTAGCGAATAACGGTCACTGTGCATGGTGCTTGGTCGACAACATAGCTTGTAGTTGAGCCGACTGCCACTCGATGTGGGGAATCTTTGCCAGTTGCGCCCATCACGATCAGCTCAATGTCAGGGTGTTGCTTGGCATAATCACGAATGGACCGTTTCGGGTTGCCATAGGTAATTTCGGTTTTAAAAACAGGAACGGGGGTGGTCGCCACAAATTGTTGGCGGTCATGCATGTCGGCCCGAGCATGTGCGGCTTCGGCATCTAGTAGTTCATTGAGGACCGGATCTAAAGCTGGCGCATGGTAGGCATTATCATCAACCACATAAAGTGCGGTTAAGTTAGCGTGATGGCGTTGCGCAATGTTCACGGCGGCTTCAAAGGCCACCTGAGCTTGGGCGGAACTGTCAACGGGAACTAAAATGTGTTTGTAGTTGTTAGGCATGCTGCCCACCTCCAGTAATTTCTTTTTATCATACCTGATGTGATGCTACTTGGAAAGTTAAATGCATTTTTTAGTGATTTTAGTAGGCAGCGTCAATGGGGTAGCGTATATTTAAAACAGTTGAGGGGAGGAAGCAACGGATGATGCATAAAATGGGGCAACAATTACTGAGAATGGAAGCCTGGCTGAACCGACGACGGTACTTTCAAGCGATTCAAGCTACTTTGCAATTATTATTTCCAATCGTTTTACTTGGGGCTTACGTGGACAGTGTGAATCAAGCGATTTTTCAAAAAAATGGCTTTCTTAATCAAATCTATGCCATCAGTCATTGGTTACCCGGGTTTTCACATTTTGCCCGGTATACGACGTTATTAAGCACTAGTCTGAATGGCTTGATTGCGGTTGTCGCAGCATTTGCGGCGGCAAATTTTGTCGTGCGGTCAGCCCAACGGGATTATTTATTGGCTGGGATGACGGCGACTGTGAGTTTCATGATGTTGAACTTTAATTTTGGGACCGCAACTAAAACGGATCAAGCCGGGGGCACGGCATTTATGACGACTGATTTAGGCATGCGGGGCTTTTTACTCGCATTATTGGTTGGGTTAATCACCGGCGCTTTGTTTAATCAGTTGAGTGCACCTAGTCAGCCGATTTTTAGTGAGCGCCAGTGGTTAGCTCGCGTTAAAATGAATTGGCTACCGTTAGTTTTGACTTTAGGTGCGTTCAGCTTGTTGAGTTATGGCAGTAGTTTGGTGAACAAGACCGGTGTAAACGGCTTGCTTTACTTAGCTAGCCAATGGCCGTTTGTGAATCCCGGCACCGTGCTGGGGGGATCTTAGGGGTCACATTTTTGAGCAATTCCTATTGGCTACTCGGGTTAGTAGGGCCCCTTGATTTTAGTGGGAATAGTTCCGTTAGTACGATTCAGAATTTAGAATATGCATTACAGCATGGGTCGGCATGGGGCGCCCCCAATCCAATTACGGTGCACACGATTTTTGATAGTTTTGCTAATGTTGGCGGTCCGGGCATGACGTTGGCGTTAATTATCGCTATTCTTTGGCAATCGCAGCATCGACGGTATCGCCAAGTGGCTAAAGCCAGTTGGTTACCCAGCATGTTTAACTTCAATCAGCCTTTATTATTCGGGTTACCTTTAATTTTGCGACCAATTTTAGCGATTCCATTTTTAGTGGCGCCCTTAGTGACGACCCTTATAACATGGATTGCATTGAAGTTACAATGGATGCCACCAGTGGTTTATCCACTTCACCGCACCACACCGGGATTCTTGATGGGGTGGTTGGGTACCGGGGGCGATTGGCACGCCTTGCTTGTGAGTGTGGTGAATCTCGTAGTTGCCACGGCTATTTATTTACCGTTCATTTGGTTAGACAATCAGGCAGTTAAAGGAGGCGCTAGCTAATGAAGCATAATTGGTGGCGTTGGTTATTAGGGGTCATTATTTTGGTGGGAATCAGTTGGCCAGCCTATAACTGGTCAAAAGCTGATATTAAAACGTTGAAGAATGCGGGTCGAACACGGATGGCACCAGTCATCATGATTCCGGGTTCCAGTGCGACGCAAAATCGTTTTGATACCCTGATTACGGAATTGGGTAAAAAGATACCGCAAAAGCACAGTGTACTGAAGTTAACGGTTAAGATGGATGGCACGATTCAGTATCGTGGTAATTTGAGTCGGCGTGATACGGCCCCCTTTATTGTGATTAGCTTTGAAAATAATAAAGACGGGCAGACTAATATTGATAAGCAGGCGGTTTGGTTGAATACGGCGTTTAAAGCATTAGTCAAAACGTACGGCTTTAATCATTTTCGGGCATTGGGACATTCCAACGGGGGCCTAATCTGGACGCTGTTTTTAGCGCGTTATCTAAAGCAATCACCGCAAGTTAGAATTGATCGTTTAATGACGATTGGGACGCCATATAATATGGAATCCACGAGTACCACGGCAAAGACCGGGATGTTTAAAGAATTGTACCGGTATCGCGAAGGATTGCCGAAAGCTTTAACGGTTTATTCAATAGCGGGAACCGAAAATTACACGAGTGATGGGACGGTCCCATACAATAGTGTGAATTATGGCAAGTATATCTTTCAAGACCAAGTGAAACACTTTACTGAAGTGACCGTTACGGGTGCTAACGCCGTGCATTCTGATCTGCCACAAAATAAGCAGATTGTGGCGTTGATTCGGCAATATCTGCTTGATGAAAATGTCTCAGATAAAATTCGGCGGCAAAATGCCCAACAAATGAAGCAGTAATGGTTACAAACTAACTTTTGGCAGCCGCGATAACAAAAAATTGCGACAAGAATTCACAAAATTCCTGTCGCAATTTTTTTGTTTGAGTCACTTTATTAGTTAACGACGGTGATGGACAGGAACGTGGTGCTTTGTCCCAATCTTTTTCTTAGTGGTTGACCGATGTTTGGCTGGCCGTTTGAGTTTTAAACGTAAACGCATCAAGGTCCGTGGTGCAGGCCGTCGAGCGGCATCAATCGTGGTCGCTGGTGCGAAAGCCAGACTGCCGCCAATCCCCATAATGAGTACCAGCGTAATGAGTCGTCGTGTTTTCAAAATTCGTTTCCCCCTAACTAAACTGCTTCATTAGTTTATAAGTAATTGTCATTGCCGTCAATCTCAGGGGATAATGATGGCGTTTACAATCTTTTTACGGCCTGTTAACAAAGAATTAACGAAAACCGATGAAATGTGATTGTATTTTAGTCACATTTCCTTTATGGTGAAGATATTATAAAAAAGGGGTTTACTTAAATGAATATTGAAATTTTAAACTCAGCGATTCAAGATTTACATTTTCAAATTATTTATGATCGTGATGAAACAAAAGATGAACCTGGCCAAGGGCAATTTAGTTACACACCAGCTAATCCGGATGTCAAAAAGACTTTTGGGGATGACGTCGTACAAGCCCAATTGGACGTGACCTATAAAGAAGAAATGTACGATTTATCGGCAACGGTCTTTGCTATTGTGCGTTTAAGTGGTGAAATGGTCAGCATGATTGAACGGCAATCTAATAACAAGCCGTTAGAAGATGATGAAAAAGGGATGCTAGATAACTTAAACGGTGCGATCATTCCAGCTTTGTCAGCTAAAGTACGGGCCTATGCCGCCTTGTTCTCAACCGAAGCTAGCAATTTTGCGGTGATGCCAGCAGATTTTGATGACAGTCAGGAAAATGCACCTAAACCAGCCTAAGTTTTGGCTAATAAATTTTGAGTCTTAGAAATGACGTTTGGGTGAGTCTCAAACGTTATTTTTATTGGGCTAATAGCTTTGTTAAGTGAAAAAACGAAGTTACAAAACCGTTTGTGCAATCGTTAACAATCGTGATATAATGGGAATTGACCCCAATAGCATTAGCTGGTTGGGATTAGGTCAAAAGGCATTGTTAGCGGTAGCTTGCAATTATCTACGGACTGACGGCACCCTTGGTTGTCAAAGTTGGGGGTGGCGGTTTAACGAGCGTTAATTCGTCAGCACACATACTTTTAAAAGCACGATGCGCACATAGGATGAGAACCCCGGGTGTCCGCAGGGTCAATGGCGATTGAATTACAACTTGGTAATTCAGTAGCCATTTTTGATTATCTTGGGGGTTAAATTAAGGCGATTAAAAAGCTGTAAAATCCGTAATGAAAGCGTATACTAACGGTGAGAGGAGTGACGATCATGTTTAAACCAATGGCATCAATTTTTACAAATCATCAGATTGCTGGTCATTATCGTGCGATTGACCGAGCCAAACAATGCATTGTGCCGTTTCACTTTGAAATTCAAGGCACTGAATATCCACAGCCGGTACCGGAAAAAAACTGGTTACGTCGACTATCGGGGACCCGGAGCGAGCACTATGCGATGGTTGAATTGACACCGACGAAAGTGATTTTATGGTCGCCAGAGCGCCGTAATTTGGGTGAAATGGCGTTAACCGATATTAAACTCATTCAAGTGGGGGCTATTCGCTGGCATGTCACTCAGGGACTTGATCCGCGGCATGCTTTTCGCGCAACCATTTTTGTTGTGACGGATGCGGGAAACTATTATTTTGCAAATTCAGATATGGAAGTTTTACCAGCTATTTTTAAGTTCGCCCATGCGCACAGCATTCCGGTTGAAGACCCCTTACGTTTAATCCCATTATTGAAGGTTGGGTGGCAAGTCGCTGCTAAGACACTCCATGAAACCTATGCCCAGTTAGCGAAACATACCGGCTATCCGGATTAATAAATGACGATTAGCTTAAAATAAGAATCGCACTAGTTAGCTTAGGCCATGTGATCAGGCCTCGCATAACTAGGGGATTCTTTTTTGATGCATTGGCGTTTAAAAGTTGGTTGCGAAAGATGATATAATAATGGCAATTAGTAAAATAGGAAGGTGTGTATTGCGGCATGTTAACCGGAAAATTTGAAAACTTGCCAACAACGTTGCCACAGCTTTAAATTTGAAGCGTGGTTATCAATAGTTATTAGTCCAAGCGAAAGCTGGATTTTTATCCATCCCTGAAAATAAAATGCATTGGTATGGTTGGCAATTGGCGACGTATTATCGGACTAATGACCTAACGATGATTAAAACATGGCTCTATGATAATTGTCTATTTGGCATGTAAATGTGGTTAATGATGTTGGTTCCAACAGCTATCAGTCGTCTAAACAAATAACCCCCGTGCCAAGTAGCCGCTAGTAACGGCTACTTGGCACGGGGGTTTTAGATTTGAGTTGAATTAGGCGCTTTTAAACCAGCCCTTGGGCAAGCATGGCCTCGGCAACTTTTGTGAAGCCGGCAATATTCGCACCACTTAAATAATCGCCACTAACGGCATATTCATCGGCAGCGGTGACGGACTGAGCAAAGATAGTCTGCATAATTGTCTTTAGGCGGTTATCGACTTCTTCAAAAGACCAGCTTAAGCGCATACTGTTTTGGCTCATTTCCAAAGCAGAGACGGCGACGCCACCAGCATTGGCTGCTTTAGCGGGACCATATAAGACATCAGCTGTTTGGTAGGCCGCAATCGCTGCGGGGGTACTAGGCATATTGGCACCTTCAGCGACGGCTTTAGCCCCGTTAGCGATAATGGTCGCTGCATTGTCAGCATCAATTTCATTTTGCGTTGCGCAAGGTAAGGCAATGTCATAAGCGAGCTTGGCAGTCCAAACGGAACCTTCATGATAGGTCGCACTTGGGACTTGGTCAGCATAAGCTTTAATCCGATCACGATCGACTTCTTTAATCTGTTTAACGATTTCAAAGTCAATCCCGTTTTCATCCACAACATACCCGTTGGAATCAGAACAGGTGAGTACTTTGCCACCTAGTTCAGTAACTTTTTGAATGGCATAAATCGCCACATTACCGGCACCTGAAATGGCGACCCGTTGATTCGTAAAACTGAGGTGGTTGGCTTTGAGCATTTCATCGGTATAGTAGGCCAAGCCATAACCGGTGGCTTCGGTGCGAGCTAAAGAACCGCCATAAGTTAAGCCTTTACCGGTTAAGACGCCTCGGTCGGCACCACGCAACCGCTTGTATTGGCCGTAGAGATAACCGATTTCACGGCCACCAACACCGATATCACCAGCGGGAACGTCCGTATCTAGCCCGATATATTTGCTCAATTCTGTCATGAAACTTTGACAAAAACGCATGATTTCATGATCAGATTTCCCCTTAGGATCAAAGTCAGACCCGCCTTTGCCACCACCAATTGGGAGGCCGGTTAGGGCATTTTTAAAAATTTGTTCGAAGCCTAAGAACTTAACGATACTTAGGTTGACGGAAGGGTGGAGTCGTAAGCCACCTTTATAAGGACCAATGGCTGAGTTGAATTGGACCCGAAAGCCCCGGTTGACCTGAGCGTGACCGGCATCATCTAACCAAGGCACCCGGAACTGAATAACCCGTTCTGGTTCGGTTAATCGTTCCAGAATGTTGGCATCAATGTATTCTGGATGTTGCTCGAAGACCGGCGTCATCGTTTGAAAGAAGTCATGGACGGCTTCTAAAAATTCAGCTTGGTTCGGATCACGGTGCTCAATCACAGTATAAACATGTTGTAAATAATCGGTTGCTTTACTCAATATAATCATCCTTCCATACATAAGTTAACTATCATTCATATTTTACTGGTTTTGTTCGGAAATTGCACGAGTTAAATCAGCTAATTTGCATCGGAATTTTGGTGATTATACCCGTCAAAACGAAAAATGGTTCGGTCGCTTAACACAAAAGAATGTTTGCGTGCATTCTGACGGCAGGAGCCGTATCCTTACGACAATAAGAATTGGGGGATTATAGTAATTATGAAGCGATGGCGGTTGACCATGGAAATAGTAGTCGGTAGCGTAGTCGTGTTTGGCCTGATGGGGCTGGCATTTCACGGTATTCGGACGACGCAGGTTAATTCGGTAACGACGCCTAAACCGGTGGTCAAAAAGACAGCGATGGCTGATATGGCATCCACGCGGCAATTGACGCAAGCCCAGGCGATGACTCAAATTACGGCCTTGGTTAAGCGGCGACGAATTATGGGAACGTTACTAGTGACGAACAATGGACCGACCGGTGTTCAGATTAAGTCGTTTGGCGCTGCCAACGTGGCGCCACTTGAACCAAATACGGCTAATGAAGCCTATCCGTTGGCTTCATTACAAAAAGCCGTGACGGGTGCCATGATTCAACAGTTAATCAATGAAAAACGCCTGTCAATGACCACGCCACTCAGTATGTATTTGCCGCAGGTGCCCTATGCCAATCAGATTACAATTCGTGAGTTATTGGATCATACATCTGGTATCCGAATGAAGGAGACCACGCCGCCAAAGTTGCTGCCAACGGAACCAGCACAACTTAATTATACATTGACCCATTTGAAGTCAACAAATCATCATACTTATGCGTATTCTAATGCGAATTTTACGTTGTTAGCTGGCGTTATTCGCCAAGTAACCGGTCGTTCCTATCAAGCTAATTTACAGGCAAAGGTGTTAAAGCCATTGGGAATGCGACACACATACGCCTACAATGAGGTTCCAGCTAATGTCACCAATCCAGTTGGTTATCGGCTGACTAATCTGGGGTTACAGCGGGTATTTTTGTCGAAGCCTTTACAGTCTAGTGAATTGGGTTGTGGGAGCTTATATGCTAGTGTGGGCGATTATTATCGGTTTATGCAGGCGTTACTTTCGGGCCGATTAGTCGGTCAGACGGGGCTTAACATGTTAACGGCAAATAAGCAGTTGACTTATGCGGCAGGGGTCTATTATTTAGGTCAAGACAGAGTCCGCATTGGTGGGAGTGACAATGGTTTTCACACCTACTATATGGGGACGACGAATGGCCAAGTGGGAGTCGTCTTATTCGATAATCAAGGGAATTTTAAACGAGATAATGCCGTTGGTTATGAGATTCAAGCGATTTTAAACCGAGCTGAACGGTTTAAGCACTAGTAAAATGGGGGATGTTAAGATGTGGTTGCGTCGACTGAGACAGGTGGGGTTAGTGATTGTGAGCGGTTTAATCGGCCTACAATTGGGGGGCCTAGTTGCGACTGAGACACGCGACGTAGCGGCGTACTTTAAAGTCAAGTCAGCGCGGGTTCAAGTTCGGGCCACGTTAGCAAAATCGTCAGCCAAGCGGTCACAATCACGCTTGGTACGACCAGGTCAACTATATCGTGGCACGCTCCCGGTCAGCAGTCGGCACACCACCTACCGTTATTTAAAAGCGTTAACGGGTCAGCCGCGCGGATGGGTCAAGCAATCGGATCTACAACCAGTCCAACCAGCGTTAGTTGCAGGTTATTTAAAGCGCTGGGGCACACAAAAGCGTAACGGTCATTTGGCCTTAATCCAACCAGACCGGCCGGTTACCGTTACTTTAGCTGGACCGCCGGGCACGACTAAAACTGCGGTGACACAGCGCGTAGCTGCGAAGAAGCTAACTGAGCCAGCAGTTCAGGTGATTGGCACGACGCAGACGAGTGTTGGCCAATATTATTTACTACAAGTCAATCAGCATCCATATGGTTGGGTAGCGGCCCAACCTTTCGTCTATCAAGCGGCTGCGGTGACGCCGATTAAGGCCAAGACTTGGCGGCGAATTGACCAGCTAATTGCAACCCAACCAATTCAAGGCACATTGTTAGTCGCTAAAAAAGGTCAAACGATTCCGACTGTCCGTGATTATGGCACGACTGGCCGACCAACGGCGACCTTGGATAAGCCAACGACCATTTATCCGATTGCGTCGTTGCAAAAAGCAATGACGGGCGTCATGATTGGTCAGTTGATTCAAAGCCATCAGTTAACATTGACCACGACGTTGGCAAAATTTTACCCGCAGGTACCGTATGCGAAGCAGATCACGATACAACAGTTGTTGGACCATACCTCAGGCATTGTGATGAACGAGGTGGCACCAGCTCGGCCCTTATCAGAAGTGGCGGCTGTCCAATGGGCGTTGAAGCATTTAACGTCCACCAACCAGCATCGTTGGCAGTATTGTAGTGCTAACTATACGTTATTGGCAGGGGTCATTCGGCAAGTGACGAAAAAAACATATGCAGAAAATTTACAGCAACGGATTTTAAAACCAGCTGGAATGACGCAAACAGCACCGTGGAGTCAGTTTGCACATCAAAAGATTGCCTTACCCTATGTGGCGACGGCCCGTGCCACGACGCCAGCGCATCGCATTTCATTGCCGTTATTATCTAGTGAACTAGGGGCTGGCGATATTGGGACTACGGTGATGGATTATTACCGCTTTGTAGCAGCTTTTAACGACGGGACTTTGTTATCAGCCCACATGCGCACGCAGTTGACGCGAATTCGGGCGAAAACTTACGCTGCGGGCTGGTATTATGGGGCTGGTGGCGGACAACATGCCTCGGGCTACGATAATGACATTAGTAATTTTTATCAGCGGACCGCAGCTGGTGGGGTGACAGTGGTCTTTTTCATGAATCAAGCGAACCACCAGTTGGCTCAGCAACTAGTTCAGCAAATTGCGACCTTGATTGCGGCGGATTAAGGTTTAGAATTTATTAAGCGCCTAAGTTGTGGTGGCTAGTTATTGCGTTTAACGGTATCATAACGGTAACTAGTTTAATAAATTTGACAAAAATTATCATGAGAATATAGGTGAACATAAGGATGACTAAAAAAATTAAAGTAATGACTATTTTTGGGACGCGTCCGGAAGCCATTAAAATGGCCCCCATCGTGCTACAGTTGCAGCAATCGGCGCAATTTACGCCCATTACGGTAGTGACCGCGCAACATCGTGAAATGCTGGACCAGGTGTTGACCATTTTTAAGATTAAACCGGATTATGATTTAAATATTATGCGCCCAAATCAAACTTTGGCGGGGATTACGAGTCGGGTGTTGACGAAATTAGATGAGGTGTTAGCGACTGCTAAACCCGATATTATTTTAGTCCATGGCGACACGACTACCACCTTTGCTGCCAGTGTTAGTGCCTTTTATCATCAAATTCCAGTGGGTCATGTGGAAGCAGGCCTACGAACTTGGGATAAGTATTCGCCTTATCCGGAAGAGATGAATCGCCAGCTAACGGATGTGTTGGCTGATATGTATTTTGCCCCAACCACGCTGAGTCAAGCCAATTTACTCAAAGAAAATCACCCAGCAGCACAGATTACGATTACTGGGAATACAGCGATTGATGCGCTAAAGCAAACGGTCAATGCGGATTATCAGCATGCCGCGTTGAACTTGATTCAGCCAGGACACCGCATGATTTTATTAACCATGCATCGGCGTGAGAATCAGGGCGCCCCAATGGAAGCCGTCTTTGCAGCCATTAAGCGGGTCGTTTTAAGTCATCCGGATGTGGAAGTCGTGTATCCAGTGCATTTAAGCCCAGTGGTACAAGCAATTGCGCAGCGGGTACTAGGTCAGACTAACCGGATTCACTTGATTGAGCCGTTAGATGTCGTTGACTTTCATAATATGGCGGCTCGGAGCTACTTTATCATGACGGATTCTGGTGGCGTGCAGGAAGAAGCGCCATCGCTCAATAAACCTGTTTTGGTCTTGCGGACCATGACTGAGCGACCAGAAGGGGTTGATGCCGGTACGCTGAAGTTAGTGGGGACCGATGGCGACCGGGTTGAAGCTGCGATGACACAGTTGTTAGACGATCAAGATGAGTATGATCGGATGGCGATGGCCAAGAACCCGTATGGTGACGGCCATGCGGCGACCTATATCTTAAAGGCGATTGCCGAACATTTTAACTAAACTAAAAATGGGCCAGCGATTAACTTTCGCTAGCTCATTTTTTGATTTAACTTATTTTTGTTCTTGTACGATATATTGCGGTCGATGCTTGGTTTCCAAGTAGATTTTGCCGAGGTAATTTCCAATAATTCCCATACAGAAGAGTTGGATACCACCAGTAAAGAGTAAGATAGAAACCATCGAAGCCCAACCACCAACGCTGTTGCCGAAGAGAATCTTCCGGATGATGACTACAATCATACTAACCACGGAGATGGCGGCGAATAAGCCACCAATGAATGTGGCAATCTTTAGCGGGACGTCAGAGAAATCAACAATGGCTTCAATCGAGTAGTTGAATAACTGCCAGAAAGACCAATGGGTTTCACCAGCGGATCGGGGGGCGTTCTCAAATTTGAGATAGGTCGTGCGAAAGCCAACCCAATTAAAAATCCCTTTCGAAAAACGATTATATTCCGGTAATTCAAGAACAGCGTCTACCATTTGACGGGTCATTAAGCGGTAATCCCGGGCGTTCGGGATGATTTGAACCTTTGAAATCTTATTAATGACTGCGTAAAATGACCGTGAGAAGAAGGAACGAATGGCAGGTTCACCTTTGCGATCTTCTCGCATTGTCCCAACACAATCGTAGTCGCCAGTCTCAATCGTGGTTAACATTTCAGGTAACAATTCAGGCGGGTCTTGTAAATCGACATCCATAACGGCGACGTAATCCCCATGTGCGTTTTGTAAACCAGCGGCTAAGCCAGCTTCTTTGCCGAAATTACGTGAAAATGAAATGTAATGAACGATATCCGGATGGGCAGCCTGTAGTTTACGGAATTCTTTCAAGGTCCCATCACTTGAGCCATCGTTAATGAATAGGTATTCATGATGAATGGCTTCGAATTCAGTCGGATGCGCACTGATCACCTTTTCAACGGTGTTAAAGAAAATTTCAATTGTGGGCTCTTCATTATAACAGGGCACAATTAAACTCATAGTTTTCATAAATATTAAGCTCCTAACTCCCTTTTTGACTACTTAATAGCTTACCACAATGTATTTAAGCTGTTTCGATTTTCAATCCATTGTATAATGGAAAATACTAATTAAATTAATGGAGAACATCAGATGAGTCTTAAAACACGCTACCCCAAAACTGCTAAATGGATTGAAATAATTGTGAGAAGATATAATCAAGCTAATGTAAGTAACAATGCCATTATTTTAGCCTATTATGCGTTAATGTCAATTGCGCCGATTATTTTGATTGTTGGTAATATCGTGGCTCGGTTTGATTTAAAAACCGGCCAGATTTTAGCCTACGCTAAAGAGTTTATCCCAAGCAACATTTATTCAATCTTTAAACCAATTTTAGTTTCTTTCCTATCTTCTAGTGGGAGCGGGAGTTTGTCAATTGGGATTGTGGTGACAATTTGGTCGGCGTCACAGATTATTGCAGCCGTTCGGCGGAGTTTGAATGAGGCGTATGGGGTTAAGGATACACAGGGGGCCATTGTGACGCGACTGATGGCCTTCTTACTGACCTTGGGGCTATTAGTGCTCATTGTCGGCTTGGCAATCTTCTTTACGCTCAGCCAGGTGATCATGGACGCTATCTTGCGGCTAACAAATACATCGGAAGCCTTTATTCCGGGGTGGTGGACAAGCCTACTAGCCAATAAAAACTTAATTACCTTTGTGGGGATGTTTGTGTTAGCCCTATTGCTGTATTATTTTGTCCCGAATGCCATCGTGAAGCTCCGCTATGTGTGGATTGGGTCGTTAGTCACGACGATTGGCTGGATTGTGATCTCCCAAGGGTTCCGGTTATATGTCGAGCTCTTCGCACAACGGGTGACGTCGTATCAGACGATTGGCAGTCTGATCGTCTTAATGTTTTGGTTGAACTTCTCTGGGATGTTGCTGATGTTTGGTGGGGTCGTGAATGCCACCGTCCAGGAATGGTTTGAACAGACGATTCAGGCGAAGTCACCACGGATGATGAAGCGCATTTGGCGGCGACTGGGGCGGGTCCGCAAGTCAAATAAGGGCTAAATTTGCGTATAAAGTGGCAATTTTATCAATTTCACGTATTAAACGGTTAGTTTTTTGTGTATAATGGTGTTCGTGTGAAAAAAGACGCGTTACTTTCAGAAAGTTAGTTAACGGTACTTAATTCAAAATAAAACGGCGTCACGAACGCCACAGGAGGACAATATAGTGATTCATCAACTGCTGGCAGAGTTCATGGGAACCGCCTTGATGATTATTTTTGGTGTTGGGGTCCATTGTAGTGAAGTTTTAAAGGGGACCAAGTATCGTGGTTCTGGGCATATTTTTGCGATTACCACTTGGGGTTTTGGGATTACCATTGCGCTCTTTATCTTTGGGGATGTCTCGATTAACCCGGCCATGGTCTTTGCCCAATGTCTTTTAGGGAATATCCCTTGGAGTATGTTTATTCCTTATTCCGTTGCTGAAGTGTTAGGTGGGGTTGTCGGTGCCGTGATTGTTTGGATCATGTATGCGGATCACTTTGCTGCTTCTGCTGGTGAAATTTCACCAATTACAATTCGAAACTTGTTCTCAACTGCACCAGCCGTTCGGAACTTACCACGGAACTTCTTCGTTGAATTTTTTGATACTTTTATTTTTATTTCTGGGATTTTAGCTATTTCTGAAGTGAAGACACCGGGGATTGTACCGATCGGCGTGGGGTTGTTAGTTTGGGCAATTGGGATGGGCCTTGGTGGGCCAACCGGATTCGCCATGAACTTAGCTCGAGACATGGGACCACGGATTGCGCATGCTATCTTGCCAATTAAGAACAAAGCTGACAGCGACTGGCAATACGGGATTATCGTCCCTGGGATTGCACCATTCGTTGGGGCTGCTTGTGCGGCGTTGTTTATGCATGGATTCTTTGGAATTGGATAGGTAAACAACAAAATTAATATTGTTGTTTTTTTTATGTAAAAACACTGTTAGAATTAAATCATGGTTTTATGTATAGGTGTGTTTGTGTTGACTGACTTATTGTACTTAAAAGGTGATTTTTGGAGGAAAAAATGAATTCAATATATGAAATAAATAAGGCCCTAATTTTTCGATTTTTAAAAAAATATACAGCTTTAATAGTTTTGTTTGGTGTGTTTTGTGCGTTAATCGGACTTTTTTCATATCTGAAAATCCAAGGTATACAATATGCATCAACCAGTTCACTAGTACAAAATGACAATAATTATAATTTGGTTCAATCTTATGACCAGTTTACAGAATCTGATAAGTTTAAAAAACTCTTGGATAAGAAGATAGATCAAAGCTCTTGGAAAAACAAACCGTATAGCAAAGAATATAGTGTGGACTTTACAGCAAAAAGTACTACTTCTCCCTTTTTTACGATTAGTGTAACGGCGAATAATCCAACTTATGCAAGGTATTTAACAGAAGAAGCATCGCGTGTATTTACATCTAATGTAGGTGCATATTTCTCTGGAGCTAATATTTCAGTTGTTATGAAGTCCTCTGAAGCAAAAAGTTTAAATATGGGGGGCAAACTTGTTAAAGTTGGAATTGTTGGTTTTATTATTGGTGTTGTTCTAAGCTTTTGTTTTAGCCTATACCGATTAATTTTAGTTGGTAACATAACCGATGCAGATTATGTTAAAGATGTTTATCAATTGAAAAAATTAGGAACATTACAAATGACTAGTTCTAACGAACATTAATATGGAGGAGTACTGCTAATGAATAGCATAAAACAAGCAATTAGACAGATAAATGCCGGTATATCCAGAATTAGTGGTGATAAAAAAACCATAACTTTTGTTTCTACTAGTGATAACATAGCTCAACAAACCTTAATGGTTAATATGGGACTTATGTATGCTTATGCTAACGAAAAGGTAATTATTGTAGATACTGATTTTGATAGCGACAGGATGAAAGATACGTTTAAAATTAGATCGGAATTTGGTTTGTCAAATTTTTTAGATAGTCAAATCTCTGATTTCTCAAAAGTAATTCAGAATATTTCAGGACAAAGTGTTGATATTATTCCGTCAGGCAGTTTGCTTGAATCTGATACTGATTATTTAATTGCTGATCCAAAATTTAATGCATTAATTTCATATTTAGCAGAAAATTATGATCGTGTGTTGATTAACACACCTAATTTTAAACAAATTGATTCATTAGACAGTTTAATAAATACTTCGGATGGTTTTGTTCTCACAATTTCTTCAGGTAATACACAGAAGCGTGTGGTTTATAATATATTGAAGGCCCTTAGAAAACATAATGCGAAGTTGTTTGGCTATGTTGAAGTAAAGAAGGGCTAGGGACCGTATGAATAGTAAAAAGAAGCCATTAAGAATAGGTGTTATTCTTATTATTCTTATTATTGTGGCAGTTTTTGGGATTGGTGCGGAATTAAAACTGAATGTGAACTACAATAAAGAGCAGAGTAAGAATGCGGCTCAAATTCAAACTTCTGATATTGAAACTGCTGTTTTAAGTCAGACCCAGTCTCATGTAAATAATCTAACTGGGAAAGATAAGAAGCGGTTGAAAAATCTTTATTCAAATATAAGTAACAGGAGATTTTTTGGGTCCTATTTGGGTCTTAAACAAAATAATGTTATGTTTATGGGATCTAATGGTTATGCCAACGTAAGTAGTAAGGCCACCCTAAAGAAAGACAGTCAATTTTTAACCGGGCATTATCAAGAGTTTTTAAATAATGCGATAATACTTAAATTGGTTGATAATGGGAAACTAAAGCTATCTACTAAGGTGTATAATAAGATTTTAAGCCCTGGGGTTCCTAGAGAGCTTACAATTCATACACTGTTACTTAATAAGACAAAGGTTTATATTACTAAAAAAAATATAAGTAAACTGAAGGCTTCAAATTATGCATCAATGTCTGATTTAGAATTAACCCAGAAAAAGAGTAAAGATACGTTACTTGCCAACAATGTTTTGAAAGCTGTACTTATTTCGAAAACATTGAATAAATCTTATTCAGATGCTATAGATGAGATGATGGTTAATTCGCTTGGATTAATGCATACCAGGTTGATTAGTGGACAAAATGATATACAAGCGAATGATGTAAATAGTTATGGTTACTTTCGATCTTCTGGATTACCAGTGCAAAAGAACGAGGTCAGTCTGGGAACTATTCGATTTGGTATTGATGATATGAGAATGTCATTGACAGATATTGCTGTCACATATCGGGCTATTATTACCAATAAGTATTTTTCAAAAAAATATCAAGATGTTTTTATTGAATCTGAAAATAAAATTCCTGGAATTCAACAAAAAAAATACAAAAATGTAACTAAATATTCGTCAACAGTATTTAATCAAGCAATTTATGTAGTGTATAATGAAAGTAATGATAGTATGACTATTTTAGGAACAAATTTTCCTAATAAAAATCTTTCTGCACCAGAATTGTTGTATTCATTAAATAGATTAGTTAAATGATGTTTAAAGCGAGACATCAAGATTGATGACATTTAAGTTGGAATTTAGACAGAGTTAATTCGAGTTGATTGCGGATTAGCTCTGTTTGTTTTTATTTATGCCATAGAGGTAATCTTCTATATGGCAGTCATAGATGTCTGGGGGATCAAGAAAGTGAAGTTGAAAAAAATTTGTAGTGCATTGGTTAAAATATTATTAACTATTACTTTTATTTCGAGTGTATTAGAAATAAGTATTTCTGCAGATACTGTAGTGAACGCAGAATCTAAAGGATTAGATTCAAATTCGAATAAAAATAATAATAAAATTTTTCAAAAGATTATTGATGATAATAGAAACGATAATCTCGTAATAAATATTCCTAAAGGGAATTACTTGTTCAAGAGTGGAGCGATTCGATTGCATTCAAATATAATTTTCAATTTTGAAAAAGGAGCAATTTTTTCAGTTGAAAATGGTAATTTTCTGAGCTTTTCCTATCCAAGTAAATTTAAAGGATACAATGGTGGCATTAAGAACGTAGTGTGGAATAATGCTGTATTTAAAGGTGAAGCTAATGGGGATAAACAAAGTGGGATTGTTCAGAGCATGAATCATGCTTCTAATGTCACTTTTAATGGGTGTACTTTTTATAATGCAGAGTATCCAATGGGACATTATTTAGATATTGATGGTAGTCACGGAATTAATGTTAATAATTCTAATTTTTTTGGATTTAATAGCAGTAAAAAGTATGCGTACAAGGAAGCAATCCAAATTGACTATTCAAATTTGGTAGCTATGTCGTACCAATTGCCAGGGGATAAATATGATAACTTACCATCTTATGATGTAAAGGTTCAGAATTGCAAATTCTTGCCAATTATAAAAAAAGGAAAAATTAAATTCTATGCACCTAATCCTATTGGACAACATGATACCTATGACAAAGGAATTGCAGGTGTAATTCATAATGTTACGTTTGTTAATAATACAGTTATAGACCCTAGGCCACAGAATGGGACTAAGGAGGCTACGTTAAATTTTAATGGTGTTTCTAATTTGGTCATAAAGTCTAATTACTTCATTAATCAATTGGCATCAGGATCAACGAGTTATATACGATTAAATAACCCACTAGATAGTTATAAGATGTCCCAGTTGAATATTACAAATAATTATTTTGAAAATGTAGATGCTAAAAAACAATATATCTTGATTGGTTCAAATTCATCAAAAAAAACAGTTTCTAGTATTAACATTTCAAAAAATGAAGTGATATCGGGACACTTTGCTAGTAAGTTCATTGTGAGTGACTTCGATTTAACAGATCAAAATATCTTTGGAGATAGATATCTTGATGTTGTTAGCCATTAAAATAGTTCTCGTATTATAGGTGCAGGTAGCGTATATCTTGGATGCAATTATCTTTATCGAACAGTATAATAATTAAGTTTATGCATTGCTTTGTTTATGATAGAATTAAACCGTTACATTTATTTTTTAATTATCTTTATATTTAAAAAAATATTAATTTGTTTAAACTTTTAATTTGATAATTAGAAATAGAAATGAGAGGTTTTTCTTTGAAAAAAATGAAGGTGTGTATGGTTGGTTCGAGCGGTGGTCATTTGACACACTTGACGATGTTAAAACCGTTTTTGCAGGATAAAGATAGATTTTGGGTAACGTTTAAAAAAGCTGATGCTATTAGCCAGTTAAAAGGGGAAAAACTATATGGATGTTATTTTCCAACCAATAGAAGTATAAAAGCATTGATTAAAAATACGATACTCGCATGGAAAATCATAAGAAAAGAACGCCCAGACTTAATTATTTCGTCCGGAGCGGCAGTGGCGGTGCCGTTTTTTTATATTGGAAAATTATTTGGTGCAAAAGTGATTTATATTGAGGTCTTTGATCGGATTGATAAACCAACGATTACAGGGAGGTTAGTTTATCCGATTACAGATAAGTTCATTGTAGAATGGGAAGAAATGAAAAAAGTGTATCCAAAAGCAATTAATTTTGGAAGTATATTTTAGGAGATAATATGATTTTTGTAACTGTGGGTACGCATGAACAGCCCTTTAATAGACTGATTAAAAAAATTGATGAGTTAAAAACGACGAAAACAATTAATGAAGATGTTACTATTCAAACCGGATACAGTACGTATATACCCAAAAGTTGTATTAGTTCTAAATTTTATCCATATCAGAAAATGGAGACCTTAGTTAGGAATGCTGATATTGTGATTACACACGGGGGACCATCAAGCTTTGTGATGCCGTTGCAATACGGAAAAATTCCAATTGTTGTTCCACGATTAGCTAAGTACCATGAGCATGTGAATGATCATCAATTAGACTTTGCACGAGAGATTGAACAACGAATTGGAAATATAATCGTAGTTGAAGATATTGAAGAGTTAGGCGATGTGATTATTAACTATAGAGAAATATCGCAAATGAAGACTGGAAAAATAAATAATCATAATGATGTTTTTAATCGTAAGTTAACTAAACTTGTTGCAGAAATGTTTGAGGAGCAGAGATAAAATGAAAAAATATAAACGGGGATATACACAGGGTGTTTTTGACATGTTCCATGTTGGTCACCTTAATCTAATTAATCATGCCAAAAATCAATGTGAAACACTAGTTGTTGGTGTAAACGCTGATAAATTAGTTGAGAGTTATAAGAATAAAAAGACTGTGATTCCTGAAGAGGAGCGAGCATTGATAGTTCAAAATATTAAAGCAGTGGATGATGTTGTCATTGCAGAAACCTTGGATAAGGAAATACAATTAAAAAAGGTTGATTTCGATGCTATTTTTATTGGAGATGATTGGAAGGGCGATTCTCGATGGCTTCAGACTGAAAAAGACTTAGCAAAGTATAATGTTGATGTCGTCTATCTACCGAGAACAAAAGGTGTTTGTTCTACTGGGCTTCGAAAAGTTGAAACTAACAGAATTGAGGGTTGAAATTGATTCGAAACGTTGCTCTAAAAAACTTCTTGATTAATACAGTATTTCGATTATTTACTGGAATTAATAGTATTATTCCTAAAAATGATCATAAGATTTTATTGTATTCCGATTTGGGATTCCGTGATAACACTAAATCAATTTACGATTACATGATTAAGAATGGATACAATGATAAGTATCAGATAGTTTGTGCAGTAAATGATTACCAAAAATATAAAGATACAGCTCCAGACAATGTTAAATTTGTAAATCGGGTAACTGGTATTTTTGATTACTGGAAGAGTGGGCATGTTTTTTATAGTTTTGGACGTATTCCAATTGAACCGCGAAAAAATCAGCAAGTGACACAAATGTGGCATGGTACGTCGTTTAAAGGGTTTGCCAAAAATCAAACACAAACGAGTAATAAGAAGCATCGTTTTTATACGCAAGTGTTTGCAAGCTCAGATTATTTTATACCTATTGTTGAAAAAAAATTTGCGATAGACAGAAATGATATTGTAGTTTGTGGGCATCCAAGAACAGATATATTATTGACTGATTATAAGCATACTCACTATGATTTGGGAGATTTTGAGCGTATTATACTATGGTTACCCACATTTAGAAAGTCTAGTAAACTTGGACAAAGTAATGGAGACAGCAAATTAATTTTACCATTATTATCAACTGATGATTTTAAGTCCTTTGATCAATGGTTAGCTCAAAGGAATGTGAGAGTCATTGCTAAGCTGCATCCTTTACAAGACACCTCAAATATAAAAGGTGGTTTTACGAATTTAAATCTTTATTCAAATGATGATTTTAGTAAGTATGGTTGGGACTTGTATCAAGTTCTAAAACAAGCTGATGCCTTGATTACTGACTATTCCTCTGTTTTTTATGATTACTTATTATTAAATCGACCAATTGGTTTTACCGAAGATGATAAACAAGATTACAAAAACAATCGTGGATTTGCCGTGAATGATCCTGATAAATTCAGACCAGGTGCAAAAATGAAAACAAAAGAAAATTTGTATTCATTTATTGAATCGGTTATACAAGATGATGACAAATTTGAAATGGATCGAGTTAATATTAATAATATTGCTAATAAATATCAAGATGGTATGAATGCTAAAAGAGCATTAAAACTTTCGGGAGTCAGCAAGCTTTAGTTTAGGTGGAGTAAATACAATGAAAGTTATGCAAATTAATCTAGGTGAGTCTTTTGGTGGAGTTTCGTCAATGCTTTTTAATTTATATTCAGAAATGGATCATAGAAAAATCACATTTGACTTTGTGGCACCAAAAAAATCATCGTTTACAACGAAAAAAAATAGAATTGAAGCCATGGGCGGGAGAATTATTGAATTAAAGACGTCCGGGAATCTATTACAACGGAAATGGGAATTCTTTCATCGATTGGGTGAATTAATTAAAAATCAACAGTATCAAGTCGTTCATATCAATTCAGGATCAACGTTATTTAATATCCAAGTTGCTTGGATTGCAAAGTTGTGTGGTGTTCCTAAAATTATTGTACATTCACATAATGCTGGTAATGATAGTCATGTAAAAAAGCTGATGATGTCGTTTGCAAGACCGTTATTAGAATGGGGACCAACGGATTATTTTGCATGTTCCAATAAGGCTGCAAAATATATGTTTACTAAGCAACGATATGAAAAAAAACAATATGAATTAATAAAAAATGCAGTTAACATTAAACAATTTGAGTTTTCAAAAGCTATAAGAGATGAGTATCGTGAAAAATTAGATTTGGTTGATAAGGATGTTATTCTGCATGTTGGCAGGTTTACACAACAAAAAAACCATAAATTTATTTTGAAAGTATTTAGTGAAGTGTGTCAAACTAATAACAATGCTAGATTGGTATTGGTAGGTGCTGGAGAACTTCAAGATAATATTAAGCAATTAGCTAATAATTTGGGTATATCTTCAAAAGTTTTATTTTTAAATTTACGTGAGGATGTTAGTCAATTAATGAGCATGAGTGACTTGTTGTTGTTACCATCTCTTTATGAAGGGTTACCGGTAGTTGGTGTAGAGGCTCAAGCAGCTGGAATGGGTTGTGTTTTTTCAGATGTTATTACTTCAGAAGTAGATTTAACACAACGTAATGATTTTATCTCGTTAAATTCTGACAAAACAGAGTGGGCAAAAAGAATAAATGAAATGTTAGCTAATAAAAACGATGCTGTTGCGCGTCGAGTACAAGTAAAGATGGTTATGGAAGCCGGGTACTCACTAACACAAGTTGCCCAAGACTTAGAAAAAATTTATGAGAATAAATAGGTTGAGCTAGACTTTAGGATTGGGATGGGTGTATGACTAAAATAAAAAAGGTGTCATTAAATAATCGATTATTTATAGTTTTTTTAATACTACCATTTTTAGAGCCAGAATTTTTAAATTTTCATGCTAGAATCAATGCATTCTTTTTATTGTGGGAGATTTTCAATTGTCTTTTCTTAATATATATTTATATTAAGAAAAGACAATTTTCTCCTTACTTTGGAGTGATATTTTTATGGCGCTTTTACATCGGATTAATTTCTTTAATTAAGAATGGCAATATTGATAAAACATCGTTAGGACGAACTGTTTTTATTTTAGGATTAACATTAGCAATTGAACTTGGACTTAAAAGTGCACCTATGGATACGTTATGGGGATTATTTTATGTCATGCTTGGTTTATCCTCTTTTAACTTACTAAGTTGTTTTACAAACGGTATGGTAGTTAATAATGGGGTTCCATATTATGTTTTTGGATTGCGAACGCGGTTTACGGATAGTGCGGTACCGTTAATTACTCTCTCTCTATTATTATCATGGTTCAGTGAGCACAAATTATTTTCAAAAATTAGCATTACCGCGCTAGTAATAGTAGTAGTTCAATTATTGGTAAAGTGGGTAGCAACTGGCATCTTCGTTGTTCTAATACTATTATTAGTAGTTATGATTAGTGATCATTATTCTTGGAGAATTCCGCCGAGAACTTCGTTGCTTGTTGGAATTGGTTTTATAATATCAATTGTCTTTTTCAGAATTCAAAGTCTTTTTTCTTTTATTATTGTTAATTTACTTCATAAATCACTTGATTTTCATGGACGCATTGAAATTTGGAATGCTGCTATAAAAGTGATCAAAACAAGTTTATTCACTGGTTTTGGAGAAAAGGGTGACGGTGGCTTTGTTTATGTATGGTGGGCACCAACGTTAGCTCCCGCACATGATATGTTATTACAATTGTTGCATGATGGCGGTCTGATTTCCTGTGCGTTACTACTATTGGCATACTATTTAGCTGTAAACAATTTAAGAAATATCGACAAAAGAACCGCTAATATATTAACTGCCGCAGTTCTTGCTACTTGTTTTGCAGTTTTGACTGAAATAACAAGTTATTATGCCTATTTTTATATTTTACCCGTACTTTGTTCATGTGCACAACAGTTACGGGAATTAGGTACCCAGGAAAACGATCCTTTAGAATTAGATAATGGAGAATAATGTGAAAAAGGTTATAAAAATGAGTTATACCTGGTTAAGATTTTCTTTTATTCGTTTATTTAATCATGGTAAATTACAGGTTAATCCAGGTCAAAGGCGTTGGGAAAAAGGGTTGAGAATATCAATTGATGGAAAATCAAACATTGATATTGGTGCTAATAATAATGTTCGTGAAGGTTTGAAGTTAAAAACTAAAGATGCTGTCATATCGATTGGAGATAATAATTTTTTTAATTATAATGTCAGCATTACTGCCTTGGAAAGTATTACTATTGGGAATGATTGTAAAATTGCTAATAATGTTGTAATTATTGATCATGATCATGATTATCGTAAGTCCAATAATGGTTATATTTGTAATCCCGTTTGTATTGGAAATAATGTTTGGATTGGTGCCAATGCGGTGATTGCTAAGGGGGTTCATATTGGCGATAACGCAGTGGTGGCTGCAGGAGCCGTAGTAGTAAAGGATGTATCTGCCAGTACTCTTGTGGGCGGAATCCCTGCAAAAAACATCTCGAGCTTTTGGTAAATATAATCTAAGGATGGAAATAATGGATGCTTTAGTTTCTCTAATTGTACCAGTTTATAATGCCTCGCAATATTTAACTTCATTTTTTAAAATGATTCAGGATCAAACGTATAAAAATTTTGAGGCGTTGTTAATCGATGATGGATCCAGTGATAAAACCTTGGAACAGCTGAAAGTTGCGAGTGATAGAAATCCTCAAGTGAAGTACTTTCATCAGGAAAATGCTGGTGTTTCAAAAGCTCGCAATCGTGGAATAAGTGAAGCAAAAGGTGAATTTTTAATTTTCGTAGATATTGATGATGAGTTTGAGCCAACCTATGTGGAGAAATTAGCCAATGCTGCTAAAAATAGACCAGTTGAATTAGTAACGTGCGGTTATACAGAAGTTACTAGTCAAAATATTGAATTATTTAAATATTCAGAAACAACTAATTATCAAAACTTGGATGTACTCGTTCAGAAAGTGATTCTGCATCATAGTGTATGTTCAGCCTTATGGAATAAAATTTTTTTTAAGGAAATCATTAAAAAAAATTCTATTTATTTCAACACTGAAATTTCTATTGGCGAAGATTTACTTTTTTTGGTTGATTATATTACCCATATTGAATGCTGGACTGAAATTCCCGATACGCTATATCATTATTTTATTGGACAAAATACAATGCAAAATTATAAAGTTGCGACTGAATTTGATGAAAGATGGTTATCTGAATGGCAAGCGCTTATTCAGGCGCAGAAATCGCTAAGACAAGCTACCAATGGTTATATTTTTCAAAGTAATCTTTTTACCATGAAAAAAATAAGGGTAGCCAATAAGTTACTTGGCAGAATCAAAAAATATAAATTTAACACTAGGCTGAAATTAGAAATGAAACATTTTATTCAAGCTAATCTTGGATTAGCACTTAAAAGTTCTGAGTTTAATATAAAACAAAAATTAAAGTTAGTGCTCGTAAGTATTTTATAATGATTTTGGGTATTGTTTAGGAGGTGGATAATGACAAAGAAAATACTAGTGAAGTGTTATTTGAAGAATAATCTGGGCGATGATTTGTTCTTATTAATTTTAGCGCAAAGGTATCCTGATACAAATTTTGAAGTTTTTGTTGATCCTGAGTTTAAAAAGGCATACAACAATATCTCAAATGTAAAAGTTATTACTAAAGGGATTTTTTTTAGAGCTATTAATCGTTTCACAAAAATATTTCTGAAGGGTGGTATTTATAGCTTATTGAGTTATCGATATCATGCAATTGTGGAAATTGGAGGTTCAATTTTTCCTGAACGGCCTGAACATTCGGGTGTAGATTTGGAAAGAAAATACTTGGCTTCTAAATTTGAACATTATTTTGTGATTGGCAGTAATTTTGGCCCCTTTCATTCGAATGATTTTTTTGAATCTTATCATGATTTCTTTAATCAAATAGAAGGTTCTGTTTTTCGAGATAAAAAAACATTTTCACTTTTTTCAGATTTAGGCAATGTTGAATATGCGCCTGATGTTGTTTTTACGATGAAACCTGTTGAAAATATAATCACGCATATGGTTTTGTCGAAAAGAAAATATGTGGCAGTGTCAGTCATTGATTTATCAATGACTGATGCTTCACGTGATGAAGGGCTGTCTTCACTAGCACTTGAATACGAGGCGGTGGTTAAACAGGCTTTGATGAAATTGATCGTCCAAAAATATGCAATAAAGTTTGTACCCTTTAGTAATAATCAAAATGATTTTGTAATCAGTAAAAAGATTGCAACTCAAGTGAAAAGTGTTTTTCCAGAAGCTGATATAGAAATTTTGAATACAACTGATAATATGAAAAAAGTCGAATGCATTAAAAATAGTTCATTATTAATTAGCACACGGTATCATTCGATGATTCTAGGCTGGCTATTTGGTATTAAGCAGTGGGTATTATCATATAGTGATAAAACCGAACAGGTTGTTCAGGATATTTTTAAAGAGCAATACTATACAAATTTATTAATATTGTCTAACGAGAAAGTCGAATTTGATGAGAATAAAATGAATACTATTGATGATGTTACGCCAATCAGCAAAATAGCTGAAAAGCAGTTTTACTTTCTGGATCGTTACATGAAACTTCACGGAAAAGGTTAGTTGTACGAGGGGTGGACATGGATAAATATAAAAAATTATTTTCTAACTCAGTTGTTTTTGCAATAGGTAATTTAGGTAGTAAGATGATTACCTTTGTAATGGTTCCGTTGTATACTAGATATTTAACTACTTCTCAGTATGGTCAATCAGATGTGTTATCAACATTAGTAAGCTTATTAACACCTATTTTAACGTTATCAATTATTGATGCTGTTTTTAGATTTGCTATGGATAAAGATTCTGACAATGGACAAGTGTTAACAAATGGTGTTCTGTTAAGTTTGTTAAGTATTGCTGTATTTATATTATTATTACCCATAATTTCACGTTTCCATTATGCAGTGTATGTTGGTATTTTAACTTATGCTAGTGCTATTGAATCTATGTTTCAGCAATTCGCCCGCGGTGTCGGAAAATCACGGTTATATGCGATTACTGGCATATTTATGACATTAATTACAGTTATTAGCAATATTATATTAATTGTCATTTTAGGTTGGAATCTAAATGGCTATTTAGCGTCTATGCTAATTGCTCAAGTTAGTGGTGCTGTGTTTTTGGTGATAGAATTAAGAGCATGGCGTTTTATTAAAATTAGCAAGATTAATAAAGAGCTTGTGATTAGAATGCTCATTTATAGTATGCCGTTAATTCCCAATATGGTTTCTTGGTGGTTGAGCAATTCGGCAAATAAAATTTTTATTTCAATAATGATAGGTGCCTCAGCAAATGGTATTTATGCGGTTGCTAATAAGATACCATCATTAATTTCAGTGTTTTATACAATATTCACGCAGGCTTGGCAGATATCGGCTGTTGAGGAATTTAGGAATAAACATGCGGGCCAATTCTTTAGTACAGTGTTAAATGCAACCCTTAGTGCATTATTAGTCGGCGTTTCTTTATTAACCGTATTTTCTAAAGTTTTGGTCAAGTTACTTTCAACACCAGCTTACTTTTCCGCTTGGCAGATTGTACCTTGGCTTGCCTTAGCTGTTTTATATTCAAGCATTTCATCATTTTTAGGAACGGTTTATACATCATCGATGAGAACTGGAGAACTTTTTACAACGACAATAATTGGAGCAATAGTCAATGTCGCCATGAATCTTATTATGATTCCAATGTTTGGTGTAGTGGGTGCAGGTGTTGGAGCAGCGATTTCTTTCTTTATGGTTATGATATTGAGAATTCGTGGAACGAGAAAGTTTATTAGTATACATATTAATTGGAAAAAACTCCTTTTTTCGCAATTAATAATATTTGTCGAAATCGGGTTGCTTTATATTAAATTAACGCCATTAAACTTTGCTGTTACGCTAATAACAATTATTTCTATAGCTTTAATTAATCTAAAACCTTTCATTCCTATTATGAAGTCCTTGTTAGATAATATGGTATCTCATTTTAAATGAACTTTTTGTAAGCTAACATCTAGCCACTTTGCTGACTGGATGTTTTTTTGCAATATTTTTTAATTTTTTTCTACCCATAAATAATTACATCACGCCATCATCCATGCCAAAAACATTATCCAAATCACATCAGCTAAAAATACATACTATGTCTACAAATCATTTCCTAATTTTCCAAAAATTAAATATTATTATTTCATTATTCAAGAAAGTAAAGTTAATTAAAACAACCAGTAAAAAGCCGTCGTGACAGGGATACCCGTATGTAAATGGCTTCTTTTCGTGCATTTCTTTGATATAATATCACGATAAAAGTTTATTTGGGGGAAACCATTTATGAATAAGAAATATGACTATCTTGTCGTGGGGGCTGGATTGTTTGGGGCCGTCTTTGCGCATGAAGCTGCGCTACGTGGCAAGCACGTTAAGGTGATTGAAAAGCGCAATCACGTTGCCGGCAATATTTATACGAAAGAAATTGAAGGCATCCAGGTTCATCAGTATGGCGCTCATATTTTCCATACGTCAGATCAAAGTATCTGGGACTATGTAAATCAGTTTGCGACGTTCAATCGGTATACGAACAGTCCGATTGCGAATTATCAGGGACAAATGTATAACTTGCCGTTCAATATGAACACTTTCAGTAAATTATGGGGCGTGCGTACCCCTGCGGAAGCCAAGGCGAAGATAGAGGCTCAAAAAGCGGCGGTTCAAGCTAGCGGGCAACCTAAGAACTTGGAAGAACAAGCCATCGCATTGATTGGAACCGATATTTATCAAAAGTTAATCAAGGGCTATACCGAAAAACAATGGGGGCAAAAAGCAACTGATTTGCCGGCTTTTATTATTCGACGCTTACCCGTACGCTATACCTATGATAACAATTATTTCAATGACACTTACCAGGGGATTCCCGTTGGTGGTTATACGCAAATCGTTGAAAAAATGCTAGCTCATCCTGAGATTGACGTTGAAACAGGGGTCGATTTCTTTGCGCATAAGGCTGATTATCTAAAAATGGCCCCAAAAGTGATTTTTACCGGTATGATTGATCAATATTTTGACTATCAATTAGGGGAGTTAGCTTACCGTTCTTTGCGCTTTGAAAGTGAAACATTGCCTGTTGATAACTATCAAGGTAACGCGGTGGTTAATTATACGGACGCCGAAACGCCATATACGCGGATTATTGAGCATAAGCACTTTGAATTTGGTAAGGGCAATCAAGATAAGACTGTGATTACTAGGGAATATCCCGCTGATTGGCAACGGGGTGATGAGCCTTACTATCCCGTAAATAACACCCGAAATAACACGCTATATAAGCAATATGCGGCATTAGCAAAACAAGAAGGTCATGTTATTTTCGGTGGACGATTAGGACAATATCGTTATTATGATATGCATCAAGTAATTCACGCTGCACTAGTGACTGTGGCAGCTGAATTGAATTAAAGCGGCATAAAGTAGAAAAACACCTACAGAAATTGAGGTCAATTTTCTTCTGATGGGGGTTATATGAAAAAGAGATTAGCAGTAATTATTGTTGGTATGCTTGGCTTCATCGCAATCTTAGGTTATTCAATCTATGCAATCAGTATCCAAAAGGGTCAAGATACCGTCATTCAAATTTATCAAAAGGATGAGAATGGCACGCCGATTGTGTCGCCCTCACCAATCAAGTTGGTGGGGAAAGCTGGGCACCGCAATCTATTTAAGGCAACGCTTAGTGGCTATGAATTAACGACAGCCAATCCGTTGCCAACGCGGTTGCCACGGCAGAATCAAGTGGTGCACCTGACCTATAAATCGACCTTAAGCCAAACTCAGATTCAGCATCGGTTAGCGACAGCTAAATATTTGAGCGTTGGCACGCAATCGGTTAATCAACCGGTGCTAAATGGGCAACAACTGGTTAATGTCAAAAATAAAAACACAGTGGCACGGATTAGTACGAGTGATGATGGTAAGACTTGGACAAAATTACCGATTAGTTATCCTAAAACTAAGATGACTAAGCCGGTAATACTCTATGTGCAACAACGCTTGTATTTATTTGACGGCGCCAAGACCTATATGACTACGAATTTTGTTGATTGGCATCAAAGTACCACGACTTTTAGTAATTCGGTGTTCAAGGATGGTCAGGTGATTGCGACGATGCCAGCCAAGAACGGGGCATCAACACTGGTGGTAACTGGTAAAAATCGCCGTTCAGGTAAGCGTCAGTATTATGCTGGGCGCGTTAAGTCGGCCCGTTTAACAGTGGCTAACTGGCAATCACTTCACCTGAAATCAACCATTGAACCCGTTACTTTTACCATGAATCAGCGTAATCAGCGGATTTATACCGTTCAGACGACCAAACGTTATTTTAATATTTATCAGGCGAAAAAATTAACGGGACCTTTTAAATTAGTGAAACGAGTTAAACGGCCGACTAAAGTTACGGTTAATTCAGTGGCTTTGTTGCCCAAACGCAAAACCGGTTATCGCTTGGTATATAACGTGATTAATCGCCAGGGTGTTCAATCTGGGCCGGCTTATCGGGAGTTAACGGCCAAGTTTAAGCCGACTGGGCGGCAACGTGATCTAATAACCGATTTTTCATGGTATCGATTTGAGGTCGTTAATCATGAGTATTAGTGAGGAATGTGAATGTTAGTCTATAAACCTAAAGAGCGGTTACGGCTGGCTTGGAAGTGGTTACCAATCGAGTTATTTGTGTTACTACTTAGTCTTGGTGGTGGTTGGCTGGTTAATCGGACATTAGCTAAGCCGGTATATACGGCCCGAGTTGATATTAGCATTCAACAAACTGCCACCAAGCGGCAAACGCAGCAGCAACGGCAAAAAATGCGTCGCCAGGATATTAACAATGTCACCCAATTTAATGTTATGCCACGTCAACCGGACGTTTTATATACTGCCAGTGAGTATGCCTATATGCGGTTTGGCATTTGGCAACCGGTTGGTGATTTAAGTGAGTCCGTTCAAGCTGTGGCCCGTCATCAGCAACCCGTGTTACGACTGTCAGTTTCAAGTACGTCTAAAACGATTGCCCAACAGAATGCGGTGGCATTTGATTATGCGGTGACAAAGTCGTTACGGCACTTAAAACGGTATCGAATCAGTTCAACGACGCGTGCGGTGATTTTTGAACCTAATCGAATTACAGGTTCAGTTTATAAATTCTCCTTAATTGTGGGTCTTATCTTGGCACTATTAGTGCCGTACGTCAGTGCGTACTTCACTGGCGAGAAAGGTGGGTGGCATGCAAAAAATAAAAAAGCAAATTTCTAAAAGCCGCCTACTAAAACCAGAGAATTTATATCTCATTACCTTAGCTGCTTACTTGATTTCAGTCACTATTCAAACGACAACGTTTAATGCGTATTACCCGCACATTGTTGGATCGTTGATTCAGATAGGCACGATCGCGGTTATGTTTGCCAAAATTGTTGGGCTAGATGATTTAACCAGTGGCCAAGTGATACGACAGCTTAGTTTGTTAGGGTTGGTTGTGGTGGTAGCGCTCACGTCGGGGGCCCATTACTTAATGACGACGGTATTATTAGCCATGGCGGCCCGCCAAGTTTCTTTTAGACAAATTGTTAAGTTGTATCTGATTGTTGTTGGGGGCATTTTGTTGGCAGCTTTTATTGCGGCTGAACTGGGGCTAATCGCCAATATTACGTTTGTAACCAGTGATGGCGTCCGGCAGTCTTTTGGGGTTGTATATACGACCGATTTTGCGGCGCATGTCTTTTACTTGAGTTGTGCTTATTTATATTTGCGAGCTCAGGCTTTTAGAATTATTGATTTGTTGCCGGTGGGGCTGGCGCTAATGGTTGTTTACTTATTTACTAAGACGTTGACCGATGTCTTGGCAATGCTAGTTTTGTTAGTGTTATACGTCATTTACATTTATCGGCGTCAATTAAAGCAGCATTGGTTCATCGCCGTAATACTACGCTATGCATTTTTAGCGATGCCAGTTATGAGTGTTGTGATTGTGCAACTGTCGGCCGGCTTTAATTATCACGAGCGCATCTTTCTGAAATTAAACACCTTGTTTTCATCACGGTTATCGCTAGGCAATAATGCGATCTTGGCCTATGGCTTTAAATTGCTGGGTCAATCGCCAATTTATGTCAATGGTTGGGGTGGGTCCCGGGTAGCCACGTTTAAAAATGGCATTGGGGATTTAACCTATTTTTATATTGATTCTTCTTATTTGAATATGTTGATTGCGTATGGGGTCTTACTAACATTAGTTATTGTGATTGGAACAAGCTTTTTCCTCTATCAGCGTAGTAAAGCTAACGACTACTTGCTGCCCATTATCTTTGTCGCCATTGCCTTTAGTAGTGGTTTCGATCAACATTTGTTGGAGGTGACTTATAATATCTTTATTCTGGCGTTCTTTGCGGTTTTACCTCGTTACCAGACACAGATTGGTCCGGCATTTGAAAAGCAAGTTGTAATGTTACCAGCGAGTACAAATGTGGAAACTGAGCAGGCCAAGTCGCATCGGCAACCAAATTTTAGGAGGCACTATGAGTAGGCGACAATTTTATTGGTTACAGTACACCGTAGTTTTATTGGCAATTTTTCTAATCCTGCTTGCTAGTACCGGGAGTGATGGCTTGTTCGCCTTCGCTTTACAACCCACAAAGCTGGGATTTTATCCGCAAATGGTGGTGACCATGTTAGTGGCGGCGGGGCCTGACCTGTTGTTAATGGCGCTAGGTGCTTATCAATTAAAGCAGACGAATTATTCCTTTGCTCGCTTGGTCCGGTATATTATCACCATTATTGGCGGGATTACCTTATTTTCGTTAATTTATTACGTTTATGGGTTAGCAACAACGCAACAATTGCATCATTTTAATTCAGCAACCTTTTTTTCAGAGCTCGTTCAGGGACCATTCAGCACGTATGATACGTTGTATGGCATTATCGCCTTTTTCGTCACACTACCGATTTTAAGAGTAGTTGCTAAGCATGCTGATGCGATGACAATCAAATATTTAGTGATTGTCGAATTGATTTTTGTGGGCGTTTTCCCGGTTGTGGGGTATTTATTTGGGCTGTCGAGTATTTATATTAATCTCCCAGTTGCGTTACAGGGTGGGGCGTTCTTTCCCTTAATGGGTTATTGGTTAGTCCATACGGATTTTGTACGTAAGATTACCCGTGAACAGCTCCTAATTGCTTGGATTTTATCACTAGTTTGTTACACAATTATGATTGCGGTCACGCTGTATCAATCTGTACTTGAAGGTGATTTCGGTGTCATAGCCATGCAAAACTTTACGCAAACGTTTCAAGCGATTCCTTGCTTAACCTTCTTCATCACGATTGAGACGTTTATTTTAAATCGACCACTTAGCACTAAGCATCGGTTACGGCCGACTAATTTTTTACGCTTGAGTTATGGTGTTTTATTGATTACAGGGGTCGTGTTGGCGCCGTTAAAAGTAATCTTAATGGATTTAACGCCGTATCTGGGGCCTTTTATCGGTAGTCTAATCTGGGTGCTGACCACGATTTTGATAAGTTATTTAGTTGCAATGGTATTAAGTCACATTGCAGGTATTACCAAGCTGTTTCCAAGCATTTTCATGGACTTTACGGAGGCCCACAATAATGAAATCAAGGATTCAATGGATTGATATTGCCCGCGGTATTGCTATTTTAGCAGTCATCGTGGGGCATACTTTAGGTCCTTATACCGGTGGCTTTCTTGGGAGTTTGATTTTTGCTTTTCACATGCCAATTTTCTTTATCTTGAGTGGCTATTTATATCATCAGCGGCCACTACAGCGCGAATTGAAAAATGGCAGCTTGAATTTATTAGTGCCTTACGCCATCACCAGTATTTTAGTCTTGTTAATCAGTATAGTAGCCCTACAATTGCCAGCCAATCCGCTGATAATGGGGTATTTTACGTCAACCAAGGCGGGCGTTGTTTCGATTTTATATGGTGCGGGATCGGCCGTCTTCGCACCATGGCAATTAACCGTCCAACCACTCGGAGCGTTGTGGTTTTTGCTAAGTATGTTTGTTGCCATGCAGCTTTTTAATGGCGGTATGAGTCTTGCCCAGCGAACACATTATCCAGTGGCAGTTCGTTTAAGCTGGGTAGTTGGCTTAACTGTTTTAGGCGGTCGATTAGGCCAAGTCATCTACTTACCGTGGGCCTTGAATGCGGCATTGTTTGCGCAATCCTTTTTATATGCAGGCTTTTTAATTAAGCAGTATCACATTTTAGATTGGCTTAAATCTTGGCACTATATTGGGTTCATCTTGTTGTGGGTGCTCAGTGCACGTTCGGGGTATTTTAATTTGAATGTGCCAAGTTCGCCCAATCTATTACTAAGTTTTGGAGGCGGTATTGCAGGTAGTCTCTGTATTTTTAGAGTGAGTACATGGCTAGCACGGTTTGATGGTCGTCCTGGTTTAAAGTTACTCGAACAGTATGGCCGCCTCTCGTTAATCATTCTCTGTTTTCATCTGATTGATTTAAACGTGATCGGGATTGAGGGGCATCTATATCATCGTGTTGACTTGTTAATGGGGGCTGGCGGGGCCACAGTGGTAACGATTTTATATCGTATTGGTTTTGTGACCGTTGCGATGTTCTTAGTGCCAAAAGTACCCGTTATTCGGAGTTGTTATTTAATGCGGCAATATCCGTTTACAATTAATTTACGTCGGAAAATGGTTAAAGATTAACTGACACACAGACTAATCTGGTCTGTGCGTCAGTGTACAATGCTGAAACCAGTGAGTAAACAAATCATTACAAACATTGTAAGTTAAACCACTTTTTTAATTTAGCCTTTTATTGGTTTAACGCCATGGCAACACCGCTTTTCTTTGATAATTATTGGGGAATACATCATGATTAATAAAAACGTAGTCAAAAGAATGGGGAAACTATGACAACTAAAATATTTGTGGCAGCACATAAAAGCTACCAAATGCCAATTGATAAAACCTATCAACCAATATTCGTTGGGGCGGATATTAATGGGACGTTACCAATGGGCTATCAAGCGGATAATATCGGCGATAATATTTCAGCTAAAAATCCAAATTATAACGAATTAACGGCACTTTATTGGATTTGGAAGAATTGCCATGCTGAAGTTAAAGGTCTCATGCAGTATCGGCGTTATTTAGCGTTGACACCGAAAGACCGGTTAACTGGCATTTTGACCCAGACTGAAATTGACCATTTACTACATGATCGGACAGTCATTGTCCCTAAAAAGCGGCATTACTATATTGAATCGAACTATTCACATTATATTCATGCCCATCAGGCGGCACCACTCGATGAAGCCCGAGTCGTGATTGCAAAGCTGTGTCCGGCTTATTTAGATAGCTACGATACGGTAATGCATCGGACTTCAGCACATATGTTTAACATGATGATCATGTCAGCTAAAGATTTTGATGCCTATGCGAAATGGTTGTTTTCGATTTTATTTGCGGTGGATGCGGCAATCGATATTTCGGACTATGATGCGGTTGAAGCCCGAGCGTTCGGTTATTTATCAGAATTATTACTGGATGTGTGGTTGCATAAGAATCAGATTTCTTGTGCAGAAGTTCCAGTGATGTATATGGAAAAACAACAATTAGTGGCAAAAGGATTCAATTTATTAAAACGAAAATTTTTACCGAACGCCAAAAAGCGCACTCATTTTTAAGGAGAACTAATCGCAATGAAATATGTGTCAGTAATTGTGACTTTTAATCGGCAAGCACTATTAAAGCAAGCCATTGAAAGTCTGTGTAATCAAAGTTTGCCACCACAGCAGATTATTGTGGTGGATAACGCTTCAACTGATGGGACGGCCGCCATGATGGCCGACTATCAAGATGCGCAGGTACACTATATCCGGCTACCACAGAACGTCGGGGGTGCGGGTGGGTTCTACCAAGGGATTAAAGTGGCTAAGCGTTATCGAACCACAGCCGATTGGGTGTCACTATCAGATGATGATGCTGTTTTTGAGCCTGACTATTTTGAAAAAATTGCCCAAGCCGCCAAGCAACATCCAACTATTAAGGCTTTTGCGGGAACAGTTGAATTTATGGACGGAACAAAGCAATTAGATCAACGGCAACGACTGGAAAATTGGACGCATTTTGATGCTCAAGCTGTGCCGGAATTAGATTATCAGCATGATTTTTTCATCGATTTATTTACCTTTTGTGGTTGTGTGATAAACTTTGATTTAATGATTAAAACTGGGATGCCACGTCAAGATTTCTTTATTTGGTGGGATGATATTGAATATTCCATTCGCTTACGGAAAAATACGGAAATTTTGAACGTGTCACCAGCGGTATTAGTCCATCATACTGTCAAACCACGACCGGATGAGGGGTACCAACAGAATTGGAAAGAGTATTATTGGTTTCGCAATCGGACCGTAACCGTACGCGAACTTGGGCGGCATCGCCTTGGCGCCAATTTATGGGCCTTGGGGCAAATTGTTGAGCGCGGGATTGAAATCGTCCGTGATGGCCGACGGTATCGAGGGCAACGTGGTGCAGCTTTACGGGTGACGGCAAGTGGTGTTTTGGATGGTTTTCGGCATAAGATGGGGGCTAATCATGATTATATGCCGAAATAAGGATAGGGATATGGGTGAGTGTAATGCATAAGTTTGTCTTGAATGTGGTTTACGATGAGAAAAATAATGCTGGTAGCAAAGCTAAGGCTGATGTGACGACGATTTTGTTAACCCAATTACAGTTTAAGGAAATTAAGCAATTTCAATTCAGGTCTAAGTTGGAAAAGTTACAGGGTCAGCACGTGGTCAATCAAATCTGTGCACAAGTTGAAGCTGGGGACGTCTTATTAATCCAGTATCCGACTTATTTTGGTCATTTCTGGGAAAAACGATTATTTAAGCAATTAAGGCAAAAAAACGTTAAGATCATCATCTTATTACATGACGTGGATGTACTCCGGGTCGCTAATTTACCACGGTATAAAAATCTTGAATGGGTCACGCGTTTATTGAATATGGGCATGGTTTTAATTTCGCCTAATCAAGCCATGAGTCAATTACTTACAGCGCATGGGTTAACATTACCCATGATTACGCTAAAAATTTATGATTATTTGCAGGCGCCGCGGGACATGCCACGGGTACGACCAGATCAAAATCAAATTTCATTTGCGGGTAATTTGAATAAATCGTCATTTTTGTATCAGTTACCAAGCACTGATGCTTATCAATTATTTTTGTTTGGCATGTTGGATAACCAACGGCAATTTGAACAGGCTAATTTACATTATCAAGGGATTTTTCCACCGGATGACTTAAAAGACCGTTTACCAGACGGGTTTGGTTTGGTCTGGGATGGTGACACACCGGATGAGCTAACTGGTTTGGCTGGCCAATATTTAAAGTATAATAATCCACATAAGGTCTCGTTGTACTTGTCATCAGGATTACCTGTGATTGTGCCAGCTGAGGCTGCAATTGCTGATTTTGTCACGACACAGCAAGTTGGCCTAGTGATTTCAGGATTATCAGAATTACCGACTAAGTTAGCCACGGTCACAGCCGATGAGTATCACACGATGCAGATCCAAGTGGCTAAAGTTGGCGCGCAACTACGAGCCGGCACATATACGGTTACCGCAGTCGAGCAGGCTTTAGCACAGGTAACCGCTATTCCAGATAAAGTTAGGTGACTTAATTTGACAGCTAGGGTTCAATCCAAACGAAAATCGGTCACTGCAGTCGTGATGGCACCGTATCTAACCGGCCATGGGGGCATGGAAACTGTCTTGACCGCTGTGGTTAATCATTATGATCAGGATTCCCAGATTAAGCTACAGGTCTATTTTAGTCAGGGATTGGGAAACAAGGACTTTTTACGGCGTTTTGTGAATCGGCATCAAGTATTAAATGACCCAAAATTGGAACAACAATCCACAGTTAAAAAAGCGGCCAATGTGTTGCGAATTATGAACTTCTTACGCCAGTCACAAGCAGATGAAATCATCTGTATGAGTACCCGCTTAGTTTATTTAGCGGCCCAAGTTAAACGTTTGTGGCATAAGTCTTATACGGTGATTTCGTGGTTACATTTTTCGCTAGTCGGTGGGGACGTGGTCTCAACGGGGTTATTAAAGTGTGCTGATTACCATTTAGCAATTAGTCGTGGCATTCAGCAGCAGTTAATCGACTTAGGGATTCCGCGCCAACAGATTACGGTAATTTATAATCCGATTAATTTGGATGTACCGTTGGTACCAACACGGCAGCCGGCAACACCGGTGACGTTCTTATATATTGGTCGGATTCAGTGGCACCAACAAAAAAATTTACAAGAGTTATTTAACGCCTTACCAAAGTTACATGGGCAGTGGCAACTAAACGTCATCGGATCCGGTGATGATGATGAAACGGTTAAAAGGTTTATTCAGCAAGCGCATTTAACTGGTAAAGTTAAGTTATTAGGCTGGCAAGCTGCGCCTTGGGAAGGCTTAACAGATGTAAGTTGTAGTGTACTAACCTCGAAGTTTGAAGGATTACCGATGGGCTTAATTGAGTCTTTAATTCGGGGCATTCCGGCAGTCGCCAGTGATTGTCCGACTGGTCCGGCTGATTTGATTCAACCAGGAACGAATGGTTTCTTGTATCCGATGGGGGATAGTGCGCGATTGACGACTATTTTACAAGACTTCATTGATGGTCAAGTCGTTTTTGAACGGGCCAAAGTTCGTGACAGTATGACTTGGTTAAGCACGGCTGCGTATTACACTCGACTTTCTGCGCAACTCATGGCGATAGCAGCACGTTGAAAAAACGCTTCATTCGACTGGCATTGCTCCCTCGAATGAAGCGTTTTTATCAGTCAACCGTGGTTATGCGCGTAAATGGTGCGCTTCGGCTAAAATTTTTGGTTGTAGAATGAAGATCAATCCCAGATAAACTAATAGACCAATGACGATTTGTTCAAAGAGACTCACTGCTGAAATTAACATGACTTGATTCAGCGTATAGACTACGAGAAACATGGCTAGCCCAGCAATGAAATATTGACCAAAGCAACTCATTAAGCGCCCTAATTGTAAATCATGGCGAGTCACAAATAGCTGATAAGCCGTCACACAAATTTCTGACAGGAGGGTGGCCAGCATGGCGCCCTGCACATGCCACATGAGAATTAGTGGGATGTTGCATAAAATGTTAACACCAGCACCAATCGTGACTGAAATCGTGTAGTCCCGTGTCCGCCGGGTTGGCAGTAAGAATTGCTGACCTAAGACGTTGCTCATTCCGATTAAAACAATGACGGGTGCTTCAATCATCAAGAGGGTGTTAACGGCTGTGAACTGGACACCGAAGAACCACGGTGCTAACGAAGTTGCAATGGCAGCAATCCCAAAGGCCATGGGAATCGAGATACTTAGTACGAAATCAAATGAAGCGTATAAGTATTCTTTGACCTTAGCCATCTGTTGCTTCATGTAAAGGTTCGCAATATGTGGTAGCATCACGGTCCCAGTAGCTGTGACTAAGGCTAATACGAGCTTGATGAGTTTATCGGAGTAGTCGTAAAAACCAGAGGCTGTGACAGAATCTAATTGCCAAAGCATGGTTTTATTCAAAGCCAGATAAACAGTCGTGGCAATCTGTGGGATAAATAAGGCAATGGATGGCCGTAAATGGCGAAATAAGTGTAACTTGGCCCATACTGGTCGATTAACTGATCGCCGTAAATAGGGCCAAAGAGTCAAATTACCAAGTAATTGTGATAAGGATAAAATTAAAATATAAATACCGGTATCTTGGCGGGTCTTAACAAAGACAAAAATAGCGACCAGTGAGGCCAACTTAACTAAGGTGTTACGCAAAACCGTTTTTTTAAAGTCTTCCAGGCCCATAAAATACCAAGAAATATCAAATGCACCGGCAATAATGTAAAAAGACTGATAAAAGAAATAAACTTTGAATTGCCGTTCAACCAATAAGAAAATTAAGAAGCCCAGGTAGGCTAGGCTAATCGTAATCAGCTGTAATCCCTCGATCTCCCAAAAGGTTTGTGAGCGTTTAGCACGATTATCACGGATAAAGGCGATTTCTCGATTGCCATAAATGGTAATACCAACTGTCCCAAAAAGTAAAAAGTAAGTGATGACCGAATTGGTAGACGCATTAATTCCGACCCCGGTTGGGCCTAGTACCCGTGAAATGTACGGTACTGTTAATAATGGTGTTAATAAGATTAAAATGTTATAACCGACCGTATAAAAGTAATTCCTGATAATTTTCATATCCAAGCTCCTAAGTCATATAAAGGTATCGCAGTTGCCTACGAATGGGCGTAAACCGCGACATCCTTAGTATTGTATCATAGTAACTCACTATAAAATAGAAGTACAAAAATGGGAATTGTAAGTTTTTTAGGCGTTATAAATATGTTAATTAATGATAAATAATTAATATTATTTTAGACTTTAGCGCGCTATAATGGGCTGGGCAGAAAGTGGTTGGGACCCTTGCCAGGCGGATATTCTTATCTAGTTGCAGGATTAATCAAGATTGCATCGCTACTGGTTTGGGATGCCAAAGCTAGATGAATTAACAAACGTCATAAAATATTGACCCTAATGGGGGTTTGAGAGCTAGGTGAACGTGATGGTAAAAATTAGTATTATTATTCCAACTTATAATTCTGTAGCAACCATTGATCGACTGATTACCTCAATTATTCAGCAGACTGGTTTTCAGGACTACGAAATTATTTGTGTGGATGATGGTTCGACCGATCAAACTTGGGGGCGGTTGCAAGAATTAGCCAGTCAACATCCTATGATACGTTGCTATCGGCAGACCAATCAGAAGCAAGCCGCTGCACGTAATAATGGGCTACGACATGCGCTAGGGGACTATGTCATGTTTGCGGATGCGGATGATTACTGGCTACCGGGCTTATTCGAAGCGGTGGTTCCAGACTTAAAGCAGGCCTTAACGATTTTTGGTATTCAAAAGGACTATGACCAAAAACAAGTTTTAGAAGTGCAGTCGGGTACTAAAGGGAGTCATAATCAGCAACAACTCATTCAAAATTATTTGGCTAAAAATGTTGAAATGGATGTTGGCGTCTGGAACAAGGTGTTTTCAAAAGCGATGATTGATCATTATCAGTTTCAATTTTCAAATGGTAATTTCTTTGAGGACAGCAGCTTTGTCTTAGCCTTTCTAGCACATGTCACCCCCAAAGATATCCGGTACATTGAAAAGCCATTCTACGTCCTGAATAAGCATGCAAATACAACGACTAGCCAGTTTTCGCCAGCGATTATTGAACGGGCACAGCGGTATTACCGGGGTGTAGTAACAACGTTAACTGAGTTGCACTATGCCGACCAGACGCAGCAAGCTATTTTAACGGCATTGCGCTGTCGGTTGTTATTACACGTCAGTCATCATTATTTGGTAAATAATCCTCAATGGTCGCCGCAGTGGGAACGCCATTTCCTAGCAGCCCGACTTAAAACGCTGCCGATGTTAACGAATCGGTTGATTACCTGGAAATATAAATTAGCATATTTGACGTTACGGTATGTGCCACGGGTTTATCGGCTTGCCTATCTTAACTACAAACCTGAAATCTGAGGAAAAAATAAACCGGTCTGAGAGAAATCTCAGACCGGTTTATTTAAATGGTTTTAATTAAAAGGCACCATTGGGCCGAATAAAGACCATGACGGTTTTAAAGAGGACGTACAAATCAAAGCCAACGCTCCGGCGGGAAATGTAAATCAAGTCTAGCTTGACCATTTCGTCAAAGCCAACACTGTTACGTACCGTAGCCTGCCATAAGCCGGTACAACCGGGCTTAACGGTGAGCCGTTGCTTATCGTAATCAGTATATTCAGCAACTTCACGTGGCAACGGTGGCCGTGGCCCAACTAAGCTCATTTGGCCCAAAAGAACATTGAGTAATTGTGGCAGTTCGTCAATACTGTATTTACGGATGAAGCGTCCAGTCCGAGTGACCCGGGGATCATCGCGCATTTTAAACATGGCACCGTCGACTTCATTTTCTTTAAGTAGCTGTGCCAATAATTCATCAGCATTAGAAACCATGGAGCGAAACTTGTACATTTTAAAGGGTAGTTGACCTTGGCCTAGTCGAATCTGTGAGTAGAATACGCTCCCCTTAGGGTCTTCTACTTTAATGGCGATTGCGACGACTAGGAACAATGGTGATAAGATCACTAAGCCCACTAAACTGGCCACGAAGTCGAATAGTCGTTTTACTAGGCGATAGCCGTAGCGGTGGTGCTGACTTTCAACATCAATTGTAATTGGTCGAATTTCCCGTTCTTTGTATTCCATTAGTAACACCCTAGACTTCCTTCTGATTATTCCCCGGTTATTACAAAAGTTTAACCTGTAATTAGCGTGACATGTGTGCCCAGCACACGCGGGGTGGCGTTTAAATAAAAACAAGTTCAATTAGCAGTGCCAATTGTTGTTTACGTCATTTAGAAAAAGCATGCAATTAAAAAGTATAATACGAACTTATGCTAAAGTAAACACGATTTAATTCATGAGTCCAAACTTCTAATTGACTACATTATACCAAAAATGACTTATTTTGGAATACTATTTTTGTTTCGGGAATGTAAAGATTGAGTGTTAAATGGTCGAATTGCTTGGTATATCTGCATTTTAAGGTTATTAATAAAGCTTAATAACAATTTGTTTTTTGATGCTTTAAGTAAATTACGACCAGTTTATTGATTAGAAATAACTAAGGTATCGAAGTCACGCTGTCATTTTGGAGTGTTCTTTTCGCTTGGTTCACGGTACAATTGAACTAATGAGTGAACGCGTGAAAAAACTTTAGCAAAAGGATGTTATGGACATGAACGATGATGGTATCACAGTTTTTCCAGCGGATTTCAATTCCTCATATCATTTAATTCTTCAACGAGGAACGGCGCATTATGCCTATTATTATTTCAAAATTGACAAACTCGATCAACGGGTTATTTTTTATGATGATTTGGAACGGAGTGGGATTTCAATCAAAACGCAGATTACGCGTAATTTTATGCGGCGGTTGGTGAAAGCCATTGATTGGCATCCGGTAGGGAATAGTATCATTGTTGAAATTTATAACGTCCAACGAGAGACCTCGAAGGGTACTCGGTTGGCGTGTGATATTTGAAAATAGTGTTGCGCTTAGCATACTGGTTAGGCGCAACTTTTTCAATCAATTAAACATGGCATAAAAATAAATAGTCCGGCCCACACCTAAGTTTCAGGTGCGGACCGGACTATTTCGTAGCAGTAATAGTGAGTTAATTAAGCAGTCGGAGCATCAACGATGGGTGTCTCAAGGGTTTCAACATATTTAGCAGCAACTGGTTCAACAATCAAGTTTTCACCTTCTTTGTTGAATAGGTTAGTGGCAACTAAATCGGCCATTGCTTTGGTGACCACTTCTTTAGTCAAGCCATCACTGGCGTAGCGTAACTTCAAGTGATGAATCTTATTGGTACTTGTTTTAAAGCTCATATCTAAGATTTTCATTAATTAAGTCCTCCTAATTAGACGGTCGTAACGGCATTGTATTCGTAATAAGCAATTACTTCGGCGTTGACAAATTGATGAGCCGTTAAGGTTTCCAAGGCCTTACTAAAGGTGGTCAATTGGGCATCCGTCGCGTCTTGCACAATGGCCGTAAACAGTTGTTTGTGCGTTTCACCGGCGGCATTTTGCAATTCAACGGCTAGCGCCGATTTTTTCCAAATCTTATTCATAGGTGAGTCCTCCTAGCGGTTTTTGTAGGCTGGCCAGCTTACATAGATAGAGACGGTTAGCTGGCAATAAAAGTGCAGGCGATTAGAAACTAAACTGGCGGGTCGTTTTTAAGCTGGCACCAGTAAATGGTGCGGCAACTAGGGTGGCTACTGATTGGCCTAAAACGGTAACTTGGTCAACCGTGATGGTTTCGTTCAAGTTATTGAAAGTTCGCTTGGTGGCTTTGGGGTCGTCCGCAGCCACTGAAATGGTTAATTGATTTGCACGCCAATTCTGCATGGGGGTGCCTCCTTTCGGCTGATTTTTTTGTAAGCTTACAGGATACTAACGGTTAGGCAATCGTAAAAGTGCACTTAGCGGGCTTGCGCATAGATAGCCCGGGCTTTGACGAGGAGGCTCGCTCGCCAATTATAGACGGTCCGGCGACTAACGCCATGGGTCCGCATAATCATTGGGACGGACTGTTCAGCTAAGAAGAATTCCACTAAATAAATCCGTTCCCCGGGGCGACATTGCGCGAGTAGCCGTGTTAGCAAGTCGGTCAATTGCCAAGTTTGTTCGCACAGGGCCATCGGTGTAATGCTTAATTCAGCGGCTTTTTCCAGCGGTACTTGAACTTGGGTCCGTAGGGTTTGTTTACGAAGATAATCCACCGTGCGCCATTTAATGCGGCGAAAGGCAAATTTACGAAAGTCTGATAAATTCTCAGGTAAGGCCGGCACATAATTTTGATAAGCTGCAAGCCAAGTTAAATGAGCAACAGTCACACAATCCTCAAATTGGGGATGGCCCTTGGTCACATTGGCGGCTTTTAAAGCGCCATATAAGAGGCGTTGGTGAGGCGGTTCGGCTAATAAGTTAAAGGCGGTTTGGTTTTCAAAGCGATCAGTGCGCATGATTAAGTCCTCATTTCTTAAGTGACCTTGGCCAAGGTTGTGCTCAGTATAACCAGTTGATGGTGACACTGGCGAGCTGAAAAAGCAGGCCTAAAAACGCAATAACCGAACGCTTTTATGGTAGTAGCCTAAGAATGTAAAGAGAACTCAATTAAGTTATCGATTGTCGCATACAAAACAGGTATAGTATGGGTAACTTGATGAAAGCGGCTGTTACGGTTATCACAACTGCACGCCATCTCGTGTTAATGTCGGCTTAATCGGCAATTGGAGGAATTATCCATTGAATGTCATCAAGCATAATCAGTTCAATTATAACGATTTAGTGTGGTCAAAATTACCAGACGTCTTTGATCTTAACCAGCCACTGGCGATTGTCGCATGGGCAAAACCGGTTGAGAGTGTGCAACTTAGCTTTTTAAATACTTTTTTTGTCCTTGACGTCAGTCAGGAAAACTGTTCTGCTAATACGGTCATTTTTGATACGCAGCGTGGACTACTTAAAACGAACAAAACAAGTCGCCGCTGTCTACAAGCGGTCTGGCTACGAGCTGATTTTGGCTTGAAGCAAGACATTGAACGGTTAGCTTTGCATCTCAACCAGACCCAACGTAAGCTGCCATTCATCAAAGGTGATGTACAGCTCTTACCGTTAGGTGCCGTGACGCGGGCGTCGACCAGTTGGTTAGGCGCACATCAGTTAACGGATCAGTTGGCGTTATCAGCTCGGCGGACAGAGCTAGTATTTTGCCGCCGGATTCATCTAAAAACGACGGTAAACTTTAAAATGTTGATGGGACAGTTGGAACGGGCACAAGCTTTACAGACGTTGCTCTTATCAGAACGAGCCGGTGAGCACCCTTTTTATTTTGAACAGCCAGTGGTCATGACGCAACCGATTTTTTCTCGTGAGCTGGCGCGAGATCGATTCCGACAATTTGCGATTGACTTGATGCTCCAGACCCAGCATCCGACGACCGCACAAGATATTGAAGGTTATCTAAACAGTTACTTTGGTAAATGACGTCAAATTTGGTAAATTAAAAGAGCAGAGTAATTTACGGAGGCATCAAAACAACCATGGTAAAAAAGATTACAAAGATTATGGCGCAAAAGCGTTCTGGACGTTTTAACGTTTATTTAGACGATAAGTATGCATTTCCAATGAGTGAAACGGTTATGATTAAGTTTCGTGTTTTCAAAGGGATGGAAGTTGATGAGGCGTTGCAAGCGGAATTAATTGCCGCAGATGACATTTCCAAAGCCTATTCACGGGCGTTGGATTATCTCTCAAGTCAGTTGCGGACGGAAAAAGAAGTTCATGATAAGTTACGCGATGAGGACTTGGATGAAGGGGTCATCACAACGACCATGCAACAATTACGTGAGCTGAATTTGTTAGACGATGCTCAGTATGCGGCCGCCTATGTGCGTACAGTTAAGGCGACGGCCGATAAAGGACCATATGTGATTCGGCAAAAGTTACGTCTTAAAGGGGTCGGGGAACAATTGATTGATGATGCTTTAGCGACGCAATTTAGTTCAGATGATCGACTTGAAAATGCAACTGCAGCTGCTCAAAAGCTGGTTAAACGTTATCAACGGCAAGCATTTAAAACAATGCAACAAAAAGTTCGACAAGGCTTGATGACCAAAGGCTTCGATGGCGAAACAATCACGGCGGCTATTGCGGCGTTAGCCTTAACCCCCGATGAGGATGCCCAATGGGATGCGCTCGTGACGCAAGGTGAGAAGTTATGGCGTCGTAACCGGAAGTATGCTTTTTCAGAACGACGGCAGCGCACGAAGCGTAATCTGTATCAAAAAGGTTTCTTAATGGATGATATTAATAAATTTATTGATGAACAGGTTGATGGCGAATGAAAAGCGACAAATAGCTACACGCAGCTCATTAAAATCTGGTATAATGTTTATTGAAATTCGATGAATTTTTACCCTATTTTTTGGAAAGTTGGGCTAAACAACATGACGCGCGAAGCTAAGGGACCTAAGGAAGGCGACTTCATTACGATCAAAAGCTATAAGCACGACGGGAGTTTACATCGAACTTGGCGCGATACAATGGTACTCAAAACAAGCGAAAATGTCTTAATTGGTTGTAACGATCACACGCTGGTCACCGAAGATGATGGCCGTCGGTGGGTGACCCGCGAACCGGCAATCGTTTATTTTCATAAGCATTATTGGTTTAATATCGTGGCGATGATTCGCGATAACGGCGTTTCGTATTATTGCAACTTAGCGTCACCATACGTTTTAGATAAAGAAGCCTTGAAGTACATCGACTATGACTTGGACGTCAAGGTCTTTCCGGATGGTGAACGTCGCTTATTGGACGTTGATGAGTATGAGGAACATGGGGCTAAGTGGCAATATCCAACTGAAACCGACCAAATTCTGAAGGCTAATGTGAAGGTGCTCGTTGATTGGATCAAACATAAAAAGGGGCCTTTTTCACAAGAATATATTGATATTTGGTATAGCCGTTATCAAGAATTATCACGTCGGCAATAGCTCTGCTGGCGTTAGCCAGTGGCGTAATTGAATACTAAAAAGACATCCAGTGGGTGTCTTTTTTAGCGCCTATGCAATTTTAAGCGTTGGACTTGCTTTTTGGCTAGATTCTGCGTATATTGCATTAAGATGAATAGAAACGGAGGAAGTCACATGGCCTTCATGAAGCTAGATAATGGCGAGTTATTAAAAAATATTCGACGGTTCGCGAAAAAAAATGGGTTAACTTTAGCCGAGGTCGCGACGCTAGCTGGTCTAAGCGTTAGTGCTATTTATAGTTGGAAGCAGCATACGCCATCGAAAGGGACCTTAAAAGAAGTTGCGCAAGTCCTCGGGACGAGCTATGCCAAGTTAGTGGGTAAAGGGTCGCGTAATGATCAAGTGACCGCAGTTGATTTAAAAAAAGTCGTTGAAAATCAGAAGAATGAGTTTGAATATAATGGGCAACCAGTCTCACCCGCCCAACTTAAAATTATTCGTAATGTGTTAAAAACGATGTTTGAGCGCGGACAATCTTAATTTCTTCTTTAAATGCGACCAGATTAAGTGCAACCCAGGAATGGTTAGTGTAAAATTATCATCAGTTATTCAAGTCATTTTCCAGTCGTCAAAAAGCTTTCGAAAATGCTTGACGTGTCTATTAGATTGAGGCACAATATCCTCAATCAGTCAACAAGTTGGGAGATGGCGCAGATGAAAAAAGTCACAAGTACCTTGGCAAAGAAAAATATCAACCAGCTGTTAACAATCGTTAACCAAGGCCATGATACGATTGAGGTTGAGAATCCTAATACGCAGGATTCAGCTGTGATGGTTAGTATGAAAGATTGGCTACAGATTGTCGCAACCTTAGCCAAACAAAATAATCATGATATGGAATTTAGCTAACGCATTGACTTGAAAAATAAACCAACGAGCCTAGGGTTAACCCCTGAGCTCGTTTTTTTGGCTTAAAAATCCCTGACAAGTCCAACATTAAGTTGCGGTTGTAAGGGATTTTCAAATTAGTTAGTTTGGCTTTCAGTAAACTTAGTTTTGATGTAGTCCGCTGAAACTTGTAATTTTTGTAATTCTTCAGGGGTGAGGTCGAGTTGAACCTGTTCGACAATCCCGTTACGGCCAACAATGGCCGGATAGGAGAGGTAGACGCCGTACTCGTCGCGATAGTTAGAAACGGGTAACTCAGTTAAGGCATCGTTTAAAATAATGTTGGTGAGGCGTACCGCAGCCGTTGCAACCCCGTAACTCGTATACTTCTTGCCATGGAAGATGGTAAAGCCACCTCGACGTGCTTCCGTATCCAATTCTGCTAAATCCAACCCGCGGTCGGCGGCTAGCGTTGTAATTGGTTGGTCGAAGACACGAACTGTTGACCAAGCGGTGAACTGAGAGTTACCGTGTTCGCCTAAATTATAGCCAGTCACAGACCGTGGATCTAAGTGGAGGCGGTCAGCGACGGCTCGTTTCATCCGTGCTGAGTCCAATAGGGTGCCAGTACCAATCACGTGAGCTTTGGGGAGCCCTGTGACGGCCTGATAGATGGACGTGATGACATCGACTGGATTGGTGATGGCGACAATAATGCCGTTAAATCCACTAGCTTTAATCTTAGCAGCCACGCTTTTGACTTGTTGGCTGGTAAAGGGAAGTTCGGCAAAGCGGTCATCGGTGGGATTATCTTGGAGCTTAATATTTCCTAAGGCTGAAATGATGACATCGGTGTCTTTTAGGGCGGCGTAATCATTAACAATGAGGTTGGTGTGGGTCGGTAGGTTGGGCATGGCATCTTTGAAATCCAAGGCATCCGCTTCAACTTTGCCCGTATTAGGGTCAATCAGGACCAAGTCATCAGCAAAACCGTTGGCAATGATGTAATGGGCAGCGGTTGAACCGACATGACCCATGCCAATAATGGCAATTTTTCGTGACATATGAGTAACACTCCTTTTGATTTTTAGATCTTCTTAACTAAACTACCATTATTCTCATCAAATATAAATGCTTTTCGTGATAAAGGAGTGGCATGGGTCCCACTAAAAGTAAAATTAGGTTATAATTAAAACCATTATTATGTTTTATTTTAAAGGAGGGGCAGCTGTGCTTAAGCGCCTAAAAGAGTCTTCGCTAATGTTTTGGTCGCTCGAAATTTTGATTGTGGCGGCATTAATCTGGGTTTGTACGAAACTTGGCTTTTTATTTCAGCCGATTGGCACATTTTTGAATGTGGTTTTCATGCCCATTGTTATTTCGGGATTTTTGTTTTATATGCTCAATCCACTCGTTAAAATGTTAACCAAGGTCCATTATAAACGGTTTCGAATTTCACGAACGGGAGCGGTTACGATTGTCTTTGTGCTGCTAGTAGGGGTGCTAGCTTATGGCGCCGTGTCATTAATTCCTCGTCTGGTGACGCAGGTGACGCAGTTAATTTATAATTTGCCGAGCTTGACGACGGAGATCCAAAAAGCCGCCACTAAAATGATTAATAATAGTAGTATTTTGAAAAAAGTTGATCTAAGTTCCTATGTTAGTCAATTTAATGGGGAAATTAGTAAGTATGCGCAAAACTTTTTAGCCTCATTATCGACTAGTATCGTGACCGTTATTTCGACGATTACTAGTGTAACGATTATGGCAATCACGATTCCAGTCGTGTTGTTTTATATGCTAAAAGATGGCGAGAAGTTCATTCCAGCCATCAGTCGGTTTTTGCCACGGAAACAACGGCCTGAAATCGTCGGTCTTATCCAAAAAATGGGCGACACGATTTCTAGTTATATTGGTGGTCAGGTGATCGAATGTATTTTCGTTGGGACTTTTACTGCGATTGGCTACATGTTGATCTCGCAACCGTATGGCTTATTACTTGGGGTCGTCGCTGGGTTGGCGAACATTATTCCTTACCTAGGACCATATATTGGGATTGCGCCATCGCTAATTGTTGCGTTTACGCAATCACCGATGCAGGTCGTCTACGTGGTGATTATTGTCGTCATCGTGCAACAAGTTGATGGGAACTTAATTTACCCGAACATTATTGGCCGGACACTGAAAATTCATCCGTTGACCATTATCATTCTCTTATTAGCAGCTGGAAATATTGCAGGAATTTTAGGGATGATTTTAGCGATTCCATTCTACGCAGTGGTACGGACGGTCGTCGTTTATCTGTTTAATATTGTCCAATTGCGAAATGCAGAAAACTTACGGATGCAGACCACCGTGTACCAACCGCAACGAGCTAAAGCCACACAACCAGCCGCTAAAAAGACCAAAGCATAAATATCTGAATCTGTGATTAACCGATTGAATGGCTATGCTATAATGAATACTAACGATCAACATCCTGGCGATGTAGCAGGGAGTGAGTTTTTTGAAAAAAGTAATTACGTATGGCACGTTTGACTTATTGCATAAGGGTCATATTCGACTTTTAAAACGCGCTAAAGCGCTGGGCGATCATCTTACTGTTTGTGTTTCGACGGATGAGTTCAACGCCCAAAAGGGCAAACATGCGTATACCTCCTTTGAGGATCGCAAGTATATTTTAGAAGCCATTAAATACGTCGATGAAGTGATTCCAGAAACAACATGGGATCAAAAAATTAGTGACGTGGTTGACCACCAGATTGATGTTTTTGTAATGGGGGACGATTGGGAAGGTAAGTTTGATTTCCTAAAGGATTACTGTGAAGTCGTCTACCTACCGCGTACGGCGGGAATTTCAACCTCTAAAATCAAAAAAGATCTCGGTGTACCAGATTGAACTGAATAGGTCATCAACTTAAGATCCAGTGTGGGTAGCATTGGATTTTTTTGGGGCAATCCCTTCGATGACGAATTAAATCAATGAACAAAAGACAGTTTTTTTGAAAGGAATTTTTATGAATAAATCAGAATTAGCAGCGGCAGTTGACACCCGCCGGACTTTTGCAATTATCTCTCATCCGGATGCTGGGAAAACGACGATTACTGAACAGATGCTGTTGTTTGGGGGCGTTGTGCGCCAAGCTGGGACGGTTAAAGCCCGTAAAAGTGGTAGTTTTGCCAAATCTGACTGGATGGAAATCGAAAAGAAGCGGGGCATTTCTGTCACGAGTTCGGTGATGCAGTTTGATTATGATGGCAAACGCATCAATATTTTGGATACTCCTGGACATGAGGACTTTTCCGAAGATACCTATCGGACGTTAATGGCCGTTGATTCAGCAATCATGGTCATTGATTCAGCCAAGGGAATCGAACCACAAACGAAAAAACTCTTCCAAATTTGTAAAATGCGGGGGATTCCGATTTTTACCTTCATGAATAAGTTGGATCGCGATGGCCGTGAACCGTTGGACCTCTTAAATGAAGTCGAAGAAGTCTTGGGCATTGAAACGTATCCAATGAATTGGCCGATTGGGATGGGTAAAGGGCTAAAAGGCTTATACGACCGGTATAATCATCGGATTGAACTCTATCATAATGAAGCCCATGGTCGGACTTTCTTACCATTGAATGAAGCGGGAGAAGTCACGGTCGAAAACGACTTGACTAAGGATAGTATTTATCGAGATGTCTTGGATGAGATGGAACTTATCGAAGCAGCCGGTAATGAATTTGATGAACAAAAAATCGCTGATGGGGATATGACCCCAGTCTTCTTTGGGTCAGCCTTAACTAACTTTGGGGTTGAAACGTTTTTGAAGACCTATTTGAAATATGCACCAAAACCAAATGTGCATAAGACGCGTGCGGATACGATTATCAAGCCAACTGATGATGAATTTTCAGCATTTGTGTTCAAAATTCAAGCTAATATGAATCCTAATCACCGTGATCGGATTGCATTTGTTCGAATCTGTTCCGGTGAATTTGACCGTGGGATGGATGTCTTCTTACAAAGAACGGGCAAGAAGATGCGTTTAAATAATTCGACACAATTCATGGCCGATACGCGTGAAACGGTTGAGACGGCGGTTGCGGGAGATATTGTCGGGTTATATGATACCGGGAACTTCCAAATTGGAGATACCATTTATGATGGCAAACAAGCGATTCAGTTTGAAAAGTTGCCACAATTTACACCGGAACTCTTTATGCGGGTCACTGCGAAGAACGTCATGAAACAAAAGTCCTTCCATAAAGGGATTGAACAGTTGGTACAAGAAGGCGCTGTCCAATTGTATACCTCGTATTCAACGGGCGACTATGTGCTAGGGGCCGTGGGTCAACTTCAATTCGAAGTCTTCAAGTTCCGGATGCAAAATGAATATAATTCAGAAGTTGTCATGGAACCAATGGGGAATAAGACCGCACGCTGGATTGATCCAGCGCAATTAGATGAAAAGATGTCTAGTTCACGTAACTTACTTGTGAAGGATCAAGCCGGGGCGCCACTGTTCTTATTTGAAAATGCGTTTGCCGAACGTTGGTTTAGTGAAAAGTATCCAGACGTGAAGTTAACGGCTAAATTATAAATTAATGGCTTAAATGGGGATTACAGCAATTGATTGCGGTAAGCTCCGTTTTTATTCAGTTAAGCTTTTGGTTGGATAATGTTAAACTAGTTAATATAACTTTTTTGATTACCATGATTGTAGGAGGCTATTTTTTTGAATATTTTGATTGCGCTCATCCCGGCATTAGGTTGGGGATTAAATCCATTGTTATTATCGAAGATTGGCGGGAAGCCTGCCAATCAAACGCTTGGAACTGGAATTGGAGCGGTGATTGTTGGGATTATTGTCCAACTCATCTTTCAACCCACTGTGTCAACGACTACTTTCTGGCTAAGTGCATTGTCAGGGGCCTTTTGGGTGCTCGGTCAAATTGGCCAGTATACGTCGTATTCACGAATGGGTGTTAGTTCGACGATGCCAATTTCAACGGGACTTCAATTAGTCGGGACTTCCGTAATCGGGGTCTTGATGTTTGGCGAATGGTCAGGTGTGGCGGCGAAGTTAGTTGGCTTTGCGGCGATTATTATTATGATTGTCGGGGTGGCCTTAACGGCGGTTACTGATAATTCAGATAGTCGGGCCGGATTAGCCAGCGGGTTAATGGTTCTAGTGCCAACAACGATTGGTTATTGGATTTACAGTGCATTACCAAAAGCGGTTTCGGCGTCTGGCGTCGCTATTTTCTTCCCACAGATGGTTGGCATGTGTTTGGCCGCCGTTTTGTACGTGCTTTTGAGTCATCACGCGGTGGCATTTAAACAACGGACCAGCTGGTTGAATGTGTTTGCCGGGTTAATCTTTGGGTTATCTGCTTTAGCGTATATCTTCTCAGCTAAAGCCAATGGTGTAGCAACGGCCTTTGTGATTACCCAGTTGAGTGTGGTTATTTCGACTTTAGGTGGCATGCTAGTGTTACATGAGACGAAATCACGACGGGAATTACGGTTGACTATTATTGGGCTGGCTTTGATCGTAGTCGGCAGTGTGATGACGGCCTTCTTATAAAAAAATTTCCAAGGCGTTTGGGCTAAAAACGCAAGCGTCTTTTTTGCTGGCATAAATTAATTGTCTGAACAATGGTCATGACGTGAAAAAAGCGGCGGACCTGAACTAAACTAGGTCCTGAGATGAGCTTTTTGATTTGGGGGATGCGGATGACAAAATGGCAGTGGCAAGTGGTACTCATTATTATTAGTAGTATTATTTTATTAATACCGGCGCACGTGCGGGTATTTTCGACGCCAGTGGTCGGACAAGCGAGTAGGGTCGTCGCCCCTGCTTAATCAGCGTGGGGGCAACGGTGGCTGACCTTGCAACATTAATCAGATGTGCTAGTCAGCAAATGACGGTAATAAAAAATGAGCCTGGGGGAAAAAATCCCCAAGCTCGTTTTTCTGGTATTAATAAATAAAATCAGCTGGATCTAAATCAGTTAAATAACGGCCGGGTAAGTAACCGCGGTCTTGAATCTGATACCACACGACGCCATTGTCATCAACTAGTCGTTCAGTTAATGCCACCCGTTCACCATGAGTGACGGTGGTTAGATAGCGGCCATAAGGTTCCAAGTAAGTGTGCACTTGTTTATTCGGGACAAAGCTGACGCGACCAGTTTGACGAACTTGTCGTTTGTTGCGCGCTTGATAACTAGCGGGTAGTTTGGGTAATAATTGTTGACTGTTAGTTAATTGTAAATGACTTTCAGGAATCCACTGGCTATCACCAATCATATACCAGATGGTCTGGTCAGTGAGCTGCACCCGCATATACGTTTTATAAATACTGCCGGGTTGTAGCGCTGTTAAATAAGTGGTCGTAGTGGCACCCGGTGATGGTAGCACTGGTGTGACAGTTTTAATTTGGATAAAGCCGGTGCTTAAATCAGTTTTAAGCCAAGTTTGATTGCGGTAAAAAAAGAGGACCGTTTTTGAATGGGTCGTATATTCACCAGTCAAGTCCCCAACGGAGCGTAGCAGTTTGAAACCGGCTACAGTGGGCGCCGTGACTTGGTAAGGCTGACCTAATTTACCACGGGTCATAATCGGCAGGCCGATGAGTTGACGTTGATCAATATCATAGGCATAAACCCACACTGGTTGTCCGGCTTGGCGTTCATAAGTTAAGATGATTTGGGCTTGTGGCGTGGTGAACCACCGGGTTAGGCCAGCAATGTTGACGAGATGATAGCCCGGAATGCTGACTTCTGGCAGGTGAATCTCGGCCCCAACGAAACCGGCAATCATTTCAGTCGGTTGTAATTCGTGACCAGTGTCATCCAAGTGATGGACTAAAATTAGGGCATCCTTGTGTTGAACAGCAGGCGTCGCGGCTCGGTCGCTGGTTGGTTCTGCTGTGGTCGTTTCGGCAGCAGTCGCAGCGACCACTTTCGGTCCCACACTGACTGGATTATTGAGGTCGTGCAACATTGATTTTAAACGATCGAGAAAATGCACAAGACCACTCCTTTCATAAAAAAGTTTATTAAATACAGTATAACGCAATCATTACCGTTCTGGCATGGTTTAAGTGAATTGTAAAAAGTGAGTCGCCAATCTCGTGTATACTAAGATTAAATAGGGGGAAGTTGGCAATGAATTTAAAACAGTTACGGTATTTTTTAGCGGTGGCTGAAGAGGGCCAGATGACAGCTGCTGCGAAGCGCCTGCATGTGGCGCAACCACCATTGAGCTATCAGATTAAACAACTAGAGTTAGAACTTGGGGTGGTCTTGTTTAAGCGATTACCCCAAGGCGTTACGGTGACGGCGGCCGGGCAATTATTAATTGGTTACGCCCAGCAGTTAACGCAATTGTCGGCGACTGCTGAAAATAAGATCCGAGCGTTGGCTCAGGGGATTACGGGTACCTTGAATTTAGGGACGGTCTCATCGTCGGCGGGCGTTATGCCGAATCAGGCTTTGTTGCAATGGTTGAAGCAATATCCAGATGTCCAGTTAGACTTAACCGAGGGGAATACATATGAATTATTAGATGATCTTCATAAACGGCTGTTAGATGTCGCCATATTGCGAACACCGTTCAATCAGCAGCACTTAGTTTGTCGGTATTTCCCGGCGGAACGAATGGTTGCGGTGTTGCCCCGGCGTTATTCACAATTTGCGCAACGGCGACAATTGCGGTTAAGTGACCTTGAACAGTTACCACTCATCAAATATCGGCGTTTTAACGAGTTATTTCATATGGCATTTTTGGAACAAGCATTTGAGCCAACCTATGTGATGACTTGTGATGATGCGCGGACAGCGATGCACTGGGCCGAACAACAGATTGGGGTGGCCTTAGTGCCCCGCACTTTAGCTGAAACGTATGACGGTGGTCAAGTGATGATTCGGTCATTAGCTGACCGGCGATTCGATACGCAATTAGTCTTAGCCACGACGCCGGAATCCTTGGCGACGCCATTGGTTGCTGGTTTTATGGCACAATTTCCCAAAGCCCAAGTACTAGACTAATTTTTTTAGATTGCTATCTAACTTTTTAATGGCTATTTTTTAGAAAAGTTGATTACTTAGGGATGTTGACGATTACATTTTTTTCATGCCGATAGCCGGATGGTCTTAAAATAAGCGCTGATTGCTTGATATGACAAGTGTTTGCCTATGTATGCTTAATCATTAGGTCGTCGTGAAATTAAATGGTACACTAAAAATTGAAAATTAAAAGGTGAGGGTGACACACGTGACATATTCATTATTATTATTGTTGGGCGTCGGCTTATTAGCTGGCATTTTTGGTGCGATTCTAGGAATTGGTGGGGGCTTAATTATTACACCGGTTCTGACGTTAGGGATGGGTCTAGATATTAAATATGCGATTGGGGCCAGTATTATTGCTGTAATTGCGACTAGTTCAGGTGCCACCATTGCGTATTTAAAAGATGACATGCTTAATTTGAGAGTGGCGATGTTCTTAGAAATTGCGACAACAGTGGGGGCCGTCTTAGGTGCTGTATTAACGGGCCTCGTGCATGCCAACTTTTTGTACTTTTTATTTGGAGCGTTATTAGTTTTCACAACTTACAATATGATTCGCAAGTTACTCAGTAAGGCTAGTGATGCTCAGGATGTGCAAGCTGATCAGTTAGCGACGAAACTCAATTTAAACGGGACATACTACGATAAGGCGCTTAAAGAGCAAGTTGACTATCAAGTTCAAAACGTTCCTGGTGGGTTTACCATGATGTTTGGGGCTGGTTTTGCGAGTGGGTTATTAGGTATCGGGAGTGGTGCTTTCAAAGTGTTAGCGATGGATACGATTATGCACATGCCGCTCAAGCCTTCATCAGCAACATCGAACTTAATGATGGGCGTTACTGCGGCTGCCAGTGCGATGGTTTACTTTTTTAATGGTTCAATTAAACCTGGGATTGCCGCACCGTTAGCGATTGGTATCTTAGTTGGGGCCTTAATTGGAACCCGTATTATGGAACATTTAAAACCACGGTTAATTCGGATGATTTTCGTACCAGTCATGCTTTATTTGGGAATCCAAATGATTGCTAAAGGATTTGGGGTGACCATCTAATGATTCAAAAGAATAGTAAAGTTGCCGAAATGCAACAAGTAGAACGGCTAATTGGTCGTATCTTACGCATTGGGGTCATCGTATCAGCACTAGTGATTGGTTTAGGCCTTATTTTAATGGTGATGCGTGGCAATGGTGGCTATCCTAATGGGATTCAACCGACGGGATTTCGGTCTATTTTTAACGGCGTCATAGCTTTAAAGCCCTACGCAGTTATTATGCTGGGTCTGTTTTTACTGATTTTGACGCCCACTTTACGTGTTGTGGTGTCAATCTATGCGTTTGCGATTGAAAAGGATCATCTCTATGTTTGGATTACGACATTAGTCTTAGTTATTTTAATCATTGCATCAGTAATCGGCTACTTAGGGCATTAGGTTGATTGCGTTGAATTTAATATAATAAGAGAACGCTGATAATTATTGTCGGTGTTCTCTTTTATTTTGGCTTTTTAGTTGTTTTGACTAAGTCATTTAATGGCTTTTTAGGGGGATTTTAAGTGACTTTGAATTATTTATTAAAAAAATCGGCAAATTTTTTTATACCAGATAGTAAAAAAGTGAATCAAATTAGAAAGTTGATATTAAGGCGTTTGTAAGTGGAAAAATCGATTTTTAAATGCTGATAATTTGACTTAACTGAGTTGATTATGACGAAATGATGATAAAAATTAGAGTTTAGCATTGATTTTAATTTATTTATAATATACAATTACTTTAACTTTTCGAGGGAAAAGCACACACACAACATTAAAAGTCAGAGGGGTTGGGGTTTTATGAATTTAAAGACAGCTGCTAAAGTAACTGTCGTTGCCGGGGCATCCTTGTTGTTCTTGGCAGCGTGCGGTTCAAAGAGTAACTCATCATCAACATCAAGTAAGCAGACCGCGACGATTACTGAATCGGCCGAATTGCCAACGATGGATTTATCAAAATCAACTGATGTGGTTAGTTCCAACATGTTGAATAACACCAATGAAGGGTTATACCGGTTGGGCAAAGATAGTAAGATCACACCTGGGATTGCTAAATCAACGACCGTTTCCAAAGATGGTAAAACATATACGTTCACGTTACGAAAGAACGCCAAATGGAGCAATGGCGACAAAGTTACCGCTAAAGATTTCGTTTATGGTTGGCAACGAACTGTTAATCCAAAAACTGCGTCACAATACGCATACTTATATTCAGGTATCAAGAATGCTGACCAAATCGTGGCCGGTAAAAAAGATGTTTCAACCTTGGGGATTAAAGCAGACGGCGATTACAAGTTAACCGTTACGTTGGATAAACCAATCTCATACTTTAAGAAATTAATGGGCTTTGTTAACTTCTTCCCACAAAACGAAAAAGCCGTTAAGCAATATGGCTCTAAGTATGGGACTACAAGTTCAGCAATGGTCTACAATGGTCCTTACAAGATGACTGGCTGGAAAGGGACCAACTTAACTTGGACCTTGAATAAGAACAAGGATTACTGGGATGCTAAGAACGTTAAGATGAGCAGCCTGAAGTTCCAAGTTGTTAAGGATGCTTCAACTGGTTTGAACTTGTTCAACTCAAACAAGGTTGATGATATTACCCTTTCTGGGACCCAAGTTAAGAGTTACAAGAACAACAAGAACTTTATTGCCCGTAAGAGTGCCTCAACATTCTATGTTGAATTCAACCAAAACGATAGTAATAAAGCTTTAGCTAAGGCCTTCAAGAATAAGAAGATTCGTCAAGCCTTGTCAATGGCAATCAGTCGGAAGCAATTCGTCAATGATGTCTTGGCTGATGGCTCAACGGCTGCTAAGGGTTATGTTTCATCTGATTTAGCTAAGAGTCCAACTAATAAGAAAGACTTTGCGGATGATGCCTATGTTGCTAGTGGTGTTGAATACAACATGACGAAGGCCCGTAAGTTACTTAATGAAGGGCTTAAAGAAGTCGGGGAATCTAGCTTAAACATTAAATTACTTTCTGATGATACTGACGGTGGTAAGAAGTCGACTGAGTACTTACAAGGTCAGTGGCAGAAACTTTCATCTAAGATTAAGGTTACCAACCAAAATGTGCCATTCAAGACACGTTTACAACGGTCACAAAATGGCGACTTTGATACTGTAATCTCTGCATGGAATGCCGACTTTACTGATCCAATCTCATTCTTGTCACTCTTCACTTCTGACAACTCATATAACAATGGTCGTTACAACAGTGCTGCCTACGATACAGCGGTTAACAATGCTGAGGGCAAAGATGCTAACGATACCACGACTCGTTGGAATGACATGGTCACTGCTGAAAAGCAATTGATGACGGATCAAGGGATTGCACCAATCTATCAAAAGACGGAAGCGCACTTGATGCGGACCAACTTGAAGGGCATCATCTACAATACCGCGGGTTCACAATATAACTACAAGTACATGTACGTTAAGTAGAACCGAAAGATATCGTCATTAGTGTGTGTGTTTCAACTTAACGAATGTGAAACGAAAGGGGTAAGGGTTGACATATTGTTAATCCTTACCATTTTGTTTTATAATCAAATATGTCATTATTTTTTAAGGCTAATTTAATAGAATGCGAGGAATTTTAATGAGAAAGTATCTCTTAAAGCGGATATTTTACTTGTTCCTGACATTATTCATTGTGGCTACGGCCACGTTCTTCCTGATGAAGCTAATGCCCGGAACGCCGCTACAAAATGAAGCCAAGTTGACTGCTAGTGAAAAAGCGTCGATTTTAGCGCAGTATGGCTTAGATAAGCCGGTCTGGTTACAATATCTGGTTTATATTGGCGGTATTTTTAAAGGTAGTCTCGGTCTATCCTTCCAATTTAGTGATCAAGCCGTTAGCTACTTGATTGGTAGTCGGATGGGGCCTTCCATGCAACTCGGTGGGCAAGCGATGGTTGTTGGGGTTGTCTTTGGGATTATCCTTGGGGCTATTGGGGCCATTCGTAAAGATACTTGGGCGGACCGTTTAGCAACAGTAGTGTCAATCTTAGGGATTGCAGTACCAAGTTTCGTTTTGGCGATTCTATTGCAATATTACCTGGGCTTAAAGCTAAACTTGTTCCCAGTTGCTGGTTGGGAGGGCTTTGCATATACTGTCTTGCCAACCTTAGCGTTAGCGGCCAGTCCGTTAGCCGAAACCGCCCGTTTCATTCGAACTGATATGGTGGATGTTTTGAGCTCAGATTATATTGAATTAGCTAAGGCAAAGGGTCTTTCCAAGTTTGGCATTGTTTATCATCATGCGTTGCGGAACAGTTTGATTCCAATGGTTACCTTAATTGGGCCACTTGCCGCCGCTCTGATGACTGGGTCGATGGTTGTTGAAAATATCTTCTCGGTTCCAGGGATTGGGGAACAATTTGTCAAATCAATCCTGGTCAATGACTACCCAACCATCATGGGTGTGACGATTTTCTATTCCGCTTTACTTTGCTTGTTATTATTATTGACTGATATCGTCTACGGCATCATTGATCCGCGGATTCGATTAAGTGGAAATGGAGACTAGTTCATGGCAGATAATGTAAATGATGTTGAAATTAAGCCCGGGGCTTTTGAACCATTAGATAAGCAGGCCGGGCCTGATAATGAAAAAATCGCTGCACCTTCTTTAACGTTCGGGCAAGATGTTTGGCGGCGGCTTAAGTCGAATAAAACGGCTTTTACCAGTTTTATCGTCTTAATCCTACTTTTCTTGATGGCTTTTGCTGGGCAAACGGTCTATCATCACAATCCAAATGATCAATCACCGAAGTATGCGAACTTGCCACCGAAGATTCCGGGTGTCAGCATTCATGGCTTGAACGGGCATATTACCCAATCAGGTGAAGATGTGGATGCCTATAAGCAAGCCGGCGCGAGTTCCAACGTCCATTACCTCTTAGGGACCGACTATTTAGGTCGTGACTTATTGGCACGGATTATGTATGGGACCCGAGTTTCGTTGGAAATTGCTTTAATTGCGACGCTGATTGATTTGACCATTGGGGTCGGATTCGGGATATTCTCCGGTTGGCGTGGTGGGCGCGTGGATTTGTTTATGCAGCGTATTATTGAAATCCTCTCGTCCATTCCCGCGCTAGTTGTGATGGTTTTGATGGCGACCGCTTTCCAAAAAACGGGGATGGCCTCAATCATTGCGGCCTTAGCATTAATTAACTGGACGACGATGGCCCGCCTAACTCGAGCACAGACGTTACAATTGAAAAACCAAGATTTTATTTTGGCAGCGCGAACGTTGGGTGAGTCTTCAACTAAGATTGCTTGGAAACACTTGTTGCCAAACCTATCAAGTATCATCATTATTCAAACGATGTTTACGATTCCAAATGCGATCTTCTTTGAAGCGTTCTTGAGTTACATTGGGATTGGGATTAGTTCGCCACAAGCGTCATTAGGGACTTTGATCTCTGATGGTCAAAAGAACTTCCAATTCCTACCATACCAGATGTGGTATCCAGCAATCGTCTTGATTGTCTTGATGCTGGCCTTTAACTTATTAGGCGATGGTATGCGGGATGCATTTGATCCGAAATCGAAACGATAGGGGGGTGGCAACAACATGGAAAATCCTGAAAATGTCATTGAAGTTCGTCATTTAAAAATTGATTTCCACACCTATGCAGGTGAGGTTAAAGCGATTCGTGATGTCAGCTTTGATTTACGTAAAGGTGAAACATTAGCCATTGTTGGTGAATCCGGTTCTGGTAAGTCAGTTACCACCCGGTCATTGATGGGGTTACTAGCACCAAATGCCGAAGTAAAAGGCGGCAGTATTATGTTTCACGGCGAAGATATTATTAAAAAGTCTGAAAAAGAAATGCAACATATTCGTGGTAAAGATATCGCGATGATTTTCCAAGATCCAATGACGTCATTGGACCCAACGATGCGAATTGGGATGCAAATTGCAGAACCATTAATGAAGCATAAAGGGTTGAAGAAAAAAGAAGCCATTGCGCAAGCCTTGGAGATGCTAAAATTAGTCGGGATTACCAATCCTGAAGGTCGGATTAATGATTATCCGTATCAATTCTCCGGTGGGATGCGCCAACGGATAGTGATTGCCATCGCCTTGGTTTGTTACCCCGAAGTCTTGATTGCCGATGAACCAACGACCGCTTTAGATGTCACCATTCAAGCACAAATCTTGGATTTGATGAAGGATTTACAAAATCGAATTGATACGTCAATTATTTTTATCACTCATGATTTAGGTGTCGTTGCTGGGATGGCGGACCGCGTTGCAGTTATGTATGCTGGGAAAATTGTGGAATATGGGACGGTTGATGAAATCTTCTTCAATCCGCAACATCCCTATACTTGGGGCCTGTTGAACTCGATGCCAACGTTGGATACGGACAGTGGCTCGTTACAAGCGATTCCTGGGACACCACCGGATTTATTGGAACCACCTGTTGGTGATGCCTTTGCGGCCCGGAGTGACTATGCGATGAAGATTGATACGGAACAAGAACCACCGTTCTTCAAAGTATCTGATACGCATTATGCGGCGACGTGGTTATTACATCCCGATGCCCCTAAAGTAACACCACCGGCTGAAATTGTTCGGCGGCAAAAGAAATTTGCGACAATGCAACGACCAGAACCACCGATTAAGAAAGCAACGAAGGAGTAATCATGATGCCAGATGAACGCAAAAAAATTCTAGAAGTCCATCATTTGAAGCAATATTTTAATGTTGGCAAAAAAGACGAAGTTCGGGCGGTTGATGACGTCTCCTTTGATATTTATGAAGGCGAAACGTTCGGGTTAGTTGGTGAATCTGGTTCCGGTAAGACCACCACTGGTCGTTCTATCATCCACTTATATGAACCAACTGATGGTCAGATTCTCTTTGATGGTCAAGATGTTTCTAAGTTGCATACTAAGGCGGAAAAGCATGCTTTTCGGCGTAATATGCAGATGATTTTCCAAGATCCATATGCCTCCTTGAATCCCCGGATGAAGGTCAAAGATATCGTGGCCGAGGGGATTGATATTCATGGTCTTGCCAAAGATGACGCCGACCGGACGAAACAAGTGGAAGACTTGTTGGAAACCGTGGGCTTAAATAAGGACCATTCTAGTCGTTATCCACATGAATTCTCCGGTGGGCAACGCCAACGAATCGGGATTGCCCGGGCTTTAGCGGTCGAACCGAAATTTATCATTGCGGATGAACCAATCTCGGCCTTAGATGTGTCAATCCAAGCCCAAGTGGTTAACTTGATGAAAGAATTACAAGTGAAGCACAATTTGACTTACTTATTTATTGCCCATGATTTATCTATGGTTAAATATATCAGCGATCGTATTGGGGTGATGCATTACGGGAAGATTCTCGAAATCGGTCCCGCGGATGAAGTCTATACCCATCCGTTGCATGCCTATACCAAAAGCTTGATTTCAGCTGTTCCAGTGCCAGATCCTGAATTTGAACGGAATCGGAAGCAAGTGCCATATGATGATTCCCGTGAAATGGATGATAAAAAGCGGCGGATGGTCGAAATTGCGCCAGGGCACTTTGTCCGGGCCAGTGAAGATGAAATTCCAATGTATACTGAACGGGCGATTAAAGCAGGTTTAGTGACTTCTGATTAGTGTGTGTATTTTCAAAAACCGTTGAGCAAATTAGCTCGGCGGTTTTTTTATGGCGTCAATTTATTTTTGCGTCTGTAGCCAATCTAGATAAACCGTTGGCCGTAAGATTGCACCCATAACCATGGTTGTTAATGCTGCTAAAGTGGCTGGGGTCTCGGCATATTGTCCCGCTCTTATGCCTTCAGCGTAATGAAAGACGGGGCGTGTTAAAAAGTAGCGCAGTAGGTTAAGTGCCACTGGTTGTAGTAATTGTTGGTCGACCCCTTGTCGTAGTAGGGTTTGGATTTGTTGATTTTCGCTGTCGGTTTGTTTGAGCTGAGCTTGTTGCTTGAAGTGAACATCATCAATCAATAATTGAATGGCCGTGACCGCAGCTGGTTGGACCAGCGCAAAGTGATAAAGGCCCGTAATGCTGGCACTGATTTGGTCTAGGAGGGGCATTGACGGGGTAAAGTTGGCGACGACGGCAACGCTCATTTGATGGACCGCTACTTGGTAGGTCGCATTTAACAAACTTTGTTTATTTTTAAAGTAAATATATAAGTTGGATTGTGGAATTTTAGCTAGCTTGGCGACTTTTGTTGTTGAAAAGCGGGCTAACCCGTCCGTAGCTAGTACTTGGATTGCGGCTTGAATCAGGCGATCATATTTTTGATTATCTTTAACTTTCATTAATTGAACCCTCCGAAATTAGGTTACGTTAAGTTTAACAGTTGACAAGAGATAAGTCTATCTCTTATAATAAATGTGCATTAAAGATAAGTCTATATTTTAAGGAGTGTTCATTATGAAAATTGTATTAACTGGATCATTGGGTCATATCAGTAAACCGGTTGCGACACAACTAGTCCAAGCCGGACATCAAGTCACCGTGATTAGTCATAATCCTAAGCGTGCTGCTGATATTAAAGCGCTAGGTGCGACGCCAGCTATTGGTAGTATTGCCGACAGTCAGTTTCTCACGGCCACCTTTAAGGGAGCCGATACGGTTTATTTAATGATTACTGGAACTAATAGTGGGGATATTTTTAAAGCTGGTCAACAGCAGGCTGCAGTGTATGTAAAAGCAGTTCAAGCTGCTGGGGTTAAAAAAGTCGTTAATTTAAGCAGTGTGGGTGCGAACTTAGGTCCGGAAGTCGGGGCTTTGCATATTTATCAGATTATCGAAACTGCTTTAAGCCAAGGCTTACCAGACGTACAATTAACGTTCATTCGTCCAACTGGGATGTTCTATAATTTGTTTGGAAGCTTGGCGTCCATTCGACAAGCTCATGCGATTTATACCACTAGTCGGGTGGATAAACCGGGCTCATGGGTCGCACCGCGCGATATTGTACCAGTAGTCAGCCAAGCTTTAACGACACCGGTCACTGCCCCCACGGTTCAATACGTCGCTAGTGATGAAAAAAGCTATGCTGAAATTGCTCAGATATTGGGCCAAGCGATTGGAATGCCGGATTTGAAAGCGGTCCTGATTAGTGATGAACAGCTGTTGGACCGCTTAACGAATGCTCACGACACCAGCAATTTTGTCGCGCAATATGTTAAAATGATGGCCTTTGAACGCGACCATGATCAAGAATTTTATGCAGATTTTCATGCCCAGCAACCAATTTTAGGTCCAACCAAGCTAACTGATTTTGCGACTGAATTTGCAAAAGTCTATCATCAGCAAGCTTAACTTCATACGGATTAATGTTATATTAACGATAAGCATATCCTTTGAAATGTCATACTGATTTTAGTATAGTAAATGACAAGCAAGTGATGTTACTAGCCAACTAGGAGGGCACCTCATGAAGAAATTACTGATAATCATTGGTTTTGTGCTAGGTGGTAGTGGGGTTTATTGGCTGTTTCGCAATAAGGAACGACTGGAAGCTCAAGCTCATGGCTTGGACGACGAGCTTTTAGGTAAAGCGGAACAAGTTAAAGGTAGCCTGAATGGGGATACCAAAACTAAATTGCGTGGTAATTGGCGTGAAGGGCGCGGCCATGTCAAACAGCAATTGAGTCGTTGGCAAGCGGCGCAGCAGTAATGTCAGCTACGGTTAACATCTTTCTTCAGATGTTAACCGTATTTTTTTGCTGCCTAATTAATGACGAATCGCGGTATAATAAAACTTACTAGTTATCAGAAAGTTGGGATTATAATGGCAAAAAAACAATTTTATGTAGTTCGTGCCGGTTATAAAACGGGGATTTATCAGACTTGGGCGGCGTGTCAGCAGCAGATTAACGGCTATAGCGGTGCCCAATACAAAGGATTTGTGACCCGCGCCGAAGCCGAAGCGTATCTGCACGGTCAAGCAACGCCAACTAAGTCGGTCAAAGCGGTTAAAACCAGTTTAAAAGTGAGTGCGGCTAAAAAAAGTGAGATTACCGTTTATACGGATGGTGGTAATCGAAATACTGGGAATGTCCAAGGAGGCCAAGTGCGTTCGACCGACAAATCAGCTTGGGCGTATCAGATTCAAACTGCCGATGAGCAATTAACGGGGACTGGTGGCGAGTGGGGGGCCACCAATAACCGGATGGAAATCATGGCTTTGTTACAAGCACTTGATCGGCTAACAAAGTTAAATAAAACGACTGCAACAATCTTAGTGATTATGGACTCAAAATACGTCTTAGATGCCATTCAAAAGGGGTGGCTAACAAGTTGGCGGCAACACGGCTGGCGGCGAGCTAAAGGTGAACTGATCAACGCTGAACTTTGGCAGGCTGTTTATCAGCAGTTACAGACCTTTAAGCACTTGGAATTTAAATGGGTTAAGGGACATGCCAATACTAGTGGCAATAATGCGGTCGATCAGTTATTGAATACGACGATGGACCAAATGAAGGCGGGACAACCAATTTCTGTTCAAAATGCGACGGTCAAGTTAACCCCGACGAGCCCTAATGATGGGCAGGGAGATTTACTTGCAAAAACGGCCACACCGGCTAAATCCTCACGAATAACAACTAAGTCGGCAGCTGCATCGCACCCAGTTAATGACCAACAAAAACAACAATCAGTATCCGCAATGACAACAATTGTCGACAATTGGAAAGCAGACCAAACTGAAAAGTAAAACGTCTGCCATAACTAGCATCTTAACAAAAAACGCGCCATTGGCCTTAACGGCTAATGACGCGTTTTTAAGGTTCTATGATATTTGGTGTTGATGGAGAAATCCATCGACACCATTTTTGTAAAAAAAAAGAGGCATACCACCTCTACGTGCTACAATCAAGTCGACGAAAACTAATTGAAAGCGAGAAGATTAATATGTCTCAAGACCAGTCTACAAGAATTCTTCTACAAATTAAAGACCAAAATATAACTAATTTTAAAATTCAAGATAATAGCCGGGATGCTTTACGGATTTACGCGGATCTTTCCTATTCAATTAGTGTTTGCCCACGTTGTGGGCAACACGAAATCGTTCGAAATGGTTTTAAAACGGTTAATATCAGAATTTCCAACATCAGCGAGCGAACGGCATTGTTAATTTTACGTAAGCAACGCTTTCTCTGTCGGGCTTGCGGTCATAGCCTACTTGCCCAAACCCCCGTAGTGGCCAAGCAACATCAGATTTCTCAACATGTTAAGCACCGTATTACTACAGCACTAACAGAAGACCGCACAATGGTCAATATTGCCGCAGAGTACAATGTATCAACTAATACTGTCAGTCGTCAATTAGTTGCTTTGGGGAAACAAACTAGACCAGCCTATGATGGTCTACCAACTACTTTATGCATCGATGAATTCCGTTCTACCGGGAAACAAATGAGTTTCATCGCTATTGATGCACAGAAACACGACCTCATTGCCATTCTTCCAGGACGTAGAACTAAAGAGATTAAGGCATTCTTCTTAAATCATTACTCCTTGAAAAATCGCCAGCAAGTGACCCAGGTTGTGATGGATTTTAACGCAAACTATTACACCATTATGCACAGTATTTTCCCTAACGCCAAAGTTGTCGCCGACAACTTTCATTTAGTTCAAATGGTCTTACGATCCTTAAACCAGACTCGTGTTCAATTGATGAAAAGATTTGCCCCAGACACTCGTGAATACCGCGTGCTTAAGTATTACTGGCGGCTCTATCTCAAAGATTATTCAAAACTTGAAAAAGATAAACCACAATGGTTTTCGCATTTAAAAGACCATCTAACTCAGGAACAACTAATCCTGGAGGGACTGGATCTGAATGAAGAATTTGCGAACACTTATTATTCAGCTCACGAATTAGTCGAGGCCATTCGTAGTCGAAACTATGTCGCATTTATTGAAGCTTTAGGTAGAGTTGAGAACGTTAGTCCTCAGCTCTTACAAACGATTAAGACCTTTATCAAGAATAAGCAATTTATTAAAAACATGACGGAATGTTCACTCTCAAATGGGCCCATCGAGGGTGTTAATCGTAAAATCAAACAAATAAAACGAACAGCTTATGGCTACCGAAACTGGATGAATTTTAATTATAGAATACAGATTGAATTCAAAATAAAAATAAAAAAAAGAAGCCCAATTCGTAAATGAATTGAACCCCAATTTTCCTCATCAACACCGGTTGACAAAGAACCGTTTTTAAATACTTTATTTAGTAGCTTTGGGTTCTTCCGCCGCCAATGTAATCTTACCATCTTCAACTTTGGCAACCATGTTTTTAACATCGCCGTGATCCAAGTAGAAGTCGGCAATCCGATCTTCAATCTGTTCTTGAATAACGCGCCGTAATGGCCGAGCACCCATTTGTGGGTTGTAGCCAAGATCGACTAATTTTTCTTGCACTGGTTCAGTGACATGGACATGCAAGTCTTGGTTGGCAAGCATGCCGTTGACATCATCAATCATCAAGGCCACAATCTTCATCAAGTTTTCCTTGGAAAGGGCATTGAATTGGATAATATCATCAAACCGGTTTAAGAATTCTGGCTTGAAGTATTGGGTTAAGCGGTCAATAATATCATGCGTCTTGCCCTGAGCAGCGGCACCGAAACCAACATTAGCTTCAGCATCGCCAGTCCCAGCGTTTGACGTCATAATGATAATCGTATCCTTGAAGCTGACCGTGCGACCTTGTGAGTCGGTCAAGCGGCCATCATCTAAGATTTGTAAGAACATGTGCATGACATCCGGATGGGCTTTTTCAATTTCATCTAATAAAATCAAGCTATACGGATGACGCCGAACTTGTTCTGTCAATTGACCGGCTTCTTCATAGCCAACATAGCCAGGTGGTGACCCAATCAGCTTAGCCACTGAATGGGGTTCCATATACTCACTCATGTCAAAGCGAATCATTGCATCCGCTGAACCAAAGAGTTCATTAGCGAGTTGTTTGGCTAATTCAGTCTTACCAACCCCAGTAGGGCCGACAAACATGAAGGAGCCAATTGGCCGACCAGTACCGTTCAAGCCGATTCGATTACGCCGAATGGCCCGGGAAACGGCTTCAACTGCTGGATTTTGTCCAATCACGTTGGCTTCCAAATCAGCCGCTAAGGTCTTCATTTGAGCCTGTTCCTTTGCTTGTAATTCGCCAACTGGAATATCGGTCTTTTCTTCAACGATTTGTTGCATATCAGCCACGGTGACCACTGCTGCATCGGCACTGTCAGCTTTAGCATTGTCGTCTGGTTTGGCCTTTTCTAACTTGGCTACTTGGTCACGATAGTAGGCTGCTTTTTCATAATCTTCCTTTTTCAAAGCATCTTGCTTTTGCTTTTCAGCGGCATCGATCTTTTCTTGAATGGTTTGAGGATCAACCGTCTTCAAGGTTAAGTTCTTGCGTGAGCCAGCTTCATCAAGCAAGTCAATCGCCTTATCCGGTAAGAAACGATCCTGAATATACCGGTTTGATAGCTTGACCGCTGCGACAATCGCATCAGCGTTATAGGTGACGTGATGATAGTCTTCATATTTCTTTTGAATCCCTTGTAAAATCTTGATGGATTCGTCGACGCTAGGTTCATCAACCGTTACTGGTTGGAACCGCCGGGCGAGGGCGGCATCTTTTTCGATATCGCGGTATTCGTTTAAGGTTGTGGCCCCAACTAATTGGAAGTCACCCCGGGCTAATGCCGGCTTCAACACGTTACCCGCGTCCATGCCGCCTTCAGCGTTACCGGCACCCATAATTTCGTGGATTTCATCAATGAAAAGCACGATATTCGGATTATCCTGAACTTCTTTCATGAGTTGTTGCATCCGTTGTTCAAATTGACCCCGGATACCGGTGCCTTGAACAAGTGATGCCACGTCCAACCGAATAATTTCTTTATTTAATAGTTTTTGGGGAACTTGTCCCGAAACGATCTTCTGTGCGAGGCCTTCGACGACCGCCGTCTTACCAACCCCAGCTTCACCGATTAAGACCGGGTTATTCTTCGTCCGCCGGTTCAAAATCTCGATGACGCGGTTGATTTCGTTATCCCGACCGATGACTGGATCGACTTTGCCTTGCTTGGCTTGTTCCGTCAAGTTGTAGCCATATTGCCCTAAGAGGCCGCCGCCGTTATTGTTACCACGTCGGTTACCACCATTAGTTGGCCCAGCAGGTTGCGTCGGTTGTTGCCGACTCGTCGTATCATCGGGGGTGACGCCACCGCCTTGCATTGCGCGGAAAATGTCGTCAAGACCGCCAAAACCAAATGGATCTTGTGCCATATCAGTACCTCCAACTCCGTTATTTGGATGCTGTTCCTGATTCTTTAGTAGTTGATAGCAATTCTGACAAAGATTAATTTGTCGCCGCTGACCGTTGACGTTCGTATATAAATGAATCGTCGCTTCGTTCTTATGGCAGTTGTCACAAAGCATTTTGCTGTCACACCTTTCATATCAGAAATATAACTAAATTTAGGTTCAATTTAATTAAAGGTTCAAAAGCTGTTTGACCTTTGCTGACCTTTGACTATTAGTATAATGATTTTTAACCGTGATGCAACTCAAAAGTCTTGACGAGCAAGACAGGCTTGCAACCAGGTTTCGTAATACTAATCGAGTTACTGAGCCAATCAATTTAATTATTTCTGAAGTCTTTTTTGGTTCTAGTCAAAAGGCTTGTCATTCACAGAAATCAGTTGTATATTAAACTTCTGATTAGACCAGCCGTTGTACTGGCAAACTAATTATATTATAGTACAAAGTGTTAGTTTTGCATGGCAAAAGCCCGTGTTAGACTGGTCTAAGTCAGATAAATTGATCCCGGCAATCGGGCTTGTAGAAGGGGGTAACTTAGTGGCACCAGATTTTGAACAGTTAATGGAAGACTTGCGGACGGGAAAACGAGAAAATTTTAGCGTTGATCCGGACGACTTTATGGCGTTTCATGATGCCTATATGGGTTATGAGTATCGCAAACGAATCATTGGTATGGCGGAATTAGACGGCCATATTGTTTACCACTTTGACAAGGATGGTAAGGCTACCAATTAATCGCAATTGAATGAATGAAAGGGCTTGTATTTCAATTGGATAATTGCTATCATCAATACTAAGGGCTCTTGAGCAAATGTGTTGGCGGCAACTCGGTTTGACTCAGAACCAATTTAAATTTTACATCTTTGAAGGAGATCGAATAACTATGGAAAAGAAAGAATTTCACGTAATCGCAGATACAGGTATCCACGCACGTCCAGCTACTTTATTGGTACAATCAGCAAGTAAGTTCAACTCAGAAGTTACGTTGCAATACCAAGACAAGTCAGTTAACTTGAAGTCTATCATGGGTGTAATGTCACTCGGTGTTGGTAAAGATGCAGATGTTACGATTTCTGCTGAAGGTGCTGACGAAGCTGACGCAATTGCAGCTTTAACTGATACGATGAAGAAAGAAGGCTTATCTGAATAATGGCTGAAAAGGTACTAAAAGGAATTGCTGCCAGTGATGGGATTGCAATTGCTAAGGCCTATATGCTAGTTGATCCAGATTTGTCATTCGAAAAAACGACGGTTTCCGACATTGATGCCGAAATCCAACGGTTACATGATGCTTTTGATGCCTCTAAAGCTGAGCTAAAAGTCATTAAAGACAAAGCAACTCAGAGTTTAGGTGCCGAAGAAGCAGAAGTTTTTGAAGCTCATATCACAATTTTATCTGACCCTGAAATGTTAAGTCAAATTGAAGGTAAGATTAAGGATGATAAAGTCAATGCTGAAGAAGCTTTGAAGGAAGTTACTGATACTTTCATCGGCATGTTTGAAGCAATGACGGACAACGCATATATGCAAGAACGAGCTGGCGATATTCGCGATGTGACTAAGCGCGTTATGAGTCACTTGTTAGGGGTCACCCTACCAAGTCCTGCCTTAATCGATTCTGAAGTCGTCGTAATTGCCCATGATTTAACGCCTAGTGACACGGCGCAACTTGATCGTAAGTTCGTCAAAGGGTTCATCACCGATATTGGTGGTCGGACAAGTCACTCTGCGATTATGTCACGGACGCTTGAAATTCCAGCGGTAGTTGGTTCTGAATCTGCTACAACTGAAATTAAAGCGGGGACGACGATTATCCTTGATGGGATTAACGGGGAAGCTTTAGTAGCCCCAACCGATGCTGAAATCAGTGACTATCAACAAAAAGCCAAAGATTTCGCTGCCCAAAAGGTTGAATGGGAAAAGCTTAAGAATGAAGCGACCGTTTCAAAAGACGGTAAGCATTTTGAATTAGCTTCAAACATTGGGACGCCTGACGATATGGATGGTGTCTTGGAAGCCGGTTCTGAAGCAGTTGGTTTATTCCGATCAGAATTCTTGTACATGAACAGTGCGGAACTACCTGATGAAGATACGCAATTCGAAGCCTACAAAAAGGTTGTCGAAGGCATGCAAGGCAAGCCAGTGATTGTGCGGACCATGGATATCGGGGGCGACAAGCATTTACCTTACTTGCCACTTCCAGACGAAATGAACCCATTCTTGGGGTATCGGGCGATTCGGATTTCACTTGATCGTGACGATATTTTCCGGACGCAACTGCGGGCATTGCTACGGGCTTCACACTATGGTCAATTACGGATTATGTTCCCAATGATTGCGACCCTAGATGAATTCCGTCAAGCTAAAGCCATCTTTGAGGATGAAAAGGCGAAATTAGTCGCTGCCGGGACGCCAGTTGCTGATGATATCAAGCTTGGTATCATGATTGAAATTCCTGCTGCTGCTATTCTTGCTGACCAATTTGCTAAAGAAGTTGATTTCTTTAGTATTGGGACCAACGACTTAATCCAATATTCATTTGCTGCTGATCGTGGTAATGAACACGTCTCATACTTGTATCAACCATACAACCCATCGTTGTTACGGTTAATCAAGCATGTTATTGACGCGGCCCATGCCAATGGTCGGATTGCTGGGATGTGTGGTGAAGTTGCTGGAGACCAAATCGCGGTACCATTATTAATGGGCTTAGGTTTGGATGAATTCTCAATGAGTTCAACTTCAGTGCTGAAGACACGCTCATTGATGAAACGCATTGATACGACTGAAATGGCTAAATTAGCTGACAAAGCCGTTAACGAATGTGTGACCAATGAAGAAGTTAAAGCATTAGTTGAAAAGAACGTTTTTAATAAATAAGCGCTTCTTTAAACGGGTGGATCATCATGATCCATCTTTTTTTTACATAAAAATAGGGCATCCAGTGCTGGAATCCACAGGGAACTCTTAATTTATCTTAAGATTATTTGCAACTCTGATACTGAACCAATATAATTGTTATAATTAATTATCAAAAGTGATCGAGAATGCTCAATCAAATGGACTTAATGCCTGATTGAAGCAACGAAGACTAATTGGCAGCTTCAATTAGTTCTCGGAAATAAAGGGAGAATCTACGTGAATATCGGGATATTTACAGATACATACTATCCACAAGTTAGTGGGGTAGCAACGTCGATCAAGGTGCTGCGCAATCAACTTGAGCGGGCTGGTCATCAAGTGTATATCTTTACGACCACGGATCCCCATGTTGATAAAAATATCTATGAACGCAATATTTTTCGGTTTACGAGTATTCCGTTCGTGTCCTTTACGGATCGACGGATTGCTGTTCGTGGGTTGTTCAAAGCCTACCAAGTTGCGAAAGACTTAGGCTTAGATATTGTGCATACGCAAACTGAATTTTCGATGGGCATGATTGGTAAGTTTGTCGCGAAACAATTAAAGGTGCCATGCGTCCATACCTACCATACGATGTATGAGGACTATTTACACTATATCGCTAATGGCAAACTATTGAAGCCTTACCATGTTAAAGAGGCGACGCGGGCTTATTGTTACCATTTAAATGGCATTGTGGCGCCCAGTCAACGGGTCGCCAATACCTTAAAAAAATATGGCGTTAAAACACCGAGTCGGATTATTCCAACGGGTATTGATATTAATCAATATGAACAAGCGCCAACCGCTGATTATCGGCAAAAATTAGGCTATGCCGCCACAACACCGGTACTATTATCGTTAAGTCGGTTAGCCTATGAGAAGAATATCCATGAAGTTATTGCAGCCTTGCCAGCAGTATTAGAGCAAGTGCCAGCGGCACAATTAGTTATTGTGGGTGATGGCCCAGCACGTGAAACGTTGGAAAACCAAGTTAAAGCTACCAATCTGAGCGAGCATGTGCAGTTCACCGGTGAGATTGATAATGATGAAGTTTATAATTATTATCAAATGGCCGACTTATTTGTGGCGGCTTCAAATTCGGAGTCACAGGGGTTAACCTATATTGAAGCGATGGCAGCGGGACTTAAAATGGTAGTTACGAGTAGTCCATATACGGATCAACTGTTGGATGACCCTTCATTAGGGACGACGTTTACTAGTGAGTCGGCGTTAGTTCGAGATGTGGTCCGATATTTACAGCATCCACATGCATTTGATGATCCAAAACCACGCCAAAAAAAGCTTTACCAGATTTCAGCCGAGTATTTTGGCAAACAAGTAATTAATTACTATCAAGATGTTCAGTTGACCTATTCAGAATCAGCAGGGAAGTCAGCCGATATCAGTGACTAAGGGGACGAATTATGCTAAACATTACGATGTTTTCGAAAGCTGACTCAGTTAAAGGTCAAGGGGTCGGGAGTGCGTACCAAGAATTGATGCGGTTATTGCAGACTCATTGGCAGACCGAATTCAATCTCAAAGTTAATCGTTACGGTCGTTCGACGATTTCACATTATCATACGGTTAATCCGATGTTTTATTTGTCGACATTTATGCCCAACCGGGGACGTAAAATTGGTTATGTCCATTTTTTACCGGAAACGTTAACGGGGAGCTTAAAGTTGCCCAAGCCACTGCAAGCGATTTTTAACCGTTATTTGATTTCGTTTTATAAGCGCATGGATCATATCGTTGTCGTTAATCCGACGTTTATTCCGAAGCTGGAAGCCTACGATATTAAGCGGGCTGATGTGACCTATATTCCAAACTTTGTTAGTAAACGTGAGTTCTATGAAATGGCACAACCAAAACAAGTCAAGTTGCGCCAAGCCTATGGGTATGACCAAAATAAATTTATGATTTTGGGAACTGGTCAAATTCAAGACCGCAAAGGGGTACCGGATTTTATTAAGTTAGCGCGTCAAAATCCAGATATTCAATTTGTCTGGGCCGGGGGTTTTTCGTTCGGGCGGATTACGGATGGCTATCAAGAATTAAAAAAAGTAGTCGATAATCCACCGGCCAACTTGTCGTTTCCGGGTATTGTCGATCGAGAAAAATTAGTCGATTATTATAACATGGCGGATTTATTCCTCTTGCCATCGTATAATGAACTATTTCCCATGTCAGTGTTAGAAGCGTTTAGCTGCGGGACGCCCGTCTTATTACGGGACTTAGACTTATACCGGGCGATTATTGACGGTTATTATCAAGCTGCGGCGGATGTCGATGAGATGCAGCAGCAGATTTCACAACTACGTCAGAATCCGGCCGGCTTACAATTTCTACATGATAAGGCTGTCTTAGCGTCGGCGGATTATTCTGAACAGCGGTTAGCTAAAATCTGGCATGATTTTTACTTACAGCAGGCAAAAGAGGGGTAGCCATGACTAGAAAAAATGTGTGGTCTTTACTAGCCATGATTTTAATCGGGGTCGGCATTTCGTGGTATTCACTACGTAATGTCCAACTCAGCCATTTAATGGCCGACATCACCCAGTTAAACTGGTGGTGGCTATTGGTGGCACTAGGTTGTGTGGGGCTCTACTATGGCTTAGAAGCAGTCGTGGTGCAGAAGTTTGTTCGTCATCGGTACCGGCATTATTCTTTTAAGAGTGCATTGCGGGTTCCTTTAGCAGAACAGTTGTTTAATGGGATTACGCCGTTTTCATCCGGGGGCCAGCCGGCTCAAATTTTTGTGATGGCCCAATCCGGCATTGATGCGGGGCGCGCAAGTTCCGTGGCGTTAATGAAGTTCGTGGTGTTTCAAGCGATGGTCGTATTGAATTTCTTAGTTGCAATGTTGGTCGGTTTTCATTATCTAGCTGAAAAGTTAAGCTACTTATCGTTGTACGTGTTATTAGGCTTTTTGATTCATTTTGCTGTGATTGTTGGCTTGTTATTAGTGATGTATTGGTATAATTTCACTAAAAAAGCGGTCAAGATTGTTTTAATTCCGGTTGGCTGGTTCATGCATGGCGACCGTTTTACCCGGTTACAAACAACAATCAGTGAAAAAATTGATTCGTTTTATGAAGAAAGTGTCCGCATGACTAAGGATTGGCGAATGTTAGTGGAAATTTCGCTGATTACGTTCTTTCAACTATTGTTTTACTATATGATTCCGTATTTTATTATGCGGGCCATGGGATATCATGGCATTAATATTATTATGGTCACTAGTTTGAACGTGTTGATTTTCTTAGTGACGTCGCTATTTCCAATTCCTGGGGGCGCTGGGGGTGCTGAGTTTGGGTTTACCGAGCTGTTTGCGAAGTTTATTCCTAGTCATAGTAAATTAATTTTGGCCATGCTCATTTGGCGGATTTTAACTTATTATCTAGGCTTATTCCTAGGGATGTTTGCGATGGCGATGCGCCCAGAAAAAGCGGAAGAAATAAAAGATAGACCGAATGAGTAAGGATGAAGCGCTAGCGACTTGCCGGCGCTTTTTGTTGATTAAAGGGGAATAAGTATGTTGAAGTTAAAAAAACACCAACGGGTACGTGTTTGGTTAATGTTAGGGTTAGGATTGAGTGGTGTGGGGCTAATTACCCAGCCAGTTCACGCTCAGAAAAACCAAGCGGATGCGGTTAAGGCGGCGTATATTGTTGATGCCAATTCTGGTCAGGCGGTCTACGCACAAAATGCAGATCAAAAGTTACCGATTGCGTCATTGAGTAAACTGATGACCTTATATTTAGTTGAACAGGCAGTCAAACAAGGCAAAATCAATTGGACGGATAATGTGCCAATCAGTAAACAGGTGCGTAAGATGGCGAGCAGTGCCACGTTATCCACGATGCCGATGGCGGCTAATGAGCGTTTTACCGTTAAAGAACTCGTTGCCGCAACTTTGGTGGGTTCGTCCAATAGCAGTGCGATTGCGTTGGGTGAATATTTAGGTGGTAGTAATGCTAAATTCATCCAATTAATGAATCAACAGGCCCAAAAATGGCATTTAGCGGCTAATTTTGTGAGTGCATCTGGATTAGATAATACGGATTTAACGACGTATCATTATAATTTGCCGGGGACGAGTGATCAGGCCCAGAATATGGTTTCAGCGCGTGCAATTACGACGATTGCGCGGCATTTGATCAATGAATTTCCAAGTATTGTACAGGTTTCTAACCAGAGTGCGGTTAAAGTCCATAAATATCGGGTTCCAACGTCAGTTCTAATCTTAAAGGGGCAATCCTACTATGATGGGCGCGTGCCTGTAGATGGCCTTAAAACAGGGTATACGGCGCAAGCTGGTGGATGCTTAGTGGCGACGTTCCACCAAAATGGTCGGCGGATGATTGCGACCACGTTAGGGTCCACTTGGAAATTTACTGCGAATAATAACTTGCGGCTCAAGCTAAAACAGCAGGAACAGTATCGCACGGTGGTCCCCAAAACACTCGATTATCAGATTCCAGGGACCCAAACAACGGTCAAATTAGTAGCGCAATCGGATGGTCATCGTTGGACGAATCAGCAACAGCCCATTCAAAAAACAACGGTGGCAGTTTGGCCGATGCACCGTGACCGGCCTAATTATTTAGCCGCCCATACGACGGTGATGAAAGTTCAGTTAACGGATCCATTATCGGGGGCAACCAGTACGGTGAAGTATCAAACACCGCAAGCCGTGACCTTGTTAGGACCGATTCAATGGGCGACGACCGACAATGCTAAGCCAATCTTAAATTTGGATACCGCATTTGCCATGAACGAATAAAAAATAACGTTGTCATCAAATTTTGGCGATGAAAAAACGAGCTGGGGAGTTAGTTCCCGAGCTCGTTTTTAGATTGTCGTGAGTTAAGCAGTTTGGTTAGCGGAATCTTGCATGTAGGCGGTTAGTCGCGCCATTGCTTTTTGCAATTTTTCCATACTAGCAGCATAACTCAGCCGGACGTAACCTTCACCCTGAGCACCAAAACCAGTCCCAGGAATAATAGCTAACTTATTTTTACGTGCTAGGTCTTTGCAAAAGGCCATCGCATTTTGATTAAAGCCGGCTGGGATTTTAGCAAAGATATAAAAGGCACCTGTTGGTCGGGCAATTTTGAAACCTAAGTCGGCCATTGTCTTGTAAACAAAGTCACGGCGCGCTTGATATTCGGTCCGCATTGGGAGCGCGTCATCCATGCCGTTAGTTAGAGCTTCAATCCCGGCTTTTTGGGCAATCGTGGTGGCAGCAGTCACGTAATATTGATGGACTTTCTTCATTTGGTCGGTCATTTCTTTCGACGCAAACAAGAAGCCAATCCGCCACCCAGTCATCGCATGTGATTTTGATAACCCATTAATTAAAATAACTTCATCCGGAATGTATTTTGCGATTGAAACGTGGGTACTCCCATAAGTTAATTCACTATACACTTCGTCGGAAACAACCCAGAGGTTATGGCGTTTGAAACAAGCTGCTAACGCTTTAATTTCGTCTTCAATATATGTCACACCGGTAGGATTATTTGGATAATTCATAATAATGCCTTTGAAGTGCTCATTAGGGTGTGCTGCGATAAAGTCATCGACTAATTTAGGTGTAATCACAAAGTCGTTGATCCCAGTATCCATAAATAGAGGGGTTGCCCGGGCTTCTTGAATGATTGGAATATAAGCCGGGAAGATTGGTGAAGGGACGATAATCGCATCGCCAGGGTTACAAATGGTGGTTAATGCCGTGGCAATGGCTTCAGTCGCGCCTACTGTGACCAAGACTTGGTCGGCAGCATTATAATGTAGCCCGTATTTTTTCGCTTGGAAATTAGCGGCGGCTTCACGTAGTTCTAGTAAGCCAGCCATCCCAGTATAGTGTGAAAAATTATCATCAATCGCTTTTTTTGCTGCGTCTTTCACGTGTTGGGGGGTGTTAAAATCGGGTTCCCCTAAAGTTAATTTAACCATATCAGGAATAGCACTGACTTCCTCGTCAAATTGGCGAATGGTGGATACTTGAATTTGAGCAATGGTATCGTTGAGATCATCTCTAAACAATGTCATGAACAAGACTCCTTTGTTTTATAAATTGTTTTAAGTTTATCACATCTTCACAAGGACAAACGGTTGCTTTGCGGTATAATTAAATGTGATAATTTGCTTTGAAACGGGGCTACTCACTAAAAAGACGTGCCATTGGTCTCATTTTTTGCTAGAATAAAAACAAAACTTAAGGAGCGAGATTATAATAATGGAAAAATCTGAATTATCAGCAATTCTCAAACGACTAGAAGCAATGCGGACCTCGGAAGCTACGGAAGTTCAATCACGACGGTTCGAAAAGGAAGGTGTTGAACGCGGTCAGGTTGCCTATGACCCAGCAACATCAACGTACACGCTCCAAGAAGTTAATCCTGATCAAACGTTCGAATTCGATAACATCGACTTAGTTGCGATTGAACTATATGACTTGTTAACCGATAATTAACATTTCCGCCAATTAGATATTTTAAAAGACTGATCCATATTATGCGTTGAATAGTGAAGAATTGTTGAAGAAATCTTCAAGATATTGCTAACTAGCCCTCAACCGTTATAATATGGATTTGTTAATAGCAATGACGGAGGAATTATGATGCCCAAATTTATAAAAAACACGGTTGGAAAGGTCAATACAACCCTTGGCTTCTTTATCCTAACAGTGGTCTTATTTTGGCTAAAGACGTATATCGCCTATCAAACTGAGTTTACGCTTGGGGTTAAAGGTCCCGTGCAACAATTTATTTTGATTCTTAACCCGTTTCCAACAGCGATTGTACTGTTGGGGGTGGCGTTATACTTTAGAGGTCGCTTAAAATATTGGATGATGATGATCATCGATGCCTTACAGACAACCTGGTTGTTTGCCAATATTTTGTATTACCGTGAGTTTTCTGATTTTATGTCAGCTGGTGTAATCAAGAGTTCAGGGGCTTCAAGCACTAATCTTGGCACCAGTTTAAGCCAGATTATCCGTGGCACCGACTTCTTAGTTTATGCCGATGTCGTGATACTCATTTTATTATTAGTATTTAAGGTAATTCGGATTGATCCTCGGCCGTTCAAGCTTCGTTATGCTGCAACGCTAACGATGATTGGGGTCGCTTTGTTTGCAGTTGATTTGGGGATGTCAGAGCATGACCGTTCTGATTTACTAACCCGGACTTTTGATAATAATTACATCGTGAAGTATTTAGGGTTAAATACTTACGCGGGTTACAGCTTTTATCAGACTGAAAAAGAAAGTGCCACGCGAGCTCAGGCTAGCAGTAGTGATATGAAGAGTGTGCTAGCTTATCTAAAGAAGAACCAGGCTAGTGAGAATATCAAGTACTTTGGTAAGGCTAAAGGTAAGAACGTCTTTGTGATTCATTTGGAGAGTTTCCAGCAATTTTTAATTGATTATAAGGTCGATGGTAAAGAAGTAACACCGAACTTAAACAAGTTCTATCATAATAAGAACACGTTGAGTTTTGATAACTTTTATCACCAAGTGGCCCAGGGGAAGACTTCAGATGCTGAAATGATGATGGAAAACTCCTTGTTTGGGTTACCAACTGGTTCGGCAATGACACAATATGGGACGTCGAACACCTTTCAAGCAGCGCCAGCAATTTTAGCGCAAAAAGGGTATACGACGGCGGCCTTTCATGGGGATGTCGCCAGTTTCTGGAATCGAGACAATGCCTACAAATCATGGGGATATGATTACTTCTTCTATTCATCGTATTATAAAGAGAAGGCGAGTTATAACATTGGTTATGGGTTGAAGGACAAAATCTTCTTAAAAGATTCAGTGAAGTATTTGGAACAACTCCCGCAACCATTCTATGCGAAGCTGATTACGTTGACTAACCATTATCCGTATACACTAGATAAGCAAAATCAATCCATTGATAAGACGACGACTGGTGATTCTACCGTCGATGGCTATGTGCAAACCGCACACTATTTAGATCAAGCTTTTGCTGAATTCATTAGTTATTTGAAGAAGGCCGGCTTATATAAGAATAGTATGATTGTGTTGTACGGAGACCATTACGGGATTTCAAATAATCATCGTGCGGCAATTGCCCAGCTATTGGGTAAGAAATCCGTCAATAACTTTGATTTAGCACAATTCCAGAAAGTGCCGTTTATGATTCATGCGGATGGAATTGAGGGTGGGGTTAACCATACCTATGGTGGCGAAATCGATGCGTTGCCAACCATCTTTGATTTATTAGGGATTAAGAATAAAGGGTACATTCAGTTTGGGACTGACTTACTGTCGAAACAACATGATCAAACGGTTGCCTTTAGAAATGGTGATTTTGTATCACCAACTTATACGAAGCTCGGGGGTACGGTCTATGACACTAAGACTGGTGAACAGTTGAAGAACATGACCAACACCCAAAAGCAGACGGTCAAACAGATGCAGAACCATGTAACAACGGAACTGTCCTTGTCTGATCGGGTTATTCAAGGTGATTTATTGCGTTTCTATACGCCGAAGGGCTTTAAGAAAGTCAATAAATCCAACTACAGCTATAAGATTACGAAGACTTTGAAATCGTTGAAGGAACTTCAAGCTGAGAAGCAGACGAGTGTTTTGTCGAAGAATAAAGGCAAGTCAACGGTTGATCTGTATAAGACGGATGCACCAGAACTATCTAGTTCCAGTGCTGATTCGAGTTCGGAGTCAAGCTCAAGTAACTAGTTGCTCAAAGAGATGTCGTTTATGCGACATCTCTTTTTGTGTTTACTGGGGGCTTTGGAGTCTGAAAATGTGGCTTGAAGTTTGGCAACATTCGCCGTAATATAGAATATATTGTCATGGCTAAGGACTTTTAAACTTTTTTCGCAATTAATTAGAGAAAAAGGCTTGACCCGAGTCGTAATTATTGATATTATATTTCTTGTCGTTAAGAACGACATGCAACAATACTCATTATTTTGAATATATCGAGTCGGTTTAACCGTTATCTTGAATGTTTATTCAAAATAAGTTATAAAAAGTTGTTGACATGTTCTTCTGATGATGATAAACTTTAGTAGTTGTGTTGAGGTAATCAACCAACAAATTAGACCTTTGAAAACTGAACAAAGTTTCGACAAATCAAATGTGTAGGGTCTATCAATTCTTGAATTGGTAGCAAACATTTGCGAAGTCAATTCGTAAACAAACAATTTTTAAATCAAGTACTAAATGAGCTTTTTTAGAACTCATCATTAATTTGAGAGTTTGATCCTGGCTCAGGATGAACGCTGGCGGCGTGCCTAATACATGCAAGTCGAACGAACTCTGGTTGTTGAATGACGGTGCTTGCACCTGAGTGATATAACATTTGAGTGAGTGGCGAACTGGTGAGTAACACGTGGGAAACCTGCCCAGAAGTGGGGGATAACACCTGGAAACAGATGCTAATACCGCATAACAACTCGGACCGCATGGTCTGAGTTTGAAAGATGGCTTCGGCTATCACTTTTGGATGGTCCCGCGGCGTATTAGCTAGATGGTGGGGTAACGGCTCACCATGGCAATGATACGTAGCCGACCTGAGAGGGTAATCGGCCACATTGGGACTGAGACACGGCCCAAACTCCTACGGGAGGCAGCAGTAGGGAATCTTCCACAATGGACGAAAGTCTGATGGAGCAACGCCGCGTGAGTGAAGAAGGGTTTCGGCTCGTAAAACTCTGTTGTTAAAGAAGAACATATCTGAGAGTAACTGTTCAGGTATTGACGGTATTTAACCAGAAAGCCACGGCTAACTACGTGCCAGCAGCCGCGGTAATACGTAGGTGGCAAGCGTTATCCGGATTTATTGGGCGTAAAGCGAGCGCAGGCGGTTTTTTAAGTCTGATGTGAAAGCCTTCGGCTCAACCGAAGAAGTGCATCGGAAACTGGGAAACTTGAGTGCAGAAGAGGACAGTGGAACTCCATGTGTAGCGGTGAAATGCGTAGATATATGGAAGAACACCAGTGGCGAAGGCGGCTGTCTGGTCTGTAACTGACGCTGAGGCTCGAAAGTATGGGTAGCAAACAGGATTAGATACCCTGGTAGTCCATACCGTAAACGATGAATGCTAAGTGTTGGAGGGTTTCCGCCCTTCAGTGCTGCAGCTAACGCATTAAGCATTCCGCCTGGGGAGTACGGTCGCAAGACTGAAACTCAAAGGAATTGACGGGGGCCCGCACAAGCGGTGGAGCATGTGGTTTAATTCGAAGCTACGCGAAGAACCTTACCAGGTCTTGACATACTATGCAAATCTAAGAGATTAGACGTTCCCTTCGGGGACATGGATACAGGTGGTGCATGGTTGTCGTCAGCTCGTGTCGTGAGATGTTGGGTTAAGTCCCGCAACGAGCGCAACCCTTATTATCAGTTGCCAGCATTAAGTTGGGCACTCTGGTGAGACTGCCGGTGACAAACCGGAGGAAGGTGGGGATGACGTCAAATCATCATGCCCCTTATGACCTGGGCTACACACGTGCTACAATGGATGGTACAACGAGTTGCGAACTCGCGAGAGCAAGCTAATCTCTTAAAGCCATTCTCAGTTCGGATTGTAGGCTGCAACTCGCCTACATGAAGTCGGAATCGCTAGTAATCGCGGATCAGCATGCCGCGGTGAATACGTTCCCGGGCCTTGTACACACCGCCCGTCACACCATGAGAGTTTGTAACACCCAAAGTCGGTGGGGTAACCTTCGGGAGCCAACCGCCTAAGGTGGGACAGATGATTAGGGTGAAGTCGTAACAAGGTAGCCGTAGGAGAACCTGCGGCTGGATCACCTCCTTTCTAAGGAATATTACGGAAACCTTACACATGATTGTTGAAACTTTGTTTAGTTTTGAGAGGTCTAACTCTCAATTTAATAACGCTTTTGGGCCTATAGCTCAGTTGGTGAGAGCGCACGCCTGATAAGCGTGAGGTCGATGGTTCAAGTCCATTTAGGCCCATCGAGGATTTTTTGTCCTTGCATCACTATGGGGAATTAGCTCAGCTGGGAGAGCACCTGCTTTGCAAGCAGGAGGTCAACGGTTCGATCCCGTTATTCTCCATTGACAACATTGGTTGTCAATGAAACTTGTTCTTTGAAAACTAGATAATATCAAATATAATTTTTCATAATTAAACCGAGAACACCGCGTTTTTTGAGTTTTTTAAAGAAGTTTTAAATCGCTAAACTCATTAATCGCATTTTCCGTTAGGAAAATGAGGTTAAGTTAACAAGGGCGCATGGTGAATGCCTTGGCACTAGGAGCCGATGAAGGACGGGACTAACACCGATATGCTTCGGGGAGCTGTACGTAAGCTATGATCCGGAGATTTCCGAATGGGGCAACCCAGCAGTTTTAATCAACTGTTACCGCTAGATGAATACATAGTCTAGTCGGAGGTAAACGCTGTGAACTGAAACATCTCATTAGCAGCAGGAATATAAAGAAATTTCGATTCCCTAAGTAGCGGCGAGCGAACGGGGAACAGCCCAAACCAGAGAGCTTGCTCTTTGGGGTTGTAGGACTGAACATTTGAGTTACCAAAACGTTTGATAGTCGAAGGATTTGGGAAAATCCGCCATAGATGGTGATAGCCCAGTAGATTAAATTAAACGTTCTCAGTTCAGGATCCTGAGTACGGCGGAACACGTGAAATTCCGTCGGAATCCGGGAGGACCATCTCCCAAGGCTAAATACTCCCTAGTGACCGATAGTGAACCAGTACCGTGAGGGAAAGGTGAAAAGCACCCCGGAAGGGGAGTGAAATAGTTCCTGAAACCATGTGCCTACAATAAGTCAGAGCGCGTTAATGCGTGATGGCGTGCCTTTTGTAGAATGAACCGGCGAGTTACGATCCCGTGCAAGGTTAAGACTTAAAAGTCGGAGCCGTAGCGAAAGCGAGTCTGAAATGGGCGTTTTTAGTACGAGGTTGTAGACCCGAAACCAGGTGACCTATCCATGTCCAGGTTGAAGGTGCGGTAAAACGCACTGGAGGACCGAACCCGTGTAAGTTGAAAATTGCTGGGATGAGGTGTGGATAGCGGTGAAATTCCAATCGAACTTGGAGATAGCTGGTTCTCTCCGAAATAGCTTTAGGGCTAGCCTCGGATGAAGGATCATGGAGGTAGAGCACTATTTGGACTAGGGGCCCGTCTTGGGTTACTGAATTCAGATAAACTCCGAATGCCATTGATTCATATCCGGGAGTCAGACGATGAGTGATAAGATCCACCGTCGAAAGGGGAACAGCCCAGATCACCAGTTAAGGTCCCTAAATGTATACTAAGTGGAAAAGGATGTGGAGTTGCACAGACAACTAGGATGTTGGCTCAGAAGCAGCCACCATTTAAAGAGTGCGTAATAGCTCACTAGTCGAGTGATTCTGCGCCGAAAATGTACCGGGGCTAAGTATACTACCGAAACTGTGGATGTGACCATTAGGTCACGTGATAGGAGAGCGTTCTAAGGGCGGTGAAGCAAGATCGTGAGGACTTGTGGAGCGCTTAGAAGTGAGAATGCCGGTATGAGTAGCGAAAGATGGGTGAGAATCCCATCCACCGAATGACTAAGGTTTCCTGGGGAAGGCTCGTCCTCCCAGGGTTAGTCGGGACCTAAGTCGAGGCCGAGAGGCGTAGACGATGGATAACAGATTGATATTTCTGTACTAGTTAAATGCGTTTGAACGATGGAGGGACGCAGTAGGCTAAGATGTGCATCCTGTTGGATTAGGATGTCCAAGCAACAAGTCTTTTGATGAGTCAAATGCTTATCAATTTAAGGACAAGTTGTGATGGGGAGCGAAATTTAGTAGCGAAGCGTCTGATGTCACACTGCCGAGAAAAGCTTCTAGTGAGTATTTAACTACCCGTACCGCAAACCAACACAGGTAGTCGAGGAGAGAATCCTAAGGTGAGCGAGTGAACTCTCGTTAAGGAACTCGGCAAAATGACCCCGTAACTTCGGGAGAAGGGGTGCTGATCGCAAGATCAGCCGCAGTGAATAGGCCCAGGCGACTGTTTATCAAAAACACAGGTCTCTGCAAAATCGTAAGATGACGTATAGGGGCTGACGCCTGCCCGGTGCTGGAAGGTTAAAAGGATGGGTTAGCTTCGGCGAAGCTCAGAATTGAAGCCCCAGTAAACGGCGGCCGTAACTATAACGGTCCTAAGGTAGCGAAATTCCTTGTCGGGTAAGTTCCGACCCGCACGAAAGGCGTAACGATCTGGGCACTGTCTCAACGAGAGACTCGGTGAAATTATATTGTCCGTGAAGATGCGGACTACCCGCGACAGGACGGAAAGACCCCATGGAGCTTTACTGTAGCTTGATATTGAGTGTTTGTACAGCTTGTACAGGATAGGTAGGAGCCATAGAAACCGGAACGCTAGTTTCGGTGGAGGCGTTGGTGGGATACTACCCTCGCTGTATGACCACTCTAACCCACACCACTTAGCGTGGTGGGAGACAGTGTCAGGTGGGCAGTTTGACTGGGGCGGTCGCCTCCTAAAGAGTAACGGAGGCGCCCAAAGGTTCCCTCAGAATGGTTGGAAATCATTCGCAGAGTGTAAAGGCACAAGGGAGCTTGACTGCGAGACAGACAGGTCGAGCAGGGACGAAAGTCGGGCTTAGTGATCCGGTGGTACCGTATGGAAGGGCCATCGCTCAACGGATAAAAGCTACCCTGGGGATAACAGGCTTATCTCCCCCAAGAGTCCACATCGACGGGGAGGTTTGGCACCTCGATGTCGGCTCATCGCATCCTGGGGCTGTAGTCGGTCCCAAGGGTTGGGCTGTTCGCCCATTAAAGCGGTACGCGAGCTGGGTTCAGAACGTCGTGAGACAGTTCGGTCCCTATCCGTCGCGGGCGTAGGAAATTTGAGAGGATCTGTCCTTAGTACGAGAGGACCGGGATGGACATACCTCTGGTGTACCAGTTGTGCCGCCAGGCGCATCGCTGGGTAGCTACGTATGGATGTGATAAACGCTGAAAGCATCTAAGTGTGAAACACACCTCGAGATGAGATTTCCCATTCCTTTATGGAAGTAAGACCCCTGAAAGATGATCAGGTAGATAGGTTAGAAGTGGTAGCACGGTGACGTGTGAAGCGGACTAATACTAATCGGTCGAGGACTTAACCAAGTAATTGGTGTTCCGGTAAGATGAAAAATACAATTTGATATTAGCTAGTTTTGAGAGCACAAGTTTCTCAATAGTGTGGCGACGATGGCAAGAAGGATACACCTGTTCCCATGTCGAACACAGAAGTTAAGCTTCTTAGCGCCGAGAGTAGTTGGGGGATCGCTCCCTGCGAGGGTAGGACGTTGCCATGCAATATTCCGACATAGCTCAGTTGGTAGAGCGCTTGACTGTTAATCAAGATGTCGACGGTTCGAGCCCGCCTGTCGGAGTTATCTACGTAAGCCATGGAGAGTTGTCCGAGTGGCTGAAGGAGCAGCATTGGAAATGCTGTAAACGGGTTATACCTGTTTCAAGGGTTCGAATCCCTTACTCTCCGTTAGTTAGATATAGTAAATATGACCCCTTGGTCAAGTGGTTTAAGACACTGCCCTTTCACGGCAGTAACATGGGTTCGAATCCCGTAGGGGTCATCATGGAGGATTAGCTCAGTTGGGAGAGCGTCTGCCTTACAAGCAGAGGGTCACAGGTTCGAGCCCTGTATCCTCCATTTAATGGCTTAGGCCGTTAGAAAAATTGAATAGACTTCATCATAATGATTATTTGGCTCGGTAGCTCAGTCGGTAGAGCAATGGATTGAAGCTCCATGTGTCGGCGGTTCGATTCCGTCCCGCGCCATTTATGGAGGGGTAGCGAAGTCTGGCTAAACGCGGCGGACTGTAAATCCGCTCCTTCGGGTTCGGTGGTTCAAATCCACTTCCCTCCATTTTTTTCATAGGGATATAGTTTAATGGTAGAACAACGGTCTCCAAAACCGTCGGTGTGGGTTCAACTCCTACTATCCCTGCCATGTTGGCGGTATTGGCGAAGTGGTTAACGCACCGGATTGTGGCTCCGGCACGCGTGGGTTCGATTCCCACATACCGCCCTTTGATTGGGTTATAGCCAAGTGGTAAGGCAATGGACTTTGACTCCATCATGCGCTGGTTCGAATCCAGCTAACCCAATTGGGTTGGGCAAAAAATGATGGCGGTATAGCCAAGTGGTAAGGCAGAGGTCTGCAAAACCTTCATCACCGGTTCAAATCCGGTTACCGCCTTTCCTGAAAAGGTTATAATCCTGATCAGTTTCATATTTAGTTCCATTTTGCCGGCGTGGCGGAATTGGCAGACGCGCTGGACTCAAAATCCAGTTCCCGTTGAGGGAGTATCGGTTCGACCCCGATCGCCGGTACTAAGAGGTTTTCAGGAAGCTCTAAGTACCTTTGAGAAGTCGTTATATCATTGATATAACGGCTTTTTTGTTTTTTCATAAACCATGCAAAACTATAGAAAATAAGGGTTCTTTGTCAACCGGTGTTGATGAGGAAAATTGGGGTTCAATTCATTTACGAATTGGGCTTCTTTTTTTTATTTTTATTTTGAATTCAATCTGTATTCTATAATTAAAATTCATCCAGTTTCGGTAGCCATAAGCTGTTCGTTTTATTTGTTTGATTTTACGATTAACACCCTCGATGGGCCCATTTGAGAGTGAACATTCCGTCATGTTTTTAATAAATTGCTTATTCTTGATAAAGGTCTTAATCGTTTGTAAGAGCTGAGGACTAACGTTCTCAACTCTACCTAAAGCTTCAATAAATGCGACATAGTTTCGACTACGAATGGCCTCGACTAATTCGTGAGCTGAATAATAAGTGTTCGCAAATTCTTCATTCAGATCCAGTCCCTCCAGGATTAGTTGTTCCTGAGTTAGATGGTCTTTTAAATGCGAAAACCATTGTGGTTTATCTTTTTCAAGTTTTGAATAATCTTTGAGATAGAGCCGCCAGTAATACTTAAGCACGCGGTATTCACGAGTGTCTGGGGCAAATCTTTTCATCAATTGAACACGAGTCTGGTTTAAGGATCGTAAGACCATTTGAACTAAATGAAAGTTGTCGGCGACAACTTTGGCGTTAGGGAAAATACTGTGCATAATGGTGTAATAGTTTGCGTTAAAATCCATCACAACCTGGGTCACTTGCTGGCGATTTTTCAAGGAGTAATGATTTAAGAAGAATGCCTTAATCTCTTTAGTTCTACGTCCTGGAAGAATGGCAATGAGGTCGTGTTTCTGTGCATCAATAGCGATGAAACTCATTTGTTTCCCGGTAGAACGGAATTCATCGATGCATAAAGTAGTTGGTAGACCATCATAGGCTGGTCTAGTTTGTTTCCCCAAAGCAACTAATTGACGACTGACAGTATTAGTTGATACATTGTACTCTGCGGCAATATTGACCATTGTGCGGTCTTCTGTTAGTGCTGTAGTAATACGGTGCTTAACATGTTGAGAAATCTGATGTTGCTTGGCCACTACGGGGGTTTGGGCAAGTAGGCTATGACCGCAAGCCCGACAGAGAAAGCGTTGCTTACGTAAAATTAACAATGCCGTTCGCTCGCTGATGTTGGAAATTCTGATATTAACCGTTTTAAAACCATTTCGAACGATTTCGTGTTGCCCACAACGTGGGCAAACACTAATTGAATAGGAAAGATCCGCGTAAATCCGTAAAGCATCCCGGCTATTATCTTGAATTTTAAAATTAGTTATATTTTGGTCTTTAATTTGTAGAAGAATTCTTGTAGACTGGTCTTGAGACATATTAATCTTCTCGCTTTCAATTAGTTTTCGTCGACTTGATTGTAGCACGTAGAGGTGGTATGCCTCTTTTTTTTTACAAAAATGGTGTCGATGGATTTCTCCATCAACACCAAATATCATAGAACCAAAATAAGTTCATGGTGCACTTTGGTGCACTTTTCGGCTTTTCCAATATTACAAAGTTAGGGATGGTCTCCCAAATCAAACCGTGTACTTAAATCCCTTGTGCCACATGATGTACAGCAATTATGGTGCACTTATGGTGGTGCACTTTGGTGCATGTTTGGTGCACTTTTTAACTATATGCTCTAAAATTTCGACAAGAAAACCGGGGTCTAACCCGGGTTCTTTTACATATTAAAATTGTTCTAGTGCGTTATCTATCTTAACTGCCTGTTGTTGTGCAAGCTCTGCAATGACGTGCGCATAGACGCGCTGTGTGATGCCTACGTCCGAATGTCCCAGACGTTGTGCAATTATATAAATAGACACGTCTTTGTAGAGTAGGTAGCTTGCATGTGTGTGACGTAATCCATGAAAGGTAATCTTTTTAATACCAAGTCTTTCATGTGCCGCCCTAAGTGATTTGTTGACTGAATTATCACTAGGGACTTTACTGCTAAATTTCCCCATAAAAACAAGGTGTAAGTTATTCTGAATACCTGCTGCAATCTGTTCTTGATGCAGGCTACCAAGTAACTTAATGAGGTAGGGTGGTGCCGTAACAACTCGGTTGGATGATTTAGTTTTTGTAGGCAAGAAATCACCATCGCCGGTACTAATAGCTATTTCGGTACCTTTGCATGGCCTTCATATCTTTGATATGAAGGTTTTTTTGTATTTTCGGAATCCATGCGAGACCATGCAAAGTGAAAACCCGGAGCCGGCGTGACACATAGTATGTCTCGTCCAGGAATACCCGGTGACAACAGTCCAATGGAAAGCCTGTGGAGCCATATGAAGACGGAATGTTTTGACTTTGAGAGGCCGTTATCATTGAAAGCGATTATTGGGTTAGTAGCGAATTTTATGGATTGGTATAACAATTCTCGCCGTCAAACAACACTAAACGGCATGACCCCAGTAGAATACCGAAATCATGCCGTCAAGAAAATTGCATAATAATTTTAATTATTTGATTGTCTACTTGACACGAGGCCGCACCGGCTGACCTTTCATCGTAGTTATCTATTGTGAACTAAATAATTCACGATTTTAGTGCTACCCATAACTGCTACAACAGGAATAGAAACTATAAAAAGAATCCCATGCAAGGCCCAAATAACTAGCATATTGGTTATATCATCGCGAAATTTTAGTTGATCGTGTAGTATCGTATGTCGTGGATTATTACTAATTCCCCGTGTAACATAGGATTGCATGTAAAGAGAATCATTGTGCAAGGCAGGCAACCAATGTAGTGCTACCGGATATGTTAGCAAGTAGGAAAATAGAAGTAAAAGATTAAGTGGATTCAAAATAAAAACAAAGTGACCACTAGGCTGAGCTGTTACAAAGTAAAAACTAATTATGAAGATTGGTAAGCTAGATAAGTAGTCTTTAAATAACTGAAGTAGGTTATGCACACCGCTCACCATGTTTCTTAAATTAATAAAAAGTAAACTTGTTTAAATTTTAGATTGAATATATAAAATCAATCAAAGTAATGACCGCCGCTTTCTACGTTTGCACCCGCCCAAGCGCCGTTCATAATTTCTTGCCAATCTTGCGTAACTTCATCGCCATCAGAATCGACCCACATACGAGTTGTAGGATGAATTGCTGGAAGTGTAGCTGTGCTTGCTGTGGTGGGAATAGTTGTTTCTGTAGTAACAATAGAGTTAGTAGCTGTGTCTGCAGAGGCCTTCACAAAAGAGGTGCTGATACCTAATACTAAGGCTGAGGCTAACAAGAGTGTTGAGTATTTAAATGCAGATTTCATAAATGTATCCTCCGTGTAAAATGATTTCAAATTAATTTGATGCGGAGAGTATAGTTCCAAATATTGATTGAGTAAATATAGATTTTAGTGTTTTTGTAGCTGTGTGGATAGAGCAAAAGAAACCTAAAATTAAAGGTGTTTAATTTTAGGTTAGTAATGAAATAATTACCTGAGCTTAATTAAGTTAATTCACAAAAGGTGTGTTAACTTAACTGACTTTTTCAGATCAAAATGATAGTTGTGCGATATTAACTAAGTAAATGAGGAGTGAGAGTAGCTTGACAGAGCTGACGAATGAACAAATTGAAGCAATTGCAATCCTAGGGGCCAAAGCAGGAGTTAAGGCTTATCGTGATAGTCATAAACGTACGGTGAAGTCCGAGTATCAAAAAAATCTACGTAATACAAAGCCAGTGTTGACTAATTACTATTACTTGGAAGACACGTGAACGTCGGTTTACCAGAGTTAATGGAGGATGACATTGAATATGCAACGGTTCTGCCTAAAGACCAGTTGTCTATCAAGTCGCTGCTAAGGTATCATGTACGATCCAAAATCATGATTAAGTTTATCGATTGTCCCAATACAAGGTAGAGTGCCAGCGCAGTAAGGACGTAAGGCTACATCGGCACTATCCGGTATTCTCTATCTACAGAAGCCGACTATGACACGAGTAGATACTGTTGTACGGTTTGCTGTGGATCGTAAGACGATTGCCCGAATTGTTATGCCTTTAGCAGAAAGTTCTAAGATACTTTCTTGTTCAGATATAGTAAATGGTGATAGTTCATAGCGAGTACCCCTTTGCTTTTCTTGGTTGTTGAGTAATTGTACCCGCTATGGGATTTTTTTGTTCAATTATGTGTTGCACTTCAATTGTAGATTCGTCCTTAGCAAAAAAAGGAGGGGATAAATTGACCTTAACGATATATGATCCAGATCTACCAACCTTACTACTATCACTACATCCAGAAAATACGCAAGCTATTATTAATCAGACGAAGATTATTGAGTATCGCCGGCGCTTCTATCAAAAGCCGTTTCAAGCATTCGTTTATACTACAGGCGCTGAAGGTGGGATTGAGCTGTTTATTAAGTGCAATCAGCCCATTACTGGAGATGCGGCTACTTTGGCACGGCTAGGGCAACAATTTCAGCATGATGACTATCATGAAATTAAAACTTACTTTGCTGCTAAGAATACGGGGCTAATTCTGCCAATTATAGCATTTGTTCAAATTCCTAAAATTAGCTTAGCGATGTTGAGGCATCGGTTTGAAAACTTTGTGGTGCCCCGGCAGTATCTATTTTTGGATCAACCAACTCGACAATTCCAGTTGGCCTTTTTGTTGCAACAACCTGGATTTAATCAGACCAGCATCGACTGGCAGTCTCAATATTAACACCGATATTTAAAAAACACCGATTAATCTAACAGACGGATTGGTCTGATTGATTAATCGGTGTTTATCTTACTTAATTAGCTTCTCATAGACGTAGCAGGTATCGTCTTGATGGTAAACCCCAACCATCTCGCCAACGCGCTCAAATTGCATTTTAGCAATCAAATGCTGCATGGCTAAATTATCGGCATGGGTATCAATCCGGATACTTTTAATAGCTGGATGTTCTTTGGTAATATGTGCAATGATTTTTTCAAAAAGTTGGGTGGCGTAACCATGCCCCGCGTGGCTGGAATGGATTGCCACGCGATGGATAACGACATATGGCGCCGTGGTGTTTAACCAAGTGGCATTAGCCGTGTCATAGGTAGCATCTGGCGACGGTACCACGGCGACTGCCCCCACTGTAGCACTATCATCCGCATTGAATAAGTAGGCGGATCCTTGCATGATATCGGCGGTAATCTGATTGCGTGATGGGTAATCGCCTTGCCATTGGTTGACACCGGCCTCGGCTAATTGATTACGCCCATCGCTTAAAATATCGATGATAGTGTCAATATCATCAAGGGTTGCTTTTTTAAAATACATTATCTGTGACTCCTCTCTTAACTGCCCAACGTTTGTGTTTAAAACGCTGACTTTAACAGTATACAGAAATCACACGAGATTGGAACTATTTAATCCTGTTTCTTAGTAATTTTTCAATTAATCGTTAGTTGCCAGAATGGCTTGTGCTCGGGCGGCCATCGCATGAGCATCATTATAGGCGGCCACGGTATTTGGCGCGTACTGGTAGGCATTCGTACGGAGTGTGCGCTCATAAAATTCTAAATAGGGTAGGGTATGTTCCTGTGCAATCTTGATCGCTTGTTGCCAATCAAAGGCTACTTTTCGGTAGTCAATGCTAGTTAGACCCTGGGCGTCAAATGTTAGTAATAAATACATGGCCCGGGGTGATCTTAACGCCGGCCATGGTGCAGTCGGTAAGCCAACGGTGCCGGCATTTAAAATCAATTGGCCGGTAGTAGAATAACGCATTAAGGGCTGATGCGTATGGGCGTAGATGACGATATCTGGCTGTCCAGTGGCGGCTTGGTCAAAGTTAGCTTGTTCAGCAGTTGGCGCTAAGGCGTGGCCTCGTGTGCGCTGTGGTAAGACGTGTTGCAAGCGAATTGTGAGCGAACCGATGTGCTTAGTGACCGTTAAGGGTAAATGTAAAAGTTTCGTAAAGTGTGCTGAAGTTAATTGTTGGCGATCGTAAGCGGTTAAGATGGTTGCCATGATTTGCTTGGGTTGATTAAAGTCAGTGGGGGTGGCGGTTAAAACTTTACCATAATTTTCTTCATGATTCCCAAGAACGTAAGCGGTTGGCTGGACTTGATCGAGTAAAGCCATACACTGCTCGGGTTCTGGACCACGGACAGTAATATCACCAACAGTCCAGTATTCGGTTACCCCTTGTGCTTGAGCGTCGGCTAAAACGGCAGCAAGGGCGGTCGCATTACCATGAATATCAGATAGAACTGCAATTTTTTGCATATTAAAGAAATCCTTTCGTGAATAACAGTTGATGCGGTTAGTAAAGTTTACTATTCGTTAAAAATCGGTTAGCAACCAACGCTGATAAATACAACGCCACTTAAATCTGGTATACTATATTACGGAACGAAGTAATATATTAGCACGTATATTCAAGCCAATTCGTTTCAAAGCCGTGGTTGTCCTCCGGGATGACGACGGTTTTTATTTTAGCATAAAATGCAGTGTGACAGTGTTAATTGATTAATCAGTTTAAGGCTAGTAATAGTGGGGTTGCGTTCAAACAAAAAAGCCTGACAATTTGTCAGACTTTTGCATTAATTTTGATGGTGTTGTTTGATTTTTTGACTGAGGTAATAGCCGAGGTAGCAAATCGCGATAAAGGGTAACGTGTAGTAAAGCGCAATACGCTGATTGGGGTCAAACCAAATCAGAATGCAAGACAGGCCGCTTAAAATAAAGGCGAGCCAAGGCACTACCGGATAGCCAGGTGTTTTATAAGTTAAGTCAGCCAGATTTTTGCCACTCTTAACGTAGGCCTTACGAAAATTAATTTCTGATAAGGCAATTGCCATCCAAACAATGACCACTGCTAAACCGGAAATTGAGACTAAGACGAGGTAAACAGAACCAGCCGCATACACACTAGACAGTAATGCGAGAATGCCACCTAACATACTCGTTATCAGGGCAATCAAAGGGACGTCTCGGCGAGTAGTCCGTTTAAATATTTTGGGAATCGTGCCTTCATTGGCGAGCGACCATAACATCCGCGTTGAGGCATATAGGCCGGAATTAGCGGCGGACATAATGGCCGTTAACACGACAAAATTCATGAGGTCGGCCGCATAGGGAATGCCGATTTCTTTAAAGACCAAGACGAAGGGGCTCTGGGTGACACCAGCCTTTTGATAAGGAATCAAAGCAGCCATCACGAACATACTACCAACAAAGAAGATGATCAAACGCCATAACGTGGTCCGAATAGCAATTGGAATCGTATGGGCGGGATCTTTGGCTTCACCTGCAGTAATGCCGATGAGCTCGGTTCCTGAAAAGGCAAAATTAACGGTGAGCATCGTCGTAAAGACGCCACCAAAGCCATTGGGAAACCACCCATTTTTGTAATAATTAGCAAGCAAAGGGGCACTCGAATGTCCCTGCAGTGGCAGTAAGCCGATAATCGCTAAGCCACCTAAAATGATAAATATAATAATCGCAACGACCTTGATACTGGCAAACCAAAATTCGGCTTCAGCGAACCAGCGGACAGATAGGGCATTAACGGTAAAAATGACGACCATGAAAAGTAAGCTCCAAAGCCAGGTGGCAACGTGTGGGAACCAGTTCTGCATGATTAACCCGGCGGCAGTGAACTCGGAACCTAACGCAATCGTCCAAGTCAGCCAGTATAGAATGGCGACCGTAAATCCAGTCCCGGGACCGATATATTTTTTGGCATAGACGTGAAACGCCCCGGTGTAAGGCATGGCAACCGCTAGTTCACCCAGACACAGCATCACTAGGTAGACTAAGACGGCACCGATGGTGTAAGCGAGTAGCGTCCCAATTGGGCCCGCTTCATGAATGGTATAGCCAGAACTGAGAAAGAGTCCAGTCCCAATGACCCCACCGAGTGAAATCATTAAGACGTGCCGTGATTCCATTTGGCGATTAAGATGAGTTTGTTTAGACATAAATAAAGGCACTCCTTGCAAGTTTGAAATAATTAGAATAAGATGAGTAAACTATTAATGCAATTAGAATACCATAATTTTGGGTCAGAAAGGAATATTAGTATGACAAAAAAGTCATTGAAAACGCTATTAAAAATGGGTCCCGCTGTCTTGGATGGGGCGATGGCGACCGAATTAGAAAAACGAGGTGTTGCGACCGACAGCGCTTTATGGTCAGCGACGGCCATGCTCACCCAACCAGCGGCAATTACGGCGGTACATCAAAGTTATTTTGCTGCCGGCGCGCAGATTGCGATTACGAATACGTATCAAGCTAACGTGCCAGCCTTTGAAGCTGCTGGGATTCCAGCAGCGCAGGCGCGCGAGTTAATTCAGTCAGCGGTCAAACTCGCAAATCAAGCACGTGATGACTATGCGGCGCAACACGCTGACTTTGCGGGGATTGTGGCCGGCAGTATCGGCTCTTATGGGGCCTATTTAGCGGATGGTAGTGAATACACCGGTCGTTATCAGTTAACGGCGCAGGACTATCAAGCATTTCACCGGGAACGGCTGGAGTTAATGATGGCGGTTGGAGTTGATACACTGGCCTTAGAAACGATGCCTAACTTTAAAGAAGTTCAAGCATTGGTGCACTTAGTGACAACGACTTATCCCAACCAGCCTTACTGGGTTAGCTTTAGTATTCGCGATGCGCAAACGTTGTGTGATGGGACTAGCCTTGCCACGGCCGCCCAGTGGGTCGCTTCGCAACCAAATGTGGTAGCGGTTGGGGTGAACTGTACCACTTTAGAAAATATTGAACCAGCCCTGCAAACGTTGCGAGCAGCGGTGTCGGTGCCATTGATCGTGTATCCAAATTCAGGCGATGAATATGATCCGATTACAAAAACGTGGCAAACGACAAGCTTAAGTCATCAATTTTCATCATTTGTCCCGGTTTGGTTGGCCGCCGGTGCCCAAATTATTGGTGGGTGTTGTCGGACGACCCCAACCGATATTCAGACCGTTGCTAGCTTGATTCATGAGCCAGCTTAAGGCCTAAAAAAATAAAACAGGCCCTGTAAGAAGTTATAAACTGCTTGCAGGGCCTGTTTTTATTTGACTATCAGGTCGGTCAAAATGGGATTAATAAAGTAAGAACATGAGAATTAGTTGAACGGCTGCATTAATTAATAAATGAAACCGCATCCGTCCGAACGATTGTTGACTAAACCAAACGGCGATGGTAACTAAGATTGCTAGGATAGTTTGCCAAGTCAAAGGTTGTAAAAAGATGACGACCACTAATAAAAGACCGGTAATCGCTGAAATAAGCTGGTTAATCTGGCGTTGATGACTAAAACTTGGCACGTATAAGAAAAGATAGCTCGCCATTAACGGGGCTAATTTCCATAAAAAGGTCGTCGATAAATAATTATTTTGTAAATAAAAAACGGCCACTGGAATCGTATACGTCATGACAATGCTGAAGACGGTTAACCCGAAATAATTTTGCATGCCAAAACGGGGAATAGCCATAATCAGCAACCACGCACTCCCTGTTAACAGTAAGTATAATAATTCGGATTCCTTAGCGATGATGCTTGTCAGGGCCAATGCCACCGAAATACCAATGGCAACTAAACTCCATTGGGGCGCAATTCGCCGGTCCAAAATAATAAAAATCGTTGCCGTGATGGCTAACGTATACCCGATGAGCGGGAGTTGTGCGGATGAGAATTGTGCAGTTTGGAAGGAACGCCCGTAATCCAGCGCAGCCCACCAACAAATCATACTTTGAACAATCATGAAAAGGACTAGGTGAACATAGTCACGGTTTAATTTTATTTTTCCAATTCGAATCATATGGCCAACGTCTTTCTGTAGGTATTATTACAATCCTAACGATAGACGGCGAGCCAGTCAATAATTTGGTAAGATTCTTTAAAAATTCTGTTGATTGTGATAGTGTAATATAGTTATGAGCCGTTCCCGAGAGGATAAGAGGTTGAGACTGGAAACGTCGCAACGGACTGGCAATGGCTGTGAAAGTAGCCGTGGTAGTTACTCTTAGATGCCTTGTAACCGCAATTTTTCAAGGGGGAATTTTAAAGTGAGTGAAAGACACCTATTTACATCTGAATCAGTTTCTGAGGGTCATCCCGATAAAATCGCGGATCAAATCAGTGATGCCATTTTAGATGCCATGTTAGAACAAGATCCACAAGCCCGGGTTGCTGTTGAAACTTCAGTAACCACTGGGTTAGTATTAGTCTTTGGGGAAGTATCGACCAAAGCCTATGTTGATATTCAAAAAGTTGTACGTGATACGATTAAATCAATTGGTTATGTTGATGGCCAATATGGGTTTGATGGTGATAACTGTGCCGTTTTAGTTTCGTTGGATGAACAATCACCAGATATTGCCCAAGGTGTTGATGATTCTTTGGAAACTCGTGAAGGTGACGCGGACCCATTGGATCAAATTGGGGCCGGCGATCAAGGGATGATGTTTGGCTATGCGATTAACGAAACACCTGAGTTAATGCCACTTCCAATCGCTTTAAGTCATCGTTTGATGCGTCAAATTGCAACTTTACGCAAGGCTGGGACCATCAAGTGGTTGCGCCCAGATGCGAAAGCCCAAGTTACGGTTGAATATGATGCTCAGAATCAACCTAAGCGGATTGACACGGTCGTCTTGTCCACCCAACATGATCCTGACGTTTCGTTAACCACAATTCGACAAACGGTGATTGATCAAGTAATCAAGGCAGTCATTCCAGCCGAATTGTTAGATGACCAAACCAAATATCTGGTTAACCCAACTGGCCGTTTTGTTATCGGTGGGCCCCAAGGGGATGCTGGTTTAACTGGTCGGAAAGTTATCGTCGATACTTATGGTGGGTTCGCTCATCATGGTGGCGGGGCTTTCTCTGGTAAGGATGCGACCAAAGTGGACCGTTCTGCAAGTTATGCGGCTCGCTACATTGCGAAAAATTTAGTTGCTGCTGGCTTGGCTGATCAGGTTGAAGTCCAACTAGCATACGCTATTGGGGTTGCCGAACCAGTCTCAATTGCGGTTGATACGGCTGGTACCGGTAAGGTCAGTGATGATGCGTTAATTACAGCGATTCGCCAAAACTTTGATTTGCGGCCCGCTGGGATTATTAAGATGTTAGACTTACAACGCCCAATTTATCGGCAAACTGCTGCGTACGGTCATTTCGGTCGGACGGATGTTGACTTGCCTTGGGAACATACTGATAAAGTAGCTGCTTTAAAAGCTGAATTTAACTAAATAAACGTAACGATTTTTCGTTACGGTCTGTAGGTACTCGACGCTAAAAGCGACCTTGTTTTAACAGGTCGCTTTTTTTGCGGCCTGAGTAACGAGCAGGTTGTGCTATTTTTCAAACATAGAAGGAGTAAAACACATGCAACAACGTAAAACCAACGTCATCGCGGTTACGATTGCGATATACGTGGCCACGTTCATGAGCGCTATCGAAGGGACCATCGTGTCAACGGCCTTGCCAACAATTGTCGGCGACCTGCACGGGGTTGCATTAATGAACTGGGTTTTTTCAATTTATTTATTGACCAACGCCATGATGACGCCAATTTATGGCAAATTAACGGACTTAATTGGTCGTAAACCAGTTATGCAAGCCGGATTGATTATCTTTATTATCGGCTCGATGATGAGTGGCCTATCTGATTCCATGCCAGTCCTGATTTTCTGGCGAGCCATCCAAGGAATTGGGGCTGGTGCACTGATGCCGGTAGCCATGACCATTATTGCGGACATTTATTCATTTGAACGGCGGGCCAAAGTGCTGGGCTTTAATAGTTCGGCTTGGGGGATTGCCTCAGTCTTGGCGCCCTTAATTGGGGGCATCATTGTTGATAAGTTAAGTTGGCATTGGATCTTTTTCATCAATGTGCCCGTGGGCTTGATTACCTTAGTTTTATTTCAAGTCTATTTACGAGAACCTAAGCGGCAGCGGCAGGGTAAAGTCGATTATTTGGGTAGTTTCTGGTTAATGCTATTTTTACTATGCTTGATGTTGAGTTTCCAATTACTTGGAAATGCGACAATTAGTTGGGCTACGGTTATCATGGCATGGCTGTTAAGCGGCTTTAGTCTGTGGTTATTTATTCGCCGTGAGAGTCGTACCGCAGAACCTGTGATTTCGTTGGACTTATTCAAGAATCATACGTTTGTCATTCAAAATGCCGTGGCGGCGTTAGTGAGTGGCTTCTTGATGGCCGTCGAAGTATACATTCCCACGTGGACTCAAGGTATTCTTGGTGTGCCAGCATCCCTAGCAGGTTTTGCGGTAACGCCAAGTTCGTTAATGTGGATTATTGGGTCTTTCGTGACGGGCCGATTGTTGGCTAAATGGGCGCCACGGAAAATTATCTATTTAAGTTTAATGTTTATTCTGGTTACTAGTATTTGCCTGGCACTCTTACCGGTTTCAACGGCCTTTGGCTGGTTCTTCTTGATTACCGCGATTGGGGGCGTTGGTTTTGGAATTACCATCACCGCAACGACGGTAACGTCACAGCACCTCGTCGCCCCAGAAAATGTGGGGGTAGCGACATCGTTTAACACGTTGAGTCGGACAATCGGACAGACCTTAATGATTTCGATCTTTGGGATTGCTCTAAATGTCGGGATGAATCAAGGCATTCAACAGCATGCAGGTACTAATATGGCAATGATGAATAAACTGATTAATCCACAGACGGCGACGAGTTTACCCGCAAAGCTCCGACCAACGCTACATGGAATTCTTTATACCGGGCTGCATTGGGTCTATCTAATTGGTCTTGGTCTCGTGATTTTAGCGCTAATTGTGAATAGTTTTGACCGTGGCAAACAGCTGACTGCGGCGCAACATGCGGCTAAGTTAAAAAATAAAGCAAACTAACTAAAGTTTAATAAAAACCGTAGCTTGGCGCCTATTTCGACGTTCAAACTACGGTTTTTTATGGCACATTTTTCGGGGTTAAGGGGCCAATACGTTGTCCTTGACTCAAGCGGGTACTCAAATATAAGAGACAGCTCCCAAGTAAGACGCCTCCCACAGTATCGCTAGGGTAATGGACGCCGACGACGATGCGACTGATCATCATTAGTAAAATCAGGACGCAACCGCCGACTAACAGGCCGCGTTTTAACGAGCGGTTCTGCAGTTGATCATAGGCGATAACTAACAAACTACCGACTAATACGGTCGCTGTTGTGGAGTGGCCGCTGGGATAACTATAGCCCCCAATCTCAATGAGCCGCCATGCAGTTGGCCGGGGACGTTGAATCAGTTGTTTGATAAAATAATTGCCATAAGCAGCTAAGCCCCAAGTATTAATCCAAAAAAATAGTGTGGCCCGTTGCTGATGACACCAAACTAATAGCAAGCCGATTGCTACGGTGATGAAGGTCACTTGCACTGAATTTCCCAACTGTGTATAGGCAACTAGTCCGTTTTGTAACCAAGCCGGACTTTGATGTAGCGGCCATGCGATGTGCGTATCAAAAGTTTTAATAAACGAGGCTTGACGCCAAACGGCCCAGGTCCAGCCGAGCCATAGTAAAAACACGACTAACATTGCCCCATCACGTCGTTGCCAATGAAGTTTAGCCATCGGAGTCCTCCAATCAAGATTGTTTGTCCTGATTATAGCATGTTTTGTCGTTGTAACCGGGTCCAGTGCGTGAGAAACCACGTTTTTAACCGTGCGAGCCCTTGAAAAAGTAAGCCGAATTTGCTAACATAGGTAGCAATAACTTTACGACTCTGACAAGGACTAGTAAGCCAAGCTGATTTTCAGAAACCTCGTGGGCGCTGAGAACGAGGAATTAGCGACGCTGAACTTACCTTCGAGTCTTCCGGCTCAACTTACAAGACGGACGTGGTTTCGCGTTAAGATTCCCAAGAGGCCACGGCAACGTGGAATCATAGGTGGTACCGCGGAACCTGTTTTCGTCCTATAAGCGCTTTTTGCTTATAGGCTTTTTTTGTAACCTGAGTCGCCAACTGACACTTAGATACATAAACCAGTACCAAGAGAGGGGCACTAGCATGGCATATAATCATCAAATTATTGAACGCAAGTGGCAACATTATTGGAAAGCTAACAAAACGTTCAAGACGTTAGATACAACGGATAAAAAGAAATATTACGCTTTGGATATGTTCCCATATCCATCTGGTCAAGGGTTGCATGTCGGTCATCCAGAAGGATATACTGCGACGGATATCATGTCACGGTTGAAACGGATGCAAGGCTACAACGTATTACATCCAATGGGGTGGGATGCGTTTGGACTACCAGCCGAACAGTACGCCTTAAAAACGGGTCACAACCCGAAGGACTTTACAGCGCAAAATATTAAAAACTTTAAACGTCAGATTCGGTCATTGGGATTTTCCTATGATTGGGATCGCGAAGTTAATACGACGGACCCGACGTTCTACAAATGGACCCAATGGATTTTTGAACAATTATACAAACGAGGCTTAGCCTATGAATCTGAAACGCTCGTTAACTGGGCGCCAGATATGATGGGCGGGACTGTAGTCTCAAATGAAGAAGTCATTGATGGCAAGACTGAACGTGGTGGCTACGACGTTTATCGGGTGCCAATGAAACAATGGAGCTTAAAGATTACAGCGTATGCTGATCGGTTGATTGATGATTTAGATGATATTGATTGGCCTGAAAATATTAAAGAACAACAACGGAATTGGATTGGCCGTTCGATCGGGGCTGCGATTAAGTTTAAAGTTGCGGACCATGACGATCAGGTCATCGAAGTCTTCTCAACTCGGCCAGATACGTTATACGGTGCTAGTTACATGGTATTAGCACCAGAACATGCCCTCGTTGAAAGCCTAACCACGCCGGCTCAGGCTGATGCGATTAAAGCTTATAAGGCTAAGATTGCGACCAAGTCTGATTTGGAACGAACTGATCTAAACAAAGATAAGACCGGGGTCTTTACTGGGAGTTACGGCATTAACCCAGTTAACGGCGAAAAACTCCCCATCTGGATTGCTGATTACGTTTTAGCTTCTTATGGGACTGGGGCCATTATGGCTGTACCAGCGCATGATGATCGTGATTTTGAGTTCGCCCAGAAGTTCGACTTACCAATCAAACCTGTTATTGCTGGTGAGAATGACTATACTAGCCAGTCTTACACGGGCGATGGCGTTCATATCAATTCTGGTCTCGTGGATGGTCTCGAAAAGCAACCAGCGATTGATAAAATGATCGACTGGTTAGCTGCCCATGACTGTGGTGAAAAGAAAGTCAATTATCGGTTACGAGATTGGATCTTCTCACGGCAACGGTATTGGGGTGAACCAATTCCTGTAATTCATTGGGAAGATGGCGAAACCACATTAGTGCCAGAAGATGAATTGCCATTACGCTTACCAGCAACTAAGAACTTGGAACCTTCCGGAACCGGAGAAAGTCCATTAGCTAACATTGACGATTGGGTTAATGTGGTCGATGAAAATGGCCGTAAAGGGAAGCGTGAAACGAACACGATGCCACAATGGGCAGGGAGTTCGTGGTACTTCTTACGTTACATTGATCCGCACAATCCAGATGCTTTAGCCGATTATGACAAGCTCAAGTATTGGTCACCCGTCGACTTGTATGTTGGGGGTGCTGAACATGCGGTGCTCCATTTATTGTATGCACGATTCTGGCACAAGTTCCTATATGATTTGGGCGTGGTTCCAAACAAAGAACCATTCCAAAAGCTCGTTAACCAAGGCATGATTTTAGGCGATAACCATGAAAAGATGTCTAAGTCACGTGGTAACGTTGTTAATCCAGATGATATTGTGGACCAATATGGGGCCGATACGTTACGCCTCTATGAGATGTTTATGGGACCATTGGAAGCATCGATTCCATGGAGCACGGATGGCTTACATGGTGCTAATAAGTGGATTGAACGGGTTTGGCGATTAATTGTGGATGAAAATAATCGCGTCCGTGATCGGGTAACGACTTTTAACGACGGTAAGTTAACGAAAGTCTATAACGAAACGGTTAAAAAGGTTACGGCCGACTATGAAGCGATGCGGTTTAATATTGCTATTTCACAAATGATGGTCTTTGTTAACGAAGCTTACAAAGTGGATGATTTACCAATCGTTTACATTGAAGGGCTTGTGAAGTTAATTGCGCCAATTATGCCGCATTTGGCTGAAGAACTCTGGTCATTGTTAGGTCACGAAAAGACGATTACGTATGCGATGTGGCCAACTTATGATGAATCTAAGCTAGTCGAAGCAACGGTGCAAATTGTCTTGCAAGTTAATGGTAAAGTCCGTTCACATGCGGAAGTTAGCAAAGATCTTGGTCAAGCTGAACTTGAAAAATTAGCTTTAGCGGATGCCAAGGTGCAAGAATTTACGGCAGGTAAAACGATTCGCAAAGTGATTGCGATTCCTGGCAAATTAGTTAATATTGTCGCTAATTAAAGTTGATAATAATGCGAAAAGTCTGAGGCGAAGTCTCAGGCTTTTTTTGTCTGATCAGGTTGCGGTTCGTTAAGGTTCGATTAAAGTCGCCCAGAAGTTTAGAATTAAATTGCAAGTTCACTATATTTCATCTAAAATAGTTAAGATTGAACTAAGAAAGTGGGTTACAAAACATGTCTGAGGAACCAAAAGCCGATCAACCGCAAAGTGGCCACGTTAATTCCGAAGCTGACGCACATCAAAAAATGGTGCGCGGGTCAGCTTGGATGACGGCGGGCAGTCTTTTCTCACGAATTCTTGGCGCCATTTATATTATTCCATGGGTCATGTGGTTAGGCAGCAATTCGATGCAAGGTAATGCGCTATATGCCAAAGGCTATAATATTTATAGCTTCTTCTTGTTAGTGGCCATCGGTGGGATTCCTTCGGCCATCTCTAAACAAATTTCTGAATATAATGCGATTAATGAATATGGCGTCGGCCAACGGCTCTTTAAACGTGGGTTATTATTAGCTGGTGCGATGGGGATTGCCTCTGGGGCTATTCTCTGGTTTGGTGCGCAACCGATCGCTTTGATTTTTGGCGGTGGCGACCCCCATGTGATTCCGGTGCTACGGGCTTTGGCGATTGCTTTGGTGATTATTCCACCGATGTCTTTAATGCGGGGCTTTTTTCAGGGCTACCAGCAAATGGCACCGTCTGCGGTTTCTCAGTTTGTTGAACAAGTTTTTCGGGTCGTCTACATGTTGGCGGCCACGTATTTTATCATGCGTATTCAAAATGGTGACTGGGTTAATGCGATTATGCAATCGACCTTTGCGGCCTTTATTGGGGCCGCTGCCAGTTGTTTACTGTTAGGGTGGTATTATTACCGTCAACGACCGGAACTCAATCGGTTGGCCGCTCAGAGTGAGGCCAAGTTAGTTATTCCGGTTTGGCAACTATTTAAAGATATTATTGTGCAAGCCATTCCATTTATTGTGATTGATACGGCCACGACGGTCTTTAACTTATTAGATCAAGCGACTTTTCAGCCAATCATGCAGGCGACTTTCCATATTAAGGTGGAAAGTATCAATACGCTCTATGCGTTATTTGCTTTTAATTCCAATAAATTAGTGATGATTATTGTCTCGTTAGCCTCTGCGATTGCAATTACCGTGGTGCCATTATTATCAGAATCATTAGCGGCACAAAACTTGCGTAATATTCGGCAACAACTAGAAGATGCGATTATTTTGTTCCTGTTCATTATGATTCCGGGCGCGTTAGGCATGGCAGCGGTCGCGCAACCTTTGAATACGTTATTTTATGGCTACGACCAAACGGGGGCCGTGATTTTACAAATTGCCGCTTTTACGGCGATTATTCTCGGGCTCTTTACTGTCGTTTCAGCGTTAATGCAAGGGTTGTCGCGGAATCGAGATGTTATTCGATTTTATTTGATTGGTCTGGGAGTCAAGTTAGTCCTGCAATGGCCTTGTATTGCGTTACTTTCAGCGGCTGGTCCGCTAGTGGCAACAGCGATTGGGATGCTGGTGGCAAGTCTCTTAATCTTGCATGACTTAGAGGTTAACTTTGGCGTTCGTTACGTGAAATTATTGCCTAAAATCAATCGGATTCTTATGTATTCGATTGTGACTTATGTGGCTGCCAAAGTTGCCGTATACGGGCTAAACTTAATATTTAACGAACAACGTCAGACGCAAGCATTAATTATTTTATTAATAGCGGTGGCGATTGGTGGCGGCGTGTACGTATACTTTGCCTTGCGGTCCCGTTTGGCAGATATAATGATTGGAGCTAAGGCCGATGGATTGCGGCGTAAGCTCCGGATTAAGTAGGTGAATGATGCGAATTGATAAATTTTTACATGCGATGCGAATTGGGACGCGAACCCAAGTCCGCCGTTTGATTAAAGACGGCCATATTACGGCCAATGGTGAGCGCGTTTTATCGGGGAAGCAACAAGTTAATCCGGTCAATGACGTGGTGAGCTTAGATGAAAAGCCTGTCAGTTATCAACAGTATTTTTATTATGTGATGAATAAACCAGTCGGGGTTATCACCGCAACGGTTGACGATCAGGCGAAGACGGTTTTGGATTTATTTAATACAACGGATTATCGTGACGACTTGTTTCCAATCGGTCGTTTAGATAAAGATACAGAAGGCGTGTTAGTGATTACCAATGATGGGGCATTGTCCCATGCTTTGTTGGCACCAGCCCATCACGTCACAAAAGTGTATGAAGCCGAAGTAACTGGTGAAATTACGGCTGCGCAAGTGGCTGGTTTTAACGATGGCATTACTTTAAAAGATGGAACGCAATTGCAACCCGCAGCCGCTGAAATTGTTGCTTTCCATGAGATTGAAAACTTTACGACATTACGGATTAAAATCCATGAAGGTAAGTATCATCAAGTCAAACGGATGGTTGGGACCTTAGGTGAGCGTGTCGTGCAATTGCGGCGGATTGCCTTTGGCTCTTTAGAATTACCGGTTGGATTACTTGCTGGTAATTACCGAGCGTTAACGGATGCTGAACTAGTGGCGTTAAAGGCGGATGCTGGGCATCCTGATGAAGATTAAGGCGTCAAAAGTCTGAGTGTGACAGCTTAGGCTTTTTTGTTCAATTATGTGTTGTACTTCAATTGTAAATTCGTCCTATAAAATTGAAACTTATTTAGCAAGGTCCTTGCCTTAAAGTGCACATTAAGGTTTAACGTATAGTCATTGATTAAGCCAATCCATTTGGTCTAATCACCACTAAATTCGGTTATTAAAGGGGTTTTAACTAATGAAAAATGTTTTAATTTTAGCAGCTAATGGTCAAATTGCTCAAATCGTTGAACAACGGTTATTGTATGAATCAGCATTTAACGCGATCAATTTAACTTTGTTTTTGAGAAATGCGCATCGTTTAGACAAGCTACAGGGCAGTAAACGGGTCACCTTAATTGATGGTGATATGACTAACGAATCCGCTATCAATCAAGCCATGGTCAATCAAGATATTGTCTTTGTGGCGGTTGTGGATCATGATTCACGCAATCGGTTAACTAAAAACGTGATTAAGGCAATGCAGACGAATCATGTCAAACGGGTCTTATTCACTAATGTACTTGGCCTGTACGACGAAGTTCCAGGTGAATTTGGTCGTTGGAATGCCGAAATGATTGGTTCTGGAATGGCACCGGCACGACAATCTGATCAGCTATTAGCAGCATCTGGCTTAGATTACACGACCTTACGTTTGCCATGGTTAAATGATCATGATGAAACTAAGTATTTGATTACGACTCGTAATGAACCCTACAACGGTGTTTCTGGATCGCGGGCCAGTATTGCGGCTGTTGTGGTTGACCTAGTTAAAAATCCTGATAAATATGTAGGGGATAGTATTGGGATTGCTGATCCTGATACTCAGGGTGAGGAACGGCCAGTTTATTAAGTCACATTTTGGGATAGTTGGTCTCATTTTAGCGGCTATGAGCACATCAGTTGAATGATTTATTGCTTATGGTTATTATAATTAAAACTACATTGCTAGGTGGTCACTAAGTGCAGTCAAACTTAGAAAGTGGGGAACTAACATGCAAAAATTAGTTTCAGGTGGTAGTCTAGCGGCTAATATTGGGCTAGCTTACTTGGCTTTTCAAAATAAGCGCCAGCGCCAAATCAGCTTAGTTAAAGTTGCTCGTCAAATGACCGGTAAAATATCAGCAAGTCAGCGGAAAACTGGTAATCAGCAACGACCACACTAAAGCAGTCAATCAAAAAACGATCACCTATTCAATAGATAGATGGTCGTTTTTGGGGTTCTATGATATTTGGTGTTGAATAGTTGCAATTAAAGTTAAGTTAGTAAGCAAGATGCTTATGCCTATAAAGCTTCGACAGATTAGCTTTACGAAGCCACTATTGCGCGAAATCATGCATGTATTTAGGGATAGCATGACTAATTTGATGAGGCAAGACCACGTACTGGTCTTTGGCGAAATCATCAGCAATCGCACTGTGTAAGTAGACGGCACTCAAAATTGAATCCGTAAAATCTGCGAATTGCCCAGCGAAACCGCCAATCATACCGGCTAATGTATCGCCCATGCCACCTGTTGCCATAGCTGGTGTTCCGCCACGGTTCTCCCAAGCATCAGTATCCGTATAAACGGTTGTATGGTGGGCCTTAACGACTGCGATAGCATGCAAGCGTCGTTGGGCTGCCTGATTAGCAGCTGGTGTTTGGTCAGCGATTTTTAGGCCACTCAAGCGTTGCCACTCCATCTGGTGGGGTGTGACCACGATTTGTGCGACTGGTAGGCTTGTTTGCGCTGCGGCTAATAAAGTGATTGCGGAGCCATCAATGACTAACCGTTGCTGGGGTGTCACTGTTTGTAAGACGTGTTGTAATAACTGAACGGCTAAAGGTTCGGTACCGAGCCCGGGACCGATGACAATAACATCCATGGTCGGTAATAACGCTAATACAGCCGTTGTTTGGGTGTAATCTAATGCCATTGCTTCCGGTAGATGGGCGTGTAAGCTAGTAAAATTACTGGCAGCCGTGGCTACTGTGACTAAGCCAGCTCCGCTATAAGTAGCGGCCATTGCGGCCATGATAATGGCCCCGCCGAAGTTTTCATTACCACCAATTAGCATGACCCGACCAAATGTCCCTTTATAAGAGTCAACCGGTCGCTTGATAATTGTTTGGCGGACTAGTGCTGATGTGATTGGTTTCAAAATAACGCCAGCTTTCTTATTTTAGTCGAGTATACCATGATTATTGAGACCGGTTGCGTCTGATTATTAAGTTAGCGTGACCTATGCTAAAATTAAGGTATTAATACTTTTGGGAGGAACCAATAGATGACAATTGATTGGCAAGCACTAGCGGCTGAACACAAAGCGGATTATTTAACTGACTTAACGACCATGTTACGCGTACCGAGTTTTCGAGATGATAGTCAAGCAACGGCAGAGGCACCTTTAGGGCCAGGCCCCAAAGCAGCTTTAACCACGTTCTTAGCGATTGCGGCACGTGATGGCTTTAAGACAAAAAATATCGATAACTTAGTGGGTTATGCGGAATATGGCGAAGGCGATGAAACGTTGGCAGTTTTAGCTCATGTTGATGAGATGCCTGCTGGTAATGGTTGGGATACCGATCCTTTTGAACCGACGATTAAAGATGGTAAGCTCTATGCACGTGGGGCTTCTGATGATAAAGGCCCGGGTATGGCAGCTTACTATGGCTTAAAATTAGTTAAAGAATTAGGGTTAAAATTAAATAAAAAAGTTCGGTTTATTGTTGGTACTGATGAAGAAAGCAATTGGACTGGGATGAAGCGTTACTTTGAAGTGGAACCAGCGCCAACGTTAGGATTTTCACCGGATGCGGAATTTCCATTAATCAATGGTGAAAAAGGGAATGTTAGCTTACAAGTTCACTTTGGTAACACGGATACCGGTGATCTTAACTTAGTTTCATTTGATTCTGGGCTACGTGAAAACATGGTGCCACGTGAAGCAGTCGCAGTTGTGACTACTTCGGCTAATGAACAATTAGCTGCTGATTTTACGGCATTCTTGGATCAACAACCGGTTACTGGTGAATTAAAAGTAGTTGCTGACGGGGTTCAACTAGAAGTGATTGGTAAAGCGGCGCATGGCATGGAACCTAAAAACGGCATCAATGCCGGGACTTACCTTGCAAGTTTCTTAAATCAATATCCTTTTGCTGGTGATGCACGAGACTTTCTAGCATTTACTGCCAATCAATTACATGATGACTCACGGGTGCATCAATTAGGACTCGCTTTTACGGATGATGTGATGGGCGATTTGACGATGAACGTCGGGTTACTGCACTTTGACCACCAGGCTGGTGGCGACTTAACCTTAAATTTCCGTTATCCTAAGGGGATTGAACCACAAGAATTAACGGCTGGCGTCCAAGCTAAATTACCCGCACAGGCGACGGTTAGCCAAGGTGACTTTATGGTACCGCACTACGTTGATCCCGAAGATCCGATTGTTAAGGATTTAATGGCTGTTTATCGGCGTCAAACGGGTGATCATAACTCACAACCAGAAATTGTAGGTGGTGGCACCTATGGCCGGATGATGAAGCGTGGCGTGGCTTTTGGGGCTTTATTCCCACACACCGAAGATACGATGCATCAAGCGAATGAATTTCAACCAGTTGATGACCTGATGGCTGCAATGGCGATCTATGGAGAATCAATTGCCGTCTTAGCGACAGACAAGTAAGCAACTAGGCACTATAATTTGAGGAGGCTATCCTATGACCCAATATAAAAAGATTCTCGTTGGTATCGATACTTCTGAACAATCACAACTTGCCCTAGATAAAGCAATTGCGATTGCGAGTCAAAATCAAGCCACTTTAGACATTGTGACGATTATTAACACGGAAAAGTTTATCGGCATTACACAAGGACCAATGGGGTTTGGTGCCACGAATCCCCAAATTTTAGATGACCTAACAACTGATTTAAAGGCGAACTTGGCCGCTGCTCGTCAGACCGCTGAAAAAGCTGGTGTGACTGAGGTCCGGGTGCATTTGCATTCTGGTAATTCCAAGTTGCTATTGGCGACGACATTACCGGAACTGTATGGCAACGATTTAATTATTGTTGGCGCCACGGGGCTGAATGCCATTTCTCGTATCTTGATTGGATCGAATGCGGCCTATGTGGTTCGCAATGCGGCTTGCGATACGTTGATTGTCCGAACTGATTTGAACCAACAGGCGGTTGCACAGCAAAAACGGTTGATCCGCAAACTTTAATAGTAGTTCATATTACGAATACAGAGTTTGGGCTTAAAATCCCGAGCTCTTTTCTTTTGAGCACGCACGCAATAAAAGGGGCGATTTTGCAAATGTGTGTTTTACATAAGTTATACATGAATTTTACAACAATACGACAGGATTGACATGTTTATCTGTCATGATTTAAGGAGTGGTTCACACATCAGAATCACAACTGAATTGTGGGGAGTGAAGACGTATAATCAGACGGAACTACTAGTATTAATAGCAATTAATGGCGATTTTTGTTTTGCTGGTCAAGATAGTTATCGCACGTTAAAAACTGCTGAAAATTCGTATAATCAAGTGTTAAAATCGAATAATCGTAACTAAAAGAAAAGAGTTGAATTTTAGTGACAGTTAAATCATTAATTTATGGGCATCGTGGGGTGCCCGTTAAGTTTCCAGAAAATTCGTTGGCAGGGTTTGCCTATGCCATTAGTCAGGGGATTGATGGGTTAGAATTTGATGTGCATCTGACCAAAGATCAAGTTCCTGTTATTATGCATGATGAGACCATTGATCGGACAACCAACGGGCAGGGAAAAATTTCCGCCTATCGTTATCAGGAGTTACGTCAATTTCAGTTAACTAATGGGGAACCGGTGCCAGCTTTATCTGAATTATTGCAGCTAGTCAGCGGAGAGCCTGTTCGGCTGAATCTAGAGTTTAAAACGGATCAGCATTACTATCAGGGGATTGAACGAATTGTTTTACGATTGGTTCACCAGACGGATTTAGTTTATCCGGTGGTTTTTTCCTCGTTTAACTTAAGAAGTCTTGAACGTGGGTATCGAATTGATGCCAATCAGAAATATGCGTTCTTGTCATCGGCGCGGATTGGTGATCCTGAGGGGTTCTGTGCGGCCGAGCATTTGGAAGGGTTGCATCTAGAGCATTATCAAGCTATGCGCCATGTTTCAGAACGGGTTTGGACAGTTGATGACCCTGATGCCATGCGCCAACTGTTTGATCATCAGGTGAGTGCGGTTATTACGAATAATTTTGAGTTAGCCCAAGATGTCCGCGCTGAAGTTTAGATAAAAAAAGTTCTCGTTAAATAATTTCAACGAGAACTTTTTTTAATTAAACATTAGTTGGGTTCCGCACAGTGGCTAGCTTAGCATCAATTTGAGCTAAGACGGCTTGTTGGTTAGCGGGATCTTCTAAGTTATAAGTTTGCAAATCAAGCTTCATCTTAGGACTTGCATCGTAAGCATCAAACCATTTACGATAGGCAGTCCACATCTTGTAGTAGTAGGATTCTAATTCAGGATTGTGATCAAACTGTTCGTAATCCCGACCACGTTTTTTGATGCGATAAAGGATAGTATCAAAATCGGTTTCTGAATAGACCATCAAATCAGGTGCTTTCTTAGGTAATTCAGTTAATTCAGTCATCATATTATCCAACAATTGCAGATAAACATCTAATTCCGTATCTGAAATATTACCTTCAGCATTGTTTTCGGTCGTAAATAAAGCATCTTCATAGATTGAACGGTCGAGGACGTTATTGTCATCGGCCAATGCTTTTTTGATCATTGCAAAGCGTTTGTTTAGGAAATAGATTTGTAATAGGAAACCATAGTTCTTAGGATCCGAATAGTATAGTGGCAGAACTGGGTTGTCGCCAACGGGTTCGTAGAAAGCCTTAGTTCCAAGGTGATCGGCAATTAAACCAGTTAAAGTAGTTTTGCCGACCCCAATCATTCCTGCTGTTATTATCACCATGATAGCCCCTCTTTATAGAAAATTGCACTACACATTGTATAACAAAAAAAGTTTCAATACCATATAGACTTTTGGGCGAAACTTTGCTTGGGGCTAAAATTAATGCTTATTTTCAGCTTGTTCTTTCAATAAATCACGGATCTCGGCTAAATATTGAGCGGATAAGTCAGGTTCTTCTTCAGCGACCGGTTCCGGTTTAACAAGGTGATTGATAATCTTAACTAAGATAAAGACGACGATGGCAACAATAAAAAAGTTAATGACCGCATTCAAAAAGGCGCCGTAGCGAAAAGTGGCTTCACCGATACTAACTTTAAGGTTAGATAAATCAATCTGGCCTAGAAAAATCCCAATAAATGGATTAATTAAGTTATTCGTCAAAGATTTAACAATCGAGGTAAATGCCGACCCAATAATAACCCCGACTGCTAAGTCGATGACGTTGCCGCGAGCAATAAATGTTTTAAATTCTTCAATCATGGTATAAGTGCTCCCTTCAATTTTGTCATTAATAGTATAGCTAAATCTCCTAAGAGACTCAACTGCTTTGCGTTAAATGGTTGGATAAAGCGGTTGCAATTGTAAACGGACTTCGATAAAGTGAAAGGTAGATTAAGAATTGAGAGGGTATTGGCATGTATAAAATGATCGTATGTGATTTGGATGAAACTTTAATGAACGATGACGGCACGCTTTCGGCGGCCAACGCGGCAGCGATTCAGGCGGCTACAAAAAAAGGTGTGTACTTTGTGCCTAATTCAGGCCGAAGTTATACATCATTTCAAAATGATTTAGCACAGATGCAGTTAAGAGACCGAGCGGATCAATATTCGATTTCGTATAATGGTGGCTTGATTTTGGAAAATGCTGGGAATCGGGTTATGGCAGTAAATGCGATGCCATTCGAAACGGCAAAACAAGTCTTTGAAATTGGCGCGGCTAATCCACAAGCAACGACCCATGTTTATACGCAGGATACACTCTATATTTATCATGCCACACCGGAAGATTCGGCTTATTTGACTAATCGAGGTGTCACATTCACGGCCTTAACCACAGCGGACTTTGATCGTTTCAAGACGGCGAACGTGATGAAGGTGATTATGGCGTTACCAACGATGGCGCAAAGACAGCAGATGCAAGCTGCCGTGGAAGCGCAAGTGAATCCAGCTGAATTGGCCGTGACCTATTCTTCGGACCGTTACGTGGAATTTAATCGGGCCGGGGTCAATAAAGGGACTGCCTCGCTTCAATTGGGCGCACAACTGGGAATTAAACCTGATGAAATTATTGCGGTCGGGGATAACAGTAATGACTTGCCGATGCTTACTGCGGTTGGCTTGCCGATTAGTGTGGCTAACGGCATTGAGTCAGTTAAAGCAGCTGCTAAATACGTGACGGTCGCAACTAATAACCAAGATGCGATGGCTGAAATTATTAATAAATTTATCTTGTAAATAAAATAGTAATCGGACTATAATGGTGTGTGTTTGGATTGAAGCTTTTACAAGTGGTATGATAACTAATGAAAATAGGATAAAATCTATAATTTTGCCAGTGATTACGCACTGGACATTAATAAATGGGGGAACGCGCATGAGTGCGATTCAAGACAATTTAGCCCAAGCCATTAAAAACAAACACCTCGTTGAGATCTATGCTAAAGGGACCAACGAACAATTTAGTGTTGGCTATGTTATACAACAAGATGAAAAGTTTGTTTTAGTCGAAACCATTAATGTTGACGGTGAGTTAGATGGCCTAGTCGTTTTTCGGAAGGCCACGTTGGCTAAAGTAGTGACTGGTACCGATTATCTAAAGAGTATGGCGACAATCGTTAGTTTAGCGCAACAACGCGGCTATTTCGATGTTTGGAACACCGAGCGGTTAGTCACCAAGTTTTTGAAAAAAGAGTCCAAGCATTCTTTACTCAAAAAACTACTCAAAATGGCCTTCAAGCAAGACCAAGTGATTCAGTTATCTGGTCGTATTAAAAAGCACGGCGACAGTTATACCGGCTTCATTCATAGTGAACATAAAAAATATTTAGAATTCAATTATGTGGATTTGTTTAACTTGGCTAAACGGCCCCAAATTGCTGTTCGTTATGCAGAAATTGACGAAGCAAGCTTGCATAGTTTTGAAACCTTTAATATTACAGCCGTTATTGAGCGCTATATGCCCGGTGACTTCCATTAAAATAAGTTCTAACACACCGAACTGGTTATGGTTCGGTGTGTTTTGGTTTGACCAAGACTCGAAAAGATTAGTTAAAGATTGTTAAGTTTCCATCAGATGAAATATACAAATGGTCAGGGATTCGATACAATAAGACTATTGGTTTATCGGTACTCTGGGGAGGGGCTTAATCATCGTTTATGTCTATTGGTATATCGCAGCAGTTGATCATTGGTATTCGGTCATGCTGGTTTTTATGCTACAAATTTTGATTAATCGAGAATTACGGCAACGGCGTGTTTACCTTGCAGTAGTCTTAATGGCAAGTTTCTTAACCGGACTTTACATGTTATATGATGATTATTCTGATATTGCAACTTTTATAGTCAATTTAGGGCTATTGTGGTTCGTCCGGGATAAAAAATATTTTATTGTGACGAGTTTGACAGCGACACTCGCTTATATTTTATTTAGTTTCTTTGGTAATTTTGCAACCGAAACGATTTTTCATTTATTCCATTTAGGTATTGACCAATGGAGTGGCTGGTTATTTGAAATTGTTGGGGAGGCGATTGTGACGGCCTGTATGTTGGCAGTCGCGGTCAGTTTTCAATTGTTGTATAAGCGCCATGTCAAACAATTTCGCGACGAGGTCATGCTGAATGTTATTATGAGTGCGTTAGTAGTGGCCGCAATTGCTTTCTTTACGATTGCTACGGCAGCGGACAACTATAACATTGGTTCCGGCTTTTTAGGGATATTAATGCTGATTATGATTGCCATTCTGTTAATTAACGGTGGGACCTTTATCTATCTTTTTTACAGTTATACGATGCGGGTACAAGCCCATCGGCAGGCGTTAGAACGGCATCAATATGATATCTATGTTAAAAATCTAGAAAGTAGCTATCAAAATTTACGTAAATTCCGTCATGACTATCAAAATATTTTATTATCATTAGGGGAGTACATCCAAGCAACCGATAGTTCAGAATTAAAACAATATTTTAATCAAGTGGTTGATCGCTCTAAGCAGAGTTTGACGCGTGATTTTGGTCATTTTGATAATTTAGATCGCATTAAAGATAAGTCGTTAAAAGCGATTATTCAAAATAAATTTTCGATAGCCCGGCAGGCGGGCATTCAAGTTCGCTTAGAAGCAACTGATGCGATTACTGATTTAGCCATTGATCCTGTAACATTAGCACGGGTCAGCGGTATTTTATTGGATAATGCGATTGAAGCTGTCACGGGTCAAAGCGGTGGCGAAATCGCCGTGGCAATTGTCAAATACCCAAGGATGGTTGAATTGATTTTCACTAATTCGCTACAAGGCCCGATTAAGCGGTTAGACGAATTATTGGTAGCCGGACATACATCGAAAGGTCAAGGTCATGGTCAGGGACTAGCTACCGTACGAGAATTACTGGATCCCTTAGAAAATGTGACCTTTGAGTTAGGCGCTAGTCAGCGATTCGAATTTGTAATCAGTATTGAAAGTGAGTGAGGGCGCGTGTTAAAAACTTTTGTAGTTGAAGATGATCCGGAGCAATTAGCAACGTTAAAAGCAATCATTGATAATCATATTATGATTAATGATTTTGAAATGTCGTTAGTTTTAGCAACGAATCAGGCGCAAACGTTACTGGACTATCTTGAAAAACAAGGGGCCGTTGAAGGGTTATATTTCTTGGATATTGAGTATCCAGGGCAGGCGTTAAATGGCTTAGGGTTAGCAACTAAGATTCGTGAATTGGATGTTAATGCTAAGATTGTGTTCGTGTCAACGCATTCAGAGATGGCTTTTTTAACATTTGAGCGTCGGATTGAACCGCTAGATTTTATTGTCAAAGATTTAGGACAAGCAACGGTTAAAGAAAAAGTTGAGAAAGATATTCGAATTGCATATGCGCGTTATTTGAAGCAAGGGGTCGTTAGCAAGGCCATGTTTGCTTATTCTAAAGGGGGCCAGTTATTCAATCTACCAGTGAACCAAGTCTTGTTTATTGAAACCGGGCCTAGTCGGAATAAGCTGATCTTGCATCTAGTGGATCGGATCGTGCAATATAATGGCAAAATTAGCGATGAGACGGTGGCACATCCGGAATTATTTCGAGTGCACAAGAGTTTTATTGTTAATCCTGAGCGATTAGTTCGAATTGATAAGCAAGCCCAGTTAGGCTGTTTTGAGAATGGTGAGACGGTGTCAATTTCTTCACGGAAAATGCATGACTTATTAGGCTTAATTAAACAGGCTCAGTTAACCGTTAAACTAGATTAATAACCTTAATGTAACAAAATCGTGCTGCTAATTAAAATAAGAGTGACGTTGGTGCAAGCTATTTCAGGCTTTGCGCCTTTTTTAGTTTTTTGGGGGCGAATCAACTATGATAAACCTATCGAAATAATTAGCCATGGAAGCTAGTTATTAGAGGGGGATATAGAAATGAGGCAATTCTGGTCACTAACATTGATGGTGCTCGCTGGCTGCTTATTAATTCTCGGTTCGGAATATAGTTTGCAGGGTGATGACCACCATTATCGGCATCAAGTCGTGGCCAAGATTGCCTATAATCAGAAGCAGCAACAAACGACGATTACCGGGCGAACCAAACAAGGCGTGATTGTGACGATTCGTAGGGGTAAGCAGGTCCGACAGGTGATTTCGAACAAACAAGATGGTCGGTTTTTAGTCCGACTAGCCGTTAAAGGTCAAAAGCGAGTCGTAGTGCAAGTGAAGGGGCTAAAAGCAGTCGTTTTAACCGTTCCAGTAGCGTCAAAGCGTTAGGTTGATAAGTATTCATGGGGTTGATCCGGAAGGAAACTTGCGGGTCTTTTTTTGCTAAAAAAAACTTAAGCTTCTAGTGGAGCGGTAGGCGGATTACCAGAAATACGGTATGGTTAATGGGACAATAAGAAGGAGTCGTGAAATAACCATGCTAATTGTTGGCATTATTCTGATCGTGGGGCTGATTGGAACGGGCATCTTACGGTTTAAGTGCCACTATCGCTTATCAATGGGCGCTGTTACCGAGACGGCCTTTGCCTGTGCGCTATTAAATATCGGTGTTTTTTTATTTTTTGTCTTATTAGGGCAATTATTTGGGTCAGCTTTAGCGACTAATACCGTGTATCTATTGATTTATCGCGGGTTACAAGGTGGTCTCATTCCATTAGTCGGTATGGCACTGGCTGGGCTAGGCATGTGGCGTGAAAAAGGACTCATGAATTGGTGGCTGTTACAATTCAATTTGTTATTTCTATTTTTTGATGTGTTATTAGTTTGGTCAGCGAGCTGATTTTTTTATAAATGATTAAATCCTTATGATTTTAATAATAAATGGAACCATCAGTAATAATTTTAAAATAATTCTAATATTTTTAGCACCTTTTGGCCTAAAATTCACAATTTCTTCACAATTATATAATAGGATATACATGTACCTAATAATTATACACTTGTCCATTTTACTCCCCCAAAGTGGGTGGGCAAGTAAGTACAATCCCCCATATTGTACTTAAACCTAACTCTTTGGCCCTACTGCCTCGTGCAGTAGAGTCATTTTTTTATGCTGTGCGGCCCCCAAACGGACCCTAATTTTTTTTATCAGTTAAAGTGTCAAATGTGGCAACCGATTTGATTAACAATCTAAATAACATGTATTAAACATATAATTTTCAATATTTAACAAATTAATATTACTAAACTTAGACATGTGAAAGTGTGTAACTCACGGATGACTGCGGTAGAATAAAAATTGAAGAGGTGAGGGTAATGCAAGTGGTTGATCGTGGATTGAGTTGGCTATGGCGAGTGGTAATTATGGTGGGCTTAATTGTTGGGGTAATGGTGCCACCGATGCTATTGAGATTAATTAATGCGCTTAGTCAGCAGTCGGGAACTGAAATTTGGCGGTTGGTCCTAATTGGGGTGTATTTCCTAGTTTATTTGGGCGTCATTAGTCTGGCAACGGTGGTGTACCGGCATTATAGTGGCACTTATCGGCTAAAACGACTACATCATGAGGATGTTGGGTTCGTCTTTGGCGGTTATTTAGCGATTATTTTATCTGAGGGCCTGCTTCAAATGATCAATGTTTTGGTATACCATCAAACGCAGACTCAAAATAATAATGCCATTAAAACGTTAATGAATGGGAGTTCCACTGCAATGTGGCTCATGGCAATCGGGGCAGTTTTTTTAACACCTATCATGGAAGAATTAGTGTTTAGAGGTGCGTTAACAAACTTATTTTTTAAGCAAGAATGGCTAAAAATCGGGCTGAGTGGGCTGGTTTTCGGCAGTTTGCATAGTAGTTCGACTATTCCTAGTTTTTTAATGTATGTGATGATGGGCCTAGTATTAGCTAGTGTTTATCGATTATCGGGCAAGATTCAAAATTCGATTATTATCCATTTCATTATCAATGCCGGCGCAATGGCCTTGATGTTAGGATCGTTGTTGCTTTAAAAAGGGGCGTTGCAACTAGGGCCGGTTCTGGTGTACAAATTGTGATAAAAAAAGTGGGTTTAGGTTTTATCCCAAACTCACGCAATTAATTAAAAGTCGTTGCCAGTATATTTAATCTTTTCGGGATTGGCGTGCTTAATCCGATCGGCCGCAAAGTTGACCGTTTCACGAGTTTCATTGTAAGTCTTTTCATCCATGCCAAGTAATTCCATGCAGTTGTTTACATGTGCAAAAATTTCTGGTTTGGCATCAATGGCCTTAGTTGAAAGTGAAATGTTAACTTGACGTTCATCGTTTTCATCACGATTACGTTCAACCCAGCCTTGGGTTTGCATCCGCTTAAGTAGTGGTGTCAATGTCCCACTATCTAAGTTAACGTGCGAGCCTAGTTCCCGGACAGTCATCGGGCTATTTTCCCAAAGGGCTAACAGGGTGATGTACTGGGGATAGGTAAGCTTGAATGGCGCGAGTGCTTCTGCGTAAAAATGATTAAAGCGTTTGCTCGCAGTATATAAAGCGAAACACAATTGTTCATCAAGTAAAATATTTTTTGTTGGCGTAGCCATTAAACCAACCTCCTTTTTTATATTCTATTATATTGTACGCAATTAATTCGTCAATTGCAAACTATATATTACTTATAGTTATAAAAAAGAAATAAATATATTTTTAAAAGCATTTTGAAGACGACCAGTTGGGATTGCAGGAAGCAAGAATTTCAAGTAAACTTAAGCTAAACAGGAGGTAACGGCATGTTTTTAACAACTGGTGATTTACAACGTTCACATATGATTAAATCAGTCGTATCTGCAACGTCACATTTAATGTTTCAATCTGATAGTATTGATCAATTTGAATTGTTTGATGAGTTAATTGAAAAAGTTAAAAAGGCCTTGATTGAGAAGGCCGAAGCGTTAGACGGCGACGGCCTGATTTATGTTAATTTTAATACTGAAATCGCTCAAATGAGTGTCGCACCACGATTTTTAGTGGTAACCGGGTACGGCACCGTTGTGAAACTCGCTGATTAACGGTGTGAAATGGGTTAAATATAGAAAAAGGTTTATTTTTAAAGCAAGTTTCGCTATAATTAAGACTGTTGCTGAATAACCACTTGCCCCAGTGGCGGAACTGGCAGACGCGCAGCGTTCAGGTCGCTGTATTGGCAACAATGTACAGGTTCGAATCCTGCCTGGGGCATTTTAGAATAAATGAGAACATTTTAAAAAAGTAGCAATCCCGGTAACTCAACGTTTCTCGGGGGTGCTACTTTTTTTATTGCATGAGAAAATGTGATAATAATAAGTTTTTCTGCACATTTTCTGCACACTGTAAGCACTCAGTCACACTAAAACGGCGCTTTTTAGCCGTAAATACCAACATTCTAAAAAATAAGTAGGTTTAAGGCCCAAAGTAGTGTATACTAAACTTTGTTGGTTATTACTAACTAACTTGTTGGCGGTAGTGGCGAAGTGGTTAACGCACCGGATTGTGGTTCCGGCACGCGTGGGTTCGATTCCCACCTACCGCCCTTAAGCTAAAAAAGCTGGTCACCTGATTTTACTCAGGTGACCAGCTTTTTTTGTTAATCGGCTTGTTTAGTTGTGATGACGCCATTAGGATAAACGAAGTAACTTTGCAAAAGATGGCCGCGTTGTCCGGTCGCAGTTAGCGTGTAAGCATCAACTTGATAGTAATGATGGCCTTGCGCATCCGTACTGACAGCAGGGACGGGTTGGAACAAGCGCTGGCTAGGGTTAGCTAATACCTGTTTGACGGCAGCAGCGGCACTAGTCGCGCTGGTAATATGATCATTAGCGGCGGTATATTGTTTGCCAGTACGTTTGGCGGCGCTGGCATCCTGTGTTTGGGCATTAACGGTTGCTTCGGATTGACGATTAGCCGCCGCAATTTGGGCCGTTTTCTTTGCCGTAATGTGTGGCTGCACAGACGCTGCACAACCGCTAAGTAAGCCGGTCAGTGCGATTAAACTGACCCAGCTACTTAAATGACGTGCGAACAAGTTGAACATCTCCATTCATTGGACTTGTGAGAGACTAGGGTAAGGAGCCGTTGTGATGATTTGATAGTCCGCATGAGCCATTATTAAGATACTAATCAGTAAGAGCACGGTTAACAGTAATTTCTTCATTGGTGCGCTCCAATCATTTCCAGTTAGGGACCCAAATAACGCGATCAATTTGGTCCGGCGTCACGCGAATTTGGTCACCGGTATTAGGACCAGCTTCGACCGCTACCATATAAGCAGTCGGATTGCTAAGGACCGTCACGACAGAACCACGTTGACCATTGACGGTGTCCACCAGACTATAGAGTGGCACCTGATTTGTTGCGACGGCCATTTCATATAAAGTAAATTGTAGAAAGTATGATTTTTGACTCGTTTTGATTCGTAATGGCGTATCCGCCGCCCCATAATCGGGGAGGGCGCGATTTTGCGCATTGGGGTCATTCATGTACTGAATTTCGTCAACGGCATCAATTGCCATTTTCCATTGCCCACCAGTTAAACGGGTCTTAGACGATAGCGTCATGACGGAGTTGGCGTAAATATCAATTACATTGAAAGCTTCGTTGACTTGCTTTTTTGGTAAGTAGCCAATCACATAACCATGTTCAGCAATTTTTAACTCGACTCGCACGGAACGTTGGGCACCGTCGACTTCTTCCACCAATTGAATTTCACCAATGTTGGCGTTGGCATCGACGCGATATTTCTTTGCATATAAGTAGTCTGCTTTTAAGCCGGCTTCGTTGTAATTATCATAAGGTTTAAAATAACCCCGTTGACTAGCGTCCGTCAGAGCGGCCTCAAAGTTTTTTTGGTAATAGTCCAGACCAACCACGTAAGAGCGGAAGATGGCCCGTGAATTCGCATCAATCCGGTGATTTTGGGGACTGTTAGCGGTCTGCGTACTTGTTTTGACTAAACTAGTTTTGAAAGCCGTATTTTGTTGTTGCAATTCAGCAATCGTGGTTTCTTGACGCTGAGTTAATAAAGTTTGTCGCACGAGTTTAGTTCGAATCGTTTTTAATAACATCGCCTGATCGCCAGCAGCGTTTTTAACGCGGTGCAAATGGACGCCGATAATCAATAAAGCAATCAATAACACGCAGGCGAGTAGGCCAAAAATGAGCATCAGATAAATTGTCATAAAATTTCACTCCAAGAATAATTGCAAATTAGTTTCAGTATAAATGACTGCGCCGACTAGCGCCAATTTTGCGCCTGAACTTGTCAGTTACTAGTCAAATAGGTTATGATAAGCCATAAATGACTTTTAATTATTACTATTTTATAGGAAATGGCGGCGAACGGCAGTGCGAGCGTTAACAAAAATCTACCGGCGATATCGGTATTTCTGGAAATATGCCTTGTTTGGCTTTATGGGAGCGTTAGTGAACGTCCTGGCCTTTTGGGTCTTACATTCGGTATTGCTAGAACATTATTTGTTTTCTAATACGATTGCTTGGATTTTAGCAACTTTATTCAGCTTTTTTACGAATAAAGCCGTCGTGTTCCAATCAAAATCTAAAAATTTTTGGCAGGGATGTCGTGAGTTTATTAGTTTCATGTTGACCCGCGGGTTATCCTACCTATTTGATACATTGCTAATGTTTGTTGGGATTTCAGTTTTATTCTGGGGGCCCATGTTAGTAAAAATTATTGATCAGCTATTAGTGGGGCTGTTCAATTACGGCACATCACGCTTGATTTTTATGGAACATAATCAAAAAATGCGTATTCGTCAGCAATTGATGAAACGGCTCAATAATCGCAACGAGTAGTGTTTAGGCATCGGTCCAGACACTTTTTTTACCCACCCAAATCAGGTTTAAATCACTTGACCAGTTAGTAGCCAATGTAATCCGACACCACAAATTAGGGTTAAAAGTAGGCCACTAACTAAGACTATAATCAATTGGCGGGAGAGGTGACTTTCTTGTTTACGCGCAAAGGCGACCTCAATTAAGCCGATTGAACCAATCCCCAAGGCGGATTTTAACAAAGTTAAGAACCAAGCTTGGCCGACCGTTTTAGTTGCTAAGTAGACGCCACTAATGATTAATAATAAGTAGCCCAATCGACTTAAGATTAAATAACGATTGGCTAATTTAACGGAATGTCGTGTAAGTCCTAGGCTAACCATGATGACTAACCAGAGCCAACTTAATAAATGAATCCATAAAAACATCTTAACGCCTCCAATCAACCTAACATGTCTAATTTTAGCATGAAAGTGTTGTTCGGAGGCGTTAAGATTTTATTTGGTTACCGTTAGATTTTTTTGTTGCACATAATTGACTAACTTAATGATTGTTTTGAACCGATTAAAAGGTGTCACGAGGTGTACCCCGTTAAATTCAGTACAGATGCCATCAATTAATTCTTTAGCAATTTGGAGGCCAACCGCGGCTTCGTTACCAGCGAGTTCCGCTTGGGCCATCCGCTCGCGAACCGATGTTGGTAAGCGGATACCATGGACTTCATGATGTAAAAATTCAGCGTTTCGTTTTGAAACTAACGGCATTACCCCAATAAAAACGGGAATGTTCAAGTGACTGGCCTGTAAAGCCACTGCCAAGTCATGAACTTTTTCCAAATCAAAGACGGGTTGGGTAATGAGATAGTCGCAGCCGTAAGCCATCTTGCGCTCGATTGACTTGGTCGAAACGTTGGTTCGAAATGCATTCGGATTAAAAGCGCCAGCTACGCGGAAGTCGGTGGCCTGTTTGAGTGAGTTCCCAGTGGGGCCAATCCCACTATTGAACTGCTTAATGAGTTTCATCAGCTCCACGGAACGGACATCGCCAACTGAGGTGGCACCTGGAAAGTCACCTAATTTAGCCGGATCGCCGGTTACGGCTAAGATATCTTCGATGCCTAAACTGTGTAACCCCATGATTTCAGATTGCAGTCCAATTAGATTTTGGTCCCGCGTCGTCAAATGGACAATCGGCGTGATGCCGTAGTTGAGCTTGAGTTGCGCAGCAATCATAGTATTAGCGATGCGGACACTTGCCAGCGAATTATCAGATAAGGTGATGCCATCCACGCCCGCCGCCTTCAACCGTTGGGCTCCTTTGAAAAAACGCGCAGTCGCAAAGTCCTTCGGCGGATCAAGTTCCACTAAAACGGTTTTTTGTTGAGCGACCTTTTTTAAGAAAGGATGGTGACCGACAGTGGGGGTCAGTGGCGTCGCAATGGGTGGAACGCTTTGATTGGAATGGGGGACGATGGTACGACTAACCAGACCGCGCACTAATGCGGCCGTGTGTAAGGGGGTGGTCCCGCAACAGCCACCAATTAAGTTCAAGCCTAGTTGGCGGAAGCGCTCCGCATATTCTTCAAAATAACTGGGCTCGCCATCATAGACCACCTGTCCGGCTTGATTGGTACCAGGTAGGCCGGAATTGGGATAGACAGCCAATTGGACATTAGCTGGAATGGGCAGGTTTTCAAATGATTGCGCTAGATAGTAAGGGCCTAACCGACAATTAGTCCCGACAACTGCGGCCCCAGCGGCTGCTAGTTGAATGACCGCATCGGCAAAAGTGGTGCCATCACGTAAGACGCCTGGCGCTAACATTGAAACATTCGTGATGACCGGAAGTGTCGTGTGAGCAGTGACGATTTTTAAAGCCGTCAATAATTCTGGTAAATCATAGTAAGTTTCTAATAAAATGCCATCTAAGGCTTTTGTCGCTAATAATGCATTTAATTGTTCCGTTAAACTAGCAGTGATTGCAGCTGGCGTCGCTTGTTGAACGGTCTGGTCGGTGTCCCCAGCGAGGCCGCCTAGAGTTCCTAATAAATAGACCGGATGATCCGCTGCTTGTTGGGCCGTTACCGCTAATTTAACGGCTGCTTGGTTAATCGCAACGACTTGGTCTTGTAAGTCATACCGTGTTAATTTTAAGCGATTGGCTGCGTAAGTATTGGTCTGAATCACATCAGCACCAGCATTAATGTAAGCTTGGTGAACCCGTAAGATCGTATCCGGATGGGTTAAATTCAGATTTTCAAAGGCGGATGAGAGCCCATAATTGCCGTACAGTAAAGTTCCCATTGCCCCATCTGCAACCAAAACGCGTTGTTTTAAAGCTTGTCGTAAGTTCATTTTGACCACTCCTTATTGCACTGATGTCGGCAGTGCCGCGCGAATCGCATTGCGGGCCGCAACCATGTTTTTCAGAGCTGCGACTGTTTCGGGCGCTTGCCGGGTTTTAAGCCCACAATCAGGATTAATCCAAAATTGATGCACATCAATCACTCGTAGCGCCCGTTGAATATTGGATTCAATTTCGGCCACACTCGGGACTCGGGGACTATGGATATCGTAGACGCCTAACCCGATTGCTTGGTTATAACCGGTCTGTTCAAAGGCACTAATCAATTCGCCATGACTACGAGCAGTTTCAATTGAAATGACGTCAGCGTCGAGCGCTTTAATTGTCTCAATGATGTCTGCAAAATTGGAATAGCACATGTGGGTATGAATTTGCGTCTCATTGGCAACGCCAGTCGTCGTAATTTTAAATGAATAAACGGCTTCTTGCAGATAGGCTTGCCAATGACGCCGTTTGAGTGGTAACCCTTCTCGGAGTGCTGGTTCGTCGACTTGAATCAGTTTAATGCCAGCTTTTTCTAGATTTTGAACTTCTTGACGTAAGGCTAAAGCAATTTGATTTTGAACTTGTGCTTTCGGTAAGTCATCACGGACAAAACTCCAATTAATAATCGTCAGGGGGGCTGTCAGCATGCCTTTCACCGGTTTATCCGTGAGACTTTGCGCATAAACGGAGGCCGCAACTGTGATGGGCTTAGTATAGGCAACGTCGCCAAAGATAATCGGTGGTCGCACGGCCCGGGATCCATAGGACTGGACCCAGCCATTTTGAGTTGCATAAAATCCCGTTAATTGTTGCCCAAAATATTCCACCATGTCCGTTCGCTCAAATTCACCATGGACCAAGACATCTAAGCCCAGCTCAGTCTGTAATTGAATCCAGTGCTTAGTTTCGTCCTTTAGAAAGGCATGGTAGTCGGCGTCACTAAGTTTGCCTCGTCGCCAAGCAGCTCGTTTTTCACGGACTTGGGCACTTTGTGGAAAGCTACCAATCGTTGTGGTTGGTAGTAAGGGGAGCTTGAGCCGAGTTTGTTGTAATTGCCGCCGAACGGCAAAGGGCGCTTGACGTTCAAAGGTTTGTTGCGATAGTTGTGCTTCAGCCGTACGAACCGTCTGATTATTTCGATGACTGGAGGCGTTTAGGGCTTGCAAGGCAGCTTGGTTTTGATCAAAGGCGGTTTGGACAGCCTGAATCCCGTGATTAGCAGCTGTCGTTAACGTGCTCAATTCTTGTAACTTCTGGTCAGCAAATGCCAAACCATGCCGTAAGACGGGATCAGCTTGTGGTTCATTAGCGGTGGTGATGGGGACGTGAAGCAATGAATTGGCCGGTTGTAACCATAAGTGATCTGTTGGCACTAAGTTCTGTAGCGTCTGGACTAAGTCGAATTTTTGATGTAAATCACTGGCCCAAACGTTGTGGCCGTCAATAATGCCCGCAGCTAAAATTTTATTGCTGGGGAAGCCGGTGGTTTTGAGGTGAGCGAGATTTTCACCATGGTCATGCACAAGGTCTAAACCGATGGCTTGGACTGGCAATTGTACCACTTGATCATACAAATCCAAGCTGTCAAAGTAAGTCTGCAATTCAATATTCAAAGTTGGTACAGCCTGATGTAAGGCGGTTAAGGCCGTTTGATACGGGACCAATTCAGCCGGAGTGGTTATTTGCACTAAGGTCGGTTCATCTAATTGAATCCAGTGGGCGCCGGCAGCGGCTAACTCTTGGCAGACTTGCGTGTATAACGGTAATAGCTGTGGTAACAAGGCTGTGATTGCGGCAGCATCTAGGGATTGGCCGTGGCGTTTACCCAGTTTTAAGAATGAAACTGGGCCTAAAATTACTGGTTTGCCATCAATGCCAAGTTCGGTTTTAGCTTCTTGGTAGTAGCGTAACCAACGATTGTCGAGTAATTTAAACTGAACGTCATCGAATTCTGGCACGATGTAATGGTAGTTAATGTTGAACCATTTTGTCATTTCAGCGGCGACAGCGGTATCGGTACCGCGGGCAATTGCATAGTAATCAGTTAAGCTTAAACGGTGCGTGAATTTTCCAAAACGTTTGGGGATGGCACCAAAGGCGGCCAACGTATCTAAAACATGGTCATAGTCCGAGTTATCAGCCACAGGAATGTAAGTCACGCCCAAGGCTTGTTGTTTCTTTAAATTGATTAAGCGTAATTTTTTTGCCGTTGCGTGAAATTCTGGCGCAGCTAAACGTTGTTGCCAAAAGTGTTCCAATAAATGTTTCCATTCTCGATGTTCACCTAAACGAGGATACCCCAAATTACTACTGATTACTGTCATCTTGACCACTCCTTTAATCTAATTAAATATAAAAAAACGGTAACCACGTCGCAAAAGGACGAAGTTACCGTTCGTGGTACCACCTTAATTCATCAATATCTCATGATATTGATCTTATCCCGTACATATCATACGGTAGCGGGTTAACAGTGGCTGGCTGTCATCACTTGGCAAAAAGCTCAGTGGTGCCGTTTAGAGGCCATTTTCGTTGCGTCGTTGCCTGGCTTGGTTTGCACTAATCCAAGCTCACTGTTCAGGACTGCTCAATTACTTTCCTCATCAAGACGTTGTTATTTTTAGGTTGACTAGAAAATACCACCTAAATTAGGCGAAGTCAAATTAAATCTTAACCGTTTAGCCATTTTTATCATCGTAATGTCATCGTGTAGTTGAGTATTTGCGCGATTGACAAGCTTTTTTTTACTTTCTAGATAGTTAAGGTCAATCATTAACCAAACTGGCAAATTCAAAATTGACTGATGTCGGGGGACTAAGTTAGTAATTGTCCATTAATGATGCGGGTGGCTAACCCCATTTTTTCGAGCGACCGTACGTTGACAAACGATGGGTAGTCATAAATTAGTCATATTATTTTCGAGATATGGTTATAGCTTTAAACAAAGTTATTGCTAGGATATTGATTGAGCCCACTTAAGCAATTTAAAAAAATAAAAAATTAGGATGATCAAAATGACGAAAAGTATTTTACAACGACTATTTGCAAAACATCAAACCAAAAAAGCGGTGCTGATTTTAGGTAGTGGTCGTTCTGGCACGTCGGTTTTGACCAAATGCATTAACTTGATGGGTGTTTCATTAGGAACCGATAATTTATTAGCACCAAGCAAGAAGATTAATCCGAAAGGTTATTTTGAGAATAAGGATATTATCAAGATTCACAAGTCATTAGGTGGTAAGTTGCGTTATCGGCCGGCTTTTGAAGGGTACTATGACAGCCCGAAAATCAAACGAGACCGGCAAGACCTAACGCATTACCTCACTAATTTTTTTGAAAATGAGTCTTATTTGGCAATTAAGGACCCCCGCATGAATGATTACATCGAATTATGGCAGCAAGTGTTGGCTGAGATTGACGTTCAACCGGCTGAAATTATTTTATTGCGTAATCCGATGGACGTTGTTAGTTCCAACGAACGCGCTTGGCATCGTGATACGACGTTGGCGATGCGACAATGGCAGGTACGGACGCTATTATCATTACGCGATACGCATGATCAAAATCGAATTTTAGTCACGTATGAAGAGTTGTTTAACCAACCTTTAGCAACTTTGCGTCGCATTGCTAATAAGCTAGGCCTACCTTGGCCAGCCGATGAAACAGTGTTGAGTACAGAAATCAATAATTTTATTGACCCAGATTTGCAGAAGAGTGATAGTGGTGAAACTTTGGCTGACTTTGAAGCCCGCACCGATGTTGCGCCGGATGTTAAGGCGCTGTATTTGCTAGGTCGACAAGCTGCTAGCGATGAAAATTTCTTTGAATCGGCAGATTTTTCTCACCAGATTGAGACGCTAACGACGACTTATCTGACGACTTATGGTGCCTTATACCGTGATTTTAATGCCAAAATTACGCATAAAACATTCTTTGTTTTTGGCAATCATCAAGCTGAAATCAATCAAGTTAATGCGCAATTGATTAACCATGGCGTGGTTATGGAGAATGATCAGACCGCTGATAGTCATGATGATGTCGTTGCCCTTAATCAGTCATTAAAGGCCGGTGTGGCTGACATTAAGACGTATACTAAGGATTTTTCTTTAGTTGAACGGAAAGAGAATTTGAACAATTATTTACGACGTAATGCCAAGCACACGGCACTGTGGGGCATTGGTGATGCTGCGATGATGGCGGTACCCGAAATGATTGCCACAGTCAGTGCTGAGATTGGTGCTGATACGCATAATGTCGTGATTGCTGAAGACTATATGGCAATTGAGAATCAAGAGCAACTACAAACAGCGTTGCAGGGTTTAATCCGGACGGTCCAAGCAGTTCAACAACGACCCTATTTAGTGGTACTAGCTGAGGAGTTGGAGAGTGAAGCGACGGTAAAGCAGATGCAAACGTTTGTCAATACCGTAGAAGTGGATCAACCGGAGGTACTGGCAACTAGCAAGCCCATGACGTTGAAAACACCGCTTGATTGGCAAAAAGTGGCCGAAAATGTAACTCGTTTATGTGAAGTTGCTAGTCAAGGCAGCACGGGTCAGGCCGAATTAAACCAATTTATTGATGTGAATGCAACTAAAATTTTAAAACAGATAGGTGATAAATAATGGAAAAAGTATATGGTATTACCCCTCATGGTGGCCAATTAATTAATTTGGAAGACTATTCAGCTACTGCTCAAGCTGAGGCAGCTAAGTTGCCTAGCTTAACGATCAATGCTTGGAATTTATCTGACTTAGAACTAATCGGAATTGGCGGTTTCAGCCCGTTGACTGGCTTTATGACTAGTGATGATTACCATGCCGTGGTGAACACGATGCATTTAAATAATGGCGTTATCTGGAGTGTTCCCATCACGTTGCCAGTTTCAAAAGCAGTTGCTGCAACAATTGAATTAAATCAAAAAATTGCCTTAAAAACTGCTGATGGCACCATTTATGGCACGCTCTTAGTTGAAGATAAATATGTACCAGATAAGCAACTTGAAGCACAGAATGTGTATGGGACCACTGAAGTTGCCCATCCTGGGGTTAAACGATTATTTGAAAATGGCGATGTGTATCTAGGCGGTGCTGTTAAGCTACTTAAAAAGCCAACCCATGGCGATTTTGCCGACTATTACATGGCACCAATTGAAACTCGAAAAATGTTTCATGATTTAGGATGGCAGACTATCGTTGGCTTCCAAACCCGGAATCCGATTCATCGAGCCCATGAATATATTCAAAAATTAGCCTTAGAAAATGTTGACGGCTTATTCCTCAATCCATTAGTTGGCGAAACGAAGGCAGATGATATCCCGGCGGATGTTCGAATGGAAAGTTATAAAACCATTTTGAAGTATTATTATCCGACTGATCGGGTCCGGTTAGTTATTTATCCCGCTGCCATGCGGTATGCCGGGCCTAAAGAAGCTATTTTGCATGCAATTGTACGTAAAAATTATGGCTGTACCGACTTTATTGTAGGCCGTGATCATGCTGGGGTGGGCGACTATTACGGTACTTATGAAGCACAGGAATTGATTGCGACTGTCGAAGATGAAATGGATATGCATTTCTTCAAGTTTGATAATTCTTTCTATTGCCAGAAATGTGGTTCAATGGCGACCAGCAAAACTTGCCCGCATGATGATGCCGATCATGTTTCATTAAGTGGTACTAAAGTACGGAAGATGCTGAGTGATGGCGTTGTACCACCGAAAGAGGTCTCTCGTCCAGAAGTGGCCCAAGTCTTAATTGATGGTTTGAAGCGTAAACGCGAAATGGAGGTCTAAGTATGACTAAATCTGAAAATATTACGTGGCAGGATTCAAAAGTTAACAAGACCCAGCGGCAAGCTTTGATTGGTCATAAGAGTGCCGTACTATGGTTCACCGGGTTATCCGGTTCAGGAAAGTCAACAATAGCCAATGAGGTCGAAAAACAGCTTTTTAATCAACAAATCAGTAGTTATGTTTTGGACGGCGATAATGTCCGTTTTGGGTTAAATAGTAACTTGGGTTTTTCAGCAGATGATCGGCAAGAGAATATTCGTCGCATTGGTGAAGTTTCAAAACTGTTTGTAGATGCCGGGGTGATTACGTTGACCGCATTTATTTCGCCTTACCGTGCTGATCGAGATAAGGTCCGGGCGCTATTAGCGGCGGATGAATTCATCGAAGTTTATGTCGATACGCCGATTGAAGTTTGTGAACAACGCGACGTTAAGCAGCTATATGCGAAAGCTCGGCGTGGTGAAATCACTGGATTTACAGGTATTGATGCGCCCTATGAAGCGCCAGTTAATCCAGAAATTACGATTAATACTGCTGAGCAACCGTTAGCAGCTTCTGTTGCTCAGGTATTGGATTATTTACATGAAAATGATTATATTGATTTAGATCACGCCAAGGACTTTGAAGCTATTGATTAGCGCAATTATTGCGACTATCAAAAAATATGATCGAATTTTTGTTTATCGGCATACGAATCCTGATCCGGATGCGATTGGCACGCAATTTGGTTTAGTCACGGTGCTCCAACAAACCTTCCCAGCTAAAATGGTGATGGCGATGGGGGCAGTTCCGCCGGCTCTTCAGTGGCTGAGTGAACCAATATCCACAACCATCACGGCCACTGCCGATGATTTAGTGATTGTGGTTGATTGTGCGAATCAAAAGCGGATTGATGGTAGACTACCGGCAGGCGCGCCAGTCATCAAAATTGATCACCATCCTAATCGTGATCCTTATGGTGATTTGAATTGGGTTGATGAGCAAGTGGCAAGTTGTGCGGAATTAATTGCTAGGCTCGCGCAAACGGCCCAGTTAACGGTGACACCGATTGCGGCGACGCAATTGTATGCGGGAATTATCGGTGATACGGTCCGGTTTTCAACCCCTGAAACGACGGCGCAAACATTGCAGACTGCTACCGACTTAGTTGCAGTTGGTGTGGATGTGGCGAAGGTCAGCCATCACGAGATGGATTTGACACCAGCATTGAGCAAGCTATTTGGCTACGTTTTAAGTGAAATTCAAGTGGATGCAGCTGGATTAGGTCAAGTTATTTTAACTCAGGCCCAATTAACGGCGTTTGGCTTGTTACCCGGTGAAGAAGATGCGGTTGTTAAATTACCGGGACAGTTGACTAATGTCGCTGTCTGGTTATTATTTATCGAACAACCAGATGGTCAATATCGGGTACATTTCCGGTCTAAATCACTTGCGATTGATTCAGTTGCCCAAGTTTATCATGGTGGCGGTCATCCGCTAGCCAGTGGGGCGTTTATCCCGGATTTAGCAACGGTCCAATCGGTGGTTCAGCATGTTCAGGTGCTCATGAAAAAAGAAAGTTGATTACTCAAACGCATTTCTGTGAGCTAACTAATCATATTAACCATTTAAACCCCGTAATAAAATTATGGGGTTTAAATGGTTTTTAGCGGTAATTTAAAGCATAATAAAGGTTGTATTAAATAATGAAAAATTATATTGGGAGATATTAGGAGGAAAGCGCGAAATGCGAAAAAAAGGCATAATTATTTCGGTAATCGTGGTGGTTTTAGTGGCAATTGGTGGCGGCTATGGCTACAAGCACTATCAGTCAACAACTACCACTAAGCAGACTACGACGAGTAACATTCGATCCGATCAAGCGGTTAAGAAAGATATCAATACTCGGTTGGTGACTAATGAGATTAAATCGCAGTCAGGTATGAAGGCTACTTTGAAAAAAGCAGTAAATAATGAGCAGTACACAATCAATAACATGTATACCAAGGTCAATCCATATGGCACCTCGCCGTTGTCGGCAGTAGTGATTTTTCAAACTACCAAAGTGGCTAAAATTAGTTATACTGTCGTTGGTAAAAGCAAAGCAACTTCAATTACGAATACGCAAAGTAAGTATTCAACCCATCACCAGCTGCAAGTGTTAGGACTGTATGCAAATACCAATAATCAAGTGAACGTGAAGGTGACCTATAAAGATGGCTCCAGCACGTCGAAAACGATTCATTTGCAGACAGCTAAGCTGCCGAGCTCATTAACCAGTGTAAAAATCAATGTTAAAAAAGCGAACAAACAAAAGATGGTTATGGGCACTGGTAACTCGAAGTTAACGTTTATGGTGCGGACGACGATTTCTGGGAAGAACCAAGCGAAGAACTTTACCTTTGGACTTGATGCCGATGGGGCAATTCGCTGGTATACCACGAAACCAACGTCGCATATTTTTAAGCAATTAACGAATGGGCATTTATTGATTTGGACGAAATCAAAGAGTAGTCATTCATATTTTGATGAATTAGTTGAAATGGATTATACCGGAAAAGTCTACAAGACTTACAAGTTCAATCATAAGGCTTGGGGTAAAACGAAGGGCTCAAAGAAGCAAAATCATAACCAAGTCCATCATGATGTGACGGAGTTAGCCAATGGGGACTTGATTGCCACCGTATCTGATGGTGGTCGGACCTATGTGGAAGATACGATGATTGTGATTTCACATCGGACGGGTAAAATTATCAAAGTCATCAATTTGAAAAAAATATTACCGGCGAAATTCTATACGACCTATAATGCGACCAGTTCAAATAAGTATATGGGTAAAAAGGATTGGTTCCATCAAAATTCAGTTTATTATACGAAGTCGGACAATAGTTTGATTATCTCTAGTCGAAACCAGAATTTAGTCATGAAGATTAATTATAAGACGGAAAAAATTCAATGGATTTTGTCTGGTAAAAAGCGCTCGGCTTGGCCGAAGTCGTACCGGAAATATTTATTGAAGGCGAGTGGTAAGATTGCCTGGCCAGGTGGTCAACATGCCGCTATCGTCAATCCAACGACGTTGAAGAATAAAAATTCCTTGAATCTTTTGATTTTTAACAATAATATCGCAGTTGGGACGACTAAAAAGTCCTTAGCCGCTTCATCAGGAAAGTATTCTGAGGGGGTTGAATATCGAATCAATGAAAAGACGAAGACCATTAAGCAAGTGGCTAGCTATGGAAAATCGTTAGGCAAGGCCAACTTTGCCGATATCATTGGCTCTAACCGTTACTTGAGTGCGACTAATCGACTGATTGACTTTGGCTGGTTAGATAGTGGTAAAGCCGCTAATATTATTGAATATGATCAAAAGACGCAACAAGAAGTCTTTAATGTGAAGTTGACGAATCTTGGCAGTGGCGGGTATGTTTATCGTGCTGAACGGTTCTCACTGTATCCCACTAAGCATGCTTATGGGATTAATGAATAACCCTGTTTAAATGTGAAAAGTCGATTTGAAGCCTGATTATGAGGGCTTTAAATCGACTTTTTTTATCAAAATTTAGTTGTTTCAACCTTTATTCAAAAAAAAATCATAAACGACCTAGTTGTGACAATTTATTATCGAATAAATTCACACTGTGTCGTTAATTCGTTCACATTACAAGCCTACAATGTAAAGCATGTTGATAAAGCGCTAAGCCATTTTTCGACGATGGCAGCTTTGCGAGTAACATGTCATCTAAACTAAGCTGAGTATGGGAGCGAAATGCGTATGACCCTAGAAATTGCCATTGTTTTAATAACTTTATTAGTTGCCTTCGTATTGATGGCACTAGAAATTACGACGCCCAACGCAGTGATTTTGTGTGCCTTAAGTTTCCTGATGTTCGTTGGGATTCTTTCGCCAACGGATGCCCTGTCAGGATTCTCTAATGATGGCTTAGCGACGATTGCGCTAATGTATATTGTGGCCTATGCAATTGCAAAAAGTGATGTCATCACGAACCTATTTAATCGAATCTTAGGAAATGGCAAAAATGAACGGCTATCATTATTAAAGTTACTAGTGAGTGTCGGAGTCATTTCACCATTTATGAATAATACGCCGATTGTTTCAACGGTGACCCCCATGGTTCAACGCTGGTGCCGAGAAAAAGGGCTCGCGGTTTCGAAATTTTTAATTCCATTATCGTATATTACGATTTTAAGTGGGTTAACGACGGTTTTGGGAACGTCGACTAACTTGGTGGCGCAAGGGTTATTATCTAAGTATAATTTGAAGCAATTTGGTATTTTTGATTTAGCTGTCGTCGGGATTCCAATTACCGTGGTGGGTCTAGTCTACCTGGTGACGATTGGTTATAAATTATTGCCGACTTATCGAGGCAATTCAATCGATGAAGTGGTCAAAACGCCCAATGAATATCTGATTGAAATGTCGATTGGGACGGATTTTAATTACTTGAATCGGACGGTCGCAGCGGCCAAATTGCGCCATTTAACCAATGTTTATCTAGCGGCGATTAATCGCGAAGGTCAAGCCATTGTCCCCGTTACAGATGATACGATTTTGCGTCTAGGGGACCGGCTTTATTTTACAGGTCCTGTGAATTGCATTAATGATCTATTACAGATTAAAGGATTGATTCCCAGTACTGAAAAAATTAATATGGCGGATATTACGAATGAACGGGCACGATTAGTTGAAATTTCAATCCCGGATAATTCGAGTTTGATCAACCAGAGTGTGAAATCGGCCAACTTTCGGAATGTCTATGGGAGTGTCATCGTTGCCATTCATCGTAATGCTGTGAAGTTACATGAGCAAATTGGCGGGATTACATTAAAAGCAGGCGATAATCTGGTTGCAATTACCACAAACGAACCGGAACAATTAGAAGCGATGCGAGATGTACAGGTATTCAATGTTGAAAAAACTAAAAACAAACAAAAGAAAAATAGTTACAAAGATATTTTACCAATTTTATTATTAGTCATGACCATTGTTTTATCGACCATGAACGTTGTTGAACTATTTGTTGGTTTGGCAGTGAGCTGCGTGATTTTATTCTTAACGAAATGTGTCTCGGTTCAGGATGTGGTCAAGGCGGTCGATATGAATGTCTTATTTCTCGTTGCCAGTAGCTATGGCTTAGGGTTAGCGATGTCCAATGTGGGCGCAGATAAATATATTGCGAAGCTGTTAGTTAACGTGGCAGGGACATCAACGCCGATTTTGTTTATGTTCTTGCTGTACTTTGTGACGAACTTTTTAACGGCGATTTTGTCAAATGCAGCTGCAATTTCATTAATGTTTCCCATTGTAATTTCGGCCGCAAAAATTGTGGATTTACCTGTGATGATGCTCGTCATGCTAATTACGATTGCGGCGACGGCTGACTTTTCAACACCAATCGGCTACCAGACCAATTTGATTGTGTATGGTCCCGGTCATTATAAATTTACTGATTACTTCAAAGTTGGGATTCCATTGAATCTCATTTGTATGGTGATTTGCGTTTTTGTGACGTATTATCTCTATCTCGTCTAGAACGGTGTGCAAGCTGTTGTTGATCTTCAAGGGAAACCTTGCGGATTGACAGCAGTTTTTTGCTTTTTAAATAGTTGATATGGCGGCAAATTTGTTATAAAAACAAGAACTTTAATAATTTAGAATAAATGACTAGTATTACGATGATAAAGTTGGTATACTGGCAAAGTTTGCTTAGGAATCGTTTAAAAAAGAAAACGCTTTCTTAGCGACAACTTCACCTAATGAAAGGAGCGTAAAAATGAACGATTTAACGAAGGGGAACCCGTTAAAACTAATCTTTTGGTTTACGATTCCATTATTAATCGGTAACATTTTTCAGCAATTTTATAGTTTATCAGATACGTTGATTGTTGGTCAGACTTTGGGTGTTAAAGCCTTAGCGGCCGTTGGATCAACTGGGAGTGTTCAATTCTTAATAATTGGGTTTGCCCAAGGCTTAACCGCCGGCTTATCAATCTTAACGGCTCAACACTATGGTGCCAAAGATTTTAAAGCTGTCCGGCGTAGTTTTGCCATTAGTATCGTGGTTAGTTTGGTCGTGGGGATTATCTTAACAATTGTGTCCTTAATTTTTGTTGACCATATCTTAGTCTTAATGCAGACACCGACCGATATTATTAACGATGCGCGAACCTTCTTACAAATCATGTTAGGCGGCATGTTGGCACCAATTGCCTTCAACTTACTGTCTAATATCATTCGTGCGCTCGGTGATAGTCGGACACCGTTATGGTTTTTAATGATTAGTTCAGTGATTAATATTGGTCTGGAATTGCTTTTTATTTTAGAGTTTCATTGGGGCATTGCTGGGGCCGGGTGGGCGACGATTCTCGCGCAATTAATTGCGAGCTTGATGTGTGTGGTTTATATCATCATGCGAGTGCCAATATTACACATTGGTCGCCGGCACTTTAACTTGCGGCTGCCTGAACTTAAAGGGCATCTTCGAGTGGGATTACCAATGGCATTTCAGATGTCAATTATTGCGATTGGGACAATTGTCTTACAAGCAGCGTTAAATAGCTTGGGGACTAACTCGGTGGCGGCCACTACTGCGGCCCAAAAGATTGACCAATTAGCGACGCAACCCTTAATGTCGTTTGGGGTGACGATGGCCACCTTTGCGGCGCAAAATTTTGGCGCCCATCAGTATGAACGCATTATCAAAGGGGTAAGACAAACCATGTGGTTATCCGGCAGCTTTAGTGTAGCGGCAGGATTAATCGAAATTTTATGGGGCAAGCAATTGGTCGGGCTCTTCGTTGGGCACCAAGATATGGCGGTCCTAAACTTATCACAAACTTATTTTAATATCATTGGGAGTACTTATATTTTACTGTCAATGTTATTCATTATGCGGAATACACTCCAAGGTTTAGGCCGCAGTGCTATTCCAACTTTGGCGGGTGCGGCTGAATTATTTATGCGAGTCTTTGCAGCGTTAATTTTAGTCCGTTTCTTTGCCTATCCCGGTGCCTGTGCGTCAGAACCGTTAGCTTGGCTAGGGTCCGTCGCAGTCTTGTTACCAGCTTATTTACAAGCCGTCCGTGAGCTGCATCAACGGGCGCGAGACGAAAAAACGCGCGCTACCCCGACGACGCCAACAGTTGAAGTTGTGTCCAAAAACTAATCTTTTACTTGCAACTCAAGTGGGAATTTGCTAGTATGTGGTATTAATTTGAATTGAGGAGTTTTCTAATGGCTGTGGAATTAAAAATTGGCGATTACGTCCAAGGTAAAAAGTTTGCTTCACTTGAACATGATTTTAGTGGTGAAATTGAAAAGGTCTACGAAAATTCAGTTTTAATTTTAATCAAAGAGTTCGACAAATCAGATGCACCAATTGTTAATGAATATAATCATCGGGCAGTTGTACGTAAGGCGGATATCAAGATGATTAAGGCCGCACCGGCTCCCGTTGAGGTTCCTGACTCAGAAGCTTAAATTTTTTAATTTTTTCAATGACAACACTGAAAATATATGCTATACTATTTTCTGTTGTCAACGCGGGTGTAGTTTAGTGGTAAAATACAAGCTTCCCAAGCTTGAGTCGCGAGTCCGATTCTCGTCACCCGCTTCATTAATAATACGGTTGCTAGTAATGTCACTCGACGTTGCTAGCTTTTTTATTTAGGAGGGAATCTCATGATGACTTTTCAAGCGATTAAGTTTGATGAGCTAACGCCACGCCAGTTGAATGCCATTTATCAATTACGGGTGGCAATTTTCGTGGTTGAACAGGCTTGTCCGTATCAAGATGTGGATGATTTAGATTTAACGGCGGTACATTTGTTAGGCACTACTCCGGCTGGATTACAGGCTTATGCGCGGTTAATGGTTGAGCCGCAGCAGCAAGCGCGCATTGGGCGCGTTGTCGTGCGAGCGACTGCGCGTGGCGCTGGTCAAGGCCAAGCGTTATTACGGCAAGCCATTGCGACGATTCAGCAGTTGTGGCCCCAAACGCAACAGATTAATATTCAAGCGCAACATTATTTGGATCGCTTTTATCGGTCATTTGGGTTTGTTCCCGTCTCAGAAGTTTATTTAGAGGACGGCATTCCGCACCAAGATATGATTTTGAAGGTCGGTACTGGAACTGATGCTAGTCAAACGGTGTAATATTTGGTATACTAGCGCATGGTTTAAAATGTAAAACGTCTTATGAGAAAGAAAAGTAAGTCAGCTAACTGGCAAGCGAGTTCGGGGTGATGGGAGCCGAATCAGACGGTTGATTGAAGCGCACTTTTGAGGACGACAATTAGATAATAAGTGGATCTTAACGTCAATTAGAGTGGTACCGCGGGTCATCTCGTCTCTTACATGTTTCAAGAATATGTAAGGGGCTTTTTTTGTCTTGTGACCCTCAAATTCAAGGAGGACAATATGGATTACAAACAACAAGTTGCGGCGGCTTTAGCACCCGCATTACCAGCATTATCAGTGGCTGAAATTACTGAAAAGATTGAACAACCGAAAACATCAAAACAAGGTGACTTAGCTTTTCCAACGTTTACTTTAGCTAAAACTATGCATCAAGCGCCACAATTGATTGCGACCGCTTTGGTTGAAAAGTTGGATCAAAGTAACTTTGAAAAAGTGGTTGCCATGGGCCCATATGTCAACTTCTTCTTTAAGAAGACGGCCTTTTCAGCTGATATTTTAGGTCAAATTTTAACGGCTGGCGCTGATTTTGGGGCGGCAAGTATTGGGAATCAAGGCCAAGTGCCGATTGATATGTCATCACCCAACATTGCCAAGCCGATTTCAATGGGCCATTTACGGTCAACGGTCATTGGGAATTCATTGGCCAATATTTTAAGTAAAATTGATTATAAGCCTGTTAAAATTAATCACTTAGGTGACTGGGGGACCCAATTCGGGAAGCTAATCACGGCCTATAAAATGTGGGGGAGTGAAGCTGAAGTTAAGGCCGATCCCATTAATAATTTATTGAAATATTATGTGCGTTTTCATAAAGAAGATGTCGACCATCCTGAGATGGATGATGAAGCGCGTGAGTGGTTTAAAAAGCTTGAAAATGGAGATGCCGAAGCGACTCATTTATGGGAATGGTTCCGGTCTGAATCGTTAAAAGCCTTCAAACAAATTTACCAACGCTTGGATATTGAGTTCGATTCGTTCAAGGGTGAAGCATTCTACAATGATAAAATGGCGGAAATTGTCGATATTTTGGAAGCTAAAGATTTATTGCATGAAAGCCAAGGCGCTGAAGTGGTTGATTTGAGCAAATACGACTTGAATCCAGCCTTGATTAAAAAATCTGATGGCGCCACCTTGTATATTACTCGGGACTTGGCTGCGGCCGTTTATCGGAAGCGGACTTATGATTTTGTCCAATCACTTTACGTGGTCGGTAATGAACAAACCAACCATTTTAAGCAGTTGAAGGCTGTGCTAAAAGAAATGGGCTTTGATTGGGCTGATCAAATCCACCACATCCCATTTGGTTTAATTACCCAAGGCGGTAAGAAATTATCGACGCGGAGTGGTCGGGTCATTTTGTTAGATAAGGTGCTAGATGATGCCGTTGCGTTAGCGCATCAACAAATTGAAGCGAAAAATCCAGATTTGGCTAATAAGGATGCGGTTGCGGATGCAGTCGGGATTGGTGCCGTTATTTTCCATGATTTGAAGAACGAACGGATGAATAGTTTTGACTTTAATTTAGAAGAAGTGGTACGTTTTGAAGGTGAAACGGGTCCTTATGTCCAATATGCACATGCGCGGGCTGAAAGTATCTTGCGTAAGGCCGGTAGTCCAGCGATTGACGCCACTAATCAACAGTTAGCGGATCCAGCCGCTTGGGATACCTTAAAGTTATTGAGCGAGTTCCCAGCGACCGTTGTGCGGGCCAGTGATGACTACGAACCATCTGTCATTGCCAAGTATGCGATTCATTTGGCTAAAGCATTCAATAAGTACTATGGTAATACTAAAATTTTAGTGGAAGATGCTGAATTACCAGCACGCTTAGCCTTGGTTAAGAGTGTTAGCATCGTCTTGAAAGAAGCGTTACGGTTATTAGGTGTTAAAGCACCTGACGAAATGTAAGTGTTAGTCGAAAAGTCGTTTGGGGAGTGCTTCCCAAACGACTTTTTAGCGTCCACTGATTTTAAGGGTCTAATTAGGTAACTTTCGATACTAAAAGTTTACGACCCGTCCCGGTTCATGGCAGTGCTAAGCTTTAAGTTGAGCTGAGATTGCATGCAGGGAAAAGTGGGGGTTTTAGATGAGTTACTTAGAATTACATGGGATTCATAAAGCTTATTATATTGGTAAGCAAGCTTATCCCGTCTTGAATGGGATTGATTTAAAATTTAACTTGGGTGAATTTGTGACCATCTTAGGTGAATCTGGTGGGGGTAAATCAACCTTAATGAACATTATTGGCGGCTTGGATCGTGATTTTGACGGCGAACTGCGGTTACAAGGTCAACTTTTAGACCATCGTCATGATCGCCAGTTAGATCAATATCGGCGCGCCACGGTGGGCTATATTTATCAGGCTTATAACTTAATCAGTCACCTAACCGTGTTAGACAATGTGATGTTGTCGCTGGATATGACCCAGTTAAAACATGCGGAACGGTTAGCGCGTGCGCAGGACTTGCTGACTCAGGTGGGGTTACAAGATCAGTTAAAGAAATACCCGCAACAACTGTCAGGTGGGCAAAAGCAACGGGTCGCGATTGCCCGGGCTTTGGCAAGTGATCCACAACTTATTATTGCAGATGAACCGACGGGGGCTTTAGATGCGCAAAATACGCAAGAAGTGTTGGCAATCTTACAAAAGATTGCAGCGAGTGGGCGCTTAGTGATTTGTGTCACCCATTCGACGACTGTTGCTCAGGCTGGGACCCGGATGGTTCAGTTGACAGGCGGCAAAATTGTCGCAGATACGGCGTTGAAAACAGCATTGGCGCCCGTTAACCCCCAGCCACGATTAACGGCTCGAAATTTACCATGGCGCGTCTCATTGGCGACGGCATTTAAACATTTTCGTCATACGTTAAGTTGGAACGCATTAATTGTTTTAGGAACGGCGATTGGGTTGTTTGCAGTCTTGTTATTTGCCGGTTTAGGAAATGGTCTTAAAGGTTACATCAATCATCAAATTAATTCATTAGTTGATCCCCAATCCATTACAGTCATGCGGTATGTTAATAGTGCTAAGGACCAAGAAGAACAGTTCGCTGCCCAAGCCGATCCACAAGCGGCTGGGAGTATTGCAACGCATATGCCGACATTTTCAGCGGCTCAATTACAACAGTTGCGGGATTTGTCGCAGGTGGTGAAACTAGAGCCGGGGATTGCGGCAAGTAATGCCATGATTAAGATTGCGGGCACTAGTTATTCGGCACCGCAATTAACGACGTGGACCAGTGCTGATCAAACGGCAAATTTAAAAGCTGGTCGAGTGGCCGGAAATAATCAGATTGTCGTTGATAAGAGTACAATTGCACAAAAATGGTCGGCTAAAAATTGGCGGCAGTTAATTGGCAAATCGGTGACGGTTAGTTATCAAGCGACTAATGCGCAAGGTCGTCCCGTCACGGTGCAACGTCAATTAACAGTAGCCGGAATTGCAGATAGTACGGCTGGTGCCGGTTTAAATGCCGTTAATTATGCGACGATGCAAGCAATGCGTGCGCAAGTTAATGTTAATCAGCAACCGACTTTTGTAACCGTCAGAATTACGCGACGGCAACAAAATGAAACTGTTGTGAACGCTATTAATCGGTTAAAGGTGAATGGTAAGCCCCAATTTGCCGCAACCAGTATTGCCGCAGCTCTGGATACGGTTAATACCTATGTGACGTTAGCAACGACCATCTTAGCGGCCATTGCGGGCATTTCATTATTGGTTTCGATTTTGATGATTGTTGTAACAATGTTTATGTCTGTCAGTGCGCGTATGAAAGAAATTGGAATTTTGCGGGCATTAGGTGAAAGTCGCCGGGATATTCGGCGGTTGTTCACGGGCGAAGCGTTAATGATTGGCGGGTTTAGTGCTATGTTAGCCACAGGACTTGCGTATGGTGTTGGTGCCGGTCTCAACCATATCTTATATCGGATTGCTGGTTATCAGTTCATTCAGATTCACCCGATTGATGTAGGGCTAGTTGTCGTAATTGCGTTAGTGATTGCCTGGTTAGCGGCCATCTTGCCAGCACGGCGAGCAGCTAATTTGAATCCGATTACCGCATTAGCAGCAGAATAGGTCTTTTAAAAGTGGGGCCAAAAGTTAGGCTATTTGTGAGCAATAACTTTAAAATATTGGCACTACCGTTATACTCAAATATCCAGTTATATCAAGACTTTTAGAATTGTAATATGGATTTTCTTTGATAAAAATAGAATAATTCAGACATGTTTTTCTACAACTTTTTTCTTGACAATCTTCCAATAAACACTTATTGTAATAGTGTAATCTACTTTTACACTATTTTAAATAGGAAGCGGTGAGAAAATGCCACGAGTCTATAAGACAGTACGTCTAGCATATGAAACAAAGAAGTGGTTGAATGATTTAATAGCAACTCATGAAGAACAATTGAAAGGCATAAAAGAATCATTAATTACTAAGTATGAAGATTTGCTTCGTGAAAATGACGAATTTAAAAATTACTCTCCTACATTATCCATAACCGCCTCTAGTGGTAGCCTGTTGGAGGCTGCTTATAATTATTGTATGAGTTCAAATTTATCCCCTTCTGATTGGTCAGTTATATCGGAAGAATGCAAAAAAACTGCAAAGAAGGAAATTGGAGATTTAGATGTTGGAAGTACCACGCCTAGATTTTTGATAGGTACAGATATACTGGAGGGCCTAGAGCGATTACAGTGGGAATTGAAACCAGCTAACATGCAACGTAATCTTCAATTAAATTTCGTCATAAAATTGGTTGTGTTTTATTACTATAAGCATGAAGTTTTAAATAAAAGATGATGTTCATCTTTTATTATTTAGTTAACAGGTTTAAGAGTATCTTACTCTTTGAACCAAATAGGAGGTATGTTAAACATGAAAACATTCAAAGAAATTTTTATTAAGGAAGGTATGGCAATGCCAAACGCTTTCGGTATTGCACGCGTACAACGTTCTAATCTAAACGAATCTGTAAGATTTGATTTAGATGATGAATTACGAGTATTTTTAAAAGCTAATTTACCTCTTACTGGTAAAGTTTATGAACCCACAATGAAAAAAATAGCCGAAAATATACTTATTCTTAATCGTCAAAAATACCGTAAAACTGATATGCCTAGAATTAGCCTTATGAATGGTCAAAATTATGGAAGCTATCGAGATTCTTCTTTTTATGCATCCACGATTGAATGAGTCCGGGACATAACTCGTATTTCTCGATAAAAAGATTAACGTTTTGAGCATTAACCTGAAATCGGCGGTCATTCTGTTTTCTTGGAATGACCGCCGATTTTTGGTTAAACTACCCGAATTGACTTTTAAGTCATGCGTTTTTTTGCAGAAAGTTGACAGTTGCGTCGAAATGGGTATAATTGGTTTTACTAGTGAGTGACTGATTACTCACTAATTTGAAAATAGGCTAGCTTTGAAGGAGTGTGTCGGATGACTAAAGAAATTATTAAAGTGAGTGAGTTACAACAAGGCTATGGTAAGACCGTGATTATTAAAGACATCAATCTATCTTTGAAAAATGGCGATATTTTAGGTTTAATTGGGCCTAGTGGTGCCGGTAAGACTACCCTGGTTAAGACCATTATGGGCATGTTAAAGCCGAAGCAAGGTAGGGTTACTTTATTGGACACACTAATGCCCAACCGAAAAATGTTAGCAAAAATCGGTTATATGGCTCAAAGTGATGCGTTATATGCGGATTTATCAGCACGTGAAAATTTAATTTTTTTTGGTGAAATGCAGGGCATGCGACCAGCTGAACTCAAAAAACGGATTCTTTATGCCGCTAAAATTGTGAATTTAATCCCACAATTAGATCGCCGAGTTAAGGATTATTCGGGTGGTATGAAGCGCCGATTGTCACTTGCAATTGCTTTGCTGGCGGATCCACCAATTCTAATTCTGGATGAACCGACCGTGGGAATTGATCCCGAGCTTCGGCAACAAATTTGGCGGGAATTACATCGGATTGCGAATGCAGGCAAGACAATCTTGTTAACGACTCATGTGATGGAAGATGCTGAACAGTCCACGCAATTAATGATGATTCGCGGCGGTGAAGCAATTGCACAAGGTACGCCAGCTGACTTAATCAAACAGTATCAAGTGTCGACAGTCGAGGAAGTATTCTTACAAGCGGGGAGAGATCAAGATGCGCACAGCAGCAATGATTAAACGAGTTTTCCGTGAAATGTTACGGGACAAACGAACAATTGCATTAATGTTTATTGCACCATTATTTATTTTGTCATTAGTTTACTTCTTATTTCAAGGTAATGCGACAACGACGGCATCGCTAGCAACTCGGAATGTCGATAGCACCTTAGTTTCGGCTGTTAAAGGGAAGCATATTAAGATTCATCAGGTGACGACTAAAAAGTCCGCAAAGGCGCTCATTCGCACTCATAATTATGATGCAATGATGACTCAAACGGGTGATAAGTTAACGATTACGTTGGCTAATGATGACCAAACTAAAGCGGCCTTGGTTAAACAAAGTTTACAAGCTGCACAAATTAAATTAAAAACTAAAGTGGCGGCAACGACGATTAAAACGCAAGCCGTTGCGATAAAAAGATTACAACGTACTTTAGCCACGGCAACTAAAGCTGCAGGAGTCAGCACACTAGCCACGAAGACCAGTCGTACGACGAAAAAAATTAAAGGGACGACGTCGTATCATCCGACCTATCATTATCTTTATGGAAGTAAGAATTCGACTTTCTTTGATACGCTCTTGCCGATTATGATGGGGTTTGTTGTCTTCTTCTTTGTTTTCCTAATTTCTGGGATTGCGCTATTACGCGAACGGACGACGGGGACTTTGTATCGGTTATTAGCAACCCCCGTTAAACGTGGTGAAATTTTAGCTGGGTATTTAATTGGTTATGGCACCTTTGCATTAATACAAACGTTACTAGTTGTCCTCTTTACGATGGGGGTCTTTAAAATCCAGATTTTAGGGAGCATTTGGACCGTCTTGTTGATTAATGTCATGTTAGCGTTAGTGGCGTTGACTTTAGGGCTCTTGGTGTCTAGTTTTGCGGCTAGTGAGTTCCAAATGGTTCAATTTATTCCAATTGTTGCGATTCCGCAGATTTTCTTTGCTGGCATTATTCCCATTAGTTCCTTACCCGATTGGTTACAACCGGTTACCTATATTATGCCGTTGTATTATGGGGCTTCTAGTATGAGCGCAGTCGTGATTAAGGGTGCTAAGTTAATGGATGTGTTACCAAATATTGGTATTTTGGTAGTGTTTAGTGCGGTGTTCTTAGGTCTGAATTTATTAGTAATGCGACGTTACCGGTAAGTTTAATAAATATTAAGACTGTAGTATGCTTATTAAAGTGTGTTTTTAAGTCTGAACGGAGGAACAAATAATGCAAGTTAATAACTTTGAAGTGTTATTCGAACGGACGTTGCAAGCATCAAACCTATCTGAAAAACAACAAGCTGTTCTGCGGGCCAGCCTAACCTTGTTTGCCGAACAAGGCTTTGATAAGACCAGTACCGGTGAAATTGCTAAACAGGCGGGGGTTTCGGAAGGGACCGTTTTTAAACAATTTAAAACCAAAAAAGGCATTCTAGAAGCCTTAATGAAACCTTTTGTCGCTGAAATTATTCCGCTGGCGATTACAGAGTTTGTAACCGAAATTGATAGTAATCAATTTAATGATTTTCGACAATTTGTAACGTATGTGAGTCGTGATCGAATGGATTTTGCTTTGGCTAATCAAAAACAAGTTAAGATTTTTATTCAAGAAATGAGTCGTGATCCGAAAATCATTCAAACCATGGCAGCCAGATTACAACAATTATTGACTGGTGATCTTGGACAATTATTTAATAAGTTTCAGGAAAGTGGGCAACTTGTTGACTGGCCGTTGCCACGAATTGGTCGCTATATTGCCAGTACGATCGCAAGTTATATTGCACCACAGTTGCTAGGAGTGTCAACTGATTTTGATACTGAACAGGCCAGTCAAGAGGCGGCTGAATTTTTAGTTCGGGGGTTAACGCCAGTTAAAGGCTAAGTACTTTTTACGCAGGTAGACTAATATTGAAATTATAGTCCTGTTGCTTAAAAGAATATGGATTTTTAGGTTGCTACACTTTTCAGAGAAATCACCAACGAGTTATATTGTTTTTGCAGAGCGAATATTATGATGAAAGGGAGCGTGGGGGGATGAGTAGAAAGGTTACGATTGAGTTAGATCAATTTACTGTACACGAACTTGAAGATATTTTTAAAGTGCAAGGCTTAACGCCGGAACAAGCTTTTCAGCTTTTTGTAGCAGCAACCATTTCAACTGGACGACTACCATTCCGAATTGAAAAACCAACGGAACGTCTTAAAGCGGCTTTAGCCAGCACAGACTATGCTGAATATAACAATGCTAAAGAAGGTTTAAAAGCGCTCTTGGGATAAGACGAACTTTGATTTTAATTTTATTGAACAGAAGTTTGAATAAAAAGCAATTGCTGTAAGAAATCACAAAATTCTTGAAGCAATTGTTTTTTCGTCATTAAGGATGTTAATATTTGCTAAAATCAGAAATTCGATAAAATTAGCTTGATAGTGTCATCAGCGGAATTTGAAAAATTAAAAGATGGTTAGGTGAAAAGCCAGTCGAGGAGCATGCTTTTCATTTCCAAGCGATGTATTGTACAATACTGCTAGCAATAAATTCAGCAACGTGGGAGCGTCTAAACATGGCAGTTAAATTTTTAAATAAGTATCAGGTGACACGATGTTAGCGGTCATGATTGGAATCGCAATTGGAATCGGGTTGCCAATTCAGACCAGTATTAATTCACGGTTACGGCAATCAGTCGGTTCACCATTCTTAGCGTCGTTAATCTCTTTTGCGATTGGTACGGTGTTTTTAGGACTCATCACTTTAAGCGTAGATCATTCAATCTGGTTCTCCAATGAATTATTTGTCAGTCAGCCGTGGTGGCTATGGCTGGGAGGCTTATTTGGGGTGGTCTATCTTACTGGAAATATTTTATTGTTTCCTAAATTAGGTAGCGTCCAGACCGTAATTATGCCTGTTTGTGGTCAAATTTTGATGGGATTATTAATTGATAATTTTGGCTGGTTCTATTCCGGAGTGACACCTTTAACGAGTGTGCGCCTATTAGGAGCTGCCTGCGTTTTGTTAGGGGTTGTGATTACGGTGGCAGTTAGTCAATGGCTGACGACCCGCCACCAACCACGGACTAATCAAGTTGGTGGTGGCCTTTGGTTTTGGCGGTTATTAGGGGTTGGTGCCGGGATGCTTAGTGCTACTCAAACAGCTGTCAATGGGCATTTGGGGCAAGTCTTGAATTCTGGCTTAAAAGCAGCGTTGATTTCATTTTTGTTTGGGACGATTGCGCTAGTGCTAATTAATCTAGTCTTACGCCCCACCTTAACCTTAAGTCGGCCCACTAAGCAGGCTAATCCATGGTGGATGTGGATTGGTGGAATGATTGGGTCACTGTATGTGCTAGGCAACGTGTATCTCGTTCCAATGGTTGGCACGGGCTTGGCCGTAGTCATTGTGTTGGTCGGCTTGATTACTGGGAGCTTGCTTATTGATCAATTTGGTTGGTTAGGGGCTAAGCGGCAATCGATTACCGTCATGCAAGTGCTCGGTTTAGTTGTGATGATTGGCGGCGTGGCTCTAATTCGGCTGTTTTAAAAATTGAAAAACAGGTCATAAATTAAAGACAGCTAATAATAACCTAAATTGGTTACTATTAGCTGTCTTTTTATGATAACCAAATAGTGGGTGTAAAATATTTGATTACCTAGCAATTGAAGTCAGCTTAAGTTGAATTTTCGTTAGTTATTTAAAAATTACTTTAGGCAGGAAAGTGTTGTTCAATCAATTGGGTCAAAATTTGAATGCCACGTTCAAAGCGTTCAGTAGTTTCAAATGAAAAACTCAAGCGAATCGACTGATTGGGCTGGAAATCGTAGATGTTGCCCGGATTAAAGAGGACGTTGTGAGTGGTGGCAAGGTCGAATAGCTTGGGAATGTTAATGTGATCTGCTAACCGGACCCATAAATAAAAGCCACCAGTCGGTGCTTGCCACGTTGCAATCCCATTGTCCCAATAGCGATGCAGAATAGCTTGAGCCGCGCTGGCTTTTTGCGCTAGGACGGCGCGGAAGTTTGCTTGGTAAGTCTCATAATCCGGATTAGCTAGAATTTCAGCGAGGACGAGTTGTGATAAGGAACTCGCCCCGTAATCTGTTTGCATCCGGACGTCGGTTAAGCGATCAATGACTGGTTGACTAGCTACCGTCCATCCCAGTCGTAACCCGGGTGCCAGTGATTTGGAAATACTGCCAAAATAAATAACGTTACCTGTCGTATCCATGGCTTTTAACGGCTGTGGCGGTTGGTGGTCAAACCAAACATCTTGATAAGCAGCATCTTCCAAAATTGGTATTTGGTGGTCTTGGGCAAACGTCAAAACTTGTTGACGGCGTTCAGCACTCATGACAATGCCAGTGGGATTATTAAAAGTTGGAATGGTGTACATGATAGCTTGGGAACCGTTACTAGGTGGCGTTAATTGCCAGTAAGCCATCCCTTGACTATCCATCGGTACGCCAGATAGTTGCGTATGAGCTGACTGAAAGACTTGCAGTGACTTAACATAGGTCGGTGCTTCTGTATAGATGGTCGCATTCTTAGGAAATAGTGATAATGAGACTAATTGTAGTGCCTGTAACGATCCCGAAGTAATCAGTATGTTCGCAGGTTGCGTCTGAATGCCCACTTTAGCGAGGTGGCGAGCAATTTGGACCCGTAAGGCTAAAATTCCAGCGGGTTCCGTATAATTTAAGCTAGTTAAGTGCCGGCCTAGATGGTCAAAGGCCTTTTGAAATAGGGCTTGTGGAAATTGGTCGGGGGCTGGTTCACCAGTACTGAGGCGGATGATATCATCCGTTTCAAATTGATTGATTTTTTGGAGCGCATGCGTATTAGGCTTGAATTGACCAGCTTTGACGTATTGGGTCCAGTCGACGTGTTCAGCTAATAAGCTCGACCAATGGTTCCCAGAAACAGTCATGCCAGAGCCAGGATTACTGGTAATTAGGCCGACTGCGATTAACTCATCGAGTGCGGTGATCAGGGTGCTTCGGTTGACGTCGAACTGTTCTGCAAGTTTTCGTTGGGCCGGCAATTTAGCGCCCACGGGCCAGTCACCATTGGCAATCTTGCGTTGGAAAAAAGCCGTAATTTGCTGATAAATTGGAGTTGTAGTCGTTTTATCAGGCTGCCAGTTAATTTTGATTGGCGTCATGTTAATTAAGAACCTCCTTAAATGGTTGGGAATAAAACTAAGAATTGGTTGGGGACAATGTTCATTAGCTCTATTATAATCATCTCATGAATTAAAGCCAATTAAGCCAAAACACAATTTTGACTTTTTTAATTGGTTGGATTGGAGATGGAAATTTGTTACAAGTATTTCTACAAGGCCTCCTGTTTGGGATTGTCTACATTGCACCGATTGGGATGCAGAATTTATTCGTGGTTTCAACTGCTATCGAGCAACCGCGTAAGCGGGCCTTTCAAGTGGCACTAATTGTGATTGCATTTGACACGTCTCTATCGCTAGCCTGTTTTTATGGCGTCGGCAAGTTATTGCAGACGACTCCGTGGTTAGAGTTAGCGGTGTTATTAATTGGCAGTTTACTGGTCTTTTACATTGGTTGGGGATTGGTCAGACAAAAAACAGTGGCGATGGGAACGATGACTACGAGCTTTTCGTATAAAGCAACGATTGTAACGGCTTTTTCGGTGGCTTGGTTAAATCCGCAAGCTTTAATTGATGGCTCTGTTTTATTGGGCGCCTTTCGAGTCTCACTGACAGGTAATTTAGCGCATGCCTTTATGGTGGGCGTCATCCTAGCATCAATCGCTTGGTTCTTCGGACTCACTGGCTTAATTAGTCGGTTTAAGCATTTAATGCAACCAAAAGTTTTATTATGGGTTAATCGCTTATGTGGGATTGTCATTATGCTATATGGTGTTAAATTAATAGCGACCTTCATCACTAAAATATAGTTGCAGCCAACTGAAACAATCGGTATGCTAGTCGTATTGGATTTTTCAGGAGAGGAACGATGAGTAGATGAAAATTGCTGGTTTTGGGGTTGAGTCTTGGTTAAATCAATATGAAAAACAGGCGACGACTGATATTAGTCAAAGTTCAATTGCCGCTTTATCAATGGCGGAACTCGTCGCTTTGGATGGGCATCAAGGCAAACAATTTTATGCCCAACTCAATCAAACGCGTTTAGATTATGGTTGGATTGAAGGTTCACCAGCCTTTAAACAGCTCGTTAGTGACCTGTATACGCAGGTGCCGGCGGAAAATATCCTGCAAACGAATGGTGCTACAGGTGCGAATCAGTTGGCAATTTATAGTTTAATTGAATCTGGCGATCATGTGATTGCGTTGTATCCGAGCTATCAACAATTATACGATATGCCAAAGTCATTAGGGGCGACCGTTGATTATTGGCACATTCATGAGGACCAGCAATGGTTACCAGATATTGCAGAATTGAAACGGTTGATCCGACCGGAAACCAAAATGATTCTGTTGAATAATGCGGTCAATCCGACCGGGAGTTTATTGGACGCAACCTTGTTAAAACAAGTGGTGGCATTAGCACGTGAAGTGGGCGCTTATGTCTTAGCTGATGAAGTTTATGAACCCTTAGATGACACGCCGTTCACCTCGATTGCTGATCTTTACGAAAAGGGCATTGCAGTGAATAGTCTATCGAAAACGTATTCGGCGCCTGGAATTCGAACGGGCTGGACGGCGACGCAATCAACTGAATTAACCGAGTTGTTTCGAAAGTATCGCGATTATACAATGATTTGTGGTGGGGTCCTCAATGATCAAGTGGCGGTGTTGATCTTACAACATCGAGCTGAAATTTTACAACGAAATCGTGAAATTGTGACTCGTAATTTAGCCCTATTAACGACTTGGGTTGCGCAAGAACCGCGGGTAACGTTGATCGCACCACAGGCCATCTCAGTTTCTTGTATTAAGTTGATCATCCCGATTGATGATGAAACTTTTTGTCGTGAACTTTTGGCTGAGACAGGGGTCTTGCTAGTCCCAGGGTCTCGCTTTGATTGGCCGGGACATGCCCGCTTGGGCTATTGTACCGATACCCAAACGTTAAAAACCGGGTTGACAAAATTGAGTCAATTTTTACGTCGCTATGATAAATGAAATTAATAGTTATTCAATTTGAAAGCATATTTTCCGGTTTAAAAACCGTGAAAATATGCTTTTTAAGTCCATAACGTAGTTTGCTAGGTGAATATTTGCTATAATGTATTCATAATTTATCAGGGGAGGTCCCGGGAATGAAGAAGACGGCACGGCAAGCTGTAATCGAACAATTAATTCATCAATATCCAATTGCGACGCAGGAAGATTTGATGGCACGACTCAAAGCTGAGGGGATTGCAGCGACGCAAGCGACCATTTCGCGGGACATCCGTGAAATGCAAATTGTGAAGTCGCCAGACGAAAGTGGTCAGGCGCGATACATGATTTTTAAAGCAAATAATAAGAATGAACAAGATCGGTTATTTGAAAGTCTGCATGAAGTGGTGACTGGTGTTGATCGCGTTGAATTTATGAATATCATTCATACGTTGCCGAGTAATGGGAACTTATTGGCAGCGATTATTGATGATTTGAAGTTACCAGAAGTGAGTGGTACGTTAGCAGGACATGATACAATTTTTATTGTGAGTCCTAGTGTAACGGTAGCTAAGAGTTTGCATGACCTACTAATGAGTCATGTGCAAACGGATGAAGATTAAAGTAATTAGTGATTAAGACGACGGCCTGTCAGGCGGGAGTCTTTTTTGCATTTCGGCCTAGTTCACGGTATAGTTGACCTACCTAATTAATTAGGGGTGGAGGTGTTTAAGATGAAACGAACGAAAAAACAAAGCCCCCGGAAAAATCAAAAACAACGGGATGCCACTTTTGAAAAGTTTAAGAAGCAACAAAACGAATTGAATGCGAGCCGACGTGGTGTCCGCCGGAAATAATGGTCTGAGTTAATCCACTCAGGCTTTTTTGTTAGTGGGTATTTTTGAAGATTTTGTCAAACTTTGAGCGATTTAGTTAGCATAATTGAATTTATGATACAATTATTGAGAATTAACAAGTAACGGAGATAACTAGCGCCATGATAATGATCAATGGCCGCGACCCGTCGCCTTTGATGGTGGGTCGGTTATCTTCTGAACAAGGGGAAGATTATGCAAAAAAATGGTTTTTGGGCCACTATCAAGTCCGGCTTACGGATTATTGGTCACTGGCTACACCCATATTGGCAACGTTTTGCCGCAGTGGTTGGCTATCAATGGCACCGGCGGCAAGTTACTCGGTGGCTCATTATTATAGTGCTCAGTATTATTTTAGTCGGGAGCGCTTATCTTACATTTGAAGCTAAAACGGCTAAGATTGGGAACTTACAGGCTGAGTTAGAAAAGACCACGGTGATTTATGATACCGATAATAAAAAAGCCGGGTCGCTCTATTCTCAAAAAGGGACCTACGTTCATTTGAGTCAGATTTCGACAAATTTACAAAATGCCGTGATTTCCACGGAAGATCGTAATTTTTATAAAGAACATGGGTTTTCAATTAAAGGTATTGGGCGGGCCTTTTTACTATTAGTGATGAATAAAGCGCTTGGGCGCAATTACATCAGTGGTGGTGGGAGTACGTTAACGCAACAATTGGTAAAAAACGCGTACTTGACTCAGCAGCAAACCTTCTCACGAAAATTGCGTGAAATTTTCTTGTCGATTGAAACTGAAAATGTCTATTCGAAACAACAGATTTTAGCCATGTATCTCAACAATGCTTACTTTGGCCGCGGGGTTTGGGGTGCGGAAGATGCGGCCGAAAAGTACTTTGGCGTCTCGGCTTCCGAGTTGACTGTGGATCAGGCCGCAACTTTGGCAGGTATGTTAAGCTCACCAAGTGGTTATGACCCCATTAGTCATCCCAAAGCGTCAACGGCACGGCGAAATGTTGTTTTAAATAATATGGTTAATAATAATAAGTTAACTAAAAGTCAGTATCAGCTTTATTCACAAAAAGCGATGACGCTGAGTGATAACTATCATTATAATAGTGGCTATAATTACCCCTATTACTTTGATGCGGTCGTTGATGAAGCGATTAATAAGTACGGGTTAAGTGAATCTGATATCATGAATCGTGGTTATAAGATTTATACGTCACTTAATCAAGATGATCAAACGCAGATGCAAACGTCCTTCAAAGATAGTACCTTATTCCCGGATAATGCAAGTGATGGGACGAAGGTGCAAGGGGCCTCAATCGCTGTTGATCCGACAACGGGAGGCGTCTTAGCTGTTGTTGGTGGACGTGGGACGCATGTTTTCCGGGGCTTTAATCGAGCGACTCAGATTAAGCGGCAGCCAGGGTCGACGATTAAGCCGTTAGCGGTGTATACGCCAGCCTTGGAAAGTGGGTATACTTACGATTCGTCGTTATCCAATAAGCAACAGACATTTGGGTCGAATAAATATGCGCCGAAAAATTATGATAATATTTATTCGACTTCAGTACCGATGTATCAGGCCTTGGCCCAAAGTATGAATGTTCCGGCCGTTTGGTTGTTGAATAAAATCGGGGTCAATAAAGGTTACAAGTCTGTTAAAAAGTTTGGCTTGCCAGTGACTAAGTCGGATGATAATCTGGCCTTAGCGCTTGGTGGTTTAACGACGGGGGTTTCGCCAGCGCAAATGGCGAGTGCTTATACCGCTTTTGCCAATGGTGGGAAGAAAACGACGTCGCATTTTATTACCAAGATTGTAGATGCAAGCGGGAAGACCATTGTCGATAACACGAAGACCAGTAGTAAACGTGTCATGTCAGCCAGTGTTGCTAAGAAAATGACCAGTATGATGCTGGGAGTTTATAATAGCGGGACCGGGGCGGCAGCGAAGCCTTATGGGTATAAGATTGCTGGTAAGACTGGGAGTACGCAGGCGGATTATAGTACTGGTTCTGGGACGAAAGATCAGTGGATGATTGCCTATACGCCGGATGTGGTTGTCACAACGTGGATAGGTTTTGACTCAACTAATAGTACCCATTACTTGAAGAGTTTATCAGAAAATCAATTGTCAGCATTATTCAAGAATGAAATGACGAATATCTTACCGAATACGAAGAATACCAGCTTCGATACGACCGATGCGGCAACGTTGGCACAACAAGGAGCGGCTAATAGTAACAGTAGTAATAGCAGTAGCTCAGTTTGGAATAATGTTGAAGATAGTGCCGGACAAGTGGGTAAAGCGGTTAAAAGTACGGCTAAAAATTGGTTCTCACAGGCTAAAAAATTGATTGGTAACTAGTCGGGTTAAGGCTATTCAAGGGCTTTCAAAAATGCTAAAATAGTTAGGACCCATACTCGAGGAGGAACTAATCATGGCCGTAAATATTTATGATACTGCAAACCAATTAGAACAAGAATTACGTGACACGAAAGAATTTAAGGAATTGAAGGCCGCTTATGCGACCATGCAAACAAATGCCAGTGCGTTTGATTTGTTTAAGGATTTCCAAGAAATTCAAATGCAATTGTCACAAAAACAAATGAATGGCGAAGACCTCACGGATGATGAAGTTCAAAAAGCCCATGACTTAGCTGATAAGGTCAGCAATGTTGATGAAATTAAAACATTAATGGGTAAGGAACGTAACTTGAACCAGTTAATGAATGACTTGAATCAAGTGATTACGAAACCCGTCCAAGAATTATATCAAAGCTAGTTCGATTGAGGTTAAAAGGGGGCAATGGCGAAATCTTTTTCGTGATTGCCTCTTTTTTTGATTAATGGAGGAAAAAATGAAATTTTTGCATGCAGCGGATTTACATTTAGATACCCCGTTCCAAGGGTTAACGGCCTTACCAGCCACACTACAACAGCAGATTATCGCGGCACCGCTACGGGCATTGCAACGATTAGTTGACTTGGCACTTGCACAACAAGTGGATTTTGTCTTATTAGTAGGTGACTTGTTCGATCAGCAAGCCCAAAGTGTGCAAGCTCAAGCGGCTTTAATGACGGCCTTAGAACAGTTAAAGGCAGCTGAAATACCGGTGGTACTCTCTTTTGGGAATCATGACTTTCAACCAGATTTGACGGTTTGGCGGTTTCCAGATAACGTGCACGTTTTAGGTGCCCAAGTGGAGACGGTCACGTTAACAACGGCCCAACAAGAACGGGTTGCTATCAGTGGCTTTAGTTATGCGCAGCGTTGGATTACGACCCCAATGGCACCGGCATTTCCACTTAAAGATCAAACCGTGGACTATCAAATTGGTATGTTACATGGTCAGGTTGGGACGGCTGGCGACCATTATGCGCCTTTTAATGTCACCGATTTATTAGCGAAGCACTATGATTATTGGGCGCTTGGGCACATTCATCAACGGCAACAGTTAAATGCCGTCCCACCAATTGAATATCCCGGCAATATTCAAGGCCGACAACGTCATGAAACAGGTGATAAAGGCTGTCTGATTGTAACGAGTCAAGCAGATCATCGGTTAGTGCCAACTTTTGAGTCATTAACAGATTTGAGCTGGGCTGATTGGACACCAACGTTAAGCGGCGAACTTGATCGAGCTACTTTGCTGGCGCAATTAACTGACCAACTCACAGCGTTAGCCACGAATGAGCAGCAATTATTGACGATTCAACTCCCAACGAGCATGCAACTGACCGCCAGTGCTAATCTAGCACTGGTACAGGGTGCCTTGTTGACGCAGTTACAAACAAAATTAGCGGCGACAACGATTTGGCCGGTGGCGCTCAAGCTGGCGACCTTACCGACGGCGCCAGCAACGTTTGGCGTGGCGACGGCGACTTGGGAACAGGCTGGTCAACAGGTGATAACGGCCGCCAATATTGCGGATCTAGCGGGACATCTGTTAGATGAACCCTTTTTAAATCAGGCGCTATTAGAAACGTTAACGCCAGCACAATGGCAACAACGCGTCATGGCACTATTAGCTGATCAATATCAGCTCACAACGACGGAGGCCGATGATGCAAATTAAACGCATAGAAATTGCCGGTTTTGGCAAATTTAGCCAGCAGACTTTTGACCTGTCGAGTGGGTTACAAGTCTTTTATGGGGCTAATGAAACGGGAAAGTCCACGTTGCGGGCTTTTATTTTAGGCCTGTTATTTGGTTTTCCATCTCGGCGCTATTTGTTGGCCCGTTATGAACCAAAAACAACCAGCCAGTACGGTGGTTCGCTAGATTTAATGGTTCAAGGTCAACTTTATCGGCTCACGCGGTTAGGTGATCAGCCGGCTGAGCTAGTTAAGCTAAGCACGATGGCCCCACAACCGTTATCGCTATTGGCGCATTGGTTAATGCCCTATGATGAGACTAGCTATAAGCAATTATTTACCTTTAATCAGGCTGAATTAACGGCTTTAAAATCACTGAGTGCGACGGATTTAAATCAACAATTACAACAAGTCGGGACGCTGGGGAGTGCACCATGGCGTGCCACGGCGGCGGCTTTACGAACGAGTGCAGATACGCTATATAAACCGCGTGGTCGTAAGCCTGAGCTTAATCAGCGCCTAAAAGCCTATCAAGGGTTAACCGACCAAGTTCAAGCGGCCCGCCAGCGCTATCCTGATTATCAACAGTTACAGCAACAAGTCCAACAATTAACTGCGCAACAAACGCAATTAAATCAGCACTTGTCAGCCGCTAATGCGACCCAACAAACACTGGCTAATTTACGGAACCAGTGGCCAGTTTACCAGCAATTGCAACAGTTACAGGCACAATCAACAGCGACAGACCCCGCATTGTCAGCGGCTACAGTTCACCGTTATCAACAGCTAAGCACAACCCAAACCGATTTGCAGCATACGTTAGCGAGTGCCCGCCAGCAATTAAGCCAACAGCCTGTTGATCGGGACTCACAAGGGGTATTAGGATTTTACATTGCCCATCAAGCTCAATTTGAGACTTTGGAAGCGCAATTACCGCAATTGCAACAAGCACTAGGGCGTTATCGGACTTTGGCGGGGCAAGCGACGGCAGCTAAAGCAGATTATCAGCAACAATTATCAGCGCATCCGGAATTAACGGCGAGTTTGTCGCCACAGCGTCAAGCAGCGCTAACGGCTTTAAAAACGGCTTTACTAACCAGTCCGTCACGTCAACAGCAACGTCAAACCACTAAGTCACCCCAAGTTAAGCTAGATTGGCGGCTGTATGCGGTTGGTGGCGTTGTAGCTGTGCTCGGGTTACCTGTGTTTGGGCTCAAATGGCTCTTATGGTGTTTGATTTTAGTGGGCGTCGGTTTATTGGGATGGGTCGGCTGGCATTCAGCCCATCAGTCTGCAAGCGTGGTGCCCAATGAGACTGCCTTGAGTGCTGAATTAACGGCGGCGGGGTTAGCGCCAGACTTAGATCCGGTAGCAGCGCAGACTCAACTGGCATTAATTGATGCCTTGCAACGGGCCCAAGCGACGGTTACTCAAGCAGAACAACAATTAGCGGCTCAAACGGTGACAGTTGGACAGGCCTTAGCGGATTATCAGTTTGCAGCGGCTTGGTTACCTGTTAATGATCAGCAATTAGTGGACAGTGTTGACCGCATTACAGCGTTTTATGATCAAATTCATCAAATGATGCAGACGCAAACAATGGCCGGTCCAGATTTTGCTTATACACAACGACAGGTGCAACAGTTGACTGCCCAAGTACGGACAGTTACGGCACAATTACAGCAGTTGGCAACTGAAAATCAATTGGCGGATGCGACGGCATTGGGAACCGCGATTGCTGCTCAAGCGGACCAAGTGACACGTCAAACTAATTTAACACAATTAGCAGGGCAGCTAACCACTACGGAGCAACAGGCATTGGCACAGTATGAGACTTTATCGGATTTGCAGGCCGCAGTTACGACCAATCGGCAACAGCAAACTGAATTGCAGACGCAACTTGCACAACAAACCGAAACATTAGTAACCGTACAAACGCAATTAGCACAATTAACAGCGGATGGGCGCTATACTGAATTACGCCAACAACAAGCAAATCAGCAAACTGAAATGACGGTGTTAGCGCGTCAATGGCTTACCCGACAATTAGGAGCGACCTGGATAGAGCAAGCCTTACAGCAATTAACCAATCAGCAGTTGCCAACGATTATGGGCCAAGCCACGACCTATTTCGCGCAATTGACCCGACAGCGGTATAATGAAATCAAATTGGTTGGTGATGATTTGGTCGTCCAAGCGACGACTGGTCCAGCCTTTGCGGTCGCAGAGTTATCAACGGCGACCAAGGAGCAACTTTATTTAGCCTTACGATTAGCTCTGATTGTACACTTAGGTGATCAGGCCACTTTACCGATCATGATTGATGATGGTTTTGTGAACTTTGACGAGGAACGGCGCCTGTTGGCGTGGCAATTATTAGCAACCGTGGCGACCCAGCATCAAATCTTGTACTTTACGAATGAAACGGCAGCCTTAACGGCGATGAACGCAACAACTGTGCATAAATTAACCTAATTTTGGGGGTAATGATGATGACAAAAAAACTATTTGATTATCAGCTCGATGAGACCGTTGAGGGATTCTTTTTGTTGAAGGATTCAGAAGTGCGGGTCACTAAGACGGGTAAAAAATTCTTGGCAATTAATTTTCAAGATACTTCTGGTGAAATTTCTGGGAAGTTTTGGGATGCAAGTGATCAAGATGTAACGCATTTTCAAGCTGGACGAATTGTACATTTAAAAGGGAAACGGGAAAATTATCAAGGTAATCCCCAAATTAAGATTCAACAAATGCGGTTAACCCAACCGGGAGAGCCCCAAGAAGTGCAGCAATTTGTTGAGCACGCCCCACTAGATACGGCCACGATGGAAGAGCAGTTGAATCAATATGTCTTTGAAATCACGACGCCGAATTGGAACCGAATTGTCCGGCATTTGCTAACGCAATTTCATGATGCCTTTTTCAGTTATCCAGCGGCTAAAAAGAATCATCATGCGTTTGCCGGGGGCTTGGCGTATCATACGTTATCCATTTTACGGTTAGCAAAAGCAGTCGCTGACGAATATCCGCATGTTAATCGCTCACTACTCTATGCCGGGGCAATCTTGCATGATATGGGGAAGACGATTGAAATGTCTGGACCAGTGGCAACAACTTACACGTTGGCGGGCAACTTAGTCGGACACATTGTTTTAATTGATGAACAAATTGTTGAAGCGTGCCAACAGTTAAAGATTGATGAGCAGGCTGAATCAGTCTTGATTTTGCGGCATATGATTCTTGCTCATCACGGGTTGTTGGAATATGGGTCACCGGTACGGCCACATGTGATGGAAGCCGAAATCTTACATGATTTAGATGAGTTGGATGCGTCGATTCAGATGATGCAAACGGCGATTATTCATGCGAAACCGGGTGAATATACGGAACGGCTCTTTGCAATGGACGGGCGGAACTTTTATCGCCCAGAACATGATGCCAGCAAGGATTTACCAGATAAACAAGACTAATTTACGACGACAAAAAAAGACGACCCTAACAGGTCGTCTTTTAAGTTACTTTAAATTAGTTAGAGCTTGAAGATGAAGAAGATGAAGTTGAGAGGTATGAAGATAAGATGTTCTTCAAATCACTATCTTTAATCTTAACATTCCCAGCTTTAAGCACTTTGGCAACAACGTTATGCAAGACAGTTGAGTCACTCATATCGTTATCCAAGATTTGTTTCTTCAATTCAGCGGTGTGATCAGACATCTTACCCTTACCAGGGTTCTTGATCATCCGGATGATTTCGTAACCATTGCTGGTCTTAACAGCAGAAGTGGTGTATGCACCGTTCTTCAACTTGAAGGCCGCAGTTAGGAATTTAGAAGAATAGCTTGTATTCGTATTATCGAAAGCAGCTAACTTACCGCCGTCGCTCTTAGAAGTTGAATCAGTTGAATACTTCTTAGCTAACTTCGTAAAGTTGGCTTGGCTAGAATCCTTCTTTAATTCACTAAGAACAGTATCAGCAGTTGCACTCTTAGCAACTAAGATATGTTGAACAGTGACTTTAGGTTCGTATGACTTCCATTGTTTCTTCAAAGCAGCGTCCGTAATCGTCACTTTATCTTTAACGGCTTCTTTGAGTAACAAGTTTGAACGAATCTGTTCCTTGAAGGTCTTAGCAGTCAACCCATTTTGTGTCAATACAGTTGAGAATGAACTCCCATATTGAGATTTATAAGTGTTGTATTGCTTGGTAACTGTCTTGGTTGAAACCTTTGAACCGTAGTCCTTTTCGAGGACTTTGTTCAAAATCATTTGTTGCAAGACTTGTTTACCTGAAGAGGTACCCTTCATACTACTATAATATTGACTTTCGGTGATCTTACCACCAGAGGTCGACGCAACTGTCTTGCTGCCACAACCGGCAAGCGTAAAGGTCAACAATACACCGGCGAGCGCAATAAGCCATTTTTTCATTCCGACAACACATCCCATTCTTGAAATAGTTCTGCTCTAGCAGACTTACCAGACTACTATACCATAAGTAAGTTCGCTTCTGCAGGCGGTTGGAAATCTTTACAAAATTTTCAGATAATTCACAACCTCTTCACAAAGTTTAGCACCGGTTAAGGTCAAACTGAATGAAAACGGCTTGTAAATTCAACAACTTAAGCGGTCAAATTAGTCTTTTGGCGTCCATTGGTCAAGGGTCTGTTGCAAGTGGTCGGCATGTTTTTGCATGATTGCCAAGTGGGGTTCTAGTTTGAATTGGAATTTGTCCACTTCGGTTTGGATGTCATTTAAGACATCGCTCGCATGCGTCATTTCGTTACCTAGATTATTTTGAGCTTCACCGAAATCTTCCCGAGCCTGCTGTAAATGATCGGCAGCATCTAAGACTTCTTGAATGTAATCCTTGGCGTCCGTATAAACCGCGCGAGGGGACTTGCGATTGATAATCATATAAGCGGCCACGCCGAGGCCAAGACCGGCGAGACTGCGACGGAAAAATTTTGCCATCTGAAGGCCTCCTAATCGGTTAACTGAGTTTTAATTGCATTTTGTAAACGCGTGTAGTCAGTTTCGTCGTATTTCTTAGAATTATCTTTAAAAATCATTCGGAAATCATCTTTATCGCTATAGCGAGGGATTAAATGAAAATGAGAATGGAAGACCGATTGATAAGCAACGGCACCATTGTTATTAATAACATTCATGCCGATAATGCGGTCATCAGAAGCTTTGATGGCCCGGGCAATCTTTGGTATACGGGCGAAGACGGCACTAGCTAAGTCACTATCGTATGCGAATAGATCGGGTACATGTGTCTTAGGGATGACTAAAGTGTGACCGGGAGTACCTTGCGAAATGTCTAGGAAGGCTTTGACCATGTTGTCTTCATAAATAGTATAACTAGGCACATCACCGTTAATGATTTTGCAAAAAATACAATCGGCATCGAGTTTGGGTTCAAAAGCTGGCATTTGATGACCTTCTTTTCTAAAATTTAGTTCTATTATACACTAACACCTTTGAAAATGATGGCGCTTTAATTTTTGACCGTGGCTAAAGCGTTGGTCAAATCGCCGGGGACCGGCCCTAATCGGCAATTTTCTTAAGAGGGCTATGCTATAATAGAGCTCAACTTACACCATACAGAAAGAGGTTAGATTTATGGCATTATCAGTAAGCCATCTCGTTGGTGGCTATTCTCAAATTCCGGTCTTGAAAGATATTAGTTTTCAAGTTGAACCGGGTGAATTAGTGGGTTTGATTGGATTAAATGGGGCTGGTAAATCAACCACTATTAATCATATTATCGGGTTGTTAACGCCAATGAAAGGGTCGATTACATTAAATGATGTAACGTTATCACAGGACCCGCAACAATATAAACAACAATTAGCATACATTCCAGAAACGCCAGTCTTATATGAAGAATTAACTTTAAAAGAACATTTAGAAATGACGATGCTGGCCTATGGGCTGGATCAAAAAGTCGCGTGGGAGCGTGCACATACGTTGCTAAAAACATTTCGTTTGGATAATAAGCTGAGTTGGTTTCCGGCGAACTTTTCCAAAGGGATGAAACAAAAAGTAATGATTGTGTGTGCGTTTATAACTAACGCTAAGTTATTCATTATTGACGAACCTTTCTTAGGCTTAGACCCCTTAGCGGTACATGACTTGCTGGCGTTGATTGCGACTGTTAAGGAACAAGGGGCCGCAGTTTTAATGTCGACGCATGTGTTAGATACCGCTGAAAAATTCTGTGATCGGTTTGTTTTACTGCACTCCGGTGAGATTCAAACCCAAGGTAGTTTTGAAGAAATTAAAGCGAATTATCCAGATGCGGGGGAATCTTTGAACGATATTTATCTCAGCTTGACTGGGGTGACTCGAGATGAATAAGCTTTATCAAAGTCGATTGCAACGGCACCTACGTCAAATGTTACGGTATCTACGACTGGTTTTTAACGATCATTTTGTGATTGCGTTAATGTTTTTTGTGGGCGGTTTGGGCTTAGCCTATTCTAATTGGCTCAAAACGGTGACGCCACAGATGACGTGGATTGTGTTATTGGTGGGGTTCTTACTATGGGGTGGCTTATCAATCGGCCGGGTTGCCACGTTATTAGAACCCGCAGATGCGGTATTTTTGTTACCGCGTGAACAAGATTTACACGGCTATTTAATCCATGCATGGCGCTATAGTTGGTGGTTGGCACAAGTGGTCCAAGTCATACTAGTTGGCCTAGTCGTTCCCATCTTAATATTAGTGGATCAGTTATCAGGCTGGTCATTGTTGGCCCTATTAGGGACGCAACTCCTGTTGAAGGACGGGCAATTGACCGGTTATGTCACGGCACTGTATCGGCTAACGCGGTTACAACAACGATGGTTATGGGGCTTGAATTGGGGCTTGGCGCTAATTATTATTGGCCTTAGCTTATTGGTTAGTCCGTGGTTAGGGCTCGTTTTGGCGGCTGGGTTAGCTGGTGGTCAACGATGGTGGCATGCTAGCATCTGGCCCAAAACAGTGATTGCTTGGCAAGCGGATATTAAGTTAGAAGCGAACCGCATGCTAGGTATTTATCGCTTCTTTAATTTATTTACGGATGTGCCAATGGTACAAGGAACGGTCAAACGCCGCCGTTATTTAGATTGGTTACTACGCTGGTTACCGCAAGATCAAGCCCATGCCTTTGGCTATCTCTTAACACGAGGGATGCTGCGAGGAACGGAATTCAGCGGGCTAGTTACGCGACTAACCATAATTGGCGCGGTCTTGTTGTATTTTAGCGGTCATGGTTGGTTGGCAATGGGACTAGATGTTATCTTCATCTACTTAATTGGGTTCCAGTTGTTGCCGTTTTATAAACGTTACGATAATATTGTCTTTACCCACATTTATCCCTTGCAACCGACACAGCGGCGTGCTAACTTTCAACGACTGTTAGCGGTTATTTTGGGGACCACCGGCCTCATCTTTTTACTGGCTTTTTGGTTGAGTAACGCATCGTTAGGTCAAGTCGGATTTTTGACGGTTATTAATGCCGTTGAAATCTATCTCTTAGTTGCATGGTATACCAAGCTACGACTGGGATAGCACCGAAATGACTGTCTTAATAAAAAGGACTTGACGTAGCCGAGTTTGGTCTTTAGAATGTGATTGTTAAGTGAATTATGGAGCCGGTCGTAAAATGAATTTTTTTGAGAGGAGTGGGCTGATGGATTTCGAACTTGATGATGGTTGGGCGGTTTATCCGATTGATGGTAATACTGATAAAGCTTTTATGGGTAAGAAGAACCAACAACGATTATTCTTGAAACGGAACGCCTCGCCGTTTTTAGCGGCACTCTCAATGGAGGAAATAACGCCGCGCTTAATCTGGACGAAACGAATCTCAAGCGGTGATACTTTGACCGCGCAAGAATGGCTGAATGGTCAAACTTTAACGAAGCAACAAATGCAGCTGCCTGAAGTGGCGCATTTATTGGCACGTGTGCACAATTCCAAGTTGCTTCATCGAATGTTAACTAAAGTTGGTGGTCAGGTTGTCCGACCACAAGATTTTATTCGTCAATATCTTAGTGATTTACCAGATGACTTGCGGCAACATCCATTGATGGCCGACGTCTTAGCGGGGTTAAAGAACCAACTGCCTACTTTGCCAGTGGCTGATTATCGTGTGTGTCATGGTGATTTGAACCATAAAAACTGGTTATTATCGGACCATCGCCAATTATATTTAGTTGATTGGGATGCGGCACGGTTTGCGGACCCTGCTTCGGATATTAGTCTATTATTATGTGAATATTTGCCGTTAGCCGCTTGGCAACCTTGGTTAGCGGAGTACGGTGAGACGATGACACCAGCAATGCAGCAACGGGTCATTTGGTATGCTAAGGTGAATTTGTTATTGAATATTAAAGATAATTATTATCGTAATCAATATCACAAAATGAATCATGAAATTATTTTCTTAGAAGAATTGATGCAGCAACAATTGTCATTTTTCTAAAATCAAACCTGATAGTCGCGCGTTCCAAGCGGAATTCGCGGCTATTTTAATGAGTAGAGGAGTTAAAAAGAACATATGCGTGTACGAAATAAACCTTGGGCCCCGGAATTAATTAATGCCCATCCAGAACTAATCACTGAAACCCCCGCGGATTTTCGTGGTAAATGGCAAAGCCGTTTTAAGACCCCTCAGCCACTCCAGATTGAAGTTGGCAGTGGTAAGGGACAATTTATCATTGAGATGGCAAAACGTCACCCAGAGATTAATTATGTGGCGATTGAGATTCAAACATCAGTAATTGCACTGATTTTGAAAAAATTAGTCGCTGAACCGTTGCCAAACTTACAACTGGCTCATGCAGATGGTGAATCAGTGACGACTTTTTTTGAGCCACAGGAAGTTGATCGTCTTTATTTGAACTTTTCTGATCCATGGCCGAAGAGTCGACATGCAAAACGGCGCTTAACCTATAAGACTTTCTTGGCAAGCTATCAAGAAGTTTTAAAGGCACATGGGCAGATTGAATTTAAGACGGATAATCGCGGGTTATTTGAGTTTTCATTAACGAGTATGAATAACTTCGGGTTGCAGTTTGAACAGGTCTGGTTAGACTTGCATGCTGCAGTGACGCCTGAAGAAAATGTTGAAACTGAATATGAACAAAAATATAGTTCAAAAGGGCCGATTTATAAGATTATTGCGACCTTTCCAACTAAATAGTTTCCTTTGTCAACATGTGTTGATGAGGGGAAGAGAATTCATTCATATAGGAAGAGGTAGAAATTTGGTTGAGGATGTTGAAGAAAACAAATTTCATCAGTTCCAGATTTTTTGAATGTATTAAAAAGTATCGGCAGTGGCGAAAAAGAAATGTTCTATAGAGGACAGGCTGAGCCATATGGCAATACTTTATCAGGTATTTTCCGTAATTCATATTTCAAACGTGAAGATAATTTGTTTAAGGAGTTCTTAATTAGGGATCCAAGTTTGTTTGATAATAACTATACAAACTTTGATCGGTTGGCTGTGATGCAACATCACGGGTTGCCAACTCGTCTGTTAGACTTAACCCGTAATCCGTTAGTGGCTTTATTTTTTGCAGTTTCTGGAAATCAGTCAAGTGGATCTAACGGGGAAATTTTTCCGTTTTCTAATGAAATAAATATCAGACAATTGGAAAAAGTACTCAGAAGTGAAAATTTGGGTGTACTAAGAAGAGAATTTTTTAAAGGTCAGGGAACTAGCGCCCAAATACGTGAGAATGTTAATGCGGTGAAAATTGAACGGTCTGCTTTTAGTGATCAGGTAGAACTTGAAGCTTCAATGGCAAGGTTAACATATTATGATAAACAGGAAATTTTAAAAGCAGTTACTAAATTTTATCGATATTTAAAAGATAATGATGTTCTTTGGTACCAACAGTATAAGGCAATTCAAAAAGCAGGAACGGGTACAGTTAAGAATAACGAATATAATAAGTTTACCAATACGTATGGCATCGTAAAGTTATATCATGAAATTAAACGGGACATTCATGATTTTGATAAAATTATTGATCCGTTAGCATTTTATCTGCCAAAAATTATTACGCCAAAAATAATTGACGATCGTATCAATAATCAACGAGGGTTATTTCTATTCGTACCGTTTGTGTTAGCAGATTCAATTGATTATGGGAATTTAAGCAAAGAAGCTGAAAAAGTTGCCGTAGAAACTGCAGAGAGACGAATTGAAACGTTGCGAGTGAGCAAGGTAGGTAAGCTAATTAAATTTGTTGTTCGTGCAAACAAAAAAGCTAGTATTTTAGCTGAGCTGGCACAAATTGGTGTCACTGAAGATTTTATTTATCCTGATCATGAGCATATTGCTAAAAAAATCAGGGAAAGATACACCTAATAATTAAGTATTAGAACTAATCACCCTTTAGTAAAGTAATCAGTATTTTTATTAAGCAAACCTAAAATAAACCTGGTGGTCACAATTATTAATTGTAGCCACTAGGTTTATTTTTAAAAGTATTAAGTATAGCTTGTTTTCTGAATTTAGAGACGATAAATATCTAAAATACTACCAGTATTAGCATCCGCTAAGAATTCATACTGGACCAATTGACCGTCCTCATAACGTGTCACGCCACCATAATAGACATCCGTTCGTAAGGCGAACTTCTGTAAAGGGGCTTTTTTCATTTCAATCCAAGAACCTTCAATCGGGGCTTCCTTTAAAAAAGCGCGTTTAACCTGGCTTAAAATTTGATTAGGGGTTGGTCGGCGTAAGCGTTTAAATAGCCCACTAACGGAAAAGCCACCAGCAATCCCTGCCATGCCAACTGCTAACAAGCCGCCATATTGAATTTGTTTATGCATATTGTGTGCTCCTTTCGACCAACTCAATGCGGGATTTTTTTGTTCAGAATTAGTATACCAATGATTGACGATAAAACAAATAAAAGTCATAATTAATCCGTAAGATATAGGCAAAATAGGCTATAATATTAAAATGAATGTCTAGAATGAGAGTAAAGGGGTTTCAAATGTTAATTACAAGTTATAATCCAACCGAGTTAGGCGATACTTTAATCGCCATTTTACGACCAGATACTGCTGATCAAAAAATCGAAACGCATCAAAACGTGACCCGTATTAGCGATACTGCTACGGGTGAAACGCTGGGCTACAACTTTTTTGATGTTTCAAAGACCCTGGGCGCTTTAGAAGTGAATGGTCAAGTGCATTTAACTGCGCCCCAAGTTAAACAATTAAATGCGTTATTAACGGCCAATGATTTTGAGGCCGACTTGGTCTTAGATACAACGCCAAAATTCGTCGTCGGTTATGTTGAAACGGCAGCGGACCATCCAAAATCTGATCACTTATTAGTGACAAAAACACAAATTGGTACGGATCAGCCATTACAAATTGTCAGTGGGTCACCAAATATGCAAGCTGATATTTTGGTTGTCGTGGCGAAAGTCGGGGCAATGATGCCGGATGGGCTAATTATTTGGCCAGGTGAATTACGGGGTGTGGCTAGTAACGGGATGATCGTTTCTGGACGGGAACTTCGATTACCGGATGCACCACAACGGCCGGGGGCTTTAATTTTACCGGCTGATTATCAAAAAGTTGGCGAACCGTTTGATTTTGAACGGGCCCAAACTTTATTTACTGCTTAAACGATGAGACTATTAAATAGGATGATTGAAAATGACCCATTATGATGGCCCGGCTTTTTACCGGAAATATCACCAACTAACAACTAAAAAACAACCATCGCCAGCGGTCGTTGAACCAACACCACCGGTGGATACGCCACCGAATAGTGCACCAGCGGCCCCGGCATCAACGCCAGCGATGCCAGCTACATCAGCTAGTTCGGCACCTGCTACGCAAAGAACGCATGGCATTTTTCATCCGTCACATGTGCCAGCCCAATTAGCGCCAACGGCTCACTTGATGGGGAGCGTCATGCCAACTGATCAAGCTAATTACTTGGAGATTGAAGCAAGCTTGCACAAAGCTGCGACCAGTTATTTACTGTTTGCAACGGCGACCGATATTGAGCGGGCTGATACTGAATCATCACAGCTTGAACCGAGTCAGGCTGCTGCCCCGGTTACGCCGGCAGCGCCAACGGTAACTTTGACACCAACTAGTTATGCAGCGACGGTGGTCTTTGAACCCGAACAGGTAGCGGCAGTAAGTAGCGCATCGGTAGCCGTGGCTAGCAGTGCGCCGACGGTTGTTTTTGAACCGACCCACCCAATTGACTTAACTGATCGAGTATTGCCAACAACGGCTGATAGTGCCGTTTCAATACCAGTGACCACAGTGCAGTCAATTGATCAAGTTGAGCAGCCCACTACGCCTGAATCTGCTATGCCAAGTAGGACGGTTGCGAGTGCTGTTGATACTGCTATCACAGTTACTAGTGAAGTAGCAGCGTCGCAAAGCGTGGCGACTAGTGCTGTCACGACGGTAGCACCAACCAGTGATGTGACCAGTGCAGCGGCTAAGCCTACCCATGGATTAGGGTTATCGCTCGATGCAATTATGACGGAAGAGCATAATGCACAGGCAGACTTGGCGCTATTTAAAGATGAGCCTAGTAAGCAACCGGCCCCAACAACACCGGTGGCCGAAGCAGACCTTTATCAACCAGTCGGGGTCGTGCATCCGGTAGTGGCATCAACACCAGTAACACCAACGTCAACACCACGAACGACTACAACACCAGCCTCCACGAGTGCTAGTGTTGAAGCTGACGTAACGCCAGTCTCCGCGGCCCATAACGGGACTTCGGCAGCGCCGGTATTAGCTAAGCAAGAACTAGCGGCGTATCATTTGCCACCACTAGATTTATTAAAAGCACCAGTCATTCCAGATGAATCCGAAATGGATGATTGGATTGAAGGCAAGGCGAGTGCCCTGGATGAATCGCTTGATGCGTTTGGCGTCGATGCGAATGTGGTTGATTGGACGATTGGACCAACTGTTACCCAATTCCAAGTAAAATTAGCACGTGGTGTCAAAGTTAACAAAATTACGAATTTAAATGATGATTTAAAATTGGCCTTAGCGGCGAAAGATATTCGGATTGAAGCGCCAATTCCCGGTCGGAATACGGTCGGAATTGAAATTCCCAATAAGAAATCACGACCAGTTATGTTGTCAGAAGTGCTCAATTCAGATAAATTCCGCGATAGTAAGTCACCTTTAACCGTGGCTCTGGGTGTGGATTTATTTGGGCAACCGCAAGTTACCGATTTACGGAAGATGCCACACGGCTTAATTGCTGGTGCAACTGGTTCGGGGAAATCAGTCTTTATTAACAGTATTTTAGTTTCATTGTTGTATAAGGCTAATCCGCAAGAAGTTAAGTTGCTCCTAATTGATCCAAAAGCAGTTGAGTTAGCCCCTTATGATAAGGTGCCACATCTACTTGCCCCAGTTATTTCAGAACCCAAAGCAGCGTCAGCGGCCTTAAAATGGGTCGTTGATGAAATGGACAACCGTTATGATAAGTTAGCGGCTGGCGGTGCTCGGAACATTGAACAATTCAATGAAATGGCCGTGGCCCATCATGAAGATGGCCTTAAAATGCCGTATATCGTGATTGTGATTGATGAATTGGCTGATTTGATGATGGTGGCGTCTAGTGAAGTCCAAGATTATATTGCTCGGATTACGCAAAAGGCCCGAGCAGCGGGGATTCATTTGTTAGTCGCAACGCAACGACCAAGTGTGGATGTCGTAACTGGTTTGATTAAGAATAATATCCCAACACGAATTGCCTTTATGGTGGCCAGTCAGATTGACTCGCGGACCATCTTAGATGCGAGTGGGGCGGAGCGCTTATTAGGGCGTGGCGATATGTTGTACCTTGGTAATGGGCAAAGTACCCCAATTCGATTACAAGGGACTTATGTGGACAGTGAAATTGATGATATTGCGCAATTTGTCCGTGAACAGGCGGCCCCTCATTATGAATTTCAGCCGGATAACTTAGCGAAACATGAAGAAGTCGCTAAGAGTCAAGACGACTTAATGCCTGAAGTATTGGCTTATTTAGCCGAGGAAGATACCGTTTCAACCTCAAAACTGCAACGAACTTTTTCAGTGGGCTATAATCGGGCGGCAAATATCATCGATGACTTAGAGCAACGCGATTATGTTTCGGCAGCTAGAGGATCGAAACCACGTGATGTTTACTTTACGGCGGATGATTTAACTAACTTACAAGCTAACTCATAAATAAAAATTAACAATTCATGGTTTAATTAATGAATAACAAATATGGGAGATTAATAACAATGGATAAAGCAACAGTTTATTATTTTGTAGGCATTAAGGGCTCCGGTATGAGTTCATTAGCTTTGATTTTGCATGATAAGGGGTTCCAAGTTGAAGGTTCAGATATTGAACAATACACGTTTACGCAAAAAGGATTAGCGGCGGCTGGAATTAAAATGTTGCCATTTTCAGCGGCTAATATTCATGCGGGATTAACAGTTATTGCTGGGAATTCCTTCACTGATGACCATCCTGAAATTAAAAAAGCTCGGGCAATGGGGTTACCCGTTTATCGCTATCATGAATTTTTAGGTAAATTAATGGCTGGTTACACGAGTATTGGGGTTGCTGGAACCCATGGTAAGACATCAACTACGGGGTTATTAGCCCATGTATTGAGTAATATTGCCCCAACTAGTTACTTGATCGGTGATGGGACTGGAAAAGGGACTCCCGATGCCCGCTTCTTTGTATTTGAAGCGGATGAATATCGGCGTCACTTTGTCGCTTATCAGCCTGATTACGCCATTATGACCAACGTTGATTTTGATCACCCGGATTATTATCATGATTTGGCGGATGTTCAGTCTGCCTTTAAACAGTTTGGCAGCCAAGTCAAAAAAGGCATTTTTGCTTGGGGCGACGATGAAAGCTTACGGCAACTAGACGTCGACACACCTGTTTATTATTATGGCACCAAGGATCGTGATGATTTTCAAGCGGTTAACATTAAGCGGACAACGAAGGGGTCATCTTTTGAGGTGACTTATCATGGTGACTCACTGGGTGAATTCGAAATTCCGTTGTTTGGAGAACATAATGTCTTGAATAGCACGGCCGTAATTGCGGTGGCTTACTTTGAAAAAGTTGATTTAGATGAAATTCGCCGCGAACTATTAAGTTTTAGTGGTGTCAAGCGGCGGTTCTCCGAGAAAAAAGTGGGCGATATGATGATGATTGATGATTATGCACATCATCCATCAGAAATTAAAGCCACTTTAGACGCTGCTCGGCAAAAGTATCCAGATAAGCAAATTTTAGCGGTCTTTCAACCTCACACTTATTCTCGGACCAAGGCTCTCATGGATGGGTTTGCCACGAGTTTAAGTCAGGCAGACCATGTCTTTTTGACGAACATCTTTAGTTCAGCGCGTGAAAAGAGCGGGGATGTGTCATCAAAAGACTTGGCGGCTAAGTTACCTAATGGTGGCGAAATTGTGACCGTTGACGATATGTCTGCTTTAACCCAGTATCATGATGCCGTTGTGGTCTTCATGGGCGCTGGTGATATTCAAAAATATGAAAAAGCTTATGAAGCATTGATTGGCTAATAAGCAAACCGACTGGGATGGTGACACCATTCCAGTCGGTGAGTAAGCGGCGTTTGGGACTAGGTCCTAAGCGTCGCTTAATTATTGCGTTGACCTTTACAAAAATTTTAAAGCTTTATCGACCTAACTGTTTTACCTTCTTTGACTAATCTGATAAACTAGATGACAAGAAAGTTGAGGTGACTGATTGGCAATGTCTGAAAGATTAAGACGCAGTCATGTGATTGAAAAACTAGTGTCAGGTCGGTCACTGACTGATTATTAGTGAGTGACAATCCGTGATGACGACGGCAATTAGTACCTTAAACTTAGGCTTTTGAAGTATCAACAGTTAAATTTTTAGGCGAAAGAGGGATTCTATGAATAATTTTCAAAATGGTCCGCAACCAAGTACCATTAACACGCAAGTCGGGTTACGGAGCTTCTTAACTAAAATGTATGGTTACATGACGTTAGCTGTTTTAGTTTCAGCAGTGACGGTATACTTGGCAATGAACGTCTTCATGACGCAAATTAACGCTGCTTTTGGGCAACATCCGTTAATTTTCTTGATTATTTTCATGGTCAGCATGTTTGCGATGATTGGTGGGATTCAAGTCAATGCGACCCGCAATCCGGCAATTAGTTTTTCATTATTAATGCTATTTGCCGTTGTTTTTGGGGTTGAAATGTCCGTTACGTTGGCACTTTATACCAAAGCCACTATTTTTGGGGCTTTCGTAGCTGCTGGGGCGGTTTTTGCAACCATGGCCGTGATTGGGACCACTAGCAAGCGGGATATGTCTAAGTTAGGGACGCACTTAATAGCGGCATTGATTGGTTTGTTAGTTGCTTCGGTCGTTAACATGTTCTTGCAAAGCGCCATGATTAGTTACGTCTTTTCTTACATTGGGGTCTTAATCTTTGCCGGCCTATCCATGTGGGATGCCAATCGGATGCGTGATATGTACCTTAAATATGGCGACCAAGTTTCTTCAACTGGGTTAGCTGTCACCGGGGCGTTACAACTTTATTTGGACTTCGTTAACTTGTTCTTATACTTCGTTCAAATCTTTGCTGGATCTAGCCGTGATTAAATCGTTATTAATTGTATATTAGGTTCTTTGTCAACCGGTGTTGATGAGGAAAATTGAGGTTCAATTCATTTACGAATTGGGCCTCTTTTTTTTATTTTTATTTTGAATTCAATCTGTATTCTATAATTAAAATTCATCCAGTTTCAGTAGCCATAAGCTGTTCGTTTTATTTGTTTGATTTTACGATTAACACCCTCAATAGGCCCATTTGAGAGTGAACATTCCGTCATGTTTTTAATAAATTGCTTATTCTTGATAAAGGTCTTAATCGTTTGTAAGAGCTGAGGACTAACGTTCTCAACTCTACCTAAAGCTTCAATAAATGCGACATAGTTTCGACTACGAATGGCCTCGACTAATTCGTGAGCTGAATAATAAGTGTTCGCAAATTCTTCATTCAGATCCAGTCCCTCCAGGATTAGTTGTTCCTGAGTTAGATGGTCTTTTAAATGCGAAAACCATTGTGGTTTATCTTTTTCAAGTTTTGAATAATCTTTGAGATAGAGCCGCCAGTAATACTTAAGCACGCGGTATTCACGAGTGTCTGGGGCAAATCTTTTCATCAATTGAACACGAGTCTGGTTTAAGGATCGTAAGACCATTTGAACTAAATGAAAGTTGTCGGCGACAACTTTGGCGTTAGGAAAAATACTGTGCATAATGGTGTAGTAGTTTGCGTTAAAATCCATCACAACCTGGGTCACTTGCTGGCGATTTTTCAAGGAGTAATGATTTAAGAAGAATGCCTTAATCTCTTTAGTTCTACGTCCTGGAAGAATGGCAATGAGGTCGTGTTTCTGTGCATCAATAGCGATGAAACTCATTTGTTTCCCGGTAGAACGGAATTCATCGATGCATAAAGTAGTTGGTAGACCATCATAGGCTGGTCTAGTTTGTTTCCCCAAAGCAACTAATTGACGACTGACAGTATTAGTTGATACATTATACTCTGCGGCAATATTGACCATTGTGCGGTCTTCTGTTAGTGCTGTAGTAATACGGTGCTTAACATGTTGAGAAAGCTGATGCTGCTTGGCCACTACAGGGGTTTGGGCAAGTATGCTATGACCGCAAGCCTGACAGAGAAAGCGTTGCTTACGTAAAATTAATAATGCCGTTCGCTCGCTGATGTTGGAAATTCTGATATTAACTGTTTTAAAACCATTTCGAACGATTTCGTGTTGCCCACAACGTGGGCAAACACTAATTGAATAGGAAAGATCTGCGTAAATCCGTAAAACATCCCGGCTATTATCTTGAATTTTAAAATTAGTTATATTTTGGTCTTTAATTTGTAGAAGAATTCTTGTAGACTGGTCTTGAGACATATTAATCTTCTCGCTTTCAATTAGTTTTCGTCGACTTGATTGTAGCACGTAGAGGTGGTATGCCTCTTTTTTTTACAAAAATGGTGTCGCTGGATTTCTCCATCAACACCAAATATCATAGAACCGTATATTAGAGACAAAATTGCGCCTAGCTACGTTTGTGGCTAGGCGTTTTCTTGTACAATTTGGTTCTAAAATAGGTTCTTTATCAACCGGTGTTGATGAGGAAAATTGAGGTTCAATTCATTTACGAATTGGGCCTCTTTTTAGATAACTTAAGGGCCTGAGACTAGTGATAAGTTGATTGTTTTCTGATCCAATCATCAATGGCAAGTAGTTCCTTTTCAGTGTTTTGGGCCGAAGAACTTTGTACTGCCACCGCAAAAGTGCATAAAGCACTCAGGTCAATAGATTTATAAAACGCATTAATATGAGTGTACTGCTGGCAAGCAAAGATGTGGTCTTTGAATATAACTTTGGCCATATTTGGGAGATTAGTCAAAGTTCCCACCTGAGGCGCACTTAATATAAAACCACAAGGCTTTAAAATTGTGTAAGACAAGGGATGATTATAATCAGGACGTTTGAGTTCTGCGTTAAGCAATAAATTAATCGGATTGTGTTGAATTTGAACGGCAAGACAATCTCGAATTTTACCGCCACCAAGTCGGGAGCCAATCTCATTGAAAATAATAGTTTGACCATCGTAAAAAACTTCTAGATGAAATAGTAGATTATCGGGATGCGGAAAGTCGGAAACAACATGTTTAGCATATTCAACTAAGCGCTTTGTATCAGGATCATAGTCGTTTAGTTGGATACTGCCAACTGATTTAGCCTGAATAAAGCTTAAACAGTCGTGAAAGTATCTTGATGGGATGACATACATGAATTGATTGTCAATCATTAACCCATCAATGTGATAGGTTGGCATATTAATAAATGATTCCAGCATATTATTTGCTGGTGACACAAGCTTAGCAAGATATTTCTTTAGTTGGGAGTGATCTCTAATAATTTCGACGTTTTCTGAACCAGCACCATTTTGGGGTTTACCTACTAAAGGAAAACTGCATGAACGTGCAAATTTTTCTAAGGTCTTCGTATCATTGTCAGTTGAAATAAAGTTAGCCGTTTTAATGTTATGACGACGTAGCAGAGTCTTCATCGAAATTTTATTTCTAAAAGCATTCGCAGATAAACGTGTTTGGCCGGGTAAGTGTAAATGATTGCGAATTAAGGCTGCCGTTTCGATGTCAAATTCATCTAAGGCGATAATCCTATCGAAAGCATGTTGTTGGAAATTAGCTTCCACCGAGGAAATAACTGATTTTGGCTGCCATTCTTTAATGCCGACAAGATTAACACGACGATTGGATAAGACCTGAGAAAAATTTTTTCGCTTACTTTGTGGCACGAACAAATAAAAATAGTCGTTTGACTGCTGATTTAAAAAATCGATAAAATGATAGTATTTGGGACCTGCTGGACATAAAATTGCTAAATTCATTTTGTTCACTCCTTTGCTAACCAAACTAAATCAATCAGTACTAAGCCAAGGCAAATTGTGATAATTGCGGCTGGTAATGATAGGGTGAAAAGTTGACCGAATAAGTAACTTCCAATAATAGTACCGAGATTGGCAAACATAAATGAAATTGAAAATACTTTGCCAAGTTGAACTAGTGCGACCTTTTTTTGAATAAAGGATTGAACGGATACATTGTATCTTGAAATAGACATTGACAAGATTGAAATTGAAAAAATGAATAGTAGGGTGCTTTTGAAAAAAATGATAAGCAGCAGTGATAGTGCTGAAAATACCAGCGACCAGCGTTCGAATAAAATATTATCCGATAATTTGATCCACTTGATTGATAAGATACCGAGAATTCCCCCAACCGATTCAAATGCCAGAAAATAGCCATATAGATTTGAATTATGCAAAGTTTGAGTGGCATAGATAGGTGAAAGTATATTGAATCCTGAGAGGATAAGGTTTAAGAGTCCACCAGTGATGATTAAGAGTAATAAAACGCGATATTTAAGGATGTTTGACAGTGCTTTTTGATAATTGATACCTTTTTTCTTATTATGAATTTTTGGTAATTGGTAGACACAAATAAAAGAAATGAAAAAGGAGGCAGCATTGACGAATAGTACAGTTTGAAAAGATAGTAACGAAGCGCTATAGAGGCTTGTAAAAATTGGCGGGATAATAATTGTCACTAGTTGAATCAAAAAGGAAAGCTTAACGTTGAATTTTACCAGTTGATCTTTTGCAATCAAATGTCCGGATAATGTTTTGAAAAGTGGTGAATTTAGATAAACGTTGATATTTAATAAGAATACAATGACATACATTATTTGTAGTTCTTTGAAAGCCTGTGTCACCGCACTAATAACACAAACCAGGCAAGCGATTAAATCTGAGATAAGCAATGCACTTTTTAGATGTTTGCCATCAGCAATATAACCGCCAACAATACTACATATAAATGCCGAGGCACCAATGTAGGCATTGGCGTTTCCGAGTATGGCGCTGGAGTGAAAGTAATGTAAGATCCAAATGTTTAAGACAGCATTAAAGCCAAGCGTACCAATAAATGACACTGTTTTTGACGTAATTATTTTATATTCAGTTGAAATAAGTAGCACCTCATTTTTTAAAAACATAGTCTTGACTTAGTTTGGATAAAAAGTTAACTCGTTGCTGGAATTCCGGTTCTGAATTTGCTTCAAATGCAATTGAACAACAGATTGAGGACGCATCTGGTGGTGTGGCATAATTTTGATTTATTTGGACAAAATCATAGACTGCTGAAATCCAAGGCTTCGATGGCCAATCTGGTTTTTTAGTGAGGGTTCCACCGGGAATAAAAACTTGAAACCAGGCACAAATTCGCTGACCGGGATCAAATATTTTTGTTTTAGGTCGTTCATTGATTGGTAAATCATAGTTGTGCCAAAAGTCGCTTAAGAAATCTAGCTGGTATTCGTTTTTAGTTAGTTTAATGACACCTTGTCCACCAAAACGTTTTGCGCCCTCACAAAAAATCAAAGCGTCAGATGCTTCATCGTAAAAAAATTCAAAATGAAATGGAAAAGCCTTTTTATAAACCGTCGTCGCAATTATTTTTTGAGTTTCAGCGAATAGTTTATGAATCATTGATTTTCTTGCATATAATTTACTGGTTCGGATAATAAAAGGTTTCTTATTTGTGAAACTGTCCAGTACGCCGTATTCATACTCATGTACCGAAAAATTAATTATTCGGCCATCAAGTGAGAAACCGTCACACGTGCACATGTTTTTTAAAGGTGAATAGGTTTCGACCAGATAACTGGTATCAAAAAAAGTGTTATCAATAGCATCAATATCGCTCATGTTTTTAATCATCTGAATGCCATTGGCGGCAGCCGATTTTCTTGGCTTGATTAAACATTTACCGTTAGTTTTAAAGAAAGTTTTGAGTTGTGCTTTAGACAACAGGTTAGAAAAAATTGGTTGATAGATAACATCTTGCAAAACAGTTCGCATATAATACTTGTCTTTGAAACAGGTATCTACCAAAAAAGCAGTTTGAGTATTGCGGGTAAAAAAATCATTTAAGAAACCAACCCATTGGATGTCTTCTTCTGCTAAGGTTGTGATTTCGGTTATCTTTGAAAAAACATCAATTTCTTTGACTTTTTTAAAAACGGTTGCCAATTGAAAATCGGTTAAAAAAAAGCAACTTTCCAATTGTTGCGTCGTTAGGTATGCTGAGTAACTTGCCCTTTGATTCAATGGTGCAATCACAAGCCAAGCAGAAAAATCTAGTTGGTCAAGTGCAATACTAGCCGGTGAATAACGATAAATAAAAATTTTCATTTTAACGATTCTCCCTAAAAAATTTGACTTTTATTAAAAAAAGTAAATATAATAACATTCGAAATTAATAATACTAACTATATTCTAATTATATTATCATAAATCGATTTTTGCAATTTTTTTTGGAGGTTCAAATATGGAAAATAAAATAATTGTTGTGGGATATGGCATTATGACTACGGGAATTGTAAAAAACATTTTAAGTAAGACTGATTTTGATGTAAGTATTGTATCTAAGCATTTAACTGAACGAATAAATTGTACGGTAATGTCTACCTTTGCTGGGGATTATGACTTAGTCATCGGGTGTTTTAAGAATGATAGGGAGTCATTTAATTTTTGGTCAGAGGAAAGTGTCTTAAAAAGTCTTAGGGAAAACAATTCAATATGTATTGAATTGTCATCACTTAGTATGAAGTGTATTGAAGACTGGTATAAACTTGTCGACAAAAATAAGCTTACAGCGGTTGAAGTTCCTATTACTGGGAGTCGTATTGGAGCTGAAAATGGTACACTCCCCTTGTTTCTGTATTCTGAAATAAAAAATATATATTACAAAAATATTTTTTGCGAATTTTGTAAAGCTATATCTACAAAACAATACAATTTTCACAATCGTGTAAATCCTACAAGATTTAAACTTATGTATAATGCGTGGGGCGCTGTCATGCTTTACACACTGAGAGAATTTAATCCGGAGAACTTTGAATACGGAAAGGATTTATCGCTTGTTAATCATATTGTTGAATCAGATGGATGGATGTCATTATTTGCTAGTTCAAAATTGAAGCAGGTTCAAGACAATAAAAGTATGCAATCAGATTTTAAATTACGGTATATGATAAAGGATTTAAAGCTAGACACAGAATTTACGCTGCTTGCCATCCAGTTTTATTTCGATTCGACCATGATGTGGAAAAAATTCAACCGCCGCGTTATCTAGGCATGTTGCTTTGCGCGACATGCCTAGATAACGCGGTGTTCTTTGAGCGGTTTTCCCAAAATCTTGTGCTGATATTGGAAGCCTTGATCTGTGTGGACCGTTGTTCGATACCCTATCTGAGATAATTCTTCTGAAACTTCTCTAAGCGGTTTTAAGGAAAACTCGACTGTCGGATGATTACTGAGACTAGTTTTCCATAATGTTTAGTGAGAGTGGTGTTAAAGATGTAGTTGCTTAGTTATTCTCACCAAATGTTTTCAGGTGATGTTGTGCTCTTAAAGTTTGATAAATACCTCATTAGGCGAACTTCATGAAGCTAAGTTGATTGATGCAGTTCCTAATAATTCAGACTTAACTCCAGAAATGCTAGACGCGGTTATTAGCATGGTTGAAGACAGATCAGTTGCACTTGATGACGGACGAGGTTCAGTTACCCAAAAGGGCTCTCCCAATCCAGCTAAGCAACAGCGAAGAGCATTAAAAGCTAAGAGAAACGTAAGTTAGACGAATGCTGCCAGAAGATGCGGGAACATCAAGTACAGCAAGCAATTTATGGTCAAAGAAATAGTTATTCGAAAACAGATCATGACGCCACATTCATGCTAGTCAAAGAAGATCCGATGTAAAACGGGTAATTGAAACCAGCATACAACCTACAAATTGCCACTAGTAATCAATTCACCACAGGCTACAATCTTTTTCAAAATCCGATAGATGCTCGCACATTTCCAGTATTTTTAGCCCATCTAAAATCTCGACAAGTCCTTGGAAAGATCATCGCTGCCGATGCTGGTTGTGGTTCAGAAAGTAATTATCGGTATTGTGAAGATGAACTCGATGTGCATACCATACTAGTGCCATACGGCACTATGCTTAGAGAAAATAGCCGCCAGTGGCAAAATGATGACCGTAAAGCTATGAATTGGGATTACTATGATAGTGAAGACTATTTTCTTAACCCTCAAGGCGTACGATTAAGCATTAATGCTTATCGTGAACAAACTGATAAATATGGTTTTACCCGGCGGTTTAAAGAATATGTTGCCGAGAAATATGATAAAATCAACAACTGGTCCCAACCGTTCTCACGTCCAAAGAAAACCTACGACGTATCTTGATCAATGGAAACATGGGAGTATTTTAAAGCTAAGGAACGCAAACTGCTGTCAACACCAGAAGCTAGATCAATCTGTGCTCAGCGTAAGATTGATGTGGAGCCAATTTTTGGAAAATGAAAGCTTATTTGTATTTCAATCGTTTCTCGGTCCGAGGCCTTGACAAGGTCAGAAAAGAGGCCGGAATCGTTGTTATGGCACTAAATATCCGTGAGTTGACCGCAGTAGGTCAGCTTAAACGAGAAAAAACAAGCTGCAAAAATGGACGTACAACCCAAATTCGGCTGTACGTCCATTTTCACTTTTTAAAGGCTAGTTATTTCGCAGCCTTATCGACATTTATAATTAGTTGGATAATTATGTAAGTGAGGTATATTCAAAATTAAAAAAAGCGTGATTATATGCTGGATTGCATGAGTGTATGGAAATATGAAGACCCATTCAAACGTCAAAGTAAGGAACCCTAACACTATTTAATGTGGATGCAAAAGTAACAAAAATAGATAAGTTCTAATACGTAAAAACTAGTGCTTGGAGATACTGCAAGTGTTGGAACAAATCTATAATCTTGATTTTTTCTTTAGCAGTTAATAGCAAGTAAATCCGTAATTTGAGATTGGCCAGCTTTTAAAATCATACGCGCCCCGTTAGACACGATAATTTGGTACAATTAAAGAAATCGTTCGACTTAAAGGAGCATTCGGTAATGGCAAAAAAATTATTATTGATTGATGGGAATAGCGTGGCGTTTCGAGCGTTTTTCGCATTACACAATCAACTTGAGCGGTTTGTAAACGCCGATGGTTTACACACGACGGCCATTTATGGCTTTAATACGATGCTTGATCATATGATTAAAGCGGTCGAACCAACTGATATGTTGGTCGCTTTTGATGCGGGTAAAACGACATTTCGGACGGGCATGTTTGATGGTTACAAGAGTGGCCGGGCGAAAACGCCGAGTGAATTTTCTGAACAAATGCCCTACATTAAAAAATTGTTGGATGCATATGGTATTCAACATTATGAATTAAAAGACTTTGAAGCCGATGATATTATTGGTACCTTGTCGAAAGCCGCAGACGAGGCGGGTTATACGACTACTATCGTGACTGGTGATCGGGATTTAACCCAATTAACAACGGATCAGACCACGGTTGCAGTAACCGTTAAAGGCGTTTCGGAAGTTGAACGCTATACCCCTGAACACGTGCAAGAAAAGTTAGGCATTACGCCGACACAAATCATTGATATGAAGGGACTAACTGGGGATACTTCTGATAATTATCCGGGCGTCACCAAAGTCGGTGAAAAAACTGCCCTGAAATTGTTGAAACAATATGAGTCACTTGAAGGGGTCTTCGAAAATGTTGCTGCGATGAAGCCTAGCAAGATGAAAGAACATCTTATTGAGGATCAGGCACTGGCTGAACGGGCCAAGGTTTTAGCGACTATCAAGCGGGATGCCCCGATTACCGTGGGCTTGGCTGACTTAGCGTATACGGGACCAGATATCGACCAATTGGCTGAATTCTATCAAGCGATGGACTTTCAATCTTTCTTAAAAAAAATAAAAATTGCGACGAATGAACCAGCTAAGCCGATTGCGTACACCGAGTTAACAACGGCTAATTTAAACGAGTTAGCACAATTTAAGACCCATGTGGAATTCTATTTAGAGTTGCCTGCCGCCAATTACCATACCTCAGCGGTTGCGGGTTTTGCGATTGGCCATGCCGATCAGTGGTATATCAGTCGTGATGTTGAGCTATTACTCAAGCCAGAATTAGCCGAACTATTGGCTAGCACGACGATTCAGAAAAACGTTTTTGATATGAAACGAACCATGGTTGGGTTGAACCGCTTAGGACTTAGCTTGAAGGCGGTTGACTTTGATTTATTACTCGTCTCATACTTGCTTGATACGAATGATAATAGTAATGACTTGGGTAACTTGGCGGAACAGCATGGCTACCTAGATTTACCAACGGATGAAGAGGTCTATGGTAAAGGGGTTAAACGGGCGATTCCAGAAGATAATCATATTTTCTTTAGCCATTTAGCTCGGAAGTTAGCGGCAATTGCGGCATTAAAACCAGACCTTTTAAAGAAGTTAGATGAAAATGAACAAACCCCGTTATATCACGATATTGAAAAACCGATGGCTTTGGTTCTAGCACAAATGGAAATTGCTGGGATTACGGTGGATAGTAGTCGATTGAAGGCCATGGGGAGTCAGTTCAAAGAGCGGCTCAGTGAAATTGAACAAGTTATTTACCAAGAAGCTGGCCAAGAATTCAATATTAAGTCACCTAAACAATTAGGGAAAATTTTATTTGAAGAAATGCATTTACCAGTGCTTAAAAAGACCAAAACGGGCTATTCAACGGCGGTTGATGTGTTAGAGAAGTTGGCTCCTGAGGCCCCAATTGTTGCGAATATCTTACAGTACCGCCAAATTTCGAAGATTCAGTCGACTTATGTCGAAGGGTTATTGGATGCCATTCACTCAACCGACCAAAAAGTGCATACTCGGTACTTACAAACGTTGACGCAAACGGGTCGATTATCTTCCGTTGACCCTAATCTCCAGAACATTCCGGTCCGAGTAGAGGAAGGGCGACGGATTCGTCAAGCCTTTGTGCCAAGTCATGCCGGTTGGCAGATCTTTTCATCTGATTATTCCCAAATTGAACTGCGGGTCTTAGCGCACATCACGCATGATGAAAATATGCAGGCGGCCTTTAAAGCTGGTGATGATATTCATGCGGCAACTGCAATGCGGATCTTTAATTTGAAGTCACCGGCTGACGTGACCCCTAATATTCGCCGCCAAGCCAAGGCAGTCAATTTTGGAATTGTCTACGGGATTAGTGATTATGGGTTATCACAAAATATCGGCATTACTCGCAAGCAAGCACGCAGTTTTATTGACGCTTACTTTGCGGAATATCCAGGTGTGAAGCAATACATGACTGATATTGTTAAAACGGCCAAAGAACAAGGCTACGTGGAAACTATTGCGCATCGACGCCGGTATTTGCCAGACATTAATTCGGCTAGCTTTAATCAACGCGCTTTTGCAGAACGAACAGCGATGAACACGCCGATTCAAGGTAGCGCTGCCGATATTATTAAAATTGCGATGATTAATATGCAAGCACAATTAAAGGCCTCTGGGCTACAAGCGACGATGCTGTTACAGGTTCATGATGAATTGATTTTTGAGGCCCCAGCCGCTGAAATTCCAACGCTTGAAAAGTTGGTGCCAAGTGTGATGGATTCGGCCATTAAGTTAGCTGTACCATTGAAAGTTGAAAGTCATTTTGGCAATACTTGGTATGATGCAAAATAGGAAGTGAAGAGATGCCTGAATTACCAGAAGTTGAAACGGTTCGGCGTGGGCTGAATCGCCTTGTCAAAGGGGCGACAATTGCAAGCATTGAAGTCCGTTGGCCACGAATTGTCAATAATGATGTTGATAGTTTTAAAGCCCGCTTAGTGAATGCGACCATTGAAAAAGTCGATCGGCGGGGGAAATATTTATTATTCCGTTTTAATCATGGCTTGACGATGGTCTCGCACTTACGGATGGAAGGTAAGTATAACGTGATGCCTAAGGATGAAGGTCAAACTAAGCATACGCACGTTATTTTTCACCTGACTGATCAGCGAGATTTGTTGTATAACGACACCCGCAAGTTCGGACGGATGACACTAGTACCAACCGGTGAAGAAACGACGGTCGGTGGGTTAAAGACCATGGGTCCCGAACCAATTGACAGTGAGTTAACTATGGCTTATTTAACAGCTGTTTTGGCGAAATCCAAGAAAATGATTAAGCCATTTTTGTTGGATCAAAGCAAGATTGCTGGAATTGGCAATATTTATGCGGATGAAACGTTATGGATGAGTAAAATCCATCCGATGCGGCCGGCTAATAGTTTGACCGAAATGGAAATCGCTGCATTACGGCGAAGTATTATTGCTGAAATGGCGATGGCGATTAAGGGGCACGGTACGACCGTGCATTCTTTTTCGACGGCATTTGGTGAAGCGGGACAGTTTCAAAATCAGCTACACGTGTATGGCCGGGAAGGGGAACCTTGCGAACGCTGTGGGACGTTAATTGAAAAAATTAAAGTGGCGCAACGAGGGACCCATTTTTGTCCCCACGAACAACTGTTGTAGGAGGCTAAAATGACGCAATTAATTGGTTTAACAGGTGGCATTGCAAGCGGTAAGTCGACGGTATCGGCAATGCTCGCAACTGCCGGCCTGCCGATTGTTGATGCTGATAAGTTAGCCTGGCAAGTTGAAGGCCCAGGGATGCCGACGACCGAAAAAATCGTGGCGCACTTCGGCCCGCAGGCGCTACAACCGGATGGTCAGCTCAATCGGTCTTGGCTAGGCCAGCTGGTCTTTAGTGATACCCAAGCCATGGCTGCGTTGACGGCAATCACGCAATTACCGATTCAATATGCTATTTTAGAAAAAATTGTGTCACTGGGCCAAGTGACCCCTGCACCGCCAGCCATTATTTTAGATATTCCGTTATTGTTTGAAAACGGCTGGGAACAGTTATGTGATCAAGTGATGGTCGTTACTGCGGCTGATGCAGTGATTTTACAACGGTTAATGGCGCGTAATCACTTGACGGTGGCGGCAGCGAAAGCACGTATGGCGAGTCAATTACCCTTGGCTGCAAAAGTTAAACAGGCGGATATTGTGATTGATAATGGGGAAAACATTGATAAAACAAGAACTAGCGTGTTAAAATGGCTGGAAACTATAAAAACTAACTGAAACTTAAACAATGATTAGCAAAGATGAGGTGAGAAGTCTATGCAATGTCCACATTGTCATCATAATGGCTCCCGCGTAGTTGATAGCCGGCCTACCGATGATGGTCGGGTGATTCGGCGACGGCGTGAATGTGAAAACTGTGGGTTTCGTTTTACGACGTTTGAACGCGTTGAAGCGACCCCATTACTAGTTATTAAAAAGAATGGGGCGCGGGAAGAATTTAATCGCGAGAAAGTATTGCGCGGTATTATTCGATCGGCCGAAAAACGTCCCGTTAGCATGGAGACGATGACTAGCGTGGTTGATGATGTTGAAAACCAAGTTCGATCACTCGGCGAGAATGAAATCTCTAGCCAAGTGATTGGGGAATACGTCATGGAAAAGCTGGCAGATATTGATGAAATTTCGTATATTCGTTTTGCCAGCGTCTATCGACAATTTAAAGACATGCACGTCTTCTTAAACGAACTACAAGATATGATGGAACGCGATAAAGTAAAATTGGCGAAGCGAACACCTAAAAATGGGGATGCGCCGAAGCCCAAAAAAGATTAAGTTATGAAGATTGGTGAACAACATGCCTAAAGATGATCCAAACTTAACGCCGAAAGCGGGCTTAGTTGTCCCACCGACATTAGCGTTAAGTGCCACGGAGCAGGCCGTTTTGGCTGAGCTCTATTTACCACTGATTGGTCCGCTGGCTTATAGTCTGTATGCGGCTTTACGGCCGCTACAGCGCTCAACCAGTGACTTAAGTAATCGCCGCAGTCACGCTGAATTATTGGGCATGCTAAACGTTGATTTGCCCACGGTTTTAGCAGCTCGGCGTAAGTTGGAAGCCACAGGATTACTCCATAGTTACTATCAAAAAGATGAACTTGGGGAAGTCTATATTTATGAGTTGAAGGCTCCTATGCCGGTGACGCAATTCTTTGAAGATGATCTTCTCAGTGTTTTATTGTTAGATGCCGTCGGTGAATTGCGGTATCAACAATTAGCGACCGCATTTACTCCGGCAGCGGTGGATTTGACGCAAGCTACGGAGGTCACTGCGAATTTATTAGATGTCTTTCATATTGACAGTCAAAAAGTGACGCATGTGCCTAATGAGATTAAAGCGGTGCGCCAGCAGTTACCAGAACCAGCAACCACAAAAGTGACGCCTGATTTAACTGATGAAGCATTCGATTGGCAAGTTTTAGGCCAAATTTTGAAACAAAACTATGTTGATCTAAAACAGGTCGCCAGTTCGCGTCAACTGATTATGACGGAAAGTCGTGTTTACGGGATTAGTGAAGTTGAAATGGCTAAGTTGATTAGCGAAGTCGCGAGTCTAACAACGGGCCGATTTGATGAAAGTCAGTTGAAGCTTTTAATTGCCCGCCGCTACGAACGCCCGACGGCCCCCACTGAACAGCATGTGGCTGTGGCAGCTGCAGCAAGCACCCCGGCAACTGCTAAAACCCAGCTATCAACGGCTGAACAACAACTGGTGGCACTAGCGAAACAACAATCACCGTATGATTTTTTAGCCGATTTGAAGAACGCCAAGCATGGCTTTGTAACTAATGGTGAAACACGGCTGGTCCATGATTTGGTTAATCGAGGCGTGTTACCAAATGCGGTCATTAATATGGTGATCTATTATTTATTACAAAATCGTGAATTAGCGGCTTTAAACCGGAACTTATTAGAGACTGTTGCTAATGATTGGCAACAACATGACGTGATGACTCCAGAAGCGGCCTTGGCTTACTTGCAACAACGGCAACAGCCAAAGTCAACGACGCGACGGAATAATCAACGGCATAGTCGGCCAACTCGGAAAGAAATTGTGCCGAAATGGGCGCAAAAAACAACGGGAACCAAGTCTGCAACGAGCAGCGGTAATCAGTTAACAACTGCACAGCGCAAACAATTGGCAGAACGGGTCGCGAAATTAGATCCTAATTCAGATGAGGAGGACTAACACATGGAGAATATTTCTGAGGGCTTAAAAACCTTGATGAATAAGCGCCACCTAAATCAACAATACCAGGAACTCATGACGACGGTTTATCAGGATCCCGATGTTCGTCAGTTTTTAGCAGCTCATCAGGACGACTTATCTAGTGACGCCATGGAGCGAAGTGCTACGAAGCTCTATGAGTTTTGTCAAGAAAAGCAAAAAGTAGCGCGGCACGAACCAACCCAAGCACCAGGTTATCAACCAGAATTAGTGATGAGTAATCATTTGATTGATATTGCTTATCAACCAACACCACAATTTCAAGAAGCCCAGGCGGAACGTGAATTAAAACACCGGGTCCGTTCGATTAGTATGCCTAAAAATATTCAGTCAGCTGATTTAAAGGCCTATGATCAAGATGGCGACCGGGCAACAGCCTTGATGTCGGCGTTAGACTTTATTGATGCGTATACGCAAGCGCCTAAACGGTTCCATCGTGGGTTATATTTGTACGGGTCCTTTGGGGTTGGCAAGACATTCTTACTTGGGGCAATGGCTAATAATCTAGCGACTCGTGGCTTTCAAACGACACTCATTCATTTTCCAAGCTTTGCAGTGGAAATGAAACGGTCAATTAGTAATAATACGTCAGGCGACAAAGTTGATGCGATTAAGCGGGCCCCAATCTTAATGATTGATGATATTGGCGCGGATGCTTCATCAACTTGGATTCGTGATGATGTGCTCGGGGTTATCTTGGAATATCGGATGCAAGAAGAGTTACCAACGTGTTTTTCATCTAACTTTTCTATGCAAGAATTACAAGATGGTTACTTAACTGTTTCACAAAAAGGCGATGAGGAACCGATTAAAGCCCAGCGGATTATGCAACGGATTCGGTTCTTAACCACTGAAATCGAAATGATCGGTCAAAATCGTCGGTTGGATTCAACGAATTAAGATTGACTTTTAACCTAAAAGTGGTTTAATAAAAACAGATGCAAAAGACATGCTCAACCAATCATTGGTGACAGAGACCGGAACCTAAGCTGGAAGTTCCGGACCGGATTGGTTGAGATACCACTTTTGTGAACATGCTCAAACGAGCCGGAACGCTTCCGTTATTAGCGCTAATGAGTCAGTGGCTTTAAGTCACTGAAAAATCGGGTGGAACCACGTCAATCACGTCCCTGATACTAGTTAATGCTGGTATCAGGGACTTTTTTGTCGTCCCGGCGCGGTGTGTTTTGGTGAATGAGTAAATTTTGAAGGAGTGTGTCAATTTATGGCAAGTATTAAGGTTAAGTTTCCAGATGGCGCTGAAAAGCAATTTGATGCTGGCGTTAGCACCGAAGATATCGCAAAATCTATCAGTCCCTCATTGGCTAAACGGTCAGTAGCAGGGAAGTTCAATGATCAAGTGATTGATTATCGACAACCCCTCACAACGGATGGTAGCATCGAAATTATTGCAGCCGATAGTGATGAAGGTTTAGCTGTTTTACGTCAAACTGCGGCGCAAGTATTAGCTAATGCAGTCCATCAATTATTCCCAAAAGTTAATTTTGGGAGTGGCGCTGGTAATGCGAATGGATTCTTCTTTGACACAGATAATGCTGATGGTAAACAAGTGAGTGAAGATGACCTTGAAGCGATTAGTATTAAGATGCAAGCTATCATCAAAAAAGATTTACCAATCGTTCGTGAAGTTCTGTCAAAGGACGCAGCCTTAGACTTAGTTGGCGATAATCCTTACCAACAAGATTTAGTTAATGAACAAGCTGCTGAAAATGACGGTCAAGTCGTTGTTTACAAGCAAGGTGACTTTGTTGATTTATCAACTGGAGCACAGTTGGCTTCAACGGGTAAGGTTAAAATCTTTAAGTTATTATCTGTTGCCGGAGCATATTGGCAAGGTAAGTCCAGCAATCCAATGTTACAACGGATTTACGGGACGGCTTTCTTAAAGCAAAAAGCTTTAGATGAAGATCTTAAACGGCGGCAAGAAGCGCGTGAACGTGATCACCGGGTTATTGGGAATGATTTAGATTTATTCTTCGTTGATCCTAAGGTCGGTAACGGTCTTCCTTACTGGATGCCAAATGGGGCCACGATTCGTCGTCAAATCGAACGTTACATTATCGACAAAGAAGTCGCTAATGGGTACCAACATGTTTACACGCCAGTTTTAGCTAACTTGGATGTTTACAAGCAATCTGGCCATTGGGATCATTATCGTGAAGACATGTTCCCACCAATGGATATGGGCGATGGCGAACAATTGGAATTACGGCCAATGAACTGCCCGTCACATATTCAAGTTTACAATCACCATATTCGCTCATATCGTGAATTACCATTGCGGATTGCTGAACTTGGTATGATGCACCGTTACGAAAAATCCGGGGCTTTAACTGGGTTGTCACGGGTACGTGAAATGACATTAAATGATGGTCATACATTCGTGGCGTTGGATCAAATTGAAGAAGAATTCAAGAATATCTTACGTTTAATGGTGCAAGTTTATGATGACTTTGACATTTCTGATTATCGTTTCCGTTTAAGCTATCGTGATCCTGAAAACAAGGCAAAATACTTTGATGACGATGCCATGTGGGAACGCAGCCAAAAGATGTTGAAGTCAGCTATGGATGACATGGGCTTAGACTACTTCGAAGCAGAAGGTGAAGCAGCCTTTTACGGTCCTAAGTTGGATGTGCAAACTAAGACGGCCTTGGGTGGCGAAGAAACATTATCAACCATTCAATTGGACTTCTTGTTGCCTGAACGCTTTGATTTGAAGTATGTCGGTGCCGATGGTGAAGAACATCGACCAGTCATGATTCATCGGGGCTTAGTTTCAACGATGGAACGCTTTGTCGCTTACTTAACTGAAATTTACAAAGGCGCTTTTCCAACCTGGTTAGCACCAAAGCAAGTTAACATTATTCCAGTTAACAATGGTGCCCATGGTGCTTATGCTGAAACCGTTCGGCGTCGTTTAGCCGCAGTTGGCATCCGAGTTAACATTGATGACCGTAACGAAAAGATGGGGTATAAGATTCGTGAGTCACAAACGAAGAAAGTCCCATACTTGCTTGTTGTCGGTGATCAAGAAGTTGCCAATGGCAGTGTTTCAGTCCGGAAATATGGTGAAGAGAAGACCGAATCTGAAGGTATCGATATGTTTATCGGGGCCATCAGTCAAGAAGTTAAGAACTACAGTCGTGGCGCTAGCAAATAAATAGTTGACTTACGATTTTGGTTCTGCTATAGTATTGTAGTTGAGAAAAAAAGCAGAAGCACCCGCTTCTCGCCTAGATAACCAGAGTTATCGGGCAGACGAACGATGAATTGATTCCCATTAACGGGGTTGAGCGGGCGTGTTATGCGCCTGCTCTTTTTTGTGGATTTCTCGAAATTTTACGGAGGTGAATTACCATAGCTAAAGATTCAATGGTTAATGACGGCATCCGTGCTCGTGAAGTACGTTTGATTGCCAGTGATGGTGAACAATTAGGTGTCCAGTCACGACAAGAAGCAATGAAGATTGCTGAAGAGGCAAGCTTAGATCTTGTACTAGTTGCACCGAAAGCGAAACCACCTGTGGCCAGAATTATGGATTATGGGAAGTATCGTTTCGAGCAACAAAAGAAGCAACGGGAAGCCCGTAAGAAACAAAAGGTTGTTAGCATTAAAGAAGTTCGCTTGAGCCCAGTAATTGACACCAATGACTTTAACACAAAGCTGAAACATGCTGAAAAGTTCTTGTCAAAAGGTGACAAAGTTCGGGTTTCCATTCGATTTAAAGGTCGGGCCATTACCCATAAGGATATTGGTCGTCAAGTTTTAAACCGGATGATTGAAGCAACTAAAGAATATTCGTCGGTTGAAGCCTATCCTAAGATGGACGGCCGGAGCATGTTCTTAGTGCTAGCACCAAAAACTGATAAGTAATTTCTAGGAGGATTATTGATTATGCCAAAACAAAAGACAAACCGCGCTGCTGCCAAGCGTTTCAAGGTAACTGCAAAAGGTAACATTAAGAGCGCCAACGCTTTCACAAGTCATCGTTTCCATGGTAAGACTAAGAAACAACGTCGCCAATTACGTGGTACGGCTGTGATCGAAAAGCCAATGGTCAAAACATATCACAAGTTATTACAAAAATAATTAACACGTTTTAGTTAAATCTAGGAGGAAATAAGATGGCTCGAGTAAAAGGTGGAACAGTTACACGCAAACGTCGTAAACGAATTTTAAAATTAGCTAAAGGTTACCGTGGTGCTAAGCATATCCAATTTAAGGTTGCTAAGGACCAAGTAATGAAGTCATACCAATACGCTTTCCGTGATCGTAAGAAGCGTAAAAGTGACTTCCGTCGTCTTTGGATTGCCCGGATCAATGCGGCAGCCCGGATTAACGACATCAGCTATAGCAAATTAATGCACGGTTTGAAGCTTGCTAACATCGACATGAACCGTAAGATGTTGGCTGACTTAGCTATTAACGATGCGGATGCTTTCAAAGCATTGGTTGAAGAAGCTAAAAAGGCCTTGGCCGCTTAATTAAAAATCCGTCACTAATGAGTTAGTATCGGTGGACCGGTGATGATACCATTTGGGTATCGTTACCGGTTTTTTTGTGTCGATTTTTGGTTATTTGTCTTGTTTTGCGATGCCTTTTAGGAAATTAATTTTTTTGGCGATTAGTTTGGTGACCATGATTGTAAATCCGATCATTGGTTTTATTATTCAAAAGTTCGGAACCGTTCACATGTTGGTGCTAATTTCAATAATTACAATAGTATCAGTGATTTTAGCTTACTATTTAATTGTAAGAACAAAGAAAATTCAAGCATGAAAAGGGCGTAAAATGTTGGTTATTTTAGCATGCTTGATGACCTAATTTTAAAAAAATAAGTTGCAAATGCAACTAAAAAGTCTATAATAGCTTTATAATTAAGTATCAGGGAGGGTTGAAATGGAAAGTAGGGTATTACGCGATATTGGAACAATAGCACGTGCGCTTGATTCTATTAGTAATGTTGAGTTTAAGGCTATTTCATTGGAAAAAGGGCAGTATTTATATTTAAGCCGTATTTATGAAAATCCTGGAATTACACAAAAAGAGCTGTCCCAACTCCTTTGTGTTGATAAGACAACGACAAGTCGAGCGATTATGAGGTTAATAGAAAAAGAAATTATCATCAAAACGGATGATCCAACCAACCAAAAAAACAAGTTACTTTGGGCGAGTAAGCAAGGAAAGCTGTTATACCAAAATTTAGAAAAAGAGCGTTTATATTCAACAAAAGTTGCCTTAGCGGGATTGAATTCGGATGAAATTAAAGCGATTGAACAGGCACTTTCAGTCGTCACGCACAACATTGTAGAAAATTGGCAATTTGTGAAGCAAGGAAATAAACGTCATTATTAAGGAGTTAAATTCATGGCTATCGAAATGAGACCAGTCACAGTGGACGATGTTGCAGACTTACAACAGGTTAGCATCGAGACATTTTCAGAAACCTTTGGCACGGAAAATTCAAAAGAAGATTTGGAAAAATATTTAAAGTCAGCTTATAATAAACAAAAGCTGATGGCTAAAATCGACAATCCTAACACTGATTTTCAATTAATCTTTTATAAAGATGATGTAGCAGGCTATCTTAAGTTGAATGAGAATTCGGCCCAGACAGAACTTAAAGTTAAAAATGCACTCGAAGTGGAGCGTATCTATATTAGAAAGCCATTTCATCGACTAGGACTGGGCGGACAGTTGATTGACTATGCCTATCAACAAGCCGTGAAAAAGCATAAACAGGCTATTTGGTTAGGTGTATGGGAACATAATATAGGCGCAATTGCTTTTTATGAAAAACAAGGATTTAGTGCCTTTAGTGAGCATGTCTTTAATTTAGGCAATGATCAGCAACGTGATATTTTGATGAAAAAAGAACTTGGGGAATAATATATCTCGTGGTAAAGCTGGTTACTGCTATCGATAGGATAGTTAAAAAGTCCCGCTCCTAATTGAGTGAAACCAATTAGGAGCGGGACTTTAAAGTAAATAAGTTAACTTTAATAATTTGAAAATAATGCTGAAACAATGGCACCAAATACGAAGATATAAAGTGCAACGAGTACAATCCAAATAATAAATTGAACTAAGCCGGCCCGATTCCAAGTGGATTGAACGGCTTTAAAGGTTTCAACATCAGTATACTGTCCTTTTTGCCAAGCCCAACCGTTACCTTTGAAACCGACGACGAAAACCCAAACAATGTTAAAAATTGGAATTAACGTCAAAAGTGGTAAATAAGTGCGATTCCCAATTCCCCAAATAAAACTAAACATAAAAGCGCCCCAATTCCAGCCTTTCACTTCTGCTGGAACCTGTGTGCCGTTTTCTTCCATAATCTATTCCCCCAAAACAAGTCAGCTTTTAATGACATCAGAATCTGGTCAGGCAACTGAATAAATATTATATTAATTATTATATCGAAAGCTAACTATTTTTAATAGGGGGTAATTCGGTGTTTTTTACGGTTAACCTAATCTTTATCGTATGGAAGGGCTTACGAATAATTCAACCGACACCTTTGATGATCGACTAGTTCATTTTGATCCACGCGCTAAATAATTAATATTAATTGATATGTTTACGAACTGGACTGACCCAGGTCCCACTGCCGTAGCCCATAACAGTTTTAATCGCTGGAATTAGGGTTGTGACTAGGGCCAGGGAATTAACCTGCCAATAGACGAGCATGTAGAGCGGCATGAAGATAAGATATTTGAGCTTGCGACCACCGTCATCGACGATTAACGCTGACACGAGTTGTAATAACCCGGCAAACATTTCGAAGGTAACAAAGATGAAAGCCATACAGAACATGTGATAAACGCGTTCATAATTACCAGTGAAGACAAAGGTAACAAGTGAAAGAACAAACATAATTGTTGAAATAAAGAAAAACAACGACCAAATAATACTTAATGTCTGGTCAGTAATAAAGGCCATTTGTTTCAAGAATCGCAAGGGATGCCTCATCACACGACCAAAATTAGTTAACAAGACTTCCGTCCCACCCTTGGCCCAACGTTTTCGTTGATGATAGAGTGCTTTTAATGATTCTGGCACGTTCATGTAAAATAAAATATCAGGTGAAAAGACAGTTGTCCAACCGTTTAGCTGGTGATCCCATGCGATACTGATGTCCTCAGTGGCACGGTCTTGACGGAATAAGCCAACATCAATGAGGGCGTCGCGACGATACATGGTATTGGCCCCACTATAGGCATACATATTCCCAAGGGCACTAACTTGGCTGCGTTTGATGACGCCAACGATACTAGAAAATTCGACCGTTTGGGACTTAGCAATGAGTTTACTCCGATTTTGCACATCCATGTTAGCAGTTACGGCTGCGACATTGGTGTGTTCTTGGCCCACAAAATAATTCATGTATTTCCATAAGGCATCGGGTTCCGGAATAGAGTCAGCATCATTGCTGAGAATGAACTCGCCTTTAGCAAAAGCAACGCCAACATTGAAGGCATGCGCTTTACCCTGATTTTTTTCAATCGTAATTACCCTTAAATTCGCATATTTCTTTTGCAATTCGATCAGTATTTCAGGGGTTTTATCGGTTGAGCCATCATCGGTGACGAGGACTTCATAATTCGTATAAGTAAGATTGTTCATTAAGTAATCAATAGTTTGAGCAATCATGACTTCTTCGTTATGAGCCGGAATCATGATGGTGATGAAGGGTTGATCTTTAGGTGTGAGATAAAAGAATTCAGTATGCCGATGCCGGTAGACGGTTTGGTAACAAATAACGCCCATGAACCAAGCGAAGGCGCCTAAAATCGGATAGGAAACAAGTAGCAGGAGCACAAAGTTCCAAATGCTTTCAAATGGTTTCAGCGTTGAAAGAATCTCCATAGCTAGTCCTCCTCTTTATAAAGTTTATGGATTTCGTTAATTTCCAAGTTTTGTTCCGGTTTAACGTGATAATTGCGGACCGTTTCACGGTAATGCCGATCAGCAAAACGGGTGGTATAAAAAGTTTCGAGTTGCTGTTTGCGTGCTTGCAACTGGGCGTCATCATATTGAATCTTCTTTTCGACGTGTTGTTTGACGCGGTGATTATTATGAACAGTAGAAATAATAACGATAATGGCTAAAATAATAAACGCAATAATAAAAAAACGGTCAAAAAAGTAAAATAGGGTACGGCCTTCCTCATAACGCCAAGCATGTAAAAAGCGGTGATTATTGATGAGTAGCGTAGATGAAATAGTCCAGTAAACGGGAACGGCGACGCAAATCCAGAAAATAATGACCATGATAGTTTGCCAGATTTTGGTCAAAAAATGACCGCTGCCAAAATAACTGTCGGTCACGTAGGTCTGCATAACATCTTTTTTCTCCATTGATTTTCCTCCTATATAAAAGCATATTTATTTTCACAGCTTAAATATACGCTTTCAGTAAATAAATAAAAACCAAACATTTGGAGATGAGTTAGTCTACGACTGGTAATGGTGAGTGACAATTAAAGTCGGGTCCTCACTTGGCGTTGATATAACAGCTTGATTAATAAAAGTTGCACTTTCTTTGAAAAGCCTCTATTATGAAAAGATAACTGAATTTATCAACTGTCTGATGCTTAGTCTGGTCAATGACCGGCTATTAAAAGGTTGCGGGAGTATGATAAAATGAACAGGTGGGGTCTGGCGACTAATCAGGCCTGCGCATAGACTATGTGAGAAGCGAAGGGGAAAATGATGATTAAGCAATTTAAGCCAACTTGGATGATACCGGCAATTTATAATATAACGCCAGCTCAGCTGCGTGATAAGGGGATCAAAGCAGTCTTTACTGATCTTGATAATACCCTGATTGCTTGGGATAATCCGGATGGTACCCCGGAACTAAAAAAATGGTTGCATGCGCTTCAAGATGCTGGTATTCCATTAGTTGTCGTTTCCAATAATTCGGAAGCCCGGATTGCTAAAGCTGTGTCAGCATTGGAGCTCCCATTTGTTTCGCGGGCCTTGAAGCCGCTACCAATCGGCATTCAAAAAGCACGCCGACAACTCGGGTTACGCCGTACTGAAGTTATTATGGTTGGTGATCAATATATCACCGATATGTGGGCGTCTCATGTGGCCGGCGTTGCCAGTGTCTTGGTACAACCAATTGTCAAGACCGACGCATGGAACACACGTATTAATCGATTCTTTGAACGATTTATTAAAGCTCGGTTAGCCCATCGTTATCCAGAATTGCATTTTCAGGAGGAACTTAAATAGTGAGTGAATCAACTCAAGTAACATCAGCAGAAACGCTATACTGTATTGGCTGTGGGGCCGCCATTCAAACGACGAACGCCCAAGCGGCTGGTTATACCCCAGCTTCAGCTTTGAATAAAGCCTTAGAAAGTGATACCAAAGATCTATATTGTCAACGTTGTTTCCGATTACGGCATTATAACGAAATCGTACCCGTTGATTTGAGCGATGATGATTTTCGGCACCTGCTAGCAACAATTCGGGAAGCCGACGCTTTAGTTGTCTATGTCGTTGATATTTTTGATCTTAATGGGAGCATCATTCCTGGGTTGCAACGCTTTGTTGGAAATAATCCAGTCTTGTTGGTCGGGAACAAAGAAGACGTCTTACCACGTCAATTACGGCGGACAAAACTTCGAGAATGGATGAAACAACAAGTTCGGTCCCAAGGGATTAAACCCGTCGATGTCGCATTGACTAGTGCGAAAAAGGGCCATTCGATTGATGAGTTATTAGCGCTAATTGAAAAATATCGTCGCGGTCGTGATGTTTATGTTGTTGGGGTGACTAATGTTGGTAAGTCGACATTAATTAACCGAATTATTGCAAATAACACTGGCCTGAAGGATTTGATAACGACGTCAAGATTCCCCGGAACCACGTTGGATAAGATCGAAATCCCACTAGATGATGGTCATAAGATGGTCGACACGCCAGGAATTATTCATCCAGAACAAATGGCACACGTTTTGAGTGGTGACGACTTGAAATTAGTCTCACCACAGAAAGAAATTCGGCCCAAGGCTTATCAATTAGGCAATGGTCAGACGTTATTTTTAGGTGGCGTGGCCCGGTTAGACATTGTGGATACGGCTAAACCAGCTGGTATCGTGTATGCGGATAATAATTTAACGTTACACCGAACGCGGACGGAAAATGCCGAAAACTTTTATACGAAACATGTTGGTGAATTGATTACGCCACCAACCGGTGACGCAATCAAAGATTTTCCACCATTGGTGCGGCATGAATTTAAGACCACAGAAATTAGTGATGTGGTTTTTGAAGGTCTAGGTTGGGTGACGGTACCAGCCGGGACCCGATTAGCTGGCTGGGCACCTAAAGGGGTCGATGTTTTGACCCGACCAGCGATGATTAATAGGAAATAGGAGAACTTAATGGAAAACTTAAAAGGTAAACAAAAACGTTATTTGCGGAGTGCGGCACATCACATGCGGCCGTTATTCGCAGTTGGTAAAAATGGACTGACTGATGAATGGTTAACGCAATTGACAGGGGCGCTGGACAAACGCGAACTGATCAAAGTTAACATTTTACAAAATTCAGAGGTGACAACAGCTGAAGTTAAGGCGGCTGTAGAAGCAAAAACACCGATTACGGTTGTCCAAACGATTGGCCGGGTTTTGGTGTTGTATATGCCAGCGAGTAATGCCGATTTACGGCATTATTCGTTGAAAGTTGACAAGCTTTAAGGAGGAATCTTGGGTGAAAACGGTTAGTCAAACGGCGACCAAAGTTTTGGCCGAAACGGTGACCGATATTCAACGGCGACGGGTTGGTATTTTAGGTGGGACGTTCAATCCACCACATCTCGGTCACTTAATTATGGCCCAGCAGGTGGGCGATCAATTAGGTTTGGATGAAGTCCGCTTTATGCCAGATGCGCAACCGCCACATGTTGATGAAAAGACCACGATTGCAGCGAAAGATCGTGCTAATATGGTGCAACAAGCCATCGTTGGTAATCCGTTATTCAAGTTAGAAACTGCCGAACTAAAGCGTGGTGGCAAAAGCTACACGTATGATACAATTAAGGCTTTAAAGGCCCAACACCCAGAAGTGCAATATTACTTTATTATTGGTGGGGATATGGTGGCGTATTTGCATACTTGGTATCACATTGATGATTTAGTAAAATTAGTCACTTTTGTTGGAATCAAGCGGGCTAATTATCCAACCACGAGTCAATATCCGGTCATCTGGGTAGATGCCCCTTTAGTGGCGATTAGTTCAACGCAGATTCGCCAAAAAGTTAGTCGGGGGCACACTGTCCGGTACTTAGTACCTGATGCTGTTGCCGACTATATTAAGGAGCATCACTTATATGAGCAAAATAATTGAGTATCAGGCTAATTTGGTGCCCTATACGCACGCTGAATTGATGGCGAAGGTCGCGGCACAGTTGACTGACAGTCGTTACCAGCATTGCTTGCGTGTCGAACAAACCGCACGTGAGTTAGCGCAAGCTAATGGTGTTGAACCAGAATTAGCGGCGATTGCCGGCTTATTGCATGATTACGCAAAACAACGGTCAGCGGAAACATTCATCAAAATTATTAAAACGCGCGGCTTGAATCCGGCCTTGTTGGCTTATGGCAACGGGGTCTGGCATGGGGTGGTAGGTGCCGAATTAATTAAACAAGAGTTACACATCTATAATGAAGATATTTTAGATGCGATTCGCTTGCATACGGTTGGGGCACCTTATATGTCCACTTTAGCGCAAATCGTGTTTATGGCTGATTTTATTGAACCTCAGCGCGATTTCCCAGGCGTTGACGATGCACGGCAACTGACTAAGAAATCACTTGCAGCCGGGGTCCGTTATCAGATTCAGCATACTTTGAATTATCTAGTCACTAAGGGTGCACCGGTATATCCCGCCACGCTGGCAACGTATAATGCGTGGGTCGGTGGTGTCGGCACGGTACCTAAAAATTAAGTTTATATTTAAAGGGAGAATTACATGGAAAGCAAAGCATTATTACAATTAACAGTTAAAGCGGCCGATGATAAACGAGCCGAAGATATCGTGGCCTTAGACGTGGCAGAAGTTAGCTTGATGGCCGATTATTTTGTGGTTTTATCAGCTGATTCACGGCGGCAAGTACAAGCAATTGCCGATAACATTGTGAGCGAAATTCGGCAAGCTGGTTCTGACGTTAAGAGTGTTGAAGGTCGGACGGCTGGCGAATGGATCTTAGTTGATGCCGGTGACGTGATTGTACACGTCTTCCAAAAGGATGCACGGCAACATTATAACTTAGAAAAATTATGGTCCGATGCACCGTTAGTTGCGGTTGATCAATGGGTTAACGCATGATTTACCAAACGTTTGCCGAACTTTACGACGAACTTTTCGATCCAGCCATGTACCAGCAATGGCTGGATTTTGTGCGTCGTGAATTACCTCAGCAGGACGGTGAAATTCTGGAACTTGCTTGTGGCACCGGTCGGCTCGGTGTGTTATTGGCACAGGCGGGTTATCATGTCACCGGTTTAGACTTGTCCGATAATATGTTAGCCTTAGCCCAGCAACACATCGAAGCTGCGGCAGTGGCAATGCCATTATTAGAAGGCAACATGTTAGATCTATCCGAATTAGGCACGTTTTCAGCGGTTACTTGTTTTGCCGATTCATTTTGTTATTTACCAGATTTAGCTCAAGTTCAGACCGCTTTTACCCAAGTGGCGGCACATTTAACGGCAACGGGTAAATTCCTGTTCGATGTTATTACGCCCCATCAAACTGATGAGGTCTATCCGGGCTATATGTATAATTATCGAGATGAAGAACGGGCCTTTATGTGGACCAGTTATGCGGGTGAAGTTGCGCACAGCGCGGAACATGACCTGAGCTTCTTTATTTGGAATGCTGAGAAAGACGCCTTTGATGAAGTGAGTGAACTTCATCAAGAACGTACGTATGTCTTAGCAGACTATCAGCGAGCGTTAGCAGCAGCGGGATTTAGTCAAGTTAAGGTGACCGCTGACTTTGGTCAAGCGGCGCCTAACGAGCAGACAACCCGCTGGTTCTTCGAATGTCAAAAGTAGGTGAAACGGATGCGAGCAGTTGGGGTCATAACTGAATATAATCCACTGCATAACGGGCATCGGTTCCATTTACAACAAGCCCGCGCGCAAACACAGGCTGATTGTACAGTTGTCGTGATGAGTGGTAATTGGTTACAGCGTGGCGAGCCGGCTATTTTAGATAAATGGACACGCACGCAATTAGCTTTAACTGCTGGTGCCGACTTAGTGATAGAATTACCGGTCTTTTTTGCGACACAACCGGCGCATTTGTTTGCGCAAGGTGGGGTCGAATTATTAGCGGCGTTGCAATGCGACAGCTTAGTATTTGGCACTGAACATCCAACGTTGGACTTTGACCACTTGTCAACGGCGTTACCACAGACCCAGGCTGCGTTTAAACAATACAACGCAACGTATGCAACGCAGTTTAATACAGCGTTACAACAGGCGACAGGGGTCACGTTAACTCAGTCTAATGATCTGTTGGGGTTTTGTTATGCGGTAGCAAATCAACAGCTAGGCCGGCCCTTACAACTAGTGCCGATTAAACGGCAAGTCGCCGGGCATAATGATGTGTCAATTTCGCCCACCGAGAAATTTGCCAGTGGAACGGCGATTCGACAGGCAGCCGTTAAACAGGATTGGCCGGCGATTCAGCCGGTTGTCCCGGCGGCGACGTTACAGGCGCTAAAAACGCAACGGCTACAACAATGGTCTGATTTTTGGCCGTACCTGCGTTATCAGCTCTTAACGGGCAGTGTGACACAGAGTCGTGCCTATGATCAAATGGCTGAGGGTTTGGAATATCGGATGCGTGAAATGGGGCAAACTGCGACTGATTTTACAGAATTTATCAGCTTGGTTAAGTCGAAACGGTATACTTATACCCGGTTACAACGCGTGGCAACAGCGGCGCTACTGCAATTAACGCATGCTGAGGTCCAGGCTGCACAACAACATAATTATGTACGCGTACTTGGTTTTACGCCGACTGGGCAGCAGTATTTACATCAAATTAAATCGCAGCTGTCGTTACCGTTGTACACTAAAATCAACAAAAAATTACGGTTACATGAGTTAGCTTTAGATTATCGGGCAGGGCGAGTCTATCAATTGGTTAATGGTCAATCGCAAGATTTGTATCGGCGACCATTGATGCAACCAGCACGGTAATATTGGTTGACTGGCTTGTGGGGAACTGTTATGGTAGTGACCAATGACGGGCTTTTTTACCTGTCAAGGAAAAAACATTGACAAAGGATTTTTACACAGGTATAATTTATCACGTTGCATTAGGAGGTTTTTAAATGAAATGGTCGTTAGGGCAGCTTAAAAGTTACCGGGATGAACCACTTCAGTTTGATGAAGCACTGGATTTAAAAGACGCCCTGATGACGCGTTATCCTGAGATTGTTGACGCTGAGGCGGCCCAAGTTAAGGGCTACTTGTCATATGATCATGGTAATGTGCTAATTTCAGCGGCCGTGACAGTAACCTTAACGTTACCGTCAACCCGGTCGTTGACGCCGGTGTTGGTGCCACTGGCCTTTCAAATAACGGAATATTATGTGCCTCAAGGGGCCGATTTAGATCGGTTTGGTGAGGACGATACGGTAATTATTTTACCGGAAGATGATATTTTGAATTTTGATGTCGCTGTGGAGGATAATATTTTAATTCACATCCCCATGCAGATTCTTTCTGAAGCTGAACAGAATGGTGAACCTTTGCCAACTGGTAATGGTTGGGAAGTCTTCAGTGAAGACGACCTTGCCAAGCAAGCTACAGAACATAAAACTGTTGATCCGCGTTTAGCTAAGTTGAAAAACCTGTTCCCTGATCAGGAAACTAAGGATTAAGTTAGTTAGACCTATCAAAATCACATTTGTGAAATTATTTTAAGGAGGTGTTCGTTGATGGCTGTACCTAAGAGAAGAACATCTAAGATGCGTAAACGCAACCGTCGTGGTCATATTAAATTGGCTACTCCAAACTTGTCAGCTTGCCCAAATTGCGGCGAATTACGAGTTTCACATCACGTTTGCCCAAGTTGTGGATTCTACAACGGTAAAGAAATCGTTAAAGTAAACAACTAATTTGATTTAGTTGATGAAAAGTCGTATCGCGGCCATGGCGCATACTGCTTTTCTTTACGAGATGGATTTAAAAACTCGCTGCGGCGAGTTTTTTTGTTGCTTGTTATGAAAATTAATTTCTCTAAGAATGAAACTTAATGAAATTAATTTTATGAATCACGACAATATCCTTTTATTAAAAGCATTTTTTTGGTACGATTAGCACGTAGTAAAATCTGGGAGGTAAACAACTAATGAGTAATGAAAAACCACAAATTGGTGTCATTGGAATGGCCGTTATGGGCAAGAACTTGGCTTTGAATATTGAAAGCCGCGGCTATAAGGTCGCCATCTTTAACCGGACGGGTGCCAAGACGGAAAAAGTCGTTCAGGATCATGCGGACAAGCAATTAGTCCCTAGCTATAACGTGGCTGATTTTGTTGGGTCACTGGAAACACCACGGCGGATTATTATGATGGTTAAGGCTGGCAAACCAACCGACGCTGTGATTGATGAATTATTACCATTGCTAGATAAGGGCGATGTGTTAATTGATGGTGGGAATACCAACTTTAATGACACGATGGCTCGGAATGCCCGTTTAGACAAGTCGGGGATTAACTTTATCGGCATGGGCGTTTCTGGCGGTGAATTGGGCGCTTTACAAGGCCCTTCATTGATGCCAGGTGGTCAAAAGGAAGCTTATGACCTAGTTGCCCCAATCTTAGAAAAGATTGCTGCTAAGGCCCCTCAAGATGGCGCACCTTGTGTCACTTACATCGGTGCTAACGGTGCCGGTCATTACGTTAAGATGGTCCATAATGGGATCGAATACGGTGATGAAGAGTTAATTGATGAAAGTTACAACATGATGCGAAATGTTGCTGGCTTATCAGTTGATGAAATGTCTGATGTCTTCACCGAATGGAACAAGGGTGAATTAAGCAGTTACCTCGTTGAAATTACTGCGGATATCTTATCCCGTAAAGATGACTTGGGCGCTGACAAGACAAAGCCAATCGTTGATATGATTTTAGACCGTGGGAACAACAAAGGAACTGGTAAGTGGAGTTCCGAAGATGCATTGAACGTCCAAGTGCCACAATCAGTTATCACTGAAGCGGTTTATGCACGTTACATTTCCATGATGAAGACGGAACGGGTTGCAGCTTCTAAGAAGCTAGCCGGTCCTAAGAATGACGTTAAATTACCAGCTAAAGAAGAATTAGTTGAAAAAATTCGTCAAGCCTTATACTTCAGCAAAATCATGAGTTATGCGCAAGGTTTCGAACAATTACGTTTTGCCGCTGAACATTATGGTTGGGACTTGAAGTTTGGTGAATTAGCACAGATTTGGCGTGCGGGTTGTATCATCCGGGCCCAATTCTTACAAAATATCACCAATGCTTTTGATAAGAAGCCTGACTTAAATAACTTGTTGATGGATGATTACTTTACAGATATTGCTGCGAAGTATCAACAATCGACACGTGATGTTTTAAGCTTAGCGGTTCAAGCTGGGGTTCCAATGCCAGCCTTTAGCGCAGCGTTGTCATACTATGACTCATATCGGGCCGAAGTATTGCCAGCAAACTTATTACAAGCACAACGGGATTATTTTGGTGCGCATACCTATGAACGGACTGACCGTGAAGGGGCCTTCCATTATACTTGGTATGAAGAACAATAAAAATTAAAGTTAATCTGAAAAGTTGCAGTCATTTGGCCGCAACTTTTTTTGTGTCGAACATTTGTTTGCGTTAAAATGGACTTATTAACTAAGCGTAAATGAGGTGGGCGTGTGAAACAAGCATCATTGTTCAATCCAGACCGGTCAACCGATAGCCCATTAGCTTATCGGGTTCGGCCGGCGACCTTAGCAGAATTTAAAGGTCAAGACCATTTATTAGGGCCAGGTAAGTTGTTACGACAATTTATTACCCAAGACCAGTTACCCTCACTGATCTTTTGGGGACCGCCAGGGGTCGGCAAGACGACCTTAGCAGAAATTATTGCACAACAAACCCAATCCCACTTTATGACGTTTAGCGCGGTCACTAGTGGGATTAAAGAAATTCGCCAAATTATGGATGAAGCGGAAGCTAATCGGGATTTTGGTGAAAAAACCATCGTTTTTATTGATGAAATTCATCGTTTTAACAAGGCACAACAGGATGCTTTTTTGCCCTATGTGGAACGGGGAGCATCACGTTAATCGGGGCAACAACTGAAAATCCTTCTTTTGAAATTAATGCGGCCTTATTATCACGGTGCAAAGTATTAGTCTTAAAAGAACTGACCGAGGCGGATTTAGAGCAAGTCTTAAAGGCGGCGTTAGCCCATCCGCAAGGCTTTCCGGGCCTAACGATTCACTTGCAGGATGATACATTGGCGTTGATTGCCAACTTCGCCAATGGGGATGCGCGAATGGCGTTGAACACGCTTGAGATGGCGGTCTTGAATGGTGAACGAACAGCGGATCAGCACGTCACAGTTACAGCGGCGAGCTTAAATCAATTAATCAATACGAAATCCTTGCGTTATGACAAACACGGTGAAGAACACTATAATTTGATTTCAGCCTTGCATAAGTCGATGCGCAATAGTGATGTGGATGCGGCAATTTATTGGCTGATGCGGATGTTAGGGGGCGGTGAATCGCCAATTTACATTGCACGGCGGTTAATTCGGTTTGCCAGTGAAGATGTGGGGTTAGCCGATCGACAGGCTTTGCCGTTAACGGTCGCCGTATATCAAGCGTGTCAACTTATTGGGATGCCGGAATGTGATGTTAACTTAACTGAAGCGGTCACTTATTTGGCCTTGGCGCCGAAGTCGAATGCCTTATATATGGCGAAATCTGCGGCGAAAGCGGCCATCAAGACCACCGGTAATCTGCCCGTACCGTTACAAATTCGGAATGCCCCGACACAATTGATGCAAGACTTAGGTTATGGTGAACATTATCAATATGCTCATGATAATCCAGATAAATTAACGGCAATGACCACGATGCCGCCGGAGTTGATGGGACAGACGTTCTATGAACCCAGCGACCAAGGTCAAGAAAAAAGCTGGCAACAACGCTTGGCAGCAATTAAACGTTGGCATGCCAATCATCCGGCGCCATCGTCGCAAGATTAACGTTGTTTATCGATTGCAATTAGCGTAATTCTTGATAGAATGAGATTTAGATGAGGCCTAGGCTAAATTCCAGTAGTAGGAAATTTAGCAAATTCATGTTAAAATAACATGTTGTACCTGTTGTTTGTGGTTAGTTCTCATTTAATCCTGAACAGGTTGGTTGTTAGATAAGTTGAATATTAGGAGTGACTAAAAGTAAATGAGTCGAATATTAATTATTGAGGATGAAAAAAATCTATCCCGCTTTGTCGAACTAGAATTAAAGCATGAAGGTTACGATATTCAGGTTGAATATAATGGTCGTAAAGGTTTGGATGCAGCATTAGCTGAAGATTTTGATGCGATTCTCTTAGACTTAATGTTGCCTGAACTAAATGGGTTAGAAGTTTGTCGACGGGTCCGTGAAGTTAAAAACACCCCAATTATTATGATGACGGCCCGTGACTCAGTCATTGATCGGGTTTCTGGTTTGGACCATGGGGCGGATGACTATATTGTTAAGCCATTTGCAATTGAAGAGTTATTGGCACGTTTACGGGCCTTACTACGACGGATTGATCTCGAAAGTGAACAACAAAGTACGAAGCAAACCACGGTAACTTATAAAGATTTAACGATTGAAAAAGAAAATTTAGTCGTTAAACGTGGTGATGAAGTGATTAACTTAACGAAGCGGGAATACGAATTGCTATTGACTTTAATGGAAAATATCAATGTCGTCTTAGCGCGTGACGTCTTGTTAAACAAAGTTTGGGGTTATGAATCTGAAGTTGAAACTAACGTTGTCGATGTTTATATTCGTTACTTACGAAATAAAATTGATCGACCAGGCGAAAAGAGCTACATCCAAACTGTTCGTGGGACAGGATACGTGATTCGGTCATAATGACTGACACAACAACTGCCAAGACAACGCAACCAAAACGTTGGTCGTTGAAATGGAAATGGGCGCTCGGGACCGCAATCGGGACCGCGCTCATTTTTATTTGTTTTTCATTATTGGTCTATAAGAGTTTCACGAACCTCTTATTACGCCAAGAACAGCGTGACGTTGCGAGTGCCGTGAGCACAATTCAGCAATCTCTGCGAACTGAGTCAAAAGGGCTAACCATTAAATCGGTCGCTGCCAAACTGCAACCGGAAGCTAATGTTGAGCCTAGTAATAATATGTCCAGCCGCCGACAGGGTGCTTTAAAGACGACTTTCTTTTCAGATTCGGAACTAACGGCCTTGTCACGGACTAATCTAGCGGTAACAGTCTATGATCCGGATGGAACGACGCTATATATTTCACGACGTGATACGCATGAATTTAAGCGTAGTCAACAGCGTGCTATTAAGCTCATCGGTCACGGGTCGGCGGCTGAATTGGTGGGCCGTGCACCTATCCGAACGGCCAATAAGGCCAAAGTGATTGGTTATGCGCAAGTGACGGATAGTTTAACCGATTATCATAGTACCACGCATAATTTAATGTGGATTTTTGTGGTGATGACGTTGATTGCCATTTTTGGTGCGACCCTATTAGGATACTTTTTAGCGGCCTTTTTGTTGCGACCGATGTGGCAGATTACTCGGACAATTAGTGCGGTTAATCTCGACCCGCAGACGGATTCACGGGTGCCGGATTTAAAACGTAATGATGAATTGTCTGATTTGGGCCATTTGTTTAATGATATGTTAGATCAAATGCAGCGCTACATCACACAACAGCAACAATTTGTGGAAGATGTTTCCCATGAATTACGAACACCTGTTGCAATTATTCAAGGTCATATGGAATTACTGAATCGCTGGGGTAAGGATGATCCTAAAGTGTTGGCCGAGTCCTTGGCAGCTAGCCTATCGGAAACCAAGCGTATGCAAAGTCTGGTGCAAGAGATGCTTGACTTGTCACGGGCCGAACAATTGGAAATCAACTTTAGTCATGAAACAACCGACGTCCAGAAGTTGGTTGCCCAGGCGTTTAATGACTTTAAGATGATTCACCCGGACTTTCTTTTTACGTTTGATGATGATGTTGAGCAACCCGTCTATGCCCAAATTTATCGGAATCATTTAGAACAAATTCTGATTATTTTACTAGATAATGCGGTGAAGTATTCAACCAAACGCCGCGAAATTCACTTATCCTTGTCGACGGATGTCCGTTATATTGAGGTAGCCGTTCAAGATTTTGGTGAGGGAATTTCAAAAGACAATCTTGATCGGGTCTTCAATCGGTTCTACCGGGTAGATAAAGCACGCAGTCGCGATAAGGGCGGTAATGGTTTGGGGTTATCCATTGCGCAACGGCTGGTGGAAGGCTATCATGGTCGGATTAGTGTTGAATCAGTTGTGGGTCAAGGGTCAATATTTAGATTCCATTTACCGATTTTAAAAGATCCTAAATTATTGGCACAGGCCGCTGATGAGGCGACGACGGTTGAAAAGATTCCAAAGACCGCATTGCCAGCTGGTATTAAGCCAGCGACACCTGATCCAGATGAGCCACCATTAGATGCACATGAACATGAAAAATAAAGGTCACTAGTAAGTCCGCTCAGTAATTTGAGCGGATTTTTGCTATTGCAAAGGTTTTCACAAGCAATAATTACTGTTATAGTAAAAGAGCAGTAATTTTATTTTTGGGGAGGCAACTAGGGTGACAAATGAAACAACTTATCAGCCGATGACGGTCAAGATTTTTTTGCAATTTATTCGATTGAATGCGAAGGCCGCCAGCGTCGTGCCATATTTTATGGGTGTTTTATTTTCAATTTATTATTTTCAAGCATTTAATTGGGTTAATTCACTAATTTATCTCATCGCCCAAGTGGCAATCGCCTTATTTGTCACGGGGTTCAATAATGTGCAGGATTATTATCTGGCCGTCGATTTACATTATCGTGACACGTACAACATTATTGGGCGTGAGCACTTATCGCCACGCCGTTCGTTACGACTAATGCTTGGGATGTTAGCGACTGCCATTATTCTAGGGCTCGTTTTAGTCTCACGGACCAATTTGCTTTTACTATTTATGGGAGCGGCGGCGATTGGCGTCGCAATATTTTATACGTATGGACCGGTGCCATTTTCACGTTTTCCGTTGGGGGAATTATTGTCGGGAACGGTTGAAGGGTTCGGCGTGTTCTTTTTAGCGGTCTATGTTAACGTAGCGACGCCGGTGTTAATGGGCTTTACTTGGGCGTGGCCGCACTTTGCCATTGTTGGTAATTTACAACATATCTTAATCATGATATTAGTGGGATTACCGAACATCTTTTTAGTTGCAAATATTATGTTAGCTGATAATATTTGTGATTTAGATCAGGATGTGCGGAATCAACGTTATACGGTGCCTTATTATATCGGGAAAGCACGGGCTTTGAAAGTCTATGATTGGTTAGCGTTGCTCAGTTATTTACCGGTGCTTGTGAGTGTTGGCTTACAAATTTTACCTATTTATCAATTATTAGTTGTTTTGGCGCTACCAAAAATCATCAAAAATATCAAAACCTTCAATGCCGTTCAAGTGAAGGAAACGACGTTTAATACGGCGCCACAGAATTTGATGTTGTTTCAAGGGTTGCAGTTAATTGCGCTTATTCTAGGAATTGTTTTTTAAAGTTCACCTAAAAAAATACGTTAATCACAGTCCAGTAAGGGCGTGATTAACGTATTTTTGTGGTTAATTAATGATGATGACGTTGCTGTTTACCCGCATTTCGACCCGCACCATCAGATTGATGTGGCGTTGGGGTATCGGTCACTGAATTTTCAGTTGCGTTAACTGGTTTAGCGCCACCAACGGCACTCGGCGTAGGCGTCTTGATTGGATGCTTCTTTAAATCAGCTTCAACTTCCCGTCGAATTCGAGGACGGAAATAGTTGATGATTAAAGTTTGTAAGCAGGCGAACAGGCCGCCAACGAAGAAGTAGAGGCCCAAACCGGCTGGCGCTGACATGGTTACAAATAAAATCATGACGGGGCTGACGACTAACATGGTCCGCATGGCCTTACGTTGCTCAGCGGGTAACCCAATCATTGAGAGGTAACCTTGGGCTAGGTAAGAAACGAATGCCAGAATTGCCAATAGGAGACTAGAGTGACCTAAGGCAATTCCCATAAACTTAGCACTAGAAAGTTCTGGTGAGTAGCGAATCGCATAATACAAGGCTGAGAAAATTGGAAATTGAATCAGTAATGGTAAACAGCCAATGCCGCCAGTCATACTAATCCCATTATCACGGTAGAGTTGCATCATTTCGTTGCTGACAGCGGCCTTTTCAGCCTGTGTTGTGGCTTGCTTTTGCCGTGCTTGAATATTAGCTAATTGTGGCTTAACTGCCGCCATTTTTTCTTGTTGATAGGTCGATTTACGTTGTTGATTAATCATCATTGGCAATAAGACTAACCGCACGATGACCGTTAAGCCAATAATAGCCCAACCGTAATTGTTGCCGAACAACTGTGATAACCATTGCATCACAATTTGTCCAGGTCGCGCTAAGTAGTCATATACGAAGCCGTATGGTTTACCAGCTTTTGAAACCTGTACACAGCCACTAAGTAGCAACGCTAAGCTGGACAGTGCCAGTGTAACGGTGAGGCCTTTTCTCTTTTTCACTTGATCATAATCCCCTTTATTTTAGTCATATAAGCATGATGATACTAGAGATGGCAGGGGATTTCAATTGGTTATCCGAAAATTATGATAGTTTTGTGGTTCAACATCGTGCACAATGAGGTGCTTGACGCGACCAAAGTCAGTCGGTGATTGTTTGATGACGTCAATGAAAACTTGAATGCGTTGATCTTCACCTTCAGCTTCAATGAAGACTGAGCCATCCATTAAATTACGAACGATGCCATTGACACCGCATTTATCCGCAGCAGCCTTGGTGGCCCAGCGAAAGCCGACGCCTTGCACGCGACCGCTAACTTGTAATGTTACTGCTCGCATATTGTCACTCCCTTTTAAAGCTATATTATCTATAATAGCATGGAAGTTAGTCGGGAGCGATATGCTATACTTGTCTTTAACTAAAACGTTCATCAGAGGAAGGTTTTCGCATGGAAAAAATTAATTCGTTGCAAAATGCCCACGTGAAGGCGTGGAAAAAACTACAGACGAAAAAGGGTCGTCACCAACAAGGCTTATACTTATTGGATGGGTGGCATTTGGTTAATGAAGCGGTCAAAGCCAAGGTTTCAATCAAAACACTGCTGTTAACCGAAAAACAACTAGCAACTAAGCCAGATTTAACGCATTTTCCTGACGTCATTGAAATCTCAGAGGAAGTTGCCAGTCATATCAGCGCAACCGTGACACCACAGGGGGTCTTTGCGTTAGCTTTGCTGCCTAAGCCAGCCGCTGATCCTTTAGCCCAGCTGGATTTAAGTCGGCCATGGTTACTGCTAGATAATGTGCAAGATCCAGGTAATATTGGCACCATGGTACGGACTGCGGATGCAGCGGGCTTTGCCGGGGTGGCGTTCGGGACTGGTACCGGTGATATTCATCAACCTAAAGTGGAACGGGCTATGCAAGGTAGCCAATTTCATTTGCAATTAATTAGTACGGATTTAGCGGCGCTGGTGACCCAGATGAAAGCACAAGGGTTGCCGATTTATGGATCAGAATTAAACCCACAGGCGGCAGCGTACTTAGATGTGGATGCCCCCGTGAGTTTCGGACTGATTATGGGTAACGAAGGCAACGGTATGAGTGCTGCTTTATTGGCCCAAACGACTAAAAATTTGTATATCCCAATTAAAGGCCGAGCCGAATCGTTGAATGTTGCGATTGCGGCTGGAATTTTGATGTTTGGTCTAAATCGTTAAGTTGTCGTTAGAATTAGGTGGTTGCTGAACAAAATACTTTCAAAATAGCTTACTTTTTAGTAGAATAGCGGTAGTTATTAGCAAAGGGAGCTTTCAATGAAAATCAATGCATGGAAACAAGATTCCGAGTACGTGGCAATTGTCGCTGATTTATTAGCTCAACCGGCTGTGCAACACTTAGCCGATTTTACGCAACACCATCATTCGAATCGATTAGATCATTCAATTGCAGTTTCATATGATAGTTATTTATTAGCAAAGAAATGGCACCTCAACACTGCTGCGGTCGCACGTGGTGGTTTGTTACATGATTTGTTTTATTATGATTGGCGTGAAACCAAGTTTGACTTGGGGTCACACGCCTTTATTCACCCGCGGGTAGCGTTACGGAACGCTGAAAAGTTAACCAAACTAACCCCGATGGAGAAAGACATCATTTTAAAGCACATGTTTGGGGCGACGTTAGCCATACCTAAATATCGAGAAAGTTTGTTAGTCTCTTTAGTCGATGATTATGAAGCAGAACATGAGTTTTTTGGACCATTACGTCTCAAGGTGGCCAAACAACTGGACCGATTCCGGGGGAAAGTTTCCGCCGGATAACCAACCGGCCAGGAGAACTTTTTTTGGAGGTCATGTAAAATGTCAGAAATGATACTGGATACGGTTGTTGACACGACCGCTGAATCCGAATTTGAATTGTGTCCTAAATTTGAACAAACCTTTTCAATTTTAGGTAAAAAGTGGAATGGCCTAATTATTGACGTTTTATTAGAGGATGGGCCACAACGTTTTAAAAACCTGGCGCGACGAATTCCACGTTGTAGTGACCGCGTTTTGGTGGTGCGCTTGAAAGAATTAGAAGCCAATGGCATCGTTAGTCGGATTACACATTGTGATTCAGCCTTGATTGAATACCGATTAACTGCGAAAGGTGCCGATTTAAAGCAAGTGATGGAAACCGTCCATGGTTGGTCTGATAAGTGGAATAGTCCTGAGAATTCTTACGAATAGGGCTTGACGCTACGTTGGGTTTGCCATAAACTGACATAGTAGATTGAAAAGCGTTGATGAGAAGTAGTACTTAGTTATGCCGTCTTAGGAAAGAGTGTCAGCGACTGGAAGCACTCTGGCGGTTACACTAACGAATTCACTCTTTGAGCTGGAATTAGACATTATGATACAACTAAATTTCCGGTACCCGGCCGTTATCCGGTGAAAGTGCGTTAATTTAAGCGAAGCGATAATTGACGAACAAGGGTGGTACCGCGATGACCTCGTCCCTTTTTAGGACGGGGCTTTTTTGTGTCTAAAATGCGACTAAAAAATTGGAGGCAGCATATGAGTTTACAAGATCGATTAACCGAATTGCGTGATCAGGGCTTAGCAGATATTAAGTCAGCGGATGTCTTGAAAAAAGTCAATCAAGTTAAAGTTGATTTGCTTGGCAAGAAAGGCCCGATTACAGAAGTCTTACGTGGTATGCGGGACTTGGAACCAGAAGAACGGCCCAAAGTTGGGGCTTATGCGAATGAGGTCCGGGATAAGTTACAAGCGGCGATTGATCATCGGCGGGAACAATTAGAACAAGCCGTTGTCAATAAGCAATTAGTTGCTGAGACGGTTGATGTGACCTTGCCTGGTCGTACAGTCCCACAAGGGCAACCGCATGTGATTACCCAGATTATTACGGAATTAGAAGATTTGTTTATTGGCATGGGCTATCAGATTGAGGATGGCGACGAAGTTGAAGAAGATTACTATAACTTCGAACGGTTGAACTTACCAAAGGATCATCCGGCCCGCGATATGCAAGATACGTTTTATATTACGAAAGAAGTCTTATTACGGACGCAAACTTCTGCCGATCAACCACGCTCACTAGAAAACCACGATTTTTCGAAGGGACCTTTGAAGGTGCTATCACCAGGGCGGGTCTATCGACGTGATACGGATGATGCGACTCATTCGCATCAATTCCATCAAATCGAAGGGTTAGTCGTTGATAAAAATATTACGATGGCCGATTTAAAAGGGACCTTAGTCCTAGTTGCCAATGAATTATTTGGTGATCAATTTGATGTTCGGATTCGACCGAGCTACTTCCCATTTACAGAACCATCCGTTGAAGCAGATGTCACTTGTTTTAACTGTAATGGTAAGGGCTGTGCAGTCTGCAAACAGACTGGTTGGATTGAAGTTTTAGGTGCCGGCATGGTTCATCCACGCGTCTTAGAGATGTCTGGCATTGATCCCGAAGTTTATGGTGGTTTTGCCTTTGGCTTAGGTCCAGATCGGTTTGCCATGTTGAAGTATGGGGTAGACGATATTCGTAACTTCTACTTAAATGATGTTCGGTTCTTGTCGCAGTTTTATAAGAAAGGTTAGGCGGTCCTATGAAAATATCTTATGCATGGTTACGTGATTATTTACAGTTGGACATCCCAGCCGATGAATTAGCTGAAAAAATTGAGCGGACGGCGGTAGAAGTTGACGGTGTAATTCGGCCCAGTGAAGGGTTGAAGAAAGTCGTTGTGGGCGATGTATTAACGTGTGTGCCACATCCCGATTCTGATCATTTGCACATTTGCCAAGTTGATGTGGGTGATGGTGATCCGATTCAAATCGTTTGTGGGGCCCCTAATGTGGCCGCTGGCGAAAAGGTCATCGTTGCGTTGCCTAATTCTTGGATTGGCAATCACACTAAAATTAAGCGCAGTAAAATGCGTGGTGAAGTCTCTAACGGGATGTTATGTGCGTTAGACGAATTAGGTTTTGATGAAAAATTAGTGCCTAAAGAAGTTGCGGATGGAATTTTTATCCTCCCAGCTGATGCCACGCCAGGCGAACCCGTCTTTTCATATTTGGGGATGGACGATGAAATTATTGATTTATCAATTACGCCGAATCGCGGAGACATGCTCAGTATGAATGGAACCGCCCATGAATTAGGGGCCATCTATGATCAAACGCCAACGATGCCAACCGTTGATTTACACGAAGATGCAGCTGACTTAACGGATGATGCCTTAGACGTGACGGTCGACGTTGACGAAGCGGATGTCCCAATCTACAAAATGCGTTTAGTTAAGAACATTACCATCAAGCCAAGCCCACTCTGGTTACAAATTCGGCTTTGGAATGCTGGAATGCGGCCGATTAATAATGTTGTTGATGCGACGAATTATATCTTAATGCAATATGGGCAACCCTTACATGCCTTCGATTATGACCAATTAAATGCCGGTAAAGTGAATGTGCGCTTTGCTAAGCCTGGTGAACAGTTAACCACTTTAGATGGTGAAGAACGGGACTTATTAACGACTGATTTACTAATCTGTAGTGATGATAAACCGATTTGTTTGGCCGGGACCATGGGCGGCTTAGCCACTGAAGTGACTGATCAGACGACAACGGTAGTCCTTGAAGGGGCTGTTTTTGATGCGGTTAAGATTCGTAAGACTGCTCATAGCCATGGCTTACACAGTGAAGCCGCAATGCGTTATGAACGTGGAATTGACCACAGTGCGACCCAAACGGCATTAGATGCTGCCGCTGCTTTGATTGCTGAATTAGGTGCCGGCCAAGTCACAATGGGCACTGCAGTTGGGCGTGAAGAAGTTGTCACGCCGACTGTCGTTGAAATCACGTTAGCACGGATTAACCACGTGCTAGGCACGACTTTAACTACTGCTGAAGTGTCAGATATTTTCCGCCGGTTAGCCTTTCCAACGGTTGTTAAAGCAGATACCTTTACCGTGACGGTGCCAGCCCGGCGGTGGGATATTCATATTCCAGCCGACTTGATTGAAGAAGTTGCACGGTTATACGGCTATGATAAGCTACCAACGACGTTACCAACAGGACAACCAACTATTGGTAAACTCAATGAAACCCAACAATTGATTCGAGATTCGCGCCGGTTGATGGAAAGTGCCGGATTGACGCAAGCAATCAGTTATTCATTGACTACGGCAACTAAAGCGCAAGCCTTTGCGTTACATGCCAGTGAAGTGACGAAGTTGGACTTCCCAATGAGCTCTGAACGGACGACGCTACGCTTAAACTTAGTGGCTGGTTTATTAGATGATTTAGCCTACAACAAGGCTCGTAAAGAACATGATGTGGCGTTGTATGAAGTCGGGCGGGTCTTCTTCAGTCAACCAGAACAGGTGCGGCCAAAAGAAGTGACCCATATTGCTGGGGCTATTACCGGTTCAATGGTGAAAGCTGCCTGGGATACGCAAGCGACCCCTGTTGATTTTTATCAAATCAAAGGCATTGTCGCTGGCTACTTAAAGTCATTGGCCTTAGCGACGCCAGTAACGTATGTCGCCAGTGCCACCCATCCAGAAATGCATCCTGGTCGGACTGCGGATATCTATAGTGGCGATCAATTGATTGGGTTCGTCGGTCAAATTCACCCAACCACCGCTAAAGCCTACAAAGTTCGTGAGACCTTTGTGTTTGAATTAGACTTAGATGCGTTAATTGCGTTACCAAAAGCCCGTCAACAATATCAACCAATCTCAAAATTCCCAAGTGTGACGCGGGACGTGGCAATGCTGATTGACCAAACGGTGACGAATGCGACGGTAATGGCTTTAATTACGGCCAAGGGCGGCGCCCATCTTCAAGATGTGCAACTCTTCGATGTTTATCATGGGAAGAATGTGCCAGCCGGGAAGCAATCATTGGCCTATACATTAACGTATCAAGATCAAAATGCGACCTTAGTTGATGATGAAGTGACCCAAGCTTTCGAAAAGGTCCTCACTGCTTTGACGACTGAATTAGGTGCGGAAATCCGTTAAGCTGTCATTAGGACTGGCTTATAAGCCTAAAAAAGCCTAAAAGTCTGATAGAACTAGTGCAAAATGAGCCTCAGTTTTGTATAATTGATAGGATTAATCAATAGATGGAGGGGCGAATTTTGAATAACGACCAAGATAAGCAGAATCAATCAGATCACAGTACCGATAACCAACCTGAGGTGAATCAGAAAGAACGCAAGTCGTTCTCTAAACACGTCATCTGGGGTGTCATTGGAATTTTAGTGGCCTTGTTGGTTATTATTGGGGTAATGGGTTATCGCTATTTTGATAACGCTACGCAACCTTATAATGAGAGTGACAATCAGGTGGTCCAAGTTAAGATTCCATACGGTGCCAATAGTAAAAAGATTGCGAATATTTTACAATCAAAAAAAGTGATTAAGAGTGGCTTTGTCTTTGAATACTGGACGAAGGCCCATAATTTATCCAACTTTCATGCCGGCTATTATCAATTAAAGCCATCGATGTCATTGGAAAAAATCGCGAAGAAATTAAATAAGGGTGGTACTTCCGAGCCCATTCAAAGTTCGACCGGACGCGTTTTAGTGATTGAAGGTAGTCAGATTAAGACGATTGCGCAAACCATTCAAAAACAAACTGATTTTACGTCGAAGGAATTTTATGCTCTGATGAAAGACCAAACTTTCTTGAACTCGTTAGCAAAGAAGTACCCTGATTTGTTAGGTTCAGCGATGAAAGCCAAAAATGTACGCTATCGCTTAGAAGGTTACTTATTCCCAGCGACGTATCAAGCAGATAAAAAGACCACGTTGAAGCAATTAGTGACCCAAATGGTGACTAAGACGGATGCAGAAATGCAACCTTATTATAAGCAAATCAAGAAGTCTGGGATGACGGTGCAACAGGTGATGACTTTAGCGTCCTTAACTGAACGTGAGGGGAGTACCACGAAGGATCGTCGCATTATTGCCGGGGTCTTCATGAATCGGATTGATGCTAAGTGGCGCTTAGATTCTGATATTTCAGTGCTATATGCGATTAATTCGACGAAAGCATCATTAACGGCGAAGGACTTACAATCGAAGTCACCGTATAACTTACGTTTGCACTTAGGTTACGGCCCAGGACCGTTCAATAGTCCTAGTTTGATTTCAATTAAAGCGGTGCTTGATCCAGCGCAACGTAGTAAGGACTACATGTACTTTGTAGCGGACCTCAAGACCGGAAAAGTTTATTATGCTAAGGACGACGCTGGGCATGCTGCCAACATCAAGAAAGTTGCTAAGCATAACGCAGCTGCCGAAGAATAAAAATGAGGCTGAGATAAAATATGACTGAAAAAAAACATCGTCGCCCAGTTGTGATTGGCGTTACTGGTGGGTCCGGTAGTGGAAAAACCACAGTTAGCCAAGCTATTTATAATCAGCTGTCAGGTCAATCATTGTTGATTTTACAACAAGATTCTTACTATAATGACCAAAGCGAGATGACCATGGCTGAACGTCGGCAAGTTAACTATGACCACCCATTGGCCTTTGATACGGATTTAATGATTGCCCAAATCAAACAACTTTTGCGGTATGAACCGATTGAAAAGCCCGTCTATGACTATGAACAATCTACTCGTAGTGCCAAAACTATTCATCAAGAACCACGTGATGTGATTATTGTTGAAGGGGTTTTGATTCTAGATGATCAACGGTTGCGTGATTTAATGGATATTAAAGTTTTCGTGGATACGGATGATGATTTACGGATTATTCGACGGATTCAACGGGATATTAAAGAACGTGGTCGGACACTAGATTGGGTCATTGATCAATATCTAGCGACGGTCAAGCCAATGTATCATCAATTCGTGGAACCAACGAAGCGATATGCGGACTTAATCGTGCCTGAAGGTGGCGAAAATAAAGTTGCCATTGATCTTTTGACCACGAAAGTTCGTTCGATTTTATAAACAAAATTAAAAGACAGCCTATTTTTCGGATTTGAGCCTTTACTATTAAAATCCGGCATGGTAGGCTGTTCTTTGTTAACTATTTGAAGAACTAGAGGAGTGGAAACATTGGCTGAAGAAAAAAGATATCCAATGACGGAAGAGGGTCAAGTTAAGCTCGAACATGAACTTGAAGACCTCAAGCTTAACCAACGCCCAGAAATTATTAACCGAATTAAAATTGCACGGAGTTATGGTGATTTATCAGAAAACTCTGAATATGAATCAGCAAAAAATGAACAAAGCTTATTAGAAAACCGCATTAAAACGGTTGAACACATGCTCCAATATGCTGAAATCATTGATAGCGAAAAGATTGATGTTAATGAAGTCTCAGTTGGTAAGATTGTGACTTTTAAAGAATTACCTGATGAAGAAGCTGAAAGCTACACGATTGTTGGTGCGGCTGAAGCCGATCCTGTTTTAGGTAAGATTTCCAATGATTCGCCAATTGCTAAAGGCTTAATTGGCCATCACGTGGATGAAGAAGTGACCATCGAAATTCCAGCTGGTAAGATGAACGTTAAGATTATTAAGGTAGAAAACGCCTAAGTTCAGGTGTGATGCTAGGAGACCAATTCAATTGTGGATTGGTCTTTTTTGTATTGATTCATGTGAACTACTCGGCCATAAATGACCGAGCTTCTGAGAACACTGCCAACTTACACAATAGTGACTAGCACTATGCCCAGCGGTTACAGCTATTTATCACGGCTCGTTCCGAGCCTTGCTAGTCTGGTTAAGCGCTTAGTATATTCTTGGCGGCATTAATATCCCGATCATGGTTAACACCACAACTAGAACATGTCCATTGCCGGATAGCTAGCCCATGCTTACCATCATCGTAACCACAGTCAGCACAGATTTGACTAGTTTTTCGAGGGTTCACAGTGACCAACCGTTTACCATACCAAGCACATTTATATTCAAGCTGCGTGCGTAGTTCACGCCAAGCTTGATTGGCAATTGCGCGAGCGAGCTGATGATTGCTGAGAAGATTTTTGGTTTTCAAATCTTCGATTTTAATCACATCGTAGAGCGTTACTAGTTTCTTAGTGAGTTGATGTAAATAGTTATTCCGCTGGTTAGCAATCTTCTCGTTATATTTGGCAACCATGATACGCGCCTTGCGATAATTACTGAAGTCGGTTAATTCACGCGGTTCTAAGACTTGATTGTGTTTGTCCCACGCAATTTCTTTCATGGCTTGTAACCGACGTCGGGCTAGCCGTTTTTCCCAATAATGTTTCTTTTGCGATAAGGCCTTATCAAAACGAATAGTGGGATATTTGACACCATCACTGGTAATCATTAAATCTGCAACACCCATATCAATCCCCACCGCCTGCTTAGTTTTAGGCAGTTCTTGCATGTCATTATCGACTAACACAATGGCGTAGTATTTACCGGTAGCGGATAAACAGACTGTGACATTTTTAATCTTACCGGTAAGTTGTCGGCCAGACTTAAAGGCAAGACGGCCTAATTTTGGTAATTTGAGATAGTGTTGATCGATTTGACTAATATTCTGATTGACTGAATTAGACTGGTAACTCTGTTTGGGGAATTTACGCGATTTGAACTTCGGAAAACCAACATGCTCCTTAAATAATTTCTGAAAAGCATGATGTAAATCACGACTAACATGTAACAGACTGGTTGACTCCGCTTGCTTGAGGAATGGGTATTCCTGTTTGAGACACTTAATCAGATAATTCATGCCAAATTCATTGACGTAAGATCCACCATTGTTATGGCGCTCAATCTGCATGCTTAATAACTGGTTCCAAACGAAACGACAGCAGCCAAAATTGTTAATGATTTTGGCTTGTTGGTCAATTTGGGGATAGATTCTGGTTTTAATCGCTCGTAGCGTCATCTAAAAGCACCTCTTTTATTTGTTGGCTAGTAGTATAATGTTTTCGACATCATAACTAGGTGACCACCAGTGACAATCAGTTTTTTGCCGATAACTTTTGCGGTACATTAACTAATAAGTGGCTACAATCGTCGTGACCAATTTCCATCTATTCAGTACTAAATACGTATTTTGAAACGATTTCTATTAAATATACACTGCGTACAAAACAAAAGGCGATTCATCACGTCCTTAAAAGAACGTGTTTCCTCACCTAAGTTCAAAAAATGCGTGTTTTTAGTTGCCTTGGAGTCGACTCAAAGGTTTATACTAAGGCTATTAAACAAGTAAGGGAGTTTTTAACATGAGTATTAAAGGGAAAGTCGTGATTATTACCGGCGCATCAGCAGGGATTGGTGCGGCGACCGCTAAATTATTAGCCAGTAAAGGTGCCAAGCTTGTATTAGGCGCACGACGTGAAAGTAAGTTACAAGCCATGGTCGATGAAATTATTGCTGCTGGTGGCGAAGCTGTTTACCGGGTGACCGATGTGACCAAAGTGGCTGATAATCAAGCCCTAGTTGAATTGGCACAGACAAAATTTGGGCAAGTCGATGTCATGTTTTTAAATGCTGGTTTAATGCCTAACTCCCCACTTTCAGACTTAAAAACTGATCAATGGCATCAAATGGTCGATGTGAATATTAATGGTGTTTTAAATGGATTAGAGGCAGTATTACCTGTTTTCAAAACGCAAAAGTCCGGTCATGTTATTGCAACGTCATCGGTCGCTGGCTTGAAAGCTTACCCTGGTGGTGCGGTTTACGGCGCAACTAAATGGGCCGTCCGGGACTTGATGGAAGTTTTACGGATGGAATCAGCCCAAGAAAAGACGAATATTCGAACGGCGACAATTTATCCGGCTGCAATCAATACGGAGCTTTTGGATACGATTACCGATCAAGCGACCGCCAAAGGCGCAGCTGAAATTTACAAAGAATATGGTATCTCACCAGCGCGGGTTGCAAATGTGATCGCTTTTGCGATTGATCAGCCCGAAGACACTAACGTCAGCGAATTCACAATTGGTCCGACGACGCAACCGTGGTAGAATAAAAGCATGAAAATTAAAGCCGTGACCGAAAAATATCAGATTCCTGCCGATACATTACGTTATTGGGAACGGGTCGGCGCAATTCCTGCCGTGCACCGTGACCAAGCGGGGTATCGAAATTATGACCAAGAAGATTTAGGTTGGATTGAGTTTGCACAGTGTATGCGTGAGGCCGGGGTCAGCATTGATTATTTAATTGAATATATTGACTTATTTCGACTAGGCGAGGCAACCCGATCAGCGCGTAAGGATTTACTTAACGAGCAATTAGTCGGGATTCACCAACGCTTGGCCCGGATGCAGAAAACATATGATTTAATTAAATACAAGGCTGACCATTATGAAGAACATGTGGAAGGCTATCATGGTAAGTTAGTACCACCACAATAGCTAGTAGCGTCCATTCTTGGGCGCTTTTTTGTTGGAGCACTTGCTCACCAAGTTGCAATGTTGCGTTTTACAGGTAAAAAGGAGACAATACTGTAAACGATTACAATTAATGAGGTGAACCGATATGAAAATAACAGTTACAGATGAAGCCAGTCATTGGTTCCAAACTGAAATGGGTGTAGTAGCTGGGAATGGTGTCCGTTTTTACGGTAAAACGTATGGTAAAACCGCTGTCCATCATGGTTTTTCCATTGGACTAGCGCGAGATGATGAGCCCCATCGACCGATTGCGCTAGTTGAAAAGGATGGCGTGAACTATTACGTTAATGATCGTGATGACTGGTTCTTTAAAGGGTACGATTTGACGGTTGATTTTGATGCTGAAAATGATGGGCCTAAATACGATTATCAACCCAATCAAGACTAAAAATGGATTCGAGACCGACGTCTCGAATCCATTTTTAGGTTATTAGTGGCGCCGACGCTTGATGGTAAACCAAGCAACGGTCCCAACGGCAGCGATACCAGTGATGAGCCCCCCGGTAGCGAGGTAAGGCGGTCGATACGTCAAAGTGACCGTATGCTTGCCTTTACTTAGTGGCACAGCAACAAAGGTGTTGATAACCTTCTTAGTTGCCACTGTCTTACCATCGACTTTAGCATGCCAGCCAGCCGAGTAGGGAATTGTTGTCATTAAAACTTGGTGCTTTTGCTTAATGTTGATAGTTCCAGTCAATTTGCGACTAGAGTGTTGTGTTAACTTCCACGGCGAACGTTGTAACTTTTTAGCGGATTGCTTGAATTCACTGTTATCTAACTTATACAGCGTGAAGTTTTGCAACCACAAGGACGTCTTCTTCATCTGAATCCCAAAGGTAATCGTCTTACCTTTACTATTAGCTGCAATGTTTACCGCAATTGTATGGCGATAAGTGGGGTACTGCTTGAGCTCTTTACCGTTGATATAATAACTGGCATTGGACGTTGTTAAGTTTTGTCCAAGCGTCAAGTAGTACGAATCATTGGTCTGGGGAGTAAATTTGAAGTAAATTGACCCAGTTTTAGCCAGATTTTGCTTATTAACCACTGACCCCGTTAGCGTGACGACTTTCTTCACATTTTGGAAGATGACTTGGTCAAAGTTTTCCGCTGAAATTAAACTGGTGGTAGACCGATTAGCTAAGGTTTGATAAATTAATTCTTGCCGCGCAATCGGATCGCCAGTGGTCTTAGAAACTTTTAATGTCGTAATTTTATCTGAAGCCGCAAAGCCTAAGCCTAGCGCATAGGGATTCTGATAAGTGGTCGCTTCACTGTTACTCAAACTAGATTTTTTATGATAATTTTTCAAGTCTGGTTTCGTGCTCGTAACTGGAATATAACTATTGTAATTGTCATTATCCGTTTGAGCAGTTGGCACGGTCTTATCCATGAAATAATTCATATCTAATAAAGAGTCTGTGATCAAGGTCCCATTAGAATAAGTCACAACGCCATCGCCATCAGGTTGACCAATTGAGCCAAAGAAGTTCGGAATAATGCTTTCAAAGGTTGAACTAAAGTGGTCAGCACCATTATAAGCAGCCTGCATCGGGTCATCCTTAGTCCGGGTGAAAGTCTTGCCAATACGATAGAAATGACTGTCGCTGGCTTTGATTTTATTAACGGTTCGATCCAAAGCGGTCGTATATTTACCGAATTCAGCTTGAGATACGTAGGATAAGTTACCCAAGGAGGCCGAGGCATTAATCATCATGTCAGTTGCGACTAACAAGAGTGCAATCGCTTGATACAAGCCTAAATGGTGCTTAGGTACAATCAACAAGATCAAGGTGATTGCGGCTAGTCCAATCGTAATGACCAGGTTAGCTTGCGTCACATACGTTACATGTTTCATATTCAGATAAACAGTTGTGAATAAGCCAATTAGTAGCCCTAACATCACTAACGCTTGCCATAACTTGATTGTTATTTCTTTGGTTAACGCCTGCGCACCAATCCATACAATCCAAAAGCTAAAGACGAAGGAGAAGCGGTAAGGGTACCAAACTGGAAATTGATCTGCGTGCCAGAGCAAGTCTAATGGTTCGTAACAAAACGAGAGCAGTAAGAAAGCCGTTACTAATAAGACGACGAGCTTAACTTGCCATTTGGCATGTCGGCGTAAGAAAAATAAGATAAATGCCAAAATTGCAAGCCAGGCAATATAGAAGTTAGGCTGACCGGATGGCATTTGGTTGAAATTAAAACTGCCGGTAATAAACTTAGCGAGCATTTTCCAAGGGGCGTATTCAAATTTCCAATGGACGGTTGTTTCATTATATTGCGCTTTACTTTGAATTAAGGCCCACAGGGTTGGTAAGAGCAACCAGGCCGATAATGCTGCTGCCAATAAGCCCCCCCAAGCGAATTTTAACGCCTGAATACCAAGGGTCTTAAAGTTCTGCCAATATTTAGTTGCACCATACAACCAGTAAAGACAAGCAAACAAGACGACCATGTAACCCATATAATAGTTATCAATTAACATGACCGCTAACCAACCGGCAAACCAGCGCACTTTCCCAGTCTTAAAGAGGCGCTCAAGGCCTAAGATGACTAGGGGTAAGATGGCGATGGTATCCAACCATATCATGTTGAGTTGATTAGCAACCATCCAGCCCATCATGGCGTAAGCAGTACTGAAAGTTGGGACGAGCCAACCTTTTTGCGTCTGTGTTTTGGTCAAAAGCCAAGCAAAGGCTAAGCCAGCACAGCCGTATTTCAAGACTGTGACGATGAAAATCCCAGTAGTCAGCGATTGACCAGGGAAAAACAAGTAGATTAAATTAAAGGGACTCATTAAATAATAAGCCCAAACACCTACCATTTCACCACCAATCGTTTTAGAGAAGGAATAGAAAAAAGCACTTGGATCGTGCAACAGCGTATGGCGGAAGTAGGCGAATAGGTCAACATATTGTTGCCCTAAATCAACAGTCAATAAACTGCTGGAACCAAATGGCGCCATGTGTCGATAAATAAAATAGCCAGTCATTAATATTAATGGCAGCCAGAAACTCAGCCAGAGCGGCCAAGTTCGTTTGTCAAAAATACGACGGATTCTCAAAATGCCACCTCAATCTTTATTTAAATCTTCAACCAAATCAAAAATTACCTGCATCGGCTGGATTGATTAGTTGAAATTCTTATGTCTACTATATAGAATATCATATTCTTTATGCAGTACGCGTTAAATCTTTATTATGATCAGTGGTTAATTAGCGGTACCAACTTTGGTTAATTGGCCCGTAAATGGGTGATGATTTTGGGAATTGTTAAAGATGGTGATAAAGTAGTTGCAATCGGACTGCTAAACTGTCAGATTTATAGTACACTATTGATTGAAAAATAGGCATAGGCTACAATAGTATGAGTAATGCAATTATCTAAAAGTGCTAGTAACAGCTGGCGAACTAGGAGCCAATTTTACCAAATTAAGAACGGGAGCCTGAGAATTGAAACTGTTTAAGAAAATTACTGCGAACCGTGACCCTAATAAGTCGCATATTCCATTCCGATTGAATTTTTTGTTTTTTATCGTCTTTTTACTATTTGCGGCGTTAATTGGTCAGTTGGCTTACTTACAAGTTGATTATGGTGGTAAGTTTGCAACTGAAGTTAATTCAGCAAATAATACGACGGCGACCGCAAGTGTCCAACGGGGATCAGTCTATGATTCAACGGGGCGGGTCTTAGTCGGTAATAAATCACATCAGGCCATTCAATATACAAAGGGCTTGAGTGTCGCATCGACTAAAATGTACCAAGTTGCGACGAGTTTGAGCGACTATTTAACTATTTCGACGTCAAGTTTGACCGATCGAAATAAGGCTGATTACTATTTGGGTAGCAGCGCAAATTTAAAAGCAGTTGCAAAGCATATTTCGGGAGCGTCTTCTTTGTCGGCAGATACCTTATATGATAAAGAAGTCGCTTATACTGAAAAACACCTCATTGATAATTTTACAGCCGAGCAAGAAAATGCAGCCGCCATTTATGCCAAAATGAGTGCTGCGTATTCCTTGTCAACCGTCAATATTAAATCAACGGGTGTCACCAGTAAGGAATTAGCTGAGATTGGCGAACATCAATCGCAAATGCCTGGTGTTAAAGTTGGGACTAGCTGGACTCGGAGTTATCCGAATGGCACTAGTATGACCAGTGTACTGGGAACTGTTACCACTGAAAAGCAAGGGTTACCTAGTGATAATATCAAGACGTTATTGGCTGAAGGTTACTCGCGGGACGACTCAGTTGGGCAAAGCCAACTAGAGAAGCAATACGAGAGTGTGCTCCGTGGCACTAAGTCGCAAACTGAAGTGAAGACGCAAGACGGCGTCATCAAAAAAGAAATTAAAAAGTACGGTGGGCAAAAGGGTGATAACGTTGTTTTGACGATTAACTCGGCCTTCCAAAAAGATGTTCAAAAGATTATGATGGCGCAGACGAAGAGTGCTGGGTCAGCTAATCCATATTTGCCAGGCGCCTATGCAGTCGTCATGAATCCTAAGACTGGGGCAGTTTACGCCTTAGCTGGGGCTAGTCGTAATTTATCGACTGGTAAAGTCACTGAAAATGCGCTGGGGACGATTAATCAATCCTTTGTCATGGGGTCAGTTGTTAAGGGGGCAACCGTTATGGGAGCCTTACAATCAGGCGTCATTACCCCAACCAGCAGTACATTAACGGATACGCCAATCAAGCTTCAAGGTACCGCTACCAAGAGTTCTTGGTTCAACAAAACTGGGGCAACGAGCTTATCCTTGAATGCGTCTGAAGCGATGGAAGTGTCTTCTAACTCGTACATGATGCAGTTAGCCATGAAGGAAGGCAATTATACGTATGCCTCAGGTAAAGCCTTAACTATGTCGACCTCGATTTTCTCAAAACTCCGGAGTTACTTTAACGAATTTGGGTTAGGGGTCAAGACTGGGATTGATTTACCAGGTGAAGCGACCGGTTATCAAGGGGATTCTAGTGAGAGCAGTATTGGTAAATCCCTTGACTTGTCCTTCGGTAACTACGATTCATATACGACAATTCAGGTTGCCCAATACATGGCAACCATGGCTAATGGTGGTCAACGGGTTGCCCCACATGTGGTTTCTGCCATTACTGGGACTAAGTCTGACGGGACACAAGGTCGGGTTAAGACGAATGTCGGCACCCGGGTCTTGAACACGGTTGACGTGCCATCATCATACTTTGACGTGGTTCAAAAGGGGTACTATTTGGTGGTTCATGGGACCAGTACTTATAAGACTGGGAGTGCCCTAGAAGACCTATCACCACAAGTGGCTGCTAAGTCTGGGACTGCTGAAACGTTCCATGGGACGACTTCGACGGAAACGTTGAGTTTGGCAACTTATGCGCCATATAAGAATCCAAAAGTGGTAATTGCCATTGTCTTTCCTGGGATTACAGCAACAAGTAGCACGGTTAATACCACGACTGCAACCCAGATTTATAAGGCTTATTGGAAGTACTATGCAAAATAACTAAAATCTTGATTTTTAGGTGCCAGTATCTTAATTGATACTGGTATTTTTTTGCCATTAATGGTATAGTAATTCAAGTTAAGGGTTCCGGCCCTGTAATTTGCGAATGAGTTTGGAGGGTCAACAACATGCGGGTACACATTACACTAGAATGTACTGATTGCCATGAACGTAACTACTTATCTTCAAAGAACCGTCGGAACAATCCGGATCGGGTTGAATTTAAGAAGTACTGTCCACGGGAACATAAAGTAACTTTACATCGTGAAACAAAATAACAACGGGGTTACCTGTTGTTTTTCTGTTGCATTGTCATTAGACAATGGGTTTCTCATTTGTTGGCAAATGAGTGATTGGGTTTCCAGTCGCTTATGTTGATGAATGAGATTTTTTGTTATTAAAGCAAAAAATTAGGAGCTGGTTACGATCGATAAAAAGCAATTTCGACAACAACAACTAACGCGCCTAGGCGCAATGAGTGCGGCTGATCGATTGGCTCAAAACCAAGCTTTGCAGCAACAGTTAGTTGCTAGTCCCGCTTGGAAGCAAGCTAATCGAATTGCTGTGACGATTAGTAGCGCCATTGAGGTAGATACCCGGCCAATTATTGAAGCGGCCTGGCGGGCACATAAACTTGTTTTTGTGCCCCAGACGCGACCACAGCGGCAACTTGCCTTTAAGCCGTATACGGCAACCACCCAATTAGAACGGACCAAGTTCGGTATTTTAGAACCGGTTACTGGGCTGACCGTTGATAAGGCCACGTTAGATTTGATTTTGGTACCTGGATTAGGCTATAGTCGTGCGGATGGTGCGCGGATTGGCTTTGGTGGCGGCTATTACGATCGTTATCTGGCTGATTATACGGGGGTTAAGTTAACCTTGGCTTTTCGTGAGATGGCATTTGACCAAGCTGGTTGGCCCATCGAGCCGACTGATATCTTGTTGGATCAATTATTAGTAGCAGAGGATGGTGGTAACGACGGACATTAAACGATGGTGGCGGACCCAACCCGCAATGACTCAGATTATTTTAGGGGTTACGGTCGGGGTCTTTTTAATTGAATGGTTGCTGGGTGGCAGCACGAATGCCGCTATTTTATATTTAATGGGGGCCAAGAATAATCAGGCAATCATTGCTGGTCAGTGGTGGCGATTTGTAACGCCAATCTTCTTACATATGGGCTTAACCCACATTGTGTTAAATGGGGTAGTCATTTATTTTATGGGTATGCAGATTGAAGCGTTGTTTGGTCGGTGGCGCTTACTGGCGATTTATTTATTAGGTGGTATCAGTGGGAACGTGATGAGCTTTGGCTTATCTGCGAACCAGTCAGTAGGTGCTAGTACCGCAATTTTTGCGCTACTAGGTGCTTTCTTAATGGTTGGTGAATCGTTCTGGGAGAATCCAATGATTCGGCAATTAACTGGGCAATTCCTACTATTTACGGTGATGAATCTGGTCTTTGATTTATTCTCAGCGGGAATTGATATTTGGGGCCATATTGGCGGCTTAATCGGGGGCTTCTTGATTGCGTATGTCATCGGGGTGCCTAAGATGGGTAAAATACCAAACTTAAAGCGGATTTTAGCTGGCATCACGCTAATTGTTGCTTGGGCCGCCATGATAAAATTGGGTTTTACAAATTTTAAATAAACGGTATAATTAATCGAGGTTATGCACATGAAAACACTTTACGATGTACAACAGCTACTGAAAAAGTTTGGTGTTTACGTTTATGTGGGCAAACGTATTTGGGATATTGAATTAATGGCCATCGAAATTGATCATTTGTATCAAGCTGGGGTTATTAATGCCAAAATGTATGCCCGGGTGAAGATTGTATTGAATCATGAGCACCGGCTTGAAGCAGAACAAGCGCCAACAGCGCAGAAACATGATTAATGGAGGGATTTAGTCACATGGACCGCAAATTAATTGGTGTCGACCTTGGTGGGACGACAACTAAGTTCGCTATTTTAACTGAAAATGGCGACATCCAACAAAAGTGGAGTATTGAAACGACAATTCTTGATGAAGGTACGCATATCGTACCGAATATTATTGAATCAATCAATCACCACATCAATTTATACAAGATGGACCGCTCACAATTCGTCGGTATCGGGATGGGAACTCCTGGGACCGTTGATTTGGAAGCTGGGACCGTTATTGGCGCCTACAACTTGAACTGGAAGGTTTTACAACCAGTTAAGCAACAGATTGAAGAAGGCACCGGAATCAAGTTCACCTTAGACAACGATGCTAACGTCGCTGCTTTAGGTGAACGCTGGAAGGGTGCCGGCGAAAACAATGATAATGTGGTTTTCGTTACCTTAGGGACCGGTGTCGGTGGTGGAATCGTCGCTGGCGGTCACTTGTTGCATGGTGCCGCTGGGGCTGCTGGTGAGATTGGTCACGTTACGGTCAAGCCAGATGGCTACATGTGTACTTGTGGTAAGCGTGGTTGTTTGGAACAATACGCCTCTGCTACTGGGGTTGTCCATGTGGCTCGTGATATGGCTGAAGAATTCTCTGGTGTTTCTAAGCTAAAACAACTTTTAGACAACGGTGAAGAAATCAGCTCTAAGATTACCTTTGATTTAGCTAAAGAAGGCGACGTCTTGGCTAAGAGCGTCGTGGATCGCGTTTCATTCTACTTAGGCTTAGCTTTAGCGAATGTTGGTAATACGATGAACCCCGCCGCTATTATTATTGGTGGTGGCGTTTCAGCTGCCGGCGACTTCTTATTACGCCAAGTTGAACATTACTTTAAAGAAAATACATTCCCAACGGTACGTAATACGACTGCTTTGAAGTTAGCGGTATTGGGTAACGATGCCGGTGTGATTGGGGCCGCTTCATTAGCCCAACGATTTATCTAATTAACGATTTTTAAGAGGCTGACCAGCGATGGGGGCCTCTTTTTTGGGCGTAATTGGCTTTTAATGGGTTTAGGTCTAGTAAAAGTAAGCGGTTTTGTGTAAAATAAAGAAGTAGAAATTAGGAGGGATAGTGTGGTTTTAGGTGCAATCAGCGTTTGGAATTCAATTAATATTGTCTTAATTATTCTTATCGCAGCGTATTTTATTTATGTTTTTTATAGTTATATTCGACGCCGCCAAGTCTCGACGATGTTGGAAGCTGACGAATTTAATGCCGGCATGCGGAAAGCGCAAGTCGTTGATTTACGTGAAAAGAAGGAATTTGATGCGGGCCATATTCTTGGTGCCCGGAACATTCCATATAACATGTTAAAATCTCGGATGGGCGAATTACGTCAAGATATGCCAGTCTATGTCTATGACCAGACCCATACGTTGAGTACCCGTGCCGTGGCGACCTTATCCAAAAATGGGTTCAAAGAATTATTTATTTTGAAGCCAGGTTATGCCCGTTGGGAAGGAAAAACAAAAAAAGCGAAGTATTAAAAAATGGCGGCCAGAACAAAATTTATTTTTTGTTCAAGCCACCATTTTTTAATTAACCATTATGAGCGGAACGACTTTTACGTAAAGCCTTTTTCCGACTTTCTTCAAACTTATTTTCTTGATCTTCGATGGGATCGACGACCTGCTTTTTAAATGATAGTACCGAGCCGATAACGGCACCTGCCGTGGCAACGACGCCGAATAAAAAGCCGCGTGTAAATGATTTCATAGAATTGACCCTCCTAGTAAGTTATTAAGTTCATTATGATTGTTTTGAGGCTAGATATCAATACGAAAGGCTTAAAAAATATCTTGAATGAAGTTGAGGTGATTTAGATGTTAACGCAGATTATTGCGCATCGGGGGAGCAAGGGTACCCGTCCGGAAAATACACTGGTGGCTTTTCAAGCCGCATTGGCGGATGGCGCGGATGGTCTCGAAACTGATGTCCACTTATCAAAAGATGGCCATTTGATCATTATGCACGATGAACGAGTCGATCGAACGACTAACGGGACCGGGCGGATTACTGATTTGACCTTGGTCCAATTAAAAAAGTTAGATGCCGGCGCTTGGTTTGCACCGGACTATGCTGGCACGCGGGTCCCAACGTTAGATGAAGTCGTGCAATTATTAGTAGCAGAAAACTTTACCGGCATCTTTAATCTGGAATTAAAAACCAATAAAATTCATTATGATGGGATTGAAGCGTTAGTGGCCGATTATTTTAATCATCATGATGTTCCGTTTAAGTTAGTCTATTCCAGCTTTTATGGTAAATCAATTGAACGACTACATGCGTTACAACCGACCGCTGAGTTTGATAGCTTATTTAAAAGTAAATTTCAAACCGCCAAACGGTTACATGCGGAACGGGTGATTCTCGGTTATCATCCGGATATTCGCTGGGTACGGCGGCATTGGCTGATGTTGCCTAAGGTGCAACTACGGCCGTGGACGGTCAATACTGCCCGTGACATGAAGTTTTGTTTTCGGCACCGGTTTGCCGGCCTGATTACCGATTATCCCGGCCTGGCTCACCAGTTGCGCCGGACAATGCAAGGAGGATAAATTGTGACAACGAAGCAAGTGCTCTTAATTGCGGGACCAACTGCGGTTGGGAAAACCGCGTTATCATTAGAATTGGCGCATCAATTTGATGGTGAAGTTATCTCTGGCGATTCGATGCAAGTTTATCGGCATTTAGATATTGGTACGGCCAAAGTCTTACCAGATGAACGGCAAGCCATCCCCCATCATTTGATTGACATAAAATCAGTACATGATTCCTTTACAGTGGCTGAATTTGTGTCGCGAGCAACGATTTTGATTAATCAAATCCAAGCGCGGGGCAAGTTGCCGATTATTGTTGGGGGGACGGGGTTCTATTTACAATCATTGTTAGCCGGCTTTCAGTTTGGTACGGCCAATGTAGTCCCGGATTTAACGTATCGGCAGACGTGGTTTGATTTAGCGGCGCTTAAGGGATCCCAAGCCGTCTGGTCGGTCTTACAAGGGGTTGATCCGCAGGCGGCTGCCAAGATTGAGCCACAAAATGTGGTCCGCGTGGTCCGGGCTTTAGAGTATCAACATGTGAGTGGCCGGCGATTCTCGGATCAAGCCGATGAACAGCCAACGGATTTATCAGCGTTAACAGTCTGTTTAACGGCGGAGCGGTCAGAACTTTACCAGCGCATTAATCAGCGGGTTGATCAGATGGTTGCGACGGGGCTCATTGATGAGGCTCGCTGGCTTTACCAACAAGGCGGTCGGGCATTGCCCGCCGGTAAGGGGATTGGCTATCATGAATTATTCCCGTATTTTGCAGGAGACACGATGCTGACTACCGCAGTTGACTTAATTAAACGGGACTCGCGTCGGTATGCGAAGCGCCAATTAACTTGGTTTCGCAATAAAATGACGGTCAACTGGTATAACTTACTTGAACACCCAGAACAACGGCGTGAAATTGATGACTTAGTCACTAATTGGCGCTGCTAAAATGCAATTGGTATACCCACCCAAAACATGTAATGTTTTCTAACATGAATGATTGACATTCTGTGTCGACATTGCTACTATTAAGTCTGTATTAAGAAGGAGGGTCGTTATGAAAGAAAAGGAATTACGTCGTTCGTTAGCAGTCTTACCAATTGGTACGGTTATGAAGTTAGCTAACTTGTCAGCACGTCAGATTCGTTATTATGAAGAACAGAATTTGATTCGCCCGGAACGTAATGCGGGTAATCGCCGAATGTTCTCCTTGAATGATGTGGATCGGTTATTAGAGATTAAGGATTATTTAGCTGATGGCATTAATATGGCGGGGATTAAAGCCATCTATACCATGCAAAAGCAAAAAGCCCAACAAAAAGAAGCGGACTTAGCGCGCCCACTGACTGACAACGATGTACGCCGGATCTTACATGACGAATTTCTGACTATTGGCGGTTTAAAGACCAAAGATGGGCCAGAATATCCCACTCATTAATCCATCTGCACCCATTAGTCAATCAATTTAAGGAGCGATTCACATGGCAAAACAGCAGTATACAAAGGACGACATTCGCAAAATCGTCGATGAAGAAAATGTTAATTTCTTACGTTTAATGTTCACTGATTTATTTGGGACTATCAAGAATGTGGAAGTTCCAGTGTCACAATTAGATAAATTATTAGACAACAAGTTAATGTTTGACGGTTCTTCAATCGACGGTTTCGTACGAATTGAAGAAAGTGACATGTACTTATATCCAGACTTATCAACTTGGTTGATTATGCCTTGGAACACTGAACATGGTAAGATTGCACGGATTATTTGCGAAGTTTACAATGCTGATCGCGAACCATTTGAAGGCGATCCACGGAACAACTTAATTCGGGTCCTAAGTGATATGCGTGACGCTGGTTTTACGGCCTTTAATATTGGGACTGAGCCAGAGTTCTTCTTATTTAAGATGAATGACAAGGGTGAACCAACCACTGAATTAAACGATAAAGGGAGCTATTTTGATTTAGCACCAATGGACTTAGGTGAAAATTGTCGCCGTGATATTGCGTTGGAATTAGAACGCTTAGGCTTCAATGTTGAAGCAAGTCACCATGAAGTTGCGCCTGGTCAACATGAAATTGACTTTAAATATGCGGATGCTTTAACTGCCGCTGATCATATTCAGACCTTTAAATTAGTCGTCAAAACGATTGCACGTAAGTATAATTTATGGGCCACCTTTATGCCAAAACCATTGAATGGGGTTAACGGCTCTGGGATGCATGTGAACATGTCCTTGTTCCATGACCAAGGCAACGCCTTTTACGATGCTAGCGAAAAAGACGAACTGCAATTATCAACGGATGCCTATCATTTCTTAGGTGGCTTGATGAAGCATGCCCGGAGTTACACGGCGGTCACTAACCCAACCGTTAACTCATATAAGCGACTAGTGCCAGGTTATGAAGCACCTGTTTATGTTGCTTGGTCTGGTTCTAACCGGTCACCAATGATTCGGGTCCCAAGTTCACGTGGATTATCCACGCGATTGGAACTACGAAGTGTTGATGCGTCTGCTAATCCATACTTGGCATTTGCGGCAGTTTTGGAAGCCGGACTTGATGGTATTAAAAATAACATCGAACCACCAAAGAGTGTTGACCGTAACATCTATGTGATGGATGAAGACGAACGACAAGCTGCTGGCATTGCGGACTTACCATCCACATTGCACAATGCCTTAAAGGAATTCCAGACTGATCCAACGATGAAGAAAGCCTTAGGGCCACATATTTATCAAAGTTTCTTAGAAGCTAAACGGTTGGAATGGGCATCATATCGCCAACAAGTTAGTGAATGGGAACGCGATCAATATATGGAATTGTACTAAGTCGTATAAAAAATAAATGACTAAGTAATATGAAAGTTATTCGAGAATTTTTAATTCTTGGATAACTTTTTTTATGCTTGTTAATAACTAATTAGTATAATTTTGGTGCGTTTACATGTCGATTAGGTCAACCTATGATACGATAGGTGATGATGATACGACAGGTCGACAGTAAACACTATTGATGATTAGTTTTAGCTAATCGATTGATTATTAAACGTATGATAAATGAGTTGGTGCGTGCCGCCAATTAAAGAATGAAGGGATTCGTGATGAGTAAATTACAAAACAAATGGGGCTGTTTGTTGCTTAGTTTAACGGTTGGGGTTGTGACACCGCTAACAACTGTGGGGGCTGCTGTGACTGAAGTACAGACCGTGACGACCGCCAATTCACTGCCACCAGTTGGTTCGGATGATGCTGTCGCGCGCTTGGTGGCGACCACGGCTTCAGCGGTGAGTGATTCGGCAGTTTCAAGTAGTGCGCCGGTAACTGACAGTGCGGCAAGCGAGGCCGCAAGTAGTGCCACCGTGACCAGTTCAACGACTACCAGTGAAGCTAGTCGGGCAGCGACTGAGACTGCAGTGACGAAAACCACGGCGACCACTGATGATACGGTGGCGACTGGGGTTAGTGGTACGGTTAATTGGACAATTGGTGATGATGGGGTCTTACATTTAAGTGCTGGGAGTTTCGGCACATTGCCAAGCAATAGTTCACTGTGGAACAGCTATGCGGCTCAGATTACCAGTATTAGTATTGAAGGTCCTATCACAGCGGGAGCGAATGCGACCTATGCTCGTCTATTCTCCGGGCTACTTAATGTAACCACGATTACGGGATTAAATCAGTTGAGTCTGGCTGGTGTGACTAATGTGAGTTATATGTTTTATAACGATACTAGTCTGATAAGCGTTGATTTTGGTGATAATGATTTTTCGAGTGTGGCGACCATGCTATCAATGTTTGAAGGCTGTACTAAACTAACGACCGTTGGGACAGCGTGGACTTTCAATAAGGTGACCAACTTATCAAGAATGTTCTATAATTGTGCATCCTTGACCACGGTCAATACGCACGATTGGAATACCAGCAATGTCACAGCACTTAGTGGGACCTTTTGGGGGTGTAAAGCCTTGACCGCCATTGATGTTAGTGGTTGGCAGCTTGGTAACGTGACCAGTTTGGAAAATACTTTTAATGGTTGTTCCAGCTTGACGACGTTAGCGGTTGGTAACTGGGACACAAGCAAGGTGACCTCCCTAAATAGCACCTTTATCAACTGCTCACAATTAACGACGCTAAATGTGAGTAAGTGGAAAATGGGTAATGTAACCACTTTAGCATCTGCTTTTAATGGTTGTCTCAATTTGACAACACTTCCGGTTGGTAATTGGGATACGAGCAATGTGACGACGCTTAACTATACTTTCACTAACTGCAAGAGCCTCACTTCCTTAGATATTAGTCAGTGGCAAACACCGAAATTAGTTACTTTTTCGCAGACATTTCAGGGTGCAAGTAGTCTTACAGCCTTGGACTTTAACGGGACGGGTTGGGATACGAGCAATGTGACTAGTATGCTTGGGCTTTTTAACGGTAGCGGATTAAAAACGCTTGATTTAAGTCAGTTGACGACGGCTAAAGTCACAAATTTTAAGAATACCTTTAGCGGAATGGCTAAGTTAACCACCTTGAATTTGGCTAGTTGGGATACTTCGGCGGCAACTAGTTATACGGCTATGTTTGGTAGTTCCCAAAACTTACAACATCTTACACTGGGAGAAAAATTCACGTTTCATGGTGATACATCGATGGCGTTGACCAGTGGTGCGATTACTAATGGATATACTGGAGATTGGCAGTTGGGGGATGATGGGCCGGCCATTGCGACAAACGACTTAATGACGACCTATGATGGCAGTACGATGGCCGGGCAGTATAATTGGGTCAAGGTACCGACTAAATCAACGGTTACTGTGAAGTATGTGGATACAATCGGTGAGACTGTGTCGCCAGCGGTAACTTATACTGGTACGGTTGGTTCTAACTACGCATTTGCGCCTAAAGTGTTGGCTGGTTATACATTAACAACCACCCCAGCTAATGCGACTGGTGTTTACACGACGGCCCCGATTACCGTGACATATGTGTATACGGGTAACCTGATATTTAGTTCAGTACCTAGTACGGTGAGCTTTGGGCGTCATATTCTGACGGGACAGTCGGCGACTTATGGCGCTAACTTAGATCAGGAGTTGGTGGTGAAGGATAATCGAAGTCCCAATGCCAGCTGGACGTTGTCAGCGCAACTAGGTGCCGGTGGTTTTGTCAATACAGCAACCGGTGATTCATTGGCGGCGACCCTAACTTATCGAGATGCGCTGGGCACCGCAACGGTGATTGGCAATGTGGCAACTCCAATTGTGACACAAATGAGTATCTCGAATAATCCCGTTAGTGTGTCAAGTGGTTGGTCAACGACGACTGGGTTACTCTTAACGGCGCAAGACAGTAGTTTAATTGGCACTTATCAGGCTAAAATCACATGGGATTTAGGTGATACCGTCGCAAATAACTAAACTTAATTATCCAGTTGTTATAACTAACGATTGGATAATTTTTTTGTGGTGTTTGAACCTGTGAAGTAGGCCCTAAAATAGTCGCTAAAGCCCCCGATTATTAGGGATCTATCCAGATTATGATAGGCTAAGGAGATGACGGCGCTAAAATTTAAAAAATTGCTATGTCCATTACAGTAACCTATGGTACGATAGATAATAATAGTGTGAAAGGTCGACAGTAAACGCGGTTAACTGTGACTGAATTGGTTGGTTGAAAATAAGCTAACGGGAATGAGTCATTAGCGCAAAAATGGCGGGGGTCGCCAGTTAAGGATGATGGGAGTAGCCATGAGAAAAAAATCGTATAAATGGGGTAGCCTAATCGTAGGAGTCATGTTGGGACTGGTAGCGCCAGTCGCGGTGGCTGTCGTGCCATTGATTGAAGTGCGAGCGGTTACGACCGCTGATACGTCGCAACCAGCCAGGGATAATTCAATTTCACGGTTGGTCACCGCCACGTCTTCAGCTGTCGATAATGAGGCACCGGTTCCGCCAAGTGCGTCGACAGATACGGCGACTACAACCGCTGACAGCACTTCGGCTAGTGATCAGAGTAGTCAGGCAACCGGTGCGTCAACGGCGAGCAGTTCAAAGACCAGTAGTTCAAAAGCCGCTACTGTTAGCAGTAGTAGCATGCCAAAGTCGTTGGCCCGGGAAGCCGCAGCGGCTGACGATATTGCCAGTGGTTTGAATGGGACTGTGAGTTGGCGGATTGACAGTACCGGGGTGTTGCATTTGAGCGGTGGGAGCTTGGCACATAGTGCTATCTTCAGCTCTCCCTGGGCTAGTTCGATTATTAATCCACTTTATGGTGGCGATTATGCGAGCCAGATTACTAGTATTAATATTGATGGTGAACTTACAGCGTCGACGATAACGGACTATTCATATCTGTTTGCCAATTTAACTAATGTAACTGATATTACCGGTTTAAATAATTTGAATATGACCGGAGTCAATTCGATGACTCGAATGTTTTATAATTGTACATCATTAATGCATCTTGATCTTTCTAATTGGAATGTAAGTCAAGTGGCTACGATGAAAGAAATGTTCTCCAATTGTCAGGCATTAATCAGTGTTGATACTACCGGATGGGACACTAATAGTGTTACAGATGTGTTAGATATGTTTTATAATTGTACGTCATTAATGCATCTTGATCTTTCTAATTGGAATGTAAGCCAGGTGACTACGATGAAACAAATGTTCTATGCATGTCAGGCATTAATCAGTGTTGATACTACCGGATGGGACACTAGTAGTGTTACAGATATGTCATATATGTTTTATAATTGTGCATCGTTAACTGATGTAACGACTTCGAACTGGCAAATGGGGAAAGTTGTGAATATGGCGTCTTTATTTGAGAATTGTAAAGCGTTAGTCACTGTTGATGTTAGTACATGGGATGTGAGTCAGGTTCAAAGATTTACTAGTGCTTTTTCCGGGGATACTCAATTAAAGCAACTGGATGTTTCGAATTGGGATACTAGTAATGCGTTGTATTTTAGATTTTCTTTTTCGGGTTGTCAAAATTTGATAGCTTTAGATGTGAGTCGGTGGGATGTTTCGCATGTGACGAATTTTACTTCAATGTTTCAAAACTGTAAAACAATAACAAATTTAGCTGTTGATAATTGGCAAATGGGAAATGCTACAGATATTAGTAATATTTTTGGCTTTTGTAGTGGGCTGACGTCCGTAAACGTTAGTCAATGGGATACTTCTAATGTAATTAACTTTGGTTCTGTTTTTAGCTGGTGTTTTAGCCTAGAAACTGTGGATGTTAGTCACTGGGAGACAGATAAGGGGACCTCTTTTTCTCAAGTCTTCTCAAATTGTAAGAACTTGACCTATGTGAATGTAAGCGATTGGCATGTTGAGAATGGCTCTTCTTTTTATAGTATGTTTCAACTCTGTTCTAAATTAACGAAATTAGATTTGTCTAAGTGGGATACAAGTAATGCAGTATCATTAAGTTTTATTTTTTCAGATTGCAACAATCTAGCTGCTATAAATGTCGATAATTGGAATACTAGTAAAGTGACTAATTTAACAGCGACCTTTCAGGATTGTTCTAGTTTGACGTTTTTAGACCTCTCTAGCTGGGATACAAGCAGGGCAACGACATATTCGAATATGCTCAATGGAGATACTAACTTAAAAAGCATTGTACTCGGTTCGAAGTTTACATTTCATGAAAGTACTGAAATGTCGCTTATTAAACCGAGTTCAAAGCCACCTTACACTGGTAAATGGCAATTCGGTACTGATGGTCCAACTTATACGGCTAGTGAGTTAATGATGGACTATGATGGTAGTACTATGGCTGGACGGTATAATTGGGAAGAACAAAATGGGACAGTTACGACCAGGTATGTTGATACTGATGGTAATGAACTTGCAAAAAGCACGTCACAAACTGGGCCAGTAGGTGCTAACTATACGACGTCTGCTCCCGACATTGATGGCTATGAATTGGCATCGACACCAGGCGATGCTACCGGGACTTATACAGTTGACCCGATTACCGTTACTTATATCTATCAAGGGATGCTGGTTTTTGATTCTGCTCCCAACGAATTGCGTTTCGGCACCCACAAGTTAGCCAGTCAGGCCACTTATGGGGCGACGCCTGACCAACCACTAACTGTGCAAGACAATCGGCGGCTGGATTCGGCTTGGACCCTGACAGCGCAATTAGGTTCAGGTGGTTTTGTGGATGATTCAGATGCTACGAAGCCGAAATACCTTGGTGCCACGTTGAGTTATCGTATAGGTGACCAGAATACGGTGATTGGACAGGCCGCCACACCGATTGTGACCCACACGACCACATCACATGACCCAGTTGAGTTATCAAGCGGGTGGTCGGATACGGCAGGTTTGGTGTTAACTTCACCGGAAAATGGGTTGGTGGGTCACTATCATGCCACGATTACGTGGAATTTGGGTGCCACGGTGGCAAACCAATAGTATGTCAATTAAGCTTTCAGAATCTTATTTTTTGGTAAAAGAAATGTTTAGAACGCAAAATTGGTCGTTCTAAGCACTTTTTTGTTATAAAATTGGAAAATTGATGGCACAAACCTTTATTAATTGGTTAATATTCGGTAACATAAACAACAGTAGCATAATTCAGCAATTTGCCAATTAACAATAATTGCAAGGAGATTATCATGGAAAAACAAAATCAGCCTGATCTCGAAAAACAAGATCAACCTACGCGCGAGTTAACCGATAGTTTACAACAAAAATTAGACTATTTAACAACGCTGCGTCAAGCAATTATGGCTGGCGATGACCGGTTGATCTATGAATTGATCGATGGTGATCACTATCATCAAGCCTTATTAAATGAGGATCAAAATCCCGCCCGAAATGTGCAAGTGGATTTGATTACGGATGTGCATCCGTCAATTAGTCATTACCTCAGTACGAAGTTAATTGATTATTTGGCACAGGTTTATCCGTTCTTTTACTATGAAGAAACCCAACCGGGCGAATTTCAAATTTATTTTGGGAATTGGTGGGACCGGCGTAAGTTCGGCAAGTTAAACGTTTTAAAGGTGGCTTTTGAATTCAGTCAAGCTGAATTTGACAAACTGCAAAAAACGTTTGAATTGGCCGCAGCGCATAAGCGTTTTAATACCGATAATATCCAGAAGGTCTCGGCGGCTAACGACGAGTTGCAAAAGTTAATTACGGCGCAAAGTGATCGCGACGATCAAAAAGACGCTTTACGGCAACAATTAAAAGAGAATGGCCAACGTAATTCTTTGTTTGATTCTGGTCGAATTAAAGAAGAACGCCAACAAATTATTGACCAATTATCGGCGCTGGCGGATGAAGATGAACAGGCGAATAATGCCCATGCAACGATGAAAGACAATGAAGCTAAAATTCTAACGTTATCGAAAGAGGACACGATTTTAGCCTACGAAAAGCAAGCCATTGAAAACGCATTTAAGAGTTTTGAAAACTTTAATGAGCGTAACCGTAGCCTCTATGTCGACTACCTCACCACGCTGATTGGAAAGGCGCAGGTTGATGCTGATGGCGAATGAAGACAAACAGATTGATTCCGCAACTTTAAGTACTCATGGCAAGCTGGCGATGTTTAACGAAGGCTTGAAGAGTGGTCTTGCTAATGGTCAACAGTTTACCGCATTGATGGACCAGTTGATTGATGCCACTGATGGCGAAGTGTTATTGACGGCAGCACAAAAGCTCGCTGATTTTAAGCTAGATTCGGCGTATGTGACGTTCCCACATCAATACAAAAATGCTGATTACTATCTTATTTTTATGAGTCGCTTATTGAGTATGCATGAAGATGAGCAGGCAATTTTGAATACACGGACCCATAGTGAGGCGCTGTATCACGTTTTTTCAGCGTTATCAGATGATTACACCTTCTTGTATCAAGTTGTTTCGAGTGGAAATGGTGGCGCTTATTATCATGAACAGACAACGGGTGAAAATTTATTTTACATTCATCTAGAACGCCGGTTACTACGGTTTAACAGCACGGCCTTTACGAATTTGTTCATTAACAAGTTATTATTAAAGGGGACCGGCGTTGACCAGATTAACACAGTTTTAGCAACGTTAATTAACTTCGGTCATTTCTTGCAAGATGACTTTGGCTTTAACGTGGACTTCAATATCTTAGACGTTGATAATGCGGCTAAGTATGAACTCCGTGAGACTGATCTAGCTGGTGAAGTGGTCGATAAGTTATTCGTTACGGCTGCCCAACATGATTATATGTTACGCAACTCGCCGAATGGTCGGGGTGCTCAGATTGAACTACCTGGGAAGCTAGTTGTGGATCTTTTCGATACTGGCACTGCTCAGCAAGCTAAATGGGTCCTGACGGTGCGTGATCCAGATCAACGGGTGTCATGGTTCGATGTCTTACTACACTTTGACTTCATGCGTGATTGGTATTTAGACAATATTGCCTCACTTGAAATTAAAGCGGACCCCGTGGTATTTGCGTAACTTTCAGGAGGATGTATGTTAGATTTAACCACTTTATTACAACAATCAATTCGTTTAGACCGGGACATTACGGCGAAACAAGCCATTCATTGGCGGCCAGCTGAACGATTGCAAAATGCGATGGTCGCTTTAGATGTTGAATTGGCCGAAATGGCGAATACATCAGAATGGTTCAAAGTTTGGAAGATTCACAAAGGCAAGGCGGATGCTGGGAAGACGGCGCGTGAAACGCTGTTAAATGAATACGTCGATGCGATGGATTTCTTTTTCCTAGTGGCGGCGATTCAACAGTGGACGCACCTTATTCCTATGACGGCGACTGACTTAGAAGAGCTTAGTGCCAAGCCAAGTACAGACTTGAATAAACAGTATTTGGCCATTAAACAGCTATTATATGATGCTTACTTTACCCATCGTCAAGCCAGTTATCAACACGCTTGGCATGTGTTCTTGAAACTGGGACTTGTGGATTTTGGTTATTCGCAGGCGGAGATTCAAGCAGCGTTCATTGCTAAGAACCAAGTGAACGAGCAACGGCAAAAAGATAATTATTAAAAGGGAAGTGTAACTGGCTTGGGGCTGGTTATGCTTTTTTAGTTGGCTACTAAAATAAGAATAAAAGCAGGTTACTATCCGGTAGATGTTGGAATTACTGCTAGCTAGGCTAAATGGTAAAATAATCAATTCACCGATTTAGCTTAGTGACAAATTGAAGGGTCAATAAAATGCCACATCGACCAATCAAGGGCAGTGCGGCGTTTTTTTAGAATAATTATCGTTTAAAAATTTATGCCGGGTGGAAATCAAATTGCACATATTCGTTGCAATGAGAGTGTCTGGTAATAAAGCGGGCAGGTGATAATTTAAAGAATTAGTGACGTAACTATCAAATCAAATACTAATCACTAATCCTCGATGCCACGCTTGAATGTTTTTTGACGTGTTTCTAAGTCAATTTTATTTTAATAGTTGTAGATTTAATGCAAACTAAAAGCAGTGATTAATTCGTCTAATTATGTCATGACCTACACCACTAATTTTGCTAACTTGGTAGCGGGTGATGTGATTTAAGTCTAAATAATCTTGGGATATACTCATTTGTTTAAAGATTTCCTTATTATTAAAACTAAAAACGCCCATATAAAACTATTACTTGGATAATGAGCGAAAGAGTCAATTATAATCATCTGACATAATTATGGTTACGAAAGAACAGACGCTTTATGTGCACAATTTGTGCACATTTTTTTAATAATCTGATGTAATCTAGTGTAAACTAAAAATCAGGAACCACGCTAAATGTTGCTTTAACGGGATTCCTGATTTTAAAAAAAGTTTTTATGTGACCAATTATGTCACGAGTGGACATTTTAAACGCTTATATGTCAGTGTTTATAGGGTGTTTGGTCAAAAAAGTTCAAAATTATTTTTTTGTTTTTTCGGTGGTAAAATAGTATAAACAAAAAACGATTTTTTATACTGAATTTATGCATGTTTAGCTTTAGCAACATGTTTAGGAATAATCGTATCTAGACTAGCATCAATCTTTTCATCATAGCGTGCTTTATATTCGTCAATCAAGTATGCGTATACACGCGACGTAGTACCGATATCAGAGTGTCCAAGTCTTTTTGATATAACGTATAGATCAACATCGTTAGCGAGTAGGAACGCAACGTGAGAGTGTCTCAGGCTATGGAAGTGGAATCCTTTACGTTCGATGTCTAAATCTTTTAGGCATTCTCGTAATTTTTTGTTAACAGCATTGGAGCTTGGTATTTGTCCGTTCTGATTCATGAATACTAAACCGAGTTGATTTGAGTTTGCTTTTTTTAGTGGTTTTAGCAAATCAAGAAGTTGCTGATTGACCCGAATGGTTCGGACTGAGCTTTCATTTTTAGTGGGTTTGAAGCCGCCGCCTTCTTGGTAGTTCCAAGCCTTGTTAATCGAGATTGTTTTGAAGTTAAAATTAATATCTTTCCAAGTTAATGCCATGATTTCGCCTAAACGGGCACCAGTAAGCATGGCAGTTAATATCATATAACGCGATGTATATCGAGTAGATAGACCGGCCACTAGGTATTCGCCCAATGCGTTTATTTCTGCCATGTTAAGATATTCAACCTTCCACGTACGAGACTTGTCAAATGTAAGGATGATATCTTTTGTGAAGTCTTTAGGGATGACATCTTCATAAACAGCGTTACGGACTGCTGCTCGAATGTGAGCATTGGTTTTTCTAACAGTACCCTTAGCGTGTACCTTGCCATAAGCGTTAATAAAGCGCTGATAGTCGCGTCTAGTAATATCTTTAATACAAGTACCGCCAAAGTAGTCTTGAATGTCCTTAGACGTCAATTCATAGCGATAGGCAGTAACGCTTGATATATTAGGTTCACGGTAGGTATGGAACCAGTCTAAGAAGTATTCGGTTAGGGTTTGATTGGCACCTAAGTCTACACCAGTTTGTTTCTCAGTTTCCAATTGACTAGCATAGAGAGTAGCTTCGCGCTTAGTCTTGAATCCTGACTTTTGTTGTGTCTTGAAGTTACCGTCGGCATCTTTGTAGCTAATACGAATCCGCCACTGATCACCGTGTTTTTGAATGCTTGCCATAATAAATTCCTCCTTGTGATATACTAGAGGAGCTAAAAGGGCGTACTAGTCCCCTCTAGTGAATAATTCAGGTTGGCGCATCCATCTTCTTGGCGGGAGTGGGATGTGCCTTTTTTATTTAATTGTACATGAGCATATTTGTATATGTTTTATTATTAACGGTAGGGCCTTCTTTTGAAAGCTGTTTATTTGTGAAAACATGGTTGTTCCCGGCCACACTACCATCTACGTAGTAAGAAGTAGAATTATCGAAGAAATCACTAGTACCAACTGCTAGGTTATTGTTAACATTATCAGACTTGAAATAGATAGCGAATAAGGTGTCACCTGAAGCCTCTTTCTGGATGAATCCAATACCCTTGCTACTGTCTGTGTTATGAATAACCTTCATAATATTTTCAATATTGCCAATCATTTTTTGAGTCTGTGACTGATTTTTAATATTGAATCCAGTAGTAGTAACAACCAATCCTAACTTCGAATCAGTATTGATTGATTTGATATATTTACTTGCTGCTGGTTTTTCTTTTGAAAGCGCCGAGATTACGTTACTAGCATTACCTGAAATATTAACCGTGTCATTTTTGGATGAACTTGGACTATCATCATTAGTATTAGTCGTAGCGGAGCTGTCGTAGTTTTCTTTTTTTGAATTATAAGTCGCCATTAAGCTCTGTCTAGTTTTAGAATCATCAATTGTGTAGATTTCATCTCGAACTGATTCATATTGTGAAATCGGAGTGTCTAAACGTAAATTGGCCAGTTCCTTTTTTACTGATTTTTCTATCTTAGCGTCTCTGTGCTGCTGATCTATTTTATTGACTGCAACCGTTGTGCCACCAACAACAGCTAAAAATACGAAAATCATGAGCCCACGTATTAACTTGGTATCTTTAAGAAAAGGAATCTTAAAGCGTTGTGTCCCATATATACCTAGTAATATGAATAGAATACTTGCAACAAGAGTGGGTATGGAACTAAATGAGGTAATCAAAACAAGAGCACCTAGGATTATCAAGATCCAACCCCACCAGCTTTTTTTAGAAAAAATGAAAATTATTGACACGATTATAGCAATTATGAAAGCTAATTCTCCAATCATTAAAACTCCTCCAAAATATTATTCCCCAACATAATCCCCATGAACTTAAATCTAATTCACAGCTTTTAACGATATCCGTTCTGGTCATAACAACTTAATGTTTTTACTACTGAGATAGAATAGTGGATTTCATAAGCTAAAAGCACCAGTGTTAATTTTTATGCCAAGAGCATCTTCAGCGATGTTACGGATGAATAGTTGTTGCTTAGGTTCCAAACAATATGCATCACTGAAACGTGTTACATCGAAGTCTTGTGGTTCAATGCCACTCTCGTTAACGTAATTCTTAATCATAATGTAGAAGGCACCGTGGTTGGCACGGGATTCAATCTTACTATTGGAAACCATGCTAGTGTCTATGAGTGGCTCTATACTGTCGTCTAATAAGCAGTGATAGAATTCGTGACACTTAACAAACGTGGGAAAGCTAGTCTTTTCATTAATGAAAAAAGTTCGAGTGAGAGGAATAGAGTAGCCATTAATATTATCTGGCAAGCCGCTAGTTAAATGGTAGGTTATACCATAGTGACTAATTAGACGATCAGGGTCCCACGTACCTAATGTTTGCATATCGGTTAACGCTTCGTCCAAAGTATCATAGATCATCTAATCACTTCATTCCTTATTAATTTTATTTCCATCGTTACCGTAACCACCATACTGACGCAAGCGGTCTTGACCTTCCTTACTATTAAGGTAGGTTGTTACTAGTGCACGAATCGCTGCTTTATCTTCATCGGATAAGGCGTGATCACGTGATGTTAGCATTGCTGAATCGTTAACTATATCTTCCACGTCAATATGTTTAGGATCATCAGTTTGTTGTGTGTCATCGTTTCCAAGAAGATAGTCAACCGAAACGTGAAAGTAGTTTGCAACCTTTTGTACTTTATCAATTGTAGGTTTTTTTGTATTCCAGCGATAAATCGTATTTTCGCCAAACCCTAATTGCAGTGCTAGTTGCTTTAAAGACAATCCTTTACTTGCAGCTAGCTCTTTTATAATTGCAACGGTGTCCATAGTGAGTCATCCCTTCAAAGTGGTATAGAAAGCACAAAGTATCAAAAATGGTATTCTTATGTTGACAAGTACCACATATGGTATTAAACTATGGTCATAGGTTAAAGAAGTTATTTAACACAAAATCATAGTAATATGAAAATGCCAATTATTTCAGACCGGACAGTTAGAAACTATGGCTTATTTCTTTATGCCTATATAGTACCACTTGTGGTACTAGACTGCAATAAAAATATCATATAGGGGAGGCATGAATATGAGCGGACTTGTAAATAACATAAAAAAATTAGCGTTAGCAAATCATCTAACAATTGAAGATGTTGGTAAAAGTTCAGGGGTTGGCGAAAAAGTTATTTATCGTTGGGATAGAATCCCACCTAAAATAGCGACCTTGAAAAAGGTTGGTGACTATTTGGGGGTTGATTACAGATTGTTGTTACCACCTGAAGATGAAAAAACGAAAGGAATGATCTAAATGAACGAATTACAGCAGGTTAAATACAACGGTGATTTGATTTTAACTACGGAGCAGTTAGCTGATTTTTATGAAACGACAGTTAATCGTATTATTGACAATTTTCATGAGAACAAAGATAAGTTTTTAGAAGGCAAACACTATTACATCTTACAGGGCAATAAACTCAAGGAGTTTAAGAGGGTCATCGGAAATTCCGATAAGCCTCTAATTAATAAATATACTAGCCAATTAGTTTTATGGACCAGACAAGGTGCTAGCCGACATTCAAAAATGCTGGGTACTGATAAGGCTTGGGATATGTTCGATGTACTCGAGGAAAACTATTTTAATCCACAACAAGTTAAAATTCCGACCACGCCGCGTGAGTTAGCAAGGCTAGCATTAGAAGTTAATGAAGAAACTAACGTGCGTATAGACAGCGTTGAGAAGGATATCAAGGAATTGCGGGATGATTGGGTGCTTACTCCGGGTGAGTATAACTACATTGGTAAGCGAGCCTCACGGCAGGTAAACGAGTACGCAAAGGTTCATTCGTTCATCACTAACAGCAAGCAGCGTAGCCTCTTATTCAAAGATATTAACCGGAGCATTAATGAAGTCGCGGGAACGAAAACTCGTTCACAATTACGTGCAAAAGATTTCAATATGGTAGACGAGTTAATTACCGATTGGCAACCATCCGTGTCAACTGTTCAGATTATTAAGCGAATGAGTGATGAGGCTGATGGTCAAATGAACCTAGATGTTGATGACAAAGAGGAGGAATAGTCATGGAATATGAAAATGTGCGTGTAGCGTTGAAATTCTTATTAGATTACAACGATTCAAAATTAAATCCTAATTTGAAGACGCAATATAACAACGGTGGTTGGGTCGCGAGTGCAGCCAAGGATGTTCAAAAAGTCAATTATGAGTCTTAGTGAACATTGCTGACTTACTCGGTATGAGTGATTTGTATTTAGGTAATAACGAAGTTAAAAGTAAGGAGGACATGTTATGCAAGCACTTAAAGTAGCAGCCACTCCAATGCATATTGCAAACATGGATCAATATGTGTTGGTTGATACGGATGCGTATAACAAATTATTGGACCAGACTATGAACGGCCGTACCTGGACTATGGCAGATTTACGAATCTGGTGTGGTAATAAGTCGATTGACTGGTTAAAAAAGAACATTCTTGAGAATCCAAAATACAGTCGTGAAATTGGACGTATGGAGAACCAAGGGCAATTAATTCATAAAGGATATGGTAGCGCGTGGAAGTTCAAGGCCAATGTGATGGCGGCGTTCTTGGAAGATCACTGGGAAGAATTACCGTGGTAGGAGGAAGAACAATGATTATATTACCGAATTGGGTAGCAGTAGTGATATTAACATGGGCGCTAACAACGCTGTGGTGCAAACGTCACAAGATTAGTAGTTGGTTTGGAATTTAGGAGGCAGCAATGTTAGTAAATAAATATTATATGTACACCTTATTAGAGCGAGCTAAAAATCGTGTAGGCCACGATGGCTATATCGAACTTAATGCAATCTTCAATGCAAAATATCGAGAAAAACGAAGTAAGGAGATATTCTCAAGTGTTTTCTTCTTGGGAGTCAAGAAACACCAATATCTTGATCGTAATCTATGGAATCAGGTTGAAGCAAAAGAGCGTTTTGAACAAATGGATAAAGAATTGGATTTATTGCGAGGCATGACACCACGACAGCTCTTACGTATTTTTCCGATTGATAAAACATATGACAAGACGGGTGATGTTAAAGACTATAGAACGACTGTAAAGATGTTAGACACGTATGGGATGGACACTAGAATTGACAGTGTTGTTGACTTTTTATGGGATTACTCGAACTGGGATTTACGCATATACCTAGTTGATTATTTAACTGCACTAGATGATTTAGAAAAGGAAAATGGTAAGTCAGGAATGATCGAGCAATTTTTAACTAATGAGGGTATGACACATGATTAAACGGTTGCAAGGTGTTACTAAAACGCTTGGTTTAAAGGCCAAAAATGAGACAATCATGGATTTAGAACTTCATTGGTGTAATCCACATGAGGTTCCGAACCAATTGAAAGCAATGGGGGATAACCTCAGTTTTGCTGATTGCCAATGTGTGTTGATGATACTTGGTTTACGAAAAGCCGAGTCATGGTTTATTAATAATAATTTACGGCAGTATGGTTTGTCACTTGATGAGTTTACAGAGTCGTTGAACAAGCTAAAACGTCATGATGTCTTAGATTATAAGTATACGCAGACATCGGCAAGACACGTAAAAGGCTGGATTCTAGCTTAAAGGAGGTTAACCAATGGCACAGCGAAGAATGCTAAGTAAGCAAATTACGGAGACAGATATGTTTATGGACTTGCCTTTATCATCGCAAGCACTCTATTTGCACTTGATTATGAATGCTGATGATGACGGGTTCTTGGGTAATGCAAAAACTATTTTAAAAATGGTTGGCGCTAGCAATGATGATTTTAAATTACTAATTGCTAAACAGTTCATCATTGTATTTGATGATGGCATAGCTGTAATAAAGGATTGGCGGATTCACAATTACATCCGTAAAGATAGATACCATTCAACCATGTATGTGAATCATAAAAGTGAGCTGACAGTAGATGAAAGCCAATCATATCAGCAAGTTAGTGATGGTATGACATTTGGTATACCAGATGGCAACCAAATGGATACCGAGGTTAGGTTAGGTAAGGTAAGGTTAGGTAAGGGTAATAAAGAACATAGTACGGCTGACGCCGAACCGCTCGACTGGCAGATTGTCATTGATTACCTTAACAAAAAAGCTAAAAAGCATTTTAAACACACTGATGCTAATAAACGAGTGATTATGGCACGTTTTAAAGACGGTGACTTTACTGTGGCTGACATGAAGCAAGTTATTGATAATCAGTGCTCTAAATGGCTTAACGATCCACAAATGAATCAGTATCTACGACCATCTACTTTATTTCAAGCATCTAAATTTGAAGGATATCTAAATAATCAGCCATCAAATGAAAATCAACCAGAATCGCGAGAGGACTGGTTTGGATGAAAAAGGCACTCTTTGATCCTGAGAGACTAGCTAAAATAATTGCGGATAAGAATATTGATGTGAGTAAACTACCAACCAAGGAGGAGCTAGATCAGCAGACTTTGGTTAAAGCTCAGCAGGCTGTGAAAATCAACCATCAACGATACTACTACTCGATGTCAGTGTGGTCAGGTAATATTCCTCTACGGTTTAGGTTCGATAATTGGGATATACAGAAGCAACCGAATGTCGAACGAGCTAAGGCCTTAGGAAATCAAGCTTTTGTACTAACCAAGGAGCTTAAAGATACTCAGTTTAACGTAATTTTATCGGGTGACCGTGGTGTTGGTAAAACCTCACTTGCTCTGGCAATTATGGACCAATTAAAGCAATCCGGTCAGACTGTGATGTTTGTTTCAACGGCTGAATTACTACGACTGGTCAATGACAAGTACGAGGCCCCTGATGTCCGTACTCGTTTAATTGAAATTACTAGGGCGATGAAGTCGGTAGATGTATTGGTATTGGATGACTTTGGTACTGAGGGCGGTAAGCCTAGCGATAGGGGCCGATACAAGTCAGTTCATAGTGACCTACAAGCATTGATATATCAAGTTGCCAATGCTCGCTGTGACTTTGAACATAACGAGGTCAAGCATACGACTATCATCACGACTAATAATAAAAAGAAGCAGCTTGAAGACATGTATGATCGAAAGACAATTGATCGATTATTTAGCAAAGTAGCAGGTCATCAGTTGTTATTCGATGAAATGGAAGGAGTACGTAATGTATGACTTGTAAAAGTAGTACTACGCCTGTTATGGGTATTCACTTGCATGATATACACAGTATGGCAAGCAAGTTAGAGACGTTAACTAAGAATCAACAGTTAGACCAGAATGATATTAAATCGATTTTGATAGTCATTGATTTGAATCCTGAGCCGATGTCAATTGACGATGAGCTTGAAAGTTCCAAACTGACTAGAAAAGAATTTGCAAAATCTATCAAGAAACTCGCAGAGCTTAAACTTATTGACTGGGATTTTAATTGGTGAACTTGCTGACATTTTTCTGGGTATTAGAGAGGATGTGAAAAATGAATATAGAGGATGAAGCGGACAAGTTACGATCTTTGAACAATAAAGTGGTTTCTATCCGTAGTCATATTAATTTCATCTAAACTGACAAAGGTAGCATCAAGGCGAACAGTATTGAGAATGTTTGCTTGATTCTGGAACACGACCCGCTGCTTAAAGGAAAATTCGCGTATAACGAGTTTAGTTACGAAACAGAGTTCATGAAAGATTCTCCGGAATTAATGCTAGAACACGGCCCGTTGCAGGATGAGTTCACGCCAGCAGTTCAACGATATATCGAACGAAAGTACAAAGTCATGTTCACGCCGAAGTTAATTGATGCGGCAGTGGTCGAAGTATCGCGCCGAAATGTGTTCAACCCGGTCATCAACTATCTGAAAAAGTGCCGGACTGATTGGGACGGTAAACATCGGGCAGCCGACTTCCTCCCAATTTATCTAGGTGTTGAGCGTTCAGAAGTGACGACCTTACAAACGAAACTATTCTTTGTTGGGGCGGTGGCCAAAGCTTTCAAACCTGAAACTAAGTTTGATTTTGTTCTGGATTTAGTCGGTGGCCAAGGTACCGGTAAAACTACGCTTCTAAAGCGTATGGCTAACGGATGGTATACCGACCAGTTTACGGATTTTGAGAACAAAGATAATTACGGGAACATGATCCGCGCTTTGATTGTAAATGATGATGAAATGACTGCCACGAAGAACAGTAGCTTTGAAGTGTTGAAGAAGTTTATCTCAGCAGAAAAGTTGGAGTATCGACCACCATACGGAAAGCATCAAGTAAGACGATATAAAAATTTTGTCATTGCTCGGACAACCAACGAAGTGACCTATCTAAAAGACAAAACAGGTGAACGACGTTTTATGCCGATGATGGTACATCCCGAAAAAAAGGAAAAATCACCAGTTACGGATTTAAATCAAAATTTGATTGATCAGTTATGGGGCGAGTTTGTTAGCTATTATTTTAATGGTTTTGATTTTGGATTAACTAGCGAGCAGGAACAAGTCTTATCAGGTAATCGTGAGCAATTTATGTATATTGATGCGGAAGAAGATGCTATTGAAGAGGCGCTGGCACAAATCAAAGATGATTTTGTAATGAGCAGAGATATTGCCTTTAAAATGGGTGGTATCGATATTACGACAAATCGGAAGTTAGCTAACAAGATTAAATACGTGATGGATAATCATAAAGACTGGAAGGCAACTAGAAAGCGCGTTGATGGCATTCCAAGGCGTGGATATAAGCGCGTGTAGTCAGTGAAGTCACATCGTGGTCAGTTGAGCGACTACGGCTAACTCCTAGAGCCACGGGCAATACAGTATAATGTATACTCTACTTCTTCTTATTATTTTATATAGGGTAATAGGTATAGGGGTAAGGTATAAAGAAGTCGAAATCACGTGACTACGTGGCTACATTGAGTGTACTCTTACGGCGCCAAGGGATTGGATAATCTTAAACTGAATACACGTGGTCACTAATATCAGACATGGCTAAATATTAATATAGAAATGATGAATTTGGGAGGATTAAGTATGGATCAAAAATTAGTTCAGCAGATTACCAAGTTGGTGACGGAATTAGTCCGAGATGAACGAAAGCGACAATTTGCTAACGAGCAGACGTGGCGAGTCAAAAATACAAAGTTGCTACTGAAAAATTACGACATTCTAACAGAACATTCCAAAGAGATTGACACAGACATTGATCGGTACTTGAATGACGTTTTCTCTAAGGACGATCTTAAATTACGAAGCATAGCTGGCTATAAGGCTCGAACCAAGAAGATGATGGAGTACATCGATCTTATGCTGGGCTCGTATCATGAGTATGTGTTGAAGCGTGGGAGTGCAGCCAAACGTCGCTACTTTGTTATTAATAGCCTGTATGTTAATCCAGAAAAATGGACTTACTTAAAAATCGCGGAATATTTCGATGTTTCGGAGAAGACTATTAAGCGAGATGCACAGGAAGCTATCAGGGAATTTTCAATCTTTTTATTTGGTATTACAAGCTTAGAAGAGATGGTTAGTTAAATTGTCCCTTTCACGTTCTGACAATGTCCCTTTTTAGATGTTATATTAATAGCGTAAATGAGTGGGTTCAATCTTGAATCTGCTCATTTCGTCCTTTCTAAGTTGAATTACAGACTGGTAGTCGCTGTGGGCTAATTGGCTAAGCCACAATGGGAGTTGACCGCATAACGCGTGCTTGTGGTGGAATAGGTAGACACTTAGAACGTAAGAAAGTACACGTCTTGGTCATGGGAATGACGCGCTTAATAAGCTATGTCAGGAATGCGAACGAAGTAGCATACCCGTCGATGAGTTACTTTCATGCAGGGTGCAAATCATTACCAAGCACATTTTAGATAAATTGATGAAGCGTCGTGCTAATAAACAGTATGGCGTTTTTAGTTTGGAAAAAACGGAGGAAGAAAAATGATTAAACGAGACAATGACATCAGCTCGTTCATAAAACTTATGAATAATGAAATTGATTTTTACAAAGAAAAAAATAATCCTGACTGGACACCAGAAAAAAATTCAGGATTTAAGTCAGGACTATCATATGTCAGGAATCTATTAAAACGACTAGAAAAAGAAATAAACCGAGTATGAAGGCTTAAGATTTGAGTATGTCATTTACTCTATTTTTCCAGTTTTTATTATGAATCACACGCTCAATGCTAGTATCATCGAGATGTATTAAATCCAAGCGACTCTTTTGCGAAAATGTCTCCCAATCTTTCTTGAATATATAAAGAGCATTTCCATAATGAAAGTCTTCTAGAATAACATATTGATTAGTTAAAATCATTCCAAAATAACGGTTGAAACTGTTTTTACCATTAATATATGATTTTACATGAAAAGACTTGTCTGCAAAAAAATCAATTCTATCTTGTGTATCTTTTTCATTTTGAAAACTAGGTTTTACCTTTAAGGATATAATCTTTTTTATGTCACTTGTACCCACCGGTAATAGTTCCCAATCAACATCTACTGTGTCTACATTTTCGTTTGTATTTGTTGAAATGACATCAATTTCGTGCAAGTTTTCTTGCAGTAAGTTTATAAAGAACAGAAGATCTTGATTGAAGGTTGAATCAGTTCGATTTAGGGGCACATCAATAAGTACTTTGCACCTAAAATTATTATCAACACGTTTAATGTTTTTAAATGATAATAGAATATTTTTGGGGAATTCAGTTTTTTGGGGAAAAACTAGTTTGCTATGAACTACAGTATGAGTTCCTTTAGAGTAATCACCAAAGTTGGGACCCTCAATGGTCCAACTCTTTTGTACTTTGGGTTTGTTTCGTAAAGTTATGGAACGGCCTTCTATGTTTCGTCTTGAATAAGTTCCGACAGTTGCAGGTGGAAGAAATGAAAAATCTTCCAATTCATTTGTTTTATATTGAGAAGTGTTCAAAAGTGATGAAGAACGGAATTTGGCAAGTGATTCTTTGCTGAGAGTAGTTTCAATTGATACTAGAATCGTATCACTTTTGAATGAGTTGATCTTTGCAGTAACTTTTTTAGGCACTTTTCGAAAATGCTTTTGTTTGAAATTCATTGAATAGACACCCCTTTATTATTTAGTGTGGTTCCTGACACTGTTAATTGTATGCGAATATCCAGTTCATATCAATTAATTGTAGAGGACCAGTTGCACTTTTTCTATCAAAGAAAGCGAATGATTCCATTATGGAAGATAAAAGATGAGTTTCCGAATAGGAGTAGGCGTCAGCGCTTAGAATTCTCATGCCAAACAGCGTTCGTATTAGTGCACTGATATGGAATGCGAGTTTGCCAGTAATCTTAAACTGGTAGTCGACGTGTGCTTGTGGCGGAATAGGTAGACGCACAGTTAGGTGCGAGTAACGGGTGTTGGTTGACAACCAGTATGTCCACACATCATGTAGGGTGCAAATCCCTAAAGAGCACATTAAACGCATCCGTGGCTCCAAAACGGACAATCTCCAAACTGGCTCTCGCTTATTGGCGGGAGTTTTTGTATAGTTAGAGTAGTTTGGAGGAGTGATTATTAATATTAAAGGATTTTTAGAAGTTTTTAAATTAAGTAGGAAAAATAAGTTTTCTATAGCAATTGCAGCAACAGCAATTTTTGCCTTTAAAAATAGTATTAGTGCCTATGTTAAAGTAGGAAATTTTTATAATCTGTTTGGCATCTACATTGTGATTGTTGCTATAATTATGTGGGCACAACTTTTTTCGGATATTTGTGCATATGCTAAGAACTTTGCAACAGGCAAACGCCATTTGATCAGAGGAAAAAGGAAACTGCGTCAGTTAAATACTGGCGAGACCAAAATTGTTGAACGAATGTATGATAAAGAAGATCACATGCTGATGTTGGGGCGATCTAATACGGATGTGTTAGAGCTAATGGCTTTTGGTATTATATTGCAAACAGAAAGTATGAGCCCAGTAACAATTGAAAACATGGAAACCCCTAAAGTAGCATTTGTATTGCAGCCATGGGCAGCTAGATACTATAAAACTATCAGTGGAAAACAAGAGAATAGTTAGTGACGTTAGGAGCAGTCCGATATTGGGCTGCTCTTTTATTGTGAAAGTACAGGGAATATGGAAACAACTCAATACAGATAAATTAACGGAGGTGTGGTGGTATGTAATGGACTGGAAAAAGATTAAACATGAGTATGAAACGACTGATGTAACACTTAAAGAATTAGCAGAACGACATAATGTAAAGCCAAGTACATTACGGAGCCGTAAGAACCGAGAGCATTGGCAACATGCAACGAAAAAGATTGCAACGCGACGCAACAATGTTGCAACACCGGTAGTCGAACAATTAGAGGCAAACAGTGAGCTTACAGATAAGCAAAAACTGTTCTGTCTCTTTTATTTACAACGGTTTAATGCAACGGCTGCTTATCAAAAAGCGTATGGAGCTAAGTATGATGTTGCCATGGTGAACGGGTTCAAGTTGCTAAGAAATACTAAGATTAAAAAACAGCTCATTGAACTAAAGAAGCAACAGCGTTCCGAGTTGCTGGTAACGATTGATGACATCACTCACGAGTATGCTAAGCAGGCGTTTGCAAGCCTTGGAGATGTGCTAGATTACAAGGTTCAGGAAGTATCAGTGATGGATACCGAAGGCGGTAAGTTTCTCGATATGAATGGCAACTCAGTCAAAAAGCACGTTACTGACATCTACTTGAAGCCGAGTGATCAAATTGACTGGTCACTGATACAGGATATCCACCGCGGTAAGGATGGCTTGGTGGTCAAATTGTACGACAAGCAGAAAGCATTGGATAGCTTGACTAAGTTAGTAGGTGCTGACGAAGACGAAAATGATGCGACGATGATTGTTGACGATATGAAAGGTGATGATAGTGCTGACGACTAATAGGACTAAACGACCTCGGCTAATCATTAAGTTGTCTGATATCATCAATCCGCATTATCGTAAGATGTGGAATACAAAATGTCCCTACGTTATTGCTAAGGGTGGCCGTGGGTCGTTCAAGTCGTCCACGATTAGCCTTAAATTAGTGTCACTAGTCAAACGTCAGATACAACAAGGTCACAAGGCTAATACTGTTTGCATCCGTGAGAATACGGTTAACTTGCGTGATTCGGTGTATGGACAGATTCAATGGGCTATCGACATGCTCCATTTGACCAAGGAGTTTAATTACTCAGTGTCACCTATGCGAATTACCCACAAGCGAACTGGTTCAGCGTTTTATTTTTACGGCGGAGACAAACCAGAAAAGCTTAAATCAAATACGATTGGTGACGTGGTAGCGCTCTGGTATGAAGAAGCAGCTAATTTTAAGTCTGCTGAAGTGTTCGACCAAACTAATCCCACATTCATCCGTCAGAAGTCGCCGTTTGTAGATCAAGTTCAAGTCTTTTATTCATATAATCCACCCAAGAATCCGTATGACTGGGTTAACGAGTGGATTGAGAAGATGAAAGATGAACCAGATTACTTTATTGATAACTCAACGTACTTGGATGATAAGTTAGGGATTACGACTGATCAACAATTACGATTGATTGAGCAGTATAAGCGTAATGACTATGACTATTATCGCTGGTTGTACTTGGGTGAGGTTATTGGGTTAGGAACTAATATCTATAATGCTAAGCTGTTTCATCCGTTGGAAGTATTCCCAGATGACGATTACATCAAGTCGCTGTACTTCAGCCAAGATAGTGGTCAGCAAGTATCGGCTACTACGGAATTGTGTGTAGCATTGACGGCTAAGAAGCGCGTTATCTTGCTTGATACGTATTATTACAGTCCAGCACATCAATCTGACAAGAAACCGCCTAGCGAGCTTGCAGACGAGCTGTATGCGTTCGAGGAGAGTCGAGAGAAGCGATGGGGCAAGGTTGCGTGGAAGCGTTCAGCGGATGAAGCAACGTCCGATTACGCTATTGATCATGAGTATTACAGAAAACATGGTCGGCATTGGCATCATGTCCATAAAATTGAGAAGACAGCAATGATTGATCACGTTCAGGACCTTTTGGCTACTGGGCGTTTTTATTATCTCAACAATGTTGTCAATCAAATCTTTATCGACGAGCACCGTAAGTATCAATGGGACGGTGCCACGTTGAATAGTGAGAAGCCACGAGTAATTAAAATTGATGACCATACGTGTGATGCATTTCAGTATTTCGTGCTGGATAATCTTCGTGACCTTGAACTGAAATGGTAGGTGATGCAATTGGGACTGATTGAACGAGTTAAAAGCTTATTTAGAAAGGGGGCGAACGCCATGACAGGAGCTAACACTTTAAGTCGTATTACGGATGATAGCCGTATTAGTATCGATCCAGAAGAGTACGTACGGATCCAAACTGATTTAGACTATTACAGCGATAAACTGCGTTATATTCATTACCGGGGCAATGATGGCAACATGAAGCGCCGACCGAAGAATACAATCAACATGACTAAGACTGCTGCGCGGCGTATCGCCTCGGTAGTTTTTAATGAGAAGGCTGATATTCATGTTAAGGATAATCCGACAGCGGATGAGTTTCTTAACCGAGTCTTCTTAGAGAACGACTTTAAAAATAAGTTTGAGGAAGCCTTGGAAAAGGGCATTGCTCTGGGTGGCTTTGCGATGCGTCCTTATGTGGATGGTAGACATATCAAAATTGCTTGGGTGCGAGCTGATCAGTTCTATCCACTACAGTCGAATACTAACAGTATTGCAGAAGCAGCTATTGCTAGTCGGACACAGGTTACAGAAGGTAATAAAACCAAGTATTATACGCTGTTAGAGTTCCATCAATGGCAAGGCGGTCAGACGTATCAGATTACTAATGAGCTATATAGATCAGACAGTCCCGACATTGTTGGCAATAAAGTAGCGCTTAGCTCACTGCCTGTTTACGCAGATTTACAACCGTATATTATGATTGATGGTTTGCAACGCCCGCTGTTTGCGTATTGCAAGACTCCCGGTGCTAACAACGTCAATATTGAAAGTCCGCTTGGTATTGGTATTGTCGATAACGCTAAGAATGTCTTAGATGATATTAACGAAGTTCATGACCAATTTATGTGGGAAATTAGACTTGGTCAGAAACATATTGCCGTTAAGCCAGCTATGTTGAAGTTTGATGAAGAGCATAAGCTGACCTTTGATAGTGATCAGAACACCTATGTGTCCCTTATATCAGACGATGATAGTGGTATAGGTATCAAAGACATGACAACACCGATTCGTAGTGTGCAGTATAAGGATTCTATTGATCACTTTATCAAAGAGTTTGAAGTGCAAATTGGTTTATCATCCGGGACGTTCTCATATTCTGATGATGGTGTTAAGACGGCTACCGAGGTAGTTAGTGATAACAGCATGACTTATCAGACCCGTAGCAGCTATCTGACGATGGTCGAGAAGGCCATTGATGAATTATGCGTGTCAATATTTGAGCTGGCTAGTGCGCCGCAATTATACGATGATGAGCCGTTATTTAAGATTGACTTAGCTGCTAACCCAATTGAAATTGAATGCCATTTTGATGATGGTGTTTTTGTAGATAGAGGAAAGCAGCTTGAAGATGATACAAAGGTTCTAGCAGCGGGATCGCTATCCAAGCAAACGTTTTTAGTGCGTAATTACGGCATGTCCGAGGAACGGGCTAAGAAAGAACTGAAACTGATTCAGGCTGAATCGCCTAGCGATACATTTGAGGGCCGACAAATGGCTGATATTGGCGGTGGTGATGGTGAATGATTACCCAAGAGTCAATGATGAGCGATGCGGATGCGGATGTTGGTATCTATTCGAAGTTAGAGCAAGATATTTACGCAAAAATCATTAATACACTTAAAACAACTAAGTTTGATACGGTTGATAGCACTAATGTATTGAAGTGGCAGGTTGAACAGTTGTCTAAGATGGGCGTGCTTAATCGGCAAGTAATTGAGTTAGTAGCCAAGTATACTGGTAAGTCGCAACAAGCGATTAACAAGCTGATTTATGATAACGGTTTTCAAATCGTGAAGGAAGTCGATGCAACACTAAGCGACCAATTGCATAAAACTGTTGCGGTTGATGCTGATATTCGTGACACAATTAACTCTTTGAACAATCAGACTTGGCGTGACTTAGATAATACGGTCAACCAGAGCTTATTATCGACTAACTACGGCGAAAATCCAGCTATGCGAGCTTATCAGAGTATCATCAAGCAAACGACCACTGAAACGGTAGTCGGGCTCAAAACGCATGAACGGGCGTTGCGTGATACGGTCTATAAATTGGTAGATGGTGGCATTAAGTCGAATTTAGTCGATAAGGGCGGACATAATTGGTCACTAGAAGGTTATTCACGAACCGTAATTCAAACAACGGCTCACAGGACGTTTAATAACTTGCGTTTGAAACGGATGCAAGACTATGGGACAACGTTGGCTGTTATGAGTGCTCATCCGGCGTCGCGGGAAGCCTGCGCATCTATTCAAGGTCACGTTGTTAATCTGACGGTACCAGGTAGCGACACGTTTAACTCGAAGTATGACAGCATCTACAATCATGGTTACGGTACACCAGCAGGCACACAGGGTATTAATTGCTCCCACACGCTCTATCCGTTTATTGAGGGTGTGAACACTAATAACCAGCCGCAATATGATCCAGAGGAAGCTCAGAAAAATGGTGACATTCAGGCTAAACAGCGTGGCTATGAGCGTGCCATCCGTCAGACTAAAAAGAAGTTAGCTGCTGCTGAAGAGTTAGGCGATGATGTTGGCGTAGCACGGTATAAGTCGAGGATTAGTGACCAACAGAAGTCAGTTAGAGCATTGGTTAAGGATCATGATTTCTTGCATCGGGATTATTCACGTGAGCAAATCTATAGTAAGAATCCTGTAACACGGGATGAAAGTGTTGGCTTAACTGAAGACCAGAAGTATACTCGAACTAAGATAGAAAATGGTGAGTGGGGTAAAGTCATTAATTCTGATAAACAGGAACCTCATATGGAGTCGACTCACACTCAGGGTAAAAGTTATTTTCGAGATGATGTTGATGTCCAAGGGCTACTGGATAAGTATGCTGGAACTGGTCAGTTAATGAGAACTGCAAAGGGACAATATAAAAATACGGAACTTGTTAAGGATGTTTCGATTAGAGGAAAGGTAATTGATAAGGCCGGTGTGGAGCATCCAATCACTGGGATTACTATTCATCATTCAAGCAAGCGAACGCATATTGTTCCATATGCAGGAAAGGAGTAGTTTTATATGGATCTATTTTCATTTTTAAATAAAAGAGTATCAATTGAGTTCAATGATGGCGATGTTTTAGAAGGTAAAGTGGTGCACCATACGGTAGCGGGAGATAACGATCCTGAAGAGGAGTCAATTACTTTTATTCCTGAAACTGGTGCTATGAAAAACCAAGAAGCCGAAGTTTACGAACATGAAGTGAAAACTGTGAGAGAGATTTAGGCGACTGAATGCAGGTCGTCTTTTTGTTTGCCCTGAGTATGGCGCTAAACTGCTCTTTAATTATGCAATCAATTCACGTGGCCGTTACCGCGTAATAAATAACGTTAGGAGAGATTGGCATGGAACGTAAGGATTTAACTGCATTAGGATTAGATGATAATCAAACAACGGAGGTGCTGAAACTTTACAATGTTGGGTTAGAGCCTGTTAAACAGCAACTTGCGGATGCTAGTTCTGAATTGGACTCAGCTAAGAAACAAGTAACTGATCGTGATGAACAAATCAAAACGTTAGGCGAACAGGCTGGTAATTCGGAAAAACTTAATAAGCAAGTTGCTGAATTGCAACAGACTATTAAGGACAAAGATGCAGACAGTGCTAGTCAACTTACTCAGGTTAAGACTGATAATGCAGTACAAATGGCGTTGCGCGACGCAGGAGTACGAGATGCTAAAGCAGTTTTACCTTTCATTGACATGGACACCGTGAAGTTAGGCGAAGATGGTCAGTTAACTGGTATTGGTGAACAGGTTACTAAGTTGCAAGAATCACATGATTATCTGTTTAACAAAACGGATGATGATGGCAAAAAGCCGGGTATTAAGATTACAACTGGCGGCAATCCGAGTGGCACAGCGGGTGAAGGAGAAGAAACCATGACTGCTCGTGTTGCTGCGCGGATTGCTGGCGGAGATAAATAGGAGGAAATTTAAATGACTTTAGTTTTAGATCAAAAAGATTTAAATACAATTGATAAGAAGTTTGCTGCAGAATCACAAATTTGGCAGCCATTACAAGGTGGTGCTAAGTCTATTACAGCCGCAGACTTTGATGGTGTTAATACGGTTCGTATTAATAAGATGGATGGTTTTGCGGAAGCAACTAAGTATGTACGTAATGGTACTAATGAACGGCATAATATCAATGTAACCAAGGAACCAATTAAGCTTACTCAGGAAGACTGGATTGGGTATGATTTAGATAAGCTTGATCAAGGGGAAAGTGGCGCGTTAACTGTCACAAACCTTGTTGAAGAACATCAACGATTGATTACAGTGCCACACAAAGATAAATTCATGGCGCAAACCATTTTTGATAATGCTGGCACAAAGGTTACCAACACTATTGATACTAAAAATGCACTGGCAGCGTATGACGATGCAGAACAGTTCATGTTGGATAACGAAGTACCTGGTGGGTTCGTTATGTTCGTATCGAGTGGCTACTACAAGGCTTTAAAGAATGCTGATGGCGTTTCTAAGACGTTCTCCGTTAATGACATGAGTATCAACGGTATTAATCGTAAGGTAGGCCAAATTGACGGTAGTGTGCCAATTATTCCTGTTGCTAAAGATCGTATTCAGGGATTAGAAATTGCGGATGCAGTTAACTTCTTCTTGTTACCATTATCGGCAGTAGCGCCAATTACTAAGTACGATTCTATTGATATCATTTCTGATGATACCGACCGTTCTGGTTACCGCACGACTGTGAAGGGATTATCTTACTACGATGCTATTGTGTTTGATAATGCTAAATCAGCTATTTATGTAGCTGCTACTCCAGGAACGACAGTGGGAAACTAGCGGCGGCTCCCACAGCGGAGCCGTTACCAAGCGAGGATGCAGTAACTGTTCCTCAGATTAAAGCCTATCTTGATAAGTTGAGTGTTGATTATACAAATGACATGCTTAAGGATGACTTATACAGCTTGCTTAAAGAGAACTGGAAGTGATTAAATGGCTTATTTAACGTTTGATGAATATAAGGCACTGGGGTTTACTCGGATTACGGATGTGAATGTATTTAACCAACATGAAGTAGCCGCTGAAACGCAACTCGATATTACGACCCAGTTCTTTTACAACGCTGATTTAGCAGCTCATTCATTGAGTGATGAGCTGGCTGGTGAACAGTGGCAAGCATTCCGGGCTAAGCAGTTTAAGCGAGCGGTAGCGTTACAATGCGAATATTTCGACGAGTTAGGGGCCGACACGCCGGTAGGTATCGCTAATAGTGATCTATCCAGTGTCGAGATTGGTCGAACTCATTTGCAAAAGAATACTAACGTTAGTGCTACTAATTACGGTAAGACTGGTTTAGCAACCGGAGTAGCCGCTATCCTAGCACAGATTGGATTAATGCAGCGGGCGGTGAGGTATCGATGATGAAGCCACCAAAGCGGATGTGTCAGCAAACTGTTACGTTGACCCTGACTGATTTGAGTGAAACAGATGATTGGGGTAATCCATTGCCCGGTGAGACATTTACAATTGAACATTGTGTTGTACAACCCCAGACGATTTATGCTGGGAGCAACAACAACCGGACAATCGTAGCTAATGCGGTTGTTTTTTTGTACGCCGGAGTTAGCGCGCCATTACCAACGATTACTAAACAGAACGCAGGCTCTAAGCTGTTATTTGAAGGTAACGAGTACACCGTAAAAACTATTATTGATAACCGCGACCCGTACAGCGATGCACGTTATTCGTACGAATTAGAGGTGCTGTGATGGTTCTGAAAGTAAACGTAGACCTTGATAGGTTTATGAGTCAAACGAGCCCAAGCAACATTAAACGGGCACAGTATGCATTGGTTAATCAGGCTTTATCTGATATGGAACAATTTGTGCCTAAGAGTCAGGGTTATTTACGTGATTCAGGACACACTACAGCGGATGGTGACCAGATTACTTATACGATGCCATACGCTAAGCCACAATTTCGTGGAATTACGAATGGTCATCCGATTACTAATTACAGCACACCTGGTACGGGGAAACGATGGGACTTGAAAGCTAAGTCCTTGTTTATGAGCAGCTGGGTTAAAGCATTTACTGAGGGGATGAAGTAATGGATTTACTAGAACGGTTGGCAAGTGTAATCAATCAGACTCCAAATCTGCCAATGAAGTGTAAGTTAGGCTATCTGACCGTCGCTGACTCACTTTCGTTGTATCCACTACCTGGTAGTCGGGTGCTTGACGAAGACTATGCGGGTAACCAGCAATGGCAAATGAATTATGAAGTTGGTTTTCGTACTCAAGATCAATCTAAAGCGAACTCAACACTGTGGCTCGTTTCACAAACGTTGGACGTACTGACGGATGAAGAATTAATCAGTAGTAATAGCAGCTTTGAGTTTGAATCGTT